>JALBVF010000001.1 GCA_025050535.1 Candidatus Protistibacter heckmannii
TGGTCGGGCGTGCGGTCGCGGATCAGCCGCTGAACCTCGCACTCCTGCTCCGCCGTCAGCGTTCTGCCCGTACCCTGCGGGCGCCCGGGGCGCTCAACGTCGAGGGCCTTCCACCCGCCCGCGCGATACGCCTTCACCGCAGCAATGACCGTCTGCACAACATCTCGCATTGCGCCGCCGCGTCCTTCAGGCTCACGCCATCCAGCCGCATTTTCACCACACGTCGGCGCCGTTCGTTCAGGGCGGCTACCGGCAGCGTTCTCGAGTCGATTTTTTCCATGCAACATGCCGACTCTATATCACTCAATAAGTTCAATGTTTAAGCGCCGGATCAATAGTGCCGCGCTTTACGCAGTTTGCGTATTTATTCGCCTTTCCACTTCGGCGCCTGGCCGGACATGAAGCCCTCGATGTCGCGGCGGAAGTCGCCGCTGCCGTAGCAAAGGCGAATCAGGTCCGAACAATCCGGGAGATTGGCAAGCAACTGGCAGCGCAACGTTTCCTTGGCCGCATATTGCGTGAGCAGCGCCAGCGCCGAGAGCTTGGTGCATAGCGCGCTGAGCGCATCCTCCATCACCGCCAGCTCCATGATCTGCAGCAGATAGCCGCTGGCCAGCGCCTCGTCCGCGCCGAGCAGTTCAGCGAGCAGCAGCATGCGCTTGACGCGCGCATGGCCGAAGGCCGCCGTGAGCCGCGCGACGTTGCCCGGCGAGATGCCGTTGCCCACCGTGCGCGCGATCGGCGCGCCCAGGCTCGAGCCCGGCGCGGCGATGCGGAAGTCACAGGCGGTGGCGATCGCCAGCCCGCCGCCCACGGCATAGCCATCGACCGCGGCGACTGTGGCGTCAAGGCGACGCCGTCCGAGCCGTCCTCCTGTCCCCGCTTGAAGGCCTTGAACTGTTCGATGTCGGTTCCGGCGACGAAGGCCTTGCCGCCCGCGCTGCGGAACACCGCGACGCGCACGCCCTTGTCGGCGGCGAGCGCGTCGCAGATCGCCCCGAGGCGCTCGTACATATGCCAGGTCATCGCGTTGCGCGCCTGCGGACGGTCGAAGGTGACGTAGGCGGCCTTGCCGTGCTCCAGCGCCTCGATGCGCAGATGCACCTCACCCTGCGGATTGACGGCCGCGCCCGAATCCCGTGCCGCGCTCATGCGTCGAACGCTCCGCCGGCCTGCAGACGGCCGCGTCCACGCCGAGCTCCTTGAGGATCTCCTCGGTGTGCTCGCCGAGCAGCGGTGGATGGCGGCGCACCTGCTGCGGCGTGCCGTGCAGCTTCACCGCGAAGCCGATGTTGGGCACCTTGCGATCTCCATACGCATCCGGCGGTGCTTGCCGTGCTCGCTGTAGAAATCGCACGGATAGTCGAGGATGGGGCCGGCGGGCAGGCCGGCGGCGAGAAGCTCCTCCACCCAGGTTTCGGCGTCCTTCTGCTTGAAGGTCTTTTCCAGCTCGTCGATCAGCACCTCGCGGTTCGCCAGGCGCAGCGCGATCGTCTTGTAGCGCTCGTCGGCCAGCAGGTTCTCGCGGCTGATCTTCCTGCACAGCGCGTCCCAGAGCTTGTTGTTGGTCGCGTCCATCACGAACCAGCCGTCGCGCGCTTGCATCGCCTGATACGGCGCGCTTATGCGGTTGGTCGTCCTGAGGGCCACGGGCGTCTTGCCGGTGCCCCAATATTCACTGGCGTCCCAGATGGAGAAGGCCAGCGCGGAATCGAAGAGCGAGGCGTCGATGTACTGGCCAAGCCCCGTGTTCAGGCGGCCGATATAGGCGGCCAGCGCGGCATAGGTGGCGAAGAGCGCGCAGCCGATGTCGGCCATCGGCACGCCCGCCTTCACCGGCCGGCCGTCGCCGTGGCCGGCCACGCTCATCACGCCCGACATGGCCTGCGCCATCAGGTCGAAGCCCGGCCGGTCGGCTCAGGGGCCGCTTTGGCCGAAGCCGGAAATGCTCACGTAGACGAGCGCCGGATTGATCTTGGACAACACGTCGTAGCCGCAGCCCAGCTTCTTCATCACGCCGGGCTGGTAGTTCTCCACGAGGATGTCGGCTTCCTTCACCAGCTTGAAGAACAGATCGCGGCCCGCCTCGGACTTGAGGTTGATGCCGATGCTGCGCTTGTTGCGGTTCATGTTGAGGAAGCCAATGCTGTCCTCGCCCTTCATCTTGAAGCCCATCGCATGGCGGATCTGGTCGCCCGTGCCTGGCGGCCCCACCTTGATCACCTCGGCACCGAGGTCGCCCATCATCATGCAGGCACAGGGGCCGGCCATGACCTGGAAGACGTCGAGCACGCGCACGCCGGCGAGCGGCAGCGGACGGGAGGAGACGGTGGAACTGTCAGCGGGTGCGTTCATTCTGCGAGGCTTCAGAGAAGGATGGAGATTGCGCTCAATCTGCCTTGACATTGAGGTCATTGACCAGCTTGGCGTACTTGGCGTACTTGGCGTTCTCGGCCTTGACGAAGTCGGTGAAGGCCGCGGGCGTGGTCACCGTGCTGCTGAACTGCACGCCCTGGGCATCGAGCGTGGCCTTGATGGTGGGGTCGTTCACCGCAGCTTGCATAGCGGCGTCGATCTTGGCGACGACGGCCGGCGGCATGTTCTTCGGGCCCATCACCGAATACCAGTTGGTGACGTCGAAGCCGTTGATGCCCACTTCGGTGAAGGTCGGCACGTCGGGCAGCTGCGGCAGGCGCTTGGGCGTGGAGATCGCCAGGTCGCGCAGCTTGCCGGCGCGGATGTGCTCGAGCAGCGGCGGCATGGTGTCGAAGTTCATCGTGATCTGGTTGGCGAGCAGGTCAACGATGGCCTGGCCGCTACCCTTGTAGGGAACGTGGTTGATGTCCACGCCGGCGATCTTGCCGAAGAGCGCGCCCGCCAGATGCTGGGTGCTGCCGATGCCCGAGGAGCCGTAGGTGTAGATGCCTGGCTTGGCCTTGGCGAGTGCCACCAGATCGGCCACGATCTTGGCGGGCAGTGAGGGATGGATGGCCAGCACGTTGGGCACGTAGCCGACGTAGGTGATGGCGGTGAAATCCGTCGTCGGGTTGTAGGGCACCTTCAGTACATAGAGCGAGATGGCGTTGGAGTTGGAGTGGCCCATCAGCAGCGTGTAGCCGTCCGGCGCGGACTTGGCGACGAAGTCCGCGGCGATGGTGCCGGCCGCGCCCGCCTTGTTCTCGACGATGATAGACTGGCTGAGGATCTCGCCCATCTTCGGCGCGATCGCGCGCGCCACGATGTCGGTGCCACCGCCGGGCGCGAAGCCCACTTCGATGCGGATCGGCTTGCTCGGCCAGGTCTGCGCAAGTTCCGCGCCAGACATGATCCATGCACCCGCCAACGCGGCTGCGCGCGCCGCCTGCCTCCAAGCCTGATTGCCTACCATATCGCCTCCATTTTGTATTTTTTTCGCAGCGCGGAATGCAGGGCATCCCGCCGCGCCTTCCGTGGTGCGGCCTGGCAAGCTTGAACGCTAGCAGAGCCTACCCTAGGAAATGCATACAAAATCAGCGGAGGTTCGGACGAACTCCTGAATTTGTCGAGAATGCGGAAGACCGGCGGAGGGCGAAAACCCGGACGGGCAGCGACGGAACGAGCTGGAGAAGAGGACGCCGCTCGGGTACGGCTCAGGTGCCATAGAAAGCCGCGGCGGCGCGGCCGAGACGGTCGTTGACGCCATCCCATCCGGCGTCCGCGGGCGGGCGCTCCACGAGGATGCGATCCAGCCCCAGCGAATCCATTTCGCGCAGCGTGGCTTAGAGGGCGTGTGCGTAGCTGGGTTCGGCGAGCGCGGCGAGCGTCTCGCGGATCTGCTTGCTGTCGGCAAGATACAGCGGCGTGCTCGGCGCGTAGTGCGCGGTGAGCGTGCCCGAGGCGCGCGGCGCCTGCACGTCGGGCGGCAGCGGCATCACGCCGCAGGCCTCGGCGATCTGGCGCGCACTCACGCCGCCGGGACGCAGCAGCACCGGGCCGCCGACCCGCTCCAGGCGCGACAGATCGAGGATGGTCGATTCGATGCCGACGTCGGACGGACCGCCGTCGAGCACTTCCACCGGCGGCCGATGGCCTGCCGGAAATTCCGCGCACACGTGCGCGGCCGCCGTCGGCGAGACCTTGCCGAATTTGTTAGCCGACGGCGCGGCGACGCCCGCCGCCGGATCGCCCTTGAGGTCGGCGAAGGTGCGCAGCAGCGCCTGCGCCAGCGGCGGGACTTCGGCGGCCCAGGCATCGGCCGCCTTGGCGTCGATCACGTGCACGATGACCGGATGGTCCGAGGGCCGACCCTTGGCGGCGAAGATCTTGGTGACGGCCCGCGCGTCGGACGCGTCCGCGCCCAGGCCGTAGACGGTTTCGGTGGGAAAGGCGACGAGTTCGCCGGCCTGCAGCAGATGCGCGGCGCGCAACACGCGCTCGGCATGATCGGCACCGGCCTCTGGTTCGCGCCCCGCCACCGCCCGCCTCTCAGGAGAGCCCGAAGAGGGCGAGCGCCTCGCCGCAGGCGGCGCGCACCGCCTCGGGCGTGGCGGCGACGAAATTCACGTGGCCCATCTTGCGGCCCGGACGCGGCTCGGACTTGCCGTAGAGATGCAGGCAGGCGCCGGGGATGGTGAGCAGCGCCTCCCAGGGCGGCTCGCGGCGGCCCTCGGGAAAGGTCTGCGCGCCGTCGGGAAACCAGAGGTCGCCCATGAGGTTGAGCATCAGCGCGTGGCCGCGCATCGCCGTGCTGCCCAGGGGCAGGCCGGCCATGGCGCGCAACTGCTGGCCGAACTGGCTGGTGGCGCAGGCGTCCATCGTGTAGTGGCTGGAATTGTGCGGGCGCGGCGCGAGTTCGTTGGCGACCACGCTGCCGTCCTCGAGCACGAAATATTCCACGCAGAGCACGCCCACGTAGTCGAGCCGCGCAGCGACGATGCGCGTGGCCTCCTCGATCTTGCGCGCGAGTTCTTCCTCCACGCCCTGAGCCGGCGCCTCGGTCAGATGCAGGATGCCGTTGCGGTGGATGTTGCGCGCAAGCGGATAGCTGGCCATCCCGCCGTCGCAGCCGCGCGCTACGAGCGCGGAGATTTCGTAGGCGAGCGCCAGGCGCTGCTCGAGAACGCAGGGCACCTTCTTCAAGCCTTCCCAAGCGGCGCTCACATCCTCTTTGCTGTCGACGCGGACCTGGCCCTTGCCGTCGTAGCCCATGCGCGCGGTTTTGAGCACGCCGGGCAGCAGGCGCGCGGGAATGTTGGCAATGTCGTCAGCATGCTCGATCACCCAGTGCGGCGCGGGCGCGATGCCGGTCTCGTCCATGCAGGAGGCGAGGAATTTCTTTTCCGCAACGCGGTTCTGCGCCACCGACACCGCCGCGCTCGACGGCGCCACGTGGCAGCCCGAGCTGGCGAGCATGTCGAGCGAGCGCGCCGGCACGTTTTCGAATTCGGTGGACACCGCGCGGCACAGCGTGGCGATCTGCTGGAGCGCGACTTCGTCGTCGTAGTCGGCGTTGAACTGGCGGTCGGCCGCCATGCCGGCGGGCGCGCTGTCGTCGGGATCGAGGATGCAGACGCGGTAGCCCATGGCTTGCGCGTCGTGGGCGAACATGCGGCCGAGCTGGCCGCCGCCGAGGATGCCCAGCCATTCGCCGGGCAGGATAGGCAAGGCGGCCTTCTTCGGCGTCTTGGGTTGCTGGCTCATCGGCGCTTCGCCCAGGCTTGCGCTTTCACTTGGCGTCCTTGGGAGGCAGGCTCATGGACTTGGCCGCGGCCGTCTGCTTCTTGCGGTAGGCGGCGAGCTTGGCGGACAGCGCCTTGTCGCCCGCGGCGAGCAGCGCCACGGCGAACAGACCCGCATTGGCGGCGCCCGCCTCGCCGATGGCGAAAGTGGCGACCGGCACGCCCTTGGGCATCTGCACGATGGAATGGAGCGAATCCACGCCGCTCAGATACTTGGACGGCACGGGCACACCGAGCACGGGCACCGTGGTCTTGGTGGCGAGCATGCCGGGCAGATGCGCCGCGCCGCCGGCGCCGGCGATGATGGCGCGCAGGCCGCGGCCCCGCGCCGCTTCGGCATAGGCGAACATCTCGTCGGGCATGCGGTGCGCGGAGACGACCTGGGCCTCGTGCGCCACGCCGAACTCCTCGAGCACGGCGACGGCGTGCTGCATGATGTTCCAGTCCGAGCTCGAGCCCATGACCACGCCGACGACCGGCGCGGCCTTGCTCTTGCTGCTGCTCTTTGCGGTGCTCTTCTTGGCGGATGCGGCCATGGTGTTCCCCGTGTCAGCCTGCGTGTGTCAGTCCAGCGAGATCTCGGTCTTCTGCGCGATCTTGCGGAATTTCTCGTATTCGCTGTGCTGCAGGGCGTTGAGCGCATCAGGCGTGGAGCCGTAGGCGTTGAAGCCGGCGTCGGGCAGCGCGAGCACCACGCTGATCTCGAGGCTCAGCTTCTGCACCACGTCCTTGGACATGCCGGCCGGGCCGAACACCGCGAACCAGGGATCGATCGCATAGTCCTTGAGGCCCGCCTCGGCCATGGTCGGCACGTTGGGCAGGGCCGGCGAGCGCTTGGCGCCGGCGACGGCCAGGGCCTTGAGCTTGCCCGCGCGGATGAAGGAGACGGAAACCGGCAGGTTGTCGAACATCATCGGCAGATGGCCGCCGAGCATGTCGTGGATGCCGGGCATGCTGCCCTTGTAGGGCACGGGGATCAGGTTGATGTCGGTCATCTGCGCGAAGGTGACGCCCGACAGATGCATCGAGGTGCCCACGCCAGCGGTGCTGTAGGTCATGCACGGATGCGCCTTGGCGTACTGGATCAGTTCGGCGACGTCCTTCACCGGCACGTTGGGGCCGAGACCTCGAGCACGAGGGCCGAGACGCCGAGCATGCTGATCGCGGTGAAGTCCTTGCGCGGATCGAAAGGCATGCTCTTGTAGACGTGCGGATTGAGCGCATTGGTGGAGATGGCGCCCATGCAGATGGTGTATCCGTCGGGCGCGGATTTGGCGACGTTGTCCATGCCGATATTGCCGCCCGCGCCGTCGCGGTTGTCGATCACCACGGGCTGGCCAGGGCGCTCGCTCAGCTTCTGGCCCAGGGTGCGGGCGACGAGGTCGGTGGTGCCGCCAGCCAGATAGGGCGCGACGAAACGGATGGGTTTGGACGGCCAGGCGTCCGCCGCCTTGCCGGATTGCACGGCGAACGCGGACGCCAGAACGGCGAGCGCCGCGGCAAACTTCTTCTTCATCACTTGAGCCCCTGGCCGGTCAGCCGGGTCAGGGCCTCGCGGTATTTCTCTGCGGTTTTCGCCAGCACGTCGGCCGGCAGCTTCGGGGCGGGCGGCGTCTTGGCCCAGGGCTGGGTCTCGAGCCAGTCGCGCACGAACTGCTTGTCGAAGGAAGGCGGGTTCTTGCCCTCGGCATAGGCGGCCTCGTAGCCGTCGGTCGGCCAGAAGCGCGAGGAGTCCGCGGTCAGGACCTCGTCCATCAGGTGCAGCACGTCCTGATCGTCGAGGCCGAATTCAAATTTGGTGTCGGCGATGATGATGCCGCGCGTGGCCGCGTATTCGGCCGCCTCGGTGTAGAGGCGGATCGACACGTTGCGGATCTTCGCGGCCAGCTCCTTGCCGACGCGGCTTTCCATCTCGGCGAAGCTAATGTTCTCGTCGTGCTCGCCCAGCTCGGCCTTGGCGGCCGGAGTGAAGATCGGCTGCGGCAGCTTCTGCGCATTGCGCAGGCCGGCGGGCGGCTGCACGCCGCAGACCGCGCCGCTGGCCTGATAGTCCTTCCAGCCGCTGCCGGCCAGATAGCCGCGCACCACCGCTTCCACGAGGATGGGCTTGAGACGCTTGACCACGGCCGCGCGGCCCCTGACCTGCTCGACTTCGCCGGGCGCGACCACGCTCTCGGGCGCCACGCCGGTCTCGTGCGTGGGCACGATGTGGCCGAGCTTGCCGAACCAGAAGTCGGCCAGCTGGTTGAGCACCTTGCCCTTATCGGGAATCGGCTCGCTCAGGACCACGTCGAAGGCGGAGAGGCGGTCGGTGGTGAGGATCAGCAGCTTGTCGTCGCCGACGGCGTAGTTATCGCGTACCTTGCCGCGGCCGAGCAGCGGCAGGCTTTTCAGCGTCGATTCATAGAGGGCCACTTTCGGTTCCTTTCCCTTCGCTTCCCCTATTGCACGATCTGCGCGAGCTGGCCCTTGGCGTACTTGTCGGCCATGGCTTCCAGCGGCAGCGTCTTGATCTTGCCAGCCTGGCCTTCGCAGCCAAAGGAGAGGTAGCGGGCCTTGCAGATGAGCTTGGCGGCCTCGCGGGCTGGCTTGAGGTAGTCGCGCGGATCGAATTTTCCGGGATTCTCCGCAAGGTAGCGGCGGATCGCACCAGTCATCGCCAGACGGATGTCGGTGTCGATGTTGACCTTGCGTACGCCGTGCTTGATGCCTTCCTGGATTTCCTCGACGGGCACGCCGTAGGTTTCCTTCATGTCGCCGCCAAATTCGCGGATCTCGGCCAGCAGCTCCTGCGGCACCGAGGAGGAGCCGTGCATCACCAGATGGGTGTTGGGGATACGGGCGTGGATTTCCTTGATGCGGTCGATGGCGAGGATGTCACCGGTGGGCTTCTTGGTGAACTTGTAGGCGCCGTGGCTGGTGCCGATGGCGATTGCAAGCGCGTCGCACTGGGTTTTCTTGACGAAGTCGGCGGCCTGCTCGACGTCGGTGAGCAGTTGCTCGCGGGTCATCGTACCGTCGGCGCCGTGGCCGTCTTCCTTGTCGCCCTTCATGGTTTCGAGCGAGCCCAGCACGCCGAGCTCGGCTTCCACGGTGACGCCGATGGCGTGGGCGAACCTGACGACTTCGCGCGAGACCTCGATGTTGTATTCGTACGAGGCGACGCTCTTGCCGTCGGCCTCCAGCGAGCCGTCCATCATCACCGACGAGAAGCCGGAGCGGATCGCGGCCATGCACACCGCCGGGCTCTGGCCGTGGTCCTGGTGCATGACGACGGGGATGTGCGGATAAGCCTCGACCGCCGCGGAGATCAGATGGCGCAGGAAGGCTTCGCCGGCGTATTTGCGGGCGCCCGCGGAGGCTTGCATGATCACCGGCGCGCCGACTTCATCGGCGGCGGCCATGATGGCCTGCACCTGCTCGAGGTTGTTGACGTTGAAAGCCGGTAGGCCGTAGCCGTTTTCGGCGGCGTGGTCGAGCAGCTGGCGCATGGATACGAGAGGCATGGTGATCTCCTGGATGCTTTGGTATTTGGGCGTCTTGGGGGATGTCTGGTCCTGGCGTGGGCGCTCTTATTCGCCCACGCGGATGATCTTCAGCGTGTTGGTGCCGCCGGGCTGGCCCATGGGCTCGCCAACGGTGAGCGCGATGCAGTCGCCGCGCTGCACGACGCCTTTGGCCAGGAGCAGCGCCTCGGCTTCGCGCAGGGAGGTGTCGCGGTCGTCGCTGCTTTGCATGCGCACGGGCGTGACGTTGCGGAACAGGCTCATCAGGCGCTGCGAGGAGAGATTGCGCGTGAGCGCGTAGATGGGCACGTGCGACGCATGGCGGCTCATCCACAGCGCGGTGGAGCCAGAGTCGGTCAGCGCGACGATGGCCTTGGCGCCGAGGTGGTAGGCGGTGAACAGCGCGCCGTAGGCGATGGACTGGTCGATGCGGGTGAAGGTCTTCTCTAGGAAGTCGGTGTCCAGATGGACCACCTCCGACTTCTCGGCCTCGATGCAGATCGCCGCCATGGCCTCGACCGTCTCCACCGGGAACTTGCCCGCCGCCGTCTCGGCCGAGAGCATCACCGCGTCGGTGCCGTCGAGCACGGCGTTGGCCACGTCGCTGACCTCGGCGCGGGTGGGCACCGGATTGACGATCATGCTCTCCATCATCTGTGTGGCGGTGATGACCAGCTTGTTGGCTTCGCGCGCGAGCCGGATCATGCGCTTCTGCAGCGCAGGCACCGCGGCGTTGCCGACTTCCACGGCCAGGTCGCCGCGCGCGACCATGATGCCGTCGCTGGCGACGAGGACTTCTTCCAGTACGCCGGAGCAGATAGCTTCGGCGCGCTCGATCTTGGCGATGAGCTTGGCGCGGTAGCCGTGCGGATCGGAGGCGATGTTGGCGAGCTGGCGGGCCAGCTCCATGTCGGTGGCGGACTTGGGGAAGGAGATGGCGAGGTAGTCGATGCCGATGGCCATCGCCGTCTTGATGTCCTCCATGTCCTTCGCGGTGAGCGCGGGGGCGGTGAGGCCGCCGCCTTGGCGGTTGATGCCTTTGTTGTTGGAGAGCTCGCCGCCGAGCTTCACGGTGGTGCGTATTTCGCTGCCCAGGACGCTGTCCACGGTCAGCACGATCAGGCCGTCGTTCAGGAGCAGCACGTCGCCGGGCTTCACGTCGCGCGGCAGGTCCTTGTAGTCGAGGCCGACCTTCTCCTGGCTTCCCAGGCCGTCGAAGGCGGCGTCCAGGGTGAATTTTTCGCCGGGGGCGAGCTGGATCTTGTTGTGCTCGAACTTGCCGACGCGGATCTTCGGGCCCTGCAGGTCGGCCATGATGGCGACCTCGCGGCCGCAGGCCGCCGCGGCTTGGCGCACCAGCTCAGCGCGGTGGCGGTGGTCGGCCGCCATGCCGTGGGAGAAATTCAGGCGGATCACGTCCACGCCCGCTCCGATCATCCGGGTGAGGACTTCCAGCGTGTTGGAAGCCGGGCCGATGGTGGCGACGATTTTGGTGGACCGGATCATGTCTCTAGACTCTCTCAATTGTGGTTACGCTGTCTTGTTGTCCGTGCCGGCACCGCCTGACCCGACGCGCGCTTGGCGAGCACGTCGATCGCGGGCAGGGTCTTTCCTTCGAGGAATTCGAGGAAGGCGCCGCCGCCGGTGGAGATATAGGATACCTTGTCGGCGATGTCGTACTTGGCGATGGCCGCCAGCGTGTCACCGCCGCCGGCGATGGAGAAGGCGCTCGATTCGGCGATGGCCAGGGCCAGCGTCCGGGTACCTTCGCCGAACTGGTCGAATTCGAACACGCCCACCGGGCCGTTCCAGACGATAGTGCCCGCGCCCTTGAGCTGGGCGGAGAGCTGGGCCGCGGTCTTGGGGCCGATGTCGAGGATCAGGTCGTCGTCGGCCACGTCGGTCGCGGCCTTAACGGTGGCCGCCGCGCCGGCGGCGAATTCCTTGGCGCAGACCACATCGACGGGGATCGGCACGGCCGCGCCGCGCCCGGCTATCAGGGCGATGATTTCACGGGCCTTGCCAACGAGGTCAGGCTCGGCCAGCGACTTGCCGATCTTCAGGCCGGCGGCCAGCATGAAGGTGTTGGCGATGCCGCCGCCGACGATCAGTTGGTCGACCTCGGCGGCCAGCGTTTCGAGGATGGCGAGCTTGGTCGAGACCTTGGAGCCGGCGACGATGGCCGCCAGAGGCTGGGCCGGGCTGTGCAGCGCCTTGCCCAGGGCGTCGATCTCGGCCGAGAGCAGCGGGCCGGCGCAGGCGATAGGCGCGAAGCGCGCGATGCCGTGGGTGGTGGCCTCGGCGCGGTGCGCGGTGCCGAAGGCGTCGTTGACGTAGACGTCGCACAGCGCGGCCATCTTGCGCGAGAGCGCTTCGTCGTCCTTCTTCTCGCCGGGGTTCACGCGGCAATTTTCCAGCAGCACGACGTTGCCGGGCGCGACCGTCACGGCGTCGAGCCAGCCCGAGACGAGCAGCACCGGGCGGCCGAGCAGTTCGGCCAGACGCGCGGCCACGGGAGCCAGACTGTCCTCGGGCTTGAATTCGCCTTCCTTGGGGCGGCCGAGATGGGAAGTGACCATCACGGCGGCGCCGGCCTTCAGGCATTGCTCGATAGCGGGCAGGGAGGCGCGGATGCGGGTGTCTTCGGTGATCCGTCCCACGTCGTCCTGGGGCACGTTGAGGTCAGCGCGGATAAAGATGCGTTTTCCGGACAGTTTGCCGGCGGCGATCAGGTCGGACAGTCGAAGAACGGAACTCATGAGAAAGGCGAGCAGGCGTGGAAATTGCGCATTTTACAACAGCGCGCTCACGCCCAGAACCGCAGCGCGGTGTAGGCAAGCATGCCAATCAGCATGAGCTGGATCACGCCGCGCCGGACCACGAAGCACAGCGAAGTGACGATCGCGGTGATCAGCCGGTGGTTGTCCAGGCCGATGTTCAGCGTGCCGCCGGCGCCGAGCACCAGGTCTGGCACGATGATCGCGGCCAGCGCCGCGGCCGGCGCATAGCGCAGCGCCCGCTGCACGCGCTGCGGGATCACCGCGTGGTGGGCGATGAGCAGGAAGAAGCCGCGGGTCAGGAAGGTGATCAGGGTCATGCAGGCGACCATGGCCCAGACCTCGTACTTATCCATGGCTGCCCTCCCCGTCGGGCTTTCCGACGGCCTGGCGGCCGGTCTTGCGGTCCTGCGTCCATTCCTCAGACTTGACGCCAACGAGGATGCCGGCGATCACCGCCAGCACCAGGTTGAGCTTTTAGGGCAGGCTGTGCGCGGCCACCGCCACAGCGCTGGCGGTGGCCACCGTGAGCGCGCCGGGCAGCGCCAGCATCAGCGGCAGCAGCATGCCGATCAGCGCCAGGGTGCCGACGAAGGTCAGGCCCCAGTTGTCGGGAATCTGCCGCGCGAGCAGTATGCCGGCCATCGACGAGACCTGCCAGGTGCCCCAGTTACAGACGGACATGCCGTAGAAGAAAGCTTCCTTGTGCGAGACCGGCACGCCCTGCGCGGCCGGCGCCGGCGCGCTTCTCCGGCCGCTTCTCGGCGCCGAAGCGCGACATGAAGAGCACGAAGTTGTTGTCGACGTTGCAATAGCTCAGGGTCAGCCGGCGCAAGACCGGTAAATGGCGGAAATGCGGCTGCAGCGCGGCGCTGAAGATCAGGAAGCGCAGATTGACGATGGTGGCGGTGAGCGCCACGGCCCAGGTAGGCGCGTCGGCCCCGATCAGCGGCAGCGAGGCCAGCTGGGCCGAGCCGGCGTAGACCGAGACCGACATCAGGATGGCCTGTGAGAGCGAGAGCGCCGACTTCGCCATGGCCACGCCCGTGGCGATGCCGTAGGCGGCGATGCCCAGCAGATAGGGGGAAAGCGACGCCTGCCCGTCCAGGAAGCCCTCCTTGAAGGCGGCGTAGCCTGGGTTGGAGCGGAAGAAGGACATGCTGGGAAATCCGCGGGTCGGAAACCGCGAAACTATGAAAAAGAGTGCAAATTATAGCCCGCCAGCCCCTTCCTGCCCGGAGAAACCCCCTCTTGGATTACAATTTTCGGTCTTGCGCATTTGCAATACTTACAGGGAACAGGAGAGAGCCTCATGTCGATGGCCGATCGCGACGGAAAGATCTGGATGAATGGCAAGCTCGTGGACTGGCGCGACGCCAACATCCATGTGCTGACCCACTCGCTGCACTACGGCATGGCCGTCTTCGAGGGCGTGCGCGCCTACGAGACCAGCTCCGGCACCTCCATCTTCCGCCTGCAGGAGCACACCCGCCGCCTGCTCGATTCGGCCAAGATCTTCCAGATGGAAGTCCCCTACGATGCCCAGACCCTGATGGACGCGCAGCGCGAAGTCGTGCGCTCCAACGGCCTGAAGTCCTGCTACATCCGCCCGATCATCTGGATCGGCTCCGAGAAGCTGGGCGTCTCGGCCAAGGGCAACACCATCCACACGGCCATCGCCGCCTGGCCCTGGGGCGCCTATCTGGGCGAGGACGGCCTGGAGAAGGGCATCCGCGTGAAAACCTCGTCCTTCACCCGCCACCACGTCAACGTCTCGCTGGTGCGCGCCAAGGCCAGCGGCTACTACATCAACTCCATCCTGGCCAACCAGGAAGCCACCACCAACGGCTACGACGAAGCCCTGCTGCTCGACACCGAAGGCTACGTCTCCGAAGGCTCGGGCGAGAACGTCTTCATCGTGCGCGACGGCGTGGTCTACACGCCCGACCTGGCCTCTTGCCTGAACGGCATCACCCGCGCTTCCATCCTGGAGCTGGCGAAGGACCTGGGCATCGAAACCCGCGAAAAGCGCATCACCCGCGACGAGGTCTACTGCGCCGACGAAGCCTTCTTCAGCGGCACCGCCGCCGAAGTCACTCCAATCCGCGAACTCGACGACCGCATGATCGGCAAGGACCGCCGCGGCCCGGTCACCAAGGCCCTGCAGGACGCCTTCTTCAGCGCGGTCAGCGGCAAGAATCCGAAGTACGCCAAGTGGCTCAGCCCGGTCTGACTGGCCCGGCCTTTCCCATCCGGTTCGCAGCGAGAAACTGATGAGCGCACAACAGACGGTGATTGAAGTCGGCGCGGAGGATCTGCCTCTGCATTGCCCGAACGGCACGACCCCGAGCTGGAACTACCATCCGCGGGTCTTCCTCGACATCGCCCACGCCGGCGAAGTCAAATGCCCGTACTGCGGCACCGAGTACAAACTCAAGCCCGGCACGGTGCTCAAGGGGTATTGATCCGGGCATGCCCGGCGTCCTGATCATCGCCCCGAACTGGATCGGCGATGCGCTCATGGCGCAGCCGCTGATCGAGGCGATCGCCGCGCGCCATCCCGGCAAACCCGTCGACGTCCTCGCGCCTGCGTGGGTCACGCCGGTCTGCGCGGCCATGCCCGGCGTCACCGGCATCATTCCCGTCACCCTCATCCACGGCAAGCTGCAGCTCGCGGACCGTTGGCGCTTTGCCCGCACGCTGCGCGCGAAGGGCTACGAATTGGCCCTCGTCCTCCCGAATTCCCTCAAGTCTGCGCTGATCCCCTGGGTGGCCGGCATCCCCGTGCGCGCCGGCTACGTCGGCGAAATGCGCGTCGGCCTGCTCAACCGCCGCCTGCCCAAGCCCGCCAGATCGGTGTCCATGGTGGACCGCTACAACGCGCTGCTCGCACTACTCGGAAACGGGGCCGCCGACGCGGCGCCAACCCTGCCCGATCCGCGGCTCGACATCGCGCCGGACAAGGTCCGCGAGACCGCCGCGCAATTCGGCCTGGCTGACGGCCAGCCCTTCCTCGCCCTGTGCCCCGGCGCCGAATACGGCCCCGCCAAGCGCTGGCCGGCGGCGCATTTCGCGCGGCTGGCGGTGCTCGCGCACGCCCGCGAAGGCGCCCAGGGCCGGGAACTGCGGATCGCGGCGCTCGGCGGCCCCGGCGACGTGGCGGCCGGCCAGGAAATCGCCGACGCCTGCCGTGAACATGGCGTGACGGTCGCCAATCTCTGCGGCAAAACCAAGCTGGATCAGGCCATCGCCCTCCTGGCGCGGGCCGACATGGCCGTCTGCAACGATTCCGGGCTGATGCACGTGACGGCGGCGCTGGGCCGGCCCCAGATGGCGGTCTTCGGCTCAAGCGATCCGCGGCACACGCCGCCGCGCTCGCCAAGAGCCACAATACTCTGGCAACAGTTAGAATGTAGCCCTTGTTTCGCCCGGGTCTGCCCGCTCGGACACACACGCTGCCTGACCGGGATTGCACCCGAGAAAGTGCTGGCGCTGCTTCCCGAACCCTGACCACCGACCGATGCCGAGATTCGCCCGACTCTTTGAAGCCGCCGACGACGTGCTCGACGCCTATCGCGAGGCCATGCGCCGCCGCGATCCGGAGGCGGCGCTGCAGCTATGGCTCGACGAGGACAGCGTGAGCTGCGTGCTGCCCGGCGGCCAGCGCGTGAGCGGCCTGGCCGCGCTGCGCGACGCGGTGAACCGGCTGCTCTCCGAGCGCGTGATCTGGATCGAAGCCATCTCCACCGTCAGCCATTCCTCGCTCGGCGTGTTCATCTTCGAAGCCATCGAAGCGCTGCGCTTCGACGAAAACGCCACCGAAGCCAACCTCTTCGTGCACACCACCTACGTGCTGCTGCAAAACCACGAAGGCTGGCGCATCGCCCACGTGCATTGCAGCGAAGCCTCCTCGGTGGAGGCTGAGCTCAGCTCCATGCAGGCGCTGCATTGAACGCACGCTGAGCGCCGTCCGCGGCGCGTCGCTTGCTTCGTAGCGCAGACGCCCCGCCATCTCCGCCGCTAGCGCGGCATCCAGCCCAGTCCCGCCGTCGTTCCGCCCTTCTCCTTGCCGCTCCTGGGCCGGTATTCGCAGCCGATCCAGCCGTCGAAGCCGAGTTCGTCGATCAGCTTGAATAGATAGGCATAGTTCAGTTCGCCGACGTCGGGCTCGTGGCGCTCGGGGACGCCAGCGATCTGCAGATGGCCGATGCGGCCCGTGGGAAGGTATTGGCGCAGCTTAATCGCGAGGTCGCCCTCGACGATCTGGCAGTGGTAGAGATCCATCTGCACCTTGAGATTCGGCGCGCCGACCTCCTCGACGACGGCATGCACCTCGTCCTCGCGGTTGAGGAAGAAGCCGGGGATGTCGCGGGTGTTGATCGGCTCGATCAGCAGGGTCACGCCGGCGCCGGCCGCCTGCTGCGCGGCCCAGTGCAGGTTCTCGACGTAGACGGCGCGCATGCGCGCGCGGTCCGCGCCCTGCGGAACGAGGCCGGCCATCACATGCACGCGCGAACAGGACAGCGCGGCGATGCCGCGTTCGTTTCCATCCCAGTCGCCCGGCGGCGCGTTGAACAGCGCCTGCCGCAAGCCGTTGCCGCGCAGGTGAGCAGCCAGCTCCTCCTTGGGCCAGGCATAGTGAAAGAGATATTCCACCGCCTGGAAGCCGTCGCGCGCGGCGGCAGAATGCTCTCGATCAGCGCGCCGACGAGGTCCGCCACGCGCGGATCGTCGGGCTGGTGATAGGACAGTAGCGGCACGTGGCCGACCTTCATCACGAAATAGGGCGTGATCGGCGGCAGCAGGTCGGGGAAGCTTGCGGGCACGTGCTCCAGGTCGGGCAGCGGCGCGAGCGACATCACCGCCGCCTCGTGGATCAGCACCTGGGGCATGCTCACGGTGCGCTCCAGCGTGAGCGCCACGAGATGGGTGGAATGCGTGTGGATCACCGCGCCGGCCTCGGCGTCGACCGCATAGATGCGCCGGTGCAGCGCGAGCGTCTTGGAGGACCTCGGACCCGCGGCCCGCGGCCTGCGTGCTGCCTTGGGCGTCGGTCTTGACCAGCTGCGCAGGGTCGAGCTCGCTTAGGCAGGCGTCGGTGGGCGTGATCAGGAAGCCGTCCTCGAGCCACGCGCTGATGTTGCCGGCGGTGGCATGCGCAAGGCCGCGGTCGTAGAGACGCCTGCCGATGCGGCAGACCTCTTCGCGCAACTGGGATTCGGCGCTCGGCATGTCAGGCAGCCTCCGGGGTGAATGCATTGGTGAAGAAATGCTCAGCGCCGAAGTTACCCGATTTCAAGGTCAGATGCAGGTGAGCGCGCGCTTCCGGCGCCCAGGCGCGGCACAATGGCACGCCCGGATCGATCTGCGGGCCGATGCGCTAGGCGCTCACACCCAGCGCCTAGACGCAGGCGCCCGAGGTCTCGCCGCCCGCTACGACCAGCAGGCGCAAGCCCTGCTCCACCACGAGGCCGCGCGCCACCGCCGCGAGCGCCTGCTCGACCAGCGCCGCCAGCTCGCTCGTCGTATAGACCAGGACCGGGGCCTCGCCGTCTTGCGCGCGCGCCCATGTGAGCGCCTGCTCCGCCAGCCTCTCTCCGGCGGCGAGGCGCATCGGATCGACGAAAAAGGCCGGCCCCTCGCCGCGATAAAGGCGCGCACCTGCGCATTGGTCGCCTGCGAGCAGCTGCCTGAGACGACGGCCATACGCCCCGGCGCCGGAGGCAGCGCAGCGGCGCGCGGATCAGGGCGGATGTCCCAGTTGGCCGGCAGGCCGATCGCCACGCCGGAGCCGGTGGTGACGAGCGGCAAGTCCTTGCAGCCGGCGGCGAGGCTGCGCAGGTCGGCGTCGGAGATCGCGTCAGCGACCGCGATGCGCGCGGCGACGCGCTCGCGCCCGCCGGCGACCGCCGTGTAGTCGATCAGCCCCACCTTGGACGGCGTTTGCCGCTGCGGCACGCGCACGAGGTTGGGATCGGTCATGGGCGTGAGCGGATGATGCTGCATGCCCGATTCGTTGAGCAGCACCTCGCCGGCGAAGAGATAGCCCTTGAAGACGGTGCGCTTGTTCTCGGGGAAGGCCGGGAAGGCGATGGTGAAGTCCGTTCCCAGCTCGGCCATCAGCGCATCGGCGACCGGGCCGATGTTGACGGCGTCGGTGGAGTCGAAGATCGAGCAGTATTTGAAATCGATCTGCCGTGCGCCCTGCCCGCGCAGCCAGCGCAGCGAGCGATTGCTCCACCGCCCGCGCGGCGGTAATCTTGCGCGACTTGAGCGAGACGACGACGGCCTGCGCGCCGTCCTGTCCACCACCCGTCGCACCCGCCGGCGCCATATCCGCGCCCCCCTCCGGCACGCCGATCATCTGCACCGTGCGCATGCCCGCGCGCACGAGATTGTTGGCGAGGGTCGGTGGCGTCCGTGAAATCGTCGGCGATGCAGCCGAGCAGCAGGCCGGCCACGTGCGGCTACTCCGGCTTGCTGGGCAGTTCGATGCCCGGGAAGATCTTGATCACCGCCGCGTCGTCCTCGCCGCCGTGGCCGGCGCCGGGAAGCCTGCATGAACATCTTATGGGCGGTGGAAGCCAGGGGCAGCGGGAATTTGCTGGCGCGCGCGGTGTCGAGCACGAGGCCCAGGTCCTTGACGAAGATGTCCACGGCCGAGAGCGGGGTGTAGTCGGCGTCGAGCACGTGGGGCATGCGGTTGCTGAACATCCAGCTATTGCCCGCGCTGTTGCTGATGACCTCGTAGAGATCGCGTGGGTCCACGCCCTCGCGCAGGCCCAGCGCCATCGCCTCGGCCGCCGCGGCGATATGCACGCCGGCGAGCAGCTGGTTGATGATCTTGACCTTGGAGCCGGCGCCGGCCTTGGCGCCGAGCTTGTAGAAGCGCGCCGAGATGTATTTGAGGATGGGCTCGCAGAGCGCATAGGCGGCGTCGGCGCCCTCCGTCATTATTGTGATCTCGCCGGAGATGGTCGCGTCGAGATAGAGAATGCCCTTCTCGGCGAGCCGCACCTCCAGGCGCGAGGACCAGTTTGGATCGACGGTCGAGCACATGACGAAGGCGCTTCCCGGGCGCATCGCCGCCGCGCCGCCCGCGCCGAAGAGCACCTCCTAGGTCTGCGCGGCGTTGACCACCATGCTGACCAGTACCCCGCACCGCGCGGCGACGCCGGCCGGATCGGCATGCGCCGTCCCGCCCTCAGCGGTGAAAGCCTTGGCCACGTCCGCGCGCTTGTCGCAAACGTGGACCGTGCAGCCCGCGCGGCGCAGCGACTGCGCCATGCCCATGCCCATCGCGCCCAGGCCGATCAGGCCGACGGCCTCTCCGCGCGCCGCGCCTTGTCCCGCCATCACATCACCGCCCTGATCTGCCAGGGCACGAATTCGCTCTGGCCGTAGCCGTGCCGCTCGCTCTTGGTCTTCTCGCCCATATGCTGGATGCTCGCCGCGCCGTCGACGATGCCGCCGCAATTGATGTCGATGTCGGGCTCCTGGTGCTGCCAGAGCGCCGTGTTGGTGGAGAGTTTGATCGAGGGCGAGGGCGCGCAGCCGTAGGCCGAGCCGCGGCCGGTGGTGAAGCAGATCAGGTTCGCGCCGCCAGCGACCTGGCCGGTGGCGGAGACCGGGTCGTAGCCGGGCGTGTCCATGTAGACGAAGCCCTTGGAATTCACCGGCTGGGCGTATTCGTAGACGTCCTCGAGCCGCATGGTGCCGCCCTTGGCGACCGCGCCCAGTGATTTCTCGAGGATGGTGGTGAGCCCGCCGGCCTTGTTGCCCGCCGAGGGGTTATTGTTCATCTCGCCGCGGTTGCGCGCGCAATAGTCTTCCCACCAGCGGATGTGCGCGACGAGCTTCTCCACCACCTCGGGCGAGCGCGCGCGGCGCGTGAGCAGATGTTCCGCGCCGTAGATCTCGGGTGTCTCGGAGAGGATGGCCGTGCCGCCGTGGCGCACCAGCAGTTCCACCGCCGCGCCCAGGGCCGGATTGGCGGAGATGCCGGAATAACCGTCGGAGCCGCCGCATTGCAGGCCCACGGTGAGCGCCGAGGCGGGCACTTCGGTACGCCGCGCTTCGTTGGCCTCCTCGAGCATCCCGGTGAGCATGGCCACGCCGCACGCCACGGTCTGCACGGTGCCGCCGCTATCCTGGATGTTGAAGGTCTTGAAGCGGCTGGTCTCGGCAAGGCCCTGGTCTTCCAGCAGATCGCCGATCTGGTTGGCATCGCAGCCCAGGCCAACCATCAGCATGCCGGCGAAGTTGGCGTGGCGCGCATAGCCGGCGAGCGTTCGGCGCAGCACCGCCATGCCCTCGCCGTCGATGTTGGGAAAGCCCGCCAGCGCCTCGGGATGGACGTCGCGGCGAAAATGGTCGGCGATGGCGCGTGCCACGGTCGCTGAGCAGTTCACGCTGGTGAGCACGCAGAGGTAGTTGCGCGTGGCGATGCTGCCGTCGGCGCGGACGATGCCCTGGAATGTTCGCGGGCTCGGCGCGTAGTCGGTCGGGCGGGCGTCGGCGCAGAAGGCGTAGTCGCACTCGAACTTGCCGCCCTCGCCGCCCACGCCGAGGTTGTGCAGATGGACGTGCGAGCCCGCCGCGATGGGCGCGGTGGCGAAGCCGATGATCTGGTTGTAGCGCCGCACCGGCGCACCGGCCGGCAGATCACGCGCGGCGATCTTGTGCCCCGGAGGAATCATGCTGCGCACCGCGAGCGCGCCGGAGAGCAGCTGGGCGCGGGCGATGACGACGTCGTCGGCCGGATGCAGGCGGATATACAGATCCATGCGCGCGACTCCCGGCCCTATTCCTTGACGGATCCGGTCATCCCCGAGACGTAGTATTCGACGAAGAAGGAATAGATGAAGGCCACCGGCAGCGCGCCGGCCATCAGCGTGCCCCAGTGGTAGACGTCGCCCTCCACCAGTTCGGTGACCACGCCAACGGGCACGGTCTTCACCTCGGAGGAGACACGAAGGTCAGCGCGTAGATGAATTCGTTCCAGAACAGCGTGAAGGCGAAGATGCCCGCCGAGATCAGGCTCGGCACCGCCAGCGGCAGGATGATGCGCAAGAGGATCTTCCAGCGCGTGGCGCCGTCCATCATCGCGCACTCCTCCAGCTCATAGGGGATGGAGCGGAAATAGCCCATCAACAGCCAGGTGCAGAAGGGCACGAGGAAGGTCGGATAGGTCAGGATCAGGGCGAGGCGCGTGTCGAAGAGCCCGTACTGGAAGACGATGCTCGAGAGCGGGATGAAGATGATCGAGGGCGGCTCCAGATAGGAGAAGAAGATCAGAACGCCCACCGGCCGCGCGCCCTTGAAGCGAAGTCGCTCGATCGAGTAGGCCGCGAGCACCGAGCAGAACAGCGACAGTAAGGTGGCGCTCACCGACACCAGCACTGTGTTCCACAGCCAGCCCGGACAGGAGGTGTGGAAGAGTAGCTTGTCGAAGTGCGTGAGCGTGGGTTTGACCAGCCAGAAGGGATTGGCCGTCTTGGAAAGCAGCTCTTCGTTGGACTTGAAGGCCGTCACCCCCATCCAGTAGAAGTGGAAGAGCAGCACGATCACGAAGGCGATCAGCGGGATGTAGACCGTGACCCAGCGGCGCGGCAGCGACTGCAGATAGTCTATGCACTGCGAAGTGGATGTGCTCATGCTTGCCGGCTCATTTGTCGCCCCCCTGCTGCCAGGCGCGGCGCTGCAGGCCGAAGTAGCTGAACATGATGGCCGCCAGAAGCAGCGGCACCATCATCGTGGCGATGGCCTCGCCCAGCGAACCGCCAGGGATGGCGCGCTGGAAAGCCAGCGTCGCCATGAGGTGCGTCGCATTGAGCGGGCCGCAGCGGGTAAGCACGTAGATCAGCTGGAAGTCGGTGAAGGTGAACAGCACCGAGAAGGTCATCACCACCGCGATGATCGGCGAGAGCAACGGCAGGGTGACGTAGCGGAACTTCTGCCAGGAGGTGGCGCCGTCGATGTCCGCCGTCTCGTAATAAGAAGGCGAGATCGTCCGCAAACCAGCCAGCAGCGAGATCGCCACGAAGGGAATGCCGCGCCAGACGTTGGCGATGATGGTGGAGATGCTCGCCAGACAGGGATCGCCGAGGAAATCGATATAGCTGTCGATTCAGCCCAGCTTGACCAGCGCCCAGCTCACCACCGAAAACTGCGAATCGTAGATCCACCAGAAGGCAATGGCCGACAAGGCCGTCGGCACGATCCAGGACCGCAGCACCACCGCGCGGAAGAAGGACTTGAAGGGCAGGTTCTTGTTGAGCAGCAGCGCCAGCCAGAGGTCGAGCAAGAATTTCGCGATGCTCGCCACGACCGTGTAGAACAGGGTGTTGAACACCACCATCTGCACCACGCAGTCGGTGACGAGGTACTTGAAGTTCTCCAGTCCGACCCAGACGCCGGGCCGCCCGATCTTCGCGTCGGTGAAGCCCAGCCAGGTCCCCAGTCCCAGCGGATAGGCCAGCAGGCCGACCAGCAGAACCGCGGCCGGGAGCATGAACAGATAGCCCAGGGCGTGGCGGTTCTGCTGGAGGCGCTCCAGCAGGCCGGGTTCGGCGTATGCCTTCATCGGTCCTCTCTGACCCTCAGACCTTGTAGTAGCTCTTGGCCAGTTCTGCCGCGCGCTCCGCGGCTTCCTTGGGCGTGCGCTGGCCGCTGGAGGCTTCGGCCACCATGTCGAGCATGATGTAGTCGGCCATGCAGGCGGCCGACGCATAGCCCAGCGGGCCGGCGTTGCCTTGATAGGTCATGAGCGCCGGGCCGTCGCGGTAGACGGTGTGCTTCGGATCGGCGGTCCAGATCGGACTCTTCTCGTAGGCCTTGAGCGGCTGGGCCACGTAACCGATGGACTTCTCCATCCTGGGGTTGTACTGCTCGCCTTTCATCAGGAAGCGCACCAGCTCCTTGGTGGCGTTCGGATACTTGCTGTGCTTGAACAGCATCAGCTCCGAGGGCTTGCCCACCGGACCGATCGGGAAGTGAGCGTGCTGGATGTCCTTGGCCATGTCCTGCATTTTTGCGTCGGGCGAATTCTTCGCCGCGTAGTATACCGAGATGCCATTGGCGGTCAGGCTGACTTGACCGTCGAGGAAGGCCTTTTTGTTGTTCGGATCCTGCCAGGACAGGGTGCCGGGGATGAATGTCTGGTAGAGCTGGTGCGCATATTCCAGCGCGGCGACGGTCTCGGGGGAATTGATGACGACGTTGCTCTTCTCGTCGACCATCTTGCCGCCGTGCAACCACACCAGCCAGTGCACCCAGTTGTTGCCATCACCCACCGCCTTGCCCAGCGCGAAGCCGGCCGGCGTGCCCTTGGCCTTCATCTCCTGGCACAGCTTGAGGAAGCCCGCGGTGTCCTTGGGGATGCCGTCGAAGCCGACGGCCTTGACGTGGCTGTCGCGGTTGACGAGCGCGTTGGCGATGATGCCCCAGGGCAGCGAGATTCATTGCTTGGTGCCGGTGCGCATGCCATAGCGGCGCAGACGTCGTATCAGCCGCCGTATTTCTTGCCCAGGTATTCGGCCAGCTCGGTGACGTCCATAAGCTTGTCGGGATATTGGTGCGGATCGTCGAACCAGCCCATGTTCATGTCGGGGCTGCTTCCGACGTTGGCCGATACCGCCGCCTTGGGCCGCAAGTCCTCCCAGCCCTCGTTGTCGATCTTGACCTCAACGCCGTGGAGCTGCGCGAACTTGGCGATGTTGGCGTTGAAGGCGTCTTCCTCGCCCTGCACGAAGCGCTTCCAGCGCAGCACACGCAGATTGGCGCCCTTCTCCGGCTTATAGGCGAGCGTGGCGTGCTGGGCGTGCGCCAGAGGTCCGACCATGCCGCTGGCGGCGGCCGCGCCGGTCTGGAGGAAATCTCTTCTGCTGAATGGCTTCATGTCTGTCTCCAATCTGTAGTTGTAATGAATTGACCACCACCGGTACTGCCGTTTTCTTCTATCTGCGCAGCAGGTTCGCTCCTGTCTGCAAATCAAACACATGCACCTGCGCCATGTCGGGCTGTAGGTAAATGACGCTGCCCGGGTTCAGATCCTGGCGTTGATGGAAGACCACCGACACCGCCGCGTCGGCATGCCGGCAGGCGACGTAGGTGTCCGCGCCCGTGGGCTCGACCACCTCGACCTTCACCGAGATGCCGCCGTAGCTGCCTTCCACTAGGTGCAGATGCTCGGGCCGCGTGCCGAACAGCACGCGCTGGCCCTCAGCGCCGATCTTGTTCGGCGAAACTTCGATCAGCGCGCCGTCGCGCAGCTCCACGCAGCTGCCCGCGCCGTCGTGGCGCATCGTTCCGGGCAGCATGTTCATCGCCGGCGAGCCGATGAAGCCCGCGACGAAGACGTTGGCCGGCCGGTCATAAAGCTCCAGCGGGCTGCCGATCTGCTCGACAAAGCCGTCGCGCATGACGACGATCTTGTCGCCCATGGTCATGGTTTCGATCTGATCGTGGGTGACGTAGACCGAGGTCGTCTTCAGGCTCTGGTGCAGCGCCTTGATCTCGGTGCGCATCTATACGCGCAGCTTGGCGTCGAGATTGGACAGCGGCTCGTCGAAGAGAAAGACCTGCGTATCGCGCACGATGGCGCGGCCCATGGCGATGTCGCGCTGCTTGGGCGGCACGTTGTTGAGGCAGCGCTCGCAGATGTGGATCTCGCCCTCGCTGATCTCCTCCAGGCCGGCGACCATGCGCAGCAGCGTGGACTTGCCGCAGCCCGATGGCCCCACCAGCACGGTGAAGGAGCCTTCCTCGATGTCGATATGTCCACGCCGTGCAGAACCTCGACCCCCTGGAAGTCTTTCTTGACGCCCCTGAGGGTCACGCTTACTATGTTCTTTCTCCGTGGACGACGACGTAATCCGGCTTGCCGGTCTTGGCGAAGCTGATGATGTTCTGTGCGGCCTTGAGGCGCAGCTCGATCTCGGCGTCGCGCGAAAAGAAGGCCGCATGCGGAGTGAGCATGGTGCGCGGATGGCGCACCAGCGGATGACCTATGCCGGGCGGCTCATTGGGCAGCACGTCGAGCGCGAGCCCGCCGAGCCGGCCGCCCTCCAGCGCGGCATGTGCGGCGTCGACGTCGACGATGCCGCCGCGCACGGTGTTCACCAGATAGGCGCCCTTCTTCATCTTCGCGAAGGCGCCAGCGCCGAGGATGTTGCGCGTCTCGTCGTTGAGCGGCTTGTGCAGCGAGATCAGGTCGGACTGCGCGAGCAGGCCGTCGAAGGCGACGCGCTCCACATAGGGCGGGAAGTCGTAGGGCATCAGGTGCGGATCGCAGGCGATGACGCGGCCGAAGGTTTCTCGCGCCAGATGCGCGAAGCGCTTGCCGATGCGGCCCAGGCCCAGCACGCCCACCGTCATCTTCGACGGCTGCTGCAGCACGCCGGGCGACAGGTAGTGCCATTTTCTGGTGCGCACGTCGCGGTCGTAGAAGGAGAGATGCCGCGTCAGATTCAGCGCCATGGACAGCGCATGCGAGGCGACTTCATGGATGCTGTAGTCGGGGGAATTGCCGACCCACACGCCGCAGGCCTGCGCGTCGCCGGTGTTGACCATGTCGAAGCCCGCGCCGTAGCGGCTCACGAGTTTGAGCCTGGGCAGGGCCTCGAAGACCTTGCGGCCGGCCGGCGCGTATTAGAGAAGAAAGGCGTCGGCTTCCTTGCCGGCGGCGATCAATTCGTCTTCCGTCCGGCATTGCGCGGAGGAAGCTTTGAAGCCCGCGCTGCGAAACAGATCAAGCTCCATCTCGACGTCGGGAAAGTCGTAATCCGTAATCAATACATTCATCAAAAATCCTGCATTGCCGATCTGGAACCGGAGCGCTAAGCATATTATGATCGCCTCCGATCGAGCAACTGGTCAGACAAATTTTTTCCGGTGCAAGACCAGCTCTAAGGGAAAGTGCCTATTGACTCGGAATTAAAAAGTTTTAATTCGGCGTATTTGACGCGGAGATCCTGGAAGTAGGACTTCACGCGTTCGGAATGGGTTTCGATGAACGCCATGTGGTTCTTTGCTGCGGCGTGTAATTTTGCCTTTGTTCTGACGGGGACTCATGTTCTGATGACATGTTTCAGGTCGGCGTTGAGTCGCTCATCCGGATTGAGCTCCGGGCTGTAGCTGGGCAGGTAAAAGACTTCGATGTCGGCTTGGTGCTCGGCAAGCCATGCCTTGACCGGCTTGCAGTGATGCACGCTGAGGTTGTCGAGGATCAGGAACACTTTCTTGCCCGCGCGCTTGCCATCGGCCACCAGCGCCTCGAAGAACTCGATGAGCTTCTCGTGGTTAAAGGCACCATCGATGATCATCCAGCTTGCCTTGCCCTGATTGGTCACTGTGGAAATCATCGACAGCTTCTGTCGCGTACCTCTAACCGCCATCGTGACCGGGGCTTGCCCTTTGGGAGCATAACTGCGGCCCCGAACATCCGTATTCACCAACGCGGTTTCGTCACCCCAGTGAGTCTCGCCACCTTTGGCCTTGGCGCGCTTCTCGATGGCCGGATACTCCTGATCGATCCACTGCTTGACAGACTCCGGTCGCTGTTCGTAAGCGCGCTTGATCGGCTTTTTCGGCGTGAAACCCCATGACTCCGTATCCCTTCCGATGCAACCTCACGACCTGCTTTCGCCTCTCGTGCAGTTGCTCCAGTTTCTGGTATCGAGCGTCTTCTTTTTCCATGCCAATTCGCATGCCAGAAATGATAATAAGTTAAATCTTTATATTGCCGCATCAATAAGGAAGCGACCATGCGATTACCCAAACTGCTCCTGGCCGCGCTGGCCCTGGCAGGCGCCTGCGTTGGTGCCGCCAAGGCCGCCGACGTCAAGGAACTGAACTTCGGCATCATCGCCACCGAAAAAGCCGGCGCCCTGCGCCAGATGTGGGAGCCCTTCCTCGACGACATGACCAAGGCCGTCGGCGTCAAGGTCAACGGCTTCTACGCCACCGACTACCCGGCATCATCGAAGGCCAGCACTTCAACAAGGTGCAGATCGTCTGGTACGGCAACAAGGCCGCCATTGACGCGGTGGACCGCGCCGGCAGTGAAGTCTTCGCCCAGTTCGTCGACCTCGACGGCACGCCCGGCTACTACTCCTACATCATCACCCACAAGGATTCGGGTATCACCTCGATCGACCAGGTGCTCAAGAACGGCAAGGACTATTCCTTCGGCATCGGCGACCCCTCCTCCACCTCCGGCACCCTGGTCCCGACCTACTACGTCTTCACGCAGAACAACGCCGACCCAAAGACGCTCTTCAAGGTCGTTCGCTCCTCCAACCACGAAGGCAACCTCCTCGCCGTGCTCAACAAGCAGGTCGACGTCACCACCTGCAACAGCGAGATCACCGACAAGATGAAGGAAAAGGCCCCCGAGAAGCTGGCCCAGATCCGCATCCTCTGGACCTCGCCGCTGATCCCGCGCAATCCGCTGGTCTGGCGCAAGGACCTGCCCGCCGACCTGAAGAAGAAGATCCAGGACTTCGTCACCGGCTACGGAAAGAACGAGCGTGAGAAGGAAACCCTCAAGAACATGTCCGCCGCCGACAAGAAGGTCAAGCTCGCCGAGATCGACGCCAAACTCGGCGCGCTCTCCAAGCTGATCAAGTAAACGGCGCTCCGACCGCGTGGGCGCAGGCCCGTGGCGGCCGGCCCCCGCCTCGAGTACGGACCAGAAACCACCGATCACCGTCCCGACGCCATGCACGCGCAAACCACGATCAAGGAAATGCCCCTCTCCCCGCCGCCCGTGAGCGTCGCCTCACGGCTCGCCTGGCTGGCCTTCGGCCTGGTGCTGATCTGGGCCTGGCCGGGCGCGGACATGTGGCCGCTGGACCTGTTCAAGGACTCGGCCAACATGGCGACCTTCGCCAAGGAGTTCTTCCCGCCGGATTTCCATGACTGGCGCATCTACCTCCAGGAAATGGCGATCACCGTGCACATCGCCATCTGGGGCATCCTGCTGGCCATCGTCTGCGCCGTGCCCTGCGGCCTGCTGTGCGCCGAGAAAATCGTGCCGGCCTGGCTCTACCAGCCGGTGCGCCGCGTGATGGATGCCTGCCGCGCGATCAACGAGATGGTCTTCGCCACGCTCTTCATCGTCGCCGTCGGCCTTTGGGCCCTTCGCCGGCGTGCTCGCCAAGCTCTTCGCCGAGGCGGTGGAGGCCATCGATCCGCGTCCCGTCGAAGGCGTGCACGCCACCGGTGCCAGCGTCCTGGAGGAAATCCTCTACGGCGTGATCCCGCAGGTGCTGCCGCTGTGGATCTCGTATTCGCTCTACCGCTTCGAATCCAACGTGCGCTCGACCTCGGTGCTGGGCATGGTCGGCGCGGGCGGCATCGGCGTGATCATGCTCGAAGTCATCCGCGGCTTCGACTACGCCCAGGTCACCGCCGTGCTGATCATCCTGATCGCCAGCGTCACCGTCATCGATCTGATCTCCGCGCGCATCCGCCAAAGCTTCATCTGACCACCATGGACAACAAGACCATTCACCTCAATGGTGTGGACTATGCCTGGCCCACGCGGCCCATCGTCGTCGTGTGCATCGACGGCGGCGACCCGGCGTATATCGAGCGCGGCATCGCCGACGGCATCCTACCCAATATCGAAAGCTGCATCCAGCGCGGCTTCTCCGGCGTGGCCGCGGGCGCCGTGCCCAGCTTAACCTGCCCCAACAACATGTCCCTGATCACCGGCGCTCCGGCCTCGGTGCACGGCATCTCCGGCAACTACTACCTCGACGCCGCCACCGGCAAGGAAGTGGTCATGACCGGCCCCGAGCTGCTGCGCAGCCCCACCCTGCTCAAGCAGTTCGCCGACGCCGGCGCCAAGGTCGTCTCGATCACCGCCAAGGACAAGCTGCGCCGCCAGCTCGGCAAGGACCTGGACCTCGCGCGCGGCAACATCAGCTTCTCCTCCGAGAATTCCGACCAGTGCACCCTCGCCGAGAACGGCATCGAGAACGTGCTCGAGCTCGTTGGCCGGCCGCTGCCCGACATGTATTCGGCCGATCTCTCGCTCTTCGTGCTCGAGGCCGGCATCCGCCTGCTCGAACGCGTTCGCCCGCAGTTGATGTTCCTCTCGCTCACCGACTACATCCAGCACAAGAACGCCCCCGGCGACCCCGTGGCCGACGACTTCTTCAAGCACATCGACGCCTGCTTCGGCCGGCTCGAATCGCTAGGCGCCATCGTCGCGCTCACCGCCGACCACGGCATGAACGACAAGTCCCTTCCAGACGGCAGCCCCAACGTCGTCTACCTGCAGGACATCATCAACGAGCGTTTCGGCGCCGACACCGCGCGCGTTGTCTGCCCGATCACCGATTCCTTCGTGCGCCACCACGGCGCGCTCGGCGGCTTCGTGCGCGTCTGGATCCGCGACCATCAGCGCGTGAGCGCCGCGGACATCATCGCCCACATCTGCCGCATCCCCGGCGTGGCCGAGGCGCCCGACCGCGAAGGCGAAGTGGCGGTCATCGCCGACGCCAATACCGTCATCGGCGGCTCGGCGAATGAGCACGACCTCTCCGCCCTGCGCGACGCGCGCCTGCGCAGCCACGGTGGCGTCTCCGAGGCCAGCGTGCCCTTCATCCTCAGCGCGCCGCTCAACGAGACCTACCGGACGCGCGCCGTGCACGGCCTCAAGAGCTACCAATTGTTCGACTACACCATCAACGGCACCCGCTGACATGACCCAGTCCCGGCCCGACCCGAACGTCTCGAGCGTCTTTAACGCCGCGCCCGCCCGCCGCGCGGACCCTGTGCTCCTCACCCCCGGTCCGCTCACCACGAGCGCCGCCACCAAGAGCGCGATGCTGCGCGACTGGGGCTCCTTGGACGACGCCTTCAACGCGCTAATCGCCTCGGTCTGCGCCGACCTCGTCGGCATCGCCCACGGCGAGGCGAGCCACGTCTGCATTCCCCTGCAGGGCAGCGGCACCTTCTCCGTCGAAGCCGCGCTGGGCACGCTCGTGCCGCGCGCGGGCAAGGTGCTGGTGCCCGACAACGGCGCCTACTGCCAGCGCATCCTTGGCTACCTCGGCCGCGAGGCCGTCGCCCTGCCCTTCGGCGACGACAGGCCCGTCGACCCCGCCGCGGTGGAGCGCGCGCTGCAGGCCGACCCGGCCATCACCCATGTCGCCCTCGTGCATTGTGAGACCAGCGCCAGCATCCTCAATCCGTTGCCCGAAGTCGCGATGGCCGTCGCGCGCCAGGGCCGTAGGCTCATCGTCGACGCCATGAGCGCCTTCGGCATGCTGCCCATCGACCTGCGTGCCATGCCCATCGAAACGGTGATCGCGGCATCGGGCAAATGCCTCGAAGGCGTGCCCGGCATGGGCTTCGTCATCGCCACGCGCGCCAGCCTCGAGGCGGCCACCGGCAACAGCCATTCGCTGGCCCTGGATCTGCACGACCAGTGGATCTATCTGCAAAAGACCGGCCAGTGGCGCTTCACCCCGCCCACCCATGTGCTCGCCGCGCTGCACGCCTCGCTGGCGCAATACCGTGCCGAAGGCGGCCTGGAAGCGCACGGTGCGCTACTCCGCCAACTGCCGCCAGCTCGTCGGGGACATGCGCTAACTCGGCTTCCGGCCCTTCCTGGACGACGCGGCGCAGGCGCGGGTCATCGTCACCTTCCACACGCCCGCCGATCCGGCCTATCAGTTCAAGCGCTTCTACGAACAGATGCGCGAGCGCGGCTTCATCCTCTATCCGGGGAAACTCACGCGCCTGGAGACCTTCCACATCGGCTGCATCGGCTGCATCGGCGCCATCGGTGGCGCGGAGATCGCGGCGGTGCTCGAAGCCGTCGCCGACACGCTCAGGGAAAGCGGCATCCGGATGGCGCCGGCGCAAGCCTGAGTCGTCCGATTCGGTATTTTCTTCAAGACTTGTGAACGACATCCGCCGCTAGCAACGAATCCGCACAGCTTGGCACCCATCCGCATTTGGAGGGTGCAGATCGATGCGTATCTGGTTCACCAAGACCGCCGCCGCGCTGTGCGTACTTGCCGCGGCCGGTCCTGCCGCCGCCATCAGCGGCAGGACCGAGGTCCCGACTTCCGGCGACAACAATCCGTTTCCGTTCATGGCCTCGCTGCAAGACGCGGCGCTGCCCTTCGCCCAGGAGCCCTTCGGCAGTCCGGCAGGCAGCCACGTTTGCGGGGGCGTCATGGTTCGGCGCCGGACTTGTGCTGACCGCCCCGCATTGCGTCACCAGCGATGACCTGGACAACGATACGGTGGTGGCCAAGGTGCCCACCAGAGTCTGGGTCGGCGGTCCGGATCGCCGGCAGCCCGGCCGCAGCGCCGGCGCGAAAGGCCTGTTGATCCTGATGACCAAGCTCGATGGCCTCGCCCTGGTCATGCTGGACCAGCCCAGGTTCGCCGGCGAGGTGATCCGCGTCGCGGGCAAAGACGATATCCAGGCCGGCGCGATGGGCCTGGCGCTCAGCTGGGGCATGACGCGCAAGGCGCGGCCCGGGGAGAATGCGGCCGCCCTGAAATCCCCGGTGCTCAAGCAACTGGCGCGGCAGATCCTATCGCTGCCGCAGATGCTCGCCGTTCCGGTCGGCAGTCCGACGGACCTCGAGCAATACGGCAGCTCGGCCGACATGCCGCTCGCTGAATCGACCTTGATCGCCACCGCCGCACTGCCCGGCTACGACCAGACGGGATGCGCCGGCGACAGCGGCGGACCGCTTCTGATCCGGCTGGGCGGCGCATGGGTAAGCGCCGGCAACATGATGGGTTCATTCACCAACCCGCGCTGCGGCCTGGGGATCACTGTCTTCAGCAACAACCGTTTCGACTTCGAGCGCCTGATGCGGATGTTGGGCGCAAGCCCTGCGCTGCCCTTCTCCCGCTACGCCGACACGCCCCGGTGGCAAGCCGTCGCGTCCGCGATCGATCGCTTGCGCGGCTGCGCCGCGCCCGAACTGCAGGCGGCCTTCGGCCAGCTGCTGCTGGACAATGCCGACGGCATCGCCGCCAGTCTGGACGCTCTGCATCCCGGCAATCTCGCGGATGCCTATCGGCTCGGCGACACACTCTCGGCAAGCTTCTCCGCGCTTGCCGCGCGGCGCCTCGCGGATTGGCGGCACGGCAACCCCGCCGGCTTGAGTTTGAGCGGCTTGCGCGACGCGGACGGCGGCCATGATCCTGGCCCTCGTCCTGGCCTCGTCCATGCGTCGCTGTCCCGCGGCGACCGCGATGCGCTCGATCAGGCGCGCGAGCGCTGGAACGCCGCTTTGGGCCGTCACACGGCAGGCAGCATCGAAGGCTGTCTGCTGGGCCTGCCGGACGGGCGGCGCTCACAGCGTTACCGTGCCGGCGTGGAGCATCGTTTCGCCGGCGTGGACGGCGCGGCGGACCTCGTCCTTGGAGCCGGGGCCAGTTATGTCGCGGGATCAGTGAAAGGCTGGCACGCCGGTCTGTTTGCCGACCGGCAGACCGCAGACGGATGGCACTTCGCCGCCAGCGCGGGCTTGGGGAAATTCAGCCAGGACAGCTCGCGGCTTCTTTCGCTGAGCAACGGCGAGGCAGCCCCGACCAATACCCGCTTCTCCTACACCGTGTCGCATGCCGGCGCGGAAGCCAGCAAGGCATTCCGCTTCGCCGATGCGCCTCTCTGTGCAGGCGAGGCCGTCGAGCAACGTTTCAGCGGGCGCCGGCGTCCGTATGGACTGGACCGAGGCATTCAACGGCGGATGGCTTCTGCGGCCCAGCCTGGAGCTCAGCCTGAGCCGGATGCTGCATCGCAGCGGCGCGGACTACACCGCAAGCTTCATCGACGCCGCCTGCGCCAGCGCGCAGGCCGGCTGTGGATTTTCAGGCTCGGCCGCGCCCGCGCGTGGCAGCGTGATCAGCGGCCTTGCCATCGAGGCAGGACTGGCGCTGCACCGGCGCAAGAACACGCAGTGGAACCTCGGCTATCTCGCATTGCCTTTCGGTGGCGCGGGACAACTGCCCCAGGAACTGCACCTGAACGCCGCCTACTGGTGGTAGTGGTGGCAGCCGCCGCGCTCAGTGGATCACGCGGTCGAAGACCAGCTTCCCCTCGCGCACGTCCACCGGCACCACGCCCTTGGGCCCGAACTTGCCTTCCAGGATCAGCTTGGCGACCGGGTTCTCGATCTGCTGCTGGATGGCGCGCTTGAGCGGCCGGGCGCCGAAGACCGGGTCGTAGCCCGCCTCGGCCAGCATCTTCAAGGCGCTGTCGCTGACCTCGAGCTGCACGTCCATCTTCGCCAGACGGGCGTGCAGGCGCGCGAGCTGGATGTCGGTGATGGCCGTGATGTGCGCCTGGTCGAGTCCGTGGAAGACCACAACTTCGTCGATCCGGTTCAGGAACTCGGGCCGGAAATGCTGCTTCACTTCCTGCCACACCGCGCCCTTGACCGCTTCCTGCGACTCGCCGCTCATCGCCTGGATCAGCTGCGATCCCAGGTTCGAGGTCATCACGATCACCGTGTTCTTGAAGTCCACCACGCGGCCCTGGCCGTCGGTCAGGCGGCCGTCGTCCAGCACCTGCAGCAGCAGGTTGAACACGTCCGGATGCGCCTTCTCCACCTCGTCGAATAGGATCACGCTGTAGGGCTTGCGCCGCACCGCCTCGGTCAGAGCGCCGCCTTCCTCGTAGCCTACGTAGCCCGGGGGCGCGCCGATCAGGCGCGCGACCGAATGCTTCTCCATGAATTCGCTCATGTCGATGCGGATCAGATGCTCCTCGCTGTCGAAGAGGAAGCCCGCCAGCGCCTTGCACAGCTCGGTCTTGCCCACACCGGTGGGGCCGAGGAAGAGGAAGGAGCCGTAGGGCCGGTTCTCGTCGGAGAGACCGGCGCGCGAACGGCGGATGGCGTCGGCCACCGCGCCGATGGCTTCGTCCTGACCGACCACGCGCCGGTGCAACACCTCTTCCATCTTCAGCAGCTTGTCGCGCTCGCCCTGCATCATCTTGGAAACGGGAATGCCGGTGGCGCGCGAGACCACCTCGGCGATCTCCTCGGCGCCGACCTGGGTGCGCAGCAGCTTGTTGGGCGCCTTCTGCTCGTTCGTCTCGGCGTCCACTGCGGCCTTGAGTTTGGCTTCCAGGCCCGGCAACTTGCCGTATTGGAGCTCAGCGACCTTGTCGAGCTTGCCCTCGCGCTGCAGGCGCGCGATGTCGGCCTTCACGCGGTCGATCTCTTCCTTGACCTGGGCGGTGCCCTGGGCGGCGCCCTTCTCGGCCTTCCAGATTTCCTCGAGGTCGGCGTATTCGCGCTCGAGCCGGGTGATCTCCTGCTCGATCAGCTCCATGCGCTTCATCGAGGCTTCGTCGGTCTCCTTGCGCACGGCTTCGCGCTCGATCTTGAGCTGGACCATGCGGCGGTCGAGCTTGTCCATCACCTCGGGCTTGGAATCGATCTCCATCTTGATCCGCGCGGCCGCCTCGTCGATCAGGTCGATGGCCTTGTCCGGCAGGAAGCGGTCGGTGATGTAGCGGTTGGAGAGCTCGGCGGCGGCGACGATGGCCGGGTCGGTGATCTCCACGCCGTGGTGCAGTTCGTATTTCTCCTGAAGGCCGCGCAGGATGGCGATGGTCGCCTCCACGGTGGGCTCGCCCACGAGCACTTTCTGGAAGCGGCGCTCGAGCGCGGCATCCTTCTCGATGTACTTGCGGTATTCGTCTAGCGTGGTCGCGCCGATGCAATGCAGCTCGCCGCGCGCCAGCGCGGGCTTGAGCATGTTGCCGGCGTCGATCGCACCCTCGGCCTTGCCGGCGCCGACCATGATGTGGATTTCGTCGATGAAGACGATGGTGCGGCCCTCGTCCTTGGCGATGTCGGCGAGCACGGCCTTGAGCCGCTCCTCGAATTCGCCGCGGTACTTGGCGCCGGCCAGCAGCGCGGCCATGTCGAGCGAGAGCACGCGCTTGTTCTTGAGCGTCTCTGGCACTTCGCCGTTGATGATGCGATGCGCGAGGCCCTCGACGATGGCGGTCTTGCCCACGCCGGGCTCGCCGATCAGCACCGGGTTGTTCTTGGTGCGGCGCTGCAGGATCTGGATGGCGCGGCGGATTTCGTCGTCGCGGCCGATGACCGGGTCGAGCTTGTTGGCCAGGGCGCGCTCGGTGAGGTCCAGGGTGTATTTCTTCAGCGCCTCGCGCTGGCTTTCCGCTTCGGGACTGCTCACGTTCTCTCCTCCGCGCACGGCGTTCACCGTGGTGTCCAGGGCCTTGGCCGAGAGGCCGTGCTCGCGCGCGAGCTTGCCGGCCTCGCCCTTGTCCTCAGCCAAGGCGAGCAGGAAGAGCTCGCTGGCTATGTACTGGTCGCCGCGCTTGGTGGCGAGTTTTTCGGTCTGGTTGAGCAGGCCGGCGGTGTCGCGCCCGACCTGGATCTGGCCGTCGCCGCCCTGCACCTGCGGCAGCTTCTTGAGCGAGGCTTCGAGCGCCGTGGCCAGGCCCGCCGTGTTCACGCCGGAACGCGCCAACAGCGACTTGGCCGCGCCGTCGGACTGGCGCAGCAGGGCGAGCAGCACGTGGGCCGGCTCGATATAGGGATTGTCGTTGACCAGGGCCAGGCTCTGGGCCTCGCCCAGGGCTTCCTGGAATTTGGTCGTCAGTTTGTCGATGCGCATGATCTCTCTTTCTGGAGTCGTCGGATGGACAAGAGATGGGGAGAATGCTCCCGATTTCAAGCGGGTATTTCTTGCGCCAGATCAAGAATCCGGCCGCCGGCGCGGCCGAGCCGGGTTCAGGCGAGCTTTTCAGTCAGCGCGTGGCCCAGCGCGCACGTCAGCAGGGAGCCGAACAGGTGGACGGACGAATGCCCGACGGCCAGCATATAGCGGCCATCCAGCAGATAGCCTAGGCTTTCGAAGGAGAAGGTGGTCAGCCCGCCCAGGAAGCCGGTCACGGCGAACAGCCGCCAAGCGGGATTGAGGTCCGGATGGCCGGCGAAATAGGCGATGGCGCAGCCGATCAGGAGGCCGCCCAGCAGGTTGGACGCCAGCGTGCCCAGCGGCAGCCCGCCGGGCATCGTGGCCGAGGCGCCGGCCATGCCAACGCCGAAGGCCCAGCGCAGCCAGGCGCCGAGCATCGCGCCCGTGACCACGCCGAGAAATCCCAATACATTCATCGCCGTTCATCCTCCCTGGTCCGCGCCGGTTCCGAGCGCTGTTCTTCGGCGCGGCCCAGACCCTGCCCCGCCAGTCCCCATTTTTCCATCGCCCAGTTGTCGCTGTTGCGCGAGTCCACCAAGCGCGCGCCGGCCGGCGTCGATTCCTTCTTCCAGAAGGGCGCGGCCGTCTTGAGATAGTCCATGATGAATTCGCAGGCGGCGAAGGCCTCACCGCGGTGCGCCGCCGCCACGATCACCAGCACGATCTGATCGCCCGGCGCGAGCTTGCCCACGCGGTGGATCACCAGGGCGTCGAGCAGCGTCCAGCGCGCATGCGCCTGGGCGACGATGTCCTCGAGCGCGCGTTCGGTCATGCCCGGATAGTGCTCGAGCTCCATGGCCGAGACGGCGTCGCCCTGGTTGAGGTCGCGCACGGTGCCGAGAAAGCTTGCCAGCCCGCCGACGTCGAGCCGGCCTGCGCGCAGGCCGGCCAGCTCGGCGGACACGTCGAAATCGGCCTCCTGGATGCGCACCGCCATCTCAGCCTCCGGTCACCGGCGGGAAAAACGCCACTTCGCAGCCCTCGCGGACGCGCGCCGCGCACGCGCTTCTCGCCGCCCAGGGCCTCGGTCCAGATGGGCCCGCGCGCGCACAGCCAGGCGCGGACATCGGCGATGGTGGCCAACTGCGGTGGCAGCACCGCTTCCTCGCCCGAGGTGCCCAGGGCCTCGCGGATCGAGGCGAAGTATTTTAGTTGAATACGCATGCGCGAATTGTAGAACATCCATCCAGCGCGCAGCGGGAACCGGCCGCGCGGCGGATCGACCCATGACGCACTTCCTGGAGAGTAGGACGCCGATGTTCCGCTCTATCCGTCCCGAGCCGCCCACGGCGGCCCCGCAGTCCGCCGCACAGCCCGCCATCCGGCCCGCCGATGCCCTCTGCGCCGCCGCTCCCTGCGTAATTCCCCCATGCACCGCCTCTCTGTGCGCCAGTCCCGTCCGCCTAGGTCCCGTGCGTTCCGGCGCCATCGGCTTCAGCGTACGCAAGCGCATCCGCCTCGGCCTCGCTCGCCCCGGGCTTGCCTGAAGACGCGCCCGGCCCCTCTGTCACGCTCAAAAGGCTGTTCCTGGGCGGCCCGGAAGCGGCGCGCCTGCAGGCTGCGATGCTCTCGCCCTACCAACCCGCACGGCACGGTCAGACCTTCGCCGGCGCTTCGCCGTACAGCCCGCTGCATGCGACCAAGCACTGGTTCGATCAGTCCTGCCACTGTGTCCAGCCGCTGAAGAGCCTGCATCGGCGCTGGGCGGAGCTGAGCCAGGGACCGGACGTGGACAATGACTGCGGCACCTTCCTGCGCCATCTCTCCCGGCTGTGCAACGTCGAGCTTCACGCCGGACGCGGGCTGCGGGTCGACGCCGCGGGCAGGGTCTTCGCCTTCTACATCCGCCCGCACGCGCGCATGGAGGAGGTCGCACTCTGGCGTCTGGTCACGGGCTGGACCGATCCGCACGCGGGCGGTGTCACGCTGCTGTGCCTGGGACCGGTGACGGCCGCCGAGGTCGAGGGTCTTCTGCGAAGCATGCAGAGCCAGGCGCGCAGGATCGCCACGGTGCGCTGCTTGGCGCAGGCGCGGCGCCTCTCCCTCGATGCGCTGACGCCTTGTTCCTCATCCCTGGCGCAGTCCTCTCCGGCCCAGCCGGCGGTTCCGCCGCCGCCGCGGTCGCCGATCACGCTGCGAGCCCTGCCGTCCCGGCTGCCGCTGGCGCAGCCGATGCAGCCGATGTTGCCCATGCCGTCGATGCAGCCGATGCAACTGATGCAACTGATGCCGCCACCGGCCGCGCAAGGCGCCGCCAGATCGTCCCCTCCACCGCCGGGTCCAGGCTGGACGCCGCCGGAAGAATCAGTGTCCGCGGCTCCGGCCCGATGCAGACGAGCCGCCCGCCCCAGAGCCAAGCAGAAGGCGCCGTCGCCAGGGGCCGGCGCCGCGACGGACCGGCCCGGCCCGAGCGGAACGCAGCCGGCGGTGCGGGCGGCGCGCCCCGGAGAAAAGCCCGAGCCTTCCGCCGCGAGCTGGCGGCTGGGCGAGATCATCAACGTCCTGCTGGCCCCCTGGCAGACGGAACATTCCGGCACGGGCAGCGGCGTCAAGGCCTACCTGCCGGATGTACAGGTCTATTCGCAATGGCGGCGCAGCGACGACTGAGTGAAGGAATTCAAGGAGATCGAAGAGCAATGGAGCAAGGCGCTGCGCGGCGCGGGCGGGCCGCGCATCGACAGCCGCGGCGGCCGATTCCTCCAATACCTCTCGGCCCTGTGCGATTTCGAGCTGGCGGCCGGCCGGGCCAAGCCGGTGGGCAGCTCGGGCTGCACCACCTATCTCTTCCGGATCGGCCTGGTCGGCGTGCCCGAACCGGTGACGGTGGTCCAGCTGGCCACCGGCGAGCCTGGCGTGTGCGACCGGGGCATCACGCATCTGCGCAGACTGCCCGCCGGCTGGGACCCGAAGAAGCAGGAAGGCCGGGGCAAGATGGAGTTGATCGTCGCGCGCCTGTGCGGATTCGCTGCGACGATGGCGACGCGACGCGCGCAGTGCATCCTGAAGGAGGAGTAGGCGCTGGCGCATCTCTATGTGGCGCCGGCGGGGCCGCCCCCGGTGCAGGACGCCGCGGTTTCCACCTCGCGGGACTGAGCTGCCGCCCCGCGTTCCCGGCCTGGGCGCGGGAGAAGGATCAGGCCATCAGGTCGGCGAAGGGCAGGAAGCGCACCAGGTCGCCGGGCGCGATGGTCTACCCCGGCGGATTATCGACCAGGCCGCAGGCCCAGGCGGTGCCGGTGAGCACGCCGGAGCCCTGGTTGGCGTAGAGGTCCAGGCCTCCCTCGGCGTTGCGGCGCACGCGCAGGAATTCATTGCGGCGGTCGGGCTTGGGCCAGGCGAAGTCGGCGCGCATGATGCTGGCGGCCGGCGCGAGATCCTTCGCGCCGATGGTCGCAAGCAGCCAGGGCCGCACGAAGATCAGGAAGGTCACGAGGCTGGAGACGGGATTTCCGGGCAGGCCGATAAATTCCGCCGGCCTCTCGGCGCCGTTCACCTCGCCGAAGGCCAGCGGCTTGCCGGGCTTGATGGCGATCTGCCAGAGGTCGAGCCGGCCCTCGGCGTCCACGGCGGGCTTGAGATGGTCTTCCTCGCCGACGGACACGCCGCCAGAGGTGAGGATGAGGTCGGCGCCCTCGGCCGCCTGCCGCAGGGCCGCGCGCGTGGCGGCGAGGCTGTCGGGCACGATGCCCAGGTCGTTCACTTCGCAGCCCAGACGCCTGAGCAGCTCGGTGAGCACGAAGCGGTTGGTGTTGTAGATCGCGCCGGGACGCAGGGGCTCGCCCGGCATGAGCAGTTCGTCGCCGGTGAAGAACACCGCGACACGCGGACGGCGGAAGACTTCCACCGTGGGCAGGCCGACCGAGGCGGCCAGGCCGAGCTTGGCCGCGCCCAGGCGCGCGCCGGCTTCCAGCACCGTGGTGCCCTTGCGGATGTCCTCGCCCGCGTGGCGCACCGATTCGCCTGACCGGGGCTGATGGCGCACGATCACTGTGCGGCCTTCTTCCACCGCCTCGCAGCGCTCCTGCATGACCACCGCGTCGGCGCCCGGCGGGACCGGCGCGCCGGTGAAGATGCGCGTGGCGGTGCCGGGCTGCAGCGGCTCGCCGACGTGGCCCGCGGCGATGCGCTGCGAGACCGGCAGGCGGGTTTCCTCGCCGCGCAGATCGGCGGCGCGCAGGGCGTAGCCGTCCATGGCGCTGTTGTCCATGCCGGGCACGTCGATGGTGCTGGACACGGCGCGCGCTAGGATGCGGCCACCTGCTTCGAGCGTGGGCAGGGTCTCGGTCTCCGTGATCGGCCGCGCGGCGGCGAGCAGCTTGGCCATGGCTTGTTCGGAAGTCAGCATGGGTGGGGTTCCTGCGAGGTTACCGTGGAAGGCGTGGCATGGACGCCCGAGACGGCCCCGGGCGACGCGCTCAGGTGTGGTCCGCGATATACTCCTTCACTGTGGAGGCGTCGGCGGGGACGACTTCAAAGCACTGCGGCAGCGCCTCGATGTCGCGGTAGGCGGCGGGCCGCTCGGGTTCGCGACCCAGGGCTTCGACGATGGTCTCGGAGAATTTCGCGGCGAGCGCGGTCTCGAGCGCCAGCATGGGCACGCCGGCGTCCAGATGCTCGCGCGCCACCTTGAGGCCGTCGGCGGTGTGGGGGTCGACGACGACGCCGTAGCGCTTGTTGAGATTGCGGATGGTGGCGACGCGGTCGGCGTGGGTGCTGCGGCCGGAGACGAAACCGTAGTTGGCGATGTGCTCGAATTCAGGCATGCTGGAAATGTCGAAGCCACCCTCCTGCTCGACTTGGCGGAACAGCGCCGCGGTCCTCGCACCGTCGCGGCCGAGGAGGTCGAAGACGAAGCGCTCGAAGTTCGAGGCCTTGGAGATGTCCATCGACGGGCTCGAGGTCTGGCGTGTCTGCTCGGCGCTGCGCACGCGGTAGACGCCAGTGCGGAAGAATTCGTCGAGCACGTCGTTTTCGTTGGTCGCCACCACGAGCTTGTGGATGGGCAGGCCCATCATGCGGGCGATATGGCCGGCGCAGACGTTGCCGAAGTTGCCCGAGGGCACAGTGAAGGAAACCTTCTGCGTGCTGTCGGTCGTGGCCGCGAGGTAGCCCTTGAAGTAGTATACTATCTGCGCGACGACGCGCGCCCAGTTGATCGAGTTGACGGTGCCGATCTTGCGCGCAGCCTTGAACGCCAGATCGTTTGACGCCGCCTTGACGATGTCCTGGCAGTCGTCGAACACGCCCTGCACCGCGAGGTTGAAGATGTTCGGATCCTGCAGGCTGAACATCTGCGCGGTCTGGAAGGGGCTCATTTTCTTGTGCGGCGAGAGCATGAACACCTTGATGCCGCGCTTGCCGCGCATGGCGTATTCCGCCGCGCTGCCGGTGTCGCCCGAGGTTGCGCCGAGGATGTTGAGCTCCTGGCCGGCCTTGGTGAGCGCGTATTCAAAGAGATTGCCCAGCAGCTGCATGGCCATGTCCTTGAAGGCCAGTGTGGGTCCGTTGGACAGGCAGAGCAGGCCGAGCCGGGCGCCGCCTTCCTCGCCCAGCCATTGCAGCGGCGTGATGTCCGCCGCGTTCTGGCCGGGGCGGACGTTGCAGTAGACCGCCGCCGTGTAGGTCTTGGCGGTGAGCGCCTCGACGTCGGCCTGCGGGATGTCGCCGCAGAATTTGGCGAGGATACACGCGGCCAGCTCGTGATAGGCGAGGCCGCGCCAGCCGTCGAGCTCGGCGGCATCGACCCACGGATACTGCGCGGGCAAATAGAGGCCGCAGTCGGGCGTCAGCCCACCGAGCAGGATCTGCGAGAAGCTCTGCGGCGCGGCGCCGGCCGCACCGCGCGTGGACAGGTAGGACGTGGAAGCCATCAGCTCAGGCTATCCATGCGGATCTTGCTCACCGGGCCGAGCACGGTGGTCAGCTTCTCGACGGCGGCAAGCGCGTCGAGCATGGATTGCTCCAGGGTCTCGTGGGTGAGGATGATGAGGTCGGTCTGCTGCTCGCCTTCGCCGGCTTCGCGCTGGATCATCGCGTCGATGGAGATCGAGCGGTCGGCGAAGAGACGGGTGATGTCCGCGAGCACGCCGGCCTGGTCGGCCACGCGCATGCGCAGGTAGTAGCTGGTGCGCACCGCCGTGATCGGCAGGATGGGCAGGTCGGACAGCGAATCGGGCTGGAAGGCCAGGTGCGGTACGCGGTTGTCGGGGTCGGCCGTGTGCAGGCGGGTGACGTCGACCAGATCGGCGATCACGGCCGATGCGGTGGGCTCGGAGCCGGCGCCCTTGCCGTAGTAGAGCGTGGGGCCGACGGCGTCGCCGTAGACAACGACGGCGTTCATCGCGCCTTCGACGTTGGCGATCAGGCGCTTCTCGGGGATAAGCGTGGGATGCACGCGCAGCTCGATGCCCTTTCCCTTGCCGGTATCGACCAGCTTGGTGATGCCCAGCAGCTTGATGCGGTAGCCGAGCTGCTCGGCATAGCGGATGTCCGCGGCCTGCAGCTTGGTGATGCCTTCCACATGGGCCTTTTCGAACTGCACCGGCACGCCGAAGGCGATGGCGCTCATGATGGTGGCCTTGTGCGCGGCGTCCACGCCTTCGATGTCGAAGGTGGGGTCGGCCTCGGCATAGCCCAGGCGCTGCGCCTCCTTGAGCGCGGTGTCGAAGTCCAGACCCTTGTCGCGCATCTCTGAGAGGATGAAGTTCGTGGTGCCGTTGATGATGCCGGCGATCCAGTTGATGCGGTTGGCCGAGAGGCCTTCGCGCAGCGCCTTGATGATGGGGGTACCGCCGGCCACCGCGGCCTCGAAGGCGATGATCACGCCTGCCTTCTGTGCGGCGGCGAAGACTTCGGTGCCGTGCTTGGCCAGCAGCGCCTTGTTGGCGGTGACCACGTGCTTGCCTGCAGCGATGGCGCCCAGGACCAGTTCCTTGGCGATGCCGGTGCCGCCGATGAGCTCGATGACGATGTCGATGTCGGGATTGCCGAGGACCTGCTTAGCGTCGCTCACGACCTTGGCGCGGCCCGCGGCGATCTTCTCGGCACGCGCGATGTCGAGGTCGGCGATCATGGCGATCTCGATGCCGCGGCCGGCGCGGCGGCGGATCTCTTCCTGGTTGCGGGTCAGGACTTCAAAGGTGCCGGAACCGACGGTGCCAATGCCCAGCAAGCCTACTTGGATAGGTTTCATCTACTTCTCGTTTCAACGCTCAAAAAAACTCCGGGCCCGGCATGGACCAGACCGGCCGGCTAGGCGGCGGTGATGATCTTGATGCCGTGCCGCTTGCGGTATGCCTCCAGGAAGCTGGCGATGCGGCAGATGGCTTCGCGCAGCTCGTCCTCGTGCGGCAGGAAGACGATGCGGAAATGGTCCGTGGTCGGCCAGTTGAAGCCGGTGCCCTGCACCAGCAGCACGCGTTCCTCGGCCAGCAGGTCGGCGATGAACTGATGGTCGTCCTCGATCGGGTAGTACTTGGGATCGAGGCGTGGGAACAGGTATAGCGCCGCCTTTGGCTTGACCACGCTCACGCCGGGAATCTTGGTGAGCAGCTCATAGGCGAGGTCGCGCTGGCGGCACAGGCGGCCGCTGGGAGAGACCAGGTCGTTGATGCACTGGTAGCCGCCGAGCGCTGCCTGGATGGCGTTCTGCGCCGGCACGTTGGCGCACAGGCGCATCGAGGCGAGCATGTTCAGGCCTTCGATGTAGTCCTTGGCTCCAGTCTTGTCGCCGGAGACGATCATCCAGCCGGCGCGGTAGCCACAGGCGCGGTAGTTCTTGGACAGGCCGTTGAAGGTGATGGTCAGAACGTCCTCGGAGAGCGAGGCGATGGAGGTGTGGACGTTGCCGTCGTAGAGCACCTTGTCGTAGATCTCGTCGGCGTAGAGGATCAGGCCGTGCTCGCGGCAGATCTGCACCATGGCCTTGAGCGTCTCGTTGCTGTAGAGCGCGCCGGTCGGGTTGTTGGGGTTGATGACGACCAGCGCCTTGGTGTTTGGCGTGATCTTGCGGCGAATGTCGTCCAGGTCCGGATTCCAGTCCTTGGACTCGTCGCACAGGTAGTGCACCGGCGTGCCGCCCGAGAGGCTGACCGCGGCGGTCCACAGCGGATAGTCGGGCGCGGGCATCAGCACTTCGTCGCCGGCATCGAGCAGCGCGTTCATGGACATCACGATCAGCTCGGAGGCGCCGTTGCCGATGTAGATGTCGTCCAAGGTCACGCCGCGGATTTTCTTCTGCTGCGAGTAGTGCATCACGGCCTTGCGCGCCGAGAAGATGCCCTTGGAATCGGAATAACCTGCCGAGGTGAGCAGGTTGCGGATCATGTCCTTCTGGATTTCCTCGGGGGCGTCGAAGCCGAACACGGGCAGATTGCCGATGTTGAGTTTGATGATCTTCTGCCCCTCGTCCTCCATCTGCTTGGCCTTTTCCAGCACCGGGCCGCGGATGTCGTAGCAGACGTTGTCGAGCTTCGCCGATTTCTTGATGGTTTTCACGGTCGCTGCGCCTGAAGTGGTTACCCGAAATACGCCGCCGGTGGCGCGCCGAATGCGCTTCTGGCGATGCAATATAATTCGTTGGATTATGACAGACTTGACGGGCTTTCTGCCTTGAAACTTCACGCCGATCCGCAGTCCGCCCTCAATACCATCAACGCTTACGGCGACGACTATCTTGAAATCAACCAGCAGTGTTACACCCAGCCCCTCATCGTGATGCCAGAAGGTCCGGTCATCCCCTGGGCGCCGCAAGGGTTCGCCGGCCTCGCGGAGGCCGATTTCGCGCCCATCGCCGAGCTCGCGCCCGAGCTGGTGATCTTCGGCAGCGGCGCGCGCCTGCGCTTTCCCCACCCGCGCCTGACCGCCGCCCTGACGCGGCGCGGCATCGGCGTGGACACGATGGACATGAAGGCGGCCTGCCGCACGTACAATATCCTTATGACCGAAGGCCGAAAAGTGCTGGCGGCGCTGCTGCTGGAAACGGCCGCCTGAGCGGCCCCGAGCCCGAGAACACGCAAGCCAGAACGATGGCCTCCAATCCCCTGCCCGCCCCCCTGCCCTCGCTGCCCTCGCGGCGCACCCTGATCCTGCTGGCCGTTCTGCTGGCCCTGGTCTGGTTCGGCTGCCTGGAATACCGCCACCTGATCCGCACCGACGAAGGCCGCTATGCCGAGATCGCCCGCGAGATGTTCGCCAGCGGCGACTGGGTGACGATCCGCTACAACGACTACAAGTACTTCGAGAAGCCGCCCCTGCAGGCCTGGGCCACGGCGCTGGCCTACGAACTCTTCGACGTGGGCGCCTGGCAGGCGCGGCTGTGGACGGCGCTGACCGGCTTCCTGACGGTGCTGGCCGCGGGCTTCGCGGGCGCCGCGCTCTTCGGCCGCGCCGCCGGGCTGCTGGCCGCGGTGATGCTGGCGGGCGCGCCGATGTGGTCGGGCGCGAGTCATTTCAACACGCTGGACATGGGCGTCTCGGCGACCATGTGTTGGGCGCTCTTCGCCCTGCTGCTTGCGCAGCGGCCGGGGATCACAGCGGCGGCGCAACGCAACTGGATGTGGGCCTGCTGGGCGGCGATGGCCCTGGCGATGCTCTCAAAGGGCTTAATCGGCATCGTCCTTCCGGGGCTGGTGCTGGCGGTCTACACGGTGCTCGCGCGCGACTGGGCGCTGTGGAAGCGGCTGCACATCGTCTCGGGACTGGCGATCTTCCTCGTGATCGCCGCGCCCTGGTTCGTGCTGATTGCACAGCGCAATCCTGAATTCCTGCAGTTCTTCTTCATCCACGAGCATTTCCAGCGCTTCACGACCAACGTCCACGCGCGCCAGGGCCCCATCTACTACTTCGTGCCGCTGCTGCTGGTTGGCTTCCTGCCCTGGCTCGCACAGTTAGTTCCGGCCGCCTGCCGGGCCTGCCGCGAATGGCTCGGCAAGGATGCCCAGGCCGGCGCGCCGGGCGAGCCCCGTCCGGGCGTCTGGGCCAACGGCTTGCGGCCGCGCCTGATGCTGGCGCTGTGGGCCGGACTGATCTTCGCCTTCTTCAGCGTCTCGCATTCCAAGCTGTCCGGCTACATCGTGCCGATCTTCCCAGCCCTGGCCCTGCTGGCCGGCGACGCCCTGGCGGCCGGCCTGCCGCGCTGGTGGCCGCGCCAGCTGTTGGCGCTTGGTCTGATCTCGGCGGCGGGGCTAGCCTGCACGCCTCTGGTCGCCGGCCTGGCGAAGCGGCCCTTCGAGGCGCCGGAATACGCCGCCTACGCGGTCTGGGTGGGTGCGGCGCTGGCGGTGATGCTGATGGGCTGCATCCTCGCCTGGCGGCTCTACCGGCGCGGCGCGTCGCCCGGCGGCGACGGCGGGACGGCAAGCGTACTGGCCGTCTCGGGCGCGATGTTCCTGACCCTGATGATCGCCGGCAACGGCCACGAGACCCTGGGCCGTTCGCTCTCGGGCGCCGACCTCGCCGCCAAGGTGCGCCCGCTGCTGCAGCCCGGCGACCCCTTCTACGCGGTGCGCGGTCTGGACCACACGATGCCTTTCTACCTGGGCACGACGATGATGATGGTGCAGTCGTCCGACGAGCTGGCCTTCGGCGCCGCCCAAGAGCCGCAAAAGTTCTCGCCCGACGTCGAGGACTTCGCCAAACGCTGGGCAGGGCATACTCGCGCTTTTGCGATGATGTCGCCGGACACCTATGAAGACCTCCGGCAGCGCGGCGTGCCGATGCGGGAAGTGGCGCGCGACGAACGGCGCGTCATCGTGACCAAGCCCTGAGCGCGCAGGCGGGCGCTCAGCAAGAACAGACGATGAAATTATCCTCCTTCGCTTTTATCCTCATCGGCGTGCTGCTCAACGCCGTGGCCCAGCTGCTGCTCAAGGCCGGCACCAACGCCGTTGGCGCCATCGAGATCGGCCGCAGCGAACTCTGGCCCACGGCCTTCAAGCTTGCGACGCAGTTGCCAATCATCGGCGGCCTCGCCTGCTACGGCGTGAGCCTGATCGTGTGGATCATCGGGCTGTCGCGCGTGGACGTGTCGGTGGCCTATCCGCTGCTCTCGCTGGGCTATGTGGTGAACGCCTTCTTCGCCTGGTATCTGTTCGGCGAGGCGATGCCCCTGCAGCGCCTGGCGGGCATCGGCATCATCCTGGTGGGTGTATACGTGCTCGCCCGCTCCTGATCGCATAAAATCGCGCCGATGAAATCCGAATCGCTCCCCTTCCTGCCCTTCACCCGCCCGAACCTGGACGAAGAGACCATCGCCGGCGTGGTGGACACGCTGCGCTCAGGCTGGATCAGCTCCGGACCCAAGGTGAAGGTCTTCGAGGTGGCCCTCTCCGAATATTTCGGCGGCCGCGTCGTGCGCACCTTCTCCAACGGCACCGCCACGCTGGAGGCCGCGCTGCGCATCGCCGGCGTGGGCCCCGGCGACGAGGTGATCACCACGCCGATCTCCTGGGTGGCCACCACCAACGTCATTCTCGAGACCGGCGCCACGCCCGTGTTCGCCGACATCGACCCCGTCACCCGCAACCTCGACCTGGCGAAGGTCGAGGCCGCGATCACGCCGCGCACCAAGGTGCTACTGCCGGTCTATCTGGCGGGCCTGCCGATGGACATGGACGCGCTCTACGCGCTGGTGGCGAAGCACAAGCTACGTGTGGTGGAGGACGCCGCGCAGGCCATCGGCTCGACCTGGAAGGGCAAGCGCATCGGCGCCTTCGGCGACCTCGTGAGCTTCAGTTTCCAGGCCAACAAGAATCTGACCTCGGCCGAGGGCGGCTGCCTGGTGATGGACACGCCCGAGCAGGCGCTGCACGCCGAGAAGCTGCGGCTGCAGGGCGTCGTGCGCAGCGGCTACGACGGCATGGAAGTGGACATGCTGGGCAACAAGGCCAACCTCTCCGACGTGCATGCCGCCATCGGCCTGGGTCAGCTCGCGCGCATCGGCGAGATCAACGCGCGCCGCCATGCGCTGGCGCGGCGCTATTTCGCGCTCTTCAAGGGCGCGCAGGGCGAGGCCACGCGCACCGTGGGCATGGAGCTGCCGCCGGAGAATTTCACCGAGACCAACTGGCATATGTTCCAGGTGGTGCTGCCGCTGCACAGGCTGGGCATGAACCGCGCGGCGTTCATGGAGAAGCTGCATGGTTTTGGCGTCGGCGCCGGTGTGCACTATCCTCCCATCCATCTGTTCAAGCTGTACCGTGGCATGGGCTTCAAGGAAGGGATGTTCCCGGTGTCCGAGCGCATCGGTGCGGCCATCGTCAGCCTGCCGCTGTTCGCTTCCATGCGCGACGAAGACCCCGAGCGCGTGGTCGCGGCGGTCAACCAGATCTGCGCCGAAACGCTATGACAACACAACAACACACCAAGCCTGAACTGAGCGTCGTCATCCCCGTCTACAACGAGGAGGCGGGGCTCGACGCGCTGTTCGAGCGACTGTATCCGGCGCTCGACGCGCTGCAGACTTCCTACGAAGTCATCTTCATCAACGACGGCAGCCGCGACCGCTCGCCGGACCTGCTGGCCGCGCAGTACCAGCGCCGCGCCGACGTGATGCGCGTGATCCTGTTCAACGGAAATTACGGCCAGCACATGGCCATTCTCGCGGGCTTCGAGCATGCGCGCGGCGACGTGGTCGTGACCCTGGACGCCGACCTGCAGAATCCGCCCGAGGAGATCGGCCGGCTGCTCGACGAGGTGCACGCCGGCCACGACTACGTGGGCACGATCCGCCGCAACCGCCAGGACGCCTGGTTCCGCCGCAAAGCCTCCAAGGCGATGAACAACCTGCGCGAGCACATCACGCACATCCGCATGACCGACCAGGGCTGCATGCTGCGCGCGTACAACCGCAATATCGTCGACACGATCAACCAGTGCCGCGAGATCAACACCTTCATCCCCGCGCTGGCCTACACCTTCTCGAGCAATCCCACCGAGATCGAGGTGGGCCACGAGGAGCGCTTCGCAGGCGAATCGAAGTATTCGCTCTACAGCCTGATCCGGCTGAACTTCGACCTGGTCACCGGCTTCTCGGTGCTGCCGCTGCAGGTGTTCTCGCTGCTGGGGATGCTTCTGGCGATCGGCTCGGCGGCGCTGTTCATCCTGCTGGTCGTGCGCCGCTTCGTTCTGGGCGCGGAAGTCCAGGGAGTGTTCACCCTGTTCGCGATCACCTTCTTCCTGATGGGCATGCTGCTCTTCGGCATCGGCCTGCTCGGCGAATACGTCGGCCGCATCTACCAACAGGTGCGCGCGCGGCCGCGCTACGTGGTGCAGGCCCTGCTGCAGTCGGGCGAGGGGCCGCGTTGCTAGGCGCGCCGTCTCCGCGCCCGGAAGCCTCCCCACGGAAGTCGCGCCCACGATTCCGTGGGGCGCGCGCAAAACTGGAGGATAATGTAATGCCGGCTGCGGCATTTTTCCCCTGCTAAGCATTCCAAAAACGCTCATGAAAAAAGTCCTCATCCTCGGCGTCAACGGCTTTATCGGCCACCACCTCTCCAAGCGCATCCTTGCCGAAACCGACTGGGAGGTCTACGGCATGGACATGCAGCGCGACCGGCTCAGCGATCTGGTCAACCACGAGCGCATGCATTTCTTCGAGGGTGACATCACGATCAACAAGGAATGGGTGGAGTACCACGTGCGCAAGTGCGACACGATCCTCCCCCTGGTGGCCATCGCCACGCCCTCAACCTACGTGAGCGAGCCGCTGCGCGTGTTCGAGCTGGACTTCGAGGCGAACCTACCTATCGTGCGCCAGGCCGTGAAGTACAAGAAGCATCTGGTCTTCCCCTCGACTTCCGAGGTCTACGGCATGTGCTCGGACGAGGAATTCGACCCCGAGGCCTCGCCGCTGATCTACGGCCCGATCAACAAGCCGCGCTGGGTCTACGCCTGCTCCAAGCAGCTGATGGACCGCGTGATCTCCGCCTACGGCATGCAGGAAGGCTTGAATTACACGCTGTTCCGCCCCTTCAACTGGATCGGGCCTGGCCTGGATTCGATCTACACGCCCAAGGAAGGCTCCTCGCGCGTGGTGACCCAGTTCCTGGGCCATATCGTGCGCGGCGAAAACATCCAGCTGGTGGACGGCGGCGCGCAGAAACGCGCCTTCACCGACATCGACGACGGCATCGGCGCGCTGATGAAGATCATTGCCAACAAGGACGGCGTGGCGAGCGGCAAGATCTTCAACATCGGCAATCCGAAGAACAACTACTCGGTGCGCGAGCTGGCCAACATGATGCTCAAGCTGGCCGCCGAATACACCGAATACCGCGACAGCGCCTGTCAGGTGAAGCTGGTGGAGACCACCTCGGGCGCCTACTACGGCAAGGGCTACCAGGACGTGCAGAACCGCGTGCCCAAGATCGACAACACCGTCGAGGAACTCGGCTGGAAGCCGGTGGCCACGATGTATCAGGCGCTGCGCAAGATTTTCGAGGCCTACCGCGACCACGTGGCCGAGGCCCGCAGCCTGGTGGACCGTTAAAGAGGACGGGGTCTTATGGCGCGCATCGCGCTGAAGATCGACGTCGACACGCTGCTCGGCACCCAAGAAGGCGTGCCGCGGCTGTCCGACATCATCGAAAAGGCCAACGCCGGCGCGACCTTCCTCTTCAGCCTCGGCCCCGACCACACCGGCTGGGCGCTGCGGCGGGTGTTCCGCCCCGGTTTTCTCAAGAAGGTCTCGCGCACCTCGGTGCTCGAGCACTACGGCTTCAAGACACTGATGTACGGCGTGCTGCTGCCCGCCCCCGACATCGGCAAGCGCTGCGCGCAGATCCTGCGCGACGTGCACCGCGCCGGTTTTGAATGCGGCATCCACACCTGGGACCACGTCCTCTGGCAGGACAATGTGCGCCACCGCGACACCACCTGGACCCGCGCACAGATGCGCCAGGCCTGGGAGCGCTTTCAGGAGATCTACGGCTTCGCGCCTGCGACCCACGGTGCGGCGGGCTGGCAGATGAATGCGCATGCGCTCCGGCAGATCGACGACTGGGGCATGGCCTATGCATCGGACGGCCGCGGCGTCTCGCCCTACCGCGTCACCATCGACAGCCTGCCGCTGGGCCACGTGCAGTTTCCCACCACCCTGCCCACGCTCGACGAGCTGCTCGGCCTGCCCGGCGTGGGCGGCGCGCCGATGGACGGCGACGCGGTGGTGAAGCATCTGCTCTCGCTCACCGAGCACACCAGCCGCGACCAGGTCTTCACTCTGCATGCCGAGCTTGAAGGCGGCAAGCTCGCCCCCATCTTCCGCAAGCTTCTGCACGGCTGGCAGGCCCAGGGGCACGAGTTGCTGTCGATGGGGGAGTACTATTCCCGCCTCGACATCGCGTCGATCAGACTTTTTCCGTTCACCTACGGCGAAGTGCCAGGCCGCAGCGGCGAATTATTCATCGAAAAAGGCGTACACCATGGCAGTCAAGCTTAACGAGAAGGCCCCCGATTTCAGAGCTCCCTCCACCAGCGGCCTTTACTTTGATCTGCCCGCGATGGCCGGCTATCCGCTGGTCATCTATTTCTATCCCAAGGACAACACGCCGGGCTGCACCACCGAAGCGATGAATTTCCGCGACCGCTACGGCGATTTCACCGGCTCGGGCGCAGTGCTGGTGGGCGTCTCGCGCGACAGCCTCAAATCGCACGAAGGTTTCAAGTCCAAGCTGGACCTGCCCTTCGAGCTGCTCTCCGACGCCGACGAAACCGTGTGCAAGCTCTTCGACGTCATCAAAGTGAAAAAAATGTATGGAAAAAATGTACGCGGCATCGAGCGCAGCACCTTCCTGATCGACCGCAAGGGCGTGCTGCGCAAGGAATGGCGCGGCATCAAGGTGCCGGGCCACGTGGACGAAGTGCTCGACGCACTCAAGCAACTGGCCTGATTCCTCGTTCCAGACACCCGCGGTGGGCGCCGCCGCCCCCGCGGCGGACACTTTTTTCATTCTTGCGCGGCGGCGCAGCAGGCAGCTAAGAGCGCACCTCAAGAGATGTTGCTTTTTTGCTGATTCCTAAGAAAAAAACCCAAGATTACGATTTGCAATTTGCGCGCGCATGGGCTAAAGTTGGTCGCAATGAAGGTTGTTTTTTGAACTAGGCTTGTCGCTGAGACAGTTTTGATAAAGCTCCTAGACAGATTTCCAAGGTCAGATAACGGCAAGACTGAACCGCCGCTCCTGCAAAGGAGGCGGCGGTTTTTTCTTTTCGGAGCCAGGATTTCTATGTCTTCGGGCCTCTCTCCCTCCTCGCTGCTTCCGCCCGGTTCGATTCCTTCCTCCATGTCCGACGCCAGGCCCCGCAAGCCCGGCGACGACACACCCGGTTCTTAGCTGCCCCCCTGACTTTTCATAGGAATTGAGCATGCCGCTTCCCCCGCCGCCGACCAAGCCCGCCGCTCTGCTGGACCCGAAAAGCCTTGGCTCCGCTCAGGCCCGTAGCACGAAAACGGCTGCCTTGCTGCAGGTGGGGACATTGCGAAAACCGGACCCCGAGCCCGCGCCGCGCGCCGGCCTCTCGGTTGTGCGCGACGAGCTGGCGGCCCGCGTGGCCGGCAATGGCGCCGCGCCGGTGGCCCTGGTGAGCGCCGCGCCCGGCAAGGGTGTCAAGCCCTCCGGCTCCAAGGGCGGCAAGAAGGCGGCGCCCGGCGTGGTCAAGCTCTTCGTGCTCGACACGAACGTGCTGATGCACGACCCGAGCTCGCTCTTCCGCTTCGAGGAGCACGACGTCTATCTGCCGATGATGACGCTCGAGGAGCTGGACAACCACAAGAAGGGCATGAGCGAAGTGGCGCGCAACGCGCGCTCGGTGAGCCGCTCGCTCGACGCGCTGGTGGCCGGCATTGAAGGCCCGATCGACCAGGGCATCCCGATCTCCAAGCTGGGAAACCGCGACGCGCGCGGCAAACTGTTCTTCCAGACGACGCTCGCCCACGTGGACCTGCCCGCCGGCCTTCCGAAGGGCAAGGCCGACAACCAGATCCTGGGGGTGGTGCGCTCGCTGCAGGCGCAGTATCCGCAGCGCCAGGTGTTGCTGGTGTCTAAGGACATCAATATGCGCATCAAGGCCAGCGCCCTGGGCCTGCCCGCGGAGGATTACTTCAACGACCAGGTGCTGGAGGACAGCGGCCTGCTCTATTCCGGCGTGCTCGCGCTGGCCCCGGACTTCTGGGCCAAGCACGGTAAGGGCATGGAGAGCTGGCAGGATCCGAAGACCGGCGCGATGTACTACCGCGTGAGCGGCCCGCAGTTGCCCTCCTTCCTGATCAACCAGTTCGTCTATCTGGAGCCCACTGACGGCAGCGCGCCCTTCTACGCCCAGGTGCGTGAGATCAACGGCAAGACCGCGCTGCTGCAGACGCTGCGCGATTTCGGTCACCAGAAGAACAACGTCTGGAGCATCACGGCGCGCAACCGCGAGCAGAATTTCGCGCTCAACCTGCTGATGAATCCGAACATCGACTTCGTCACCCTGCTCGGCCAGGTCGGCACGGGCAAGACCCTGCTGGCGCTGGCCGCCGGCCTGGAGCAGGTGCTCGACGCGAAGCTCTACAACGAGATCATCATCACCCGCGCGACGGTGCCGGTGGGCGAGGACATCGGCTTCCTACCGGGCACCGAGGAAGAGAAGATGCAGCCCTGGATGGGGGGCGCGTTCGACGACAACCTCGAAGTACTGCACAAGAGCGACGACAGCGCCGGCGAATGGGGCCGCGCCGCCACGCAGGAGCTGATCCGCTCGCGCATCAAGATCAAGAGCATGAACTTCATGCGCGGCCGCACCTTCGTCAACAAGTTCGTGATCATCGACGAGGCGCAGAACCTCACGCCCAAGCAGATGAAGACGCTGGTCACGCGCACGGGCCCCGGCACCAAGCTGATCTGCCTGGGCAATATCGCGCAGATCGACACGCCCTACCTGACCGAGGGCTCCTCGGGCCTGACCTACGTGGTGGACAGGTTCAAGGGCTGGGGCCACAGCGGCCACGTGACCCTGGCGCGCGGCGAGCGCTCCCGGCTTGCCGATCATGCCGCGGAAGTGCTTTGAGCACCGCCGTGCGGGTCTGCTGGCGGCGGCACGCCCTGGCTCTCGCCTGAGCGTGCGGCGCAGAGAGCGCCGGTCAGCCAGGACGTCAGCGTAGGGCTGGAGGAAATCCCCCTGCAGGCGATCGCCCTGGTGGGCTTCGTCGTGAACAAGGCGGTGGGCCTGAAGCTGCCGCGCACGACGACCGACATCGGTGTGCGCAGCTACCGCGTGGAGCGCAGCGCGCTGGCCGCCGGCAATCTGGTGTTCTTCAACACGCTGGGCGATCCGCATTCGCACGTGGGCATCTACGTGGGGCGCGACCGCTTCATGCATGCGCCCAAGGCGGGCGGCACGGTGCGTCTGGAGGACATGACCAAGAGCTATTGGGCGGATCGCTTCACTGAGGCGCGCCGGCTGGTGGGACAGGCTGACAGCGTCGCCGCCTCGTATCCGCGCTGAGCGCGCGGCGCCACACGGACCCGCGTCGCGGGTCAATCCGATCCACTTACTCGCCGCCGAAGAAGGCCGGCCCCTGCTCCGCGTAGTTGTCGAACTTGGTAAACTGACCGAGGAAGGTCAGCCGCACCGTGCCGATGGGGCCGTTACGCTGCTTGCCAATGATCAGCTCGGCGCTGCCCTTGTCGGGGCTGTCCGGGTTGTAGACCTCGTCCCGGTAGATGAAGAGAATGACGTCGGCATCCTGCTCGATGGCGCCCGATTCGCGCAGGTCGGACATGATGGGGCGCTTGTTGGGACGCTGCTCCAGCGAGCGGTTGAGCTGCGAGAGCGCGATCACCGGGCAATTCAATTCCTTGGCAAGAGCCTTGAGCGAACGCGAGATTTCCGAGATCTCGGTGGCGCGGTTCTCGCCGCTGCCGCCGGCGGCGGACATCAGCTGCAGGTAGTCGATGACGATCAGGCCGAGTTTGCCGCATTGGCGCGAGAGGCGCCGGGCGCGGGCGCGCAGCTCGATCGGATTGAGCGCGGGCGTCTCGTCGATGAACATCTGCGCGTCGTTGAGCTTGGAGATGGCGTGCGTGAGGCGCGGCCAGTCGTCGTCGTTCAGGCGGCCGGTGCGCAGCCGGTGCTGGTCCAGGCGGCCCACGGAGCCGAGCATGCGCATCGCCAGCTGGGTGCCGGCCATTTCCATGGAAAACACCGCAACGGGCAGGCCCTGCTCCACCGCCACGTGCTCGGCGATGTTGAGAGACAGCGCGGTCTTTCCCATGGAGGGGCGGCCGGCTACGATGACCAGGTCGCCGGGCTGCAGGCCGCTGGTCATCTTGTCCAGATCTATCCAGCCCGAGGGCACGCCGGTGATGTCGTTGGGATTCTCGCGGTGGTAGAGCTCGTCGATGCGCTCCACGACCTGGGTGAGCAGCGGCTGGATTTCCAGAAAGCCCTGCTGGCCACGCGCGCCCTCCTCGGCGATGGCGAAAATCTGCGACTCGGCCTGATCGAGGATCTGGCGCACGTCCTTGCCCTCGGGATTGAAGGCGCTGGTCGCCACCTCGTCGGCCACGCCGATCAGGCGGCGCAGGATGCCGCGGTCGCGCACGATCTCGGCGTAGCGGCGGATATTCGCGGCGCTGGGCGTGTTCTGCGCCAGGGAATTCAGATAGGTCATCCCGCCCGCGTCCTCGGCCTTGCCGGCGGACTGCAGGGCTTCAAACACGGTGATCACGTCGGCGGGCTTGCCGGCGGTGATCAGGCGGTTGATGTGGCGGTAGATCAGCTTGTGGTCGAAGCGGTAGAAGACTTCCTCGGCCAGGAAGTCAGCGATCTTGTCGAAGGCGCCGTTGTCGAGCAGCAGGCCGCCCAGCACCGACTGTTCGGCCTCGACCGAATGCGGCGGGACTTTGAGGGATTCGAGCTGGGGATCGATCAGCGTGTTCATGGGAATGGATTATAAAGACTGCAAAAACACGCCGGCCGGATTCGAAAAAATATTCCCTGCTGTCTTGCGGGCAAGGGCTTTCATCGGCCGGGGCGCCAAAGAAAAAAGGCGGGAATCCCCGCCTTTTTTCTTCCACTGGCCCGAGGGCCAGCGGCCTGCTTTGATTCAGCCGATGCTCAGGCGGTCTCGCCGGTCACCGCGACGGTCACGTCGACGACGACGTCGGTGTGCAGCACAACCGAAACCAGATGCTCGCCGACCATCTTGAGCGGGCCGCTTGGCATGCGCACCTGGGCCTTCTCGACGGTGAAGCCCTTCTGGAACAGCAGCTCGACGATGTCGTGGTTGGTGACGGAACCGAACAGGCGGCCGTCCACGCCCGACTTCTGGGGCAGCGCGAACACTTGGCCCGCAAGCTTCTCACCCAGGGCTTGAGCGACGGCCAGCTTCTCGGCGGCGGCCTTCTCGAGCTCGGAGCGGCGTGCCTCGAGTTCCTTGATCGCGGCTTCGGTGGCGCGGCGCGCCTTGCTTTGCGGGATCAGGAAGTTGCGCGCGAAACCGTCCTTCACGCGGACGATGTCGCCCAGGTTGCCCAGATTGACGACTTTTTCCAACAAAATGATTTGCATGATATTCTCCTTGTCGTCCCTGGCTTAGTTCTTGTGCAGGTCGGTGTACGGCAGCAGGGCCAGATAGCGCGCACGCTTGATCGCGGTGTCGAGCTGGCGCTGATAGATGGCGCGGGTTCCGGTCAAACGGGCGGGAGTGATCTTGCCGTTTTCGCCGATGAAATCCTTGAGCACGTCCAGATCCTTGTAGTCGATGTACTCGACGCCGGCGACGGTGAAGCGGCAGAAACGCTTGCGCTTGAACAGCGGGTTTTTCTGGAAGCGCTTCTTGTTATCGTGTTTGATGAAAGCCATGGTTAAGTCCTTTCAATCCTGTTTGTCGGTGCCGGTCTGCATTCCGTGATGTGCAGCACCAGCATCTTGCTGTTCATGCGTTTGCGGGCGAGAAACCCGACGAATTCCGCTTCCTGACCCAGGGGCAGCCGGTTGACCACCGCGCTGACCTGCCCCACCGCGACCGCCTGCAGATCCAGTTCGATCCGCCTGCCGTGTCCGGCTTCCTGCGCTTCGCCTTCGTGTCTGAGGAGGCAGTTGAGCAGTGGGATGCCGGCCGGCGTGTGCCGCAGTGCGTCTTTCTCAATCAGTACCGCTGAGAATTCGACCCGGTTCAAGCCGAGGAAGCTGGGGCCGGAGCGGCCGCGGCTTCAGCTGTCTGGGCGGCCTTGCGGCCTTCCTCGCGCTGCACTTCCTTCATCATCGGCGACGGCGAGGTCTCGGCCTTCTTCATCTTGACGATGAGGTGGCGCAGCACGGCGTCGTTGAACTTGAAGGCATGCTCGAGCTCTTCCAGCGTCTGCTGGCCACATTCGATGTTCATGCAAACGTAGTGAGCCTTGGCGAGCTTCTCGATCAGGTAGGCCAGCTGGCGGCGGCCCCAATCTTCGACGCGGTGGATCTTGCCGCCCTGCGAGGTGATCGTCGACTTGTAGCGCTCGATCATCGCGGGCACCTGCTCGCTCTGGTCCGGATGGACAATAAATACGATTTCGTAATGACGCATTGATCCTCCTTATGGATAAATCCGCCCGGGCGTCGGGATAGTGGTTGCTATCCGCCGGTGCAGAAAGGTGGCAAAGATAGCGATTATAGCGGGAATATTCAAAAAACGTCCAGCAAAGCCTGAAAATCTGCCTGTTTCAGCCCCGCCCGCAGGGCCAGGAGCAACACGATCCGTGCTTTTTGCGGGCTCAGGCAGCCCGCCGCTGCGAAGCCGAGCTTGCCGTTGGCCTCAGCGGCGTCGCGCTCGACCGCCGCCAGCGGCACCCGGCTCGCGCGCACGACCGGCAGGCCGAGCCCCGTCGCAGCGACCAGGGGCGCCAGCAGCGCCTTGTGCAGCGTGCCCGCGCCCGTGCCCACAGCCACCAGGCCCTGGACACCGGCGGCGAGCAGCGCCTCGGCTGCCCCGCCGGATGCCCCCGCATGGCTGGCAACCAACTCCACCCAGGGCCAGGGCGCCCCCGGTGGCAACCCTGCCAGCCGCGCGCGCAGCGCGGCGACGGGCCCGGGCGCCCTCGCCGGCCCGGCAGGCCGCAGGAACCGAACGCCGCCGTCCTCAACACGGGCCACCGGCCCCGCCAGGGGCGCGGCGAAGGCATCCGGCGACAGCGACTGGAATTTGAGCGCCTCGGCGGCGGCGAACGCCTGCTGGTGCATGACGATCAGCGGCCCGCGCCCCGCCGCGCCGGGATCAGCCGCCACGCGCACCGCGTGCAGCAGATTCAGCGGGCCGTCGGCCGACAGCGCGGTGGCTGGACGCATCGCGCCGCAGAGCACCACGGGCTTACGGCAATCGACCGCCAAACCGAGGAAAAACGCGGTTTCCTCCATCGTGTCTGTGCCGTGGGTGATCAGCACTCCATCCAGGGCGGGATCGTCCATCGCCTCGGCCACCCGGCGTGCCAGCGCCTCCCAGAGGCCGAAATCCATGTCCTTGCTGTCGATCTGGGCCAGCTGCTCGGCCTGCATCCGGGCGTGGGCGCGCAGCTGCGGCACCGCCTCCAGCATGGCGCCGATGCCCAGGCTGCCGGCCTGGTAGCGGCTCAGGATCTCGGGCGCGGCGGCGGCGCCGGCGATGGTGCCGCCGGTGGCGAGGACGAGGAGATTGGGCAGGCCGACGGGCGCGCCGGCCTGGGAAAACGGAGCGGATCCGGCCGGAGACGTTGGTTTCATGCCGAGATTGTGCAACAAATCGCTTGACCGGCGGTCGATACTGCATTAAATAACATTAATCCTGTTTATTTATACAGGCTCCTCATACAGAGGCAGACAGACCGGCCATGGAAAGACTGACCGACCGCCAACAGCAGATCCTGGACCTGATCCGGGACGCCATCGCGTACACCGGCTTTCCGCCGACGCGCGCCGAGATCGCCCAGCGCCTTGGCTTCGCCTCGGCCAACGCCGCGGAGGCGCATCTGCGCGCCCTGGCGAAGAAAGGCGTGATCGACCTGGCCCCGGGCGTCTCGCGAGGCATCCGCCTGCGCCAGGAAGAGCCCAAGAAGCTCACCCTCCCCTCGGCTGCCATCATGCAGCTCTCGCTGCCGCTGGTGGGCCGCGTGGCGGCGGGCCAGCCCATCCTCGCCACCGGCCATATCGAGCGGCACTACCAGCTCGATCCAGGCATCTTCCCCTCGCGGCCCGACTACCTGTTGCGCGTCAAGGGCATGTCCATGCGCGACGCCGGCATCCTCGACGGCGACCTACTCGTGGTGCGCAAGCTCGCCGAGGCGCGCAACGGCCAGATCGTGGTGGCGCGCATCGGCGACGAGGTGACTGTCAAGCGCCTCTCGCGTCAGGCCGGCCGGCTGGAACTGCTGCCCGAGAACCCGGATTTAGAACCGATTGTCGTGCATCCCGAACGGGATGAGTTTGCCATTGAAGGAATTGCGGTCGGCCTGCTACGCGACCATGAATTCTAGGAAGCCGCAGCAGGATTGAAGGCCCGCCCCCTTCATTTTCCCAACCCACTGCATTGGAGTCCATCATGTTCAAGCAACTCGGCGGCGTGCTCAGCCGCTTCTCCCTCGCCGCGCCGACGCCTGCCATCGTGCGTATCTACCGCAGCCGCAACGCGACCACCATGGTCGGCAGCATTGCCGATATCTGCCGCATGCTCGACGAGCGCTGCAAGGCGGCGGCCTGAGCCGTCCGAAAAAAAGAAAAGGCCCGGGATTCCCGGACCTTTTCTTTTTGCGTCATCCGGCCGCATGCCGCGGTCGGGATGCTCGAATCACTCCGATGTCGCTGGCGACGCGTTCTTTCGCTTGAGATACATGCCCAGACCCACGACGATCGCGATGCCCACCACAATAGCGATGTTGTCGATCTGCGGAATATGCTCGATCGAGCTGTGGATGGCCGGATCGGTCACCAGCATCTCGCCGGCCAGCAGGCCCAGCAGAGCGGCGCCCAGCACTACGATGATCGGGAAGCGGTCCATGATCTTGAGCAGCAGCGTGCTGCCGAAGATGATCAGTGGAATGCTTATGCCCAGGCCCAGGGCCAGCAGCAGGAAGCGGGTGTTCTCCGGCCCCTTCTGCGCCGCAGCGGCCACGGCCACCACGTTGTCCAAGCTCATCACCAGGTCGGCGATCAGGATGGTCTTGATCGCGCCCCAGAGATGGTCCTTGGCTTCCTGTTCCTCGTCGTCGTCGCCCTCGGCCAGCAGCTGCACGCCAATGTAGACCAGCAGCACGGCGCCGACGATCTTCAGATACGGCAGGGTCAGCAGCTCGACCGCCACGACGGTCAGCACCAGACGCAGAATGATCGCCAGCGCGCTACCCCAGAAAATCGCCTGCTTTTGATTTTTTGGCGGGAGATTGCGCGAGGCCATCGCAATCACGACGGCGTTGTCGCCCGAGAGAATGATATTGGTGAGAATAATCGAACCCAGAGCGAACCAAAACGCGCTCGTCATTAAATCCATGAAACCTGCCTCCAGATATTCGGGTGCTTTTTACTAGAAGCGTAATGATAAGCAAAAATTCACGTCCGGGCATATTTCGCGTGAATTTCCCCTGCGCTCTTTCGGCGTGCAAAACTGTTTGCCTCGGTTTTCCACAGTTCCCTCTCCGATTTACGATCAATTCTTCGGTTTTTCCGCTGGGGGCGCCTCGGCCGGCTCGTTCTGCGGCGTGAGGAAGAAATCGATGCTGTTCAGATAAGAGCCATCCGAGAGCGCCGTAACCTTGCGCGCCTCGGTGCCCTTGAGTTCGAACTTTTTCAGCTGATCGGGCGAAATGCGCAGCAGGTAATTGCCCGGCTTCACGCCGAAGAAAATATAGTAGCCGTCGGACGCGCTTTTCACCATAGCGACGATGTTCACGTTTTCGTCGAGCAATTCGAGCTGCACGTCGCCGACGCCGCGCTTCGCGCCCTTGCTGGTGAGAAACACCAGGCCGTCGAGATTGCTGGTGACGATGACCGGAAAATAGATCTGCGCGACTTTCCCCGGCCGCGGCAATATCCGCATGCCTTGACCTGCTGCTGTCCATTGCGGATCCTCGAGCGTGGAAGGATTGAGCGCAATATCGGTGTTCTGCTTCACCGGCAGGCGGCTCAGGAAAGCCATGCCGCTAGCGTCGGTCTTGATCTGGTGGCTGCCGTCGTTGACCAGAAAGCCGGCGTTCTTCACCGGCTCGTCGCCGTCGTCGTAGACGCCGTTCATGTTCTTGTCGACGAAAACGCGCGCCGAGACCGAACCGGTGCCCGCCAGCGGCAGCGCGTCGAACATCCAGTTGCCGCGTGGATCCTTGCCGATGGCGGTGAAGAACTGCATGCCCAGCAGGACCTCGCCCAGCGTCGAATACGTCACGCCCACGCGCAGCGCATAGGCGCCCAGTCTCTTTTTCAGATTCAGCGTGAAGCGGCTCTCGGAGGTCTGGAAGGAGCGCGTCACGCTCATGTTCACCAGATAGCCGCCGCCCAGGCTCAGGTCCGAGGCCAGGGCCGCGCTCGCCAGCTCGCTCGAGGGCTTGAGATTGTAGCCGATCTGCGAGCGCACCGCGAAGCTGCCGATGTTCTAGCTGATCTGCAGATTGCCAGTCAGGCCCTTCTATCCGGCAAGCGACTGGCCGACGAGTTCGTTGGTGACGGAGGTTCCGTAAAAATAGCCGGTGACGCGGCCGGTGACGAAATAATTCTGCGCGCCCGAGGCCAGCCGGTCGCGCTCGAGCTGGAAATTCACCGGCAGCCTGTCCTTGCCGATGCTGATGCCGCCGTCGAGGCGGAATTTGTCGATTATGCGGATCGGGTCGTCGGCGGCCGCGTAGATGTCGCTGGTGAAGTTGCTCAGCTGTACGTGGTTGGCGGTCAGCGAGAACTGCCCCACCCGCGTGTTCAGGCCCAGGGCGCTCATCGAGCCGCCGGTCTGCTGCTGGCGCGCGAAGTCCGCGGTCAGGATATAGGGCGAGAAAAATCCGCGCAGGCCGGCGTTGTAATAGCGCTCGGGCAGTGCCGAGGAGGTCGAGGGAATCGTCACGACGCCGCCCACGCCGCTCAGGTTCTTGGTCAGACCGTATTCGAACTGGGCGATCGTGCGGTTTTTGCCGGTGTCGTCGCGCTGCGCGGCGATGTTGTAGAGAAGCTGGACGGGCTTGACCACCGAATCGTCGAGCAGGAATTCCTACTTCTCCACTCGCACCTGGCCCTGCGGGCCGTGGAACACCAGGCGGAACTGGTTGTTGCCGAAGATCAGCTGCTGGTCGGCGAACACGTATTTTCCGTCGGCGCGCGACTGCTGATAGCCCACCAGCGCGTCGTTGAAGTACAGCTCCACGTCCCAGCCCGGCGGCAGCGGGCCCTGGAAGATCTGCGTGTCGAAGCTCGTGGCGCGCGTGAGCGGCATGTTGCTGAAGGTCAGGCCGTTGCCGGTGGCGTTAGAACGCGCGATATTGCTCACGCCCAGCGTGGAGGTGCTGCCAAAGGAATACGAGCGCGCGTTCAGCGGCCCGAGCATCCCCGCGTCGGGATCGTTGCGGCCGAGCGTCATGCGGAAGTCGGCGGGCGTGCCCGTGTTGGCGCCGGCCGTGTAGTACACCGCTGCCTCCATGCCTGCCACATCGGCGGTCATATAGGTTGTGCTCGACACCGAGGTCGTGGTCTTGCCCGCCACGCGGTCCACCTTGCTGGACACGGTCTGATTGATGAAGGGCATGGAAATCAGCGCATAAGGCAGCGCCATCTTCGGAAAGCCCAGACCCTGCCCATCCGGCTTGGCGCTGCCCAGGGAGGTGGCGAGCCGCTGCCGCTGCAGGCGCAGCGGCAGCGGCTCGGTCGCCTGCACGACCAGGCGCAAGCGCGAGAGGTCCGTATTCAGACGCAGTGGCAGCCAGCTCTGCAGCAGCTGGGTAGCCACGTAGATGTCGTCGGGCATCACCCGGATCAAAGTCGGATCGAACTTGTTCGTCGTGGTGCCGATCGTCACCGTGCCATGCGGCACATCCAGATCGAAACTGTGGTCCTCGGTCAGGACAAAGCCCGAAACCCGGCCCTTGGCCGGCTGCGCGCGCAGCGCGATCGTCAGCAGGCTCGAAAGCTCGCCGATGGGCAGGAAGATGTTGCGGTCGAACTGGTAGGCGTTCATCGCATCGGAAATGATGCTCTGATCAATCTGCACTTCCAGAATGAGGAGGTTGGCCGCGTCGGCCTGCGCTTGAAGACTGGAGGTCTGGGTGTGCGCGGCGCGGCTAAACAGCAACCCGAGCAGGAATGCGAGCGTCAGTGCAAACGAGAATCCCGCCAGACCCGGGATGGCAGTCCGGCGTCTTCCATTTCGCAACGTCATCCCTTATAGACATTTATCCAGCATTGAAACAATGAACTCAAGCAGCATACCGAACCGGCGCATGTTCGAAGTAGCTCTTGACGCGCTCGGGCTGTCGCTAAACGCTGAGCAGATGCTGGCGCGTGGCCTTCACCAGTTGCAGCTTCGAGCGAGCTGGAGCGAGTTTGGTGCCGACCTGCTTCAGGTCGGCATTGGCCATTTCGTTGGGGCTCAGTTCGGGGCTGTAGCTGGGCAAGTAGAAGACTTCGATCTCGTGCTTGTGCTCGGCCAGCCAGGCCTTCACAGGCTTGCTGTGGTGCACGTGCCGGTTGTCCAGGATCAGGTAGATCTTTCGGCCGGCATCCTTGACCAGCCGGCGCAGGAAGTCGATCAGGATGTCGGCGCTCAACGCTCCGTCGAAGGCCTGCCAGCGCATCTGGCCCTTGTTGGTGACGGTGGAGATCACCGACAAGCCGTGGCGCTTGTTGTTCACGCGAATCACGGGCGTCTGGCCCTGCGGGGCATAGCTGCGCCCGCGCACGTCGTCGCGGCGCACGCCGGTCTCGTCGCCCCAGTGAATTTCGGCCCCCTCAGCCTTGGCGCAGGCGGCGATCACCGGGTAGTCCTCGTCGAGCCACTTTTTCACCGCCGCCGGCGACTGCTCGTAGGCCTTCTTCATGGGCTTTTGCGGCGTGAAGCCCCAACGCTCCAGATACAGGCCCATCGTGCGAACGGCCAGCTTGATGCCTTATCGGTTAAGGATCAACTCGGCCACTGCCTGGCGGCTCCACAGCGCATAGATCATCTTCAACTGGTCGGGCGTGCGGTCGCGGATCAGCCGCTGAACCTCGCGCTCCTGCTCCGCCGTCAGCGTTCTGCCCGTACCCTGTGGGCGCCCGGGGCGCTCTACGTCGAGGGCCTTCCACCCGCCCGCGCGATACGCCTTCACCGCCGCAATGAGCGTCGTGCGCGACATCTCGCATTGCGCCGCCGTGTCCTTCAGGCTCACGCCATCCAGCCGCATCTTCACCGCACGTCGGCGCCGTTCGTTCAGGGCAGCTACCGGCAGCGTTCTCGAGTCGATGTTGTCCATGCAACATGCCGACTCTATATCACTTAATAAGTTCAATGTTTAAGCGCTGGATCATTAATTTGTTGTACCCTGCAAAAGATCTATCTGAAATATCACGAGACCCCGGTACTGTGTCCGACCTGTTGATTACCGATGATTCCCCGCCAACTCTCGTTCTGCCGCAGGCCATGGACGGCAGTCAGGGGTCGAACCGGGCACGCAGTGGCGTTCGGCAGATTACCGCCGACACCGACGTGGAGGCCGTGCGCCTATGGCTGGCCGAATACGCGGACTCTCCGAAAACTGTGCGCAGCTATCGCAAGGAAGCGGTGCGGCTGCTGATCTGGGCAACCTGCGTTCTAGGTAAACCGCTGTCCAGCCTCACCCGGGAAGACTTACTCGCTTACGAAGCATGTCTGGCAAACCCCTCCATCGAATGGGCCGATCCGTCCCTGCCGCGCCGCGGCGGTGGTCGTCGCCTCTTCGAAGGGCCTCTGTCACCATGCAGCGTGCGGCAAGCACAGGGCATTCTCTCTGGACTCTTCGGATATCTTGTGGCGGCGGGTTACCTCGCCGGCAACCCGCTTACCTTGCGCCGCCGTCGGGGTTGCGCCAAAGTGAGCCGCCGGGCCACTGTAGAACGGTACCTTAATCGGGAGCTATGGCAATCCGTGCTCGACTTCATCGAGGCACTGCCGCAAGGAAAACGCCGCGAGTGTCAGTATTACGAGCGCGTGCACTGGTTGTTCCGTTTGCTCTACGGCGCCTCGCTTCGGGTTTCTGAGGCTGCGCACGCGAAGACCGGCGATATTTCGCAACGGCGTGGAAAATGGTGGCTGCGCGTCTTCGGCAAGGGTGGCGAGGCCGGCGACGTGCACCTGAGCGACGAGTTGATGGCCGATTGGATGCGTTACCGCCGCTTCCATGGTTTGTTGACCATCCCGACCAACCTGGAAAAATCTATTCTGATCATGTCTGTCACCGGACGCACCAACCGCTTCCTGACTTCGACCGCGATCTATATTGTCGTAAAGGAAATATTCCGTCGCGCCGTCGTGGCCATCGAGGCGCCCCATCCGTCTGGGGCGGCCACGCTAAGGCGGGCATCCACTCATTGGCTGCGTCATACCTCAGCCACACACCAGATCGATGACGGCAACGACATCCGCTTCATCCAGAAGAATCTGCGACACGAGAAAACCACCGGTAAATAAACCGCCTCTACCGTGCTGCGCAAACAGGCCGAAATGATACAGGCCGCAGTGCCGAAATCGACAGGCTCAACGCCTTGGAGGTCAGCATTTTCCATTCAAGCCCGGCATTGTTCGGGCGACGGTTTGATATAATTCAACATCATTACTATTCTTATAAAGAATGGCCGAATGAAAAATGGGGGGGGGGGATGAAGATAAATAGGTGTTATAAAGCCACTGCGAGAACGCTGACGCTCGAAATACTCCCCCCACGAAAAACAATAGATCCTGGGTGGCATAGCGGGCCTTTAAAGAGTGGTTCCTCTCCATTATCTCGCCACGTCGCCGGAAAAACACCTGAACCGCCACGCTGCGTTAAAACCGTTTTATTGGCAATGCTGCTCTGCAGCTTGACGACGCTAGCGCCGGCTGTCGATGGGTTGTCTGATCTGGGCACTCTCAGCGGCGACACGTATTCTTACGCCTATGGCAGCGTGGTCGTGGGTACGTCAAGCAGCATGTTCACGTCTCAACGCGGCTTTCGCTGGACGCAGGCCACCGGCATACAAACTGTGGAACAATGGCTCGCCGCCAACGGCGTCACCGTCGGGGCCGGGCTGGTAACCGCGTCTCCCATGGCAACCAACAGCGACGCCTCTGTTGTTGTTGGAGAACTCGATAATTCGCATGCCTTTCTTGCGCGTGTAACGCCGACGGGCTCTGGCCTCATTGACACGGCAGATTTCAACCGCACCCTGCAAGGCTCGGCCTATGCGCATATGCAGGCCGTTGCGCAATCGGATCTGGTCCTCAATGGCATGCATGCCACCCGTGCCGCCGAGCTGCTGTCCGCCGGCCAGCGCTCCGCATGGGTGGGTGGCGACTGGGGACGCCAGGACAGCGTCGCCAACGCCGGGGATGTCGGTACCGGTGAGGTGAGCTTCGGTTACGGCATTAACGAGGGCGTCACGGCGCGCATCGCACTGGGCCGCACCTATTCCCAGCGGAACATGCTTTACAACGGCAACTCGACGATACGCGGCACCTACCTGGTGCCGGAAGTCGTGGTTGTTGTTCCCAGTACTTCCCTGCGTTTCAGCGCAGCCGGCTATTACAACAAGGGGGATGCTGATATCCGCCGTGGCTATCTGAATGCCGGCACACCAGTGACTTTGTCGGGTAGCCCGGATGCCGAAACAGCCGGGTTGCGTCTGCGCCTCGACTGGATCAATGCCGTCGAACGCGGGGCCTTTGCGTTGCCCCCTTACGCCAGCGTGACCCGTTACCATTCCCGCATCGGGGCCTATACCAAAACCGGCGGCGGGTTGACGATTACATCATCGATGCCGACGCAGTGCCGGGACCGATTGATCCGTCGCCCCCCATCTGAGCCACGTCGGAGCATGCACCGACCTTAAACGGCGCTAAATCCTATATTTACATGTATGTCGGCTGTACCCGAGATACCAGGTGCCCTGGCCGACGACGGGAATCCGGGGGCCGGATTCGCCGAGCGCATGCTGCTTCATGCCTGCTTCCTCACGCTGCTAAGATGCCGTGGAGCTGAAAGTTAAATAAATATTGAATCCAATGCCGGGAAGTTTGGCATCCTGGCTGGAGACCTTGGGCAACAGCTTGAAATGAGGAAGGCCGTACAATTGACCAAGTTTGGTAAGTTTGCATTATTTTTCGTATTTTGGTGTTTTTTGATCATTGCGTACTCTCCGGCCCGGGCGGCGGCCGATCCGGCCAAGGTGATCCGGATGACCATGGAGGCGCCGGACGACGGCTTCGACATGGTCCGCACCGCCAACTACTATTCCGGCTGGGTCGCCGAGGGGATTTTCGAGACCCTCCTGACCTATGACTATCTGGCCCGTCCGGCCCGGCTCACGCCGCTCACGGCCGAGGCTATGCCCGAGGTGGGCGACGGCGGAAAGACCTACACCTTCCACGTCCGCAAGGGCATTTATTTCTCCGCCGACCCGGTCTTCAAGGGCCAGCGCCGCGAGCTGACCGCCGCCGACTACGCCTACACCTTCAAGCGCCTGCTCGACCCGGCCAACCGCTCGCCCTCGACCAGCTTCCTGGAGGGCAAGATCGCCGGCCTGGACGCGCTGGCGGCCAAGGCGAAGAAGGGCGGTAAGTTCGACTACGACGCGCCGGTGGCCGGCCTGCAGACGCCCGACCGCTACACGCTGAAGGTGCTGCTGAACGCGCCCGACTACAACTTCCTCTACATCGTCGCCCACGGCGCGCTGGGCGCGGTGGCACGCGAGGCGGTGGAGGGCTACGGCCAGCAGCTCGGCGCGCATCCGGTTGGCACCGGGCCGTACGTGCTCAAGCAATACGTGTCGCGCAGCAAGGTGATCCTCGAGGCCAATCCCGATTACCGCGGCTATGTCTGGGACTTCAAGGATTCGGCCGAGCCCGGCAACGCCGACGATGCGCAACTCGTCAAGGACATGCAGGGCAAGCAGATGCCGCGCGTGGGCCGCGTGGAAATGAGCATGATCGACGAGGAGCAGTCGCGCTGGCTGGCCTTCCAGTCGGGGCAGGTGGACATCGACAAGCTGCCGGCCATCGCCGCGCCCAAGGTGCTCGCCGGCGAGCGGCTCGCGCCCGAATACGCGGCCATGGGCCTGCGCCTGCTGCGCACGCCCGAACCCGAGGTGACCTATACCTACTTCAACATGCGCGACACGCTGGTGGGCGGCATGAGCCTGGAGAAGATCGCGCTGCGCCGCGCGATCGCCATGGCCTACAACCTGCGCGAGGAGATCGTGCAAATTCGCCGCAACCAGGCGACCGCGGCACCGATGATGGTGCCGCCCGGCGTGGCGGGGCACGACCCGGCCTACCGCAGCAGCATGGCCTACGATCCCGAGCTCGCCAACAAGCTGCTCGACCGCTTCGGCTACAAGCGCGGCGCCCACGGCTGGCGCACGCTGCCCGACGGCAAGCCGCTGGTGCTGAGGATCCAGTCCGAATCGAGCTCCGCCTCGCAGCAGTTCGCCGAGCTGTGGAAGCGCGGGCTGGACAAGATCGGCGTCAAGGTGGAATTCCCGGTGAGCAATTTCGCCGACAACCTGCGCGCCGCCACCGAATGCAAGCTGATGATGTGGGGCGGCGCCTGGCATGCCGACTATCCCGAGGGCGAAAACTTCATGCAGCTGCTCTACGGCCCCAACACCGGCCAGGGCAACACAAGCTGCTACCAGTCGGCCGACTACGACAGGCTTTACCGACAGGCCGTGGCCCTGCCGCCGGGGCCGGAGCGCGCCGCGCTCTATGCGCAGATGAACCTCCGCATGGAAGCCGACACCGTATGGAGACTGCACGTCACGCGCGTGCGCAACTGGCTGATCCGCCCCTGGGTGCAGGGCTTCAAGAAGCATCCCTTCCTGCACGCGGATTGGAAATATCTGGACATCGACGTGAGCAAACAGAAGCAATGATGATGGGCGCGATCCCCGCCGCGATCCATGCAGCAGCCCGCGCGGCAATCCGCGAGGGCGCCGCGCTGCTCCTGGCCGCCGTCCTCGGCATCGCGGTCCTGACGGCGCCGGCGCGGGCCGCCGATCCGTCCAAGGTGCTGCGCTTCGTGATCTCGGCGGCCGAGACCGGCTTCGATCCGGCCATCATCCGCGACACATATTCGGGCTACGTCGCCGAATCGGTCTTCGAGCGGCTCTTCACCTTCGACTACCTCGCCCGCCCCGCGCGGCTCGCGCCCGAGGCCGCCGCCGCGCTGCCCGAGATCAGCGCCGACGGCCTAGTCTGGACCATCCGCCTGAAGAAGGGCATCCAGTTCCAGCCCGACCCCGTCTTCAATGGCGCGAAGCGCGAGCTGACGATGCAGGACTTCGTCTACTCCTTCCGCCGCCTCGTCGATCCGCAGCTCAATTCGCCCTATGCCTGGCTGTTCGAACGCAAGATCGCCGGCCTGGACGAGGCGGTCGAGCAGGCGCGCAAGGCCGGCAAGATGGATTACGACAGCCCCATCCCCGGCTTCGAGGTCGTGGACCGCTACACGCTGAGGATCCACCTCACCCATCCCGACTACAACCTCGGCTACATCCTCTCGCACTTCCCCACCAGCGCGGTGGCGCGCGAGGTGGTCGAGCATTACAGTGATGCGCAGGGCCAGGTCATGAGCCATCCGGTGGGCACCGGACCCTACCGGCTCGCGCAATGGGTGCGCGGCGCGCGCATCGTGCTCGAGGCCAGTCCCGTCTACCGCGGTTTCGTCTGGGATTTCCAGGCCGGCGACGATCCCGAGGACAAGGCCATCGTCGCTGCGATGCGCGGCAAGCGCATGCCCCAGGTCGGCCGCGTGGAGATCAGCGTGATGCTGGAGGACCAATCGCGCTGGCTCGCCTTCCAGAAGGACGAGGTCGACGTCTTCCAGCTCGACGGCCCGCTCGCGCCGCGCGCGCTCGACGGCGACAAGCTCAAGCCCGAGCTGGCGGCCCGTGGCGTGCATCTGTCGCGCCATCTGCAGCTGGAGCTGAGCTATCTCTACTGGAACATGCGCGACCCGGTGGTCGGTGGACTCACGCCGGAGAAGATCGCGCTGCGCCGCGCGGTGGCCATGGCCTACGATCCCGAGGAGGAGATCCGCGTGCTCTGGAACGGGCAGGCAGAGGCCTTCCAGTATCCGATTCCGCCTGGCGTGATCGGCCAGGATCCGCAGCACCGCAGCCTCAACCAATACGACCCCGCCGCCGCCAACAAACTGCTCGACCGCTACGGCTACAAGCGCGGGCGCGACGGTTGGCGGCGCATGCCCGACGGCTCGCCGCTGGCGCTGCGCTATTCCTTCCGTCCCGGCTCCCAGGGGCAGCAGCAGGGCGAGCTGTGGAAGAAGAAGCTCGCCGCCGTGGGCCTGCAGATGCAGGAGGATCAGCGGGCCTTCCAGGAACTGATCAAGGCGGAGAAGCAGTGCCAGCTTCAGTCGCGCACGGCGGCCTGGTTCGCCGACTATGCCGACGGCGACAATTTCATGCAACTCTTCTACAGCAAGAACATCGGCCAGAGCAACAACGGCTGCTCGCTGCTGCCCGAATTCGACGCGCTCTACGAGCAGTCGCAGAAGATGCCGCCGAGTCCCGAGCGCGACCTGCTGTATCACAAGATGGCGCGCGTGCTCGAGGCCTATGCGACGATCCGGCCGGTGTATGCACGCTATCGTAATATGCTGTCTCAGCGGCGGGTGATCGGCTACAAGAAGCATCCGATCCTGCATTCCGAATGGCTTTTCATCGACATCGACAAACAGAAATGACCGAGCGCAGTGTGTATCGAGCGGTATTCCGCGGAACCTTCCTCGTCACGGCGCCAGTGCCGGCGCTGCTGCCGGCACTGGCGCCGGCGGGCAGGACGCCGCTCAAGCTCTACAAGGCCGAGGAGGTGGCTCCGGCCTGCGCGCGCGGACTGGCGGATTTCCGCACGCGGGTGAAGAGGCTCGAGGCGATGCCGGCGGCGGACGCCGCGGCGGTCTACGCCGAGCTCGACCGCCTCAAGCTCGCCCAGGAGGACCTGGAAGGGCCTGTCTATCTGCTCAACAACGTCTCGCCCGATCCCAAGCCGCGCGCCGCGGTGGAGCCCTGTATCGTCGAACTCAGCAAGTTCGGCACCGAATTCGCGCAGAACGAAAAGCTCTACGCCCTGGTCAAAGCGCTCAAGCCGGCGGACAAGCTCGCACATGAAGGCCATCCTCGAGGAGCAGGAAAACCTGCAGCTCGAATTCGCACGCAACATCCGCGACAACAACACTCGCCTCGCCTTCACTGTCGAGGAGGTCAAGGGCCTGCCAGCCGACTACCTGGCGCACGCCAGGAAGAACGAGAAGGGCGAGTATCTGCTCGGCTTCGGCTATCCCGAATACGTGCCCTTCATGGAGTATTTGGACAACGATGCGGCGCGGCGCCGCTACCAGTTCGCCTTCACCAACCGCGGCACGCCGCGCAACCTGGAGCTGCTCGCGCGTACGGTGAAGCTGCGCCAGGAGATCACCGATCTCTTCGGCTATCCGAGTTATGCGCATTTCGCGGTGCGCAAGTGCATGGCCGAGACGCACGAGGCGATCGAGAAATTTCTCGGCGAGGTGCAGGCGGCGGCTTCGGGCCTGCAGACGAAGGAGCTCGAGGAGCTGCGCGTCTACGCGGTCCAGGGCCTCGCCGGCGAGCAGGCCAAGGCCTTCCGCCTCCAGCTCTGGAATTTCTCTTATTGGCAGCGCCACCTCAAGCAGGAGCGCTATCAGCTCGACCAGAACGCGCTGCGCAAGTATTTCCCGACGAACGCTTCGGTGGCTTGGGTGCTGGACGTCTCCGGCCGGCTCTACGGCGTGGGCTTCCGGCCTTCAGCTGCGCCGGTCTGGCACGAGGACGTGCGCGCGCTCGACGTGATCGACCAGGCCTCGGGCGCGGTGCTGGGCGGCATCTATCTGGACCTGTATCCACGCGACGGCAAGTACGGCCACGCGGCGGCCTTCGGCGTGGCGCATCCGAGCGCGCTGGAGAAGCGCCTGCTGGTGTCGGCCCTGGCGGCGAATCTGAACAAGGAAGGGCTCGACGGCGAGGAGCTGGTGACATTGCTGCACGAGTTCGGCCACGTGCTGCACGGCGTGCTCTCGAAGACCCGCTACGCGGCCGAGGGCGGCACCAGCGTCGAGCACGATTTCGTCGAGGCGCCTTCGCAGATGTACGAGGAGTGGGCGCGCCGGCTCGAGCCGCTGCGGCTGCTTGCGGGGCATTGCTCGCCGGCCTGCCCGCAGGTGGACGCCGCGCTCGTCGCGCGCATGACCGCGGCGCAAAACTTCAGCCGCGGCATCCACTATTCGCGCCAGCTGCTCTATGCCGGCTTCGACATGCGCCTGCATGCGCGCCACGCGCCCGGCGAGAAGATCGACCCCAAGGCGCGGTGGGACGCGATGGAGGGCGCAACGCCCCTGGGCCACGTGGGCGGCACGCAGTTCCCCGGCAGCTTCGGCCACCTGATGGGCGGCTACGCGACGGGCTACTACGGCTATATGTGGTCCGAGATGCTGGCGCTGGACATGCTCTCGCGCTTCGGCGACAAGCTGCTCAACCCCGAGGTGGGCCGGCTGTACCGGGAGGCCATGCTTTCGCGCGGTGGCGAGCGCAAGGCGACCGACATGGTGCGCGACTTCCTCGGCCGCGCGCCGAGCAGCAAGGCCTTCTACGACGAGATCGCGGGGAAGAGACTGCAATGAAGGCCGGAACACGAAGCTTCGGCCCGGGGACGGCGCGCGCGACATGACCGCCTATTTCCTGCGCCGCCTCTGGCAGATGGCGCCCACGATGCTGGGCGTGGTGTTGCTGGTCTTCGTGCTCTTCAACTGGGTGGGCGGCGATCCGGCCTACGTGCTTGCGGGCAAGATGTCCAATCCCGAGCAGATCGCCAATATCCGCGCGCAGCTCGGCGTGGACCAGCCGTACTACGTGCAGCTCTGGATCTTCGTAAAGCAGATCGTCACCTTCGATTTCGGCGCGAGCTGGAGCACGGGCGAGGCGGTGTCCTCGATCATCGGCTCGCGGCTCGGGCCCTCGCTGACGGTGCTGGTGCCGCTGACCATCCTCGAGACCGGGTTGGCCGTGGCGCTGGCCATCGCCTTCGTGCCCGGCAGCCTGACCGACAGGCTGGTGATGGTGGCCTGCACGGTGGCGATGTCGATCAGCATCCTGGTCTACATCATGACCTTCCAATATTGGTTCGCCTACAAGCTGGGGCTCTTCCCGGTGCAGGGCTGGGGCGAGACCTTCTGGCGCAATCTGGTCGTGTATTCCGCGCTGCCCATCCTGATCGCGCTGCCTGTGGGGCTGGCGCCGAACCTGCGGCTGTTCCGCACCTTCGTGCTCGACGAGGCGGGGCAGGACTATGTACGCACCGCGCGCGCCAAGGGCCTCTCCGAGGGCCGGGTGATGTGGGTGCACGTGCTGCGCAACGCGGCGATCCCGATCATTACGCACGTGATGTCGAACCTGCCCGCACTGCTGATCGGCGCCTTCCTGATCGAGCGCTTCTTTTCGATCCCAGGCATCGGCCGCGAGGTGATCCTGGCGGTGGAGCGCAGCGACTTTCCGGTGATCAAGGCGATCACGGTCTACGTCGCGGCGGCCACCATGCTCTTCAATCTGCTCTCCGACCTGACCTACCGGGCGGTCGATCCGCGGGTGCAGCTCAAATGAGCGCCGTGATGCCGCAGGCCGCCGCGCCGGCCGCCGAATCCTCCGGGCTCTGGGCGCTGGCCTGGAGGCGGCTGCACCATGACCGCGCGGCGATGTTCGCGCTGGGCGTGGTCGCGGCCTTCCTGTTTTCGATCGTGCTGTCCTCAGTGGGGCTGATCGCATCGGACTGGGCCGAGGAGGTGGGCGTGAATTACGCGCCGCCGGCCTTCCTCGGCGCGCAGACCGAGGCCGAGGCGAAGGCCGAGGGCAATGCGTCGTCGGGCGCGCAGGCGGAGCTGCCGCCGGCGGAGAATCCGGTGGATCCTCTGGGGCCCATCCTGCGCGAGCTGCGGGCGGGGCGGGGCAGGGCGGCGTGCAAGGGTGGCGCAAGCGGCCGCTCGGATGTACGGCATCGTCGATCCGCTCGCCAAAGACATGGAGGCGATCCGCGCCGAGCTCGCCACCCAGACAGCCAAGGGCGCGGCCGCGCGCAGGCCGACGCTGCCCTTCGGCGCGGACAAATGGGGCCGCGACGTGCTCAAGAAAACGCTCAAGGGCGCGGAGACGTCGATCCTGGTCGGGCTGGTGGCGGCGGCGCTGGCAGTCTTCCTCGGCACGCTCTTCGGCGCGGCGTCGGGCTATTTCGGCGGCTGGATCGACGACGCCTTCAATTGGTTCTACAGCGTGTTCACCTCGGTGCCGTATCTGCTGCTGATCCTCGCGGTGGCGGCGGTGCTGCAGCAAAAGGGCGTGCTGGCGATCATCCTGATCCTGGGTCTCACGGGCTGGACCGGCGTCTACCGGCTGATCCGTGCGGAATACCTCAAGCACAAGTCGCGCGAGTACGTGCTCGCGGCCGACGCCATCGGCGCCTCGGACTGGAGCCGCATGTTCACGCACATCTTCCCCAACGTCAGCCACGTGGCCCTGGTGCAGATGTCGATCCTGGCGGTGGGCTTCATCAAGTCCGAGGTCATCCTGAGCTTCCTGGGCTTCGGCGTGCCGGTCGGCGTGGTGTCCTGGGGCAGCATGCTCAACGAGGCGCAGAACGAGCTGATCCTGGGCAAGTGGTGGCAGATGGCCGCGGCGAGCACGGCGATGGCGGTGCTGGTGACGGCCTTCTCTTTCTTTACCGACGCGCTGCGCGACGCGGTGGATCCGAAACTGAAATGAGCGATCTCCTCACCATCCGCAATCTACAGGTGGGCTTCCGCTCGCGGCTGGAGGACGGCTCGCGCACCGTGGCCGAGGCGGTCAAGGGCGTGAGCTTTTCCGTGCCGGAAAACGGCTGCGTGGCCCTGGTGGGCGAATCGGGCAGCGGCAAGTCGGTCTCCGCGCTCGCGGCGATGGGGTTGCTACCGAAGGAAAGCGCGGTGATCGGCGCGGGCAGCGAGATTCTCTTCGCCGGGCGCGACCTGCTGGCCCTGGATGCGCGCGAGCGCCGCGCGGTCTGCGGCAAGGAGATCGCGATGATCTTCCAGGAGCCGATGTCCTCGCTCAATCCGGTGTTCACCGTGGGCTTCCAGATCGGCGAGGCGCTACGCCTGCATCTGGGCATGGATGCGAAGCAGGCGCGCGCGCGCTCGATCGAGCTGCTAGGCGAGGTCGGCATCCCGGATCCGGAGCGGCGCGTGGACGCCTATCCGGGCCAGCTCTCTGGCGGGCAGCAGCAGCGGGTGATGATCGCCATGGCGATCGCCTGCCGGCCGCGGCTGCTGATCGCCGACGAGCCGACCACGGCGCTGGACGTGACGATCCAGCAGCAGATCATGGCGCTGCTCGCGGACCTGCGGCGGCGCTATGCGATGTCGGTGCTGTTCATCACGCACGATCTGGCGCTGGTGGCGGAGATCGCCGACCGCGTGGTCGTCATGCGCGACGGCCGGGTGCGCGAGGACGGCGAGGCGGCCCAGGTCTTCAGCGCTCCGGCCGACGCCTACACCCGTGCGCTGCTGCAGTGCCGGCCGCGCATCGACAGCCGGCCCGCGCATCTGCCGGTGATTGCGGATTTCCTAGGCGAGGACGGCCGGGCGGTGGAGGCGCGCGTCGACACGGCGCAGCGGCACCGCGACCTCACCGATCTGCCGGCCGGCAAGAAGCCGCTGCTCGAGGTCTCGGGCCTGTCCAAGAGCTTCTTCAGCCGCGAGGGCCTGTTCGGCCGGCGCGAGTTCAAGGCGGTGCAGAACGTGTCCTTCAAGCTGTTCAATGGGCGCACGCTGGGGATCGTGGGCGAATCGGGTTCGGGCAAGACGACGGTGGGCCTGACCCTACTGCGCCTGCACGAGGCCACGGCGGGCCGCGCGGAATTCGAGGGCCGCGACATCCTCGCGATGTCGAGCGGCGAATTCCAGCCGTTCAAGCGGCGCATGCAGATCGTTTTCCAGAATCCCTATGCCTCGCTCAATCCGCGCTTCACGGTGGGCCGCATCCTGCTCGAGCCGATGCGCATCCACGGCATCGGCGCGAACGACGCGGAACGCGAGGCCATCGCGCTGCAGCTTCTGCGCAAGGTGGGGCTGCCGGAGTCGGCCTACCGCCGCTATCCGCACGAGTTTTCCGGCGGCCAGCGCCAGCGTATCGCCATCGCGCGCTGCCTGACGCTCAGGCCTGAGATTCTCGTCTGCGACGAATCGGTTTCGGCCCTGGACGTGTCGGCGCAGGCGCAGGTGCTGAACCTGCTGCTGGACCTGCAGGATGAATTCGACCTGAGCTACATCTTTATCTCGCACGACTTGGCGGTGGTGAAGTACATCTCCGACCAGGTGATGGTGATGCATGAGGGCAGGGTGGTGGAGACGGCCGACGCCGACGCGCTCTACGCCGATCCCCAGCATCCGTACACGCGCAATCTGCTGGCCGCGATTCCCGGCGGCCTCGGCCGGGCCTGACGCGCCGACGCTTCCGCTGCGATGACGACTCCGCCTTCTCCGCCGCCGCCGAACCGGGCGGCCAGTTCCCCGCAGCCCGGGCGCGCAAGACGTTCGCCACTGCCCGTCCTGGCGGCGGTCTGCGCGGGGCTGCTGCTCGCGGCGGCGCTTGCCGCGGGCCTCGCGCTGCTGGCCGCGCCACTGTGGAGCAACGACAGGCCGCTGGCGCTGCATTACCAGGGCCGCTGGTATTTCCCGCAATAGCGCGACTATGCCAAACGCGAATTTGGCAGCGAGCTCGACTCGCCGGCTGATTATCTCGATCCCCTGATCCGCAAGGCCCTGGAGTCCGACGACAATTGAGCGCTGTATGCGCCGCTGCCGTATGCGGCCGACACGGTGGACTATTTTTCCGGCGCACCCGATCCCGCGACGCCCTCGGAGCGGCACCGTCTCGGCACCGACGCGGCCTTGATCTTCCTGGGTGTGCTCGCGGGGCTCATCCTGGTCCATAGCATGGGCCGTGGGGCGCGCCTGATGCTCGCGAGCCGCACGCTGGGCTGGCGCCGCGACCAGGTCTGGCGCCGGCATCTGCTGCCGCTCCTGCTGGCGCGGCTGGCCGGCGCGGCGCAGGAGCCGCGTTCGGGGAGCGCGCAGCAGTTCCGCGCGCCGGTGACGGACCGCTGGGCGCCGCCCGACAAGCCCGCCCAGCGCCGCCGCTGCCGATCGCGCAGGTGCTGCTCAAGGCGAAGGGGTCGGGCCTGCATCTGACGCTGCGCGAGGGCGAGATCACGGCACTGGCGAGCGCCGGGCCTGGCGAGATGGCCCTGGCGGGGCTGCGGCTGATGCGCGCGCTGGAGGAGGTGGCGCTGTGTGGCAGGCCGCTGCGTGCCTGGCCCGGCATGGAGCTGTGCGCGGGTCTGCAGCTGGTGCCGGGCGACGCAGCGGACAGCCTGCCGGCGCACAGCCGCGTGGAGGCGCTGTTGGCGGAATGCCTGCTCTCTTACACCGCCAGGGCCTGTCCGAGGCGCAGGCGCAGCGCCTGTGCCTGCAGGCTCTGCGCGAGGTGGAGCTGGACAAGACGGCCCTTGCGCGCCTGCCCGCCGAGCTCGACGCCGCCCAGCGCCTGCAGCGCGCGGCACTGGCCCGCGCGCTGCTCCTGCGGCCCCAGGTAGCTGATCCTCAAAGGCTTCCAGGAATGCCCGCCGGAAGGTCCGCAGCACCTGCATTTCGGCCATCTCCTGGCCGAACTCCAGCAGCGCCACAACCTGGCCTGCCTGCTGCTCGGGCTTCCAGACAAACCCAGATTCCCGCATCCAAAATCAGGCATAAAACCTGCTTAATCATTCAAAACAAGCGATACTTGTTTGGTTTTATTGACGCGGCAATATAAAGATTTAACTTGTTATCATTTCTTGCATTGAATTGGCATAGAAAAAGAAGACGCTCGATACCAGAAACTGGAGCAACTGCACGAGAGGCGAAAGCAGGTCGTGAGGTTGCATCGGAAGGGATACTGAGTCATGGCCATCGCGGAGTTGACAGGGCTGAGTTACCCGGCGGCTCGACTGGCCATTGATCTCTATGAAGAAGGAGGCGCGGCGGCCCTGAAGCCGCGCCCACGAGGTCGTACGCCAGGAGACGGAAGACGGCTGAATGCGGATCAAGAAGAAGCAATCCGGCGCACGATCTGCGACAAACGTCCGGAGCAGTTGAAGATGGAATCTGCGCTCTGGACGCGAGGCGCGGTCATGCTGTTCATCGAACAGGAATACGCGGTCAGACTCTCAATACGTGCGGTCGGAGACTACCTCAAGCGCTGGGGTTTCACGCCGAAAAAGCCGATCAAGCGCGCTTACGAACAGCGACCGGAGTCTGTCAAGCAGTGGATCGATCAGGAGTATCCGGCCATCGAGAAGCGTGCCAAGGCCAAAGGTGGCGAGACTCACTGGGGTGACGAAACCGCGTTGGTGAATACGGATGTTCGGGGCCGCAGTTATGCTCCCAAAGGGAAAACCCCGGTCACGATGGCGGTTAGAGGTACGCGACAGAAGCTGTCGATGATTTCCACGGTGACCAATCAGGGCAAGGCAAGCTGGATGATCATCGATGGTGCCTTTAACCACGAGAAGCTCATCGAGTTCTTCGAGGCGCTGGTGGCCGATGGCAAGCGCGCGGGAAAGAAAGTGTTCCTGATCCTCGACAACCTCAGCGTGCATCACTGCAAGCCGGTCAAGGCATGGCTTGCCGAGCACCAAGCCGACATCGAAGTCTTTTACCTGCCAAGCTACAGCTCGGAGCTCAATCTGGATGAGCGACTCAACGCCGACCTGAAACATGTCATCAGCACACGAGTCCCCGTCAGAACAAAGGCCAAATTACACGCCGCAGCAAAGAACCACATGGCGTTCATCGAAACCCATTCCGAACGCGTGAAGTCCTACTTCCAGGATCCCCGCGTCAAATACGCCGCATAAAAACTTCTTTCTGCCGGATCAATAGTGGAAACCCTGCCTGAATTACGGGAAGAAGACCGGCCCGCCGTCCCCCTTCTGCACCGCATAGAGCTGAGCCACCAGGTCCGCGCGGCGGTCGAGCACGGCCCGCTGGTTGATCGCACCCTTGTCGGTCAATTCGCCGGTGTCCATCGACAGCGGCTCGGTCAGCACCAGCGCGCGCCACGCGGCCGGCGCCGCCGAGTTCGGGATCGCCCAGCGCGTCGACCAGCGCCTGCAGCCGCGCGCGCACGGCGGGATGGGCCAGCAATTCCTCCGCCAAGACGCTGCCATCCGCGCCAGCCGGCGCGGTGGGAACGCCCGCGGCTTCATGCATCGCCTCCCAGTCGGCCACGAGCAGCGCGCCGACTTCGGCGTGGTCGCGCCCGGCGATCACCGCGTCGGAGATCAGTGGCAGCCCCAGCGACTGGATGCGCATGCGCAGCGGTCTGGCGCTGACCCAGGTGCCGGAGTCGAGCTTGAAATCCTCGGTCAGCCTGCCGTCGTAGACCAGGCCTTTGTGCGGATTGCGAAGGTCGGCCCAGCGCACGGCATCGCGGCTGCGTAGAGAGCAGTCCGCGTCGAAGACGGCATTGGTCAGGTCGGGCTGGCGCCAGTAACCGGGCATGACGTTGGGGCCGCGGTAGCACAGTTCGATCTTGGCGTCGGGCGTGTCGTCCTCCGGCACGAGCTTGATGTCCACGCCCGGCGCCGGCACGCCGACCTGCCCCGAGCAGCCGCCGGGGGCCAGCAGCCAGAGCGCGCCCGGCGAGGTCTCTGTCATCCGCAGGCCGCAGGTCAGCGGTACGCGCCGGCCGCATTCCCTTTCGCTTTCCCGGTGCAGCGCATCCCAAGCAGGCTGGCCCAGCGAGGCGCCGCCGTAGAGCTGCATGCGCAGGCGCTGGAAATAGACCGCGCGTAGCGCCTCGTCCTGCGCCAGCGTGCGCGCTAGCATCTCGAAGCCGCGCGGCACGTTGAAATGCACCGTCGGGATCAACGCCTTGAGGTTGTGCACCGAGGCCTCGAACCGCCCGGGAACGGGCTTGCCCTCGTCGATGTAATAGCTACCGCCGAAGTACAGCGGCAGGTTGAAGGCCAGATTGCCGCCGAAGGTGTGGTTCCAGGGAAGCCAGTCCACCAGCACCGGCTCCTCCTCCTCGAGGAATTGCCAGCATTGCCCGAGCGCCGCCATCGAGCTGCACAGCATGCGCTGATTTTTGGTGACCGCCTTGGGCAGATTGGTCGAGCCCGAGGTGAAGAGGAATTTGGCGATGGTGTCCGGCCCCAGAGCCTCGCTGGCGGCCTCCTCGCGGTCTTCGGGCGCGCTGGCGAGGAGTTTGGCGAAGGGCGTGGCGGGCTGCGCCGAATGGGGATTGCGCAGCGCGACCAGCTCGATGCCCTGGTCGCGCTGCAGCGCTGCCGCCAGGGCCGGCGCATAGCGTTCGCCGTCGTCCACGAAGACCATGCCCGGCGTCAGCAGGCCGACGATATGGCGCAGTTTGACGTGGTCGCGCGAGGCCAGCGAATAGGCGGTGGAAATCGGCGCATAGGGCATGCTCGAGGCTCTTGCCAGAGAGGACCAGCAGCGGCCGGTCCACGCTCAGGCCTCGCCCGAGCAGCACGCAGGCGATCCGGCGCACGACGTCGAGCCCCTCGGCATAGCGGACCTTGCGCCATCCGTCGGCCTCGTCGCCGCGCTCTCCGGCGCGCGGATGCGCGGCGAGCCACACGCGCTCCGGCGCATTGCGCGCATGCAGCAACAGGCGTTCGGGCAGCGCGCCGGCATGCTCGCGCGCCAGCATGCGGTTGCGCACCAGCTGAACGCCACGGCCCAGCGGCCGGACCTCGACCTCGGAGGGCGCCAGGGCGACGCTGCGGAACGGGGCGCCCCCCCTCGCGCCGGAAGCGGCGCGCATGGCGGGAGCTAAAAGGGATGAGGACGAGTGGTCTGGCATGGCGGTTGTCTCCTTGCGTTGGAAAGTGCTGCCCCTGTGTGCATCCGCTGTCAGAACTGTTCGGCGTCTGAGCTGCCCGCCATCCGGGGGAAACGCGCAGCGGGTAGAATCGCCGCTTTGCGTTTTCACCGGGACCCCGTCATGGCCTTGCGGTCAACCATCTACAAAGCCGACCTGCAGATCGCGGACATGGACCGCAACTACTACGGTAGCCACGCGCTGACTGTGGCTCGCCATCCCTCCGAGACCGACGAGCGGATGATGGTGCGCATCCTCACCTTCGCGCTCAACGCCGAGGAGGCGCTGGCGATGTCCAAGGGCCTCTCCGGTCCCGATGAACCCGACATCTGGGCCAAGGACCTGACCGGTGCGATCGAACATTGGATCGACCTCGGCCAGCCCGACGAGAAGCGCATGTCCAAGGCCAGCAGCCGCGCCACGCGCGCGACCGTCTACCCCTTCGGCCCGGCGGCCGACGTCTGGTGGAAACCGCTGGAGAACAAGGTGGCGCGCCTGGACAACCTGCGCATCGTGCGTATCGCCGCGCGCAGCGCCCAGGCGCTCGCCGGCCTCGCCGAGCGCGGCATGGAGCTGCAGGTCACCGTGCAGGACGGCCAGGCCTGGGTGAGCTCCGCCAAGGACAGCGTGGAAGTCGAACTCGAGACGCTCAAGGGCTAGTCTCTTGCCGACATAACCCCCTCCATGCTGAGCTACCGCCACGCCTTCCACGCCGGCAACCACGCCGACGTGCTCAAGCACGCCGTGCTTATCCTGCTTCTCGACTATCTAGCGCAGAAGCCCAAGCCCCTGCTCCTGGCCGACACGCACGCCGGCGCGGGCGCCTACGACCTGCTCGGCGACTATGCGCAGAAGAGCGGCGAATACACGGAAGGCGTGCTCAAGATCTGGAACAAGAAAAAGCTGCCCGAGGCGCTGGCGCGCTATCTGGAGATCGTGCGCGTCACGAACGACGACGGCGCGCTGCGCTACTACCCCGGCTCGCCCGCCATCGCCGACGCGCTGCTGCGCGACGAGGACAAGCTGCGCCTGTTCGAGATGCATCCTACCGACCTCAAGCTGCTGCAGCAGAATTTCGCGCGCCAGCGGCCCTGCACCCGCGACCGCGTGCGGGTCGCCGCCGGCGACGGCTTCGACGGCCTGAAGTCGGTGCTGCCGCCGCTCTCGCGGCGCGGCCTGGTGCTGATCGATCCAGCCTACGAACTCAAGACCGACTACCGCCGCGTCGTCGACGCGCTGGACGAAGGCCTCAAGCGCTTCGCCACCGGCGTCTACGCCGTCTGGTATCCCTGCCTGCAACGCGCCGAATCGCGCCAGCTGCCCGGCGATCTGCGCAAGCTCGCCGAGCGCCACGGCGTCAAGGGCTGGCTGCAGGCCGAGATCGCGGTGGACGCGATCGATGGCGAGGGTCTCAAGGCCAGCGGCATGTTCGTGCTCAATCCGCCGTGGACGCTCAAGGCCGCGCTGCAGGAAAGCCTGCCCGTGATGGCGCGCCTGCTCGGCCAAGGCCCGGGCGCCGGCTGGCGTCTGATGGCCGGAAAACTAGCCACAAAACTCGGTAGAATTGCACCACCGCCCTCCCCCGCAAGGCCGCGCTGCACTGCGTCGGCGCAGGCGCTGGAGCAGCCCAAGGCCACCATCGCCGTGGGCGGCAAGAACCTCATCTACTATCTCCCGCTCACCATCGCCGAGCGCCTGGGCTACTTCAAGGATGAAGGCCTGGACGTGAAGATCGTCGACTTCGCCGGCGGCTACAAGGCCCTGCAGGCGGTGGTCGGCGGCAGCGCCGACGTGGTCTCCGGCGCCTTCGAGCACACCATCAACCTGCAGTCCAAGGGCCAGTTCTATCAAGCCTTCGTGCTGCATGGCCGCGCGCTGCAGATCGTCATGGGCGTGTCCAACAAGACTATGGCCGGCTACAAGGGCATCGCCGACCTCAAGGGCAAGAAGATTGGCGTGACCGCGCTGGGCTCCTCGACCAACATGATCGCCAACTACGTGCTCGCCAAGGGCGGGCTCAAGCCCAGCGACGTGTCCTTCATCGGCGTGGGCACCGCCAACGGCGCAGTCGCCGCGCTGCGCTCGGGCCAGATCGACGCCATCTCCAACCTCGATCCCGTCGTCTCCATGCTGATCATGAAGAACGACATCAAGATCGTCTCCGACACGCGCAAGCTCAAGGAATCGCAGGCGCTGTTCGGCGGAAACATACCCGCCGCCTGCCTATACGCCTCGGCCAAGTTCATCGAGGCAAAACCCAAGACCGTTCAGGCCCTGGCCAACGCCAGGGTGCGCGCGCTCAAGTGGATGCAGAAGGCCGGCCCGAGCGACATCGTTACGACCGTCCCCGAGAGCTACCAGCTCGGCGACAAGGCGCTCTCCTGGCCGCCTGGGAAGGCGTGTGCGAAGCCATCTCGCCCGACGGCCTGATCCCCGCCGACGGCCCCAAGACCGTCTATTCCATGCTCCAGCAGTTCGAGACCGACATCCAGGGCAAGACCATCGACCTGTCCAAGGCCTACATCAACGCCTTCGCGCAGAAGGCCAACGCCAAGTACAAATAAGCCGCCCCCCCCCCCCCAGGAATACCCAGTATCATGTCCCAGCCAGCAGAACGGGATGCCGGCCCGTTCGCCCTTTCCTTTGCCGGAGTCACCTGCGCCTTCGCCGGCGACAATGGCCAGACCTACACCCCGTGCGCGACGTCGACCTGCACGTCGGCGCGGGAGAATTCGTCTCCGTCGTCGGTCCCACGGACTGAGGAAAATCCACGCTGCTGAACGTGGCCTCCGGCCTGCTCGCGCCCTTGCAGGGCGAGGCGCAGGTCTTCGGCAAGCCGCTCGAGGACATCAACGCGCGCGCCGGCTATCTGTTCCAGGCCGAGGCGCTGATGCCCTGGAAAAGCGCGCTGGACAACGTCGCCGCCGGCCTCGTCTTCAAGGGCATGGCGCGGGCCGAGGCGCATGCGTTCGCCGAGGACTGGCTCAAGCGCGTCGGCCTGGGCGGCTTCGGCGGCCGCTATCCGCACCAGCTCTCGGGCGGCATGCGCAAGCGTGTGGCACTGGCCCAGACTCTGGTGCTCGCCCCCGACGTCATCCTGATGGACGAGTCCTTCTCAGCGCTCGACATCCAGACCCGCCAGCTCATGGAAAACGAACTGCTCGATCTCTGGTCGAGCAAGCGCAAGGCGGTGCTCTTCATCACCCACGACCTGGACGAGGCCATCGCCCTCTCCGATCGCGAGGTGGTGCTCTCCGCCGGCCCGGCGACGCGGCCGATCGGCGAATTCTCCATCGACCTGCCGCGCTTCGCCGAACTGCACGCCGCCGTCTGGGCCTTGCTGCACGAGGAAGTGCTCAAGAGCTACGAACGCCAGCGCCGCGGAGAACGACATGAGCGAACACCAGCCCAATCCGCCGAAAACCCCGCGCAAGGCCCCTCGCGCCTACAAGCCGGGCCGCGCCACGCTCACCGTCTGGGAGGTGCTGGGCAGTTCGCCCGACATCGCCTTCTTCATCGGCGAACCGCTCAAGGTGGCCGGGCGCATCTGGTCCTGGTTCGTCGTCGAGAAGGACATCTACATCCATCTCGGCACCACCCTGCTCGAAACCGCGCTGGCCTTCGGCATTGCCACCGCCTTCGGACTGGCGCTGGGCCTGTGGCTGGCGCTCTCGCCCCTGGCCTCTGCCATCCTCGATCCCTACATCAAGGCGCTCAATTCCATGCCGCGCGTGATCCTCGCGCCGATCTTCGGCGTGTGGTTCGGCCTGGGCATCTGGTCCAAAGTGGCGCTCGCCATCACCCTGGTCTTCTTCATCGTCTTCTTCAACGTCTACCAGGGTGTGCGCGAAGTCAGCCTCGTGGTGCTCGCCAACGCGCGCATGCTCGGCGCCAAGCGCCGCCAGCTCCTGCGCCACATCTACCTGCCCTCGGCAACCAGCTGGGTGTTTTCCAGCCTGCCCACCTCTTTGGGCCGGGCTTTCGTCGGCGCGGTGATCGGGGAATACCTGGGTTCGGCACGCGGCGTCGGTTACCTGATCATGCAGGCCGAAGGCAGTTTCGACGTCAACACCGTCTTCGCCGGCATCGTCGTGCTGACCCGCCTTCGCCCTCTTCCTGGACGGCCTGTTGGGCCGGATTGAGCGCCGCCTGCTCACATGGCAACCCAAGCCGGCGGCGGAAACCATTTAGTTGTTCCGCGCACTTGGCTCGTTGACAAAGCCCTTGCCTATATTCATCATGGCCGTAACATTGCCGGTCCGGGCGCGGATACTTAGAATTTAATACCGCCCCGAAGGCAGAGGCCAGACAGATATTCAAGCAGGCTGACATTGCGGATAAACGGTACCGGATGTGCGGGTGAAAACCGAGCGGGGGCAGGATGAGCGAAGCCGAACATGAATTGGGCCGCATCGACCTGAAGATCCTGGATGTGCTCCGGGGCGATGGGCGCATCTCCAACCTCAAGCTTGCCGAAGCGGTGTCCCTGTCCCCCACCGCCGTGCTCGCCCACGTGCAGCGCCTCACCCGCGAGGGCTATATCCGCGGCTACGAGGCCCAGCTCGATCACGTCAAGCTCGGCGCCGGCCTGCTGGTCTTCGTCGAGGTCATGCTTGACCGCACCACGCCCAACGTCTTCGATTCCTTCAAGGCCGCCGTGCAGGCGCGCCCCGAAATCCTCGAATGCCACATGGTGGCCGACATGGACGCCTACCGCAGCTTCGCCGAGCGTGTGCTCTGGCAGTTGCCCGGCGTGCGCGAGACGTGCACCTACGCGGTGATGGAGAGGTCAAGGACACCACGCGGCTGCCGCTCTGAACGCCAGGGCGACCGCTCCATCCCCTCACTCCTTGTAGACCACCTTCTGCGTGGTCGCCAGCGGCGCGGGCGCGCCGGCGGCGTTGCGGCCCCAGACGCGGGCCTCCTGGTCGAAGAATCCACGGCTGTAGATCTGCCCCTTGCCTTCGCAGGCGAGGTGGGCTTCGCCATGGTCCGCCAGGGCCTGGGCGTCGGAGTGGAAATAGACGTTCATCGACACCGTGCCGATCGGCACGAACTGCGGCCGGCGCAGGAACAGGCGCGGGAAGAAGGAATCGCAGATCGAGGTCAGCGAGGCGAAGTCCAGCGTGCGCGGCGTCGCGTCGCGCACCCAGGCCTTGCTGTAGCTTTCGGGATTGTCCTGGCCGAACCGCCATTCCGGATACAGCAGCGCATACATCTTCGGCCAGGCCATGCCCTCGCGCAGCACCGCCTGCTTGCAGGTTTCCGGCGCCGGCATCGCGGGCGGCTCCGCGTCGGTCACGCTCCAGGTGTCGCGGCGGTTGGCGAACATCGCCAACGCGCTGATCACTGCCTCCTCGCTCTCCCCCTGCAGCAGATCGATGCTCCAATGCTGGCTGTTGCGGTTGGTGCGCTGCAGGCGCGGCTTGAGGCGGAATTCGCTCTCGGTCAGCGGCGCGGCGAAGTTCACGGTGAGCTGCACCGGCTCGCCGAGCCGGCGCGCGTCGACCAGCAGGCCTTGCAGCATGGTGGCGGCGGTGATGCCGCCGTAGGGGCCGACGAAATTCCAGTACAGCTCGCTGGTGTGCCCGCGCAGACTGCCATCGGGCATGGGTTCAAGGCGGATCGCCTCGTCGAACGGATGCATCCTCTTCCTTTGTCCAAAGCAGCACGGCGAAGCGCGGCAAAACAGCGCGCGCGGCTCAGGCCGCGGCCAGCGCCTCTTCCACGAAGCCCAGGCGGTACTGGCCCCAGTACATCTCCTCGCCGATGAAGAAGGCGCCGCGCTCCACCGCCTTCGCGGTGACGGTCTTGAGTTCTTCCTTCACCGACGGGTCGGCGGTCTGAGCCACCAGCGCCGCCGGATTGAAACCGGTGGCGGCCAGCACGCCGCCCACCACCTGCGGATTGTTCATTTTCAGCTGCTTGACCCACATCGCGTCGAAGACCGCGTCCAGATAGCGCAGCAGCTCGGTGTCGCCATTGCGTTGCACGGCAATCGCGCCGCGCATCAGCAGCAGCGTGTTGATCGGGAAAAACGGATTGAGCGCCAGGGGCACGCCGAAGCGCTTCGCCCAACGCTGGATGTCCACGTCCAGCGCCTTGCCCTTGGCGGGAATCGTCGCCTGGCTGTGGTTGCCCGTCGGCTGGAACACGCCGCCGAGCAAGAACGGCTGCCAGACGACCTGCGCGACTTGACACGCTGCGATCGGCGGCAGCGCCTTGTAGGCGAGATAGGTGTATAGGGGCTGCCAACGTCCAGATAAAACTCCACTTGCTTGCCCATGCTCGTCTCCTGGTGTCGTCTTCTTGTTGTGATCTTCCCGCCGCTCGGCCCGCGGCTTACCAGCTTTCCATCCAGGGCCTCAGGTCCGCCTCGTGCGTCCAGGCGTTGCGCGGTTGGCAATGCCATTGCCAGTAAGTCTCGGCGATGGCGTCCGGATCGAGGATGCCGTCCTGCGCCTTGGCGGCGTAGCGTTCGGGAAAGTTGTCGCGGATAAAGGCGGTGTCGATCGCGCCGTCGATCACGAGATGGCTGACGTGGATGCCCTTCGGACCGAGTTCGCAGGCCATGCTTTGCGCCGGCGAAGGCGGCGAAGCCCTCGCGGCCGCGCATGCTGGCGGTGGCGCCGGTGAAGAAGATCGAGCCCGTGCCGCGCGGCAGCATCACCTTCGCGGCTTCGCGGCCGGCGAGGAAACCCGCGAAGGCCGCCATCTCCCAGGCCTTGCGGTAGACGCGCGCGGTGGTCTCGGTGATGCCGAAGCACACGTTCGCGCCGATGTTGAAGATCACCGCATGCAGCGGCCCGACATCCGCCTCGATGCCGACGAAGAGCTTTTCCACCTCTTCCTCCTCGCGCGCGTCGGAGGCGAAGGCATGCGCCTCGCCGCCCTCGGTGCGGATGCGCTCAACGAGAGGATGAAGCTTGTCGGCGCTGCGCCACGTGACGCAGACGGCATAGCTCTCGCGGGCGAAGCGCCGCGCGATCGCGCCGCCGGTGGCGTCTCCGGCGCCGATCACCAGCACCGCTTTTTTGTCGCTCATGGGGAGGCCTCCTCCAGCCTGCTTGTCTGTTGCACCTATTTGTTCTTGTCGTCGGCGCCGGCCGCCGACGGGGCGCGCATCGCCTGCTGGCGGCAGGCCTTGAGAATGGCGTCGGACAGCGTGCGGTCGTCGACCGCGCGCGACAGCATCAGTCCTCCGATCAGCTGCGCCAGTATTGCCAGCGTCAGGCTGTCGCGCTCGGCCTCGGGCAGCCCGGGCGGCAGGCGCGCCTCGATCATCTTGCGGAAGATCAGCAGCCGCTCAGTGAGCACTGCTTGACCGGCTCGCCGGCGCGTGCCACGTCGGGCGTGAGCGCCGCGAACAGGCAGCCCTCGACCATGCCGTCACGGTGCGAGCGGCTCAAGTAGGCGCGGACCAGATAGTCCAGGCCCATCTCCGGCACGCCCTGGCCCAGCGTGGACGCAGTGCTGGCGATGGCCTCGGCGAAGAGGTCTTCCTTGGAAGCGAAATGGGAATAGAAGCCGCCCGGCGTCAGGCCGGCGCCAGCCATCACCGCGTCGACGCCCACGCCGTGGCAGCCGCGCCCTCGGAAGAGCCGGCTGCCGGCGTTCAGGATGCTCTGGCGGGACTGCTGCTTATGGGTCAGGGAATAACGCATGGTCAAATTCCATGACGAACATCATTTAATTTAACCATATTTTCTGGAACGCTAAAATTCCTCGTTTTCCCTGTCCCGGCATGGCGCCGGCGGCACCGCTGCCGGCGCGGCCCGCGCTTGCGTTCCCGCCGGTCTGCGCCAAGCCGCGCCGCTCAGTCTGGCGCAGCCCAGCCATGGGGGAAACGGCTCAGTCCAGCGAGGCGCCCGAGGACTTCACCGCCACCGCCAAGCGCTCGGTTTCGCTGCGGATATAGGCGCAGAGCTGCTCGGGCGTGCTGGTGCGCGGCTCCATGCCTTCCTTGATCGGGCGTTCCTTCACCTCGGGCATGTTGATGATCTTCACCAGCTCGGCGTTGACCTGGGTGATGAAATACTTGGGCGTGCCGGCGGGCGCGACCAGGCTCTGCCAGGCCACCGCCTCGAAGCCGGCGGTGCCCGGCAGGCCGCTTTCACGCACCGTGCCCACCTCGGGCAGGCTGGGCACGCGCTCGGCCGTGGTCACCTCCAGCGCGCGCAGCTTGACGTTGCGGATATACGGCAGGGCCGGCGCGATATCGGTGAACATCATCTGCACCTGGCCGCCGAGCAGGTCGGTGAGGCCCAGGGCGCTGCCCTTGTAGGGCACGTGGCCGATATTGATGCCGACCGCCGTGCGGAACATCTCCGCGCACAGGTGCTGCGGACTGCCGTTGCCGGCCGAGGCGTAGTGCAGCTCGCCGGGCTTGCTCTTGGACAGGGCGATCAGCTCGGCCAGGGTGTTGGCCTTGACCGAGGGATGCACGACCACCACCAGCGGCACCGCCGCGATCAGCCCCACGGGCGCGAAGTCGCGCTGCGGCTGGTAGGACAGCGATTTGTACAGCGAAGGATTGATCGCCAGCATGGTGCTCGTCGCCACCAGCAGCGTGCGGCCGTCCGGCGCCGAATGCGCCACCAACTGCGCGCCGATGCCGCTGCCCGCACCCGGCCGGTTGTCGACGATGACGCTGCGCTTGAGCGCGTTCTCCAGGTTCTGCGCGACGATGCGGCCCAGCAAGTTGGTGGAGCCGCCCGGCGGATAGGGTACGACACCGTGATCAGCTTGCCGCCCGTGGCCGGCTGCGCCAGCACCGCGCCATTCAGAACCAGGCTGGCCGTCAAGGCCTGCGCCAGGGAAATTCACTTGCTTTTCATCTCGTCTCCTGCGATCCGCAGGATGGCGGTCTTGGTTTGTCTTTCCCGGTCCGATCCAGGCCGCCGCCTCACGCGGCCAAATGCTTCGCCGGCTTCGCGGCCAGCGCGCCGCGGATCGTGTCGATCAGCGTGAGCGGATCCGCCGGCGCCACGTCGCCGCGCCAGGCCACGTGCTGGTCCGGACGCGCCAGCAGCAGCGCATGACGATACACGGCGGGCCGCAGCGCGGGATCCACGTCCAGCATCTTGAGCGGCACGCCGCACCCGCGCGCGTGCCTCGAGCAGTGCCTCCACCAGCACGGCCGGATCGAAGCGTAGCAGCGTGTAGTCGGGCCCGAGGCGATCGTACAGCGAAGCGCCGTCCGCCAGCGTGAAATGCGGCACGTGGCAGCCCGGCACCGTCGACGCCGTGAAGCCGCCCATGCTGTAGGCCGGCTGCGCCTCGCTGTCGTAGGCGATCAGCGGCGAGCCGTCATAGTAATAGCCGAAGTTCAGGCCCGCGCAGCAATACTGCTGCACGTTCAGATCGTAGATGCGCTGGCCAAAGGCCGCGCGCAGGGCGTCGGCCTCCGGCCCCGCCGCCTCGATCTACGCCGGCACCGCGCCACGCGCCTTGGCCATGGCGTGCGCATGGTTCATCGCGAAGACGGACACCTGCTCGGTGATCGGCTGGCGCTCGGCGACATAAGCGTCGAGGATGGCCTCGTCGGCCCAGCCGCGCAGCGCGGCATCGCCGGCGATGAACACGCTGCGGTCGTGGAAGCGGTCGGCCACCAGGTGGCGGCCGAACCAGTCCTCCTTGCTGATGACTTCGTATTCGAAGTCCGCGCCCACCCCGAGGATGTCGCGGATGCAGCGGTCACGGTCCACCGAGTCGAAATCGGCCTCGCCGTCGAGCAGGTAGTTGTGGATCAGCCAGGTTTCCTTGCCGTCGATCGCGTACATGTTGCCGCAGCGGCGCGTGTTGAGCGAGAAGGTCGCCCAGGCCGGCCGGTGCTTGAACAGCGACAGCAGTTTTGGCTTGCGGATATAGGTGGACTGCACGCGCTGCACCACCGCGTCGCCCTGCAGGCTCTCGCCGATGCCCTTGCGCACCATCGAGCGCCCGCCGTCGCAGCCGACGAGATAGGCTGCGCGGAAATGCAGCTCGGCGCCGTCATCCAGCGAGCTGGCGTGCACCGTCACGCCCTTGGCGTCCTGGTCGAAGTCGCTCACCTCGATGCAGTTGACGATGCGGATATTCGGCATCGCCGCCGCATGCTCGAACAGCAGCGGCTCGAGGAAGATCTGGTTGATGCGGTGCGGTAGCTCGGCAGTGGGCCAGCCGGTGTCGGGGCCGGGCGCGCCTTCGCGGCGCTCGCGGCGGCCGGTGATGGGAATGCGGGTCAGCTCCAGATCCGAGACGGCGCTGACGCGGTAGGCTACGTCGTGCGCATAGTCGTCGGGCTGGCCGGCGGCGCGTACCTTCTCCGCCATGCCGAGGCGACGGAAGACTTCCATCGAGCGGACCGCCACGTGGTTGCACTTCACCTCGGGCGGCTCGCCGCGGCGGCGTTGCTCGAGCACCGTCACCGGAATGCCGCGCCAAGCCAGATCCATCGCCAGCACCAGACCCACCCGGCCGGCGCCCACGATCAGCACGCCGGCGTTCTGCCGGGCGGCGGACTGCCCCTCGTGCTGCGTCTCCTGAATCATCTTCTTGCTCTTGTCGGTCTTGAATCCGTTGAAGTTACGCAGCATCATCCATAAAGACAAATGGAAATTTTTTATCCAATCCTATTGATCCAGCACTTAAACATTGAGCTTATTGAGTGATATAGAGTCGGCATGTTGCATGGACAAAATCGACTCGAGAACGCTGCCGGTAGCCGCCCTGAACGAACGGCACCGACGTGTGGTGAAAATGCGGATGGATGGCGTGAGCCTGAAGGACGCAGCGGCGCAATGCGAGATGTCGTGCAGACGGTCATTGCGGCGGTGAAGGCGTATCACGCGGACGGGTGGAGGGCCCTCGACGTAGAGCGCCCCGGGCGCCCACAGGGTACGGGCAGAACGCTGACGGCGGAGCAGGAACGCGAGGTTCAGCGGCTGATCCGCGACCGCACGCCCGACCAGTTGAAGATGATCTATGCGCTGTGGAGCCGCCAGGCAGTGGCCGAGTTGATCCTTAACCGATAAGGCATCAAGCTGGCCGTTCGCACGATGGGCCTGTATCTGGAGCGTTGGGGCTTCACGCCGAAAAAGCCCATGAAGAAGGCCTACGAGCAGTCGCCGGCGGCGGTGAAAAAGTGGCTCGACGGAGGACTCCCCAAGACGCCCGTGATTCGCGTGAACAACAAGCGCCACGGCTTGTCGGTGATCTCCACCGTCACCAACAAGAGCCAGATGCGCTGGCAGGCCTTAGACGGAGCGTTGAGCGCCGACATTCTGATCGATTTCCTGCGCCGGCTGGTCAAGGATGCCGGCCGAAAGATCTACCTGATCCTGGACAACCTGCGCGTGCACTACAGCAAGCCCGTAAAGGCCTGGCTGGCCGAGCAAAAGCACGAGATTGAAGTCTTCTACTTGCCCAGCTACAGCCCCGAACTGAGCCCCAACGAAATGGCCAATGCCGACCTGAAGCAGGTCGGCACCAAACTCGCTCCAGCTCGCTCGAAGCTGCAACTGGTGAAGGCCACGCGCCAGCATCTGCTCAGCGTTTAGCGACAGCCCGAGCGCGTCAAGAGCTACTTCGAACATGCGCCGGTTCGGTATGCTGCTTGAGTTCATTGTTTCAACGCCGGATAAATAAAATTGAGTAAGCAACTTCCGCGGATAATTTATGGAAATCCATATGGCATTTCGTTCATCCATTTGTTGGAAAAAACTGCGAATCTGACGAATGCCAATTCGGATCTCATAAAAGAGGCGCTGACGCAGGGCATCTACATGAAGGACATTCACAGGTAATAACTGGCCTCGGAGAAGCCGTGGCGCCGGCATAGCCCTGCCGCCACCGTCAGCCCCGCCTCGGCTTCTCGCAGAAACCCAATGATTTGCTCTTCTGTAAAGCGCTTTTTCATGTCCAATCTCCGGTCGCTTGGGATTGGACTCTAAATTCAGCCGCTACTCAATTCCGGGTGGACGTCGGTTGGGAGGAGGCCCCGGGTTGCCGTTGCCGAGTGCAGTTGGTTCGCAAGCGCTGCAGGCCGTCGGGTCTGGAGTTGAGGTGGACGAGCAGCGTTTTGGCGCTGTTGGACGAGGCCTGCATCAAAGCGGCGGAGATGCCCGGCGGCAGCTCGCGGGGCCCGTCCTGCGTTTCATGAAATAGCGAAAACCGCCGGAAATGCCGCGCGATGACACAGCTGCGAATGAAATACGCGAAGAATTTGCGAGGGAATGCTCTAGGGAAGCCAGCCTTCATAGGATGCTTTCACGCCTCGGGGAGCTGAGGACTCAAAGAGCCATTCTTGCCGATTTTTCCCGCTTGTTGTTCAGAGTATCCGGCCGCGATGATGGCGCTGACTGCATTTGCGCAGCCCTGACCCTAGCGTTTGTACGGCGGCGCCGGCGATCTTCCCTCGATATGACGGAAGGTAATGCGGCCTCTCGTCAGATCATACGGAGACAGCTCCAGGGTGACCTTGTCACCTTCGATGATGCGGATATTGTGTTTCCGCATCTTGCCGGCGGTATAAGCGATGAGCGTGTGCCCGTTGTCCAAGGTGACTTTGTAGCGGGAATCCGGCATGACGTCTGACACCACGCCGCTCATTTGCAGCAACTCTTCTTTAGCCAATCCGGCCGCTCCAAAATAAAAAAAGAATGGCGGCCATTCAAGCCACCATTCATGAACCTGGGCAGGTTCGGGCGCAGTCGCGTCAGGCGACTTGGATGTTGTTTGCTTGCTTACCCTTGGGGCCGTTCACCACTTCAAAAGTGACGCGCTGGCCTTCGACCAGGCTTTTGAAGCCCGACGACTGAATGGCGGAAAAATGAGCGAACAAATCTTCGCCGCCGCCATCAGGGGTGATAAACCCGAAACCTTTAGAATCGTTGAACCATTTGACGATGCCTGTTGCCATGTTTGATCTCCAAGAATAATAGCGGCGTAGCCCGGCTGGGGCAAAACCAAGAGAGCGCTATGCTTAGGGAGAATGACTCCACCGGAATGGTGGACATTTGACCGAGAAACACACTACTTGTATTACGCTTCCCCTAATCTTACCTATATCAAGCACATTTGTCAACGATTTACCCTGAAAAAGCAGGCCTTATTCCCGGAACGATCTTCGCCGCTGTCGCGGTGGCGGATCCGGCAGCACCTTGAAGCGCATATTCCCCGAAGCGGCCAGCGGACACCACCGTGCCCGCCTTGACCTGCGCAAGCGTGTTGAAGATGTCGATGAACATCACGTCGCAATGCCCACCGGCTGAACCGAAAGCCGGCGGTGCGTCCCGTGCGCCGGTTCGGGATTCCAGTGCGGGGCCTCTGGTATATGCCTTGCTTCGATATTTCCATCTCAACGCACGTTGTGAAGGAAATGCCATGAGTACGCGTAACAAGATTTTTTCAGGACGCGAGAGCGTCAAGGTGGCGGTGGTCCAGACGGCGCCCGTCTTCATGGATCTGCACCGCTCCGTGGACAATGCCTGCACCAAGATCACCGAAGCCGCCGCGCAGGGCGCGGAGCTGGTCGTCCTCGCCGAAACCTGGCTGACTGGCTATCCGTATTGGGACGAAGGCTGGAACAGCCGCGCGGAGGATTGGGCTAGCGTGCGCAAAATTTTTTCAACAACGCGCTGCTGATCCCCCGCGAGCCCTTCCAAAAACTCTGCGCCGCCGCCAACGTGGTGCTGGTGATGGGCGGCAACGAGCTCGATGAGCGCCCCGGAAACCACACCATCTACAACACGCTCCTCTACATCAACCGCGACGGCGCTTTGCTCGGCAAGCACCGCAAGCTGCGGCCCACTTACGTGGGAGCCGCCTTCTGGGGCCAGGGGCAGGGCGACGATCTCTACATGCACCAGACCAGCGTCGGCCGCATCGGAGGTCTGATCTGCAGCGAACACACGATGCCCCTGGTGCGCGCGCATGATCAAGCAGGGAGAGGGCTTTCACGTCGCCGTGTATCCGGGCGCCTTCGATCTGTGGAGCGGCCCCAAGCTCGAAGTGTTCGACGGCGCGGGCAAGTTCTTCCCCGGCTATGCGTCCATGCGCTCGCATGCGGTCGAATCCGGCTGCTTTGTGATCTGTGTGCTGAGCTATGTGGACGACAAGGACGTGCCCGCGGATTTCCCGCTGCGCGACAGCCTCAACGTGGAATATACACGCGGCGGCGGCATGGTCATCTCGCCCGCCGGCGTGCCCATTGCCGGGCCGGTGCACGGCGACACCATCCTGTATGCCGATTGCGAGGCCAAGCAGATAAAGCAGGCCAAAGCAATCATCGACACCAACAGCCACTACGCACGGCCGGATCTTCTGTCGCTGGAATACCGCCCCACGCGGAAATAAGAGGATTTTCCGGGTGGGCGCATACCCACAGGGACCAAGCGCTCAAGCTTCCGGCGGCGCCTGTCTTTCCTCCGGCGCGGCCTTCGCCAACTCCTCGCACAGAATCGGCACCGCCAGATTGCAGGAATGGATGCCCATGACGGTGGTGAACTGGATGACTTCCAGAATCTCGGCGGCCGTGGCGCCGAGATTCAGCGCGTTTTGCATGTGACGCCGCCCCCCTGGACCATACAGATGCGTCGTCGCCGCATTGATGGCGACGAGAATCAGCTCCTTGAACTTCGGCGGCAAGGGGCCGTTCCGATGCGGCACGCTACGAAAGGCCAGATAGGACTCCATGAATTCCAGATCTATGGCCCGCAACTGATCCCACAGCGGATTCCAATCGTCCCGGGCGATAGGCGCGTCGATCTGCGGTGTCGGCTTCGTCGGCATGGCGTTACTCCTGGAGGCGGCCGGCGTCGGCCAAGATGAGATCCGAAGCCTTCTCTCCGATCATCAAGGCCGGCGCATTGGTGTTGGAGGAGGCGATGGTCGGCGACACGCAGCCCGGCCACGCCGCGCACCCGCAGCCGCAGGTCCACCACCGAATTCGCGGACTCACCCATCGCGCAGGTGCCCACCGTATGCCAGGCCGTCTGGCCGGTCTCGCTGGCGTAGTCGAAGAGCTCGCCGTCGCTGTCCGCCTGCGCGCCAGGGCGGCTCTCCGCCGTGATGACGCCGTGCATCGCCGGCTGCGCCGCAATGTTGCGGATCAGCTTGAGCAGATTCACCGCCTTGACCTGGTCTTCCGGCGCGCTCAGATAGTTGGGCTGGATGCGCGGCGGCGCATGGGGATCGCTGGAGGCGCAATGGATTCTGCCGCGTGAAGTTGGGTAGAGCGCGAAGCCCCCGATGGAGAACCACGAGAATTTGTCGATGCCAGCGTCGCTGCTGCGTGAACAGCGGTCTTTCCCGCTGATGTGATAGACCCGCACCATCACGTCGGGATGCCGCAGTTCGTGGAGCGTGCGCGTGATCGCATGCGCCGTGGACGAGGTGTTTGCCAGCAGGCCCTTTCGGCGGAGCAGATAGTCCAACCCCATGCGCAGTTTAACCAGAAGGCTGCGAATCAGATCGTTGATGGTCTCCAGGATCGGTGTCCGGTAGGTGCAGCGGACCTGGAGGTGGTCGATCATGTTTTCGCCGACGCCGGGCAGATCGCATTTCACCTCGATCCCCAGCGTTTGCAGATGAGCCGCCTCGCCGATGCCGGACAGCTCGAGAATCTGCGGAGACTGGATTGCCCCGGCCGAGAGCACCACCTCGCGCCGCGCATCCGCCCGCAGCATGGCGCCGCCATGCAAATACTCGACGCCGGTGCAGCGGCCGTTCTCCACGATGAACCTGCGCACCTGCGCATGCGTCAGCACGGTGAGGTTCTTGCGGCCGCGCGCCGGTTTGAGATAACCCACCGCCGCGCTCCAGCGCCGGCCGCGGTGCGCGGTCTTCTCCAGATAGCGCACGCCTTCATAGCTGACGGCGTTGTAGTCGGGCGTCGGCAAGATGCCGGTCTCTTCGCATGCGGCGATAAAGGCGTCGGAAACCAGGTCCCGTTCGCGCAGCGGGTTCTGTGAGAACTGTTTGTCCTCGAACTTCTGGAAATACGGCTGCAGATCCTGGAAGCGCCAGCCGTCCATGCTCCAGCTGTCGTACTCGCGGGGATCGCCCCACACATAGGCCATGCCGTTCAGCGCGCTCGAGCCGCCGATCACGCGGCCTCTCGGCCAATAAATCGTCTGGCCCTTCATGCCGGCCTGCGGCTCGGTATGAAACTTCCAGGCGTAGCGTTCATTCGTGAGCAGCTTGCCCACGCCCAGGGGGACATGGATCCGGAGATGGTCGTCCTCCCCGCTGCCTTCGAGCAGCAGGACCGTGTAATTCCCGCTCTCGCTCAGGCGCGAGGCCAGGACGCAGTCGGCCGAGCCGGCCCTGACCACGATGAAATAAAAGCTGGGGGCCGTCATCAGGATTTCGCGCGATGCTTGAAGGAGTCGCGGCGGAAGCTGAAGAGGGCGTCGGGATCGACCGCCACGTCGATGATCGCCGGCGCCTTGAGGGCCAGCGCGTCGGCCATCGCCTTCTCGAATTCACCGATGCTGCCGGCGCGGAATCCCTTTACGCCCCACAGCTCGGCCAGCTTGTCGTAGGGCGGGTTGGGCACGTCCGCGCCGATATGCGCTGGCCGAAGAAATCGCGCTGATACGCCTTCTCCGCGCCCCAGCAGCCGTTGTTCATGACCATGCAGATCGTGGCGATGCCATATTGCGCGGCGGTCCCCAGTTCGCTTGAAGTAATGCCGAAGCCGCCGTCGCCCATCAGGCTGATCACTGTGCGCTCCGTGCAAGCCAGCTTGATCCCCAGGCCCGCCGCATAAGAAAACCCGACCAGGCCGAAATCCAGCGGGGTGAACAGACTGGGCGGCTGGTGATACGCCATCTGATCCGTGGCTTGCAGACACAGGGTGCCCGCGTCCATCGTGTAGATGCTGCCCTGGGGCGCCAGATGGCGGATCGACCGGTACAGCTTGGCGGGTTGGATACGCGCGATGGTGGTGGCGTAGCTCTCGCGCTCGAGCAGCAGCGCCTTTCTCTTTTCATGGAACGCGCTGGTCCATGCGGCGACCGCCGCGCTCGCCTTGTGGCCGGAGAGCGCCGCGCTCAAGCTCTCGACAAAAACGCCGGTGTCGTCATGGATGCCCTGCGCCACGCGGAAGAAGCGCCCGATCGCCAGCGGATCGAGCTCCACCTGGATGATCTGCGCCGCCGCGTTGATGTGCTCATACGAATAGAAGGTCGAGTTGAACCCCACCCGCGTGCCAAGAGCGAGGATCACGTCCGCTTCCTTCATCAGCGCCGACGCCACCACATTGCCGCTCGGCCCCACCTAGCCGGCATAGAGATCGAAATCGCAGGACACGGCGTCGCCATGCCCCGGTGACATGGCGGCCGTTCTTGAAACCGCCGCCGGCTCCACCTCGGCGGCGGTTGGGCCGCAGCGGAAATCCAGTTGGCGGCCCTTCGGGCTGAAGCGCTCGCCCGGCGCAATGCTGTTCGACAGCACGTCGCGCGGCACGTTGATCGCCACCGGCCACTGGCGCGGCGTGAGCGCGGTGCGGAAGCCATCGCGCACGAGTTCCTGCACGCGGTCGGTGCTGGGGACCAGCACGCTGCGCGGCAGCGTCTGCTGATCGACTTCCTGCAACGCGTCGCGGTACTGGTGCCCGGAGGACAACGATCCCGCGATGGTCACCATCGGAGAGAACGCCGCCTGCGCCTGCGCCAGCCCGGTGACCAGATTGGTCACGCCGGGACCGTTCTGTCCGGCGATTATCACGCCGACCTTGCCGGATGCGCGCGCATACCCGTCGGCCATGTGCGTGCCGGTGCACTCGTCGCGCACGCCGATAAAGCGGATCGACGCTTCGTCATGCGGGCCGTCGAAAATCTCCATGCCGGCCGAGCCGATCAATCCGAACGCATGCGTGACGCCTTCTTCCACCAGCGATTGCACGATGAGCTTGTCGCCAGTTATTTCTTCCATGTTCCAACCTTCTTGTTTAGTCCGGCTGAATGCCGTCTGCCTTGACGATGCGGGAGAACTTGCTCATTTCGCTGGCGATGTATTTGTCGAACTCCCCCAGCTCCAGATTGGAGAGCTCCAACCCTTGCGATTTCATCTTGGCCTGGATCTCCGGCATCTCGGAAATCTTGCGGATCTCGCCCGCCATGCGCGTCAGGATCGGCTTGGGCACGCCGGCGCGGGTGACGAAGGCGTACCAGATGCCGTAGTCGAAATCCTTGTAGCCCAGCTCCGCCACGGTGGGCACCGCGGGCAGCAGCTCCGAGCGCTTCGAGCCGGTGATCGCCAGCGCGCGCAGGCGGCCGTCCCGGATAAAGGGCAGGGCCAGCGCGATCGGAGGAAAGGCGGTGTCGATGCGCGCCGAAAACACCTCGCTGACCGCCTCCTTCACGCCCTTGTAGGGAATGTGGTTCATCTTGATGCCGGCTTCCATCAGCAGATATTCGCCGGCCAGATGCGTCGCGGAGCCCACGCCGGCCGAACCGTAGTTCAAGACGCCGGGCTTCTTCCTGGCGAAATCGATCAGGTCGCCGAAGCTCTTGAAGGAGGAATTGCCGTTGGTGATCACCAGCGTCGGCGAACTGGCCACCAGCGCCACGCCCGCGAAGTCTGCGGTCGTGTTGAAAGGTAGTGATTTCTTCAGCGCCAGGTTCACCGCGTGGCCGGATCAGACGAACAGCAGCGTATAGCCGTCGGGCGCGCTGGCGGCCAGATTCTGCGAGGCGATCACGCCGCCGGCGCCCGCGTTGTTCTCGACGATCACGGGCACGTTGAGGCGCTTGCTCAATTCGTTGCCGTACATCCGGGCGATCACGTCGGTCAGCGCGCCGGGGCTTAATGGAATGATGATACGGATGGGCTTGCTCGGCCAGACTGCGTCGGCCGCATGCAAGGACGTGGTTAGTGCCGCAAGCAGGCAGGCGCACAACGCCAGTGCCAATCTCTTCATGTTCTCCCCCATTTTTTTGGTTTTCGAGGAGCATAGCCAAATCCATCGAAATATTATTCCGATAATCGGAATTCGTTCGAGCGACTGATGCAGGCCCCCGAACGATGGCGTCAACCATCAATACAAGCCGCAGATGAAAGCTCCAGACAAAAACTTCAGCTCCACCATCGGCCAAGGCATCGCCTTGCTCCGGTTCTTCACCGCGACCGACCACTTTCTCGGCAACAAGGAATTGAGCGAGCGGCTCGACCTACCGCCGTCGACGGTCGCCCGCCTGACCTTCACGCTGTGCGAACTGGGGCTGCTGACCAAGGTCGAGCGGCACCGCAAGTAAAAGCTCGGCTACGGTACCCTGGGGTTCTCCTATCCCGTCCTCGCGAACATGCGCGGGCGCTATGTGGCCCGAAAATTGATGAAGTAGCTGACCGACTCCACGATGGGGCAGACGTCGATGGCGGTGCTCTCCGGCCTGGACGCCATGTACGTCGAGAGCTTTCGTCCCCACGAGGAATGGCTGAGCCGCCCGGAAATCGGCACCACGCGCCCGGCCATGCAACCGCCATCGGCCACGCACTGCTGTTCAGTCTGGAGCCCAAGCGCTTCGAGTATCTGATGCTGCGCGCGAAGGAATCCGCCCCAAGGGCTTCACGCAGATCCGCCGCCGCATCGAAGGCTCCTTCAACCAAATACTCAAGAAGGGCTATTGCACGGTGGTCGGCACCTACCGTCGCGAACTGCACGCCATCGGCGTGCCGCTCACGCCGAGAGATCATCCCGACCCGATCGCCTTCAACCCCAGCCTCAGCGTCTATGTGGGAGCGCCGCCGGATCTGGACGCCGTGGCCGCGCAGTTGCTGGCGTTGCGCGACAGGCCCATCGAGGGAATGGGCGGATGATATGATCCGGCCCCGTCCGCCTGGCGGCGGCGCGCGAGGAGCAATCGCCGGATATGTTTGCCGACGCCGGAGAGTTCCAAGGGTTTACCCGAGCGTATGCACACCCTTATGCATTTTTCTCACGCTGCATGAATTAAATGTGCTTGAGCGGTTTTCCACCGCACGTCGACACTATTGATCCGGCAGGAAGAAGTTTTCATGCGGCGTATTTGAAGCGGGGGTCCTGGAAGTAGGATTTCACGCGTTCGGGATGGGTTTCGATGAACGCCATGTGGTTCTTTGCTGCAGCGTGTAATTTGGCCTTTGTTCTGACGGGGACTCGTGTGCTGATGACATGTTTCAGGTCGGCGTTGAGTCGCTCATCCAGATTGAGCTCCGGGCTGTAGCTTGGCAGGTAAAAGACTTCGATGTCGGCTTGGTGCTCGGCAAGCCATGCCTTGACCGGCTTGCAGTGATGCACGCTGAGGTTGTCGAGGATCAGGAACACTTTCTTGCCCGCGCGCTTGCCATCGGCCACCAGCGCCTCGAAGAACTCGATGAGCTTCTCGTGGTTAAAGGCACCATCGATGATCATCCAGCTTGCCTTGCCCTGATTGGTCACCGTGGAAATCATCGACAGCTTCTGTCGCGTACCTCTAACCGCCATCGTGACCGGGGCTTGCCCTTTTGGAGCATAACTGCGGCCCCGAACATCCGTATTCACCAACGCGGTTTCGTCACCCCAGTAAATCTCGCCACCTTCGGCCTTGGCACGCTTCTCGATGGCCAGATACTCCTGATCGATCCACTGCTTGACAGACTCCGGTCGCTGTTCGTAAGCGCGCTTGATCGGCTTTTTCGGCGTGAAACCCCAGCGCTTGAGGTAGTCTCCGACTGCACGTATTGAGAGTTTGACCGCGTATTCCTGTTAGATGAACAGCATGACCGCGCCTCGCGTCCAGAGCGCAGATTCCATCTTCAACTGCTCCGGACGTTTGTCGCAGATCATGCGCCGGATTTCTTCTTCTTGATCCGCATTCAGCCGTCTTCCGTCTCCTGGCGTACGAGCTCGTGGGCGCGGCTTCAGGGTCGCCGCGGCCCCTTCTTCATAGAGATCAATGGCCAGTCGAGCCGCCGGGTAACTCAGCCCCGTCAACTCCACGATTGCCATGACTCCGTATCCCTTCCGATGCAACCTCACGACCTGCTTTCGCCTCTCGTGCAGTTGCTTCAGTTTCTAGTATCGAGCGTCTTCTTTTTCTATGCCAACTCGATGCCAGAAATGATAACAAGTTAAATCTTTATATTGCCGCGTCAATAATTTTCTCGCTGGCCTGGCCGCTGCCGCTCTCGGTCTTGGGTGGGCTGAGTCTCGCCTGCGGCGTGGCGGTGGTTGACGCGCTGCTCGACGGCCTGAAGCTCGCCGGCATCCTGATCGAGATCGCGCTCGCGCCGCAGGCCGCTCGCGGGGCTCGACAGGCTCTTCGCCGACGGCGCGAGCGCGCCCGAGCCCGAGGCGCTGCTCGCGCGGCTCGTGCAGTTCGGTCGCGAAGGCTTCGCCGGCATCGCGGCGCGCTGGAATGCGCTGGACGCCTATGCTGGGCAGCCGGTGCGCATCCTGCCGGGCACCGGCGGCGTGGGCGAGGGCGAGGCGCTGTTCGAAGGCCTGGCCGAGGGCGTGGACGCGGGCGGCGCGCTGCGGCTGCGCACCGCGCAGGGCATGCGCTCGATCGTGGCGGGCGAGGGTGCGTGCTGGCCGGCGGCGCGGCCAGCGCGGTGGAGGGTCTTCTGGACATGCCCCTCGCCAGGCACGACAATCTGGTCCTCTCCGGGCTGCGCCTGATCGCCCAGGAACATGGCGGCTGAGCGGCGGATCCGCTCCCACCAACGATCCCAACCACCGACCCAAGGCCACGATGTCGCGAGTTCTTCTGATCCTGCTGGTTGCCGCCAACTGCCTGACGGCGGCCTATCTCGAAAGCGGCGCGGAGCTCCCCGCCGGCACGGTGCAGATGCTGCTCTCCAAGCTCGAGACCGGGCGCGAGCCGGAGCGGGTGGAAAAGCAGCTGGGGCCGACGAACATCCTGCCACGCCCCGACCTCATCTCCGCCGCCAAGAACCTCTCCAAGCTATAAACCCGCGGGCGGGCCACGGGTAGGCCGTGGCGGCCTGATTTCATCGATTCGATCTGGAATGCGCTCGTCGCGCCGGGCTCAAGCCTGGCCGCGGGCTTTCTTCAACAGCGCGGTGGTCGAGCGCTCGTGCAGGAAGGGGATCGCCAGCGCCTTGCCGCCCCAGCTGCGCACGGCGGCGGTCTCTTCCAGGCTGTCGATGTCGTAGTCGCCTCCCTTGACGTAGATGTCGGGGCGGATCTCCCGGATCAGCGCCACCGGCGTCTTCTCCTCGAACATCACCACCAGGTCCACCGCCTCCAGCGCCGCGAGCAGCGCGGCGCGGTCGGCCTGGCCGTTCATCGGCCGGTCATCGCCCTTGCCGAGCATGCGCACCGAGGCGTCGGTGTTCAGGCCGATGGCGAGGGCCGCGCCCAGGGCGCGCGCCTGCGCGAGGTAGGTGGCGTGGCCACGGTGCAGGATGTCGAAGACTCCGTTGGTGAAGACCATGGGCCGCGGGAGGGCGGCCAGGCGCGCGGACAGGTCCGCGCGCACGCAGAGCTTGCGCTCGAAGGCGGGTGCGGCGGACAGCGGGGATTGAGGTTCCGCCGGTGTGGCGGAACCGCTTGCGCCGGAACCGGCGTGCGCCAATTACACCGCCTGCGGGGCGGGCTCTCCGCCGGCGGGGCCCGCGGCCGCGACGATGCGCGCGGCCACTTCCTTGCGGTAGCGGTTCAGGTCCTGCACGGTGTCGAAGGTGCGCTCGAACAGCAGCGAGAGGTTGTGCAGGATGCGCTCAATGACCTTCTTCTCCCACAGCTCGTCGAAGCGGATCTGCGCGTCGAGCCAGCGCTCGAGCCAGTCCGGATCGGGCAGGCGGGACTGCACGGTGTCGCGCGGGAACAGTGCCTTGTTCACGTGCAGGTTGGTCGGATGCAGCGGCTTTTCGGTGCGGCGCGCGGCGGCCATCAGCACGCCGATCTTGGCGAAGGCGGTGCGGGCGACGTCGCCGAACTGCGTCATGGCCTTCTTCATGTAGCGCAGATAGGCGCCGCCGTGGCGGGCTTCGTCCTGCGACAGCGTCCGGTAGATGTGCTTGATCACCGGCTCGGTGTGCCATTCTGCGGCGCGGCGGTACCAGTGATTCAGGCGGATTTCGCCGCAGAAATGTAGCATCAGGGTTTCGAGCGGCGGCGCGGGGTCGAATTCAAAGCGCACGGCATGCAGCTCTTCTTCGGAGGGCAGAAATTCCGGACGGAAACGGCGCAGATATTCCATCAGCACCAGAGAATGCTTCTGCTCTTCGAAGAACCAGATGCTGATAAAGGCCGAGAAATCGGAGTCATGCCGATAATCGCGCAAGAACATTTCCGTGGCCGGCAGCGCCGCCCATTCGGTCATGGCGTTCATCTTGATGGTTTCGGCCTGCTCATCGGACAGCATGGCGGGATCGAAATCCCCCCACGGAATATCCTTGTCCATATTCCAGCGCACTGCCTCGAGCGATTTGTACAACACTGGATACAGCATTATTGGCCTGCCCTTAAAAAGTTCTCGCGATTTTAACAGAGAGCCAGGGCCACTCTAAGACCGGATTATTGATCCGGCATTGAAACAATGAACTCAAGCAGCATACCGAACCGGCGCATGTTCGAAGTAGCTCTTGACGCGCTCGGGCTGTCGCTAAACGCTGAGCAGATGCTGGCGCGTGGCCTTCACCAGTTGCAGCTTCGAGCGAGCTGGAGCGAGTTTGGTGCCGACCTGCTTCAGGTCGGCATTGGCCATTTCGTTGGGGCTCAGTTCGGGGCTGTAGCTGGGCAAGTAGAAGACTTCAATCTCGTGCTTTTGCTCGGCCAGCCAGGCCTTTACGGGCTTGCTGTAGTGCACGCGCAGGTTGTCCAGGATCAGGTAGATCTTTCGGCCGGCATCCTTGACCAGCCGGCGCAGGAAATCGATCAGGATGTCGGCGCTCAACGCTCCGTCGAAGGTCTGCCAGCGCATCTGGCCCTTGTTGGTGACGGTGGAGATCACCGACAAGCCGTGGCGCTTGTTGTTCACGCGAATCACGGGCGTCTGGCCTTGCGGGGCGTAGCTGTGCCCGCGCACGTCGTCGCGGCGCACGCCGGTCTCGTCGCCCCAGTGAATTTTGGCCCCCTCAGCCTTGGCGCAGGCGGCGATCACCGGGTAGTCCTCGTCGAGCCACTTTTTCACCGCCGCCGGCGACTGCTCGTAGGCCTTCTTCATGGGCTTTTTCGGCGTGAAGCCCCAACGCTCCAGATACAGGCCCATCGTGCGAACGGCCAGCTTGATGCCTTATCGGTTAAGGATCAACTCGGCCACTGCCTGGCGGCTCCACAGCGCGTAGATCATCTTCAACTGGTCGGGCGTGCGGTCGAGGATCAGCCGCTGAACCTCGCGCTCCTGCTCCGCCGTCAGCGTTCTGCCCGTACCCTGCGGGCGCCCGGGGCGCTCAACGTCGAGGGCCTTCCACCCGCTCGCGCGATACGCCTTCACCGCCGCAATGAGCGTCGTGTTCGACATCTCGCATTGCGCCGCCGCGTCCTTCAGGCTCACGCCATCCAGCCGCATCTTCACCACACGTCGGCGCCGTTCGTTCAGGGCAGCTACCGGCAGCGTTCTCGAGTCGATTTTATCCCTGCAACAGCAGACTCTATATCACTCAATAAGCTCAATGTTTAAGTGCTGGATCAATATGATGACAACCGCAAGACAGTCATTTTTCTCCATTCCGTGAGCGCGGGCTCTATGTCGTCCAGATCGAGCATGACTTTCACCCCCTCGGGCAGCCTCGGGACCCGGGCGAGTCCCACGCCGCCGGCCCAGATCTGAACCCCGGCCGGCAGCAGGGCGCGCAGATCGCGCAGCCCGGCGGCCACGGCGCGCGGCAACTGGGTGCTGGAAAACGACAGGGCGACGATATCCGCGCCTTGGGCGCGCACTGCCTTGACGATGTCCGCCGGCGGCGTCTGCACGCCAAGCGACAGGCAGCCCGTCCCCGCCACGCTCATCATGGCCTCCACCATCAGCAGGCCCAGCCCGTGCGACTCCTGGGGTAGGGTGGTGAGAAGAACGAGGGGCTTCAGCGTGGCCTGCACACCTTCGGGCGCCTAGCCCGCCGCGGCGCCGCTCGCCGCCCAGCCCATCTTGCCCAGGGCGCTGCGCAGGACGACGGTTAGCTGCTCGGTGAAGAGGTGTTCCTCGTAGACCTCGAACTCCCCGCGCGCCCAGCCCTGGCCCACGAGCTGGACGAGCGGCGCGGCCACCTCGGTGACGAAATGCGCCAGCCCGCGCCGCGGAGCCGGCGGGCCCGGCCGCGAGCGCCCCCTCGGCGGGCTGCCCGGAAACGCTCAACTTCACCTTCCCATGCCTGCAGGACGAGGCCGCGCAGAACCTCTGCCAGTACAAGGGCAAGGTGGTCCTGGTGGTGAACACCGCCAGCTACTGCGGCTACACCGGCCAGTACAAGAGCCTGGAAGAGCTCTACGCCAAATACAAGGACCGCGGCCTGGTGATCCTAGGCTTCCCGTCCAACGACTTCGAGCAGGAGCCGGGAAGCAACAAGGAAATCGCCGACTTCTGCACCAACACCTATGCGGTGAAATTCCCGATGTTCAGCAAGTCCTCGGTGAGCGGCGCGCGCCAACGCCATGTACAAGATGCTGGCGCAGAAGACCGGGCAGCGCCCGGGCTGGAATTTCTACAAATTCCTGCTCGACCGCGACGGCAAGCCCGTGGCGCACTACGCCAGCATGGTCTCGCCGCTGGACCGCAGCGTGACCTCGCAGATCGAAAAGCTGCTGGCCAAGGCTTCCTGAGCCGGTTTTCCTGACCATGGACGTCGCCATCGCCGGCCTGTCCTGCGCCTATTCCATGGCGACCCGGGGCGCGGGCGTGCGCCCCGTGCTCTACGAGGCGCAGGACCACATCGGCGGCCACACCAACACGGTGGACCTCACGCTGGACACGCCCGACGGCACGCTGACCCACGGCGTGGACACCAGCTTCCTGGTCTTCAACCACCGCACCTATCCGCTGCTCAAGGCGCTGTTCGCCGAGCTCAAGGTCGCCAGCCCCGCCTCGAAGATGTCCTTCTCCGTCTCGCTGCACGGCGAGGGCGGAGGGCGCGACGCCGGCCGTGGCCTCGAATGGGCGGGCGGCAGCCTGAGCGCCGTCTTCGCCCAGCACCGCAATCTCGCAGACCCGCGCTTTCTCGGCATGCTCGCCGACATCCTTTGCTTCAACCGGCTGGGCACGCGCTTGGCCGAGGAGATGGACGCGCGCGCCGCGGTCCAGCCGGCCGGGGCGGCCAGCCGGTGATCGTGAGCCTCAATCCCTTCGTCGAGCCGGACCCCGCCAAGGTCGCGCGCGAGATCACATACAGCCATCCCGTCTTCGACAACGCCGCCGTCGCCGCCCAGGCGCGGCTTCCAGGCATCCAGGGCCTGAACCGCACCTGGTTCTGCGGCGCCTGGACCGGCTACGGCTTTCACGAAGACGGCCTGCGTTCGGGGCTGGAGACGGCGCGAGCCCTGCTGCCCCTGGCGGCCGGCGGCGTGCCGCTGCGGCCGCGCGAGACGGCACTGATCTGAGGTGGACGGCATGCAAGCACGCCAAGCTCCCACCGCGCCGCAGCTATGCTTTGGTGAAGTGCGCCACGCGCGCCTCGCGCCCAAGGCCAACCGCTTCCGCTACGGCGTGCATTTCCTGCGCCTGCCGCTGCGCCGCGATGCCTAGAAGCCGCTGCGCCTGGGCCGGCTGCTCGCGCACAACCACTTCGGCCTGCTAGGCTTCCACGACGCCGACCACGGCGACGGCCGGACCGATCCGCTCGACTGGATCGACGCGCTGCTGCGTGCGCAGGGCGTGGACGACGCCGACGGCGAGATCTGGCTGCAATGCTTCCCGCGCGTGCTCGGCTATGTGTTCAACCCGGTGAGCTTCTGGTTCTGCGAACGCGCCGACGGCGCGCTGTGCGCCGTGCTCTGCGAGGTCAACAACACCTTCGGCGAGCGCCACTGCTATCTGCTCGCCGACCCTGCCGGCGCGGCGCTGCCCTGGGGCCGGGAGCTGGAGGCGGCCAAGGTCTTCCACGTCTCGCCCTTCTGCAAGGTCGAGGGCGGCTACCGCTTCATGCAGGCGAGCGGCAAGGAAGGCGGCCTGCTACGCACGGTGGCGCGCATCGACTACGCGGGCACCGTGGACCGGATCGAGACGAGCATCAGCGGCGAGGCCTTCTCGCTCACGCGCGCCGCCGCGCTGCGCGCCTTCTTCTGCTATCCGCTGATGACCTTCTCGGTCACCGCGCACATCCATCTGCAGGCGCTGCGGCTCTGGCGAAATCGGCTGCCTTTCTTCTCCAAGCCCGCGCCGCCGGCCACGGAGGTGAGCCGATGAGGGAACGGATTTCGGCTCCCATCGGCGAGATGGGCGGGGAGATGAGCGGCGGCATGGGTGGTGGCATAAGCGGCGGCACGGACGGCGGCAACCTGCGCGACGCGCCCGGCGAGAACGGCTCGGCCCAGCGCCTGGACGTTGGCGGGCTACCCACCACGGCGCGGCTGGCCTTGGCGGTGCTCGGCCGGCTCCGGCACGGCCGCCTGGAGCTGACGCTACCCGACGGCCGCCGCGCGAGCTTCGGCCCGGCGCAGCATGAGCGCGCCCAGATCGTCCTGCGCGACTGGAGCGCGCCGGCGGCGGCGCTGCGCACGGGCGACATCGGCTTCGCCCAGAGTTATATCTACGGCGGCTGGGACACCGAGGACTTCGTCGCCCTGCTCAAGCTGCTGCTGCGCAACCGCGAGGCGGTGCAGCGCTTCTACTACGGCAGCTGGTGGGGCAGGCTGCTCTACCGGCTGCGCCACCTGAGCAAGCGCAACACGCGCAAGGGCAGCCAGCGCAACATCCATGCGCACTACGACATCGGCAACGCCTTCTATCGGCTCTGGCTGGATCCATCGATGACCTATTCCAGCGCGCTCTTCGGCGACGGCGAGCAGGAGCGCACGCTGGAGGAGGTGCAGCAGGCCAAATACCGGCGCATCCTCGACGAGTTGGGCCTGGCGGCCGGCGCGCGGGTGCTGGAGATCGTCTGCGGTTGGGGCGGCTTCGCGGAGATGGCGCTGCGCGACGGCGTCTGCGTGACCGGGCTCACGCTCTCGACCGAACAGCTCGAGCACGCCCGCGCGCGCTGCGAACGCGCGGCGGCCGGCGCGCTCTACAGCGTGGAGGCCGACCTGCGGCTGTAGGACTACCGAAACTGCGACGGCCAGTTCGACGGTGAGACCTCGATCGAGATGTTCGAGGCGGTGAGCGAGGCCTATTGGCCTGACTACTTCGCCTGCCTAGCGCGCAACCTCAAGCCCGGCGCGCGGGCCTGTGTGCAGAGCATCGTGATCGACGGCGTGCTGTTAGAGCGCTACCGCGAAGGCACCGACTTCATCCAGCAGTACATCTTCCCCGGCGGCATGCTGCCCAGCACCGAAGTCTTTCGCGAGCAGGCGCGCCGCGTCAGGCTCCAGGTCGTGAACGAACTGGCCTTCGGCCGCGACTATACGCGCACCCTGGCCGAATGGCGGCGCAGCTTCCATGCGCGGCGCGAGGACATCCTCGCCCAGGGCTTCGACGAGCGCTTCCTGCGCACCTGGGATTTCTACCTGAGCTATTGCGAGGCCGGCTTCGCCCTGGGCCGCCTCGACGTGATCCAGTTCACCCTGCGGCGCCCTTGAGGCCGCGCGGACGAGCCGCCGGCCCCGCCGGCTGCTAGCATATGCACCATGCTGTATTCGAAAGTGGGGTAGCCATGCTGAACATTCCGATCCTCCTGGGCGCGCCCGGGCGCCGCGCCGCGCACGCGAGGCTGGCGGGGCTGGCGATGGCGGCGGCGCTCGGCGCGGCCGGCGCGCTCACGGGCTGCGCGGAGGTCGTGCCGGCGCAATACACGCGCGCACAGCCCACGCTCGATCCGCGAATGTTCTTCAACGGCACAGTGGACGCCTGGGGCGTCTTCACCGACCGCAAGGGGCTCGTGACCAAGCGCTTCACCGCCGTGTTCCGCTGCGAATGGAAGACGGTGGACGGCGTGGAGACCGGCACCCTGGACGAGGAATTCAAGTACAGCGACGACACCCGCCAGCGCCGTGTCTGGACGCTGCGCAAGACCGGAGAGGGTCTGCTCACGGGCAGCGCGTCGGACGTGGTCGGCGAGGCGGCGGGCAGCTACGCGGGCAACGCGCTGAACTGGAAATACACGCTCGCCATCACCGTGGACGACCAGATCTACCACGTGCAGTTCGACGACTGGATGTACCAGATGGACAACCAGACGATGCTCAGCCGCGCGACGATGAACAAGCTCGGAATGCGCCTGGGCGATCTGACCATGTCGATGAGAAGGCGCCGCGACTGATGACGACCAACCCGCCAAACGGATACCGCACCGCGGCCAACGCGTTCAATGATTTCTACGCCGGCCTACGCCGCGAACACCTCAACGGCCTGGGCACGCTGTACGCCGAGGACGCGCGCTTCAAGGTCCCCTTCCACCACGTGCATGGCTGCCAGGCGATCCGCGAAGTGCTTCAGGACATGTTCGACGCCATCCTCGACCAGGTCTACGAGCCGCTGGACGTCGCGCTCGAGGGCCGGCATGCCTTCGTGGTCTGGAATTTCCACTACACCATGCGGCGCTGGAACAAGACGCGCCATTCGATCCAAGGCGTGAGCCACCTGACCTTCGGCGAGGACGGGATGATCCACGAGCACTGCAACTACTTGAATCCGACCGAGGAGCTCTTCAGAAAGTTGCCGCTGATCGGCGCTATCATACAGCTGCTCAAGTCGGCGATGCAGATGCCGCCGTACCGAAAATATTGATCCGGCATTGAAACAATGAACTCAAGCAGCATACCGAACCGGCGCATGTTCGAAGTAGCTTTTGACGCGCTCGGGCTGTCGCTAAACGCTGAGCAGATGCTGGCGCGTGGCCTTCACCAGTTGCAGCTTCGAGCGAGCTGGAGCGAGTTTGGTGCCGACCTGCTTCAGGTCGGCATTGGCCATTTCGTTGGGACTCAATTCGGGGCTGTAGCTGGGCAAGTAGAAGACTTCGATCTCGTGCTTGTGCTCGGCCAGCCAGGCCTTCACAGGCTTGCTGTGGTGCACACGCAGGTTGTCCAGGATCAGGTAGATCTTTCGGCCGGCATCCTTGACCAGCCGGCGCAGGAAGTCGATCAGGATGTCGGCGCTCAACGCTCCGTCGAAGGCCTGCCAGCGCATCTGGCCCTTGTTGGTGACGGTGGAGATCACCGACAAGCCGTGGCGCTTGTTGTTCACGCGAATCACGGGCGTCTGGCCTTGCGGGGCGTAGCTGCGCCCGCGCACGTCGTCGCGGCGCACGCCGGTCTCGTCGCCCCAGTGAATTTTGGCCCCCTCAGCCTTGGCGCAGGCGGCGATCACCGGGTAGTCCTCGTCGAGCCACTTTTTCACCGCCGCCGGCGACTGCTCGTAGGCCTTCTTCATGGGCTTTTTCGGCGTGAAGCCCCAACGCTCCAGATACAGGCCCATCGTGCGAACGGCCAGCTTGATGCCTTATCGGTTAAGGATCAACTCGGCCACTGCCTGGCGGCTCCACAGCGCATAGATCATCTTCAACTGGTCGGGCGTGCGGTCGCGGATCAGCCGCTGAACCTCGCGCTCCTGCTCCGCCGTCAGCGTTCTGCCCGTACCCTGCGGGCGCCCGGGGCGCTCAACGTCGAGGGCCTTCCACCCGCCCGCGCGATACGCCTTCACCGCCGCAATGAGCGTCGTGCGCGACATCTCGCATTGCGCCGCCGTGTCCTTCAGGCTCACGCCATCCAGCCGCATCTTCACCACACGTCGGCGCCGTTCGTTCAGGGCAGCTACCGGCAGCGTTCTCGAGTCGATTTTTTCCATGTAACAGCAGACTCTATATCACTCAATAAGTTCAATGTTTAAGCGCAGGATCAATAATCCATGGAAAACCGCGCCTACGCCCTGCTGGCCGGCGTGATCTACTGGTTCAACCAGGACCGCACGCTGCGCACGCCCTATGACATCGTCACCACCGGCTCGGTCTCTGGCCTCAACCCGCAGGCGGCGGTGCGCTACCGCGGCATCCTCGTGAGCAAGGTCGACGGCGTGCGCTTCGACGAGAAGACGCCCGGCCAGATCGTGATCCGCGTGAAGATCGACCGGACCGCGCCGATCACCAGCCGCACCTTCGCCTCGATGGGCTACCGGGGCCTCACCGGCCTGGCCTACATCAACCTCGATGAACGCAAGCCAGACCCCGTCAGTCCGCAGAACGCCACGCTGCTGGCGAGTTCCGACAAGGATGTGGCGCACATCCCCATGCAGCTCGGCGCGCTGGAAAAGCTTCAGGCGCGCGGCGAGGAGCTGCTCGACCAGGTCACGCGCCTGACCGAGGCCGCCACCCAGGCGCTCAACAACGAAAACCGCGACGCCGCCATGACCACGCTGCAGTCGGTGCGCACGGCGGCGGGCGAATTCTTCCAGCTCATCCGCACGCTGGAGCCCGCCGCGCGCAAGATCCTGCAGCTCGTCACCGGCGCGGACCGCACCAGCATCGAACTGCAGGACCTGACCAACACGCTGCAGCAGACCGCGCTGTCCTTCAACGAGACCGTCGCGCCCCAGCTCAACGGCGTCGGCCAGGATCTGCGCAGCGCTTCGCGCAGCGCGGCACGTGCCTTCTCGCTGATCTCAAACCAGCCGCAGAGTCTGATCTTCGGCGCGCCGCCACCGGCCGCGCCCCGGCAATGACCGGATGCGCTTCATGACGCCCAAGCCGACGACCATCCATAGGGAACCCAGGCTGTGAACTCCAGAACCGTCCCCCCCGCCGCCCTCCCCGCCGTCCTTTCTTCCGCCGCTCAGGCGCAAAGGCCGGATGGGTAGCCGCCTCCGCCGGCCCAGCGCTTGCGCGCATGGCTGCGCCGGCCCGCCCCGTGGGCAACTACGACTTCGGCCCGCTGCCGGCGGAAACGCTGGGCAAGGCACGCTTCCAGGGCGGCCTGCGCCTCTCCGGCGTGCTCGCGCCGCTGTGGATGGAGGCCCAGCAACCTGAACTACCGCCTGCTCTACAGCGACGCCAACCAGCCGCGTGCCTACGCGACGAGCCGCTGGATCATGCCCGCGCCGCAGCTCGTGGCCTCGCGGCTGCGCGCGGCCAGCTCGTCGCCGCCTCCGATCTGGTCGAGGCGCCGAGCCTGCGCGTCGAGCTCGAGGAATTCAGCCAAGCCTTCGATTCGCCCACGGCCAGCCGCGGCGCGATCAGCATGCGCGCCACCGTGATCAAGGGTCGCACAATGCTCGCGCAGAAAGCCTTCAGCCTGTCGGTCCCGACCGAGACGGCGGACGCCGTCGGCGGTGCGCATGCGCTGACCAAGGGCGTGGACGTGCTGATCGAGCAGATCATGGACTTGGTCGTGGCGCTGCCGCTTTCCTGAAGGGCTTGCGCAGCGCGCCCGCGGAAACCGTCTCATGTCTCAAGCCTCGCCGCTCGTCCGGCACTGCTTGTTGATCTATGTGCTGCTGGTGGTGTACTCCAGCCTCGCGCCATTCAGCGGCTGGACCGACAGCGGGCTCGCGCCTCTGGTCTGGGTGAATGCACCGCTGCCGCGCTACATCACCGGCTTTGACCTGCTGCTCAATCTCTGTGGCTATCTTCCGCTGGGCGTGCTGCTCACGCTTGCGCTGTATCCGGCGGCCACCGGCTTCTGGGCGGTGGCGATTTCCGAGCTGATCGGCGCACTGCTCTCGGGCTCGATGGAAACGCTGCAGGTCTGGCTGCCGCGCCGCATGCCCTCCAACCTGGACTTCGCCGCGAACGTCGCCGGCACATTCATTGGTGCGGCGGTGGCTTCCATCCTCGCCGGCGAGCTGCTGGGCAAGGGCTCCTGGCGCTCGAAGCGCACCGCCTGGTTCGAGCCCCAGGCCAGCTTCGCGCTGGTCGTGGTGGTGCTCTGGCCGCTGGCGCAGGCTTTTCCGCAAGGCTGGCTTCTGGGCACCGGCGAACTGGTGCGGCAGTTCTCGGGGCTCACCGACGTGACCGCCGGCTTCCCTGCCCAGCTCGACGCCTGGCTCGCCGCCACGTGGCCGCAGCGCGCGCAGTGGCAGGACGCGCTACGCGCGGGCGGCGTCGACGAGATGCTGGTCGCGGGCTTCTCCTGGCTCGGCGCAGGCCTGTTCGCCACCGTGCCGATGCGCGCGCAGGCACCGCGCCTGCTGCTCCTGCCGGCGCTGCTGGTGCTGGCCCTGGCACTGAAGATGGCGGCCAGCGGGCTGCAGGTGGGCGCGCTGCACGCACTCGACTGGCTGACCCCGGGCGGGCTGGCCGGCATCACCGCCGGCACCGTGCTGCTTCTGCCCGCGGCCTTCCTGCCGACGACGGCGCGCCGGCTGCTGGCCTTCGCCGCGCTGGGTGTGGCGATGCTGCTGGTCAACCTGCTGCCCACGAGCCCCTATTACCTGGAGCTGGCGGCAGGGCCGGCTTGTGCACCTGAACAGCCTGGCGCAATGGCTGGCGAGCGTCTGGCCTTTGCTCGCGGTTTACAATCTCGCGTCACATGAATCCCAACACCATCAAGCGGCTTATCCCCGGTCCGGCCGGCGCGATTGAGCTCGCGGTCGATCTCCCCGAGCACTACGGCAGCGTCCCGAGCGGCGCATCCGTACCCGCGGTTCGGCGGCACGATGGACAACAAGGTCGCCCAGACCCTGGCGCGCTCCTTCCTGCAGCGAGGCTATGCCACGGTGCGGCCGAATTTCCGTGGCGTGGGCGCGAGCGAAGGCGTGCACGACAAATGCCAGGGCGAGCAGGAAGACCTGCTGAAGATCGTGGCCTGGATGCGCGATCTGGCAAGCTGGAGCGAACTGGGCCGCCCCAACCCCCAGGCTGGCTCGCAGCCGCTCGCCTTCGGCGGCTTCTCCTTCGGCACCTACGTCGGCGCGCAGACCGCGCGGCGTCTGGCCAGGCCGGCGCGCCGTTCGAGCGGCTGGTTCTGGTGGGCTGCGCGGCGGGAAAGTGGGACGTGCCAGCGGTGCCGGCCGACACCATCGTCATCCACGGCGAGCTCGACGACACCATTCTCCTCGCCGCCGTGCTCGACTGGGAGCGTCCGCAGGACCTGCCCGTGACCGTGATCCCGGGCTCCGACCACTTCTTCCACCGCCGCCTGCACCTGATCAAGAACCTGGTGACGGGCGCCTGGCATGCTTCGTCCGCCGCCCGGAGCGCAGCGGACGGCGCCGCCGAGTGAACTCGGCCTCGGCATTCTTGTCCACCGAACCGCATTCCAGAAATTTTCATTTCCGTCCAGTCCGCCTTCTTTCCGATTCGCCCATGACCGTCCGCCGCACGCTCTGCCTCGCCCTCGCCGGCCTCCTGACCCTATCCGCTGCGCCCCTGCCCGCGCTCGCCAAGACCCACGCCAAGGCCGCGCCGTCCAAGGCGCAGAGCAAGCAGCGCGAAAAAGAAAAGGCTGAGGCCGAACGCGCCAAGGCCGCCGAAAAGGCCGCCGCGCCCGGCATGCCCGGCATCGCCGCGCGCGCCTGGCTGCTGATGGACGTGACCAGCGGCCAGATCCTCGCCTCGCAGAACCCCGACGAGAAGGTCGAGCCCGCTTCGCTCACCAAGATCATGACTGCTTATCTGGCCTTCGCCGCCCTGCGCGACGGCAAGCTCAAGATGGACCAGCAGATCACGCCTTCCACGGCGGTGAGCAAGGTCGGCAAGGACGAATCGCGCATGTTCATCGAGCCGGCCAAGCCGGTGGCGCTGCAGGACCTGCTGCGCGGGCTGATCATTCAGTCTGGCAACGACGCCGCGGTGGCCGTCGCCGAGGCCATGGGCGGCACCGAATCGGGCTTCGTCGGCATGATGAACAAGGAAGCCGAGCGCCTGGGCATGAAGAACACCCACTACATGAACGCCGCCGGCCTGCCCGATCCGCAGCACACCACCACCGTCACCGACCAGGCCATCCTCGCCGCCAGCCTGATCAAGGACTTCCCCCAGTACTACCCCTTTTATTCCGAGAAAGAGTACGCATATGGGGGCATACGGCAGCCCAACCGAAACCGCCTGCTGACGCTGGACCCCACCGTGGACGGCATGAAGACCGGCCACACCGAGAGCGCGGGCTATTGCCTGATCGCCAGCGCGCACCGGCCGCTGGCGCCCGCCGGCGAGCGCCGGCTTCTGTCGGTGCTGGTGGGCTCGGTGACCGAGGCAGAGCGCATCAAGGAAAGCGCCAAGCTCCTGAACTGGGGCTATGAGCAGACCGAGGCGGTGCGGCTTTACACCCGGGGCCAGGCGCTGGACACGGCCGAAGTGTTCAAGGGCGCGGCCAACAGCGTGAAGCTGGGGCTGCAGCGCGACGCGATCGTGAGCGGATTAAAGGGCGGCACGGGCAGGTTCAAGCCTGTGCTGGAGCGCGCGGCAGGCAAGGTGATCGCGCCGGTGGCGGCTGGCCAGCAGCTCGGCCTGCTCAAGATCATGGACGGCGACAAGGTGGTGGCGCAGTATCCGCTGGTCGCCCTCGATGTGGTGCCGCAGGGCGGCATCTTCACTCGCAGCTGGGACACCGTCCGGCTGTGGTTCAAGAAGTAGTGCGGCAAGCACATAAAGGAAGCGGTAGAAAGGGAACGATGAACGAAGAACGCGTCATTCTGATCGAATATCCGAGCGACTTTCCTATCAAGGTCATGGGCAAGGCGCATCCGGAGTTCGTCGACGTCATCGTGGCCCTGGTCCGCCAATACGACGATGGCTTCGACCATCAGCGCGTCGAGCTGCGTGCCTCCAGCGGCGGCAACTACACCGGCATCACGCTCAATGTGCGCGCGGTGAGCCGCGAGCAGCTCGACGGCCTGTGCCGCCCCTGACCTCGCATCCGATGGTGAAAGTGGTGCTCTGAGATGCGCGACGTCGAGATCCTGCATCTCGGCAGGCAGGACTATGCGTCCTGCTTCGCGGCCATGAAAACCTACACGGCCGCGCGCGGCCCCGACACGCCCGACCAGATCTGGCTCGTCGAGCATGCCCCGGTCTACACTCAGGGGCAGGCCGGCAAGCACGAGCATCTGCTCAACGCCGACACGGGCATCCCCGTCGTGCAGATCGACCGCGGCGGCCAGATCACCTATCACGGCCCTGGCCAACTGGTCGCCTACCTGCTCGTCGACCTGCGCCGCCGGGGGCTGTTCGTGCGCGAGCTAGTCTGGCGCATCGAGCAGGCGGCCATTGCCACGCTGGCTTTTTACGGCATCGGCAGCGAACGCCATCCGGGCGAGCCCGGCATCTATCTGTCCGGCAGTGTCGCCAAAGTGGCTAAAATCGCGGCCCTGGGCCTGAAAATCTCGCGCGGCTGCAGTTACCACGGCGTGTCCCTGAACGTCGCCATGGATCTGGAGCCCTTCGGCTGGATCAACCCCTGCGGCCAGCCGGGTCTTGCGAGTATCGATATGATGAGCCTGGGCGCGGTATCGGGTCCACAAGACCTGCCCGACGTGGGTGAGCGCCTGGCCGAAGCGCTTGCCGCCGAACTGGCCGCAGGGACCCTCTCGGCGGCCACGGCAAGGCAGTCGGCATCCGCCGGAGCGGCGGCAACCAAGGAAATGCCATGAGCAGCAGCGACGTCACTTACGATCCCACCCGCAAGCAGAAGGCGGGCGACAAGACTTCGCGCATCCCCATCAAGATCGTGCCGATCGAGCAGTTCGAGAAGCTCAAGAAGCCCGACTGGATCCGCGTCAAGGCCGCCTCGGGCAGTTCGCGCTTCTACGAGATCAAGGACATCCTGCGCGAGAACAAGCTGGTCACCGTCTGCGAGGAAGCCAGCTGCCCGAACATCGGCGAATGCTTCGGCAAGGGAACGGCCACCTTCATGATCATGGGCGACAAGTGCACGCGCCGCTGCCCCTTCTGTGACGTCGGCCACGGCCGCCCCGATCCGCTCGACGCCGACGAACCCGCCAACCTCGCCAAGACCATCGCCCAGCTCAAGCTGCGCTACGTCGTGATCACCAGCGTGGACCGCGACGACCTGCGCGACGGCGGCGCCGGCCACTACGTGGAATGCATCAAGGCCACCCGCGAAACCTCGCCCAGCACGCAGATCGAAGTGCTCGTGCCCGACTTCCGCGGCCGCCTGGAGAAGGCGCTCGACATGCTCGAGCAGGGCCTGCCCGACGTGATGAACCACAACCTCGAAACCGTGCCGAGCCTCTACAAGGAAGCGCGCCCTGGCTCCGACTACAAGCATTCGCTGCTGCTGCTCAAGGAATTCAAGGCGCGGCATCCGCACATCCCCACCAAGTCCGGCCTGATGGTCGGCCTGCGAGAGACCGACGAGGAAATCCTCGAGGTCATGCGCGACATGCGCGAGCACAACGTCGACATGCTCACCATCGGCCAATACCTGGCCCCCTCCGACCACCACCTCCCGGTGCGCCGCTACGTGCATCCCGACACCTTCAAGATGTTCGAGGAAGAGGCGATGAAGATGGGCTTCGCCCACGCCTCCGTCGGCGCGATGGTGCGCTCCAGCTATCACGCGGACCAGCAGGCGCACGGCGCCGGCGTGATTGTGACTGACACAAGTGAATAGCATAATTCACAAGAGGATGACAATTTACATTATTGATCTAGCACTTAAACATTGAATTTATTGAGTGATATAGAGTCTGCATGTTGCACGGACAAAATCGACTCGAGAACGCTGCCGGTAGCTGCCCTGAACGAACGGCACCGACGTGCGGTGAAAATGCGGCTGGATGGCGTGAGCCTGAAGGACACGGCGGCGCAATGCGAGATGTCGCGCAGACGCCCATTGCGGCGGTGAAGGCGTATCACGCGGACGGGTGGAGGGCCCTCGACGTAGAGCGCCCCGGGCGCCCACAGGGTACGGGCAGAACGCTGACGGCGGAGCAGGAACGCGAGGTTCAGCGGCTGATCCGCGACCGCACGCCCGACCAGTTGAAGATGATCTATGCGCTGTGGAGCCGCCAGGCAGTGGCCGAGTTGATCCTTAACCGATAAGGCATCAAGCTGGCCGTTCGCACGATGGGCCTGTATCTGGAGCGTTGGGGCTTCACGCCGCAAAAGCCCATGAAGAAGGCCTACGAGCAGTCGCCGGCGGCGGTGAAAAAGTGGCTCGACGGAGGACTCCCCAAGACGCCCGTGATTCGCGTGAACAACAAGCGCCACGGCTTGTCGGTGATCTCCACCGTCACCAACAAGAGCCAGATGCGCTGGCAGGCCTTAGACGGAGCGTTGAGCGCCGACATTCTGATCGATTTCCTGCGCCGGCTGGTCAAGGATGCCGGCCGAAAGATCTACCTGATCCTGGACAACCTGCGCGTGCACTACAGCAAGCCCGTAAAGGCCTGGCTGGCCGAGCAAAAGCACGAGATCGAAGTCTTCTACTTGCACAGCTACAGCCCCGAACTGAACCCCAATGAAATGGCCAATGCCGACCTGAAGCAGGTCGTCACCAAACTCGCTCCAGCTCGCTCGAAGCTGCAACTGGTTAAGGCCTCGCGCCAGCATCTGCTCAGCGTTTAGCGACAGCCCGAGCGCGTCAAGAGCTACTTCGAACATGCGCCGGTTCGGTATGCTGCTTGAGTTCATTGTTTCAATGCCGGATCAATAAGCATTCAACACTTTAATTGAATGCCTCGCGCCGAATCCGGCGGGCTTTTTTTATCTGCGTCGGCCGCGGTTCACTTCCTGATTCACTTCCAATGCGCCGACGGCGCCGAGCGCAGCAGCGCATTGGCCGCGCCCCCGCCGAAGCTCTCACCGATGCACTTGGAGACGCGTTCGACCAAGCTTTCCTGCTGGGTGTAGTCGATGATATCCTCGGCCTTGAGCACGTCGCGCGCGACGCTGTCGACCGTACCAAAGCCGTCGGCCAGCCCCTGATCGATGCTCGAGGCGCCCGTCCAGACCAGGCCGGAGAAGGTTTCCAGCGTTTCCTTCAGGCGCTTGTCGCGGCCTTCGCGCACCACCTTGATGAACTGCTGGTGGATCTCCGCCAGCATCTTCATCGCATATTCCTTGTGCTTGGGGTTCTGCGGCGAAAACATGTCGAACATCGCCTTGTTCTCGCCGGCAGTATAGAGGCGGCGCTCCACGCCCAGCTTGTCCATCAGGCCCGTGACGCCGAAGCCTTCCATCAGCACGCCGATCGAGCCCACGAGGCTGGCCTTGTCGACATAGATCTTGTCGGCGGCCGCGGCCACGTAGTAGCCGCCAGAGGCGCACATCTCGTCGACCACGACATACAGCGGCTTCTGCGGATACGCGGCGCGCAGGCGGCGCATCTCGTCGTTGATCATGCCGGCCTGCACGGGCGAGCCGCCTGGACTGTTGATCCGCAGCACCACGCCGACGCTGCCGCTGTCGGAGAAGGCCGCCTGCAGCGAGGCATTGATGTTGTCGGCGTTGGCCTGGGTGTCGGCGCCGATCTCGCCCTCCAGGTTCACCAGCGCGGTATGGCGGCCCGAGACTGAACTCGTGTACATCGAACGCGCGCCCACCCACAGCGCGGCGACGATGATCAGCAGCCAGATGAAGCGGAAGAAGATGCGCCAGCGGCGGTCGGCGCGCTTCTCGTGCACCGTCGCCATCACCAGGTTTTCAATGACTTCGCGCTCCCAGCCGCCGGCGCCCGGCGCGGGCTTGGCGGCGCGCGGCGTTTCTTGGAAGGGGGTTTCGGGCGTCGGATTATCGGACATGGCAAATCACTGGGATGGAGACGGCCGCCAGAATACAGCATCCGCGTGCTCCACGACATGCAGCGCCGTGAGCGACGCGCCGTGGCAGGGGCCGGCGATGCAGCGGCCGTCGGCGGGTTCGTACATCGCGCCGTGCGTGGTGCAGATCAGGTAGTCGCCGGAGAGATCGAAGAAGCGCCCCTCTTGCAGATTGAGCTCCATGGGCACGTGGGCGCAGCGGTTCAGATACGCATGCACCCTGCCCTGGTGGCGCACGGCGAAGGCCGGCACCGACAGCCCCGTCTTGCTCGGCACGACGAAGCGCACGCCACGTCCGCCGTTGCTCAATTTGGACGACGCGCACAGGCGCACCGCGCCCTCGCCCGGCATGGCTGCGTCTTGCTGATCCGCTGGAGAATCCATGCGCCGCGCCTCAGCCGTGCGCCGCGAGCCATCCCTGCAGCTGCGGCACGGAATCGGCGAAGAACAGCGGCGAGAGCGTGGCGAGCTGCGTGCGCGGATGCGCGCCGTAGGTCACGGCCACGCCCTGCGCGCCTGCGTTCACGGCCATCTGCAGATCGTGGGTGGTGTCGCCGATCATGACCGTGCGCGCGAGCCGCGCGCCGAGTGCGTCGGAGATTTCCTGGAGCATGGCCGGATGCGGCTTGGAGAAGGTCTCGTCGGCGCAGCGCGTGACGTCGAACAGCGGACGCAGGCCGCTGGCGTCGAGCGCGCGGTCCAGACCGCGGCGGCTCTTGCCGGTGGCCACAGCCAGCAGATAGCCGTCGCCGCGCAGGGCGCCGAGCATGTCCATCACGCCGGGGAACAGCTCCAGTTGGTGGTCCTGGCTCAGATAGTGGAAACGGTAGCGCTCGGCGAGCTTGCGGTAGTCTTTGGGGTCGAGCGTGGGCGCGGCGAGCTTGAGCGCGTCTTCCAGACCGAAGCCGATCACATGGCTCGCGACGCTTTCCTCCGGCACCGGCAGGCCCAGGTCCGCACAGGAAGCCTGGATGCAGCGCGTGATGGCGGATGTCGAATCCATCAGGGTGCCGTCCCAGTCGAACACCATCAGGTCAAATTGCTGCTGCGGCATCCATTTTCTCCAATTGCTTCAAAAAATCCTGGCATTCCGGCGGCAGGGGCTCCTCCAGCTCCAGCGCCTCACCGGTGTCGGGGTGGGTCAGACGCAGCCGCCAGGCGTGCAGGAACATGCGCTTGAGACCAGGCTTCGCGCCGGGCCGCGCCAATTCCTTGTTCAGGGCGAAATCGCCGTATTTCTCGTCGCCGGCGATCGGAAAGCCGGCATGCGCCAGATGCACCCGGATCTGGTGGGTGCGCCCGGTGCGCAGCGTGGCGTGCAGCAGGGAATAGCCGGCCAGCAACCGCTGGCGGTCGATCACCGTGTGCGAAGCCTGTCCGTCGGGCTGCACCCGCACCCGCCGCTCGCCCTCGGGCGTGTGGAATTTATGCAGGGGAAACTTGAGATTGGCCCGCTGGTTGGGGAAGGCGCCGTGCACGCAGGCCAGATAACGCTTGTCCATGCCCGTGCCGCGGATCTGCTCGTGAAGATTGACCAGGGCCGAGCGCTTCTTCGCCAGCAGCAGGATGCCGGAGGTCTCCCGGTCCAGCCGATGCACCAATTCCAGGAATTTGGCCTGCGGCCGGGCCTTGCGCAGTTGTTCGATCACGCCGAAGGACACGCCGGAGCCGCCATGGACCGCCACGCCGGCCGGCTTGTCGATGGCCAGAATATGCCCGTCCTCGAACAGAATCGGGAATTCCGCCGCCGGCGCGGGCCGCGAATCGACCTTCCCGGCCAGCTTCATCGGCGGCACACGAACGACATCTCCATCCTTCAGCCGATAAGTTGCGTCGACCCGCCCCTTATTCACGCGAACCTCGCCGGAACGTAGGATGCGGTAGATATGGCTCTTTGGCACGCCCTTGGCCAGGGCGTGCAGGAAGTTGTCGATGCGCTGGCCTTCGGCCTCTTCGCCCACCTCGAGCAGGACCACCTGGGCGCCGATTTTGTCCGGATTATTGGCCGATTTAGCGTTCATTTTGCTTTTTAGCCGGCCCCGTGCATTTTGGAATGGCGTAACTCATTCATTTTCAATATAATTTGCCAGCGCGATAGCCGGAAGATTTGCGGGTTTATCGCCTGGTGCCAAGCGGCAAGAATCAAGGAAATAAAAATCCGCCGGCACATTTTACACGGGGGGTGCCTCCCCGACCTGCGGATACGCGAGGAGCGATGGCTTCGGCGGCGCGGGCAAAAAGGTATGAGGTAGCACGCACGGCGCAGGCGGCCGAGCAGGGACGAGGACAACAGGACCGTCCGGCCGGCAGCGGCGCCTCGGGTATGCGAGCGACATCGGTAAACAGAATATTGCGGCGGACGCGCTTGCGCGGCCGTCTTGGCGAAACTAGAAGAACAGTGTTCGGGCCGCCCGCGCCAACTGGGCGAAGCGGCCGGTGCGCTGCGCGCTCAATCCATGGATGCGCGCGCCCTGCGCAACTTTCGACGCCTGGGTTTTCTCATCGCCCGTGCCCCGCCCCCGCGCGGCGGCAAAGCGGCAATTCTCCCCCCACCCGATCGCTCCGGTCCAGCGTGTTTCACACGACTGAAGTTGGAGCAATGACATGAAACGCATGCTATTTAACGCGACCCAGCAGGAAGAACTGCGGGTCGCCATCGTCGACGGCCAGAAGCTGATCGACATCGATATCGAAACCGCCGGGCGCGAACAGCGCAAGGGCAACATCTACAAAGGCATCATCACCCGCATCGAGCCCTCGCTCGAAGCCTGCTTCGTCAACTACGGCGAAGAGCGCCACGGCTTCCTGCCCTTCAAGGAATTCGCACGCGCCTACTTCAAGCAGGGCGCCGACGTACGCAACGCCGGCATCCGCGAAGCCCTCTCCGAAGGCCAGGAAATCATCGTCCAGGTCGAAAAGGAAGAGCGTGGCAATAAGGGCGCGGCCCTGACCACCTTCATCTCCCTGGCCGGCCGCTACCTGGTGCTGATGCCCAACAACCCGCGCGGCGGCGGCGTCTCACGCCGTATCGAGGGCGAGGAGCGCCAGGAGCTGCGCGAAGTCATGTCGCAGCTCGAACTGCCCGATGGCATGAGCATCATCGCCCGCACGGCCGGCATCGGCCGCGCCGCCGAGGAACTGCAGTGGGACCTGAACTACCTGCTCCAGCTCTGGAAAGCCATCGACGAAGCCGCTGGCGCCAACCGCGGCCCGCTGCTGATCTATCTGGAATCGAGCCTGGTAATCCGCGCCATCCGCGACTACTTCCAGCCCGATATCGGCGAAATCCTCATCGACACCGACGACATCCATGAGCAGGCCCAGGCCTTCATGGACGTGGTCATGCCGGACAAGAAGCCGCTGGTCAAGCGCTACCAGGACGACGTACCCCTGTTCTCGCGCTTCCAGATCGAGCACCAGATCGAGACGGCCTACTCTCGCACCGTGTCCCTGCCCTCGGGCGGCGCCATCGTGATCGACCACACCGAAGCGCTCGTGTCGGTGGACGTGAACTCGGCGCGCGCCACCAAGGGCGCCGACATCGAGGAAACCGCCGCGCGCACCAACCTCGAGGCCGCCGACGAAATCGCCCGCCAGCTGCGCCTGCGCGACCTGGGCGGCCTGATCGTCATCGACTTCATCGACATGGAGTCCGCCAAGGCCCAGAAAGACGTCGAGCAGCGCCTCAAGGAGGCCCTGCGCCACGACCGCGCCCGCGTGCAGATGGGCAAGATCTCGCGCTTCGGCCTCATGGAGCTCTCGCGCCAGCGCCTGCGCCCCGCCCTCTCCGAAGGCTCGCACGTCACCTGCCCGCGCTGCAACGGCACCGGCCACATCCGCGACACCGAATCCTCCGCCCTGCAAGTCCTGCGCATCATCCAGGAAGAGGCGATGAAGGAAAACACCGCCGCCATCCACTGCCAGGTTCCGGTCGAAGTGGCCGCCTTCCTGCTCAACGAGAAGCGCTCCGAAATCAACAAGATCGAGACCCGCTTCAAAGTCAACATCCTGCTGATCCCCAACAAGCACCTCGAGACCCCGCACTACAAGCTCGAGCGCCTGCGCCACGACGACCCGCGCCTGGACGAGAACAAGGCCAGCTACCGCATCGTCGAGGAAGCCGCGCGCGAGATGGAAGCCGACACGGCCTACAGCACCCGCAACGCCGAGGTGAAGCCGCGCCAGGAAGCCGCCGTCAAGGGCATCACACCCGAAAATCCCGCGCCCATGGCCGCCGAGCTGCGCGCCCCGCGCAGCCCGCAGTCTAAGCACGGCCGCGACGCCAAGCACGGCGCCAAGGAAGCCTCCGCCCCGGTCAAGACCGTGGGCATCCTCGGCTGGCTCAAGGGCCTGTTCGGCGCCGGCGCCGTGCAGGAAGTCCTCGCTGCTCCGGCCCAGGTCAAGAGCGAACGCGGTGAGCGCAACGAGCGCGGCAACCGCAATGAACGCGGCGGTCGCGGCGAGCGTGGTGAACGCGGCGGCCGTGGCGAAGCCAGCGCCGATAGACGCAGCAACGAAGGCCGAAACGGCGAGCGCGAAGGCCGCGGCCATCGCCAGCAGCAGGCCGGCGCGCAGAACGCCGGCGAGAACCGTGCCGAGCGCGGAGAGCGTGGTGAACGCGGCGAAGGCCGAAATCGCGGCCGTGGCCGCGGTCAGCGCCAAGCCGGCGCCCAAGGCGAAGCCGAACAGCTCAACGGCGCAGCGGCCCTGGTGGAAGCTCAGGCCGGCGACGAAGCGCAGGCCAATGCCGAAGTCCAACTGCTCGAAGGCAAGAACGCCGCTCCCCAGCAGGCCGAAGGCGAAGGTGAAGAGCGCCGTCGCCGCCGCCGCAACCGCGGCCGTCGCGAGCGCGAAGGCCAGAACAGCGAAGCCGGTGAGAACGGCGAAGTCGAAGGCGGTCTGAATGAAGGCGCGTCGGTCGACGAGGTCTTCGCCGATGTGGTGCCTGCCGTGAAAGGCCATGCCGCCGTCGAGGACGCCCATCAGGTTGCGTACGAGCCCGCTCCCGCGAGCGCTCAAGCCTCCACGGAAGCCGCCGAGCCGAGCCGTCCCGCCGTCGCCAAGCCGGTTGACATCGAGCCCTCGCTGGCCACCGCGGTTCTGGTCGAAAGCTTCCTGCCCCCGCCGGTGCCGCCGAGCTATTCGGCGCCGGTCGGCGTGGAGCCCGTTCCCCAGGCCGAGGAAGCCGTCGCCGCGCCGGTGGCGCAGGCCGTCGTGGCCGCTCCAGCCCCGGCCGCCAACCTCGATGCAGTGCTGGCGGATGCTGGCCTGATCTGGGTGCAGACTGATTCGGACAAGCACCGTGTCGCGCAGGAGCAGGCCGCCGCCATGCCGCGGCCGGTCTTCGCGCCACGTGAGCGCAAGGCCCTGCCACCGCTCTCCACCGAGACGATGATCCAGGTCGAAACGAGCAAGTAAGCCCGTCCGGTGGACAAGAGCCGTACGCCGCGCAAGCGGCGCACGGCTCTTTTATTTTCCGCGCATGCGCCCGGCCCGCCGTCTCCGATCCACCACCCCCAGCCCCGCGAATGCATCCTCCACTCGCACCCACCCGGCCTGGCATGCGCCCCATATCCGGACATTCCCCCGCTATATCCGTGGATTCGATACGCGCAAAAATCGGCCTCCAATGAGCGATTTCGCCAAACCCGTCATGCCGCTGGCGGACCTGCGCTACCAGGCGCCGGTCCCCGCGATCCCCGCCGCTCTCGCAGCGCCCAGCGGCCTGCTCGAGGACGGCCTGGGCCGTCCCTGGCGCGACCTACGCATCTCGGTCACCGACCGCTGCAATTTCCGCTGCGTCTACTGCATGCCGAAGGACACCTTCGACAAGGACTACGCCTATCTGCCGCACGCCTCGCTGCTGAGCTTCGAGGAGATCGCGCGGCTCGCCCGGCTCTTCGTCGCCCACGGCGTGGAAAAACTGCGCCTGACTGGCGGCGAGCCGTTGCTGCGCAAGCATCTGGAGCGCCTGCTCGAACAACTCGCCGCCCTGCGCACGCCCGAGGGCCGGCCGCTCGACCTCACGCTCACCACCAATGCCAGCCTGCTCGCCCAGAAGGCGCATTCGCTCAAGGACGCCGGGCTGACCCGCGTGACCGTGAGCCTGGACGCCATCAACGACGCCGTCTTCAAGCGCATGAACGACGTGGACTTCCCCGTCGCCGAAGTGCTGCGCAGCATCAACGCGGCGGTCGAGGCCAGCCTCGGTCCGGTCAAGGTCAACATGGTGGTCAAGAAGGGCTGGAACGACTACCAGATCCTGCCCATGGCCGAGCACTTCCGCGGCACCGGTGCGATCCTGCGCTTTATCGAATACATGGACGTGGGCAGCAGCAACGGCTGGAACATGGAGCACGTCCTGCCCTCGGCCGACGTGGTGCAGCGCATCCACGAGCGCTTTCCGCTCGTCCCCGCCGAAGCCAACTACACGGGCGAGACCGCGCAGCGCTGGCGCTATGCCGACGGCGCGGGCGAGATCGGCCTGATCTCCAGCGTGCCCCAGGCCTTCTGCCGCGACTGCACCCGCGCGCGCTAGTGCGCGGCGGCACCAGCGACGCGGAGATCGCCGCCGCCATCACGCCCATCTGGCGCGGCCGCGGCGACCGCTATTCCGAGCTGCGCTCCGGACTTCCCGGCGCCGAGGCCGAGGCTGCGGCGCCAAGGGTCGAGATGTCCTATATCGGCGGCTGAGCGTGGCGGCGAACCCGGCTAGCAGCCACGCCGCCGGCGTGGCCGGCCTGGTCTTGGCGGGCGGCCAGGGGCTGCGCATGGGCGGCAGGGAAAAGGGCCTGATCGATTTCCGTGGCAAACCCCTGGCTGCCCAGGTCGTGGAGCGCCTGGCGCCCCAGGTGGAGCGCGTCATCCTCAGCGCCAACCGCAACGCCGAGCGCTACGCCGCCTTCTGCCCGGAAGTGGTGGACGACGCCTTCGCACACGCCGTATCGACGGACGCCTCCTCCGCGGATCACGCCTCCAAGGACGACCACCACGGCGGCCGCTACGATGGCCCCCTCGCCGGCCTGCTCGCCGGCATGGAGGCCGCACACCGCCACGGCCTGCCGCTGCTGGCGGCGGCGCCCTGCGACATGCCCTTCCTGCCGCCCGACCTGGTGGCGCGCCTGCGCCAGGCCCTGGAAGGCGGCAACGATAAGTGGGGGGCGTCGATCTGGCCTATGCCTCCGCTGGAGACCGGACGCAACCGCTGGTCTGCCTGCTGCGCACCACGCTGGCCGGCCATCTGCGGGCCAGGATGGCGGACGGCGGACGCAAGGTGATGGACTGGCAGAGGAGTCTGAACGCGGTCGAAGTGGCCTTCGCCGACGCCTGCGCGTTCCGCAATTGCAACACTCCCGAAAATCTGGAAGGCTGAAACCAGCGCCGGCTCTGGCCCGCCGAGGAGGCCTCGGATACAATCGCGCAGAATTCCACGCAATCCGCAGCAAGCATTCCCAGATGAGCGAACCAAAAAAAGAGGTTGTCTACCTAGACCCGATGCACACGGCGAAAACGCTGGTTCTGGTCTACCTGTGCTTCTCCGTGCCTATCGTCCTGCTGGCCCTCTTCGTGGTGTATATCCGCCACAACGAGATGCCCGCGGTCACCGTCTTCACTGCCCTGGTCCTGAACACGCTGATCGGCTTCGGCCTGCTCTGGCTGGCCTGCAAGGTCTACAACTGGGTGGCGGAGCGCTTCGGCGGCATCGAATTCACGATGCGCGACGCGCAGGACTGAACAGGCTGCGGCGCCGGCCGGTGTAAGTCCGGCGCGCCGCATCTCTTGCGCCTTTCTCAGGCGCCTTATTCTTCCGTGGAATCGGTCCCCAGCCTGAGGTCCAGGCCGAGCAGGTTCTGCGCTGTCTCGCACGGCAGGGCTTCCACGCTGCGCAGCTTGCGCGCCATCTGGCGGCTGCGGGTTTCGGCATCTTCGATGTTCTTCGCGGCCCGCACCAAGGTGTCCTTGGTCTTGGCCAGCACGTCGCCGAACTTGGCGAACTCCGTCTTCACCGCGCCGAGCACTTCCCAGACCTCGCTCGAGCGCTTCTCCAGCGCCAGCGTGCGAAACCCCATCTGCAGACTGTTGAGCAGAGCCGTGAGCGTGGTCGGACCAGCCACGGTGATGCGGTGCTCGCGCTGCAGCTGGTCGCACAGGCCGGGACGGCGGATGACCTCCGCGTAAAGCCCTTCGGTGGGCAGGAAGAGCAGCGCGAAATCGGTGGTGGCCGGCGGCGCGAGGTATTTGCCGGCGATCGTCTGCGCTTCCTTGCGCACCGCCGTCTCCAGCTCCTTGCCTGCGGCGAGCACGCCTTCGGCGTCGCCGCGCTCCTGGGCGTCGACCAGGCGATCATATTGCTCGCGGGGAAACTTGGCGTCGATCGGCAGCCAGACCGGCGCCTCGCTCACGAGGTCGCCGCCGCGACCCGGCAGCTTGATGGCGAATTCCACGCGCGCTCCGCTGCCGCGCACAGTCTCGACGTTGCGCGCATACTGGTCTGCGGTGAGCAGCTGGTCGAGCAGCATGTCGAGCTGGACTTCGCCCCAGGTGCCGCGCGTCTTCACATTGGTCAGCACGCGCTTGAGGTCGCCCACGCCCTGCGCGAGGCTCTGCATCTCGCCCAGGCCGCGGTGCACCTGCTCGAGGCGGTCCGAGACCTGCTTGAAGGATTCGCCAAGGCGCTGCTCCAGCGTGGCATGCAACTTCTCGTCGACCGTGTGGCGGATCTCCTCGAGCTTGGCGGCGTTGCGAGTCTCGATTTCCTTGAGGCGCAGCTCCACGGCGCTGCGCAGTTCGGCGAGCTGCTGGTTGGTAGCTTCATTGAAGCGGCGCAGAGCGTTAGCCAGCTCCTCGCGCATCTGGTGCGACTGGGTGGAGGCCGTCTGCTGCCACTGCGCCAGGGTGTTGCCGAGCTCGGTGCGGTTGACGCGCGCGGATTCGCTGATCTCGGCGCGCAGATTGCGCTCGGCTTCCTGGAAGCGGGCCTGCAGCTGCACGGCGAGCTTCGCCTCAAACTGGCCGTCGTCCCCCGCCCCGCCCTGCCTGCGCAGCGCGACCAGCACGAGGACCAGCAGCACGAGCGCCGCGGCCATTGCGACGAACAGCAGGAGCGTGACGCCGTTCATGCCTTCCATTCCCTTGATCTCTTGTCGTTATTGTTTGCCCAGCACTTCGGGGTTGAGCAGCGAAGGCGGCCGGCCCGCCTGACGGCCCAGCCCCAGGCCAGCGAGCAGATTGTCCGCCGCGAGGTTGGCCATGCAGCGCCGTGTGGCGTCGCTTGCGCTGGCGATATGCGGCGTGAGCACGACGTTGCTCAGCGCCGTCAGGGCCGGATTGACCTTGGGCTCGTCTTCGAAGACGTCGATGCCGGCGGTGAAGAGCCTGCCTTCGCGCAGCGGGGCGGCCAGGGCGTTTTCATCGACGATGCCGCCGCGCGCCAGATGGACGAGCACGGCGCTGGGCTTCATGTGTGCCAGCTCGACCGCGCCGATGGCGTGATGGGTGGCGGCGCTGTAAGGCAGCACCTGGACCAGGTGGTCCGCGCTGCGCAGCAGCTCCTCCTTGCCGACGTAGGCGCCGCCGCATTCAGCCTCGACGTCCTCGGCCAGCCGGCTGCGGTTGTGATAGATGACGCGCATACCGAAACCCTTGGCGCGGCGCGCCAGCGCCTGGCCGATGCGGCCCATGCCGAGGATGCCCAGGGTGGCGCCGTAGATGTCCTGGCCGAGGAAGCCGTCGACCAGCGACCATTTGTTCCACTTGCCGGCGCGCAGAAAATGCTCGGATTCGGTGACGCGCCGCGCGGCGGCCATCAGCAGCGCCCAGCCGAAGTCGGTCGTGGTCTCGGTGAGCACGTCGGGCGTGTTGGTGGCCATGACGCCGGTGGCGGTGAGCGCGGCGAAGTCCAGATTGTTGTAGCCGGCCGCGATGTTGGCGACGATCTTCAGCCGCAGCGCGCCGTCCTTGTCCTTGAGCCGGTCCGCCAGCTCGGCCTGGGAGAAGACGCCATCGTCTTGATTGGTCTCCAGCTCCACCGCCTCGGCCAGCCGTTCGAGCACTTCGGGAAAGACTTTGCGGGCGACAAGGGCGCGGGGCTTGGTGATGATCGGGGACATGGCGGAATCGGGATCGACGGAATCGGGATTGAGATGTTCAGCCCCGGAAAAACACCAGGGTCAGGATCAGGAACAGCGGCAACAGAATACAACATGACCAGCCCAGATAGCCGAAGAAGCCGGGCATGCGCACGCCGCGATGCTCGGCGATGGCCTTGACCATCAGGTTGGGCGCGTTGCCGATATAGCTCATCGCGCCCATGAACACGGCGCCGCAGGAGATCGCCGCGAGTGTGCCGGCCGCCTCGCCCATCAGGCGCTGCGCCCCGCCGCCGGCCATATTGAAGAAAACGAGATAGGTCGGCGCGTTGTCGAGGAATGCAGAGAGCAGGCCGGTGGCCCAGAAATACATGGCGTCGACCGGCCGGCCCGCCGCGTCGTTGACCATGTGCGCGACCGCCGCGAAGGCGCCGTCCGCGCCCGCGCGCAGCATGGCGATGACGGGGATGATAGTGAGGAAGATGCCGATGAAGAGCTTGGCGACCTCGCGCATCGGCTCCCAGTCGAATTCGTTGCCGGCGCGCACCTCAGCGATGGTGAAGCGCAGCGACAGGCCGATCACCGCGAGCAGCCCCAGGTCGCGGACAAGGTCCTGCAGCGCCACCGGCGTGCCGAGCAGGTCCCAGGAAACACCCGGCTTCCACACGCCGCTCAGCAGCACCAGGCCGATCACCGCAGCGATCAGCACGAAGTTGAACTTGCCCTCGAACCAGACCGGCGCATCGGGGCTCGGGTCCATGTAGAGAGGCCGCTCCTCTTCGCGCTGATGGAAGTAATAGCTGTCCAACGCATAGAACGCCGCCAGCAGCAGCACGGCGGAGAACAGCGTCTCGCGCCACAGCGCCTTGAGCGTCCAGGAAAACTCCACGCCCTGGAGGAAGCCGAGAAAGAGCGGCGGGTCGCCCAGCGGCGTGAGCGAGCCGCCGATGTTGGCGACCAGGAAGATGAAGAACACGAAGATATGCACCGCATGTCGGCGGTTGTCGTTGGCGCGGATCAGGGGCCGAACCAGCAGCATCGCCGCGCCGGTCGTGCCCATGAGGCTGGCGAGCACCATGCCAAGCGCGAGGATGCCGGTGTTGAGTGCGGGCGTGCCGTGCAGATTGCCGCGCACGCAGATGCCGCCGGCGGTGACGAAGAGCGCGGCGATCAGGGTGATGAAGGGGATGTATTCGGCGACGAGCGCGTGGACCAGACCTGCGAGCGCCGCGCCCGGTCCATGCACCGTCGCGAAGGGCAGCAGGAAGAGCGCCGCCCAGCCGAGCGCCACCTTGCCGTAGTGGTGATGCCAGAACGCGCGCGCCAGCATCGGCAGCAAGGCGATGGAGAGCAGCATGCCCGCGAAGGGCAGCGCCCATGCCGACCCGAGGCTGGCGCCGTCGATATCGGCGGCGAAAGCGGGCAGAGACGGCAGGAAGAGGAGGAGCGCCGGCAAGACGGATGCGCGGATGCGCGTCATGCGCAAGCAGTGGGCTGCGCGCGATATGCACGATGTGCGCGGCGTGCGCCTATGCATCGCGACCTCCTGCCTTCAGTGCGGTTTGGATGCGGCCGATTATACCGGCGCGGGCACGTCGAAAACCTGACGAAGATACGCAAGATAGGCCGGATCGTCACACATTGTTTTCTCCGGCGCGTCGGAGAGCTTGGCCACCGGCTGGCCGTTGCAGCGGACCATCTTGATGACGATCTGCAAGGGTGTGTAACCGAGGTCGTTGGTGAGATTGGTGCCCACGCCGAAGGCCAGTTTGCAGCGGCCGGTGAAGCGCTGATAGAGCTGGATCACCTTGGGGATGTCCAGGCTGTCCGAGAAGATGAGGGTCTTGGAGAGTGGATCGACGCGGTTGTTGCGGTACTGCGCCAGCATGCGCTCGCCCCAGGCGAAGGGATCGCCCGAATCGTGGCGCACGCCGTCGAAGAGCTTGCAGAAATACATGTCGAAATCGCGCAGGAAGGCGTTGAAGCCATAGGTGTCGGAGAGCGCGATGCCGAGGTCGCCTCGGTATTCGCGGGCCCAGGTCTCGAGCGCGAAGGTCTGCGAATCGCGCAGCCGCAGCCCCAGCGCCTGGCAGGCCTGGAGGTATTCGTGGGCCATGGTGCCCAGCGGCGTGAGGTTGTGGTGCATGGCCTGCAGCACGTTGCTTGTGCCGGCGAACTGGCCGCGCAGCTGCGTCTTGAGGCTGAGGAGCACTTCCTCGTGCCAGCTGCGCGAGAAGCGGCGGCGCGTACCGTAGTCAGCGATCTTGCAATCGGCCAGCTCGGGCGCGGCGGCGAGCAGCGCCATCTTGTCGCGCAGGCGCTGGCGACCCTCGATGTAGTCGGGAACCGGCTGCGTGGCGCGGAAATAGACCTCGTTGACGATGGCCAGCACCGGGATCTCGAACAGGATGGTGTGCAGCCAGGGTCCGCGCACGGTGATCTCGATCTCGCCTTCCGCCGACGCCGAGGGCCGGATGTCGATGTACTTCTCGGTCAGATGGAACAGGCCGAGGAAGTCGACGAAGTCGCTCTTGATGAAGCGCATGTTCGACAGATAGGACAGCTCGCGCTCGGTGAAGCGCAGGCTGCACAGCGAGCGGACCTCGTCGCGGATTTCCTCCACGTAGGGAACGAGGTTGACGCCTTCGCTGCGGCACTTGAAGCGGTATTCGACCTGCGCACCCGGGAAGTGGTGGAGCACCACTTGCATCATGGTGAACTTGTAGAGGTCGGTGTCGAGCAGGGAGTTGATGATCATAGCGGCATGCTAACCGATATTGCAGGCCCTCACCGGCTCCGCGCTCACCCGGCGCTCACCTTGAATTCACAACGCGTTCACTCCGCGCGCAGCACCTCGGCCAGTTTCTCGGGCTTGGTGGTGCCGGCGCGGGCGATGGCCTCGAAGATCGCGCGCATCGTCGAATAGGCCGCCCAGGCGTCCTGGCACGGTGGCTCGCCGTAGCGGCGCTAATAGGCCTGAGCGAAACCATGTATGGCGGGGTCCTTGACGTAGCGCACCGGCGGGCGGAAGGCATAGCGGTTGTCGCGGTCCCAGGCCGGGCCGGAGGACGCCACGTAGATCACCTTGTTGCGCTTGGCGAAGTCCGCCAGCGCGCGGGCCACGCCGGGCTGGAAGCCGCCCGAGAGCAGATCCACCTTGTCCGCGCGCACCAGCGCCGCGGCCTGGCGCAGCGCCTCCTCGGGCAGGCCTTCGTCCTCGCGCGAGATCACCTCAATCTTGCGGCTCAGCAGGCCGCCCTTGGCGTTGGCCTCTTCCACGGCCAGCAGCCAGCCATTGCGGTAGTGCTGGGAATACTGGGGCTTGAGGGCGTAGCTGTTGATCTCGCCGATCTTGATGAAACTCTGGTTCTGGGCGAGCACGCGGCCGTGCCAGTCGATCAGGCCGAGAACGCAGAGACAGACGAGGGCCGACAGGAAGGCGCGCAGGTGCAGCCGGAGAACGCGGGGGAACAACGCGGGGTGCCGTAAAACTCGACATGAATGCACTATTGATTCGGCAGGAAGAAGTTTTCATGCGGCGTATTTGACGCGGGGATCCTGGAAGTAGGATTTCACGCGTTCGGAATGGGTTTCGATGAACGCCATGTGGTTCTTTGCTGCGGCGTGTAATTTTGCCTTTGTTCTGACGGGGACTCGTGTGCTGATGACATGTTTCAGGTCGGCGTTGAGTCGCTCATCCAGATTGAGCTCCGGGCTGTAGCTTGGCAGGTAAAAGACTTCGATGTCGGCTTGGTGCTCGGCAAGCCATGCCTTGACCGGCTTGCAGTGATGCACGCTGAGGTTGTCGAGGATCAGGAACACTTTCTTGCCCGCGCGCTTGCCATCGGCCACCAGCGCCTCGAAGAACTCGATGAGCTTCTCGTGGTTAAAGGCACCATCGATGATCATCCAGCTTGCCTTGCCCTGATTGGTCACTGTGGAAATCATCGACAGCTTCTGTCGCGTACCTCTAACCGCCATCGTGACCGGGGTTTTCCCTTTGGGAGCATAACTGCGGCCCCGAACATCCGTATTCACCAACGCGGTTTCGTCACCCCAGTGAGTCTCGCCACCTTCGGCCTTGGCACGCTTCTCGATGGCCGGATACTCCTGATCGATCCACTGCTTGACAGACTCCGGTCGCTGTTCGTAAGCGCGCTTGATCGGCTTTTTCGGCGTGAAACCCCATGACTCCGTATCCCTTCCGATGCAACCTCACGACCTGCTTTCGCCTCTCGTGCAGTTGCTCCAGTTTCTGGTATCGAGCGTCTTCTTTTTCCATGCTAATTCAATGCCAGAAATGATAATAAGCTCAATCTTTGTATTGCCGCGTCAATAATCCTTGGAAAACCAAAGGGAAACCATGATTGAGACTGTCACACGAATCAGGTGGACTTTCCGCCCTTCCGCTTTTGATCCATCCGCCTTTCCTTCATTGTTGACGCGGCAATACAAAGGGAAAACCCCGGTCACGATGGCGGTTAGAGGTACGCGACAGAAGCTGTCGATGATTTCCACAGTGACCAATCAGGGCAAGGCAAGCTGGATGATCATCGATGGTGCCTTTAACCACGAGAAGCTCATCGAGTTCTTCGAGGCGCTGGTGGCCGATGGCAAGCGCGCGGGCAAGAAAGTGTTCCTGATCCTCGACAACCTCGGCGTGCATCACTGCAAGCCGGTCAAGGCATGGCTTGCCGAGCACCAAGCCGACATCGAAGTCTTTTACCTGCCAAGCTACAGCCCGGAGCTCAATCTGGATGAGCGACTCAACGCCGACCTGAAACATGTCATCAGCACACGAGTCCCCGTCAGAACAAAGGCCAAATTACACGCCGCAGCAAAGAACCACATGGCGTTCATCGAAACCCATTCCGAACGCGTGAAGTCCTACTTCCAGGATCCCCGCGTCAAATACGCCGCATGAAAACTTCTTCCTGCCGAATCAATATCGGCCGGCTGCATCCGCTGGGCGCGATCCTGGGCGGCGAGCTCGCGCAGTCGCGCCTTGGCCTGCCAAACGCCATCAACGGCGTGTTCCAGGACATGCTGCTGTTCTTCCTGCTCGCCTGCGACACCCTGATCGACTACCGCCTCGTGCGCAACAAATAAGCGGAATCCCCAACCATGGAAAACCTCGCTCCGCTCATCGCCGCCTCGCTCAACGCGGGCACGCCGCTGCTGATCGCCGCCATCGGCCTGCTGATCAACGAACGCGCCGGCGTGCTCAACCTCGGCGCCGAGGGCATGATGCTCGTCGCCGCGATTTCCGGCTTCATTGTCGCCTATGCCAGCGGCAGCGCCATGCTCGGCTTCGCCGCCGGCATCGTCGCGGGCATGCTGATGGCCGCGCTTTTCGCCTGGCTCTCGCTGATCCTCGTGACCAGCCAGGTTCCCACGGGGCTGGCGCTGTCGATCTTCGGCGTGGGCATCTCGGCCTTCATGGGTCAGAAGTTCGTCGGTATCTCGCTACCGATCAAAGCCTACGAGATCCCCTATCTCGCCGACATTCCCTTCATCGGCCAGGCGCTCTTTCACCAGCACTTCATGGCCTATCTCGGCTTGGCGCTGTGCGCGGCGACCATCTGGTTCCTGTACCGCACGCGCGCCGGCCTGGTGCTGCGCTCCATCCTCTTCGGCGGCGCCTGCTGCAGCCTCGCCGGCGCCTACCTCTCGCAGATCTACACGCCGATGTGGGTCGAAGGCATGGTCGCAGGCCGCTGCTGGATCGCACTGGCGCTGCCCACCTTCGCCACCTGGCGGCCGGGCCGCGTGGTGCTCGGCGCCATCCTCTTCGGCGGCGTCACCATCCTGCAGTTCTACATGCAGGGCCAGGGCGTGAGCGTGCCCTCGCAGATCCTCTCGATGCTGCCCTATGCGGCGACGATCGTGGTGCTCGCCCTGATCTCGCGCAACCCGGACTGGATCCGCCTGAACATGCCGGCCTCGCTCGGCCGGCCCTTCCGCCGCGGCTCGGCTTAAGCATGGCGGCCCGGGTCTAGCGCGGGTCCTCCTCGGGCTGCGCCCCCGGCGGCGCATAGGCTGGCGTGAGGCAGCGCGGCCACGCCTGCCGGACCGATTCCGCATATGAAGGCGGTAGCGGGCCCGCCTCCCAGCGCGGCAGCGTCAGCGCGCTTTCGTAGTCCGGCAACGTCGCAGGGTCCGGGTCCGCCGCCGACCGCCGGCCGTGTGGCCGCATAGGCGTCTCCAAGGCGGACACAATCCGGTTCCACTCCGGCTCCCAATGCGCATCCAGATGCACGACGCAGCGCGGACCGAGCGTCTCCAGATGTGGCAGCCGCTCGAGATGGGCGTTGTCGTGGATGTCGAGCCGGCGCAGCGAGGAAGGCAACATCGTGTCGATGCTGCGCAGGGTGGTGCCATCGGCATACCGCACTCTCAGGCTGGGCGGCAGCGACCGCAGGCGCTGGAGCGGATTGCCGCCGATGTCCAGATGCTTGACGCCGTAGGGCAGCGGCGGCAGCGCGGTAAGCCCGAGCCCGCGCAGATTCAGGGGCCGCACCGACAGCCCGAGATCGCAGCGCTTGACCCAGTCGATCACCCGCGCCACCGCTTCCACGCGCGTGCCCGGGTTTTCGAAGACCCAGTCGTCGAGCAGGCGGAAGTATTCCCGCTTCATGCCCTCGGTGAACAAATTGCGCGGCGTCAGGCCGCTCGTGTCCGTCCAGGGGCGCACCACGCCGTCCCTGATTACCAGCCGCGGCGTGCTTTTCGGCGCGCCGCCCCCCGACGTCTCGCCGGCGGCCGCGGGCTGGCCGACGCCCAAGACGCGCGACACCATGCTGCGCAGATTCGCTGTCCACATCACTCGTTCCCCGAGCTTGTTGTTGGGACAAGTGGGTAGATCTTCGCGGCCAGACGTTCGATACATCTCGCAATTTGTGTCTTTTCGCGGGCGGGGTCCGGGAAAACCGGCGGGTTGCCAACTCCCTGCCTCTGTTTTAACCTTGCAACGCGCAAGAAGCGTAAAAATGGGAGAACCCAATGAAGTTCAATCGCAGGATCGTGCTAGCCGTGGCAGCCGCCGCGCTGGCCCTCGCCGGCTGCGGTCAGAAGGAAGAAGTGGCGCCCGTGCCCAAGGCCGAGCCCCTGAAGGTCGCCTTCGTCTACGTCGGCCCCGTCGGCGACGCCGGCTGGACCTTCGCCCACGACAGCGGCCGCAAGGCGGTGGAAGCCAAGTTCGGCGACAAGGTCAAGACGACCTTCGTCGAGAGCGTGCCCGAGTCGGCCGCCGACGCCGAGCGCGTGTTCCGCGATCTCGCTTCGCAGGGCAACAAGATCATCTTCGGCACAACCTTCGGCTACATGGAAGCCATGCTCAAGGTCGCCAAGGACTTCCCGGACGTCAAGTTTGAGCACGCCACCGGCTTCAAGAGCGCCGACAATATGGCCCAGTATGACGCCCGCAACTATGAAGGCGCCTACATGGCCGGCCTGATCGCCGGCAAGGTCAGCAAGAGCGGCAAGCTCGGCGTGGTCGCCTCGATCCCCATCCCCGAGGTGATCCGCAACATTGACGCTTTCACCATGGGCGCGCAGATCTCCAACCCCAAGATCAAGACCAAGGTCGTCTGGATCAACAAGTGGTTCGATCCGGGCAAGGAGCGCGAAGCCGCCACCTCTCTGATCAGCCAGGGCGTGGACGTGCTGATGCAGAACACCGACTCCCCCGCCACCCTGCAGACCGCGCAGGAAAAGGGTAAATTCGCCTTCGGCTGGGACAGCGATATGTCCAAGTTCGGCGGCAAGGCGCATCTGGCCTCGGCCGTCATCAACTGGGGCGGCTACTACGTCCAGGAAGTGGAGAAGGTCTTGAACAACCAGTGGAAGACCGGCTTCGCCTGGGGCGGCGTCAAAGACGGTATGATCGACATCGTGACGCTCAACGCCACGCTGGGCAACGACGTCAAGGAGCTCGTTGAAGAGAAGAAGAAGGGTCTCGCCGACGGCAGCTTCGCGATCTGGAAGGGCCCGCTCAAGGACAACACCGGCAAGGTGGTCCTCGAGAAGGACAAGGTCGCCGACGACGACTTCCTCCACAACGTCACGTTCTACGTGGACGGCGTGGAGGGCAAGGTGCCGAACTGATCCCGGCGCATTGCACGCAGCGGAAAACGGCTGGCCTCGCCAGTCGTTTTTTATTGCCCCGCCCGTGCCGTGTCCCCCCCCCTCCCGATTCGCATCCGGTCTGCGTCCGGTCCGCGCAGGCTCACGGCGGCTCACACCGCGCCCCGCCGTTGCATGCTTCTTGCTTCAAGACGGTGATTGGTAATTTGCTTGTGTCCCAATCAGGCATAAAATCCACAACAACGCCCCAGGCGCCGAGAGTCGGGGCAAACACCGAGCTGAAATGTCCGACCCGATCCGTTTCTACTACCGCGGCCAGATCCAGGAAATCCGCAACCTGGCCCCCACCCGTACCATCCTGCAGATGGTACGCGAGGATTTCCATTGCCGCGGCACCAAGGATGGCTGCGCCGAAGGCGACTGCGGCGCCTGCACTGTGGTCGTCGGCGAGCTGCGCGAAGGCAAGATCGAGATGGAGGCCGTCAACGCCTGCATCCAGTTCGCACCCACGCTCGACGGCAAAGCGCTCTTCACCGTGGAAGACCTCAAGCAAAGCAGCGGCGAGCTGCATCCCGTGCAGCAGGTCATGGTCGACCGCCACGGCTCGCAATGCGGCTTCTGCACACCCTGCTTCGTCATGTCGCTCTGGGCGCTCTACCTCAAGCGCCAGCACGCCGGCGAAACCGGCGCCCCCGGGCGCGCGGACATCAACGACGCCCTCTCTGGCAACCTCTGCCGCTGCACCGGCTACCGGCCCATCATCGACACCGCCAAGGAAATGACGAGCCTGCGGCGCGGCGGCGGCACGGTCTACAAGCACGGTGGCCAGACCTTCTTCGCGCCGCGCACCCTCTCCGAACTGGCCGCCCTGCGCGAATCGCATCCGGCCGCGAGCATCCTCGCCGGCTCCACCGACGTGGGCCTCTGGGTCACCAAGCAGATGCGCGACCTGGGCGACATCCTCTACCTCGGCCACGTCGCCGAGCTGCACACCATCCGCGAAGCCGACGGCTGGCTCGAGATCGGCGTGGGCGCGAACCTGAACGAAGCCTATGCCGCCGCCTGCCGGCATTTCGGCCCCAGCCTGCACACCCTGTGGAAACGCTTCGCCTCCATGCCCGGGCGCAACGCCGGCACGCTCGGCGACAACGTCGCCAACGGCTCGCCCATCGGCGACTACATGCCCTGGCTCATCGCCTTGGGCGCGGAGATCGTGCTGCGCAAGGGCGAGACCGTGTGCAGCATGCCGCTCGACGCCTTCTATCTCGACTACCAGAAGAACGCCATGCAGAGCAGCGAATTCGTGCAGGCCGTGCGCATCCCGCTGTCCGAGGCCGGCTCCCACGCTAAGCTCGTCTTCGCCACCTACAACCTCTCCAAGCGTGTCGACCAGGACATCTCCTCCGTCTGCGCCGCCTTCGCGCTCAAGATCGAGAACTGCACGGTCGTCTCCGCGCGCATCGCCTACGGCGGCATGGCCGCCATCCCCAAGCGCGCCGCTCTCCGACATGCACGCCACCACCGCCTACCGCATGCAGGGCGTGCAGAACCTGCTCACCCGCTTCTGGCTCGAGCACCAGGACGGCGCCCCCTCCTCGCCCGTCATCCTCGACAGCTACGTGGAGGTCTGAGATGAACAAGCAAGCTGAAGCCTTCCTGCAGGACGCCCAGACCTGCTTGGCCGAAGTCGGCCAGTCCCGCGCCCACGAATCCGCCCGCCTGCACGTCGCCGGCGAGGCCGCCTACACCGACGACCTGCCTGCGCTGCAGGGCACGCTGCACGCCGCCTTCGACATCTCGGCCAAGCCGCATGCGCGCATCAAGTCCATGGGCCTCGAGGCGGCCAAGGCCGTGTTCACTGCGGCCGACATGCCCGGCGAGAACAACGTCGGCCCCATCCTGCACGACGATCCGCTCTTCGCCGACGACCTTGTGCAATACCTCGGCCAGCCGATGTTCCTCGTGGTCGCCGACAGCCATGACCTTGCACGCCGCGCCGTGCGTCTGGCCAAGGTCGACTACGAAGAGCTCAAGTCCTTCTTCACGCCAGAAGAAGCCCGCGAGGCCAAGTTCTACGTACTGCCGCCCATGCATCTGGCGCGCGGCAACGCCAAGCAGGGTATGGCCGCCGCGCCGCCTGCGCGGCAAGCTGCACGTCGGCGGCCAGGAGCAGTTCTACCTCGAATGCCAGATAGCCTACGCGGTGCTCGTCCACTCCTCCACCCCGCACCCGAGCGAAATGCAGAAGGTCATCGGCCACAGCCTGCATCTGAGCGCCAACAAGGTGCTCGTCGAATGCCGGCGCATGGGCGGCGGCTTCGGCGGCAAGGAAAGCCAGTCGGCCATCTGGGCCTGCGCTGCCGCACTCGCGGCCACCAAGCTCGGCCGCCCGGTCAAGCTGCGCACCGACCGCGACGACGACATGCTCGTCACCAGCAAGCGCCACTGCTTCTACTACGAATACGAAGTCGGCTACGGCGACGATTGCCTGATCCTCGGCGCGGCCCTGGAGATGGTGCTGCGCAGCGGCTTCTCCGCCGACCTCACCGGCCGGTGGCCACGTGCGTGGTCTGCCATTTCGACAACGCCTACTACCTCTCCGACGTCGACATCCGTGCCCTCTGCGGCAAGACCAACACCCAGTCCAACACCGCCTTCCGCGGCTTCGGCGGCCCACATGGCGCGATCGTCATCGAGAACATCATCGAATGTATCGCCCGCGACCTGGGCATGGATCCGCTGGACGTGCGCAAGCGCAACTTCTACGACGCCGTGCCCGGCAAGGGCCGCGACACCACGCCCTACGGCCAGGTCGTGCGCGACAACATCATCCACGAGCTCGTCGAGGACCTCGAAGCCAGCAGCGCATACCGCGCGCGCCGCGCCGCGGTGCGAAAATTCAACAAGACCAGCCCCATCCTCAAGAAAGGCATCTCGCTCACGCCGCACAAGTTCGGCATCTCCTTCAACATGCACATGTTCAACCAGGCCGGCGCGCTCGTGCACGTCTACACCGACGGCTCGGTGCTGGTGAACCACAGCGGCACGGAGATAGGCCAGGGCCTGAACACGAAGGTGGCGAAGGTCGTCGCGCACGAGCTCGGCCTGCCGATGGCCTGCGTGCCGCCACCGCCACCGACACCAGCAAGATCGCCAACACCTCCGCCACCGGCTCCGACCTCAATGGCAAGGCCGCGCAGGACGCCGCGCGCACCATCCGAAAGCGCCTCGCCGCCTTCGTCGGCGCGGCCGCCGGCATGGTCAGCGCGGGCGGCAAGAGCGAGCCCTTCGCCGATGTCGTCGGCAAGGCCTACGCGGCGCGCATCCAGCTCTGGTCCGACGGTTTTTACATCACCCCCGGCATCCACTGGGATCAGGCCAGCATGACCGGCCATCCCTTCTACTACTTCGCCTACGGTGCGGCGGTGTCGGAAGTGATCGTCGACACGCTCACCAGAGAATGGAAGCTGCTGCGCGCCGACGTGCTCTACGACGCCGGCACCTCGCTCAACCCGGCGCTGGAAATCGGCCAGGTCGAAGGCGCCTTCATCCAGGGCATGGGCTGGCTCACCACCGAGGAGCTCAAGTGGAACGCCGCGGGCAAGCTCACCACGCACGCGCCCTCCACCTACAAGATCCCCACGGTCTTGGACTGCCCAGGTGACTTCCGCGTGCGCCTCTACCAGCAGTCCAATTTCGAGGACTGCATCCACCGCTCCAATTCCGTGGGCGAGCCGCCGCTTCTGCTGCCCTTCTCGGTCATCCGCGAGGCGGTGTCCGCCGTCGGCGGCGACAAGATCGATCCACCGCTGCAGGCGCCCGCCACGGCGGAGTCCATCCTCAACGCGGTCAACGCCGTGCGCAAGGGCTGAGGCCATGAGCCGGCTTCCCGCCTGGCTGCAGACGCTCGCCGAATGCAATGCGCGCGGCGAGCCGGCCGTGCTCGTCGGCGTGGAGAGGACCGAAGGCTCCGCGCCGCGCCGCGCCGGTGCGCGCATGGTCTTCAGCGCCGCCGCGCAGGCAGACACCATCGGCGGCGGCCATCTCGAATGGAAGGCCGCCGAAGTCGCGCGCGGCATGCTGAGCGCCGCCGCGCCGCAGGACGACGGCCCGGCCTCCCGGCTCGTCAAGCGCTTCCCGCTCGGCCCCTCGCTGTGCCAATGCTGCGGCGGCGTCGAGCATCTCTCCTTTGAACTCAAGCGGCCCGGCGCGGCGCTGTCGGCGAGGATCGCGGCCGAGGCGAAGGCTCACGCGGCCTCGCGCCCGCACGTCGTGCTCTTCGGCGCGGGCCACGTCGGCCAGGCGCTGATCCACCAGCTCGCCGACCTCGACTGCGAAGTCACCTGGGCCGACGAGCGCGAAGCCCTCTTCCCCGCCGGCCTGCCCGCGCAGATCCGCGTCGAGGCCACCGACCTGCTCGAACCCGTGGTCGACGAGGCCCCCGCCGGCAGCAACTTTCTCGTGATGACCCATGAGCACAGCCTCGACCTCGCGCTCTCGCAGGGCATCCTCGAGCGCATGCGCGAACGCGGCAACGTGGCCTGGTTCGGCCTGATCGGCTCGGCCACCAAGCGCGCGCAGTTCGAGCGCCGGCTCGCCGAGCGCGGCATCGGCCCGTCGCTGCTCGCCGCCATGACCTGCCCCATCGGCATCCCCGGCATCCGTGGCAAGGAACCCGAGCTCATCGCCCTGGCCGTGGCCGCGCAGCTGGCCGGCCTCTGGGAAGAACGCGCCGCGCGCGCCGCCGACGAATTTTCAAGTTAGACCAGGAAACAACTTGCTGCAGGAAACTAGCCCCTCGCCCATCCGTGCCTTTATCGACGGCCTGCCAAAGGCCGAGCTGCATCTGCATATCGAAGGCACGCTGGAACCGGAAATGATCTTCGCGCTGGCGCAGCGCAACGGCGTGAAGCTGCCCTATGCCTCGATCGAGGCGCTGCGCGAGGCCTATGCCTTCACCAATCTGCAGTCCTTCCTCGACCTCTACTACGCCGGTGCGGCGGTGCTGATCACCGAGCAGGATTTCCACGACATGACTGCGGCCTATCTGCGCCGCGCCGCCGCCGACAAGGTGCGCCACGTGGAAATCATGTTCGATCCGCAGACCCACACCGAACGCGGCGTCGCCGTCGCCACCGTGTTCGCCGGCATCGCCAGCGCGATGCGCGAAGCCCGCGCGCACGACGGCATGAGCGGCTATCTGATCCTCTCCTTCCTGCGCCACCTCTCCGAGGAAGACGCCTTCGCCACGCTCGAGGCCGCGCTGCCGCTGCGCGAGCAGTACGCCGACCTGTGGCTCGCCGTTGGCCTGGACTCTTCCGAGGTGGGCAATCCGCCGGAGAAATTTGCGCGCATCTACGCGCGCTGCAAGGAACTGGGTTTTCACCTCACCGCGCACGCCGGCGAGGAAGGCCCTCCGCCCTACGTCACCGGCGCGCTCGACACGCTGCGCGTGGAGCGCATCGACCACGGCATCCGCGCGGAGCAGGACCCCAAGCTGCTCAAGCGCTTGGCCCGCCAGCGCACGCCGCTGACCGTCTGCCCGCTGTCCAACCTCAAGCTCAAGACCATCGAGAAGATGGAGGACCACAACCTCGCCCGCCTGCTGCGTCAAGGCCTGGCGGTCACGGTCAACTCCGACGATCCGGCCTACTTCGGCGGCTACGTCAACGACAACTACGAAGCCGTCGCCAAGGCCCTGGGCATCGACGAGGCGGACTGCCTCGCGCTCGCCCGCAACAGCATCACCGGCAGCTTCCTCGACACGGCGGCGCAGGCCCGGCTGCTGGTGGAAATCGAAGACTACGCCCTGTCCAGGGGCCACTGATGGCCTGCTCGTCGTCAGGAACGGCAAGATTTCCGCCGCCGGCCCCTATTCCGAACTCGCCGCCACGCTGCCTGCCGGAACGATCGTGGAAGACCTCGGCGGCAAGCTGCTGATGCCGGGCATGATCGACGCCCACGTCCACTATCCGCAGACCGACATCATCGCCTCGCCGGCCTCCGGCCTGCTGCCCTGGCTCAACACCTACACCTTCCCCGAGGAAGGCTGCTTCGACGATCCGGAATACGCCACCGAGGTCGCTGGCTTCTTCCTCGACACGCTGCTGGCTGGCGGAACGACCACGGCCGCCGTCTACTGCACCGTGCATCCGCAGTCGGCCGACGCCTTCTTCGCGCAGAGCGAGAAGCGCAACATGCGCATGATCGCCGGCAAGGTCATGATGGACCGGCATGCGCCCGACTTCCTGCTCGACACCGCCGAGAGCGTCGCGGCGCAGAGCGAGACGCTGATCCAGCGCTGGCACGGCAAAGGCCGCCAGCTCTACGCGCTCATGCCGCGCTTCGCGCCCACCTCCACCGACGCCCAGCTGCGTCTGACCGGCGAACTCGCCGCGGCCTATCCCGACGTCTTTATCCAGAGCCACGTGGCGGAAAACCGCGACGAGATCAAATGGGCGCTGGAGCTCTTCCCCGGAAGCCGCAGCTATCTCGACGTCTACGAACGCTTCGGCCTGCTGCGCGAGCGCGCCGTCTACGGCCACGGCATCTGGTTCGAAGACGAGGACTGCCAGCGCATGGTGCAGACCGGCGCCGTCGCCGCGCTCTGCCCAACCTCGAATCGCTTCCTCGGCAGCGGCCTGTTCGACTTCCTCGGCGCGGACAAGGCGCGCATGCCGCTGGCGATGGCCACCGACATGGGCGGCGGCACCAGCTTCTCGCTGCTGCAGACGATGAACGAGCTGCACAAGGTGGCGCGCATGGGCGGCACCCATCTGAGCGTCGTGCGCATGTTCTACCTGGCGACCCTGGGCGGCGCCCGCGCGCTCAAGCTCGACGGCATGATCGGCTCCTTCGCCCCCGGCATGGAGGCCGACTTCATCGCCCTGGATCCGCAGGCCACGCCCCTGCTCGCGCGCCGCATCGCGCGCACCGGGACGCTCGAGGAGCTGCTCTTCGCCTATGCCATGCTCGGCGGCGCGCAGGCCGTCGGTGGCACCTGGATCGCCGGCAAGCGCTTCGTCCCGCGCGGCGCGTCCTGAGCCCACCGGCCCATCCCGCCCACCGGCGCTAGAATGGAGGGCGGCGGCGCATGGCGCGCCGCCAAACCAAGAGGCAAGACGCATGGCGCACGGCACACAGCCCGGCCCGGCCAACACCGGTCGCACCGAGAAAGACAGCTTCGGCGAGATCCAGGTCCCGGCGGACCGCCTCTGGGGCGCGCAGACCTAGCGCTCGCTCGAACACTTCCACATCTCCACCGAACGCCTGCCCGAGGAGCTGATCCTGGCGCTGGCCGCGGTCAAGCGCGCCTGCGCCACGGCCAACCGCGACCTTGGCCTGCTCGCGCCCGCCAGGGCTGAGCCATCCTTCAGGCTGCCGACGAAGTCCTCACCGGCGCGCATCCCGGCGAATTCCCGCTCTCGGTCTGGCAGACCGGATCGGGCACGCAGAGCAACATGAACATGAACGAGGTGCTCGCCAACCGCGCCTCGGAAATCCTCGGCGGCGAACGCGGCATGCAGCGCCGCGTGCATCCGAACGACGACGTGAACATGGGCCAGTCGTCCAACGACATCTTCCCCACCGCGATGCACGTCACCGCCGCGCTGGCCGTCACGCGCTGCGCAGCCTGCGCAACACACTGCCGGCCAAGGCCGAGGCCTTCGCCGGCATGGTCAAGATCGCCCGCACCCATCTGCAGGACGCCACGCCGCTGACCCTGGGCCAGGAGTTCTCCGGCTACGTCGCCCAGCTCAACATGGCCGAGGCCGCCCTGTCCTTCGCCCTGCCGCCGCTGCATGAGCTGGCCGCCGGCGGCACCGCCATGGGCACCGGCCGAACACGCATCCGGAATTCGTCGTGCGCGTCGCCGCCGAGCTGGTGCGCACGACGGGCTCGCCCTTCGCCAGCGCGCCGAACAAATTCGCCGCCCTGGTCCGCGCGCACGGCGCGCTCAAGACCCTAGCCACGGCGCTGATGAAGATCGCCAACGACGTGCGCTGGCTGGCCTCCGGCCCGCGCTCGGGCCTGAGCGAGATCCGCATCCCCGAAAACGAGCCGGGCAGCTCGATCATGCCGGGCAAGGTCAACCCAACGCAGTGCGAGGCGCTGACCATGCTCTGCTGCCAGGTGATGGGCAACGACGTGGCGCTGTCGATCGGCGGCGCCTCTGGCAATTTCGAGTTCAACGTCTTCAAGCCGATGATCGCCCACAACTTCCTGCAAAGCGTGCGCCATGCTGGCCGAGAGCATGGAGAGCTTCGAGACGCATTGCGCGGTGGGCATCGAGGCCTACGGCAAGCGAATCGGAGAACTGATGGAGCGCTCCCTGATGCTTGTGGCGGCGCTCGCGCTGCATATCTGCTACGACAAGGCCGCCGCCATCGCCAAGAAGGCCCACCACGACGGCACGACGCTCAAGGAGGTCGCCCTGGCGCTGGGCTACGTCGGCGCTGAAGATTTAGACCGCTGGGTGCGGCCGCAGGACATGATCGCGCCGGCGGCGCCGAAGCTCTGAGCCTGAAGTGAGCGGGCCCCCGCCGCGCGGACGGCCCGATGACACCGCTTCGGGAAGGTCGCGCGGCCCTCCCGCCCCTCAATGATCGGACTGCTTGGCCGCTTCCACCGCAGCATGCCGGTCGGCCCGGCCCCCGTTGAAATACAGGTTGAGCAGCACCGCCGCGACTGCGGCCAGCAGGATATCGCTCTCGAGCAGGGGATGCAGGGACTTGGCCATGTGCTGGCTCCAGCTCGGCGCGACGAGTGGCAGCACGCTGAAGCTCACCGAGATGGCGATGACGTAGAGGTTGTAGCGGTTGCCCTTGAAGTCCACGGTGCTCAGGATGCGGATGCCGGTCGCAGCGACCATGCCGAACATCACCAGCCACGCGCCGCCGAGCACGAACTGCGGAATCGACTCCACCAGCGAACCCATCCTCGTGATCAGGCCGATGACGATCAGGATCACGCCGCCGGCCGCGCACACGAAGCGGCTGCGCACACCGGTGATGCCCACCAGGCCGACGTTCTGCGAGAACGAGGTGTATGGGAAGGTGTTGAAGATGCCGCCGATCAGGGTGCCCAGACCGCCGGTGCTCAGGCCGGCGGTCAGCTCCTTTTTGCTGATCTCCTTGCCAGTCATCTCGCCCAGCGCGAGAAACATGCCGGTGGATTCGATCATCACCAGGCTCATGGTGAGGATGAGCACCGGGTCGAAGACCGGCGCGCCGAAGCTGAAGGGCGTGACGAAATCGAACCAGTGGGCCTTGGTGACCTTGTCGAAATTCATCTTGCCGGTCAGCAGCGCGACGACGACGCCCACCGCGATGCCGAGCAGCATGGCGATGTTGGCGGCGAAGCCCTTGGCGTAGCGCGTGATGAGCAGGATGGCGGCGAGCACCAGCAGCACCATGCCCAGGTTTTCCAGCGAACCGTAGGCGGGGTTATTGATCATGGGCGCGGGCCCGGCGGGCAGCGCCGCGCCGGCGGCCTTGGCGGTCTCCACCGTCTTGGCGAACGCGGGATCGGGAATCTGCGCGAGATTGGGTGGGCCGTTCATCGCCTAGCCGATGCCAACGCGCATCAGGCTCACGCCGATCACCAGGATCACCGTGCCGATGACCACCGGCGGGAAAAAATTGAGCAGCCGGCCGATGACCGGTGCGATCAGCATGGCGACGATGCCCGCGCCGATGATGGCGCCAAAAATCATGCGCGCCCCGTCCACACCAGGCATGGCGTTAGCCATGGCCACCATCGGCCCGACCGCGGCGAAGGTCACGACCATCATAACCGGCAGGCGGATGCCGAAGAAGCGAACCAGGCCCATGGACTGGATCAGGGTGACCAGGCCGCAGCAGAAGAGGTCCGCCGAAATCAGCATCGCCACCTGCTCGGGCTCGAGCTTGAGCGCGCGGCCGACGATCAGCGGCACCGCGACCGCGCCGGCGTACATCACCAGGACATGCTGCAGACCCAGGGTGGCGAGCCGCCCTCCCGGGATTTTCTCGTCGACCGCCGGCACTTCCGCTGAATGCTCCGTCTTCACTGTCTGTCTCCTTTCTGGTTTTGTACAGCTACGGACTGGGGGAATGCGGATGCGCTAGCCGCAGAGCAAGTCTCCCAGCGTGAGCGCGATGACCTTGGTGGCCTTCTCCAGATCGGAGAGGCGCAGATTTTCGTCGGAATTGTGGCCGCGAGCTTCCATCAGGGTGCGTGGACCGGCGCCGTAGAGCACGGTGGGAATGTCGCGCTTGGTGTAGTGGCGCGCGTCGGTGTAGAGCGGCACGCCCTGCACGGCCTCGGCGTTGCGCTTGAGGATGCCGATCAGCTTCTCCGAGTCGGGCACTTCAATGAGCGGCTCGGCGAGGATTATGCGTTCGGTCTTGACGGAGATGCCGGGATAGGCGGCCACCGCCTTGTCGACGATGGCGCACAGTTCGCCCTCGGCATCGTAGCCCATTTCCTCGGGGATCATGCGGCAGTCGATGCGCAGCGTGACCAGATCGGGGACGACATTGGTGTTGATGCTGCCCTTGATCAGGCCGATGTTGAGCGTGGGCGTGTCGATGCCCGGCACCTTGGAACGCTTGTTCTTGAACTGGGCGCGGAAGGCATAGAGCGCGGCGAGGATGCCGGTGGCGGCTTCGATGGCGTCCTCGCCCATGTGCGGCATGGCGGCTTGGCCCTGCTTGCCGCGCACCGTGACTTCGACGTGCAGGCAGCCGTTGTTCGAGGAGGTGATGCCGTAGGTGAAGCCGGCGGAGATGGCGTAGTCTTGCTTGGAGAGGCCTTGATCGAGAATCCACTTGGGGCCGATGTCACCGCCGGCTTCCTCGTTGTAGGTGAACTGCAGCTCGACCGTGCCTTTCAGTCCGGCGCCAGCCTTCTCGGCGTCCATCAGGGCGAGCAGCGCACAGGTATAGGTGGCGAAGTCGGACTTGGACACGGCCACGCCGCGGCCATACATGACCTTGCCGCGCTCGGGATCGTCGACGATTTCGCCGCCGTAGGGATCGTGGGTCCAGCCCAGGCCGGGCGGCACCACGTCGCCGTGGGCGTTGAGCGCGACGGTCGTTCCGCCGCTGCCGAAGCGCTTGCGCACGATGAGATTCACGGCGCTGATCATGCCGTTGGCCTTGACTAGGTCGGCGGGCACGACATGCGCCTCGACCTCGAAGCCGAGCTGCTCGAGCAGCGTCTTGGCGCGCGCCATTCGGCGCGCAGTCGCCGGGCGGATTGTCGGAGGGTACCTTGACCAGTTCGACCAGGAAGGCGGATTGGGCGGCTTGCTGCTTGACGAGCCAGGCAGAGAGATCAAAGGGAAATGGCGTCTGCGGGTGTCGTATCAATGCGGCCGTTGGATTGCCTTGGACTGCCCGGTACTTTTTAGACAATTGCAGCTGCGCGGCAGGCGGATGCGCCGCGCAGGGTGTTCGAATCTAGGCGAAGGACTCGACGAACATTGCGAACACCCGGGCCGCCGCCGCCGCGTCCTCGGCGGTCATGGTCTCGAGCGGATTGTGCGAGATGCTGCCGTTGCCGCAGCGCACGCTCGGAGCGTCGAGGGGCTTTCGGGTGTTGATCTTGACCTTGCGGCGCGCGGCGATGGACTTGATCTCCTCGAGCACATCGGCGACGGCGGCCTGACGCTCGGCGTCCTCTCCGGCGCGGATGTCGATGGAGAGCACGGCCTTGCCGGGCACGACGTTGGTGGCGCCGTTGGGCACGCCGAGCTGGCCGACGGTGCCGACCAGGCAGGCCTTGCCGCTGCAGCGCTTCGCGACGGCGAGGACGATCTCGGCGGCGGCCGCCGCGGCGTCCTGGTGCATGTTCATGGGCGTGGTGCCGGCGTGGCCAGCCATGCCATCTACTTCGACCATCAGGCGCGTGGCGCCGCTGATCGCGGTGACGATGCCCAGCGGCAGGCTGTTGCGCAGCAGGATGGGGCCCTGCTCGATATGCACTTCGACGAAGGTCTTCACTTCCTGGCAGCGGTAGGTGGCGGCGGGGATGTCGGCATGCGTGAGCGGCTTGCCGTCCTGGCTCAGGCCGGCCGTGTCGATGGCCTGGCGCATGCTCACGCCGTCCTCGTCGAGATTGTCGAGCACGGATGTATCGAAGGTGCCGGCGAGGGTGCGGCTGTCGAGCAGCGTGGCCTTGAAACGCACGCCCTCCTCCTCCGCGAAGCCAATGACTTCGATGGCCAAGGGGAAGCGCCGGCCGGCCTTGCTCCAGGCGTCGATGCAGGTGATGGGCAGCAGCACGCCGAGGTTGCCGTCGTAGATGCCGGCGTTGCGCACGGTGTCGAAATGCGAGCCGGTGAGCAGCGCGGGCGCGCCGGGCTGGGTGGATTCATAGCGGCCGATGACGTTGCCGGCCGCGCGCATCCATGCGGTGAGGCGCTGCGCCGCGGCATGGTGGGCCGCGGTCAGATAGGTGCGCGTCATCATGTCCGGCGCCTCGGAGTCGGCGGCGCGCGCGCGTCGGCCATAATGCGTTCGCCGACGCCGCGCCAGTCGCCTTCGGTCCTTGCTGTCTGAGTCAGGTCGCTAGTCTACCGTGACTGCGGCGCCGGCCCGGCGTTTATCCCGCCGATCCCGTGTGTTCGCTTCGGGCCGCTATTGCGTCTTCGCGCCGGCCTCGTACCAAGCGCCGAGCACCGCGTGCTCCTCGTCGGTGATGTTGGTGATGTTGCCAATCGGCATGGCCTTCTGCTGCACGGCCTGCTGATAGATTTTCAGCGCGTTCTGTGCGACGGCGTCTTTGCTGTCGAGGAGCACGCCCTTGGGCGCCTCGGGCATCAGCGTGGGCTTGGCGGCGTGGCATTGCACGCAGCGCGCCTGCAGCACCTTCTCCACCGCGGCGAAGTAGACCTTGGTGCCTTCGGGAGCGGCGGCGCGATCCACACGGCCACGGCCAGGATCAGCACGCAGCCGGCGATGGGATAGCCGATCTGGTTCTTGCCCTTGTGGCGCAGCAGGAAGTATTCGCGGATCAGCACGCCGGCGGCCATCAGCACGATCAGCACCAGCTAGTTCTGCGGATGCGAATAGGTCATGCTGTAGCGGTTGGAGAGCATCACCAGCAGCATGGGCAGCGTGAAATAGGTGTTGTGCACGCTGCGCTGCTTGCCGCGCATGCCGTGGATGGGGTCGGGCGTCTCGCCCGCGCGCATCGCCGTGACCATCTTGCGCTGGCCGGGGATGATCCACATGGCGACGTTGGCGCTCACGATGGTGGCGATCATCGCGCCGACGATCAGGAAGGCGCTTCAGCACGAGAAGATATGGCAGGCGGCATAGACGGCGACGACGATCCAGACCGAGGTCAGAACGCCGACGATCCTGTCATCCGAGCCGTCCTTGCGCTCGCCGAAGCGGCGGCAGATCTGGTCGTAGACGATCCAGCCGGCGATCAGGAAGCCGAGGGCGGCGAGCACGGCGGTCGTCGCCGTCATCGGGAACGCATTCTTGTCGACAAGATAGGTGCCGGCGTTCCACAGATAGAGCACGGTGAACAGCGCGAAGCCGGTCATCCACGTGAAGTACGCCTCCCAATAGAACCAGTGCAGATGCTCGGGCAGGAATTTCGGCGCGGTCAGGTACTTCTGCGGGTTGTAGAAGCCGCCGCCGTGCACCGCCCAGAGTTCGCCGCCGACGCCCTTGTCGAGCAGCTCCTGGTTGTCCGGACGGACCAGGCTGTTGTCTAGCCAGACGAAGTAGAAGGACGAGCCGATCCAGGCGATCGCTGTGATGACGTTGGCCCAGCGCAGCAGCAGATTGGCCCATCCGAGGAGATAGCCTTCCATGCTCAGCTCCCCCGGCAGGTGGAATAGGCCCAAGGGGAGACCAGCAGGGGCACATGGTAGTGTTGTTGCTGATTCGCAACACCAAAACGCAAAGTCACGCGGGTCAAAAAGCTCGGCTCGGGCAGTTTTTGCCCCAGCTTGGTGAAATATTCGTCAACGGAAAAGTCCAGCTCATAAAGTCCGGGTTTTAACGAATTCCCGTCGAGCAGGGGATGGTCGCAACGGCCGTCGGAATTGGTCTCGCCCTCGAACAGCAGCGTCTTCTGGTCGCCCTCCAGTCGGTACAGCCAGAGCTTCATGCCCTGCGCCGGCCTGCCATTGGCCGTGTCCAGAACATGCGTCGTCAATTCACTCATTTCTTCCCCATGACTAATAAGAACGCATCATGACAGCAACCTCCATGTCGGAAAGGCTGCGCGGTATTCATACGGACAAGCCTCACTTCTAGATAGAAGAGTCCGCTCGACTTCGGCCGGGCGTCACCTCCCCGGACAGCAGGCCTCCTGCTCTGCGACAAACGTCCGGAGCAGTTGAAGATGGAATTTGCGCTCTGGACGCGAGGCGGGGTCATGCTGTTCATCGAACAGGAATACGCGTTCAGACTCTCAATACGTGCGGTCGGAGACTACCTCAAGCGCTGGGGTTTCACGCCGAAAAAGCCGATCAAGCGCGCTTACGAACAGCGACCGGAGTCTGTCAAGCAGTGGATCGATCAGGAGTATCCGGCCATCGAGAAGCGTGCCAAGGCCGAAGGTGGCGAGATTCACTGGGGTGACGAAACCGCGTTGGTGAATACGGATGTTCGGGGCCGCAGTTATGCTCCCAAAGGGCAAACCCCGGTCACGATGGCGGTTAGAGGTACGCGACAGAAGCTGTCGATGATTTCCACGGTGACCAATCAGGGCAAGGCAAGCTGGATGATCATCGATGGTGCCTTTAACCACGAGAAGCTCATCGAGTTCTTCGAGGCGCTGGTGGCCGATGGCAAGCGCGCGGGAAAGAAAGTGTTCCTGATCCTCGACAACCTCGGCGTGCATCACTGCAAGCCGGTCAAGGCATGGCTTGCCGAGCACCAAGCCGACATCGAAGTCTTTTACCTGCCAAGCTACAGCCCGGAGCTCAATCTGGATGAGCGACTCAACGCCGACCTGAAGCATGTCATCAGCACACGAGTCCCCGTCAGAACAAAGGCCAAATTGCACGCCGCAGCAAAGAACCACATGGCGTTCATCGAAACCCATCCCGAACGCGTGAAATCCTACTTCCAGGATCCCCGCGTCAAATACGCCGCATGAAAACTTCTTAATGCCGGATCAATAGGGGGCATTGCTGGAGGCGCGAACTGTGTTTCACGAAAGTTCACAAGTCGCGGCCGTGACGGGGGAGAAAGTCCGGGTGTGATCAGGAAGCGCGGGACGAAAAAACCGCGGCCGAAGCCGCGGTTCGATCCGCAAGTCCGGACCGGGAGGAGAACCGGTCCGGAATGCGAGCCTGCTTAGAAGCGGTGACGCAGACCAACGCCGGCGGTGTAGCCGGTGCTGCTGACCGTGTTGTCCTTGCTGTACAGGTAGTTCGCGTACACGTCTGTGCGCTTTGACAGCGGGTAGTCGTAACCAACGAGCCATTCCGTCAGCGTCTTGCTGGTGGCGGCGGTCAGCTTGGTGCCGGCGTACTCGGCCAGGACCTTGCCGGGGCCGGCGGGGATCTGAGCCGAAACCGACCAGACCTTGGCTTCCAGGCCGGAGGCGCTCTGCTTGCTGTCCTGATAGGTCGCGAAGGCCTTGACCACGCTGAAGTCGTAGCTGCCGCCGACCATCCAGGTGTTGGTCGGCTGGTTGGCGGTGATGGTCACGCCGTTGACGGTGCCGGCAGCGTAGATGTTGGTCTGGGACGAGCCCGGGCTGTTGATCTTGGTCTGCTGGTAGTAGGCCGTCAAAGCGAGGGGGCCGTTGAAGTACAGGACGTTGCCGCCGTAGTTGGCCACTGAGCTGTCGCCGGCCACGCCGCCAGGAGCGTAGTGGAGGCTGACGGTCGCGCTGCCGAGGCTGGGCGACGAGTACTTGACCTGGTTATCCCAGGCGGTGTCGTTGACCAGCGAATCGACGGTGGTGAAGCTGCTGAACTGGGTGAAGTTGAAGTACGTGGCGTGCCACAGGGGGCTCCAGCCGCCGGAATCACCGTAGGCGTTGAACAGGATCGTCGGCAGGAACGACGGGTTGATGTCGTGGCCGAAGGAGAGCGTGCCCAGGCTGGTCGAGGACAGACCAACGACAGCCGAACGGCCGAACAGGTTCGACGAGGCGGAGCCGCCGATGGTCGCGCCGGTGCCCGAGTTCAAGAGCGAGGCCAGATCGAAGAAGGCCTTGTTGCTGCCGCCCATATCTTCCGTGCCCTTGATGCCGAAGTACGAGGTGGTCATCGTTCCGCCGTTGAACTTGAAGGTGGTGCCGCTGCTGCCGATACCCTTCGTCGATCGGAAGCCAGCATCCATCAGGCCGTACACGGTGATGATGGATTGCGCTATCGCGGACGAGACATACAGCGCTGCAAGTGCACCGATTGCCAGTAGGGATTTCTTCATCACTTCTCCTTTGTTGCCAGTTAAAAAGCGCTCGGCCTCGCGACCTTTGCACACGGGGAAAAACATGGCCTCAGCCGCCCACCAGATCCTGGAGGCGAAACAGGCCAATTCGGTAAATCTGTTCCAGACACGCCTTGATCTCTTCGTTGCGGCCATGCTCGAGCCGGCGCACGAAGCTCTCGATCACGCTGGCGCGGGTATGTCCGCGCACGGCCAGGATGAACGGGAAGCCGAACTTCTCGCGGTAGGCGCCGTTGAGCATCTGCAGCCGGGTGAATTCCTCCGAGCTGCACTGGTCCAGGCCGGCGCCCTTCTGTTCGCGGGTGGACTCGTCGGTCAGCTCGCCACGCACCGCGGCCTTGCCGGCCAGTTCGGGGTGGGTGAGGATCAGCTTCATCTGCGCCTCGGCGCCGGCGGCCTCGATTTCCGCGACCATGGCCGCGTGCAGCGCGGCGATGTCGGCGAAGGGCCGCTTCTCGGCGGCGCACTCGACCACCCAGGGCGAATGTTCGAAGATGGTGTCGAGCGTGGTGACGAAGTCCGCCAGGCTCATGGCATTGAGTTCGGCGATCGAGAGGGTCGCGGTCGCGTTCATGCGGGCTGCACCTTGGTCATCCAATGCCGCGCGATGTCGATTCGCCGGCAGACCCAGGCCTTGCCGTGCGACTGGATGTAGTCGAGGAATTTCTGCAGCGCGCGCAGGCGGCAGTGCATGCCGACCGACATCATCTTCGGGCTGTTCAACCCGGCGGGATCGCCCTCGGCGTAGAGCACGTCGAAGCTTTCCTTCAGGTACTGGAAGAAATGCTCCGAGGTGTTGAAGCCCTGCGGCGATGCGAAGCGCATGTCATTGGCGTCCAGGGTGTAGGGCACCACGAGCTGCTTTTTCACGCTGCCGTCGGAGAGTGCGACGTCGGTCCAGAAGGGCAGGTCGTCGCCGTAGTAGTCGGAGTCGTAGGCAAAGCCGCCGTGCTCGACGACCAGCTTGCGGGTGTTGGGCGAATCGCAGCCAGTGTACCAGCCCAGGGGCGGCTCGCCGGTCAGTTCCTTGATGATCTCCACGCCGATGCACATATGCTCGCGCTCGGTGGCTTCATCGACGCCTTGGTAGTGGATCCAGCGCCAGCCGTGGCAGACGATCTCATGGCCGGCCTCGACAAAGGCGCGGGGCACGTCGGGGTGGCGCTGCAGGGCCATGGACACGCCGAACACGGTCAGGGGCAGCTTGCGCTGTTCGAATTCGCGCAGGATGCGCCAAACCCCGGCGCGCTAGCCGTACTCGTAGATCGATTCCATCGACATGTGGCGGTCGGGATAGGCCGCCGCGCCGATGATCTAGGACAGGAACTGTTCGGAACCAGCGTCGCCGTGCAGCACATTGTTCTCTCCGCCTTCCTCATAGTTGAGGACGAACTGGACGGCGATGCGGGCGCCGTCCAGCCATTGGGCATGCGGCACATCCCGGCCGTAGCCGACGAGGTCGAGGGGGGGGTAAGAACTAGTAGTCAAAATCTTACGAATCGGTAAAAACCCCGAAGGGCTGAAGCAGAAGCCATAAACGCAATACATGTGCCGAAATGCGGCCGGCCTTTACGATTTCTTCCTCAAAAAACTTAATTATTGATCCGGCAGGAAGAAGTTTTCATGCGGCGTATTTGACGCGGGGATCCTGGAAGTAGGATTTCACGCGTTCGGGATGGGTTTCGATGAACGCCATGTGGTTCTTTGCTGCGGCGTGTAATTTGGCCTTTGTTCTGACGGGGACTCGTGTGCTGATGACATGTTTCAGGTCGGCGTTGAGTCGCTCATCCAGATTGAGCTCCGGGCTGTAGCTTGGCAGGTAAAAGACTTCGATGTCGGCTTGGTGCTCGGCAAGCCATGCCTTGACCGGCTTGCAGTGATGCACGCCGAGGTTGTCGAGGATCAGGAACACTTTCTTGCCCGCGCGCTTGCCATCGGCCACCAGCGCCTCGAAGAACTCAATGAGCTTCTCGTGGTTAAAGGCACCATCGATGATCATCCAGCTTGCCTTGCCCTGATTGGTCACCGTGGAAATCATCGACAGCTTCTGTCGCGTACCTCTAACCGCCATCGTGACCGGGGCTTGCCCTTTGGGAGCATAACTGCGGCCCCGAACATCCGTATTCACCAACGCGGTTTCGTCACCCCAGTGAATCTCGCCACCTTCGGCCTTGGCACGCTTCTCGATGGCCAGATACTCCTGATCGATCCACTGCTTGACAGACTCCGGTCGCTGTTCGTAAGCGCGCTTGATCGGCTTTTTCGGCGTGAAACCCCAGCGCTTGAGGTAGTCTCCGACCGCACGTATTGAGAGTCTGAACGCGTATTCCTGTTCGATGAACAGCATGACCGCGCCTCGCGTCCAGAGCGCAGATTCCATCTTCAACTGCTCCGGACGTTTGTCGCAGATCATGCGCCGGATTGCTTCTTCTTGATCCGCATTCAGCCGTCTTCCGTCTCCTGGCGTACGAGCTCGTGGGCACGGCTTCAGGGCCACCGCACCCCCTTCTTCATATAGATCAATGGCCAGTCGAGCCGCCGGGTAACTCAGCCCCGTCAACTCCACGATGGCCATGACTCCGTATCCCTTCCGATGAAACCTCACGACCTGCTTTCGCCTCTCGTGCAGTTGCTTCAGTTTCTGGTATCGAGCGTCTTCTTTTTCTATGCCAATTCAATACCAGAAATGATAATAAGTTCAATCTTTATATTGCCGCGTCAATAGGTCCGCAATGGCAAGCCAGAAGCTAACCGCGTTTGAACGGACCGTCTTAACTGGTCTAGCCAGGAAAGCCGGACTCGCAGGAGCAGTGCTGGAGGCATGGGCAGACCTGCCCGCCGACTCTGTGCAGTCCGCCCGTTCGCTTATCGACGCGGCGCAACTGGGTGTGACAGAAGAATGCGCGACACAGGAGCTGCTCGAGCGCTCAGCCCTCCTGGGACTCGTTGAGACGACGCCGGCAGGATTCAAACCACGTGACGGCGTGCATGAGCGTTTCCTGCACCTGGCGTTCGCTTTTTATGCTGTTGAGCACTACCGGTCGTCGGTGCACCGCGATGCAACCGAGGCACAGGTTGTGCTGACCAAGCCGCCTCGGCCCAGTGTATTGGAGCAAAAGCTCTCGGTCCTAGGTTGGCGAACTACTGAACTGGAGCCCACGGAGCACGCCTTCCACAACATGGTACGAGCAGCCCGGCGTCGCGTGGTCGTCATGACCACGTTCCTAGACTATACAGGGGAAGCTTGGCTGCAGGATCTGCTGTCGTATGTGACCCCAGGAGTCGAGCGCATGTTGATTCTTCGCAGTCTGGAAGACAACACACGGAAGGACTATCCATTTGGATTCGATGCCCTGTGCCGTTGCTCACGGCACAGGGCATTCGGATATTCAACTACTCGATTCCGAGCATAGATGGTGTGGCTGGAGACCTTTCATGCTAAGGCGGTGCTGTGCGACCGCAGCTTAGCCTATCTCGGATCTTCAAATATAACGGCAGCCTCCCTCGAGCACTCGATAGAAATGGGCGTTGTGCTGGAGGGGCGTGCCGCTACCAGTGTGGCTGAGGTTATTGACGCTGTTCTAGCCGCTGCCACCCGGCGGGTTTGAGTCCTTTTCCCCAACCGAGCAATAGAAAAGAAGGTCTGGAACCCTTGACCTTCCCCCTCTAGGCGTAGCTGTCAATCGACAGGAAGTCCGGTTGATGATAGCGCGGATTTTTGCTTACATCCGCCGTTAAATGCGCGGAAATTGAAAATACCCCGAAAGCATTTTCAATGCCACGGGGCTTTATATTCTTTGGCTCCCCGACCTGGGCTCGAACCAGGGACCTACGGATTAACAGTCCGGCGCTCTACCGACTGAGCTATCGGGGAAAATAGGTACTATTATAGCCAAGTCTGACCAATCCAGTCAAATCTGTTTCACATTTCGCTTTTCATCACCGATGTCCCAGCTGAATCTCCCTCGCATTCTCACGATCGCCGGCTCCGACAGCGGCGGCGGGGCTGGGATCCAGGTGGACCTCAAGACCATCGCCGCACTGGGCGGACACAGCATGAGCGCCATCACCGCGCTCACCGCGCAGAACACCATGGGCGGGAGTCTGATCGAGCCGGTGTCGGTGGGCATGGTCTCGTCTCAGATCGACATGGTGGCCGAGGACATCGGCGTGGACGCCGCCAAGATCGGCATGCTCGCCGACGGCAATATCGTGCGCGTGGTGGCCGCGGCCCTGGAGCGCAACCGCATCGAGAAGGTCGTCGTCGATCCGGTGCTGCGTTCGACCACGGGCGCGGACCTGGGCGGCGAGGCGGTGCGCGACGCGATCATCGCCCGCCTGTTTCCTCTCGCGGCCTTGATCACCCCCAATCTGCATGAATGCGGCGTACTGCTCGGTGAAGTGGTGGAACGGCGCGAGCAGATGGCTGGCGATGAGGAAGAGGTCATCGCCGATCTGCTGATGACGGCGGACGGCGTGAAGCAGTGGTTCGAGCATGCACGCATTTCGACGCGCAACGTGCACGGCACGGGCTGCACGCTCTCGGCCGCAATCGCGACTTATCTGGGGCGGGGCCTGCCGCTGGTGGAGGCCGTCGAGAATGGCATCGGCTATGTACAGGGCGCCATCGCGGCGGGCGTGGGGCTGCGCGCCTTGGCGAGGGCGCGGGCCCGCTGTGGCCCGCCTGGGTGCGGGACACGAAAAAAGCGGATAAGCGGCGGACAAGCCGGCAGATGATGCGGCCGGCAATGCCGCGAGCAAGCCGGGCGAGGACCGGCCGCACGGGCCGCCGACCGCGGCGGCGCCCTCAGATCCTGGCGGCCGCGAATTCATTCTGCAAGGCCGCGATCGCGGCGGCGGGATCCGCCGCTTCGGTGATCGCGCGCACGACGGCCACCGAACTGGCGCCCGTCTTCAAGACTTCCCGCATGTTCTCCAGATTCACGCAGCCGATGGCGATGGTCGGGAAGCCGGCCGCCATGCGCACGTAGCGCGCGAGTTCGTCCAGGCCTTGCGGGGCCGACTTCATTGGTTTGGTGGTCGTGTGAAAGACCGCGCCGATCGCCACGTAGCGGGGCTTGAGAGCGAGCGCGCGCTGCAGCTCGGCGTCGCTGTGGGTGCTGGCGCCCAGGCGCAGGCCGGAGGCGCGCAGCGCGTCGAGGTCGGCGGGGGAGAGTGCGTCGAGATCTTCCTGGCCGAGATGCACGCCGTAGGCGCCCGCGGCGACGGCTTCGCGCACCTGGGCCTCGAGTTTCGCGCGGTCGCCGTCTTGCATCTTGTAACGCAGCTGCACCATCTCGATGCCGGCGTCCGCCGTGCGCCTGACCCAGTCGGCGGTTGGCACCACGGCGTAGACGCCGAGCGAGGCGGGGCAGGAGGGAAAGGCGTGCGTGCTGAGGGTCATGATGCTGGATCCGGTGCGGAGTGTGCCGAAGCGCTGTTGTCGGGAGTGGGCCGGGCGGGTGCGCCGTCCTGTGCCGGCGGCGCGGCGTTTATGTCTGATGCCAGAAGAGCATGCCGACCACGGGCGTGCTGGGCTTGGCCGCGTCCTGCTCGGCGATCTCGCCGCCGAGGAAGGCGAGACGCCCGGCGCGCATGGCCTGGGCGAAGGCGTCGGCGAGGGCGACGGGATCGCGCGCCTGCGCGACCGCCGTGTTCAGCAGCACGCCGTCGTAGCCCCATTCCATGACCTCGCAGGCGTGCGAGGGTAGGCCGAGGCCGGCGTCGATCAGCATGGGCACGTCAATGCGTTCGCGCAGCGTGCGCAGGGCGTAGGGATTGACGGCGCCCTTGCCCGTGCCAATGGGCGCGGCCCAGGACATGACGGCCTGGCAGCCCACGTCGACCAGCCTGCGGCACAGGACGAGGTCTTCGGTGCAGTAGGGCAGGACCTCGAAGCCTTCGCGCAGCAGGCGCTCGGCGGCGGCGTGCAGGCCGAGCGTGTCGGGTTGCAGCGTGTAGTCGTCTCCGATCAGCTCGAGCTTGATCCATTCGGTATTGAAGACTTCGCGCGCCATCATGGCCGTGGCGATGACTTCGTCGAGGCTGTGGCAGCCGGCGGTGTTGGGCAGCACGGGCAGCACGGGCACGCCGAGCTTGCCGAGCAGGGCCCAGAAGGACTGCCCGCCCTGGCCAGCGTCCGCGCCGTGAGCATGGCGGGCGTGGCGGTGCGCACCGCGTCCTCGAGCACCTTGGACGAGGGATAACGCGAGGTGCCGAGCAGCAGGCGACTGGAGAAAGTCCGCGCCGTAGAGCGTGAGCCCGTCGGGCGGGAATGCGATCTGTGGGTGGTCCATATTGGGCTCGATAGGTTCAGCCGCCGGTGATCGGCACGACGACTTCCATGCGGTCGCCGTCCGTCAGCTGCGTGTCCGCGTAGCTCAGGCGCGAGACGAACGGGGTGTTCACCGCGACGGCGAAGGGTGGTGTGGCGCCGTAGGCGGCCAGGGCCTGGGCCACGGTGGCGGCGTCGGGGAGTTGGAAGGCTTGCTGGTTGATGAGTACTTGCATGGCGGCGGTCAGTTGGCGATGACGGCGCCGGGCGCGAGGGATGCGGCGTCCTTGCGCAGCGCGTCGAGCATGCCCAGGGCGTTCTCGACGACCGCCGGCGCGATCATGAAGCCGTGGCGGTACAGGCCGTTGATGCGCAGCAGCCCGGCGCCGGCCTGCTCCACGCGCAGCAGGTTGTCAGGCAGCGCGGGCCGGGGGTTGGCGGCGATCTCTAGGATGCGCGCCTCGCCGAAGGCCGGATTCAGCGAATGGGCGGCGGAGAGCAGCTCCAGCGCGGAGCGCACCGTGGCGGGGTCATCGTCCTCGCTTTCGAGTTCGGTGGCGCCGATGACGAAGACGCCCTCGGGCTTGGGCGCGATGTAGATCGGATAGCGCGGATGGATCAGGCGCACCGGGCGGTGCAGCCGTATCTCTTCGCTGTGCACGCGGATCACTTCGCCGCGCACGCCGCGCAGCGTGGGCATGTCGGGCTTGGCGCCGAGACTACGGCAGTCGACGCCCCAGTCCACGCCGCAGCGCTTGAGCAGCGTGTCGGGATCGGTCTCCTCGCCCCAGCGCAGATCCACGCCCAGCCTGCACAGCTCGGCTGCCAGCGCGTCGAGCAGGCCGCGGTTGTCGAGCAGACCTTCGCCGGGCAGATAGAGGCCTTGCGCGAAGCGCGCGCCGCGTCGACGCGTTCGGTGGCGCTGCCGGCGCGCTGCAGGAAGACGGGCTTGGCTGCATGCCGGTTGAGTTCGGCGATCCATTGCGTCCACAGCAGCAGGCTGGCCGCGCCCAGGCGCGTGAGCATGGGTTCGCTGATGGCGGACTCGGCGAGCGGCGCGAGCATGGCCGCGGTCGGCGAGCGTGACGCGGTGGCCGGCGAGCGCCAGCCGCCAGGCGAGCAGGCGGCCCACAGGCTGCCGCCGGCGATGGCGTAGTGCGCCGCCGCCGCGCAGCCTGGAGCGCTCCTGCTCATGCCGTGGTCCGCCTCTCGCATAGGCCTTGTCCTGGTGTTCCGCGCGCCTTCGGGCTCACGGATAAATCTCGCTGCCCTTCTTGCGGAACTCGATGGACTTCTCCTGCATGCCGGCCTGCGCCTCGGCGGGCGGGGCGATGCTGCCATCCTTGAGGCTGTCGGCATAGTCGTGCACGTCCTGTGTGATCTTCATCGAGCAGAACTTGGGGCCACACATGGAGCAGAAGTGAGCGATCTTGGCGCCTTCCGCGGGCAAGGTGGCGTCGTGGTATTCGCGCGCCCGCTCGGGGTCGAGGCCGAGGTTGAACTGGTCTTCCCAGCGGAATTCGAAGCGCGCCTTGGACAGGGCTTTGTCGCGCAGCTGCGCGCCGGGCAGGCCCTTGGCGAGGTCGGCGGCATGGGGGGAGATGCGTTAGGTGATGATGCCGGTGCGCACGTCTTCCTTGTCGGGCAGGCCCAGGTGTTCCTTGGGCGTGACGTAGCAGAGCATGGCGGTGCCTTACCAGCCGATCTGCGCGGCGCCGATGCCGCTGGTGATGTTGTCGTAGCCGGGGGCGATGTCGGTGACCATCGGCCCAAGGGTGTAGAAGGGCGCCTCCAGGCAGTGTTTGAGCTCCTCGGTCATATTCTGCTCGATGCGCTGCATCGGCACGTGGCCGGGGCCTTCGATCATGACCTGCACGTCGTGCTCCCAGGCCTTGGCGGTGAGTTCGCCCAGGGTGTTCAGCTCGCCGAATTTGGCGGCGTCGTTGGAGTCGGCGATGCAGCTGGGGGGCAGGCCGTCGCCGAGGCTGAAGGACACGTCGTAGGCATTCATGATTTCGCAGATCTCGTCGAAGTGCGTGTACAGGAAGTTTTTCTTGTGGTGGGCGAGGCACCACTTGGCCATGATCGAGCCGCCGCGTGAGACGATGCCGGTGACGCGGTCGGCGATGAGCGGCACGTAGCGCAGCAGAACGCCGGCGTGGATGGTGAAGTAGTCCACGCCTTGCTCGGCCTGTTCGATCAGGGTGTCGCGGAAGAGGTCCCAGGTGAGGTCCTCGGCCTTGCCGCCGCATTTGTCGAGCGCCTGGTAGATGGGCACGGGCGAATTGCGGATAATCCGCTCGCGGGTTTTGTAGATGTGCTTGCCGGTGGACAGATCCATGATGGTGTCGGCACCCCAGCGGATCGACCAGACCATCTTCTCGACTTCCTCGGCGAGCGCGGAGGTGACGGCGGAGTTGCCCAGGTTGCCGCTGATCTTGAAGTTGCGGCCGATGGCCATCGGCTCGAGTTCGGGGTGGTTGATGTTGGCGGGGATGATGGCGCGGCCGCTGGCCACTTCCTGGCGCACGAATTCGGGCGTGATCTCCTGCAGCAGGTTGGCTCCGTAGGAGTGGCCGGGATGCTGGCGCAGCAGGGCGGTGTAACGCGGGTCGGCGCGCAGGGCCTGCAGGTTCATCGATTCGCGCAGGGCGACGAATTCCATCTCCGGGGTGATGTACCGCGGCGCGCGTAGTGCATCTGCGAGACGTTGCCACCAGTCTTGGCGCAGCGGGGCTTCTCGATGCGGGCGAAGCGCAGGTCGGCGGTGGCCGGGTCTTCGGCACGCGCGCGGCCGTAGGCGGAGGACAGGCCGGCGAGGACTTCGGTGTCGCCGCGTTCAGCGATCCAGCCTTCGCGCAGCTTGGGCAGGCCGGCTTCGAGATCGATGTGCGCGTCGGCGTCGCTGTAGGGGCTGGAGGTGTCGTAGACGGGGATGGCGGGATTCTGCGGGGCGACGTTGCTGGTGGTGGTCGGCGTCTGCGTGATGATGCGGACGGAGGCGCACACGTCGGGGCGCGAGCCGGTGAAGTAGTGCTTCTGCGAGGCGGAATAGGCGAATTTCTGGCCCAGGTCTCGGGCGAGTTCGCCGAAATCGGCTGCGGGCTTGTGCTTGGCGTTGCTAGACATGGCCGGCCCCCTGAAAGTGGCGGACAAAACCAGGGTCTGGCTTGGCAGGGTTCCGTTGGATCAGGCGCCGGAACCGGCTGCCGCTGAAACTCCACACGCCAGTATTACCTGGATAGGGTAGAGGGTATTTCTCAGCTGGCCGCCGGCTTGAATCACCCGGCGCAGCACCCCCGTTTCATCCTTGCGGCGGATTATATGCCATGACGCCGGAAGCACCTGCGGGGAAGAACCCCGAGGCGGCCCTGGGTCTTGCTTAAGTCTTGCTTAGGTCTTGTTGACACCGAGTAGTGCGTGCAGGCGCGGCGAGGTGGTCGTGTACTGAAGCTGGATGGCCTTGCCGGGGAAGACGTGCGCCGCCGCACCGTAGGCGGCGATGGTGGCTTCGTGGAAGCTGCAGACGATGAGCTTCTTCTTGCCGGGATAGGTGTTGATGTCGCCCACGGCGAAGACGCCGGGCAGGCTGGTGGAGAAGTCGGCTGTGTTCACCTGCAGCTGCTTGCGTTTCATGGTGAGGCCCCAGTCGGCGATGGGGCCGAGCTTGGGCGAGATGCCGAGCATGACGAGCAGCATGTCCAGGGGGAGGGCGCGGCTGGCGCCTTCGTTGTCGAGCACGTGCAGGGCGCCGGCGGCCTCCAGCGCCGCTTCGTCGCCGCTGCGCCGGCCGGCGGGCGCGGCGATGTCCTCGGGGCGGTGAACGAGCTGCGTGTCGGCGAAGGCGTCGATGCCTTCGATCTTCAAGGCGCGCGGCAGGAAGGCGCCGCCCCCCGCCGCGATGACGACGGTTTTCGCGGTGAAGCGCAGTCCGCCGGAGGCCTCGACGTCGAAGCGGCCGTCCACGCGCCGCGCCAGGGAGGCGACCTGCTGGCCGTAATGGAAGATGGGGGAGAAGGGCCGCGCCTGTTCGAGCAGGCGCACGCTCAGGTCCTGGCCGGTGCTCAAGGGCAGGCCGGGGATGTCGTAGATGGGGTTGTCGGGATAGAGCTCGGCGCACTGGCCGCCCGCGTCGGGGCTGGCTTCGACCACGTGGGCGCGGATTTCGAGCAGGCCGAGCTGGAAGACCTGGAACAGCCCGACCGGCCCCGCGCCGACGACCAGCGCATCGGTTTCGATCGGCGCGGCCGGGGAGGTCATGATCGGTGCGGGCCTTGCGGGATCAGCGCTCCAGGTACTGGAGCTTGTCCTTGACGTCCTTCCATTGGTCGGCCCCGCCCAGTGCGGGCTTGGTCTTGGTGATGGAGGGCCAGTCGGTGGCGAGTTCGGCGTTGAGCTTGATGAACTTGATCTGGTCGACGGGCACGTCCTCTTCCGCGTAGATGGCGTTGACCGGGCACTCGGGCACGCACACCGCGCAGTCGATGCACTCGTCCGGGTCGATGGTCAGGAAATTCGGGCCTTCGCGGAAGCAGTCAACCGGGCAGACGTCGACGCAGTCGGTGTATTTGCAACGGATGCAGGATTCGGTCACAACGTGAGTCATGGTCGTACGCCAAAAAGGAATGCCAGATGAAAGAACCCGTAATTTTACCCTATTGATTCGGCAGGAAGAAGTTTTCATGCGGCGTATTTGACGCGGGGATCCTGGAAGTAGGATTTCACGCGTTCGAGATGGGTTTCGATGAACGCCATGTGGTTCTTTGCTGCGGCGTGTAATTTGGCCTTTGTTCTGACGGGGACTCATGTTCTGATGACATGTTTCAGGTCGGCGTTGAGTCGCTCATCCAGATTGAGCTCCGGGCTGTAGCTTGGCAGGTAAAAGACTTCGATGTCGGCTTGGTGCTCGGCAAGCCATGCCTTGACCGGCTTGCAGTGATGCACGCTGAGGTTGTCGAGGATCAGGAACACTTTCTTGCCCGCGCGCTTGCCATCGGCCACCAGCGCCTCGAAGAACTCAATGAGCTTCTCGTGGTTAAAGGTACCATCGATGATCATCCAGCTTGCCTTGCCCTGATTGGTCACTGTGGAAATCATCGACAGCTTCTGTCGCGTACCTCTAACCGCCATCGTGACCGGGGTTTTCCCTTTGGGAGCATAACTGCGGCCCCGAACATCCGTATTCACCAACGCGGTTTCGTCACCCCAGTGAGTCTCGCCACCTTCGGCCTTGGCACGCTTCTCGATGGCCAGATACTCCTGATCGATCCACTGCTTGACAGACTCCGGTCGCTGTTCGTAAGCGCGCTTGATCGGCTTTTGCGGCGTGAAACCCCATGACTCCGTATCCCTTCCGATGCAACCTCACGACCTGCTTTCGCCTCTCGTGCAGTTGCTCCAGTTTCTGGTATCGAGCGTCTTCTTTTTCTATGCCAATTCAATGCAAGAAATGATAATAAGTTAAATCTTTACATTGCCGCATCAATAAAGGCCACGATGATCGCCGCGAAGCCGTAGCCCGGCGAGATCGAGGGCAGCAGCTGGCCGATCGGGCCGGTGACCTCGAAGGCGCCGGCCATGCCCGCCATGCCGCCGGAGATCAGCAGGGCCATGATCACCTCCACGTAGATGCCCACGTGCAGCCACGTGCCGGAGGCGACGTGCGGCAGCAGGAACATGTCAGCGAAGGGCTTGGACTGCGGGAAGTTCATGCCCTGCGGATCCTTGAGCGGGCCGTTGACGACGTACATCAGCGCGAGCTGCGCGATATAGGTCAGCATCAGCGAGACGAGGATGACGTTGGTGTTGAACTTGTCGCGCAGGAAGGCTGTGATGGCCGACCAGAACGCGCCGCCGATCACGCCGGCGATGACCGCGAGCGTGAGGCCGGCCCAGCCGGGCATGGTTGGGTTTGGCACGTCGAAGTGCAGCACGACCGCGCTGGCGAAGATGCCGCCGACGATCAACTGGCCTTCAGCGCCGATGTTCCAGATATTGGCCAGGTAGGCCACCGACAGGCCCAGCGCGCAGAGAAGCAGCGGCACGGTCTTGAGCAGCAGCTCGCCGATGGCGCGCTTTTCGCGCACGGGGTCGACCAGGAACACGCGCAGCCCCGCCACCGGATCCTTGCCCAGCATCACGAAGAGCAGCATGCCGAAGACCATGGTCAGCACCAGGGCCAGAACTGGCGAGAAATACGACATCTTCTTGGAGGGCGCACCGCGCAGCTCCAGCTTGAAGGCGAGATTAGCCATGGTTCGCCTCCTGCTCGGAAGCTTGCTGGGCTGGGGCTTCATTGCCTTCCCACAGGCCGCTCATCCACAGGCCCACCTGCTCGCGCGTGGCCTGGGCGATGGGGATGGAGGGCGAGAGCTGGCCCTTGGCGATTACGTAGAGGAGCTCAGCAGCACCACTCAGCCTTCGCGGCGCAGGTCGAGGATCTCGTTGTGGATCTGCGCCGCGGCGCCCACGTCCACGCCCCAGGTGGGCTGGGCGATGACGAGCACCTTGGGCGCCTGCGAGATTTCGCGGCCGATGATGAATTTCTGAAGATTGCCGCCCGAGAGGCTCTTGGCGGGCGAGCCCCAGCCGCCGGCCTTCACGCCGAAGCGCTAGATGACCTTGGCGGCGGCGGTGGCGGCGAAGCCGCGGTTGACCATGCCGTTGTTGACGAAGGGCGGGCGGTGATTGGAGAGCTCCATGTTGTCGAACAGGTCCATCACCGGCACCGCGCCACGGCCCAGGCGCTCCTCGGGCACGAGGTTTAGGCCGAGATTGCGCCGCACGTCGGGGCCGAGCTTGCCGACGGGCTTGCCCTGCAGCACGACGGCCTGTTCCGCCGCGCGCTTGTCCTCGCCGGAGAGGGTGGCGAGCAGTTCCTGCTGGCCGTTGCCCGAGACGCCGGCGATGCCGACGATCTCGCCGGCGCGCACGTCGAGGTTGATGCCCTCGAGCGGCGTTGCGAAGGCATGCCCGCGCGGCAGGCTTAGGCCGACCGTCTTCAGCCGCACTTCGCCGCCGTTGTTCGCTGGGCCGTGCTCGTTCTGCTTGGGCGCTTCGCCGATCATCATGCGCGAGAGGCTCGTGGCGGTCTCCTGGCGCGGATCGAAGGCGCCCGTCACCTTGCAGCCGCGCATCACCGTGGCGCTGTGGAACAGGACGCGGATTTCGTCGAGCTTGTGGCTGATGTAGAGGATGCTGCAGCCCTCGGCCGCGAGCTGGCGCAGCGTCATGAAGAGCTTCTGCACCGCCTGCGGCGTGAGCACCGAAGTGGGCTCGTCGAGGATGAGGAGCTGAGGATTGGTGAGCCAGCTGCGCACGATCTCCACGCGCTGGTGCTCGCCCACGGAGAGCGTGTGCACGTGACGGTCCGGCTCCAGCGGCAGGCCGTACTTATCGCCGGTCTCGCGGATCTGGCTCGCCAGCTTGTCCATCGGCACGCCGGGCGGCAGGCCCAGGGCGATGTTCTCAGTGAAGGTGAGCGTATCAAAGAAGGAGAAGTGCTGGAACACCATCGAGATGCCTAGCTTGCGGGCGTCCTGCGGCGTGGCGATCTCCACCTGCCGGTCGTTCCAGAGCATTTCGCCGGCGTCGGGTTTCACCGCGCCGAAGATGATTTTCATCAGGGTGGATTTTCCGGCGCCGTTTTCGTCGAGTACCGCGTGGATTTCTCCGGGGGCCACCTCAAGGCTGACATTGTCGTTGGCGACGACGCTGGGACAGACCTTTCTGATTCCCGTCAATTTCAGACGGAGTTCGCCGGGGGTCGTGCTGCTCAATTTAGAGGCTCTCCAAGCTGATTATGTAATTGATTTCGCTTAATCCGGTAAGCAAGCAGCATGCCATTGGCTGGCCGGATTATTGGGAAAAGTACTAGAAACGCTGGGGCGCCGGGTAAAATACCGCTTTTTTCTGGCCGCCCAGCCATCCTCCGGACGCATGCGCCGGCCTCTAGGAGAGAAGAATGAATTTGCCGGTGAGCGACGACAAGGATCTCTGGGTTTCCTGGGACGATTATCACAAGCTGATCGACAGACTGGCCCTGCTGGTGCATGAATCCGGCTGGAAATTCGACCAGATCCTCTGCCTGGCGCGCGGCGGTCTGCGCGTGGGCGATCAGCTCTCGCGCATCTACGACGTGCCGCTCGCCATCCTCGCCAGCAGCAGCTACCGCGAAGCCGCCGGCACCGTGCAGGGCAAGCTCGACATCGCGCAATACATCACCATGACACGCGGCAAGCTCGAAGGGAAGATTCTGCTCGTCGACGACCTCGTCGATTCCGGCGAAACCCTCGAGGCGGTGGGCGAGCATTTTAGCGTCTCTTATCCCGGCGTCACCGAAGTGAAAACCGCGGTGCTCTGGTACAAGAACTGCTCGAGAGTGAAGCCCGATTATTATGTCGATTATCTGCCGACGAATCCCTGGATTCACCAGCCCTTCGAAGAATACGACACGCTGCGTCCCTTCCATCTGGCTGCCCGGGTGAAGCGCGGCAGCCGCGAATAATCCTGCGGGGATATCTCCCTTTTATATGTGAGACATCCCCTACAGGCTTGCAATTATTGGCTTTCCTGGCAATCCCTGCGCGAACTTTTTGCGCGATTTTTTCCTATCACGGATGTTTTCAAAAACGCCTGAAAGGCCCGAGGAGAAAATCATGGGAATGCCCCAAGTCCAACCTAGAAATAATCTGACGCTGTTGTGGATCGCCTGCGTGGCGGTCATTCTGTTTTGCGCCACCGGCGTCGCGGCCATCATGGGATGGTTGCCTATTTCCAAGGGCGACGTGCGCGCCGAAACGACGGTGGCGGAAGCCGCCAAGCCCGCCGACATCCCGGCGCTGAACGCGCCCGCCGCTCCCACGCAGCAGGCCGCGGCGCAAATCGCGGCACCTTCCAAGCCCGTACCAGTCAAGCCGGTCGCGCCTTCGAGCGCATCGAAGTCCGCGCCCAGCACCTATGCTTCGGCCAGCAAGCCGGTCTGCACGTTCTGCGGCGTGATCTCCTCGATCAAGGAGGAAGAGGTCAAAGGTGAGGCCAGCGGCATCGGCGCCATCGGCGGCGGCAACGGCCGTATCCTCGGCGCAGTGCTCGGCGGCGTGGCCGGCGGTCTGGTCGGCAACGAAACCGAGAAGCGCATCCGCTCGGTCAAGCGCTATGTCGTCACGCTGCGCATGGACGACGGCGCCGTGCGCAAGCTCTACGAGAAGGAAATGCCCAGCCAGCAGGTGGGCGAGCGCGTGAAGATCGTCCAGGGCGAAATGCAGTCGATCTGACGGTCCGATCGAGGCCGGTCAACCGATCAGCCGATCCGTCAATCAACTCAGGGCAGGAACACCAGCTCCAGGAAGGTGGCGAAGATCACCAGATGCCCCAGGCCGGACAGCACGTTCGTCCGGCCTGTGCCGAAGGTCAACACACTGACGAAGAGCGTCAGAACCAGCAGCACGATGTCCCTCTGGTTCAAACCCATCTGCAGCGGCTTGCCCAATAGCAGCGAAGTCACCGCCACGGCGGGAATCGTCAGGCCGATGGTGGCCAGCGCCGATCCCAGCGCGAGGTTCACGCTCTTTTTCAGCAGATTGCGCTTGGCCACCTGCAGCGCGGCGATGCTCTCCGGCGCCAGCACGATCAGCGCCACAATGATGCCGCTCAAGGCCGGCGGCGCGCCCGCGGCGCTCAACGAGGCGTCGATCAGAAGCGAGAACTTCTTCGCGATCAGGATCACGCCGCCCAGCGAAAGCAGCAGAGACAGCAGCGACACCGAATGGCGCACCGACGGCCTGTGCGACTTTTTCCTGTACAGCGACCTGGTGGTGTCCGACGCCACTAACGGCAAGGTCATCGCCCACCTGGTCAAGGCCAACAAGCCGCCTGTGGACGGCACCGGCTGGCACAAGCACGTCGCCGAATTCCAGATCGTCATCATGATGAAGGGCTGGGCGCGCTTCATGTACGAGGACAAGGAAACCCTGGTCTCGGCCGGCGACTTCGTGCACCAGCGCCCCGGCATCACCCACTACCTGTTCGACTATTCGTCGGACATGGAATACCTGGAAATCGTCAGCCCCGCCGACTTGGGCACCGTCGAGGTGGAAAGCCCGACCGACAAGGTGCCAGGCATCACCCCTGGAAGTGAATGCATGATCGTCTACACCCCGCCCGTCACGTTGGACCGTCTGCCGGTCATCGACCTCGGACCCTGGCTTGACGGCAGCGACCGGGCCGGCGTGGCGGCCCAGTTGCACGCCAATGCGCAGAAGCGCGACTTCTTCTACATCGCCAACCACGGCATCCCCGACGGCCTGATGGCCTCCATGCTCGACCTGGTCGAACGCTTCTTCAAGCTGCCGGCGCCGGTGCGCATGCAGGTCGAGATCGGCAAGTCCACCTGCCGGCGCGGTTATGAGCCGATGCAGTACCAGACGCTGGACCTGGGCTCGCCCCCGGACCTGAAGGAAAGCTTTTTCATCGGCGAGGACTTCGGCCCCGAGCATCCCTATGTGAAGGCCGGCCTGCCCAACTACGGCGCCAACCAATGGCTCTCCGACGAGGATTGCGGCATGCAGGAATTCCGCCCGACGCTGGAGCGCTATTTCCGCATGACCCGCGCGCTGGCCGAGGAGATGATGCGCATGTTCGCCATGGCGGTGGACATGCCCGCGGACCATTTCGATCCGGCCATGGTCGATCCGATTGGCATGCTGCACCTGATCCACCATCCACCGCAGCCGGGCGACACCGAATTCAACCAGCTTGGCTGTGGCGCGCACACCGACTGGGTCGCCTTCACCCTGCTGCTAAAGGACGCCGGCGGCCTGGAAGTCTGCGACGCGGCGGGCCTCTGGATCACCGCCGACCCCATCCCCGGCACGCTGCTGATCAACCTCGGCGACATGATGCCGCGCTGGACCAACGGCCTGTACCACTCCAATCTGCACCGGGTGAAGAACAAGAACCCGCACCGCCACCGCTATTCGATCCCCTACTTCTACGATCCGAATTTCTACGCCAAGGTGGAATGCCTGCTGACCATGCTGGGCGCCGGCGAGACGCCGCTGTTCGCGCCCTGCACGGTGGGCGAGCACATCGACGATATGTACAAGAAGACCTTCGTGGTGGAAGCCACCGCCTGAGCGGCCCCTCCCAGGAAAAAGGGCCAGGAAACCCCGGGCTCTTTTTTGCACCCGGCCTCGGGTCAAAAAAATGCCGGGCGGCTCGCGCCGTCCGGAAAATCTGGAGTTAGACAAGACAACCGGTAATACGTACAGCGAAGGAAATCTCAGGGCAGGACTTTCAGATCCTTGACGGCGTCCAGGGTGTACGCCTTCTTGTAGTCCGTCGTGGGCTTGAGGAGCTTGGCCACAACCATGAAGTCGTAGGTGCCCTTCCAGCGCGCGTCGGTCATGGTCATGATGCCGCTCTTGGCCGCGTCGCCGCTGGTGACCAGCTTGTATTCCTTGAGCTTGGCGATGCCGAAGGCGATCTTCTCGTCGGTCTGCTGCGGATCGTCCTTCTTGATCAGCACATTGGCGAGCGCGGGATTGGTGAAGTAGTTCTTCCAGCCCTGGGCCGACGCGGCGACGAATTTTTTCACCACCTCGGGGTTCTTCTCAAGATAGGCGCGCGTAGTGATCACGGTGGTGGCGTACAGGGGGTAGCCGTAGTCGGCCATCAGGAAGATGGTCGGGTTGAAGCCGCCCTTCTGGATCATCAGGGTTTCAGAGGTGATGTAGCCCTGCTGCGACAGGTTCTTGTCGGCGATGAAGGGCTGCACGCTGAAGGTGTAGGGGCGGATCTGGTCGTAGGTGAAGCCGAACTTACCGCGCAGCCACCGGCCAGAAGGTCACGTTGCTGGTGGCGGCGATGGCGATGGGCTTGCCATTGAGCGCTTCGAACTTCTTGATGTCGGGATGCGCGAAGATGGCCTGCGGATCCTTCTGGAAGGCAGCCGCCACGGTCACGACGGGGAAGCCGTCCTCGACCGCCTTGAGCACCTGCAGGTCGTAGCCCATGATCATGTCGGCCTGGCCGGCGAATAGGAGCTGCAGGCCGTTGATCTGCGGGCCGCCAATCTTGATCTCGACGTCGAGACCGGCCTTCTTGTAGGTGCCGTCGGCCAGCGCCTGGTAGAAGCCACCGTGTTCCGCCTCGGCGAACCAGTTGGTCAGGAAGCGCACCGTCGTCTTGGCGAAGGCCGCGCTGGAGCAGACGGCGGCGATCGCCAGCACGCCTGCCTTGAGCATCTTGTTGAGCATGTAGTTCTCCATGAGAGTGACGTAGAGATTTAGCAAGTCCGGTGCCAGCGCCCTGTTGCGCTTGTTGCCAAATCCAGCACCCCATGTTGCCGGAAAGACAGCACCCGCCCCGCCATCAGCCTCCCATCTCGCTTTCGTGCCAGCTTCCCAGGTAGGCCTTGGACAGCGCCACCATGGCCGCGAAGAGCACGATGCCGGTCATGGCGATCAGCAGCAGCGCGGCGAACAGGCGCGGGATATTGAGCTGGAAGCCGGCCTGCAGGATCTGGTAGGCCAGGCCAGCGCCAGTGCCGCCGGTGCTGGCGACGAATTCGGCCACCACCGCGCCGATCAGCGACAGGCCGCTGGAAATGCGCAGGCCGCCGAAGAAATACGGCAGCGCGCTGGGAATGCGCAGGCGGGTGAGGATCTGCCAGCGCGTGGCGCGGTTGAGCTTGAACAGGTTTAGCAGGCCAGGGTTGACGCTGCGCAGGCCCAGCACCATGTTGGAGACGATCGGGAAGAGCGCCACCAGCGTGGAGCACACGACCAGCGCGGCGGTCGTGTTCTTGACCCAGATGATGATCAGCGGCGCGATGGCGACGATGGGCGTGACCTGCAGCAGGATGGCGTAGGGGAAGAGGCTCACCTCGATCACCCGGCTCTGCACGAAGAGGAAGGCCAGCAGCACGCCAACCACCACTGCGACAACGAAGGCCAGCACCGTGATCTGCAGCGTCATGATCAGCGAATGCGTGAGCAGGCCCCAGTCCTGCACCAGGGTCTTTCCCACCGCCGCTGGCGAGGGCACGAGATAGGCGGGCACTTCAAAGTAGGTGCAGGCGAGCTGCCAGAGCACGAGGAGCACCACGCCGACGAAGGTGGGCGCGATAAGACTGACGGCCTGGGGATTGTCGAGCAGCGGGATCTTGACGGCGGAGGACATGCGGATTCTCGGTGTGTGCGGTGCGCGGCTGGTGGGCGGCGGTTCAGTGATGGACCTGGTTGGCCTGGGTCAGCAGGTCGGAGAGCTGCTTGCAGTAGCCCACGAATTCGGAGGAGACGCGGAAGGCCTCGTCGCACACGTCAGGGCCCTGGATCTCCACCTCTTCCAGGATGCGGCCGGGGCGCGCCGCCATCACCACCACGCGGTTCGAGAGATAGACCGCCTCGTAGATGCTGTGCGTGACGAAGACCACGGTGAGGTCCTTGCTGGCCCAGAGCTCGCGCAGGTCGGCGTCGAACTTGTTGCGGGTGAATTCGTCGAGCGCGCCGAAGGGCTCGTCCATCAGCAGCACGTCGAGCTGGGTGGCGAGCGCGCGGGCGATGGAGGCGCGCATCTGCATGCCGCTGGAGAGTTCGTGCGGATAGACGTGGCCGAACTTCTCCAGGCCCACGCTCTTCAGGGCCGCTTCCACGCGCGGCATGCTCTCGGACTGCGGCAGGCCTTCTAGGTCGAACGACAGGCGCACGTTGGGCGCGATGCGCGCCCAGGGCATGAGCGTGGCTTCCTGGAAGGCCATCGCGATCTTGCGCCCGCTGCGGCCCACGGCGTCGAAGCCCTGGTTCCACCAGAGGACCTGGCCGGCGCTGGCTTGCTCGAGGCCGGCGAACATCTTGAACAGCGTGCTCTTGCCGCAGCTCGAGGGGCCGAGCAGCGAAACAAAATCGCCGCGCTGGATCTTGAGGCGCACTTCGTCGAGCGCACGGGTGCCGTTGCTATAGGTTTTCTCGACGCGGTTGGCGTAGAGGACGGTGTTGTCGTCGGGATTCATCGACTGCGGACTCTCTGGCGCTGGCCTGGGTTGGACACGTCCAAGGAATGGCAAGAGCCGTGCCATGCGCGGCGCGGCCTTTCGACGCAGGGGGTGCGGCGAAAGGACGCGCCCGGCCCCGCGTCAGGCTCGGGATCCCGGATGTGGTGCAGACCGCCGCGAGCCGCACCAGAACAGTGCCGGGCGCAGGTTTTCGTGCCTGGGCCGCAGCGCCTCGGGCGGCGCCTCAGAAGGCCGCGACGCCGCCGTCCGAACGCGGATCGCTCGCGCCTTCGAGCACGCACGAGGGCAGGCGCACGATCGCGCCGGCATGGCCGAGCGCGAAATCGTAGGCGCCCATGACCTCGGTGTCCTGGGCGCGCCTGTTCAATGCGTCGAAGACTTCCGGCGGGAAACGCGATTTGAGCTTGAGCGTCTCCGAAGGCTTGCCCCAGGTGCGTCCCAGAAGCCAGCGCGGCGCACTCACTGCCTGCTGCAGCGGCTGGCCGAAGACGACGTGGCGCGTGAACACGGCGGACTGGCTCTGCGGCTGGCCGTCGCCGCCCATGTTGCCGTAGACAATGACGCGGCCTTCCTTGAGGCGGGCGGCTGCCGGATTGAGCGTGTGAAAGAGCTTCTTGCGCGGCGCGAGCGAGAGCAGATGTGCGGGATCGAGGCTGAAGGAGGCGCCCCGGTTCTGCCAGTTGACACCGGTCGAGGGCAGCACGATGCCGCTGCCGAACTCGTGATAGATGCTATGTATAAAGGACACGGCCAGACCGCTGGCGCCGCAGGTCCCCATCCAGATCGTGTCGCCCCGGCCCCTTGCCCTTGCCCCTGGGGATGGCCGTGTCGAGGCGGATCTTCTTTGCCAGCGCGTCGAGCGCGGCGGGCTCGAGCAGGCTCTGCGGATCCACCGCCATCAATGCGGGGTCGGTGATGTAGCGGTCGCGCAGGCCGAAGGCGAGCTTGGTGGCCTCCACGGCGAGATGCACGTGATCGGCGCTGTCGGCCTGCACGCCCGCGAGCGGCGTGCGGTCGAGCGGGCCGAGGATGGCCAGCGAGACCAGGCCCTGCGTCGGCGGCCGGTGTTGAACAGCGTGCCCGCGCTGTGCGCGAGCTGCAGCGGTGGCTTCACCTGGCCGACGTGGGCGGCGAGGTCTTCAGCGCTCACCGGAGAGCCGGCGGCCTGCAGGCCCATGGCGAGCAGGTGCGCCAGCTTGCCGCGGTAGAAGCTGTCGAGGCCTTCCTCGGCCAGGGTCTTGAGCGTGGCGGCGAGCTTGGGCTGGCGCAGCAGGCTCGCGGGCGCGGGCGGCTTTCCGCCGGGCAGGAAGACCTCGGCGAAGCCGTGCACGCCGGCGAGCTCGTCGTACTTGGCCGTGATGGTCTCGGCCAGGTCCAGGGTCACAGGCGCGCCGTGTTCGGCATAGGCGGTGGCGTCCTCGAGCAGGCGCGCGAGCGGCATCCTGCCGCCGAGCTTCGCCGACACGCCGAGCGGCTTCTCCCAGCCGGAGATCGTCCTGGCGACGGTGTTGGCCGCCATCGGGCCGAGGAAGGGAATCGCGGAGAGGCCCTTGGCGCGGTAGGCGTCGATGGTGGTGGCGGAGGCGGATGCCCCGCACGCGTCGATCGCCACGGTCTTGTCGTCGGGCTGGACGATGCCCCAGAAGCCGTCGCCGCCGATGCTGTTCATGTGCGGATAGACCACCGCGATGGTGTAGGCCGCAGCGACCATCGCCTCGACGGCGTTGCCGCCTGCGATGCCAGATGGTGCGGGGCGACAGCCATGCCCCGCGTTGCGCGCGCTGTGTTGATCATGCTGTTGTCTTCGTTGTTGGAGGCTCGGATGCGGTGAGAGAGCAAGGAGCAAGACGCATGCCAAAGCCGAAAAGCCTGGATTCAGTAACAAATTTTCACAGTTTAGCGGCGACCGAGCGCCTAGCCTGAATCTGGTTGATCACACTCGGGATGCGACGGTGGATATGCCCTCTTCGCGCGCCAGCGGCGTGCGTCACGCGGCCTGGCGCAGGCGTCTTGTTCTCGCGGCGCTCGCCCTTCTGTGGGCCGCGCCGGCCGGCGAGCTCGCGCGGATTCCAGCGGTGGACCTGATCGTGCTGACTCCCGCGCAGGAGCACAGGATCGCGGAGGCGGCCAAGCTCGCGGCGAAACTCAAGGCGCGGCTGATCGCCACCTACCACCTCGACGGCGCTACCATGCTCCAGGTGCAGCACCCGGCCGAAGAGGCGGTCTGGAGCAGAAAGCTCTCCGAACGGGAAAGCCCCGGCGAGCCTGTTCAGGCGCTCGAGGGAGAGATCAGTCTGGATATCCTGAACCGCGGCGAAACGCTGCTCTATGTGCTGGGCGTGTGCAACGGCCCCAGCCTCCTGCTCAACGGCAGCCCCGCCGCACTCGGCAAGCCTCTGGTGGTGCTGGCGCCACCCGTGCCTCAGCCCAAGGTCAAGCGAGCGTGCAAACCGCGTCCGCCACAGCCAGCGAAGCAGTCAGGCCCGGAGATTCGATGCCGTACAGACCGATATACCCTGGGGTGCCATTTTTGGCCGGTCCTGAGATGGCAAAGTCGGCCGCTGGAGATCCGGGTTGGCTGATCTTCGGGCGCATGCCCGAATAGGCCGGCTGCAGCGCACCGTCGGGCAAGCCCGGCCAGTAGCGGCGGATTTCCGCGTCGAAAGAGGCGCAGCGCGCCGGATCGACCGCATAGTCGATCACGCCGTCCTTGGGCTCCACCCATTCCACGTCGGGACCGAAGCGCCCCATGCCGGCCAGATCCAGCGTCAGATGCACGCCCAGGCCGCCCGGCGCGGGCAGCGGATAGAGTAGCCGCGAGAACGGCGGGCGCACGGCGAGGCTGTAGTAGTTGCCCTTGGCGAACCAGGCCTGCGGAATGTGTTCGGCGGCGAGACCGGCGATGGAGCGCGCCAGCCGCGGCGCCCACAGGCCGGCGCAATTCACCACCAGGCCCGCGAGCAGCTCCATCTCTTCCCCATCCTCCGCCGTCACACGCAGCACGATGCCTTCGGCGACGACTTCGCCGCTGCCCAGGCGGCTGTTGAAGGCGCAGATCGCCCCGGCGTTCTCGGCGTCGCCCTGCAGGGAGAGCATCAGGCCGTGGCTGTCGATGATGCCGGTCATCGGCGAATGCAGCGCGGCCACGCAGGACACCTGCGGCTCGAGCGCGCGCGCTTCCTCGGCGCTTAGCCAGAAAACCTCGGCGCAGCCGTTGGCATGCGCCTTCTCCATCAGCGTGCGCAGCTTGGGCAGCTGGACGTCGTCGGTGGCGAGCACCAGCTTGCCGCATTGCTTGTGGGCGATGCCACGTTCGCGGCAGTAGGCATAGAGCTGTTCGCGGCCGCGGAGGCAGAGCCTGGCCTTGAGGCTGCCGGTGGGATAGTAGAGGCCGGCGTGGATGACTTCGCTGTTGCGCGAGCTGGTCTCCTCGCCGATGCCCGGATGCTGCTCGAGCAGCATCACCTCACGGCCGGCGAGCGCCAGCGCGCGGGCGGCGGCGAGGCCGACGACGCCGGCCCCGATGACTACGCAGTCGACTTTTTCCATCTGTCTCGGATCAGGCCCGGTGCATCAGGCTCAATGCGCCTGGCGCGCCCGGTTGCGCGCGCGGTTGGCCCAGGTGAAGACCACCGGTAGAACCAGCAGCGTGAGCACCGTGGTGGTCACCACGCCGCCGACGATGACCAATGGGCGCTGCGTCTCGGAGCCGATGCTGTGCGACAGCGCCGCGGGAAGCAGGCCGAATCCCGAGAGCATCGCGGTCATGATCACCGGACGCAGGTGCAGGGCCACGCCTTCGACGGCGGCCTCGGTCAGGTCTTCGTTTTCGCGCTTGACGATCTTGTTGATGTATAAGATCAGGATCACGCCGTCCTGGATGGCGATGCCGAACAGCGACAGGAAGCCCAGGCCCGCGGAGATCGACAGCGTCTCGCCCGCCAGATGCAGCGCGAGGATGCCGCCGATCGCGGCGAAGGGCACGTTGAGCAGCACGATGACGGCGTCGCGGAAATTACCGAAGGCGCTGAACAGCAGTAGGAAGATGGTCAGCAGGGTCAGCGGGATGATGACCATCAGCTTGGCCTGCGTGGCCTTCATCTGGTTAGCCTGGCCGTCGCTGCGGAACTTGTAGCCCTGCGGCAGCATGATCTGGCGGTCGAGCTTGTCTTGCACCTCGGCGACGGCGCTGCCCAGGTCGCGGTTGCGCACGCTGAACTTGATGGCGATATAGCATTTTCCCTCCTCGCGGTAGACGAAGAAGGGGCCGTCGGTGAGCTTGACGGCGGCCACCATCGCCAGCGGCACGCGCTGTCCGTCCGGCGTGTCGACGAGCAGCGCGCCGATCTTGTCGGGACTCTCGCGGTAGCCCTGCGGCAGTCGGATCGCCAGGCCGAAGGTCTTTTCGTTCTCCAGCACGTTGGTCACCGGCGCGCCGCCCAGCGCGTACTGCACCAGGTTCTGCACGTCCGAGACGTTGACGCCGAAGCGCGCGCAGCGCACGCGGTCCACCTGCACGTTGAGCGTGGGCTGGCCGAGTTCGCGGAAGATGCCCACGTCGACCACGCCCTGCGTGCCCCTGAGCATGCTCGCCACCTCGGTGGCCTTGGCCTGCAGCATGTCCAGGTCGGAGCCGAAGATCTTGACCGAGTTATCGCCCTTCACATCCGAGAGCGCCTCGGCGACGTTGTCCTGGATGTACTGCGAGAAGTTGTATTCCACGCCAGGCACGCGCGAGAGCTGCTTCTCGATGCGCGCCACCAGGTCCTTCTTCGTCGCGCCGGCCGGCCACTGGTCGGGCTTCTTCAGGTACAGCGCGTATTTCGGAGAACAGCTGCTCGAGGCCGGCGGGCGCCCCCTCCGCCAGAACGGGGGTGGTGGAGGTCTGGGCCTGGCATAGGGAGAAGCCGGCCAGGACGAGCAGCGCCGGCAGACGCCTAAGTCTGGGAAATCTCATCAAATCACGATCACGGAAGAAGGGCGCTCCGCAGCTTTAGGGTCGGCCACGGTGCGCAAGTCTATAGTGTCCGAGATATAACTTTCATGCGCCTTTCAGCTTAGCCCTGTGAAAACCCTAGGGTGGCGCCGGAAAACCGGCCCGGCGGCACGGGGCTCAGTGGCGGCGCTTCTGCTCGATTTCTCCCAGGAGGCCGCCCACCGCGATCAATTCCTTCTGGAAATCCCGTCCGGGGGACATGGCCTGGATCATGTAGACGGCCTTCTTGGCCTCCGGATGGCCAAGCTTGGCGGCCACCATGAAGTAGATCAGGGCCTGGCCGAGGCCCTTCTCCACCGAGCCGTCGCCCTTAAAAAAAACAGGGGGCCAAGGCTGTAGCAGGCAATCTCATTGCCGCGGTGGGCGGCTTCCCGGAGCAGAGAGGCGCCGTTCCTGGCGTCCTGCAGCACGCCGTCGCCGCGCAGATACATGTTGCCCAGGTTCAGATAGGCCTCGGGGATCTTCCTGGATGGCCCGCTCGTAGTACTCCACGGCGCGCCGGGGGGCCTTCTTCACGCCCAGACCGCGCTCGTGCAGCAGCCCCAGGTTGAAGGCGGCATAGCGGTTTCCGCGCTTGCTTTCTGGGTCGAGCCGGGCGATGAGGATTTCGAACTGGGCGTTGTTGAGCTGGCCGTCGGCGCACATCTTGGCAAGCTTATATTCGGCCACCGCGACGCTGTCCTGCGCCAGCAGCATGAAGATATCGAAGGCATGCGAGAAGCTGCGACGCTGGATCGCATAGTCGCCATCGTCGAGGGTTACCGCCATTTCCGTTCCTGAATACGTGATTATTTGTGAGGATGTGCCGCTATTATCCGGGGCGCCATCCAAAACAAAAGATGGCGGGCCGCGGCCCCAAGGCGGACGCGGCTAGGGGCAACCCCTGAGCGGCCGGCGCGGCGGATTGAGCCGCCCGGCCTGGGCCCGTTTCTACACGAGCAGCTTGCCCACCAGCGGCGTCTGCCCCGGCGCCTGCGGGAAGACAGCTTCCAGGGCGCGGTCGGGCAGCATCAGATGGCGTTCGCACAGGGCGGCGAAGACGCTGCGGAAGTCTGTGGTCACCGCCAGGTCGCGGCCTTCATAGAGAGCGCTGCGCGCGAGCGTGGGCCATTGGCCATAGACCGCCCGGCGGCTGCGCACGTTGCCGCCGAGCAGCCACATGACGTTGCCGTGGCCGTGGTCGGTGCCGCCGTTGCCGTTCTCGGTGGGCGTGTGGCCGAATTCCGAGACCACCACGATCACCGTGTCGTTGAAAGCCGGGCCCAGTCCCTTGGCGAGCGCGTCCAGCCCTTCGGCGAGCGGCCGCAGCCAGGCCGCGAGCTGGCCGGTGGCGCCCTGGCCGACGTGGGTGTCCCAGCCGCCAGCCGCCAGAAAGGCCAGGCGCACGTTCGGATCCTTGCGCATCAGCCGCGCCAGCCGGTCGGCGTCCAGGGCCAGGCCGTTGTAGAGCGCGGCGAAGGCGCCGGAGAGCGCGGGCTGGTCGATGGGCACGGCGCGCATGGCGTCGCGGCCCGAGGCGAGGTTGGCGACGTGCTCGCGCCCGCCGAGGATGCGCGGCACCACTTCGCCCACGGCCAGCGCCTGCAGGCTGTTCGCGCCCTGCTCCGGCTTTTCCATGGCGGCGAGCAGCCGGTTCATCCAGCCGTCGGGCGTGCTCTTGCGGCCGGGCGTGCCGGTCTCCATGAAGTCCTGCGCATCGAAATGCGAGCGGCTGGGATCGGGCGAGCCGCTCGCGTGGATAAAGGCGAGCTGGCCGGACTGCCAATATGGATAGAGCGCGGCGAGGGCCGGATGCAGGCCGAAGTAGCCATCGAGATCGAGCGCGCCGTTGGCCATGCCGGGCCGGCCCAGGGCGATGCCCGGGCGCAGGCGGGCGTAGTCGGGGTCGCCGTAGGGCGCGACGACGTTGAGCCCGTCGACCGCGCCGCGCAGAAAGACCACGACCATGCGCGGCTGGCCCGCGCCGGCGGCATGCGCGCGGTCGTAGGGGCCCTGGCAGGGCTCGATGACCTGGCCGGGCCGGGGCGCGCCGCCCGGCCCTGGCAGACGCGCGATGGGCTTTTTCGTGTCGACCACCGCGCAGCCGTGCAGGCCAACGGGGACGAGGAGGGAGGCGCCCAGTGTCAGGCCTAGGCGGCCGATGAAGCTTCTGCGGTCGATGGTCTTGCAGTCCATGTGCGTGCTCGCGTGTTCAGTGCTGCATGAAGTCGGGGCTGCCCAGGATCAGCCCGGCCTGCATCGCGGGGGGCTAGCCCATGACGCCGGCGAGGGTGTCGGGCGAGAGGCCGGGGCCGAGGGTGCGCGCCAGGTCCCGCGCGTCGAGCGGACCCGAGCCGGGCGGCGGCTGCGCGCCTTCGGCGCGGCCGATCGGTGAACGCCCTCCTCCGAGGCCCACGGCGAAGTTGATCCGGCGCAGCAGCGCGTCGGGCTTGAGCCAGGCGTCGCGCGAGAAGGCGTAGCCGTCGGGCGTGAGCCAGCCGTACATCGGCATGGCAAGCTGGAAGAGCAGCCCGTCGGCCGGCTTGTAGTTGGCGACGGGGATGGCGGCGGCGCGCAGGCTCGACACGAGGTAGCGGTAGGGCGTCTTGTAGAGCGTGTGGAAATTCGCGTGCGCCCAGAACTCGGGGCTGTCGAAGAGCGTGCGCAGCATGGCGCGGATGTCGCCGCGCATTTCCAGGAAACGCCGCGCGATCCGCTCCACGAGGGCCGGGGCCGGCTGATCGGAGACGAAGTTCTGCGCTAGGCGCAGCGCCACGCAGCGCGCGGTGGCGGGATGGTAGGCGAGGATGTCCTGCGCCTGCTCGCCTTCGTCGGCGCCGCTGCCGCGGATGGTCTGGCCGAGGAGGATCTTGTCACCGTAGTCGTGGCGCTCGGCGGCGAAGGCGAAGGGCGGATCGCCGCGCTTCATCCCGGCCTCGTTGATGGTCCAGCCGGTGAAGACCCGCGCCAGCGCGATCACGTCGACCTGGGTGTAGCCGCCGTTCACGCCGAGCGTGTGCAAGCTCGAGCAGCTCGCGCGCGTAGTTCTCGTTCAGGCCCTTGAAGCGGCCCTTGGAGCCCGGCGCGCGGTCGCCGCTGGAAAGCCAGTTGTCGAGGTAGTAGAGCATCGCCGGGTGATGCGCCACCGCGCCGAGCAGGGCGCGGAAATTGCCCATGGCGTAGGGGCGGATGGCGCGGTTCTCGTAGTCGGCGGTCCAGTAGCGGACCCAGTCCTTGCCTTCAAAGACGTTGAAGTGGTTGAACCAGAATTCGGTCATCACCTGCTCAAGCTGGCGCGGGCTTTCGGTGGCGAGCCAGAGGCGCTGCTGATGCGCGTCGGGCATGATCTCCCGGGCGGCGCGCTGGCGCGCGGCCCGCTTGTCGGATTCGCTCGCGTCCTGTGGTGGGAAGGACGGCGGGCCGTAGTCCATGTAGAGCTCGGTGGCCGTCATGTTCAGCGTTCGCAGGCCGCCCAGGCGCTGCGCCAGCGGCTCGGGAAAGGGAATCCGCGCGGGATTGGGCTGCTCCTCGATATAGCGCTTCGCGCCCATGCTGGTCACGACGTCGACGTCGCCGGGCCCGGGGCCGTAGGCGAGGCGGTTGAGCACGTGCACGGCCTTCTCGGCCTCGGTGAACGGCGCCTCGGGCGCGGCCGCTGGCTGGACCAGCGCAGATGGCGCAGGCGAGCAGGAAGGCCGGCGGAAGAAAACGGTGGAGCCGAAGGGAAAGCCTGCGCATGCCGGTGCCTGTCTCGCCGATATTGTTCTGAAGAGCATAACGCATGGACTTGTCCGGCAGTTGACGCGGCGGCACGCCTATCTGGATAAACATGCCAGACATGCGTGCGAGCGCGCATTGACCGCTTATTGATCCGGCAGGAAGAAGTTTTCATGCGGCATATTTGACGCGGGGATCCTGGAAGTAGGATTTCACGCGTTCGGGATGGGTTTCGATGAACGCCATGTGGTTCTTTGCTGCGGCGTGTAATTTGGCCTTTGTTCTGACGGGGACTCGTGTGCTGATGACATGTTTCAGGTCGGCGTTGAGTCGCTCATCCAGATTGAGCTCCGGGCTGTAGCTTGGCAGGTAAAAGACTTCGATGTCAGCTTGATGCTCGACAAGCCATGCCTTGACCGGCTTGCAGTGATGCACGCCGAGGTTGTCGAGGATCAGGAACACTTTCTTGCCCGCGCGCTTGCCATCGGCCACCAGCGCCTCGAAGAACTCAATGAGCTTCTCGTGGTTAAAGGCACCATCGATGATCATCCAGCTTGCCTTGCCCTGATTGGTCACCGTGGAAATCATCGACAGCTTCTGTCGCGTACCTCTAACCGCCATCGTGACCGGGGCTTGCCCTTTGGGAGCATAACTGCGGCCCCGAACATCCGTATTCACCAACGCGGTTTCGTCACCCCAGTGAATCTCGCCACCTTCGGCCTTGGCACGCTTCTCGATGGCCAGATACTCCTGATCGATCCACTGCTTGACAGACTCCGATCGCTGTTCGTAAGCGCGCTTGATCGGCTTTTTCGGCGTGAAACCCCAGCGCTTGAGGTAGTCTCCGACCGCACGTATTGAGAGTCTGAACGCGTATTCCTGTTCGATGAACAGCATGACCGCGCCTCGCGTCCAGAGCGCAGATTCCATCTTCAACTGCTCCGGACGTTTGTCGCAGATCATGCGCCGGATTGCTTCTTCTTGATCCGCATTCAGCCGTCTTCCGTCTCCTGGCGTACGAGCTCTTGGGTACGGCTTCAGGGCCGCCGCGCCCCCTTCTTCATATAGATCAATGGCCAGTCGAGCCGCCGGGTAACTCAGCCCCGTCAACTCCACGATGGCCATGACTCCGTATCCATTCCGATGCAACCTCACGACCTGCTTTCGCCTCTCGTGCAGCTGCTCCAGTTTCTGGTATCGAGCGTCTTCTTTTTCTATGCCAATTCAATACCAGAAATGATAATAAGTTCAATCTTTATATTGCCGCATCAATAATTATTTAATGGTAGATTTTTCTCCATACCACGGCGCAAGTGGTGCACTATTTACTGTATTAAGTTGCTCGCTATTTGACAGCCATAATCTAAACTCTGGGTCCATCATTTTCGCATCCTCCGAGCAATCGACTTGCCATTGACGAAGGACATATCCGGCGACGGCTGCTCTCAGGGTGATGCGCAAGTGCCCCTCCAGCTCCATTCCAAAATCCCGCACGATTGAGCTCGGATGGGGGTGCCTGGGGTGCGGCACCAAAGATAGCTCTAACATGCGGTTCCATTGCTCATCCGCTTCGGCAAACTCATGATCGACAACCCGACTATTGACTCTGATCTCCAGCAGCGTCCCCCCTTCCATGCGCGTGATTACCAAATCACGGAACTCCTCCTTTGTTCGATCGTAAGCCCGAACATGCCACCGTAAACCCGAGTCCACTAGAGCATGCGGAACAATCTCACGCCTCACAGCGCCGGTCTTCATTGAGTGATATGTCAGTCGTAACTCTGCCCTGCGGTGGATCGCCCGTGTAACGGTTGCCAAGGTATCAAGATCCGGTTGATTAAGCCGGGTCAGCATCGCATGCAGCAAGGTTTCCACCTCCCCCATCAGCTCGCTTACACCATAACCTGAAGTTAACCCGGCTAGTACCTGGTCAACCGCATGTTTAAAAAGTGGCTTGAATGATGGTTTAAACCGATAGACCTTGTTTTCGTAGGCCACGTTATCTGGCGCTAGATCTCGGTAGAGGACCATGTCACATGTCCCAGCGGCTGTGGCCAATCCGAATCTCTCCAAGACGTCTTTGCGGGGGACGGCGAGATCCGCAACGGCCTGTCCACGCCCGTGCCCTGGTCGGGCAACCAGGACGGCGTATGCACGCTGGAGCTGATCCAGAGCGGCGCCGGCGTTGAAGTCAGCACCACGCCAGAGTCCGACGGCTGCCGCGCCTATTGCAGCGGCAAGGGCACGTTCAAGGCGGTGTACGTGAAGCCGCCCGACGCCTGCCAGCGCAAGGCGGTGGCCGCCGCGCGCGCGAGCTTCCGGCGGCTGATGCGCGCCAAGGCCTACGAACAGGCGCTGGGCCGGCTGGAGCCGCTGCTGCAGCAATGCGGCGCGCTGATCTAATGGCTGGACGCCTACCGCATCCGCAACGAACTGGCGCTGGTGAATTACAAGCTCGGACGCACCGGAGAATGCCAGCGCGAGCTCCAGCCGCTCGCCCACTACGCCACGCTGCCGCCCGAGAAGCTGCGGGAACGCTTTGCGCCGATCGACGCGGAGATGTTTTATCCCGAGCTCAAGGCAACGCGGCTGACGCTCAAGCTCTGCAACGCCAACCAGCGCTAGGCCAAAGCACTGCTTTCGCGCTTCGCATCCGCTCCCGCGCTCAGGTCTGCTTCCTCCACCACCGTCAGCAGGACGCCGGGCGGACGCAGGCCGAATTTCGGCGGCGTCAGGGCCTTGCCCACGGCCGCGGCACCGGGCGCCGCCTGGCGGTGCCGCTCCCGCAACAGCGCCGCGTATTCGGCGTCGGTCAGGCTGGGGCCGGCGCCCAGGCGCGGCGCGGCCTGTTGCCCGGCCAAAACGGCCGCACCGCGCACCGCGGCGATGGCGCGGGCGCGCCGGCGCAGGTGTTCGCGCCCGTCCTCCTCATTGCCGCGGCCCTTCACCGCCGACACCGCCGGCAGAGCATGCGGCTCTTCGCCATCGCGCTGCGTCGCCTTCTTGCTCTTGCCTGCTTCCTTCTTGTCGAAGGCGGCGTGCAGCTTGCTCCCCGGCGTCAGCCGCAGCGTGGCGCCGCTCAGGGTGGGCGCGCGGGCGAGGCTGAGCGTGGGCCGGGGCGCGGCGTCCGCGCCCTGGGAAAGATCGCGCAGTGCATTCTGGGCCGGGAGGGGCGCAGGCGCGCCAGCGAGCAGGCGTTCACGCAGGCGGCGATGGAAATGCTCGCGCAGCGGACGCGGCGGAAATTGTCCGAACTGCACCGCAGCGACCTTGGCGATCGCGCTTATTTCAGTTTTTGGAGAACTTGCATCCGCAGCCGAGGCGCTCCTGCCCGGCGCGCTGGCGGCGCTTCCAGCCCGGCTGACGCCGCCCAGAAAGGGATTGGCGGCCGTCAGCGCGCGGTTGCCGGCGAGCGGCGGGTAGACGGGCTGGCCGGCGTCGTTGCCGCGGCCCCGGGGAAGGCGGAGCCGGGCGGCGGCGCTTCGTTCTTCGGCAGCGATTTGAGATAGATCGCCATCGCGCGGATGTTCGTGTCGCTCAGATGCTGGAGGCTGCCGTAGACCACTTCGGCCATCGGCCAGAAAACGGTGGCGCGCGGCGAGACGCCGGTCTTTAGCAGCGCGGCGATATGCCCGATCTCCCAATCGCCCAGACCCGCTTCCTTGTCGGAGGTCAGCGAGGGCGCGTACCAGTTGAGCACCGGGATCAGGCCGCCGGCGAGGTCGGACTTTTCCTCGGCGGCACCCAGGTTTTTGCGCGCGGTGTGGCAGGCGCTGCAGTGCCCCGCGCCCTGCACGAGATAGGCGCCGCGATTCCATTCCATGGTCTTTCCGCGCTCGTCCTGATAGACGCAGGGGCGGAAGTAGAGTGCGCGCCAGACCAGCGGCAGATTGCTCTGGTTGTAGGGGAAGCGAAGGGTGTTGGGCGTGTTGGCGCGGCGCACCGCCAGAACGCTGCGCAGAAAGGCGTAGACGGCGTCGACGTCGGCGCGGCTGAGCTTGGTGTAGTTCGGATATGGGAAGGCGGGATAGAGCAGGCTGCCGTCAGCGGACTTGCCGTTGTGCATGGCCTGCCAGAAGGCGTCCGCGCTCCATTTGCCGATGCCGGTCTCGGCGTCGGGCGTGATTTTGGGCGCGTAGATCGTTCCGAAGGGCGAGGGCACCGCGCGGCCGCCTGCATAGGCCGCGCCGCCGCGCTCGGTGTGACAGGCGCCGCAGTTGCCGGCGCACGCCAGATAGGCGCCGCGCGCGAGCTGCTCGCTCTTGCTCGCCAGCGGCAGGCAGACCGCCGCCGCCAGGAAAGCGGCGATCAGGACCGCCCAGCGCAGCTTGCGGTGCGGCGGCGGCTCGAAGCGCTGGATCTTCATCACGGCATGCTCCCACAGCGCAGGGGCAGCTTCTTCGGGTTGATTGCCGCGTCCACGGTGGGCGCGGCGGCGGCCTTCTTGTCCGGCGTGGGCTGCGCGGCGAGCCAGGCGGCCACGGCGGCAACGTCCTCGCCATTGAGCTTGTCGGCGATCTGCACCATGCAGTCGGGCGCGAGCGCGCGGCGCGTGCCGTTCTTCCAGGCGCCGAGCTGGCCGAGCAGATAGTCCTTGGGCAGGCCGATCAGGCCAGGCACCACCGGCGCCAGCCCGAGCAGCTTGCCGCCATGGCAGGCCATGCAGGCGGGCAGCCCGCGCCCGGCGTGGCCCGCGCTCACGAGCACGCGGCCGCGCTCGAGCTGGGCGGCGGAGGACGGCTTGGGCGCGCGCTCGGCTTAGGGCGGATGCTGGGTGGAGAAATATTGCGCGATCTCGCGCAGGTAGGCGTCGGGCAGCGCGTCGACCATGTAGCTCATCGCCGCGTACTTGCGCCGGCCTTCGCGGAAGTTGAGGAGCTGGTTGTAGAGGTAGCCTTCGGGCTTTCCGGCGATGCGGGGATAATAGCCGTCAGCTGTAGCCCGGCCTTAGTCGCCCTGCCCGGCAACCACTTCGCGCCCCTGGGCTCGGCCTTCCCGAGCCCGCTGCTCTTTCCCCGCCGGACATGCGGGTGACTCGGCCCGAGGGCGGCTACTTCCTCTGGGTGGAGCTGCCCAGCAGCGTGGACGCGCTGGCGCTGCACCGCGAGGCGCTGCGCGAGGGCGTGAGCGTGGCACCCCCGGCCCCATCTTCTCGGCCACGCGCGGCTTCAGGCATTGCCTGTGGCTGAACTACGGGCATCTTTGGAGAGCGGAGATCGCGCAGGCGGTCGCCACGCTGGGGCGGCTGGCGCGCGAAGCGCTCGGCTGATTCCCTGGGCGCTGAAAACGAAGGCGCGGCAGGCGAGCGTGGCAAGCGATCGGCAGCGCACCGCCTCTGCCGGCCTACACGAGCGGCAGCGTGCCGCGCAGGAAGTCTTCCACCGTCGGATGCCGGAACACGAAGCCGGTCTCCTCGACGATGCGCCGGTTCTCGAGCTGGCGCGATTCCTTCATGAAGCTGAGCATCATCGGCGAGAGCGCCGCGGCGGCGGCCTCGCGGTCCACGCGCGGCGGGCGCGGCAGGCCGGCCCAGTCGGCGACGAGGTCGAAGTATTCGCCCATCTTCAGGCGCGTGTGGTCCACGGCGTTGTAGACGCGCTGCGGCCAGTTGCGGTCCAGGCCGCGCAGGGCCATGCGCGCGAGGTCGTCGGCATGGATGTGGTTGGTGTAGACGTCCTGCGCGGAGATCAGCGCGGGCGTGCCGGCGCGCAGCCGCTCCAGCGGCAGGCGGTCCTCCGCGTAGATGCCGGGCGCGCGCAGGATGCTCACGGCGCGGCCCGCGCGAGCGCCCCAGATGCGCAGCCGGGCCTCGGCCGCCAAACGGCGCACCGCGCGCGCGTTCGCCGGCCGGACCGGGCGGCTCTCCGTCACGAGCTTGCCGTCGCAATCGCCGTAGACGCCGGTGGTGCTGATATAGACCAGGCGGGGGCTCCCGGCCGGATCGGTTAAAATCCCGACCTTGGCCGACAGCCACGATTTCCCGCCGCCCAGGCCTTTTCCGGCGGGCGCGCAGCGTGCGCCGCGCAGGCGCGCCGGACGCGCGAGAACGGCGAGCAGCCGGCGCAGACGCGGATCGTCCGCGCCCTCGGAAGGCGGCGGCGCGAAATACAGCACGCGCGACGCCAGACCGCGCAGCCGCGCCAGACTGGCGGGCCGGTCGAGATCGCCGAGCAGGGGCAGCGCACCGGCCGCGCGCAGTTCGGCCAGGCGCTGCGGTTTGGAAGTGAGGGTGAGCGCGCGGTCAGGGCCTTGAGGATCTTGAGCGCGCAGCAGCGCGAGCGCGCGCATGCCCACGTCGCCGCAGCCGACGATGAGCATGCGCCGCCGCCCGAGCCTGCGCCGGGCAAGCCTGCCGGGCGCGTGCAGTGAAGTTGAAGTCATGAACGGATTGTAGATGAGCCACGAAGTCACCATCGCCCCCAGCGGCCGCAAATTCATCGTGGAAGACGAGGAGACCATCCTCGGCGCGGCCCTGCGTGCCGGCGTCAACCTGCCCTACGGTTGCAAGAACGGCGCCTGTGGCTCCTGCAAGGGCAAGGTCGCGGCGGGCTCAGTGGTGCAGGGCAAGCACGCTCCCAGCGCGCTCTCCTTGCAGGATAAGGCCGCCGGCATGGCGCTCTTCTGCTGCGCTACGCTCACCGGCGACGTGACGATCGAAAGCAGCGAGGTGCGCGCCAGCGGCGACATCGACGTGAAGAAGCTGCCCTGCCGCATCAACGAGATGGAGCACGTGGGCGCGGACGTGATGATCCTGCGCCTGCAGCTACCGGCCAACGAGCGGCTGCAGTTCCTCGCGGGCCAGTATCTGGAATTCATCCTCAAGGACGGCACGCGACGCAGTTATTCCATCGCCACGCCGCCGCACGGCGATGGCCTGCTCGAGCTGCATCTGCGCCACATGCCCGGCGGCGTCTTCACCGACCACGTCTTCGGCGCCAAGGCCGACACGCCGGCCATGCGGGTGCGAGACATCCTGCGCTTAGAAGGCCCGCAGGGCGGCTTCTTCCTGCGCGAGGATTCCGCCAAGCCCATCGTCATGCTCGCCTCGGGCACGGGCTTCGCGCCGATCAAGGCGATGGTCGAGCATGCCGCGTTCAAGCGGCTGAAGCGGTCGATCGTCCTCTACTGGGGCGGACGCCGTCCGCAGGATCTGTACATGCGCGCGCTGTGCGAGCAGTGGGCCGCCGATCCGGCGATGCCGCTGCGCTTCGTGCCCGTGATCTCCGACGCGCTGCCCGAGGACGCCTGGAGAGGGCGTGCCGGCCTGGTTCACGAAGCCGTCATGCAGGACCTGCCAGACCTCTCCGGCCACCAGGTCTACGCCTGCGGCGCGCCGGTCATGGTGGCCGCCGCGCAACGCGATTTCACCGCGCGCTGCGACCTGCCGGAGACGGAGTTTTTCGCGGATTCCTTCACCTCGGCCCGCGATCTGGCCCAGGCGGAATAGACCGCAAGCCCGGCCGCGCGGGCAGCCCGCCTTGCCCGACAAGGTTCCGATAGTGCCTGTCATGGTTTTTCGGTATCGTCCCTATTCGCATTTTTTGCATCGGTTTTGCGCCTGAGGCGCGTTTTTTGGAGTGTTAGCCATGACCGTCCCAACCCAGCCCTTCTCGTCCTACGATATCGACTCGCTGATGTTCATCACGCGACGTCCGGATATCGTGTTCGTGGAAGGCCAGGGCTCTTGGCTGATCGACAACAACGGCAAGCGGTATCTGGACTTCCTGCAGGGCTGGGCGGTGAACGCCCTGGGCCACGCCAACCCGGGCATGCTCGCCGCGCTCGAGCAGCAGGCGCGCCGCCTGATCAACCCGAGCCCGGCCTTCTACAACGACCAGATGGCCAAGCTCGCCGGCCTGCTGACCCAGCACAGCGTCTTCGACAAGGTCTTCTTCACCAACAGCGGTGCGGAAGCCAACGAGGGCGCGATCAAGCTGGCACGCAAGTGGGGCCGCCTGAAGAAGAAGGGCGCCTACCAGATCATCACCATGGACCACAGCTTCCATGGCCGCACCATCGCCACGATGAGCGCCTCGGGCAAGCCGGGCTGGGACACGATCTACGCGCCGCAGGTGCCGGGCTTCCCCAAGGCGAAGCTCAACGACATCGGCTCGGCGGAGCGCCTGATCGGCGAGGAGACCGTCGCCGTGATGCTCGAGCCGATCCAGGGCGAGGGCGGCGTGATCCCGGTCACGCATGAATTCATGCGCGAGCTGCGCGAACTCACGCAAAAGCACGGCCTGCTGCTGATCGTCGACGAGGTGCAGACCGGCTGCGGCCGCACGGGAAAGCTCTTCGGCTACGAGCATTTCGGCATCACGCCAGACATCATGACCCTGGGCAAGGGCATCGGCGGCGGCGTGCCGCTGGCGGCCCTGCTCTGCCGCGAGGAGTTCGCGGTGTTCGAGGCCGGCGACCAGGGCGGCACCTACAACGGCAATCCGCTGATGTGCGCGGTGGGCGTGTCGGTGATCGAGCAGCTGACAGCGCCAGGCTTCCTGGAATCGGTGCAGGCGCGCGGCAAGCAGCTGCAGACGATTCTGCTGAAGATGAGCGCGGAGTTCGGCCTGCAGGGCGAACGCGGAGACGGCCTGCTGCGCGCGCTGCTGCTGGGCCGCGACGTGGGCGTGCAGATCGTCGACGAGGCGCGCGAGCTCTCGCCCGAGGGCCTGCTGCTCAACGCCGCCAAGCCAGACCTGCTGCGCTTCATGCCGGCGCTGAACATCTCCGCCGAGGAGATGGACAAGATGGGCGCGATGCTGCACGGCCTGCTCTTGAAGCTGGCGGTCAACGCCTGAAGCCTGCGCCAGCAGGAATGAAAAAGCCCGGCGCGAGCCGGGCTTTTTCATGGGTGGCTTCGATCCATTCGCCGAGATAGGCGGTGCGGACCTTGGGATCGTTGAGCAGATCGTCCGCCTTGCCCTGCGCGGATATCTCGCGCACGACCTCGAAGATTTTCTCCACCATCAGCGGCGAGAGGCCCATCGAGGGTTCGTCGAGCAGCAGAAGCCGGGGCCGCGCCATGAGCGCGCGGGCCATGGCGAGCATCTGCAGCTCGCAGCCGGAGAGCGTGCCGGCGAGCTGCCCGGCGCGTTCCCGCAGGCGCGGGAAGATGTCAAACATGCGCTCGACGTCTTGCGCCACGCCGGCTTCGTCGCGGCGCAGGTAGGCGTCCATCTGCAGGTTTTCCAGGATGCTCATGCGCATGAACACGCCGCGCGCCCTGGGCGGCGAGCTGGTGGGTGATGGCCTTCATGGTGGTGGTCTTGCCCGCGCCGTTGGCGCCGATCATGGCGACGAGCTCGCCCTTGCCAACCTCGAGCGACACGCCTTTGACGGCGTGGATGCCGCCGTAGGCGGCGCGCAGGTCTTCGATGCTGAGCAGCGCGGCGCTCATTGGCGGGCCTCCTGCGCGGCGCCCGGACTCGGGCTCGCCCACGGCGATGATCTTGCCGTAGTCGAGCACGCTGAGCCGGTCGCACAGGCCCATGACGAGCTTCACGTCGTGTTCGATTAGCAGGATGGTGGTGTCGTCGGCGTGGATCTTTTCCAGCAGGCCGCGCAGCGCGATCTTTTCGGTGGCGTTCATGCCGGCGGCGGGCTCGTCCAGCGCGAGAAGGCGCGGCTCGGTGGCCAGCGCGCGGGCGATCTCGAGGCGGCGCTGATGGCCGTAGGAGAGTTTGCGGGCGGTGAAGTGGGCGTAGCGGGAGATGCCGACGTAGTCGAGCAGCTCGGCGGCGCGCGAGGATCGTGACCTCTTCCTCGCACGTGGCGCGGTTGCGCACGTGGCGGCCGACCATGACGTTCTCTAGCGCGCTCAATTCGCCGAAGAGGTGGATGTTCTGGAAGGTGCGGGCGATGCCGGCGTGCGCGACTTCGTGCACGGCGGTGGGCGTGTAGGCCTGCCTGCCGAGGATGAAGCTGCCGGCGTCGGGTGTGACCAGGCCGGTGACGACGTTGAAGAAGGTGGTCTTGCCCGCGCCATTGGGGCCGATGAGGCCGTAGATCTGACCGCGATGGATTTCGACGCCGACCTTGTCGAGCGCGCTGAGGCCGCCGAGCATGACGCCGGGCACGTGGCCCATGCCGCCCAGCACGACCATGGCGAGCACGACGATGGATTCGGAGAGCGTGAAGGATTCGGGCGAAACGAAGCCCTGGAAGGCGGCAAACATGGCGCCGGAAATGCCGCCGAAGGACGCCCCGATGGCGAAGGCCTGCAGCTTGACATTGCGGGTGTTGATGCCCATGGCGCGGGCGGCGATCTCGTCCTCGCGGATCGCCACCCAGGCGCGGCCGATGCGCGAATGCTGCAGCCGCGTGCAGATGAGCACGATGAGCAGCGCAAAGGCGGCGAAGAGGTAGTAGTAGAGATAGGTGGAGCCGATCTGCAGGCCGAAGATTTTCTGCGTGCGCGAGAGCTTGGCGCCGAAGAGGCTCACGGGGTCGATACCATTGAGGCCCTTGGGGCCGTTGGTGAGGTTGAGCGGCCGGTCGAGGTTGTTGATGAAGATGCGGATGATTTCGCCGAAGCCCAGGGTGAGGATGGCGAGGTAGTCGCCGCGCAGCTTGAGCGTGGGCGCGCTGAGCAGGATGCCGAAGACCACCGCGAGCGCGCCGGAGAGCGGCACGATGAGCCACACGCCGGCGTGCAGGCCCTGCGGGAGGAGTTGGGCGAGGACGGCGAAGTGCTGGGTGAGGTGCGGCGAGAAGAGCAGCGCGCCGAAGTAGGCGCCCACAGCGTAGAAGGCGATGTAGCCCAGGTCGAGCAGTCCGGCGAAGCCCACGACGATGTGCAGGCCCAGGGCGAGCATGATGTAGAGCAGTGCGAAGTCGAGCAAGCACACCCAGTAGTTGCCGCCCGCCCAGCCGGCGAAGAGCGGAGCCGCCAGGACCAGGGCAATGAGGATCAGGGTCTTGGCGCGCTCGATTGGCATGGGGTGTGGGACGGGTTCATGCTCGGTCGGCGACGCGCTCGCCCATGATGCCGGAGGGACGGAAGACGAGGACGGCGATAAGCACGATGAAGGTGAAGATGTCCTGGTAGTTGGAGCCGAAGATGCCGCCGAGCACGGCGGTGGTGAAGGCCTTGAGGCCGGTGATGAAGCCCATGTAGAAGTGGGCGCTGCCGTAGTTGGAGGCGATCATCACGCCGGCCAGCGCGGCGAGCGCGCCGCCGATCATGAAGGTGGCGGCGATGACGGTGTTGGGGTTAACGCCCATGAGCTGGGCAATGCGGATGTTCTCGGCCGTGGCGCGCATGGCGCGGCCAAGGCGCATGCGGCGCACGAGCAGCAGCAGACCGGCCATGATGGCCACGGTGGTGACGATGATGGCGATTTCCTTGCCGTGATGCTGGCCTCGGTGCCGAAGAGCAGCATGGGCTTGGTGGGCAGCAGCTGGGGGAACGGCAGGGGGCTGCGCGACCAGACGATCATCGCCAGGGTCTGGAGCAGGATGGACACGCCGATAGCAGTGATCAGCGGCGCGTTGCGCAGCGGCTGGTAGGCGAAGCGCTCGATGAGCAGACTGATGAGCGCGCAGGCGGGCATGGCTCGCTGCGAGGGCGATGAGCAGGAGCAGCCAGTCGGGCAGGCCGGGCAGAAGCAGATGGATGAGGCCGATGACGGTGAGCGCGATCATCGAGCCCATCATCAGCACCTCGCCGTGGGCGAAGTTGACGATGCCGAGGATGCCGTAGACCATGGTGTAGCCCAGGGCGATTAGGGCGTAGATGCTGCCCAGCACGAGGCCGTTGACGACTTGCTGGAGCAGGATGTCCATGAACTGGCGGAGAGACTTGCTGAAGCTCGGGGAGCGGGCCGGCGGCGAGGGAGGAGCGGCCCGCTCCCCGGTGTTACATGCGGACGATGTCGAGCACCGACTTCTTGCTGTCCTTGTAGTCGTAGAGGGTCACCACGCCCTGCTTGAGGTCGCCCTTCTGATCGAAGGCGACGTCGCCGATCACACCCTTATAGTTGGTGTTATGCATTTCCTGCAGGATCTTGGCGGGCTCGACGGAGTTGGCGCGCTTCATGGCTTCGACGATGACCATGGCGGCGTCGTAGCAGAAGGGCGCGTAGATCTGCACGGGGGACTTGAAGCGCTCTTCGTAGCGTTTCTGGAAGTCGGCGCCCTTCTCCATCTTGGCCAGCGCCAGGCCGGCTTCGGAGCAGACCACGTTCAGGGTGGCGTCGCCCGCGAGCTTGGGCATCTGCTCAGTGCACATGCCGTCGCCGCCGACGATCTTGGCGGCGATACCCAGTTCCTTGGCCTGCTTGGCGAAGGGGCCGCCGGTGGCGTCCATGCCGCCGTACATGATCACGTCGGGCTTCTTTCCCTTGATGGAGGTGAGAATGGCCTTGAAGTCGGTGGCCTTGTCGTTGCTGGCCTCGCGCGCGACGACGGTGCCGCCGCCGGCCTTGACGGTCTTCTCGAATTCGTCGGCCAGGCCCTTGCCGTACTGGGTGGCGTCGTCGACGATGGCGAAGGTCTTGGCCTTGAGGCTCTTCATCACGTAGGTGGCGAGCGCCGGGCCTTGCTGGGCGTCGGTGGCGACCACGCGGTAGGTGGTCTTGAAGCCTTGCTTGGTGTAATCGGGGTTGGTGGAGGAGGGCGAGACTTGCACGATGCCGGCGTCGCTGTAGATCTTGGAGGCTGGAATCGACACGCCGGAGTTCATGTGGCCAACGACGGCCACGACTTTTGCGTCCACCAGTTTCTGCGCGACCGCGGTGCCGGTCTTGGGATCGGCCGCGTCGTCTTCGGAGACCAGTTCGAGCTTCACTTTCTTGCCGCCGATTTCCAGGCCGGCCTTGTTCACTTCCTCGATCGCGAGGCGGGTGCCGTTCTCGTTGTCCTTGCCCAGGTACGCCTGGTTGCCGATCATCGGCGCGGCGTGGCCGATCTTGACCGCGAGCACGTCGCCAGCGGGCGCTGCGTCGGCCTTCTTGTCTTCCGGTTTGGGGCTGCAGCCGGCAGCGAGCAGCATGACGGCGAGTAGGGTGGAAGCGGCGAAGGCGGCTCGAATCGAAGGGGAACGCATATGCTCTCCGGACGAAATAATTGTTGTAGGCGGCTCGGTCGCGGATGCGCGCCTCAGGCGGGCACCGGCCGAAAACCGCGAAAATTGTAACCCAAGGGTTCTCGACGCCGACGCTTCCGACACGGGTTTTACGTCTGCTGATTATTGATCCGGCATTTAAACAATGAACTCAAGCAGCATACCGAACCGGCGCGTGTTCGAAGTAGCTCTTGACGCGCTCGGGCTGTCGCTAAACGCTGAGCAGATGCTGGCGCGTGGCCTTCACCAGTTGCAGCTTCGAGCGAGTTGGAGCGAGTTTGGTGCCGACCTGCTTCAGGTCGGCATTGGCCATTTCGTTGGGGCTCAGTTCGGGGCTGTAGCTGGGCAAGTAGAAGACTTCGATCTCGTGCTTGTGCTCGGCCTGCCAGGCCTTCACGGGCTTGCTGTGGTGCACACGCAGGTTGTCCAGGATCAAGTAGATCTTTCGGCCGGCATCCTTGACCAGCCGGCGCAGGAAGTCGATCAGGATGTCGGCGCTCAACGCTCCGTCGAAGGCCTGCCAGCGCATCTGGCCCTTGTTGGTGACGGTGGAGATCACCGACAAGCCGTGGCGCTTGTTGTTCACGCGAATCACGGGCGTCTGGCCTTGCGGGGCGTAGCTGTGCCCGCGCACGTCGTCGCGGCGCACGCCGGTCTCGTCGCCCCAGTGAATTTCGGCCCCCTCAGCCTTGGCGCAGGCGGCGATCACCGGGTAGTCCTCGTCGAGCCACTTTTTCACCGCCGCCGGCGACTGCTCGTAGGCCTTCTTCATGGGCTTTTGCGGCGTGAAGCCCCAACGCTCCAGATACAGGCCCATCGTGCGAACGGCCAGCTTGATGCCGTATCGGTTAAGGATCAACTCGGCAACTGCCTGGCGGCTCCACAGCGCATAGATCATCTTCAACTGGTCGGGCGTGCGGTCGCGGATCAGCCGCTGAACCTCGCGCTCCTGCTCCGCCGTCAGCGTTCTGCCCGTACCCTGCGGGCGCCCGGGGCGCTCAACGTCGAGGGCCTTCCACCCGCCCGCGCGATACGCCTTCACCGCCGCAATGAGCGTCGTGCGCGACATCTCGCATTGCGCCGCCGTGTCCTTCAGGCTCACGCCATCCAGCCGCATTTTCACCGCACGTCGACGCCGTTCGTTCAGGGCGGCTACCGGCAGCGTTCTCGAGTCGATTTTGTCCATGCAACATGCAGACTCTATATCACTCAATAAGTTCAATGTTTAAGTGCCGGATCAATATTTTTTTCATTTTTTATTTTTTCAGCTAGCCCTGTTGCCCAGGACGAAGAAGGTCGCCACCTGGCCCAGCTTGGATTCGGCCAAGACGCGGCCGCCGTGGCGGGAAATGATGCGCTGCACCGTGGCCAGGCCGACGCCCGAACCGGGGAAATCGGTCACCGCGTGGAGGCGCTGGAAGGTGCCGAACAGCTTGTCGGAATAGGCCATGTCGAAGCCCGCGCCGTCGTCCTTGATGAAATAGACGGTCTGGCGGTCGGGACCGGCCAGGGAGCACATGCTGATATGCGCCACCGGCAGCTTGGAGGTGAATTTCCAGGCGTTGCCGATCAGGTTCTTCAGCACCAGCACGAGCAGCCGCTGATCGCCACGCACCACGAGCGGCTCCTGGAGGTCGACCTCGACCTGGCGCTGCGGGTCGAGGTTGCGTCAATCCTCGATCACGCGCGCCAGGGAAAGCAGGTCTTCGATCAGCTGCGCCATCTCGATGGTGCGAGCGCGCACCCGGTCGAGATAGCTGCGGCTCTCGGGGTCCATCTTGTCGCCGTATTTCTGCAGCACCGCGCGGCTGAAGCCGTCGATCACCGCCAGCGGCGAGCGCAGGTCGTGCGACACGGAATAGGAGAATGCCTCGAGTTCGCGGTTCGAGAGCCGTAGCGCCTCCTCGGTGTTCTTCAGCTCGGAGACCTCCGCGTCCACGCCCACCCAGTAGATGACCTTGCCTTGGCGGTCGAACACCGGCGAGCCGGCGTAGCGCATGGTGTGATAGGTGCCGTCGCGCGAGAGGAAGCGCCGCTCGCCTTCGTATCCAGACGTCGGCATAGCGCGGTGAATTGATGCTGGGCAGGCTGGCAAGCAGCCGCGGCACGTCCTCGGCTGGACGCACGTCGGTGATCTTCAGCTTGAGGAATTCCTCGCGGGTTTAGCCGTACTGGCGGCAGGCCGCGTCGTTCACCGCGAGAAAGTCCAGGGCCTCGTCGTCGTAGACCCACATCGGCAGCGGATTCTCCTGGAACAGCGCGCGGTAGCGGCCCTGGTTCTTCAGCAGCGCCAGCTCCGCGAGCTTGCGCTCGGTGATGTCGCGCTGCACCGAGATCCAGTGGGTGCGCTGGCCGGTCTCGTCGGAAAGCGGCACGAATTGAATTGGCATGGAAAAAGAAAACGCTCGATACCAGAAACTGGAGCAGCTGCACGAGAGGCGAAAGCAGGTCGTGAGGTTGCATCGGAAGGGATACGGAGTCATGGCCATCGTGGAGTTGACGGGGCTGAGTTACCCGGCGGCTCGACTGGCCATTGATCTATATGAAGAAGGGAGCGCGGCGGCCCTGAAGCCGCACCCACAAGCTCGTACGCCAGGAGACGGAAGACGGCTGAATGCGGATCAAGAAGAAGCAATCCGTCGCACGATCTGCGACAAACGTCCAGAGCAGTTGAAGATGGAATCTGCGCTCTGGACGCGAGGCGCGGTCATGCTGTTCATCGAACAGGAATACGCGTTCAGACTCTCAATACGTGCGGTCGGAGACTACCTCAAGCGCTGGGGTTTCACGCCGAAAAAGCCGATCAAGCGCGCTTACGAACAGCGACCGGAGTCTGTCAAGCAGTGGATCGATCAGGAGTATCTGGCCATCGAGAAGCGTGCCAAGGCCGAAGGTAGCGAGATTCACTGGGGTGACGAAACCGCGTTGGTGAATACGGATGTTCGGGGCCGCAGTTATGCTCCCAAAGGGCAAGCCCCGGTCACGATGGCGGTTAGAGATACGCGACAGAAGCTGTCGATGATTTCCACAGTGACCAATCAGGGCAAGGCAAGCTGGATGATCATCGATGGTGCCTTTATTGATCAGGCATTGAAACATTGAACTTATTGAGTGATATAGAGTCTGCTGTTACATGGAAAAAATCGACTCGAGAACGCTGCCGGTAGCCGCCCTGAACGAACGGCGTCGACGTGCGGTGAAAATGCGGCTGGATGGCGTGAGCCTGAAGGACACGGCGGCGCAATGCGAGATGTCGCGCACGACGCTCATTGCGGCGGTGAAGGCGTATCGCGCGGGCGGGTGGAAGGCCCTCGACGTTGAGCGCCCCGGGCGCCCGCAGGGTACGGGCAGAACGCTGACGGCGGAGCAGGAGCGCGAGGTTCAGCGGCTGATCCGCGACCGCACGCCCGACCAGTTGAAGATGATCTACGCGCTGTGGAGCCGCCAGGCAGTGGCCGAGTTGATCCTTAACCGATAGGCATCAAGCTGGCCGTTCGCACGATGGGCCTGTATCTGGAGCGTTGGGGCTTCACGCCGCAAAAGCCCATGAAGAAGGCCTACGAGCAGTCGCCGGCGGCGGTGAAAAAGTGGCTCGACGAGGACTACCCGGTGATCGCCGCCTGCGCCAAGGCTGAGGGGGCCGAAATTCACTGGGGCGACGAGACCGGCGTGCGCCGCGACGACGTGCGCGGGCACAGCTACGCCCCGCAAGGCCAGACGCCCGTGATTCGCGTGAACAACAAGCGCCACGGCTTGTCGGTGATCTCCACCGTCACCAACAAGGGCCAGATGCGCTGGCAGGCCTTCGACGGAGCGTTGAGCGCCGACATCCTGATCGACTTCCTGCGCCGGCTGGTCAAGGATGCCGGCCGAAAGATCTACCTGATCCTGGACAACCTGCGTGTGCACCACAGCAAGCCCGTGAAGGCCTGGCAGGCCGAGCACAAGCACGAGATCGAAGTCTTCTACTTGCCCAGCTACAGCCCCGAACTGAGCCCCAACGAAATGGCCAATGCCGACCTGAAGCAGGTCGGCACCAAACTCGCTCCAACTCGCTCGAAGCTGCAACTGGTGAAGGCCACGCGCCAGCATCTGCTCAGCGTTTAGCGACAGCCCGAGCGCGTCAAGAGCTACTTCGAACACGCGCCGGTTCGGTATGCTGCTTGAGTTCATTGCTTCAATGCTGGATCAATAATGCACAAGAAAACCATTACGAGATTTACCCGCCCGGCCGCATGTTTCCTTGCTTGAAAGCCGTTTTCCGGAGTGCTTCGGCCGGTTTGGCCGAAGGAGCCGCGGACCCGGCTGCGCACCGGGTCCGGACCGCGCCGCTCCCGTTCAGCTCGCCTTGCCCTGGCTGGCCACGGTGGCCTGCGCCGCGGCGATGGCGGCGGCGTCGCCCAGATAGGTCTTGCCCTGGGGCTTGAGATCGGCGTCCAGGTCGTAGACCAGGGGCGTGCCGTTGGGGATGTTCACGCCGACGATGTCATCGTCGGAGATTCCCTCAAGGTACTTCACCAGCGCGCGGATGCTGTTGCCGTGGGCAACGATGACGATCTTCTTGCCTGCCTTGAGCGCGGGCGCGATGGACTCGTTCCACAGCGGCAGCACGCGCGCCACGGTGTCCTTGAGGCATTCCGTCAGGGGGATCTCCTCGCGCTTGAGTTTGGCGTAGCGCGGGTCGGCGAAGGAGGCGCGGGGGTCGTTGGCGGTCAGTGCGGGCGGTGGCGTGTCGTAGGAGCGGCGCCAGATCAGCACCTGCTTTTCGCCGTACTTGGTGGCGGTCTCGGCCTTGTTCAGGCCGGCCAGGGCGCCGTAGTGGCGCTCGTTCAGGCGCCAGGTGTGGACCACGGGGATCCACATCAGGTCCATTTCGTCCTGCATGTGCCAGAGCGTGCGCACCGCGCGTTTGAGCACTGAGGTGTAGGCCATGTCGAAGGTAAAGCCGGCCTCGCGCAGGAGGCGGCCGGATTCCTTGGCCTGGGCCACGCCGGTGTCGGTCAGATCGACGTCCACCCAGCCGGTGAAGCGGTTTTCCAGATTCCAGGTGGATTCGCCGTGGCGGATAAGTAGGAGTTTAGTCACGATGGCACGCTAAATAAAAATGAAAATGCGGATATTTCCCCGAAAGCCCCCCAAATAGGGTCAAGCGGGTAACAGCCGGCTATTTTATAATGAGCGCCTTTTTCGGCAACCGCCATTTGCGCTAACTTACCTGCAAGGCCCCTGTGAGCTTCTTTCTCGAACCTACCAACCTGATCCTGATCGCCCTGGCCGTGGTGTCCGGCGCGCTGCTGGCCTGGCCCAGCCTGAACAAGACCAAATCGGGCGTGAACGCCACCGCGGCCACGCAGATGATCAACCGCCGCCATGCCGTGGTGATCGACATCCGCGCCGCCGAGGACTTCGCCGCCGGCCATCTGCCCAACGCCAGCCACGTGCCCGCCGACGACCTCGAGCAGCAGGCCGGCAGCGTCGCCAAGGACAAGGCTGCGCCGGTGATCGTCGTCTGCCAGACCGGCACGCGCTCGGGCGGCGCCCTGCGCAGTCTGAAGAAGGCCGGCTATGCCGAGGTCTACGCGCTCGATGGCGGCCTCTCCGCCTGGCAGCAGGCCGGCATGCCCGTGGTCAAGGACGCGGCCAACCTGAAGGCCGTGCGGAGCTGAGGATGGCCAAGGTCCTCATGTACAGTACCCGCGTCTGCCCGTTCTGCGTGCGAGCGGAGCGGCTGCTGGTGTCTAAGGGCGTGGAAGTGGAAAAGATCCTGGTGGACCAGAATCCCGCACGCCGCGACGAGATGACCCAGCTTACCGGACGGCGCACCGTGCCCCAGATCTTCATTGGCGACAAACACGTTGGCGGCTGTGACGATTTGTACGCGCTGGACAGCGCCGGCGGGTTGGCCCCCCTGCTTGCGGCATAATGGCGGACTGATTTTCTCCCGTCTTTTTTCAGAGCACGCCGACATGTCCGATTCGCCCTCAGCAAGCAACGACAACCAGCCCCTTTTCAATATCGAGCGGGTTTATCTCAAGGATATTTCTCTCGAAGAGCCGAATTCCCCGGCGATTTTCCTGGAAACCGAAGCGCCCTCGATGGAAATCGAGGTGAACGTCGGCGCGTCGCAGCTCCAGGCCGACGTGTTCGAAGTGGCCGTCACCGCCACCGTCACCACCAAGATCAAGGACAAGGTCGCCTTCCTCGTCGAGGCGCAACAGGCCGGCATCTTCACCGTGCGCAACATCCCCGCCGAACAGATGGGTCCGCTGCTGGGCATCGCCTGCCCGAGCATCGTCTACCCCTATCTGCGCGCCAGCATCGCCGACCTGATCACCCGCGCTGGCTTCCCGCCGGTGCATCTGGCCGAAATCAACTTCCAGACTCTCTACGAGCAGCGTCTCCTCGAGACCCAGCAGGCCGGCGCGGCCAACGGCGCCTCCCACTGACGCGCCAGCCCAGTCCCGGACCGGCGCGCGAATCCGTGCATCGAAGCGCATGAAACTCAGCATCTTCGGCGCCGGCGCCTGGGGCACCGCCATGGCCGCCCACGCGGCCCGCAGCCATGACGCCCTGCTGTGGGCGCGCGAGCCGGCCCTGGCCGCCGTGATCCGCGGCGAACACGCCAATCCACACTACCTCGCTGGCGTTGCGCTACCTGAGGCGCTCCAGGCCACCGACGACTTCGCCGCCGCCGCCGCGCATGCCGCGGGCGGGCTGGCCGTGATCGCCACGCCGCTCTCCGGCTTGGCCGAGCTGTGCGTGCGCCTGCTCGGCGCAGGCGGCGCGAAGCCCGCCGGCATCGTCTGGCTGTGCAAGGGCATCGAGCCCGAAACCAGCTTCCTTCCGCATCAGATCGCCGCGCGCGAACTCCAGCCCGCCATTCCCTCCGGCGCGCTCTCCGGCCCCAGCTTCGCCCGCGAAGTCGCGCTGGGCCTGCCCTGCGCGCTGGTCGCCGCCTCGGCCGAAGAGGGCCTGCGCAAGGCCATGCAGCAGGCCTTCCATCACCATGCCATGCGAGTCTACGCGAGCGACGACCTCGTCGGCGTGGAGATCGGCGGCGCGGTGAAGAACGTGCTGGCCATCGCCACCGGCATCGGCGACGGCCTCGGCCTGGGCTTCAACGCCCGCGCCGCCCTGGTCACCCGCGGCCTGGCCGAGATGGCGCGCCTGGGCCTGGCCCTGGGCGGCCGCGCCGAGACGCTGCAAGGACTGGCCGGCATGGGCGATCTGCTCCTCACCGCCACCGGCGATCTCTCGCGCAACCGCACCGTGGGCCTGAAACTGGCCGATGGCGAACCGCTGGAGAAGATCCTCGCCGAGCTGGGCCACGTCGCCGAGGGGGTGCGCTGCGCCGCCGCGGTCAAGGTGCTGGCGCAGCGCCACGGCATCGAAATGCCCATCACCTCGGCCGTCTGCGGCGTGCTGGCCGGCGAATGCGCGGCCAGCGACGCCGTCGCGCTCCTGCTCAAGCGCGACCCGCGCATCGAATAAGCCGCGCGTTCAGCCGCCGCCGGCGTAGCCGCACTGCTGCCAGGCTTCGAATATGGCGACCGCCACGGTGTTGGACAGGTTCAGGCTTCGGCTCGTCGGCCGCATCGGCAGGCGCAGCCGCTGCGCCGCCGGGAAACTGTCGCGCAGTTCCGGCGGCAGGCCACGGTTTTCGGAGCTGAAGACCAGCCAGTCGCCCGGCTGGAAACGCGCCTGAGCGAAGGGGGCCGAGCCCCGGGTGGTGAAGGCGAAGATGCGCGCGGGGTCGGGTTGTTCGTTCGCTAGCAGCGCCTGACAGCTCGCATGCACGCACATGTCGGCGTACTCGAGATAGTCCAGTCCGGCGCGGCGCATCTTGGCGTTGTCCAGCGGAAAGCCCAGCGGCTCCACCAGATGCAGCGTGGCGCCAGTGTTGGCGCACAGCCGGATCACGTTGCCGGTGTTGGGCGGGATCTCGGGCTCGACCAGGATGTCATGGAACATGACCAGCATTGTACCTAGGCGCGGCTTTCCGGCGGGCCGCCGGGCTCGCGGCAGCGCTGTGGCAGCCATGCGCTAGCTCACCCGGCAGCTTATGCGGCAAACCACGCGGCCCTCAGGCCTTGCCCAGCAACGCGAAATTGGTGATGCACGCAACCCCGACCGCGCGCAGCGCCCGGGCCCCCTCCTCCAGCATTGCGTCGCTCGTGCGCACGTCGTCCACCACGCCGACGCGCAGGCCCTCCACGCCGCCTTGCCCAGCGCCGCTCAGGCCACCGCTACGGACCGCGAAGGCGCGCATCAGATTGCGCCGCCGCTGCGCCTCCCCCAACCCCAACTGCGGCGCCGTGTCCCGCAGCTTCACCAGCAGGTCGGCGGCGACGGGGCGGCCCAGCTCCCCCCCCAGGGTGCGGGCAATTTCCAGCGACTGGTTGTGGCTGCGCTCGCGTAGCCGCCGTGGCGAGAGTGGGATGGGCAGCAGCAGGTCCGGCGGCGCCAGCCTGGCCTCCCGCAGCCGCCGTCCCAGCGCCAGCCCGAACCAGTGCGCCATCTCCAGCCGGCCGTGGAATTTCAAGCACAGCACCAGCGCTCTCCAGGGCTCGCGGTATTCGCCCAGCGTCAGGAGCGCATCGGTCCCTGGCGGCAGGCGGACGGGCCCTGGATCGAGCCGGGCGGCGCAGCCTGGGCAGACCAGATCCGGACCCGGCTCGCCGCAGCCCCGGCAAGGGCAGGGCAGCAGCCAGTCGCGCAGCGCGCGCAAGAAGCGCAGGGATGCTTCTAAATAGTAGTGGTATCCGGAGGGGATCATGTCCGCTGGGGCGGCCGCCGACCGGCCACGGTTCACGCGGCTATACTTCGCCCCCATGCCACAATCCGAGCGCCAATTCGACTCCAAGCGCCTGCGTCTGGCCTTCGGGCGGCGCGCGCCGCGCTTCGCCGCGACCGATTTCCTGCTGCGCGAGATCGAGTCGCGCATGCACGAGCGCCTGGAGCCCGTGCGCATCGAGCCCAAGCGCATCGTCGATCTGGGCTGCGCCGCGGGCGGCAGTTTCGCCGGCCTGCGCAGGCGCTTCCCCGAGGCCGAACCCCTCGGTCTGGACTGGTCGGCGCCCATGCTGCGCGCCGCCCTCAGCGCGCCCGGCGGCGCGCAGGCCAGCAGTTGGCTCAAGCGCCTGCTGGGCCGCGGCATCGCCCCCCTGCTCGTGCAGGCCGACTGGTCGAACCTGCCCCTGGCGAGCGGCAGTGCCAACCTGGTCTGGTCCAATCTGGCCCTGCACTGGTCGGCCGAGCCGCACAAGGTGCTGCCCGAATGGGCCCGGCTGCTGCCGGCCGGGGACGGCCTGCTGATCTTCAGCGCCTTCGGGCCGGACACCTTCGCCGAGTTGCGCGCGGCCTTCGCCGAGGTGGATTCCGGGCGGCATCTGCCCGACTTCGTCGACATGCACGACCTGGGCGACATGCTGATCGCCGCCGGCCTGGCCGACCCGGTCATGGACGCCGAGAGGCTCACGCTCACTTATCAGACGTCCGCCGGCCTGCTGGAAGACGTCCGCGCCCTGGGCGTCTATCCGGGCCTGGCCGCCACCGGCCTGCGCGGCCGGGGCTGGCTCGCCCGCCTGCACGCGGCGCTAGAGCGCCGCCGCAATGCGTCCGGACTAATCCCCCTGAGCCTGGAGATCGTCTACGGACATGCCTGGAAACCGGTCCCGACGCCAGGCCGGGTTGGCAAGGACGGGGTCGCCATCCTGCGCTCCGATCAGATCGGCCGGAGCGGAAAACGCTGAGCCGCGCACCGAACGGCGGCTCTTGACCTAGTACCCACGCCGGGGGCCGACCTTGAAACCCTATCGTTGTTGGTCTTATAATCGTAAAACTTTTTTGCACTGGTCAAATCGTCTTATTGACGTGGCAATATAAAGATTGAACTTATTGTCATTTCTGGCATCGAATTGGCATGGAAAAAGAAGACGCTCGATACCAGAAACTGGAGCAGCTGCACGAGAGGCGAAAGCAGGTCGTGAGGTTGCATCGGAAGGGATACGGAGTCATGGCCATCGCGGAGTTGACAGGGCTGAGTTACCCGGCGGCTCGACTGGCCATTGATCTCTATGAAGAAGGGGGCGCGGCGGCCCTGAAGCCGCACCCACGAGCTCGTACGCCAGGAGACGGAAGACGGCTGAATGTGGATCAAGAAGAAGCAATCCGTCGCACGATCTGCGACAAACGTCCGGAGCAGTTGAAGATGGAATCTGCGCTCTGGACGCGAGGCGCGGTCATGCTGTTCATCGAACAGGAATACGCGTTCAGACTCTCAATACGTGCGGTCGGAGACTACCTCAAGCGCTGGGGTTTCACGCCGAAAAAGCCGATCAAGCGCGCTTACGAACAGCGACCGGAGTCTGTCAAGCAGTGGATCGATCAGGAGTATCCGGCCATCGAGAAGCGTGCCAAGGCCAAAGGTGGCGAGATTCACTGGGGTGACGAAACCGCGTTGGTGAATACGGATGTTCGGGGCCGCAGTTATGCTCACAAAGGGAAAACCCCGGTCACGATGGCGGTTAGAGGTACGCGACAGAAGCTGTCGATGATTTCCACAGTGACCAATCAGGGCAAGGCAAGCTGGATGATCATCGATGGTGCCTTTAACCACGAGAAGCTCATCGAGTTCTTCGAGGCGCTGGTGGCCGATGGCAAGCGCGCGGGCAAGAAAGTGTTCCTGATCCTCGACAACCTCGGCGTGCATCACTGCAAGCCGGTCAAGGCATGGCTTGCCGAGCACCAAGCCGACATCGAAGTCTTTTACCTGCCCAGCTACAGCCCGGAGCTCAATCCGGATGAGCGACTCAACGCCGACCTGAAACATGTCATCAGCACACGAGTCCCCGTCAGAACAAAGGCCAAATTACACGCCGCAGCAAAGAACCACATGGCGTTCATCGAAACCCATCCCGAACGCGTGAAATCCTACTTCCAGGATCCCCGCGTCAAATACGCCGCATGAAAACTTCTTAATGCCGGATCAATAAAGGAGGCTTCATGCAGGAATTCATGCCGTTCGCGTCCGAAAAACGGGACTGGCTGATGAAGCGCAACTGTTCTTTGACGCCGCGCCACCTCGGGTTGTTTTATCTCTCGATGCTCGCAGTCTCGCTGGCTATAGCGGTGTTTTTCGTTTTCCAGGGTGCGTGGGTCGTGCTGCCGTTTTCCGGCTTGGAAATGCTAGCTCTTGGCGGCGCGCTGTTGGTCTACGCCCGTCACGCGCTCGATTACGAGTAGGTGCGGTTCAGCGAACAGCGGCTGGTGGTGGAATGGATGGATGCGGGCCGGCTGCGGCGCTTCGAATTCAATCCCTCGTTGGTGAGGGTGGGGCAGGAGTGCGATCCGGGCGGAATGGTCCGGCTGCTCAGCGGCGGGGGTTCGGTGGAGTTGGGCCGTTTCCTGATGCCGCATCCGCGCGCGGGATTCACGCATGAACTGGGCAGCATGCTGCTCCAGAAAAAATTTGGTGATTGACGGGGTAGGTAAAAAAATGAATTTTTCGAGCAAACTCCAGGCCGTGCTGTTCACCGCAGCGATGGTGCTTTCCAGCCAGGCCTTGGCAGTCGAGGACATGCCCGGCGGTCCCGCCGTGCGGCAGCTCAATCTGGCCGCGCCGGTCACTGGCATCGCCCGCGACATTCACTGGCTGCACTGGATGATGCTGGTCATCTGCGTCGTGATCTTCGTGGCCGTGTTCGCGGTGATGTTCTACTCGATCTACAAGCACCGCAAATCGCTTGGCCACAAGCCGGCGAGCTTCCACGAATCGACCACCGTCGAAATCATCTGGACCATCGTCCCCTTCCTGATCGTGATCGGCATGGCGCTCCCCGCGACCAAGACCGTCGTCGCGATGAAGGACACGACCAACTCCGATATCACCATCAAGGTCACCGGCTATCAGTGGAAATGGGGTTATGACTACCTCAAGGGCGAGGGCGAAGGCATCGCCTTCCTGTCCACGCTGACCACGCCGCGCGAGCAGATCAACGGCCATGCCGAGCGCAGCAACACCTACCTGATCGAAGTCGACAACGAACTCGTCGTGCCGGTCAACTGCAAGGTGCGCATCATCACCACCGCCAACGACGTGATCCACGCCTGGATGATCCCCGCCTTCGGCGTCAAGCAGGATGCGATCCCCGGCTTCGTGCGCGACACCTGGTTCCGCGCCGAGAAGGTCGGCGTCTACCGCGGCCAGTGCGCCGAGCTGTGCGGCAAGGAACACGCCTTCATGCCCATCGTCGTGCGCGTCGTGAGCAACGAAGACTATGCCAAGTGGGTCGACGGCAAGAAGAAGGAAATGGCGGCCAAGGCCAGTGATCCGACCAAGACCTACACCCTGGAAGAACTCAAGGACCGCGGCGCCAAGGTCTATGCTGCCAACTGCGCGGCCTGCCACCAGCCCAACGGCAAGGGCGCGGGCCCGATCCCTGCGTTGGACGGCTCGGCCGTCGTCAACGGCCCCTTCCAGGCTCAGATGGAACGCATCCTCAACGGCAAGGGCGCCATGCCCTCGTGGAAGACCCTCTCCGACGTGGAGCTCGCTTCCGTCATGACCTACACCCGCAACAACTGGGGTAGCAGCACCGGCGAGCTGATCCAGCCGTCGATGTTCACCCAGGCGCGCACCGGCAAGTTCCCCGAAGGTGGCGGCAAGGGCGGCAAGACCACGGACAACGGCGCCACCAAGGACGCCGTGAAGCCGGTCAAGGGCTGAGCAAGACTGAGCTGAGCAGAATCATTAAAGGAAACAGGCATGAGCACTATCTCCACTCCCGCGCACGGCCACGACCATGCTCACGATCACGCTCACGATCATCCGGACGGCTGGCGCCGCTGGCTGTTCGCCACTAACCACAAGGACATCGGCACGCTGTACCTGCTGTTCTCCTTCGTGATGCTGCTCACCGGCGGCCTGCTGGCGATGCTCATCCGCCTCGAGCTGTTCGAGCCGGGCCTGCAATTCTTCAAACCCGAGATCTTCAACGAATTCACGACCATGCACGGCATCATCATGGTGTTCGGCGCGATCATGCCCGCCTTCGTGGGCTTCGCGAACTGGATGATCCCGCTGCAGGTGGGCGCCTCGGACATGGCCTTCGCCCGCATGAACAACTTCAGCTTCTGGCTGCTGCCGGTCGCCGCGCTGCTGCTCGTGAGCTCCTTCCTGGTCCCCGGCGGCGCGCCCTCGGGAGGCTGGACGATCTACGCCCCGCTGTCGATCCAGATGGGCCCCGGCATGGACCTGGGCATCTTCGCGCTGCACTTGATGGGCGCGTCCTCGATCATGGGCTCGATCAACATCATCGTGACCATCCTGAACATGCGTGCTCCCGGCATGACGCTGATGAAGATGCCGATGTTCTGCTGGACTTGGCTGATCACCGCCTACCTGCTGATCACCGTGATGCCCGTGCTGGCCGGCGCCATCACCATGGTGCTCACCGACCGCCACTTCGGCACCACCTTCTTCTCCGCCGCCGGCGGCGGCGATCCGGTGATGTTCCAGCACATCTTCTGGTTCTTCGGCCACCCCGAGGTCTACATCATGATTCTGCCGGCCTTCGGCATCGTCAGCCATGTGGTCCCGACCTTCGCCCGCAAGCGCCTCTTCGGCTACAGCTCGATGGTGTACGCGACCTCGTCGATCGCCATCCTGTCGTTCATCGTCTGGGCCCACCACATGTTCACCACCGGCATGCCGGTGACCGGCCAGCTGTTCTTCATGTACGCGACCATGCTGATCGCGGTGCCCACCGGCGTGAAGATCTTCAACTGGGTCGCCACGATGTGGAAGGGGTCGATGACCTTCGAAACCCCGATGCTCTTCGCGGTGGGCTTCATCTTCGTGTTCACCATGGGCGGCTTCACCGGCCTGATCCTGGCGATGACCCCGATCGACATCCAGCTGCAGGACACCTACTACGTGGTGGCGCACTTCCACTACGTGCTGGTCGCGGGTTCGCTCTTCGCGCTGTTCTCCGGCTTCTACTACTGGAGCCCGAAGTGGACCGGCTTCATGTACAACGAGATCCGCGGCAAGATCCACTTCTGGGCCTCGATGATATTCTTCAACGTCACCTTCTTCCCGATGCACTTCCTCGGGTTGGCGGGGATGCCGCGCCGCTACGCCGACTACGCCACCCAGTTCACCGACTTCAACATGGTGGCCTCGATCGGCGCGTTCGGCTTCGGCCTGACCCAGGTTTACTTCCTATTCTGCGTCGTTCTGCCCGCCTACCGCGGCGGCCAGAAGGCGGCGGACAAGCCTTGGGAGGGCGCTGAAGGCCTCGAATGGACGACTCCCTCGCCTGCGCCGTTCCATACCTTCGAGACCCCGCCGCAAGTGCACTGATGGAATTGCAGGACAAGGGCGCAAAGCAGGTCCAGACCGCAGCAACAAGCGGCTGGGCCTGATCCTGCTGAGCGTGGTGGTGTTCTTCGTGGGCATCGTCGCCAAGAAAATGCTGCTGGGCTGAGCCTGGCGCGACAGGTAGTGAGAAATGGCTGATCAGCAGGACCGGACAGTTCAGCAGGAACAGGATGCAAAGCGGCGCGGCAGGAAGCGCGTCGCCAACCGTGCGGTAATGATGCGGTTGATCGTGGTGGTGCCGCTGATGTTCGCCTTCGGCTATGCATTGGTGCCGGTGTACAAGATGATTTGCGAGGTGACGGGCGTCAACATCCTCACCACCAAATCGGACCAGCCCGGCAAGCCGAAGAACTCGCAGGTGGACGCGAGCCGGGTGGTGACGGTGGAGTTCGACGTGAATTCGCGCGGCCCCTTCCGGTTCAAGCCCGAGAAGAACAGCCTGGAAGTGCATCCGGGCGAGCTGACGCAGGTGAAATACGAAGTGGTGAACACGCAGGACCGAAGCGTGTCCGCCCAGGCGATAGACAGCTATGCGCCGAAACTGGCGGGAAATTATTTCCGCAAGCTCGAGTGCTTCTGCTTCAAGCAGCAGACTCTGGGGCCGAACGAAAGGCGGGAAATGCCGGTGGTCTTCGTGATCGATCCTGAATTGCCCGAGAGCGTGAAGACCGTCACCCTGTCCTATACCTTCTTCGAGGTCGGGCAGGTGGCGCAGACGAAGTGACGAATTTGAGGGCGGTGAACGAGATGGCAGAAAGAAAAGCAGGTTTCGGGCAGACGCTCGACGCCGTGCTGTGGTCGTTTTTCGGCGTGCGCCGGAGCGACGCCCATGAACGGGATATGCAATCGCTCAATCCCCTGCATGTGGTCGTCGTCGGCGTGCTTGCCGCGGCTTGTTTCGTCGCACTGCTGATCTTCGTGGTCCACACCGTGGTCACGAAGTAGCAAGGCGGCAAGGAATAAATTTTAGGGAAGTGGAGAAAACACAATGAGTGCCAACCGCGCAAACGCTCCGTACTACTTTGTACCGGCTCCGTCGCGCCATCCGATCCTCGCCAGCATCGGCCTGCTGGGCTTCGGCGGCGGCATGGCGGGCTGGGTCAACGGCGCGTCCTGGGGCCCCTGGGCCGTCCTGTTCGGCGTGGCCTGGCTGCTCTTCACCCTCTACCACTGGTTCGGCGACGCCATCTCCGAATCCGAGGGCGGCCAGTACAGCCAGCGCGTGGACGTGTCCTACCGCTGGTCGATGAGCTGGTTCATCTTCTCCGAAGTCATGTTCTTCGCCGCCTTCTTCGGCGCGCTGTTCTACGCCCGCCAGCTGGCCATGCCCTGGCTCGGCGACCTGAACAACAAGCTGCTGTGGCCCGACTTCGCGGCCAACTGGCCCCATGCCGGTCCCGGCGGCGTGATCGAGAAGTTCACCGCCATGACCCCGTGGCCGCTGCCCACGATCAACACCGCGCTGCTGCTGACCTCGGGCGTGACCCTGACCTACGCCCACCATGCCCTCCGCGACGGCCACCGCCAGAAAGTGATCTGGGGCATGTTCCTGACCGTGGCGCTCGGCGCGCTGTTCATCGGCTGCCAAGCCTATGAATACATCCATGCCTACCATGAGCTCAACCTCAAGCTCAGCTCCGGCATCTACGGCTCCACCTTCTTCATGCTGACCGGCTTCCACGGCTTCCACGTGACCATGGGCGTGATCATGCTGACCGTGGCGCTGATCCGCGTGATCCGCGGCCACTTCACCGCCGAACATCATTTCGCCTTCGAAGGCGCCGCCTGGTACTGGCACTTCGTGGACGTGGTCTGGCTCGGCCTGTACGTCGTCGTCTACTGGCTGTAAGCGCGACCGCAGGAAAGAAAAATGCCGCAGCTCGCTGCGGCGTTTTTACTTGCGGGGCCGGAAGCCCTACTGCTGAAGGGGAATGCCGGTTCTGTGGATCCCGCCCATCCAGCTGGCGAACAGGATGAACAGAAACAGCGCGATCGACAGCCCCACACGCAAGGCCAGCGAATACACGGTCTTGTTGCTCTTGCCCTTGTCGCGCATCAGGTAAAACAGCGCCGAGCCGAGACTGGCGATAATCAGCATGAAGGCGATGGCGATCACGACACGCACAGCAAATTCTCCGGGTTACTCATTCAGACGATGCAGCGCAATCCGCTACTCCAGTTGCCAATCATAGCCGCAATTGCGGTGATCGCCCTGACCTGCGCGCTCGGCAACTGGCAGCTCGACCGCGCGCATCAGCGCCTGGCGCGCGCCGCCGCGGCGGCGGCCGGCGAGGCGGCAGCGCCCATCGTGCTCAATGCCGCCGGCGACGCGCCCGCCGACGCCGACTATCACCGCATCCGCGCCCGCGGCCGCTGGCAGCCCGAGCTGGCCGTGTTCCTGGAGAACCGGCCGCACGGCGCGGCGCGCAAGACCTCCGCAGTGGCGTCCCCGGCGTCCGCGTCCGGCCCCGCCGCCGGTCAGGTCCCCGAGCTCGACGGCCGCAGCGGCTTTGAAGTTGTGATGCCGCTCGCGCTGTCCGGCGGCGGCGCCGTGCTCGTCAAGCGCGGCTGGATTCCGCGCGACCCGGCCGATCCCACGCTTGTGCCACAATTCGCCACGCCGCAGGACGAGGTGCAGGTCGAAGGCCTGGCGCTCGCCGAACTGGGCTACGTCTATGCCCTGGGCGGCAAGGATGAAGCCGGCCGGTGCGTGCGCCAGAACCTCGACGTCTCCGCCTATGCCGCCGAGCTGGGCGGCAAGGGCGTGAAACTGCTGCCCTTCGTGATCCAGCAGTCGAGCGAGGCCGGCGACGGCCTGCGCCGCGACTGGGTGCGCCAGGGCAGCGGCGCGGACCGCAACTACGGCTATGCCTTCCAATGGTTCGCGCTGGCGGCGATGATGGCCCTGTTCGCCGTCTTCCATTACTGGCGCGGCCGCAACAAACGGCGCGACAGGCAGAGCGACAAGCAAGGAACAGCATGACGCAGCAAGAAGCGCCGCAAGGCGCACAACACCAACCGGAACTGATCCCCTCCACGCCCGGCGCGGAGCAGAGCGAATGCGGCGGCATCGATGCGCGCACCGGCCTTGGCCGCGTGCAGATGCTCCTGCTGCTGCTCGTCTGTGCAGCGCCCGTCATCGCCTCCTACTTCACCTACTACGTGGTCAAGCCCGGCGGCGGCAAGACCAACTACGGCATGCTCGTGCAGCCGCAGCGACCGATTCCCGAGGCGCTCGCCGCGCGCGACGAAAACGGCGTGAGCGCGCCGCTCGCGCAGGTGGCGCGTGGCAAATGGCTGCTCTTCTCGGTGGACGGCGCGAAGGACTGCGGCGAACCCTGCGCGAAGAAGCTCTTCATAATCCGCCAGCTGCGCCTGGGCCTGAACCAGGATGCCGGCCGCGTCATCCCCGCCTGGCTCGTCACCGACGACGCGCCCATCGATCCACGCGTGCTCTCCGCCTATGGCGACGACCGTTCCGCTATGCGCTTCCTGCGCGTCGACCGCGCGGCGCTCGCCGCCTGGATGGGCGTCGACGGCGAGCTCGCCGACGGCATCTATCTCGTGGACCAGCGCGGCAATTACATGATGCACTTCCCCGGCGCACCCGAACCCGCGCGCATGCTCAAGGACCTCGCGAAGCTGCTGAAGTGGAACCACACCTCGGCGGAAGGCGAATAGGCGCGGCGCCTGCATCATGCAGCTCTCGCATTTCGCCCAGCTCGCGGCCATCGGCCTACTCGTCGCGCTCATGCCGCTCAGCTACGTCTGGGTGCGCGCCGGCCGCGAACCGGGCGCGCGCTTTCGCAAGCTGATCTGGATCACCGTCTTCCTCACGCTGGACCTGATCATGTTCGGCGGCTTCACCCGCCTGACCGATTCCGGCCTCAGCTGCCCCGACTGGCCGGGCTGCTACGGCACCGCCTCGCCCGTGCACGCGGCGGGCGACATCCACGCCGCCCAGACCGCCATGCCCACCGGCCCGGTCACCATGGCCAAGGCCTGGATCGAAATGCTGCACCGCTATTTCGCCATGGCCATCGGCGTGCTCATCATCACCCTCGTCGCCCTCGCCTTGGCGCGCAGCCGCCAAGCGCGCCGGCAAGGCGCGCCGGGCCCCTCGCCCTGGCCCGCCACCGCCGTGCTCGGCCTCGTCTGCCTGCAGGGCGCCTTTGGTGCCTGGACCGTCACGCTCAAGCTGCAGCCGGCCATCGTCACCACGCATCTTCTGCTGGGCATGGCGCTGTTCGCCGCGCTGACGTGGCTCGGCTGCCTGGAGCTGGACGGCGCGCCGGCGCGCAGCGCCGGGCCAGTATCCATGCCGCGCAGTCTGCGCGCTCTGGCCCTCGCGGCCCTGGCCCTGCTCGTCGTGCAGATCGCCCTGGGCGGCTGGGTCAGCACCAACTACGCCGTGCTCGCCTGCGCCGACTTCCCTCTGTGCAACGGCCGGCTCGTGCCCGAGATGCAGTTCACCGAAGGCTTCAGCCTCTGGCGTCCGCTGGGCATGACCGCAGGCGGCGAACATCTGCAGCTCCCGGCCCTGGTGGCGATCCATTGGACCCACCGCGTCTTCGCCGTGCTGGTGGCGCTCGTCATCGCCGCCCTGGCATGGCGGGCCGCGAAAGCCGCCAAGGACCTCCACGGCCTGAAGCCCTGGCTCGTCTGGCTCGCCGCGCTGCTCGTCCTGCAGTTGGCCACCGGCATTTCCAACATCGTGCTGCAATGGCCCCTGCTCGGCGCGATTGCGCATAATGGCGGTGCGGCGCTGCTGCTGTTCACCCTGCTGAGACTGAATTTCGCGCTGCATTGCGCACCGAACGCATGACCACCATCGTCCCCCCCCAGGCCAGACGCATGGCCCAATACCTCGCACTCACCAAGCCGCGCGTGACGCAGCTCGCCGTCTTCTGTGCGGTGATCGGCATGTTCCTCGCCACGCCCGGCATGGTGCCTTGGCGCGTGCTCATCGGCGGCGCGGCCGGCATCTGGCTGCTCGCCGGCGCGGCCTTCGCGGTCAACTGCCTGGTCGAACAGAAGATCGACGCCAAGATGAAGCGCACCGCCTGGCGCCCCTCGGTGCGCGGAGAGATCACTTCGCTGCAGATCGTCGTGTTCTCGCTCATCATCGGCGGCGCCGGCATGGTGGTGCTCCACGTCTTCACCAACGCGCTCACCATGTGGCTCACCTTCGCCACCTTCATCGGCTACGCGGTGATCTACACCATCCTGCTCAAGCCCGCCACGCCGCAGAACATCGTCATCGGCGGCCTCTCCGGCGCCATGCCGCCCGCCCTAGGCTGGGCCGCGGTGGACGGTAGCCTGCCGCCCGAAGCCTGGTTCCTGGTGCTGATCATCTTCACCTGGACGCCACCGCACTTCTGGGCCCTGGCGCTCTACCGCCGCGCCGACTACGAGAAGTCCGGCCTGCCCATGCTGCCGGTCACCCACGGCGAACGCTTCACGCTGCTGCACATCCTGCTCTACACGCTGATCATGATCGCGGCCACGCTGCTGCCCTTCGTCTACAAGATGAGCGGCCTGATCTACCTCGTCGCCGCGCTAGTGCTTGGCGCCATGTTCCTCGTCTACGCCTGGCGCCTGTACCGCGCCTATTCTGACGAGCTCGCGCGCAGCACCTTCAAGTTTTCCATCCTCTACCTCTCGCTGCTCTTCGCCGCGCTGCTGGTGGACCACTATTTCACCTATCTGCCTTGAGCTTCTCCATGCCCTCCCTGTTCTCCCGCTCCTCCCTGGCCGCGCTGCTGTTGGCCCTGGCCGGCGCGCTGGCCCTCGCCGGCTGCGGCGAAAAGGCCAAGCCCGCCTTCGTCAACACCGACATCACCGGCGCCAAGGAATTCGCCACAGATTTCTCGCTGCTCGATCCGCAGAGCAAGACCCGCACCCTCGCCGACTTCAAGGGCAAGGTCGTGGTGATGTTCTTCGGCTATACGCATTGCCCCGACGTCTGCCCGACCACGCTGACCGAACTGCGCCAGGTCGTTGACAAGCTCGGTCCGGACGGCGACAAGGTGCAGGTGCTGTTCGTGACGGTGGATCCAGAGCGCGACACCGCAGAGCTGCTTGGCAAATACGTGCCCACCTTCCATCCGAGCTTCCTCGGCCTGCGGCCCATCAACCAGGCGGCGCTGGACGCCCTGACCAAGGGTTTCAAGGTGTTCTACAGCGAGGTCCCCGGCACCTCGGGGCGCAACTACACCATCGATCACACTGCCGCGAGCTATGCCTTCGATCCGCAAGGCCGGCTGCGGCTGTTCATTCGCAACGGCCAGGGCGTGGACCCGTTGGTGAAGGATCTGAAGCGGCTGATCGCCGGAGACTGAGCGCTTCCAGGCGCGATCGGGCCACGGCAGGAGGCCTGCCCCGCCGCAATCCGCGCGGCGGCCTCATCCGCGCCTCAGAGACCCCGGCGCTTGAGTTCTTCCGCGGCCAGTGTGCGGTCTTCGCGCTGCGCCTTGCCGGCGACGATATTGCGCAGATACGCCGTCGTGAGGTGGGGATAAAGCAGGCGTTCCAGCGGCGGATGAGGTCCACCTGATTCGCCGCCATGGCGGTGAGATTGCGCGCGCTGGATGCCCAGCAAATGCGTGTCGCCGTTCTGGATGATGTTGCGCGCTTCCAGATACGGATCGAAGCCGGCGAAGAACGCCGCATATTCCTTCAGCAGATCCGGCCCGTTGCTCATGCGCAGGATGTACTGGGCGGCGAATTCGTCCGCCGTGTCCTCGTTGGCCGAACCCGGCAGCCCCTAGAGATTGAGCAACGAATGCCCGATCTCATGCAGCAGGATGCCGGTGAACAGCCACGGCTTGTCCTCGCTCGCGTCGAGCATCTCCGAGCACAGCGTGATGTCGCCGTTGGTGCGCGCCGACAGCGCGTTGACCATGCGGCAGGGCTTGACCTCGATGTCGAAGTCGGGGAAATCGAACTGCAGGCGCAGCATCTGATAGCCGTTGAGCAGCCGCGAATACAGCGCATTGCCCTTGCCCGGATCGAGGCGGCGGAAGGTCTGCATCTGGATGCGCACGTTCTTGCTGCCGACCAGGGCATAGCGGTTATCCAGCAGGAGGTAGTAGGAGCCGGCATCCTTCACGTTGAAGGGCAGCTCGGTGGGCGTCGTCGCCTTGGCGCGGCCCACGCCCTGGAAATTCTGGCCGGCATGCATCGCCTGATAGTTCGTGGCGTCGAGGATCCAGGCGCTGATGTTGCGGTTGGCCGCGTCGGTGACGTCCACCTACACGCGCAGCACGTCGCCGGGATTGAATTTGCCGAGTGGAAATTGGACGGCCTTGCCGCCTTCGACGGCGGTATTCACCGTCGCGGGCTTGGTGCCGAAGATGGGACTGATGCGGACTTCGGCGCCTGCCCCGAAGGAGGCGAGCGCCAGACAAAGCAGAAGCAGTGCACGCAGCACGGAAGCGCCGATCAGGCGTAGCCGGCCAGGGCGCCCTTCATCTTCTTCATGGCGGCCACTTCGATCTGCCGGATACGCTCAGCCGACACGCCGAACTCCTCGGCCAGATCCTGCAGCGTTCTGCCGCCGGATCCGTCGTCGTTCACCTTGAGCCAGCGCGCCTCGATGATTAGGCGGCTGCGCGGGTCCAGCCCCGAGAGTGCCTGCTCCAGGCCTTCGCTCTGCAGGCGGTCTTCCTGGCGCGAGACCAGCACCGCGGTCGGCTCGTTGTGGTTGTCGGCCATATAGGCGATCGGCGCATAGGTTTCCTCGCCGTCCTCGACATGGCCTTCCAGCGCGGTGTCGCCGCCGGCCAGACGCATCTCCATCTCGGCCACGTCCTCGGCCTTGACGTTGAGCTTCTGGGCCAGGGTCTCGACCTCGTCCACGGTGAAGGCGTACAGATCCTGCTTGTTGCTGCGCAGGTTGAAGAAGAGCTTGCGCTGGGCCTTGGTCGTGGCGACCTTGACCATGCGCCAGTTCTTTAGCACGTACTCGTGGATCTCCGCCTTGATCCAGTGGATCGCGTAGGACACCAAGCGCACGCCCTGGTTGGGATCGAAGCGGCGCACCGCCTTCATCAGGCCGATATTGCCTTCCTGGATCAGGTCGGCATGCGGCAGGCCGTAGCCCAGATATTGACGGGCGACCGACACCACCAGGCGTAGGTGCGAGAGCACCAGGCCGCGGGCCGAGTCGATGTCGTTTTGTTCGCGCAGGGCGACCGCCAACTTGCGTTCTTCCTCGGCGCTGAGCATCGGCAGACGGTTCACCGCCTGGATATAAGCATCGATATTACCCAGGCTGCCAGGGTTGGGCAGCGCCATCAGCTGGCCGCCCTGGAGAGCCGGGGTTTCAACTGGAATCACTGCGCTCACAGAGGACTCCTTGAGTTTGTTGAACATATTTTCAATAGTTTAACTCTCTGGACATGAGAGTGCTAATAGAGCCAATAATGCCCTTTTCGGTTCCCGTGATCCGTGACATTAAAGTCACGCGACAGAACATTAAACTCAACGACACGACATTAAAGTCAACGAAATACTTATTTTTTAAGGTATTCTCTGCATTAACTAGAGAAAAATACAAAAATCCATGAATTTAAAATGGTTATATCGAATTAAGGTTATTCGACCGCCGTTGATTCTGCATTTTTAGCAACTAGCAGCACGGGGCTTGATCACTCTGCCCTGCAGGATTAGGCTTTCTTCATGGGCTTTGCGGCGTGAAGCCCCAACGCTCCAGATACAGGCCCATCGTGCGAACGACCAGCTTGATGCCTTATCGGTTAAGGATCAACTCGGCCACTGCCTGGCGGCTCCACAGCGCATAGATCATCTTCAACTGGTCGGGCGTGCGGTCGCGGATCAGCCGCTGAACCTCGCGCTCCTGCTCCGCCGTCAGCGTTCTGCCCGTACCCTGTGGGCGCCCGGGGCGCTCTACGTCGAGGGCCTTCCACCCGCCCGCGCGATACGCCTTCACCGCCGCAATGAGCGTCGTGCGCGACATCTCGCATTGCGCCGCCGTGTCCTTCAGGCTCACGCCATCCAGCCGCATTTTCACCACACGTCGGCGCCGTTCGTTCAGGGCGGCTACCGGCAGCGTTCTCGAGTCGATTTTGTCCCTGCAACAGCAGACTCTATATCACTCAATAAGTTCAATGTTTAAGTGCTTGATCAATATTCAAAAGAGAAGAGGGGACGACGAGGATCAAATCATTTCTGAAGCGCGGCAATGCTGCTGCTGATCGCGCTGATCGTGCTGCTGGCGCTCGTGCTGGCGGCGGTCACCGCGATGAAGTCTTCCACGCAGATGAAGGTGCAGCCGGTGGCGCAGATCGACGAGGCCGGGGCGGTGTTTCGGCTGTCCACGGGCGTGCGCCTGTCGACGGTGTCGAGCGCCATGGATCCGAAGCAGAACGAGGAAGCCTTCCTGCAGATGCACAAGCTGCTGGAGACGAGCTTTCCGCTGGTGCATGCCCAGCTCAAGCGCGAGACGGTCAATGGCCTGAGTCTGCTCTACACCTGGGAGGGCAGCGATCCGGCGGCCAAGCCGGCGATGTTCCTCTCCCACATGGACGTGGTGCCCGTCGAGGACGGCGACCAAGGGCAAGTGGCTGCATGCGGGCTTCTCCGGCGACGTGGCCGACGGCTTCGTCTTGGGCCGCGGCGCCTGGGACAACAAGAGCAACGGCTTCTCGCTTCTCGAGGCGATGGAGAACCTAATAAAGACCGGCTACAAGCCGCACCAGACGATTTATTTCTTCATGGGCGCCGACGAGGAGGTCAACGGGCTGCACGGTGCGAAGATGGCGGCGGCGATGCTCGCCAAGCGCGGCGTGAAACTGGAATTCCTGATGGACGAGGGCATGGTCATCGCCAAGGACCTGATTCCCGGCGTCAAGCAGCCGGTGGCGCTGATCGCGCTGGCGCAGAAAGGCTATATAAGCGTGCGCAGGTCGGTGGACGTGGACCGCGTTGGGTATTCGTCGATGCCGCCGCGCGAATCGGTGATCGGCGTGCTCTCGGCCTGGCTGTCGCGGCTGGAGAAGGACCCGCTGCCCGAGCGCCGGGACGGCCTGCCGCTGGCGATGATGGAAACGCTAGCGCCCGAGATGCCGATGAGCATCCGCGTGGTGATGAGCAATCTGTGGCTGTTCAAGCCGATCGTGATCAAGGCACTGGCCAAGTCTGATCCGAGCCGCGCCCAACTGCACACGACGACGGCGCTGACGGTGGTCAACGGCGGCATCAAGGACAACGTGCTGCCGGGGCACGTCGAGGCCAAGGTGAATTTCTGCATCATGCCCGGCGACACGACGGAGAGCGTGCTCGAGCACGTGCGCAACACGCTGGCTGATCCGCGCATCCAGGTGGCCAAGGACGGCATCGCCATCGATCCGAGCCGCGTGTCGAGCGCGGGCACTGAAGCCTACCGGTGCATGGAGCGCGCGGTGCGCCAGGTGTATCCGTACACCCTCGTCAGCCCCGGCCTGTTCAGCGCCTTCGGCGACGCGGAGTATTTCGAGGACGTCGCGCAGGACATCCACCGTTTCTCGCCCATCCCCGTGATGGCCGCCGACGCCGAGCTTTTCCACGGCCTGAACGAGCGCATGAACATTGCGGACTACATCCAGATGATCCGCTTCTACCGCCAGCTTCTGCTGAACATGGCGGAGCCTGCGGGCAAGGGATCGTAGGCGGCGCGGACAGCCAAAACCGTTCGTATGCCTACTTCACCGGCCTCCCGGCTGTTTCCAAAAAACCCTTTGTGTACGGTCCTCCGCGGCCCGTGTAAGCCATCCTTGGAGGGGTGTAAGGAATGGAAATCGAGTGTTTCATATTTGCAGATTTAGGTTTAGTCTGCCTCCATGGTTCTCCAAGGAGACAATCATGGAGGCTCAAGCAACGCTCGATGCGACCCGGTACGTGACCGCCGGCTTTATCACCGCGATGGTGTTCTGCACGATCTACGAGCAATGGTTTTCGATGTCGATCTTCTTCATGCTCACCGTCACCGCGCACGTCTGCATCCATATGCAGACCCAGGACATGCGAATGGCGATGACCCATTACGAGGAGCGCATGGAAAAGCGCGCCCATGCCGAGCGCCTGCGGATGGAGAATGCGCACAACACCCTGCTCCAGTCGTAACTGGAGAACATGCGGGTGCACCACAAGCTCTGAACGCGCCGCGCCCGCGAGCGTGGCCCTTGCTCAGGCGGCGACGATTCTTTCTTCCTCGGCGTTGAGCAGGGGCCGTCGAGCGTGACGCGCGAGTCATCGTTGCGGAAGCGCTGGATCACGGGCTTGAGCTCTTCCTTCACGTGTTTCTCGCTATAGCCGTTGAGCAGCGTGCCGATCAGGCTGCGCTTGACGTCCGAGGTGCCGAGAAACCAGTCCACGATGGGGAAGGTCAGGTTCATGTTGTAGTGCATCATGATTCCCTGATTGTGGTGCGCGGTATGTTGGCGGCGGATGGTGTTCACGAAGGGCGTGTTGCGCACGAACCAGTTGTCGTGGACGTTGCAGCAGTAGTGGAAGCTATCGTAGACCACGTATTGGCCCACCATGGTCATGAAGACCACGTAGCCGGCGTACGGATTGAAGATCAGCGAGGCGACGTAGCCCAGGATCAGACCCGCTGCGCCCAGCGTGCCGAGCACGCGCCACGGGAAGAACACGATGAGGAATTCGCGCGTGGTGTCGATCGTGATGTCGTTGTCGGTGAAGTACTGATGATGCTGGCGCGTGTGGCGGTCGTAGATGGCGCGTAGCGCGAAGACGTCGATCTTGCGGTGCATGACGTAGCGGTGCATCGCCCATTCCACGAAATTCCCGCCGATGAAAACCTGCAGCATCAGCCACCATTCCCAGGTGGCGCCCTTGAGGTGCTCGACGCAGTAGGCGATGGCGGCGATCCCCACCACGTACATCACGCCGATGTGAACCAGTCCGTTGTAGAGCGGGCTGATGTTTGATTTGTACTCTTCGCGGAATTTCCGCTAGCGCTCGGACATCATGGCTGCCTACCTCGTCTGATACGACATTAATATACTAGTAATATTCAAAAAAAGATCAAGGCCCAGGAAGGGCTGGAGCCCGGGCTCGTATACAATCCGCGGGAATACCCGCTAGCGTCCGCAAGACGGACCGCCAAAGACGATCATGACGGCTGAGCAAGCAAAAAAAGCATGGAAAGCCGCCCCCAAGGGGCGCGCCAAGGTGGCGGCCAAGCCGCTGCCGGTGGCGCGACTCATCGAACCGAACACCAAGCTGATGGATCTGGCCTATGAGCAGATCGAAGAGGCCATCGTCACGCTGAAGATTCCGCCCGGCACTTCGGTGTCGGAGCTGATGCTCAGCGAGATGACCGGCATCGGCCGCACGCCGATCCGCGAGGCCATCCAGCGGCTGGCCCGCGAGCATCTGATCCTGGTGCTGCCCCAGCGCGGCCTGCTGATCCCCGAGATCGACGTCAACAAGCAGCTCAAGCTGCTGGAGACGCGCCGCGAGCTCGAGCGCCTGATCTGCCGCAGCGCCGCCAAGCGCGCCACGCCCGAGGAGCGCGCCGCGTTCAAGCGTCTGGCCAAGGAATTCATCGACGCCGTCGACATCAACGACGACGCCAGCTTCGTGCGCTCGGACCGCGAGTTCAACGAGCTGTGCCTGACCGCCGCGCGCAACGAATTCTCGGCCGGCGCCATGCGGCTGATGCACGGGCTGTCACGCCGCTTCTGGTATTACCACTACAAGCAGGCCGCCGACCTGCCCGTCATGGCCAAGCTGCATGCCGCCGTGGCCACCGCCATCGCCGCCGGCGACGGCCAGGAGGCGGCGAAGGCGCTCGACCACCTGCTCGACAACACCGAAGCCTTCACCAAGGCGACGGTGCTCAGCCCGCTTTGATTCTTTGAGCTGTTGAGCATGCGGGCCTGCGCCGGCCGCATGCTCCGCCGGGACCGCGCGCGCAGTCCGCGCATCGTCGTCTCTCCTCTCGTTTCCACCGCCCGCCCGTCGTCCACATCAAGACCTCTGGGGTATACCCTCGGTTGTCCAGCCTTGTCCGCCAAACGGCTGGTTCGCACAGGGTGGGTATTCCTCGCATTGACATTGATTTTTTCGCTGCATATATTTATGACATATCAGATGCACACAAAAAGCGCGGCGAAAAAATAATTCACCGGAGACAAGTATGAAGCGCGAACTACAAGCGGCTGAACTCAATGCAGAGCAATCCGCGGCGGCGCGAGCTGATCAAGGTGGTTGGCGGCCTGGGCGTGGCCGCCAGCGGCGTGCTCTCCTTCCCCGCCATCGCGCAGAACCGTCCGATCAAGATCGGCATCATCGCGCCCAAGGGCGGCATCGACGGCACCATCGGCGAATGCGGCCTGCGCGGCACGCAGTTCGCCGCCGACAAGTTCAATGCCGCCGGCGGCATCGCCGGGCGCAAGGTCGAACTGATCGTCGAGGAAGAGACCAATCCGAAGGATTCGATCGAGCGCCTGCGCAAGCTCGTTCTGCAGGACAAGGTGGACTGCATGCAGGGCATCGTGTCCTCGGGCGTGAGTCTGGCGATGGGCCCTTCGGTCGAGGAGCTCAAGACCGTCACCATCTACTGGGACGGCACCACGCAGGACGGCGTGCGCGAGACCATGCCCAAGCCGCGCTATCTGTTCCGCTCCACCGACAACGAATGCGAGGCGGTGATGGCCTCGCTGCTGGCGATCAAGCACTTCAAGGGCAAGTTCGCCACCATCGCCGGCATCAACCCCGACTATTCCTACGGCCGCAACAACTGGGCTTCTTTCCTGGCGCTGCTCAAGCTCTTCGGCGTGCAGGTCAAAATGATGGCTGAGCAGTGGCCGAAAGTGGGCACGCTCGATCTGTCCTCGCACGTGGCCGCGCTCAAAGCCGCCAAGCCGGACCTGATCTTCTCCTCGCTGCTCTTCGCCAACCTGCCGGTGTTCATGCAGACCGCCTACAGCGCTGGCCTGATGGCGGGCGACACCAAGTTCGTCCTCCCGGCCGCCGGCTTCCAGCACACGCTGCTGAAGAAGGAGTTCACGCCCGATGGCATGATTTTCGGCCACAACACGCTGTACTTCGATCTGCCAAACGCCTCGCCGATCCAGAAGGAATTCGTGCAGATGTACGCGGACCGCTACAAGGACTATCCGCACTGGGAGGCCGACCGCGCCTACTTCGCCATGCAGGTCTACAAGGCCGACGATGGATGAGGTCGCCGCCTCGATGGAGGCCATCGAGGCGCAGTCGCTGGGCGGCCCCGGCCACATGCGCGCCGACCACATCGCCGAGTAGACCTTCTACCAGGGCCTGACCACGCACAAAAACAAGTATGACTTCCCGACCCTGGGCATGGTCGACAAGAAATACTCCGATCAGCTGCAGAAGCCGCCCAGCATGGATTTCTGGAAGTGGATCGAGACGGACAAGATCACGCTGTAAGCGGCCGACTCGGCGGGTTGCGCTCTTGACAGTCTTTCTCGACATCCTCCTCAGCGGCATTTTTCACGCCTCCGAGCTGTTCCTGGTAGCGGCCGGGCTGCAGCTCGTCTTCGGCGTGCAGAAGATCGTGAATCTGGCCTGCGGCTCGTTCTACGCGCTGGGCGCCTACGCGGGCGTCAGCGCGATGAGCTATGCCGCCAGAAAGGGCCTGCCAAAGATCGCGCGGCTGCCGGTGCTGCTGGCGTCGGGGCTGCTGCTGGGCGTGATCGGGCTGCCGATCGAGCGCATCCTGCGCTTCGTCTACAAGCGCGAGGAGGGCTTCCAGCTGCTGCTCACCTTCGCGCTGATGCTGCTCTCGCAGGACATCTTCCGCTTTATCTTGGGTTCCACGCCCAAGACCCTGGGCAATCTCTCGCTGGCCTACGGGCAGACCACGGTTGGCCCAACTTCGATGCCGACGTATAAATTCCTGGTGATCCTCTCCAGCATCTTGATCGCGCTGGGGCTGGGCTGGCTGCTGCAGCGCTCGCGCTTCGGGCGCATCGTGCGCGCCACCGCCGAGAAGCGCGGCATGAGCGAAGCGCTGGGCGTGGACGGCGCCAAGGTGACGGTGGCGATCTTCACGCTGGGTGCGGTGCTCGGCACGGTGGGCGGCGCGCTGATCGTCGGCCTGATCCGCTCGCTGGCGGTGTTCTTATATGTCGAGCTGGAAATCCTGGCGATCTATCTGATCGTGATCCTGGTTCTGATCTTCAAGCCCACCGGCCTGTTCGGGAAACCCGTCGAATGAGTTCCTCCGTCTCCGGCGCGCGGCTGGCCGTTCTGATCGCGTTCGCGGTTCTGGCCGCCGTGCCATTCTTCCTGCCGCCCTACTACGTCACACTGATGCTGCCGGCGCTGGCCTACGGCGTTATCCTGCTCGGATTCAACCTGCTCTTCGGCTACACCGGGCTGCTGTCCTTCGGCCATGCGCTCTTCGTCTGCATGGGCGCCTACACCATCGCCGCGTTGAGCAGCCGCTTCGGCGAGACGCGCATGGAGCTGATCCTGCTCATCGCCGTCGTGATCGGTTTCGTGGTCGCGGTGCCGGTGGGCATGCTGTGCGTGCGCTACGTGCGCATCTTCTTCGGCATGCTCTTCCATTCCTTCCTGTTCAAGTTCTACGACATCACTGGCGGCGATTCGGGCATCCCGATCGTGCGCCCCCTGCTGCTCGGTCGCGACTACGCCGACCTGGACAAGACGGCCTTCCTCACCGGCCCCTTCTATTACTACAGCCTGGGCCTGCTCCTTCTGCTGGGCTGGCTGATGTGGCGCATCGTGCATTCGCCCTTCGGCGTGCATCTGCGCTCGATCAGCGACAACCCGCGCAAGGCGGAATACGTCGGCGTCAACGTCTACGGCGCGGTCGGCGGCCTGCTGCTCGCCGTGCCCACAAGCCTGGCCGATCCCGAGCTCGCCTACTGGACGCATTCGGGCAACCTGGCCTTCATGACCGGGCTGGGCGGCTTCGGCAATTTCTTCGGCCCCCTTCTTGGCGCCTTCGTGTTCATCGGCCTGCAGGATCAGCTGATGTCGCTCACCCAGTATTGGCGCTTTGCGCTGGGCGTTATCCTGATCGTGATCGGCCTGCCAAAGGGCCTGATGGGGCTGCTCGACGCGCGCGGCCGACGTGGTGCGAATCAGGAGGCCAAGTCATGAGCGCGATGCTGGAAACCAGCGGCGTGTCGATGCACTACGGCGCCTACCGGGCGCTGCACGACGTCAATCTGCAATTTCACGACGGCGAGGTGGTGTCCATCGTCGGCCCCAACGGCGCGGGAAAGACCACGCTGGTCAACGTGCTGACCGGCCTGCTCAAGCTCAGCCACGGCACGGCGCGCTTCAAGGGCGAGTCGATCGCCGGCGTGGGGGCCGGTGAAGCTGGCAGGGCTGGGCATGGCGCGGGCCTTCCAGCTCGTGCACGTGTTCCCCGAGCTCACGGTGTTCTAGGCGATCGCCGCGGCGGTTATCTCGCGCTAGGGCTGCCGCTACGATTTCTGGAGCCGGGTGCACGACATGCAGCCGGTGCGCGAGCAGGTGGAGCGCGTGGCTGGCATCTTCAACTTGGGCGGGCGCCTCGACTGGCTGGCCGCGCATCTCTCGCAGGGCGAGAAGAATCTGCTCGACATCGTGAGCGCCTTCGTGCTGGATCCGCATGTCATCCTGCTCGACGAGCCCACCAGCGGCATCTCCTCCTCCGACAAGCGCGGCATGATGGACACGCTGATGCAGGGCGCGCGCGACGCGGGCATCCGCACGATGCTGCTGGTTGAGCACAACATGGACCTGGTAGCGGAATATTCCACGCGCATTGTCGCGTTCACCGAGGGCCGGGTGCTGGCCGATTTGCCGCCGTGTGAATTCTTCGCCGACCCGCATCTTGACGCCATCATCGTCGGCCGTCCGCCGAATCATCCGACTCCATATTTATCCTGCAGGAAGAAGTTTTCATTCGGCGTATTTGACGCGGGGATCCTGGAAGTAGGACTTCACGCGTTCGGGATGGGTTTCGATGAACGCCATGTGGTTCTTTGCTGCGGCGTGCAATTTGGCCTTTGTTCTGACGGGGACTCGTGTGCTGATGACATGCTTCAGGTCGGCGTTGAGTCGCTCATCCAGATTGAGCTCCGGGCTGTAGCTTGGCAGGTAAAAGACTTCGATGTCGGCTTGGTGCTCGGCAAGCCATGCCTTGACCGGCTTGCAGTGATGCACGCCGAGGTTGTCGAGGATCAGGAACACTTTCTTTCCCGCGCGCTTGCCATCGGCCACCAGCGCCTCGAAGAACTCGATGAGCTTCTCGTGGTTAAAGGCACCATCGATGATCATCCAGCTTGCCTTGCCCTGATTGGTCACCGTGGAAATCATCGACAGCTTCTGTCGCGTACCTCTAACCGCCATCGTGACCGGGGCTTGCCCTTTGGGAGCATAACTGCTGCCCCGAACATCCGTATTCACCAACGCGGTTTCGTCACCCCAGTGAATCTCGCCACCTTTGGCCTTGGCGCGCTTCTCGATGGCCAGATACTCCTGATCGATCCACTGCTTGACAGACTCCGGTCGCTGTTCGTAAGCGCGCTTGATCGGCTTTTTCGGCGTGAAACCCCATGACTCCGTATCCCTTCCGATGCAACCTCACGACCTGCTTTCGCCTCTCGTGCAGTTGTTCCAGTTTTTGGTATTGAGCGTCTTCTTTTTCCATGCCAATTCGATGCCAGAAATGATAATAAGTTAAATCTTTATATTGCCGCGTCAATAAGTGAGCCGCAACACAATGCCAGCCTGATCACGACTCAGGCGGAAAAGATGATCCAAGGACTGGTGCGTTTGCTGTTGTTCCAAGGTGGGGGCGAGGTGGTGTCGCACGGGCTGTCGCTGCCGATACCGGGGCAGGTGGTCGGCCTGGTGCCGCTGCTGGGCTGGCTGCTCTAGCGCGGCGAGGTGGACGAGAACACCGACACGGTGGCGCGCGCCTTCAGCCAGCACCTGGGCCTGCTCTTCATTCCCGCCGCCGTCGGCGTGGTGGCCTACTGGCCCACGCTGCTCGCGAACTGGGCACCGGTGGGCGTGGGCCTGCTGGTGAGCGTGGTGGTGGCGATCTCGGTGACCGCCCTGGTGCTCAAGCTGCTCGGAGGCAAGCCGCAATGAACATCGCAGCCCCCGCCAAGCTGCCGGCCATCGCCGAGATCTTGGCCTATCTCTCCGGCAGCCCGCTCTTCGCGCTGATCGTCACGCTCTCCGCCTATCAGGTCGGGCTGATGCTCTCGGCGCGCACCAAGGGCAATCCGCTCGCCAATCCGGTAGCCGTTGCGATCGCCATCGTCGCAGCGGTGATCAGCATCGGCCAGGTGAGCTACGAGGATTACTTCGCCGGCGCGCAGTTCATTCACTTCCTGCTGGGCACCGCCACGGTGAGCCTAGCGGTGCCGATCTACCGCGGCGTGGCTTCGCTCAAAGGCCGCGTGCTGCCGCTGCTCGTCGCGCTGTTCTACGGCGGCGGCACCTCGATCCTCACCGCTGTCGGCCTGGCGCGGCTGCTCGGCGGCGACGCGCCGATCGGCATGGGAATCGCCGAACGCATCGGTGCCTCGCCCACACTCACCGCCGTGTTCGCGGTAACCACCGGAATCCTCGGCGCCATCCTCGCGCCCTTCGTGCTCAACGCGCTGCGCATCGTGCCGGGCTTGGAACCAGCCGCGCCTTCCAGGTGGCCCAGGAGAACGGCATGTTCGCCAGCCTCGCCATGGGCCTTCACGGCATCCTCGGTGCCCTGCTCATCCCTTTTCTGGTGCGGCTCTAGGGGTATAATCGCGCTCCGCAGCAAACCATGCCCCCAGGTATACAACTGAGACCGGCACAGCAATGAGCAAGAAAATTTTCATTAAGACCTTCGGCTGCCAGATGAACGAGTACGACTCGGACAAGATGGCGGACGTCCTCAAGGCCTGGTCGGGCGCGGAAAAAGTCCAGATCCAGGAAGAAGCCGACATCATCCTGTTCAACACCTGCTCGGTGCGCGAAAAGGCGCAGGAGAAGGTGTTCTCCGATCTCGGACGCGCCAAGGCGCTCAAGGCCGCGAATCCGGAGCTGATCATCGGCGTTGGCGGCTGCGTGGCCAGCCAGGAAGGCGCCAACATCGCCAACCGCGCGCCTTACGTGGACCTCGTCTTCGGCCCGCAGACGCTGCACCGCCTGCCGCAGCTCATCGAGAAGCGCCGCGCCAGCGGCCGGCCACAGGTGGACATCAGCTTCCCCGAGATCGAGAAGTTCGACCACCTGCCCCCCGCACGCATGGAAGGCCCCAGCGCCTTCGTCTCCATCATGGAAGGCTGCTCCAAGTACTGCAGCTACTGCGTGGTGCCCTACACCCGCGGCGAGGAAGTCTCGCGGCCGCTGAACGACGTGCTCGCGGAAGTGGCTGGGCTGGCGGCCCAGGGCGTGCGCGAGGTCATGCTGCTCGGCCAGAACGTGAACGCCTATCTGGGCAGACTGGACGACGCCGCCGACGGCGAACTCGCCGACTTCACCCTGCTGCTCGAGCTGATCTCGGATCTGTCCGGCATCGAACGCATCCGCTACACCACCAGCCATCCGAAGGAATTCAGTCAGCGCCTTATCGACGCCTACGCGCGCCTGCCCAAGGTGGTGAGCCACGTGCATCTGCCGGTGCAGCATGCCTCGGACAAGGTGCTGATGGCGATGAAGCGCGGCTACACGGCACTGGAATTCAAGAGCATCGTGCGCCGGCTGCGCGCCGCGCGGCCCGACGTGACCATCGGCTCGGACTTCATCGTCGGCTTCCCAGGCGAGACCGAGGAGGACTTCGCCAAGCTGATTCGCATGGTCGAGGAAATCGGCTTCGACAACAGCTTCTCCTTCGTCTTCAGCCCGCGCCCCGGCACGCCGGCCGCCTCGCTGGAGGACGACACGCCCCCGCAGCGCAAGCTCGAACGCCTGCAAGCGCTGCAGGCCCTGCTCGAATCGCAGGCCGCCGCCATCAGCGCCGCCATGGTCGGCTCGCGCAAGAAGGTGCTGGTGGAAGGCCGCTCGCGCAAGAACCCCGACGAACTCCAGGGACGCACCGAGAACAACCGCACGGTGAATTTCCTGGCGCCGGCCGCCGCGCATGCGAGGCTGACCGGCCAGATGCTGTACGTGGACATCGTCGGCGCCTGTGCGCACTCTCTGCGCGGCGCGCTCGCGCTCCAGGACGAAGCTGCAACTCAGACCGCGACGGTGGGCAATTGAACAAGACCGCATTGAAGAAGGCCGCCGCCAAGACCGGCGGCAAGACCACGAGGAACGATGCCGCCGCGCGCCGCGCCGAGCCGGTGGTGTACATTGCGCCGCGCGAGGACAACGCCCACTTGGCCAATCTCTGCGGCCCGCTCGACGAGAACCTGCGCCAGATCGAACAGGCGCTGGACGTGGTGATCGCGCGGCGCGGCCATGTGATGAAGATCACCGACAAGGAAGCCGACGCGGCCGCCGGCGCGCTGCAGATGTTCTACGCCCGCTCGCGCTCGCCGCTGTCGGTGGACGACATCCAGCTCAGCCTGGAGGAAAGCCGCAGGCTCCCCGAGGAGACCCTGCCGTCCGCCGGCGGCGAGGCGGCCATGCTGGGGGGGCGGACGAGCCCGCCGATGATCCGCTGCTGCAAACGCGGCGCGCCGATCTGCGCGGGCACACGCCGGCGCAGCGCGAATATCTGCGCAACATCCTGCGCCACGACATCAGCTTCGGCCTCGGGACGGCGGGCACCGGCAAGACCTATCTCGCAGTCGCCTGCGCGGTCGACGCGCTCTACGATCTGCTCGGCTTCGACAAGATGCAGAAGTATTTCGAGCGGCAGATGATCGAGATCGCGCCGCTGGCTTAAATGCGCGGACGCACGCTCAATCATGCCTTCATCATCCTCGACGAGGCGCAGAACACCACGCCCGAGCAGATGAAGATGTTCCTCACCCGTATCGGCTTCGGCAGCAAGGCGGTGATCACCGGAGACACCTCTCAGGTCGACCTGCCGCGCGGCCAGAAATGCGGACTGATCGAGGCCGAGGAAGTGCTCACCGATGTGCGTGGCATCGCCTTCTCGCACTTTTCCAGCGCCGACGTGGTGCGCCATCCGCTGGTGGCGCGCATCGTCGAAGCCTATGACACGGCGAATCTCGCCAACGCCGCGGCCGGCAGGCGCGGGGACAAGCGTGGAGACAAGCAGGGAAACAAGCGCTGATGGCGGCCTGGACCCTGTCCCTGTCGATCCAGTTTCCCGACGCCAGCCACAAGGCGCTGCTGCCGCGCGCGCGCCTGCGCAAATGGGTGGCGGCGGCCCAGCAGGAAGACTGCGCGTTCACGCTGCGCTTCGTCGACGCCGAGGAGGGCCGCGCGCTCAACAGCGACTACCGCGGCAAGGACTATGCGACCAACGTCCTGACCTTCGCCTACGACGAGGACATGCCCGCCGGCGAGGACGAGCACTGCCAGGCCGACATCGTGCTCTGCCGCCCGGTGGTGCAGGCCGAGGCCGAGGCCCAGGGCAAGACCCTCGAGGCCCACTACGCCCATCTGGTGGTGCACGGCGTGCTGCACGCCCAGGGCTACGACCACGAGCGCAAGGCGGAGGCCGAGCGCATGGAGGCGCTGGAGACCGGCATCCTCGCCCACCTTGGCTTCGCCGATCCCTACGGCGAGCGCTGAACCGGCGCTGTGCTGGCGGCGCGGAATCCCGGCCCGAGCCCCCTTGCCAAGTCTGAGTTTTTCTTGCCCAGGCTTGTTTTTTGCGTCCGGACGACTCCGGAAGCATTGAACAAAGCGCTGAGCCTCGGCACCCATCTTGCCTGACAAGCAAGGAGATAGCCATGACCATTCCTCCCGTTCCGCCGCCGTCCATGCCGGCCGGGCCGCCGCGCCACGCACGGAGGATGTCCAGCCCGCCGCCGCGCACACGGACGAGCGCCGGCGAGCGCCTTCCCTGCGCGGCAGCCTCTCCCTCCCGACGCTGGTCGCCGCGGAAGACGGCCCCGCGGGCGCCGGCCAGCCGCTGCGCTTCAATCCCCCGCCCCAACCCGCCACTCCGTGCATCTCCACGCCGCTTTCCGATCAGGTCGTGCGGCGCATCGCGCACTGGGCCCTGGGAGCCGCGCCGGGAGGCCGTTGAACCGTGGTCCCGATGGTCGCCGCGGCCAGGGCCGCGCCCTGCGGGAATTTCACCCGCATGGTGTATGCTTGGCCCACCCGAACTCAGCGCCGCGCAACGCGGTGCGGTTGCATGAACGCCCCCCACCAAGGCAAGCCAGGCAAAGGCCCGGCCGCCGAAAAACCGCGCTCCCTGCTGGAGCGCCTCTCCGACCTCATCTCTCCCGAGCCCGAATCCCGGGACGAACTGCTGAAAACCTTGCAGGACGCGCATGCGCGCAACCTGATCGACGCCGACGCGCTCTCCATGATCGAGGGCGTGTTCCAGGTGGGCGAGATGTGCGCGCGAGACATCATGGTGCCGCGCGCCCAGATCGACGCGATCAATGTCGCCGACGCGGTCGAGAGCTTCATGCCCTTCGTCCAGCAGACCGCGCATTCGCGCTTCCCCGTCTACGAAGGCAGCCGCGACAACATCATCGGCATCCTGCTCGCCAAGGACCTGCTGCGCTTCTACACCGATGAGGACTTCGATCTGCGCGACATGCTTCGCCCAGCGGTCTTCATCCCGGAGAGCAAGCGCCTGAACGTGCTGCTGCGCGACTTCCGCGGCAACCGCAACCACATCGCCATCGTCGTCGACGAATACGGCGGCGTGGCCGGCATCGTCACCATCGAGGACGTGCTCGAGCAGATCGTCGGCGACATCGAGGACGAATACGATTTCGACGACGAGGCCGACAACATCTTCGCCACGCCCGACGGCAAGCACCGCGTGCGCGCGCTGACCGAGATCGAGCAGTTCAACGCATCCTTCCAGACCGCCTACGAGGACGAGGCCGCCGACACCGTCGGCGGCCTGCTCGCCAACCATCTCGGCCGCCTGCCGCGCCGCGGCGAGCGCGTGATCCTGCCGCCGATGGCCTTCGAGGTGCTGCGCGCCGACGCCCGCCAGGTGCACGTGCTGCTGGTGACGCGCGCCACGCCGGCGCAGCTGCGCGCCGCCGAACTCCAGGAACGCGCCGCGCGCGAAGACGAAAGCGGGGATGCCTAGTCTTCTGATTTCGCTGGCCGCCGGCGCCCTCCAGTCCTGGGGCCTCACCGCCGGCTTCGGCTGGGAGCTGCAGCTCGCCGCCCTGGCCTGGCTAGCATGGGCGGGCGCCCATGCTAGCCAGGCCAGGGCCGCCGCCAGACTCGGCTACGCCTACGGGCTGGGCTGGTTCCTCGCCGGCATCTGGTGGCTCTACATCAGCATGCACATCTTCGGCCAGATGGCCGCGCCGCTGGCCGCCCTGGCCGTGGTGCTGCTCAGCGTCTACCTCGCGCTGTATCCGGCCGCGGCGCTGACGTTGGCGCGGTGGATTTCCGGACCGGCGCGTGGCGATGCGGGTTCGATGTCTGCCAGCGCCCCGCTTCTGCATCAATGGGGCGCGGCCGCTGGCCGCGCCCTCGTCTTCGCCGCCGCCTGGGGTCTCGCCGAATGGCTGCGCGGCTGGATATTCACAGGTTTTCCCTGGCTATCCACAGGCTATGCACAGATCGAAGGCCCGCTCGCCGGCTATGCCGCATGGACGGGGGTCTACGGCATCGGCGCGCTCGCGGCGCTGGCCGCGGCCCTGATCGCCGGCATGGCGCCGGGCGGCGCAGACGCCCCGGACCGCGCCGCGCGCGCCGGCCTGTTCGGCGCGGCGGCCCTGGTGCTGCTGCTCGGCTGGGGGGCCGGCGCGGTGCGCTTCACGCAGGACACGGCGGCGGCGCTTCGCATCCGCCTGCTCCAGGGCAACGTGCCGCAGGAGATGAAGTTCGACGTGCAAAAGCTCAGCCAAGTGCTGCAGACCAATCTCAAGATGCTCACCGCCGTGCCGGCCGACCTGATCGTCAGCTCCGAGACCGCCCTGCCCATCTTGCTCGACGATCTGCCGCCGGCCATGTTCGACACGCTGCGCGCCTTCTCGCGCGACAGCGGCAGCCATCTGCTGATCGGCGCGGCGGGGATCAAGCTGCGCCAGCCCGGAGAGGCCGCGCAGCCGAAGCTCACCAACAGCGCCTTCGGCTTCTCGCCCGACCTGAACTTCCGCTACGACAAGCACCACCTCGTTCCCTTCGGCGAATTCGTGCCCTACGGCTTCCGCTGGTTCGTCGACGCGATGGTGATGCCCATGGGCGACTTCGCGCGCGGCACCGCAGCCCAGGAGCCCTTCGAGGTCAAGGGCGAGCGCGGGGTGCTGCGCGTCGGCGTGAACATCTGCTACGAGGACATCTTCGGCGCGGAGATCGCCCACGGCCTGCATGCCGAGCGCCAGCCCGCGCAGATCCTCGCCAACATGACCAACCTCGCCTGGTTCGGCGACACCGTGGCCCTCGACCAGCATCTGCAGATGGCGCGCATGCGCAGCCTCGAAACCCAGAAGCCCATGGTGCGCGCCACCAACACCGGCGCCACCGCCGTGATCGGCCCAGACGGCAAGCTGCAGGCCGCCCTGCCGCACATGACCGCCGGCGCGCTGACCGTGTCGGTGCGCGGGACGGACGGCGAGACGCCCTATGTGCGCTGGGGCGACCTGCCCGTGCTCGCGGCCTGCCTACTGATCCTCGCGCTGGCCTTCGCCGTGGCGCGGCTGCGCAGCGGCTAGGCGGGGCTTTCCGCGCAGCCGCGGAAAGCCGGGCTCAACCGGAAAAGCCGGTAAAATCGCGGGTTGCCATTTCCCCGCCTCCGCCGGCCCGCTTCCAACGCGCCGGCGCCGGGCGGCATGACCCGGACGCGCCATGATCACATTTCAACAAATCATTCTCACGCTGCAAGACTACTGGGACCGCCAGGGCTGCGCCCTGCTCCAGCCCATCGACCTCGAGGTCGGCGCGGGCACTTCGCACACCGCCACCTTCCTGCGGGCCATCGGCCCCGAGCCTTGGCGCGCCGCCTACGTGCAGCCTTCGCGCCGCCCCAAGGACGGCCGCTACGGCGAGAACCCAAACCGCCTGCAGCACTACTACCAATACCAAGTGGTGCTCAAGCCCGCGCCCGCCGACATCCTCGACCTCCACCTCGGCTCGCTCGCCGCTCTCGGCCTGGACCTCAAGCAGAACGACGTGCGCTTCGTCGAGGACGACTGGGAGAACCCCTCGCTCGGAGCCTGGGGCCTGGGCTGGGAAGTCTGGCTCAACGGCATGGAAATCACCCAGTTCACCTATTTCCAGCAGGTCGGCGGCCTGGACTGCAATCCGGTGCTCGGCGAGATCACCTACGGCATCGAGCGCCTCGCTATGTATCTGCAGGGCAAGGAAAACGTCTACGACCTCGTCTGGACCACGCGCGAGGAAAGCGGCGTCACCAAAACGCTGACCTACGGCGACGTCTTCCATCAGAACGAAGTCGAGCAGTCGACCTTCAACTTCGAGCGCTCCAACACCGAATTCCTGCTCCAGCTCTTCTCCAGCTACGAAGCCGAGGCGCGTAAGCTCATGGGCGTTAACGACAAGGGCGAGAAGCTCGAGGACGCGGCCCAGGTCCTAGCCCTGCCCGCCTATGAAATGGTGCTCAAGGCCGGCCACACCTTCAACCTGCTCGACGCCCGCGGCGCCATCTCCGTGACCGAGCGCGCCGCCTACATCGGCCGCATCCGCAACCTCTCCCGCCTGGTCGCCCAGGCCTACTACGACTCCCGCGCCGCGCTGGGCTTCCCGATGGCCGACAAGGCCCTGATTCAAGCGAAGGCGGCTTAAGCATGACGACGACTCAATCCACCCTGCTGGTCGAACTGCTGACCGAGGAACTCCCGCCTAAGGCCCTCGCATGTCTGGGCGACGCATTCGCCGCCGGCATCCTCGCCGGCATCCAGAAGGAAGGCCTGGCCGCCAAGGACGCGGCGTTCACCGCCTATGCGACGCCGCGCCGCCTCGCGGTGAGCATCGCCGGCGTGCGCGCCAAGGCCGAGGACAAGACGGTGCGCGAGAAGGTGCTGCCCGTCTCCGTGGCGCTCGACGCCGAGGGCAAGCCCGCCGCGCCGCTCACCAAGAAGCTCGCCGCACTGGGCGTGCCCGACCTGCCGCTGGAGAAGCTCGAGCGCGCCAGCGACGGCAAGGCCGACGCCTTCTTCCTGACCCGTAGCCAAGGCGGCGCCGAGCTGGCCGCCGGCTTGCAGCGCGCGCTGACCGAGACCGTCGCCAAGCTGCCGATCCCCAAGGTCATGACCTACCAGCTGCATCCCGGCACCGCGCGGCAGCGCGACGTGCAGTTCGTGCGTCCGGCGCACAGCCTGATCGCGCTGCACGGCAAGGACGTGGTCGGCGTGGAAGTGCTCGGCCTGCAGGCCGGCCGCGCCACGCAGGGCCACCGCTTCCTGTCCGCGGGTGCCATCAGCATCGCCGACGCCGAAGGCTATGCCGCCACGCTCGAACAGCATGGTAAGGTCATCGCCTCCTACGCCGGCCGCAAGGAGCGCATCCGCGCCGAGCTGCTCAAGGCCGCTGGCTCGGACCAGGCGCTGATGCCCAAGTCCCTGCTCGACGAAGTGAACTCCCTGGTCGAATGGCCGGTGGTCTACGCCTGCCATTTCGAGGAAGCCTTCCTCAAGGTGCCGCAGGAATGCCTGATCCTGACGATGCAGACCAACCAGAAGTATTTTGCGCTGACCGATGCCCAGGGCAAGCTGCGCAACCGCTTCCTGATCGTCTCCAATCTCGCGACCGCGACGCCGGAAAAGATCGTCGAGGGCAATGAGCGCGTCGTGCGCCCGCGCCTGGCCGACGCGAAGTTCTTCTTCGAGCAGGACCAGAAGAAAAAGCTCGAGGACCGCGTGCCGCTGCTCGAGAAGGTGATCTATCACAACAAGCTGGGCAGCCAGCTGGCGCGGATGGAGCGCGTGCGCAGCCTCGCCAAGTCGATCTCCGAGGCATGGAAGCCAGGCGCCCTGGCCGCGACGGCCCAACGCGCCGCGACGCTCACCAAGGCCGACCTGCTGACCGACATGGTCGGCGAATTCCCCGAGCTGCAAGGCATCATGGGCGGCTATTACGCGCGCATCGACGGCGAGCACGCCGAAGTCGTCGCCGCGATGACCGAGCACTATCAGCCGCGCTTCGCCGGCGACGCCCTGCCCGCCACCGACACCGGCACCGTGCTGGCCCTGGCCGACAAGCTGGAAACGCTGGTCGGCATCTGGAGCATCGGCCTGATCCCCACCGGCGAGAAGGATCCCTACGCCCTGCGCCGCCATGCACTGGGCATCCTGCGCATCCTCATCGAGAAGAAACTGCCGCTGGCGCTGCGCGCTCTGCTGGAGAAGGCGCAGCACAGCTTCGCCGGCCACCGGCTCGAGCACACCGGCACGGCGGCGGTCTACGCCATCCTCGCCTTCGCGCTCGACCGCCTGCGCGGCTATCTGCGCGACCAGGGCTACAGCACGCAGGAAGTCGAAGCCGTCGTCGCGCCGCTGGGCGGCCCGCAGAACGCGGCCGTGACCCTGAGCGACATCGTGGAGCGCATCGAAGCCGTGCGCGCCTTCGCCGGTCTGCCCGAGGCCCAGGCCCTGGCCGCGGCGAACAAGCGTATCGGCAACATCCTCAAGAAGTCGGAAACCGCGCCGGCCGCCTCGGTGAATGCGGGACTCTTCCAGGAGGAGGCGGAGAAGGCGCTGCACGCCGCGCTGGAGAAGATCCGCCCGGCCGCGGAGAAGGAATTCGCCGCCGGCAGGTTCACCGACGCGCTGCACCAGCTCGCAGGGCTGCGCGAAGCGGTGGACAGCTTCTTCGACAAGGTGATGGTCAACGCCGAGGATCCGGCCCTGCGCACCAACCGCATCGCCCTGCTCGCCGGCCTGCACGGCCTGATGAACCGCGCCGCCGACCTCTCCCTGCTGGCCGCCTGAGCCGACCAAGATGCCCCAGTCCGCCACCAAGCTCATCATCCTCGACCGCGACGGCGTCATCAACCTCGACTCCGACCTGTTCATCAAGTCGCCCGAGGAATGGGTGCCGATCCCCGGCAGCCTGGAAGCCATTGCCCGGCTCAACCAGGCCGGCTACCGCGTGGCGGTGGCAACCAACCAGTCGGGCATCAGTCGCGGCCTGTTCGATATGCAGGCGCTCACCGCCATGCACAACAAGATGCACCGCGCGCTGTCCGCCATGGGCGGGCGCATCGACGCCGTCTTCTTCTGCCCGCACACCGCCGGCGACCTGTGCTTCTGCCGCAAGCCGCTGCCGGGCATGCTGGAGGACATCGGCAAGCGCTTCGGCGTGGGCCTGATGGGCGTGCCCGCCGTGGGCGATTCGCTGCGCGATCTGCAGGCCGGCGCCACCGTGGGATGCGCGCCGCATCTGGTGCTCACCGGCAAGGGCCGCAAGACCCAGGAGAAGCACGCCGCCGAGCTGCCGCCCGGCACCCAGATCCACGCCGACCTGAAGACCTTCGTGCGCTACCTGCTGGCGGGGACCTTCTGATGAACATGCTGCGCTCGATCCTCTTCCTGCTCTTCCTGCTGAGCTACACGCCACCCTACGCGATCGCCTGCCTGATCGCCTTCCCCTTCCTCAGCACCGATGGCCGCTACCGCATGGTGCAGGGCTGGACCGGCGCGGTGATCTGGGTGGCGCGCGCGCTGTGCGGTATCCGCTACCGCTTCATCGGCATGGAAAACGCCGAGGCGATGCGCGAAAAGCCGGTGATCGTGCTCTCCAAGCACCAGTCCGCCTGGGAGACCATCGCCTTCGTCTCATACATGCCCAAGCCCCTGTGCTACGTGTTCAAGCGCGAACTGCTCTACGTGCCCTTCTTCGGCTGGGCGCTGGGCCTGCTGCGCATGGTCCACATCAACCGCGCCGACGGCAAAAACGCCTACGCCTCCGTGGTGCGCCAGGGCAAGGAGCGCCTCTCCGAGGGCGCCTGGATCATCTTCTTCCCCGAGGGAACGCGCACCCGCACCGGCACCAAGGGCAAATACAAGACCGGCGGCTCGCGCCTGGCAGTGGACACCGACGTCTGGGTGCTGCCGGTCGCGCACAACGCCGGCCGCTGCTGGCCGCGCAACCGCTTGCGCAAAACGCCCGGCCTGATTACCGTATCGATCGGCCCGGCTATTTCCTCGACGGGCAGGACGCCCGATTCGCTGATGGACGAAGTCGAGACGTGGATCGAGCGGGAAATGCGTACAATCGACCCTGACGCGTACTCAGCGACCAATACGGACAAGACCACCGCAAGCATTCAGTGAACCCGGTCCAACCGAAACCGATCCGACCCGTCCCCTCCGCAGCCCTCAACGCAGCGCTGCCACTGGATCTCTTCTCCGCCGAAGTTCTCGAACCCGTCGCTCCCCGCAGTCCCCAAATTCCTTCTTCGACGCGCCAGCCGGGCGCGCAGACCGGCGCTCCCGTGGACGCGGGCGCCGTTCAGGATCCCGAATCCACGGGACCAGCCGCCGCGCAGCCTCCCACGCCGCCGGGCCGCACCGTCGACGGCATGCGCCAGATCCTGCTCGACGGCCAGGTGCTCGCCTACCGCTTCCGCCGCTCGTCGCGGCGCACCATCGGCCTGTCCATCGACGAATCGGGCCTGACGATCACCGCGCCGCGCTGGGTGCCGCTGACTGAGGTCGAGGCCACCATCCACGAGAAAAAGCGCTGGGTCGTCGCCAAGCTGGCGGAGATGCAGGAGCGGCGCAACCGCCCGGTCGTGCTGCCGGTGCGCTGGGTGGACGGCGAACGCCTGCCTTATCTGGGCAAGCACATCCATTTCAAGCTCGCGTCGCGCACCGGCGTGCTGCATTTCGACGCCGAGCGCGGCGTGCTCGGCCTGGGCCTGCCGGCCGGCGCCAGCGAACAGCAGATCAAGGACCGAGTGCAGGGCTGGCTGCAGAAGCAGGCGCGCGCGATCTTCACCGAGCGCCTGGCGCTCTACGGCGAGAAGCTCGGCGTGCGCGTCGCCGCCCTGGCCCTGTCCTCGGCGACCACGCGCTGGGGCAGCTGCAGCGCCGACGGGCGCATCCGCCTGAACTGGCGGCTGATCCACTTCCCGCTGTCGATCATCGACTACGTGGCCGCCCACGAACTCTCGCACCTCAAGGAAATGAACCACGGCCCGCGCTTCTGGCAGACCGTGGCTTCGATCTTCCCTGAATACGAACACGCCCGCGACACGCTTCGCGAGCCACCGCCCGAACTGCTGCCCCAGCTCTGAAAGCGGGCCGGGCGCAATCCGCACCCTTCTGCCAGAATGCCGGTTCCGCAACCACGCATTCTTTCAAGCTATGCGCATCCTCCACGCTATGCTGCGGGTCGGCGACCTGCAACGCTCCATCGATTTCTACACCAAGGTGCTGGGCATGAAGCTGCTGCGCCAAAGCGAGAACGAGGCCTACAAGTATTCGCTGGCCTTCGTCGGCTACAGCGAGGAGAGCGAGCATGCGGTGCTCGAGCTGACCTACAACCACGGCGTGTCGAGCTATGAGATGTGCGGCGCCTTAGGCCACGTCGCCATCGAGGTGAGCAACGCCGCCAAGGCCTGCGACGACATCCGCGCCGCCGGCGGCAAGGTGACCCGCGAGGCCGGATCGGTCAAGGGCGGCACCACGGTGATCGCCTTCGTCGAGGATCCGGACGGCTACAAGATCGAGCTGATCGAACACTGAGTCGGCCTGAAGGCCTCGTCGGCCCCGGCTGCCAGCTTGCCTGCAAGCCGCCCGCGCGGCGGCGAAGCCGAACATGTCGGACACGCGGCCGATCTCATAGACCGAATCCTTCTTGCACAGGCTGGATTCCATCGTGATCAGGTTCGCGGCCTCCTCGACGCGTCCGCGCAGCAGGTCGCCGGCGCGCTTGAGGATTTCGGCGCGCTGGTAGCGGGTCAGCGTGGGCGTTTAGGCGTTGGCGATGGCGAAGGCCTCGCGCACGTCTTCGAGCGTGGCCTTGGGGACGGTGCCGACGATGTCGCCGCTGTACGGCGAATAGACGTTGATCGTCTCGTAGCGCGTCACCTTGCGGCCGCCGATGCGCATGGCCTCGGCGCTGAAACCCAGTTCTCATTTTGCGGATGTGTTCATGCGTGCTGCCCTGCGGTGGAGGTGGAAACGGTCGTCTTGGCGCCGGCCGGCTGGCCGGGGAGGTTCAAGGCCATGAAAAATGCGTCGAAGTTGCGCAGCCTGCGGCCCGTCGGGGCCTTGCACGGCTGGTTGAGCAGCAGCGGGACGCCCTGCTCAGAGACGCCGCCGTGCGAGCGCAGCGGCACGGTCAGGCCGGAGAGGTCGTGCTTGACCGCGCTGGTACCCAGCACATGGTGTTTCGTCGAGATCACGACCAGGTCGCCGATGCGGTCGGGCGGCAGATCGAAGCGCTCGGCGGCTTCCTTGTTGCCGAGCACGGATTCGATGCCCTCGAGCATGCCCATGGCGCGGCGCACCGTGTTCTGGTTCTGGGGCGAATCGAGATAGATCGTGGCGAAGGAGCCGAGCGCGCCGTGGTGCACGACACATAGGGATCGGTGGTGGGCAGGATCACGCGCGCGCCGCCCTGTTCGAGCGGCTTGCCGAGCCAGGCGTCGCACTGGTCCTGCAGATAGATCATGTTGGGCTCGCCAGCGCGCGAGAAGGCCGAGAGGATGGTCGGCGCGCGCAGCCATTTCGGATCGTTCATCAGCACTTCCTGGCCGCTCTCGCGGTCGTAGAGGAAGTTGCCGCAGATGCCGTGCAGGAAGGCGGTGCGCCGGTGACGATGGACAGGTTGTTGGGATTGGTGAAGCTTGGCACGACGCAGTCGGCCTGGAAGGCGCCGCCGCCGGCGAGCAGCCGGCTGATATAGGGCGCGACACCCGCCTTCGCCGCCGCGTGCAGATAGTCTTCCTCGCAGCCGTCGACTCAGACGACGACGGTGGGCGTGGCGGGCCATGCGTAGGCGCGGCCGTTGACTTCGATGGGGCTATTCGGTCTCCTTGTCGTTGTTCTTGCGGCGCCCGGGGCAGGCCGCACCGATGAAGTTCTTGCCGCGCTGGCCGTCCATCGCGTGGCTGATCATGGCGCGCTGCTCCTCGTCGGAGATGCCGTAGTCTGCGAATTCGGTCTTCACTCCGAGTTCACGCAGGAATTCGCCCAGGCGCCTCTGCGCGGCCTGCAGGTCGGCACCGAACAGGCGCTGGAGAACGGTGTCGCGGTCGGCGCGCCGGCCCAAGGCCATGCCGAGCACCATGGGCAGCGTGAACGAGCAGGCGATGCCGTGCGGCAGGTCATGGCGAAGGGTCATGTCGTAGGAGATGGAATGCACGAGCGCGGTCTTGGTGTTGGAGAAGGCTATGCCGGCCTTGAGCGCGGCCAGGGACATGCGGCTGCGCAGGCGCATGTCGTCGAGCTTGTTGGCGAGCGGGACGAGGCATTCGAGGATGTCCTGCACGGCGGACACCGCGAAGCTGTCGGAGATCGGATTGGCGTTGACGTTCCAGATCGACTCCAGCGCATGCGAGAGCGCATCCAGTCCGGTGGACACCGTGACGCTGCGCGGCAGGCTGAGCATGAGCGCGGGATCGACGATGGCCGCGCTCGGCCAGGTTCAGTCCAGATGCAAGCAATATTTCTTCTGGCGCGCGGCGTCCCAGACCGTGGCCCAGGGCGTGACTTCGCTGCCAGTGCCGGCCGTGGTCGGGATGGCGATGAGCGGCTTGTGGCGCGCCGGGGTGAAGGGCTTTCCCTCGGCCAGAAGGGCAAGCCGGTCGGAGAACCGGCCCGAGGCCGTGCCGACCATCAGCGCCTTGGCGGTGTCGATGGCGTTGCCGCCGCCCAGGGCGACGATCAGATCGTAGTCCTCCGGCATGTTCCCAGAAGTGCGCATAGAGCGCGTCGAGCTGGGCCACGTCGGGATTGGGCAGGACGTCCTCGACGACCAGCGCGACCTGGCTGGGCAGCAGCACCTCGAACTTGGCGATCATGCCCAGGGCGCGGGCCTCGGGAAAAGTCACCAGCGCGACGCGGCGGCCGGCGGCAAGCCTGGGCGGCATCGCCAGGCTGCCTTCGCCGGAATGGATGGCGACCGGGTTGTAATACACGCTGCTCATGTGTCTCCTCGTTCTCTTCGGATCCAGCAGTTGCAAATCGAATGTGGGCGAAATATGCGAGAGGGTTTACTATCGGTCGAATCGATTATTCAATATGATGTATCGGCTGAGCCGATGGATAGAAATGCTGCGCCGCGGCGTTTTCCGTTCGCTTCCAGGCCCGAAAAACCAAGGGAAGAGCGATGTTCCAGTACCGCAAGCAGCTGCGTTCCTTTCATGCCGTCGCCAAGGAAGGCGGCTTCACCGCCGCGGCCGATTACCTGAACGTCGGCCAGCCGACGGTGACCGAGCAGTTGCGCGACCTCGAGGATCGCTTCGGCGTGGAGCTGTTCTTCCGGCGCGGCAAGTCGGTGGGGCTGACGCCGGCCGGCGAGCAGCTTTTTTCGGTGACGCGCGGCATGTTCGGCCATGAAGAGGAGGCGATGCAGGTGCTGCAGAACCTCAACGGCCATCAGACCTGGCTGCTGCGCATCGGCGCGGTGTCGCCGCCGATAGCCATCGACCTGCTGGCGCGCGTCGAACAGGCCTTTCCCGACATCAAACTCGACCTGTTGCTGTCCACCGAGGACGAGACGCTGGCCCGCATCAAGGATTTCGAGATCGACGTCGGCATCCTCGCCATCGTGTCGCGCGATCCGCGCCTGCACGTCGTGCCCTACCGCAGCCATCCCATCGTCGCCATCGTGCGCCGCGACGATCCGCTGGCGGGCCCAGCCGCTGATCCTGCGCGAGCCCAGCTCCAAGACGCACCAGATCGTCGAGCATGCCGCCGAACGCGCGGGCCGGAAGCTGTGGCAAAAATTGGAGATCAACAGCCGCGAGGCGATCTTCCACGCGGTGTGCGCCGGCATGGGCCTGGGCTTCGTGACCGACATCGAATTCATCGAGCTGCCCGAGCTGCGCGCGGTGCCGATCGAGAGGGACCGGCTGCGCATCGACTATTTCCTCTGCTGCCTGGCGACGCGCCGCGAGCTGCCGATCATCGCGGCCCTGCTCGAGCAGGCCGCCGAGGGCCGCGCCAAACCTTCCGCCGCCGTTTCCCGCCGCAAGCTGGCTTTGGAAAAATAGCGGCTCATCCGATTTCTGTCGTCCGAAAGACCTGGGAATGCCAAAGCCACATCAAGCTGAGCAAGTCCTGCTGCACCTGCGCTACGGCAACCACGACGGCGCGGAAAAGCTGCTGCGCGCCATGCTCAAATCCGAACCGCGCAATCCCGACGTGCTGCTGATTCTCGGTGTGGTGCATTCGAAGAAGGGCGCCCAGGCCGACGCCCGCCACCGCGACGCATGGCACAACCTCGCCATCGCCCTGAGCGAACTCGGCCGCGACGAGGAGGCTTTGCAGGCCAGCGGTAAGCTGCTCTAGCTCTCGATCCCGGCAACGCCCAGGCGCTGGCGCTGTAGCCCGGTTTCGCCGACACCTGGATCAACCGCGGCAACACGCTCAAGGAGTTGCGGCGCTTCGACGAAACGCCGCAGAGCCACGCCAAGGCGCTCAAACTCGCGCCGCGCGACGCCGCCGCCTGGCTGAACCACAGCCTGACTCTGCATGCGGCGCGGCGGCATGCCGAAGCCATCGAAGCCGCGGAGAAGGCCGTCGAGCTGCGACCGGATTTCGCGCAGGCGCAATGGTATCTGAGCCTGCTGCGCCTGCAGACGGGCGACTACGAGCGCGGCTGCGCAAACTTGCTCAGCCGCTCGAGGGCAAGCGCATCCTCGTGCACGCCGAACAGGGCCTGGGAGACGGCCTGCAGTTCTGCCGCTACGTGCCGCTGCACGCGGCCCGGGGCGCGCAGGTGATTTTTGAGACGCCGCCAGCGCTCCAGGCGCTGATGCGCACGCTGGATGCGCCCGGCCTCACGGTCGCCGCGGATGGAGAGGCGCTCCCCGACTTCGACCTCTATTGCCCGCTGCTGAGCCTGCCCGAGGCCTTCGGCACGCGGCTCGAGGCGATTCCCTCAGCCGTTCCTTATCTGCATGCGCCCGAGGCCGCGGCGGCCGCCTGGCGCGAAACGCTCTCCATACCGACAGACGGCGCGGCGGAGCGCGCGCCGCGCATCGGCCTGTGCTGGGCCGGGTCGGTGAAGCAGGCGAGCGAGCTGCCGCAGGCGCGGCTGGCGCTGCGCAATATCGCGCTGGCGCAGCTCGCGCCGCTGCTGGCCTTGCCGGCGCAATGGCATTCGTTGCAAAAGTAAGTGCCCGAGACCGACCGCGAGGCGCTCACGCAACTGCCGATCGCCGATCACGGCGCGGCGCTGCACGACTTCTCCGACACGGCCGCGCTGATCGCGGAGATGGATCTGATCATCAGCGTGGACACCGCTTCCGCACATCTGGCCGGCGCAATGGGCAAGCCGGTGTGGATTCTGCTGCCAGAGACCGCCAATTTCCGCTGGCCGCTGGAGCGCGCCGACAGCCCCTGGTATCCAACTGCGCGGCTGTTCCGGCAGACGGCGCATGCGGACTGGGGCGCGCCGCTCGAGGCGCTGGGCGCTGCATTGAGCGCGGCCGGCGCGCGGCTCATCTCTTCTACGCGAGCCGCGCCAGGGCGACGTATTCCGCCGGCGGCACTTCCTCGGCGCGGCGCGAGAGATCGAAGCCAATCGCGGCGAAATCGAGCGGCAGGTCGCCCAGCGTGTTGCGCAGCATCTTGCGGCGCTGAGAGAAAGCGAGCGCGACGATGTCCTGCAGCGTCTGCATGTCGCAGCCCAGGTCGACGCGGCGCGTGTCGGGCCAGGGCAGTATGCGCACCACGGCGGAATCGACGCGCGGCTGCGGATCGAAGGACTCCGGCGGCACGACGAAGAGCATCTCCATGTGATAGCGCAGCTGCAGCATCACCGACAGCCGGCCGTAGGCCTTGCTGCCGGGCTCAGCGATCATGCGCTCCACCACTTCCTTCTGCAGCATGAAATGCTGGTCCTGGATCTTGTCGGCCGCCTCCAGCAGATGGAAGAGCAGCGGGCTGGAGATGTTGTAGGGCAGATTACCGACGACGCGCAGGCGCTGGCCCTGCACCGCTTCGCCGGCGGCGATCTGGGCGAAGTCGAACTGCAGCGCGTCGCCCTCATGCATGGTGAGCGCCTTGCCGAAGCGCGAGGACAGGCGCGCGATCAGGTCGCGGTCGAGCTCGACGGCGTGGATGGCGCCGCAGCGCTCGATCAGCGGGCCGGTGAGCGCGCCCAGGCCGGGGCCGATCTCGACGACGCATTCGCCGGGCTCCGGATTGACCGCGTTGACGATGGCGCCGACGACGCCAGCGTCGTGCAGGAAGTTCTGGCCGAAGCGCTTGCGCGCCTCGTGGCCCTGCATCCTGGACTGGCCGCGGCCCTTGGCCGGCTGGGATTTCATGTGCCTGCTCCACACATCTCGAGGGCCACGGAGATGGCCTGGACCATGCTGCCGGCGTCCGCCCTGCCGGTGGCGGCGAGATCGAGCGCGGTGCCGTAGTCGACCGAGGTGCGCACGATGGGCAGGCCCAAGGTGACGTTCACGCCCTGGCCGAAGGTGGCGTACTTGAGCGGCGCGAGGCCCTGATCGTGGTACATGGCGAGCACGCAGTCGGCGCCGTCGAGATGGCGCGGCTGGAACAACGTGTCGGCCGGATAGGGACCGCGGGCGTCGATGCGGGCGGCGGCGATGGCCGGTTCGATGACGGCTTTCTCCTCGCCGGCGTGCGGATTCAGGCCGGTGACGATGATCGCGGGCTTGGCGATGCCGAAGCGGCGGCGCAGATCGGTGTCGACGACGCGCAGCGTGGCGAGCAGACCCTCTCGGGTGATGGCAGCGCTCACCTGGTTCAAGGGCAGGTGCGTGGTGGCGAGCGCCACGCGCAGCATGCGTCCGCCCTGGATGGGGCCGGCGAGCATCATCACGACCTGCTTCGCGCCGGTCTTTTCGGCGAGGTATTCGGTATGGCCGGAGAAATCGAGGAGCAGCGTGGCGATCGTGCTCTTTTTCAGCGGCGCATTCACCATGGCAGTATACCGGCCGTTCGCGCAGCCGGCGAGCGCGGCGTCGAGCAGTTCAAGCACGTAGGCGGCGTTGGCGGGGTCGAGCTGGCCCGGCTTGCAGGGCGCGCGCAGGGCGAAAGGCTCGACGAGCGCCGCCCCCTCCTCCAGCGTGCGCCGCCAGGCGTCGGCCAGGCCGACGGCGCGGGCGCGCTCCCCGAACAGCGCCGCGTCGCCGAGCACCGCGCAGCGCCGGCCGGCCACGCGCAGACGCGCACGCACGGTCTCGGAGACGAGCGCCTGGATGCTGATGTCGGATCCGAAACCGGCGGGTTCGCCGGTAGTGATGGCGAGCAGGTCAGCCGAGGCCGACTCGATAGTCGACATAGGCGTTTTCGCGCAGCTGGCGCAGCCAGTCGCGCACGGCCTGCTCCACCTTGCGTTCGCGGATCGCGGCGCGGGCGAATTCGCGCTGCTGCTCGGCGGTGACTTCCACCTCGCGGCGGCCCATGACCTGGATCAGGTGCATGGAATTCTGGCCGCGCACGGGCTCAGCCATTTTGCCGGGCTTGAGATCGCGGATGACGGCTTCGATCTCGGGCGGCAATTCGCCGGCCGACACCCAGCCGAGGTCGCCGCCGCGCTGGGCGCTGGGCGGATCCTGGGAGAACTGCCGCGCGAGTTCGGCGAAATTGCCGCCATTGCGCACGCGCTCGGCCAGCGCGTAGAGGCGGCGGCGCGCTTCGGCTTCGTTCAGGCCGTCGCCGATGCGCAGCACGATCTGGCGGATCTGGGTCTGCGGCACCTTGATCGCGTCCATGCCGGCGCGGCGCTTGTCGGTCAGGCGCAGGATGTGCCAGCCGGCCGGGCTTTGCAGTGGCGCGGCGATCAGCTCGCCGGGCTTGAGGCCGGAGACGGCATCGAGAAAGAGCTTGGGCAGGCGCTCGGCGTTGCGGTAGCCGAGGTCGCTCACCTGCAGGTCGGTGCCCGAGGGCGCGCTCTTGGGAAATTCGGCGCCGTCACGGATCTGCTTGAGCAGGTCCACCGCGCGGTCGCGGGCCACGGAGGAGCGCTCGGCGCTGGCGCCTTCCGGCACCGGCACGAGAATCTGCTCGATGCGGTATTCGTCGCCGGCGGGCAAGGCGGCGCGGCCAGTGCGCTCGGCGATGAAGGCGTCGATCTCGTTGTCATAGACCTGAACCTTGCTGACGACTTCCTTGTCGCGCAGGCGGCCGATCTGCACTTCCTTGCGCAACTGCTCGCGGTACTTGGGCCACTTCATGCCAGTCTTCTCGATTTCGGTCCGCAGCGCCTCGACGCCGATGCCGTTATGCTGGGCAATCTGGCCGATGATGCGCTCGAGGTCGGCGTCGGGCACGGTGATGCCGGCTTCGGTGGCTTCCTGCACCTGGATGCGTTCGAGCACGAGCTGGTCCATGGCTTCGGCGATGATCTGGGTGCGCTCTGGCACGGGCCGCTGGCTGGCACGGAACTGCTCCTCGACCTGCGCGGCGCGCTCGAGCACTTCCTTGCGGGTCACCATGCCGTTGTTCACGATGACGGCGATCTCGTCGATGATGGGCATTTCCGCGGGCGCGGCCTGGAGGGCGGGCGCGGCGGTGGGCGCAGCGGCAGGAGCCGCGGCTGAGGGGCTCGTCTGCGCATGCGCGCTCAGGCTGGCGCCGGCCAGGCAGGAAATCACGAAAGGTCGGATGAGCTTCATATCACTGTTTGGCGGAAGAGGCGCTGGTGAACGCGGCTGCCGCAGCCGGCGCCGGGGCCGCGTTGTAGTCGGTGTTGGGGGACGGCGGCATGTAGCCCGGGATGTTCAGCCGGAGGATGTTGGAAGTGTCGGCGCCCAGCTTGGACAGGCCCTTGAATTCAATCTGGAACATGATCTGCGTCGTCGCCCTGTTTTCCGTGACGGTGCCGCTGAGCACCGGGCCCACGAAGCGCTGCATGATGACGCGGCCAAGCCAGCAATCGGCATCGTATTCAAATCCCACCAGGCTGTCGACCATGGTCTTTCCCTGGATGTCGTAGTTCGCGCGGGCAATGCCGTACACCCGGGGCAGCAGCGGCCACTGGCCGGAAATCTGCACCTGGCGCAGCGTGGTGTTGTTCAGCAACGCGGTCGGGCTCTGATAGCGGTATGCGAAATTGAGCACGCGCTGCGGACCCGCCCGCCAGGTCAGCGACAGATTGGCCTTCTGCAGTCGGCTGTTCTGCTGATTGTACTGGAAGGTGCTGTCCCCCCCCAGGGTAGCGGTCATCTTGAGCACCGCCGCCAGAAGCAAGTCGGAATACTTGGACGCCGCGTTGTTGTTGTTGGTGGTGGTGATGGTCACGCGCTGGCCGGTGAGGTCGAAGCGCTGGGCGATGGTGAAGCGCGCGCGCTCCAGGCCGGTGTTGGCCTCGATGAAGCGCGAGGTCACGCCGGCGGTGACCTTGTTGTTGTCGGCGATGCGGTCCTGCCCAGAGAACGGATTCTCCGAGAGGATCTGCGTCATGCTGAAGTCGGTGTCGGCCGAGTCCAGCAAGGGGATGTTGCTCTGGTCCTTGAACGGCGTGTAGACGTAGAACAGGCGCGGCTCGAGCGTCTGCAGAATCGCCTTGCTGAAGAACGAGCTCAGTTCGGGCGCATCGCGCTCGAAGGTGACGCCGGAATCCAGGCTGTAGGTCGGCAGCACGCGGGTGAAGCTGTTCGGCGTCGTGGACGAACCCGCGCCGTCGATGCTGTAGGCCGACGCATGCAGGCTGACCTTGGGCGTGACGTACCAGGCGAGAGAGCGGTAGTTGTGGCTGATCTCGGGCTTGACGTAGGCGCGGTTGGCGACCGTCGCGATGGGGCTCAGGAAACGCGTGACGTTGCTGTCCATCGACACGTTCAGGCCGTCGTCATAGCGGCGGTTGTAGCACAGGCTGATTTCCGGCTCGCGCACATAGGGCGGCGTGTTGGGCAGCAGTGCCTGGAACTGCTGGACGCGCGCCAGCGCGCTCCAGTAGCCAGAGCCGTAGCTCAGGCCCGCTTCCTGGTTGAACTGGCGTGACACCGCCGCGACCAGGCCGCGGCCGAGGTCGTCGGGATACTTGTCGTCCGACACCCGTGTGTAGTCGACATAGGCGGTCAGGCCGGGGATGCCGAAGGTCTGCCGCTGCTTGAGGCTGTAGGACCAGTGGTCGCGGCCGGCCAGGCGGTCGCCGGGCAGGTAGTCGCCGGCGAACACCCCGCTGTAGGTCGGCTCGAGATAGCGGTATTCGGCGCCCAGCTGCAGGCCGCGCGTGGCCAGGATGCGCGGATACAGTGTGAGGTCGCGGTTGGGCGCGATGTTCACGTAGTACGGCATGACGGCGTCGAAGCCGGCGCGGCTGTTGTAGCCGAAAGACGGCGCCAGTGCGCCGGTCTTGCGCTCGTTGTCCATCGGGATGGAAAAGCTGGTCGCGGCGAACACCGGCATGCCATAGAAATACAGCCAGCCGTATTCACCCTTGCCGATCTTGCGGTCGTCGTCGATGTCGATGCGGTTGGCGCGGATGATCCAGTCCGGGCTACTCTGGCTGCAGGTGCTGTAGGTGGCGTTCTCGGCCTGGTATTGGCCGGGGCCGACGAAGTTGATGCGCTGCGCCTTGCCGTTGGCGCGGTTGCGCGTGAATTCGTAGCTCGCGTCGGGCATCGTGCCTTCGTTGGCGTCAATGCGCATCTGCGCGCTGGGGCCGGTGGCGATCAAGCCGTTGCGCTCCAGGCGCACGTTGCCGTCGGCGCTGACCTCGTCGGTGTCGCGGTCGTATTCGACCTTGTCGCCGCGCAGCTTCTGCGTGCCGCGCACGATCTCCACCTTGCCGGTGAGGATCATGATGTGCTCGTCCACGGTGCGGATAGTGTCCGCCGTGACTTCGGTGGGCAGCATGCGGTCGTTGGGCTGCGGCGCGGGCGCCGGCGCGGGACGTGCAAGCGACTGCGCGCCCGAAGGCTTTTTGAGGCCGAAGGAGCCGTCGCCGTTGGGCACAGCCAGATTGGCCTCGGGCGGCACCGGCAGGGTCTGGACGCCGGGATTGATCCGCGAGTCCATCGTGTATTCCACTCCCTGCGCGAGCGGATCGGGAGTGCTGGCGGGATCACCCTTCACCGCCACGGCCTGCGCCGAGCTGGGCAGCGCCGCGCCGATGCAGGCGGCCAGCGAGGCCAGCTTGACCGCGCTCCGCTTCACAGAAGTGCGCGCCACGGGAAGGTCACCGGAGAAATGTATCGCGCGGGGCGTCGGGCTGGGGCGTGGCGCGGCATGAAAATGTTCGGTCGTCGGAGCAGGTCAACTGGACTGGGTTCGGGTCGCCGGAAATCCGGGCGTGTTTCGGTGTCGCGTATTATAGGCCAAGCCATGAAGCAAATTTCTGACCTTCCATGACGTTCCAACCCGCGCCCGGCGCGCCCTCCGGCGGCGGCCAGGCAAGCGCCCTCGCCCCCCCCGATTCCGATCCCCGCGTCACCCTGCTCAAGGGCTGGCTGTACACGTTGGCGGGATGGCCGGCCCTGCCCCGGCTGCTGCCCGAGAGCCTCGCACCGGCCTCGGCCGACGCCAGCTTCCGCCGCTATTTCCGTGTGCACGCCGAGGGCGCCGGACCGGCCAGCCTGATCATCATGGATGCGCCGCCCCAGCACGAGGACTGCCGCCACTTCATCAAGGTGGCCGGGCTGCTGGAACAGGCCGGCGTAAACGCGCCGCGCATCCTCGCCCAGGACCTCGAACAAGGCTTCCTGCTGCTCTCCGACCTGGGCGGAGAGACCTTCCTCTCCGCGCTGCGTGGACAGGACCCCGCCGTCGCCAACAGGCTCTACACCGACGCCGCGGAAAATCTGGTCAAAATGCAAAAAATCTCCAGCGCGGGCGTCCTGCCCGCCTATGACGAGGCGCTGCTCTCCCGAGAAATGCAGCTCTTCGAAGACTGGTATCTCGCCCGCCACCTCAAGACCAAACTCAACGATAAACAACAGCAGACGCTCACCAAGGTCAAGCAAGCGTTGCTCGCCAACAACCTCGCCCAGCCCGCCGTCTTCGTGCACCGCGACTACCATTCGCGCAACCTCATGCTCGACGGCCTGCTACAGGACGAGGACGGCGACGCCAAGCCCGGCGTGCTCGACTTCCAGGACGCCGTCCACGGCCCCATCACCTACGACGCCGTCTCGCTCTGGCGCGACGCCTATATCGGCTGGGACGAGGAACAGCAGATCGACTGGCTGATCCGCTACTGGTCCGACGCCAAGCGCGCCGGCCTGCCGGTGAACGCCGACTTCGGCGCCTTCTATCGCGACTATGAATGGATGGGCCTGCAGCGCCAGCTCAAGGTGCTGGGCATCTTCGCGCGCCTGGCCTACCGCGACAGCAAGACCGGCTATCTGGACGACATCCCGCTGGTGCTGACCTACGCCCGCACCGCCGCCGCCCGCTATCAGGAGCTCGCGCCGCTGGCGCGCATCTTCGACAGCCTGGACGCCGTGCCGCCGCCAGTGGGCTTTAGCTTCTGAGGCCCGCATGCGCGCGATGATCTTCGCGGCCGGCCGCGGTGAGCGCATGCGCCCGCTGACCGACGCCACGCCCAAGCCCCTGCTCGAGGCCGGCGGAAAGCCGCTGATAGTCTGGACCGTGGAGCGCCTCGCGGCCGCGGGCTGGACCGACATCGTGATCAACCACGCCTGGCTGGGCGGACAGATCGAAGCAGCCCTGGGCGACGGCGCGCGCTGGGGCGTGCGCATCCGCTATTCGGCTGAAGGCGAGGCGCTGGAGACCGCCGGTGGCGTCGCCAAGGCCCTGCCCCTGCTCGGTGAAGGCGTCTTCCTCGCCGTCAGCGGCGACATCTACGCCGACTACGACTATACCGCGCTGCGCCGCCGCGCCCTGTCCATGCCACATCTGGACGCGCCGCGCATGCACCTGGTCCTGGCGCCCAATCCCGATTTCCATCCCGAGGGTGATTTCGCCCTGCTCCCCGACGGCCGGCTGGCGCTGGAAGGCGAGAAGTACACTTTCGCCAATATCGGCCTCTACGACAGCCGCAGCTTCGCCGGCGTCGCGGCCGGCGCCAAGGCCAAGCTCGCGCCGCTCATGCGCGAGGCCATCGCCGCCGGCCGCGCCAGCGGAGAATTGTTCGCCGGCAACTGGCACAATATCGGCACGCCCGCCCAGCTTGCGGAGCTCGACCGGCAGTTGCGCGCCGCTTCCTGAAGCTGGCCGTTTACCGGATGCGCCCAGGCACGCCCGACTTGAAGACGAGAAGCTGATGAACCAATCCGTTCCCGACCGCATCCTCGCCGCCGTCCACCGCGAGCGCCGCGCGCGTCTGTTCGCGACGATGCGCGCGCATGCCCGAAGGCATCGCCATCATCGGCACCGCGCCCGAGGTGGTGCGCAACCGCGACAGCGAATTCCCATACCGGCACGACAGCTACTTCTATTACCTCACCGGCTTCGCCGAGCCCATGTCCACCCTGGTGCTGATCGCCGGCGACACGCCTGCCGGGGACAAGGCCCTACTCTTCTGCCGCGAGAAAAACTTCGAGCGCGAAATCTGGGACGGCTACCGGTACGGCCCCGAAGTCGCGCGCGAGGCCTTCGGCTTCGACGAGGCCTACGGCGTCTCCGAGCTCGACGCGCGCCTGCCCGCGCTGTTCGCGGGCCGCAAGGCCATCTTCAGCCTGCTTGGCCAGAGCGAAGCCGCCGACGAGCAGCTGCGCCGCTGGCTCGACGCGCTGCGCATGAAGAGCCGTGCGGGCGTCACCGAGCCCTCGAGCCAGCACGACCTCACCGCGCTGATCGACAAGATGCATCTCGTCAAGGACGCCGGCGAGATCGCCACCATGCGCCGCGCCGCGCAGATCTCCGCCGAGGCGCACAAGCGCGCCATGCGCATCTGCAAGCCCGGCCTGCGCGAATACCATCTCGAAGCCGAGCTGCTCCACGCCTTCCGTCAGGCCGGCTCGCAGTCGGTGGCCTACAACAGCATCGTCGCCGCCGGCCCCAACGCCTGCGTGCTGCACTACCGCGCCGGCGACGTCGAGCTGCGCGCGGGCGACCTCTGCCTGATCGACGCCGGCTGCGAACTCAACAGAGCTACGCCTCCGACATCACCCGCACCTTCCCCGTGAGCGGCAAGTTCAGCCCCGCGCAGCGCGAGCTCTACGACATCGTGCTCGCCTCGCAGGAAGCCGCCGTCGCCACCACCGCCCCCGGCCGCCATTTCATGGAGCCGCACGAGGCCGCGCTCAAGGTGCTGGCCCATGGCATGCTCGACACCGGCCTGCTCGACCTCAACCAGGTCGGCGGCCTGGAGGACGTGATCGCCAACCAGAGCTATGCGCAGTTCTACATGCACCGCACTGGCCACTGGCTGGGCATGGACGTGCATGACTGCGGCGACTACCGCGAGCCCGGCATCTACGTGCGCCCCGGCGAAGGCGTGCCCGAGCACTACTGGCATATCGGCATCCGCATCGAGGACGACGCCGTGGTCACGCCGCAGGGCTGCGAGCTGATCAGCCGCGACATGCCGGTCAAGGCGGACGAAATCGAAGCGCTGATGCGCGGATAAGCCGCCCTCCGCAGCCTTCCTAACGCCCGCATGGATTCTCAGGACACCCTCCACGACATCGCCATCGTCGGCGCCGGCCCCGTCGGGCTGGCCCTGGCCGGCTGGCTGCTGCGCGAAAGCGATTGGCGGATCGCGCTCGTGGACGCGCGCGAGCGAAGCGCCGCCCTGGCAGACGCGCGCACCCTCGCGCTGGCGCAGGGAAGCCAGCAGCTGCTCGCCGAACTCGGCGCCTGGGACTCCCTACAGTCCGGCGTGGCCTTCCCCATCCACACCATCCACGTCTCGCAGCGCGGCGGCTTCGGCCGCACGCTGATGCACCGCGAGGACTACGGCGTCGACGCCCTCGGCTACGTCGCCCGCTACGGAACGGTCGTGCAGGCGCTGGAAGAAGCGCTCGACGCGGCGGCGGCCAAGGCGCCGGGACGGCTCTCGGTGCTGCAGCCGGCGAAGGTGCTGGCGCTGCGCGAAACCGAAACCGAAGCCGAAACCAACACCAAAGCCGCCAACGCCAATACCGGTCATGCCGCGCTCGCCATCAAAGGCCGCCGCGACCTGCACGCCCGCCTGATTGTGAACGCCGAAGGCGGGCTGTTCAACGAAACCGCGAAGAAGCTCGGCAAGGCCGACGACGCGTGCGAACGCGACTATGGCCAGACCGCCCTGCTGAGCACGGTGTCCTGCACCGCGCCCCTGCCACACTGGGCCTGGGAGCGCTTCACCGACGAAGGGCCGCTGGCGCTGCTGCCGCTTTCGCCGCAACGCTTCGCCCTGGTCTGGGTGGGCGGCCCGCAGACCTGCGAACGCCGCCTGAAACTCGACGACGCCGCCTTCCTCGCCGAACTCGGCCAGGCCTTCGGCGCGCGCATGGGCGCTTTCACCGAGGCCGGCCCGCGCGTGGCCTTCCCGCTCGGCCTGCGCGCCGCGCAGACCACCGTGGCCGGGCGCATGGTCGCCATCGGGAATGCCGCGCAGACTCTGCATCCGGTGGCGGGACAGGGCTTGAACCTGGGGCTGCGCGACGCGAAGCAGCTCGCGCTGGCGCTGCGCGACGGTCTCGGCGAGACCGCTCTCTGCGCCTACGCCCGCTCGCGCCGGCTCGACCGCGGCTTCACCATCGGCCTCACCGATCTGCTGCCGCGCCTCTTCTCGAACGACTTCGCGCCGCTCGGCCATGCGCGCAGCCTGGGCCTGGCGGCGCTGGACCTGATCCCGCCGCTGCGCCACGCTCTGGCGCGCCGGCTGATGACGGGCAGCCGCCGCCAGCCCTGAATTCCGCCGGCTGCAGACCCCGCCGCCGACCCCGAGTTTGGCCGCGCGGACCATGCAGCCGGCCGACGCGTTTCAGAAAGCGCGCTTCGGCAATAAAAAAACCGGCCTCGAGGCCGGTTTTTTCATCCATGGGAAGGCGCTTCAAAGACCGACCGCGGTCTCCTCCGGCAGCCCCAGCATCAGATTGAGGTTCTGCACCGCCGTTCCCGAGGCGCCCCTGCCCAGGTTGTCGAGCTTGGCGATCACCACGGTGCGCTTGAACTCCTTGGATGCATAGACGTGGATATCTACGTAGTTGCCGCCCTCGGTGCCGTGCGGCTCGAGATAGGGGGCAGTGCCGGGATCGGTCCAGCCCAGCTCGCGCAGGCGCACGAAGCGCTCGCCAGCGTAGTGCTTGGCATAGGCGGCGTGCAGGGCTTCGCCGTCGGTGTCCTCCAGCGCGACGCTGACCAGCATGCCCTGCGCCAGCGGCACGACGGCGGGCAGGAAGAAGGGTCGCGTCTTCAGACGCGACCAGCGCACGATCTCGGGAATGTGCTTGTGCTTGAAGTCCAGGCCGTAGAGCACATAGGACGGCGCATCGGACTTGACGCTGCCGTCGGCGTTCTCATACTGCTCGATCATCTTCTTGCCGCCGCCGGTGTAGCCGGAGACGGCGTTGATCGAATAAGCGGCGTCGGTGGGAATCAGGCCGGCGTCGACGAGGGGACGCAGCAGCACGATGGCGCCGGTGGCATAGCAGCCGGGATTGGAAATCTTCCTGGCGGCGCGGATCGCCTCGCGCTGACCGGGCGCCATTTCGGGCAGGCCGAAGACCCAGCCCTCGGCGACGCGGTGCGCGGAGCTCGGATCGAGAATCTTGCAGCCCAAGCTTTCAGCCTGCGCGGCGGCTTCCTTGGCGGCGTCGTCGGGCAGGCAGAGGACGACGACCTCGACCTCGGACATGAGCTTGGCCTTGGCGGCGGCGTCCTTGCGCAGCTCGGGGGCGATGCTGACGATCTCGATGCCGGGATGGTTCACCAGGCGCTGCTTGATCTGCAGGCCGGTGGTGCCGCTTTCGCCGTCGATGAAGATGCGGTGCTTCTTGCTCATGTCGCTCTCTGCTATGCCGTGCCCTCGCGGGCAAAAATACGGGGGGATGCGCCGGTCCGGGTCAGTCTGGGATCTCCACCGCGTTCATCCGCGCCAGGATGGTTCCGGCGCGGGATTCGAAGTCTATCCGAATTTTCTTGCAGTATTTGCGCTGGTCGAAGCACTTGGGCGCCGGCAGGGCCGCGGCGAGCCGCGCGGCCTGTTCCACGCCCAGCCGCGCCGCCGGGATGCGGTAATAGTGCCGGGCCGCCGCCTCGATGCCGAAGATGCCTTCGCCCCACTCGACCGAATTCAGATAGATCTCGAGGATCCGTTCCTTGCTCAGGAGAAGCTCCAGCATAGCCGCAATCATGAATTCCTGCCCTTTGCGCACATAGCTGCGCTCGCCGGTCAGGAAGAGGTTCTTGGCGAGCTGCTGGGTGATGGTGGAGCCGCCCGAGACGGTCTTGCCGCGCCGCTGGTTCTTTTCCCAGGCCTGGCGGATGGCGTCGGCCTCGAAGCCGTCGTGATTGACGAAGCCGCTGTCCTCGGCGGCGATGATGGCGCGCTTGGCCGCCTTGGAGATTTTGCAGTAGTCGACCCAGTCGTGGCTGATGCCGCAGCTCCAGACGTTGACGCCGCACAGCCGCCAGCGTTCGTTGCGCATGAAGGTGGTGGAGCCGGGGTCGAGCGCTGCCCAGCTGGCGATGGAGATGAGGAACCAGAGCTGCAGCACGATCACGCCCGCGGCGATCGAGCCGAGCAGATAGGTGAGCGCCTGGCTCAGCCGGATGGCCAGCGTCGCGGCCTTGCCGTGGGCTGCCTTGGCCACCTTATTTCCCCTCGCCGGCGAGCTGAGTGCGCAGGGCCGCGAGCACCGGCGCGGTGTCCGGCGCGACGCCGCGCCAGACGAAGAAGGATTCGGCCGCCTGCTCGACGAGCATGCCCAGGCCGTCGGCCGCGCGCGCGGCGCCCTGTGCCAGGGCCGCCCGCATCCAGGCGCTGGGCTGTGCGCCGTACATCATGTCGTAGGCCAGGGCGCAGCCGGCGTTGGCGGATGCGGGCAGCGGCAGGCTCTCGCCCTGCAGGCTTCCGGCGGTGGCGTTGACGATGAGGTCGTAGCCGCCGCGCAGACCATCTAAGCTGCAGCCCGCGAGCGCGGCGGAGCACGCCTGCGCCGAGAACGCGTCGGCCAGCGCGCGCGCCTTTTCCGCCGTGCGGTTGGCGATGACGAGGCTCGCTGGCCGCTTTTCCAGGATGGGCAGGATAACGCCGCGGGCGGCGCCGCCCGCGCCGAGCAGCAGCACGCGCCGGCCCTCGAACGCGAAGCCGAGATTGCGCTCTATGTCGCGCACGAGGCCGACGCCGTCGGTGTTGTCGCCTTCGATGCGCCCCTCGCGCAGGCTCATGGTGTTCACCGCGCCGGCGGCGCGGGCGCGCTCGCTCAGGCCGGCGGCCAGCGCATGCGCCTCGAGCTTGAAGGGAACGGTGACGTTCAGGCCGCGACCGCCGCGCGCGGCGAAGGCCGCGACCGCCGCAGCGAAGCCGTCGAGCGGCGCGGCGATGCAGCCGTATTCGAGCGCCTGCCCGGTCTGGGTAGCGAAGGCGGCATGGACCCAGGGCGAGCGGCTGTGCGCGACCGGATTGCCGATCACCGCGTATTGGTCGGGGGTGGCGGCCATCATCTTGATCGGTTTATTTAATCGATTTATTGCGGCTCGAAGGTGGCGGTCAGTCCGCTGCGCGTGAAGTGGAAGGTGGAGATGATTTCGAGAATATCGTATTGCGCGCGCATCTCGGCGGTGAATTTTCCGAAGGGCTGGGCAGCGCGCACGATGGCCATGGCCTGGCTGTCGAGCGCGGCGTTGCCCGAGCTCACGCGCACTTCGGCGCCGCCCACCACGTAGCCGTCCTTGATGTAGCCAAGGCGGCCGTCCTTTCCGATGTTGATCACGATGACCAGGCTGCCGTAGAGCGCTTTGCCGGAATAGCTGGGGAAGTGGTCGGTGCCGTAGCTTTCGATCCTGCGGCGCACGCCGTCGTAGTAGCGCGCATAGCTGATCTGGCGCGCGCTGGTGGCGGTGACCTGCCCGCGGCGCGGGCGCTTAGCGTATTGCTGCTGGTCGCGGGCGATCTCGGCTTCGAGCTTGGCGATGGCCATCTGGGCGTCGGTCTCGTCGGCGCTGGCGTTCTGCGAGGCGGCCTGGCTGCGCTGCTGCGGCACCGGCAGGCGGAACTGCGCGTCGCGCTTGGTCATCAGGCGCTGGCGCTCCTGCTCGAGCTGCTGGGCGCGGCGCCGGGTCTGCTTGAGCAACTCGCCCTCGCGCTCGTCGCGCGTGGCGGGCAGGGGCGTGGTGGCGCGGGCCACGTCCTGGTCGCCGCTGCCGGCGAGGTTGGCCTGGGCCAGGACGATGGGCATGTCGGGGATGCGCTCTGAGCGGGCGTTGACCAGCACCACTTCCAGCGGCAGGTCGCTCTGCCGCGTGCTCTGGAAATGGCCGGGGCTGAAGCGCACGGCAAGCAGCGCGGCATGCACCGCGAGCGACAGCAGCAGGGCGCGCCCGAGGATGCCGTCGGGCAGGAATCTGGCGAGCGCGGAGTCAGGCGGCCGGCTATCCATGCTGGGCATCGGTTGAGGCCGCGCCGGCGTCGAGGCCCGACTGCATGTCGGCGTGCGGCTGCGCATCGCCCAGGGTGTCGGGAGCGGCTTCGGCGTCGTGCTCGGCGGCGGCGGTTTCCACATCGGCCGCGTCGGTGCCGTCGGCCGTGAATTCCTCGGCGAGCTCTTCCTCGGCCAGGGCCGCGTCGTCGACCTTCTGCGCCAGCAGTTCGATCAGGCGGCAGCTGGCCTCGAGGCGGATCTCGTCGATGGACACGACTTCGAGCAGCACCCAGCTGCCGCGCGGCAGCTCGGCTAGATCGGGCATATGCACGACGAGCGGAACTTCAGCCAGGCGCACCGCGCCGTTCTTGAGCACCACGCCCTGCACGCGGCTGCGGTTCTCCTGCTTGAGCCAGCGCAGGCACCAGTAGCGCTCCATCGTCGCCTGGTAGTCGGCATAGCCGGCGTAGGTGGTGTCGAAGTCGGCGGCGATGGCCATGAGGTCGACGTCCTTGGGCGTGAAGGGCGCGACCATCTTGGCCATCACCCCGTTGCGCGCGACAGAGATGATCTGCCACTGGTTGACCAGGTCGACGTAGCGGCGCAGCGGCGAGGTGCTCCAGGAATACTGCGCCACGCCCAGGCCTTCGTGCGGCGCTGGCGTGGTCTGCATGCAGGTGCGCACCGCGCCCCAGGCGCGCTGGGCGCGGTAGATGCCGGGCACGCCGGCGTCGGCGAGAAATTTGCCCCAGGTGCTGTTGGCCAGGATCATCAGCTCGGCGACGATTTTGTCGAGCGGCGCGCCGCGCTTGCGCGGCTCGATGCGCACGCGCGCATGCTCGGGATCGCCGGCGTGCTCGCCGTCCTCTGGCAGGTCGAGTGCGTAGCTGTAGTCGGGCCGCGTGTGCGACTCGGGCCGCAGGCCGTTGCTGATGCGCACTTTCTGGCGGCCTTCGTGGAGCTCGCAGGCGAGCGGCCAGAGCACGGCGATCCCGGCCTTGCAGGGATAGTCGCCAGCGCCGGCGGCCAGGTTGTCCTCGGTGATCACGGTGTCGAGCACGTCGTGGCGCAGGTTGTGCGCGACCGAGATGCGCTCGACGCGCGTTTCGCTGGCGAGCACGTCCCAGGTGCTGGTGTCCACGGTGAGGTAGAGCGAGACCGCCGGGCATTGCGCGCCGGCCTTGAGGGTGTAGGCCTCGATCGCCGCCTCGGGCAGCATGGTGATCTTGTCGCCGGGGAAGTAGACGGTGGAGAGGCGGTCGCGGGAGATGGCGTCCAGGCTGTCGCCGCGCGCGATGCCCAGGGCCGGCGCGGCGATGTGGATGCCAACTCGCCAGCGTCCCGGACCGGCTTCGGCCACGGAGAAGGCGTCGTCGATCTCGGTGGTGGCCGAATCGTCGATGGAGAAGGCCTGCACGTCGGCGAATTCGAGTTCGTCCGCTGCGGCGCCCAGCTCGAAGGCGGGGAAGGCGCGGCCCTTGGGGAAGTATTCAGCCATGAAGCGCGCGGTGTGCAGCGCGAAGGGCGAGGCGATGCCGCCGCTGGCGATCAGCACTTCGGTGTGGCTCTTGCCGAGCGCGGACGCCGCGGCGTCGAGCGCCTTGTACTCGATGCTGTTCTTGTCGGGCTTGAAGAGCAGGCCGATGGCCTTGCCCTCGAAGGCGGCGGGCAGGCGGCCTTCCTTGAGCTCAGCCGTGTACTGGTCCTGCAGCAGGCCTTGCTGGCGCTTGCGTTCAAGCGCGGCCAGGGCGGCCTGGAGCTGGTCCTCGGGCGCGCGCTGGAAGCGGCCGCGGCCCTTGCGGCGGAAGTACACCGGGGCGCCGTGCAGGGCGAGCGCCAGGGCGGTCTGCTGCACGGGGTCGGCGTCGGCGCCGAAGTATTCGCCGGCGAGGTCGGCGAAGCCGAATTCGCCCTCCGGCGCGCATTCCCACAGGAAGGGCAGGTCGATGTCGCCGGCCAGCGCGCCGGCCTGGGTGAGCAGCTCCTCTGCGCCGGGCTTGGCGAACTGCATCAGCACGTCCTTGGCCTTGATCTTGAAGCGCTTGCCCGAAGCGGACTCGGCCTGCCAGGACTCGCCCTGCTGGGCGAGGATGGTGGCAGCCTTGATGTCGCCGCTTTCTTCGAAAAGTAAATGCATGCCTGCCTTTCTGAATTCAGGGCGCTATTTTAGCCTCCTCCTTGCAGGCAGAATGCCATCACTTCGTCGGCATAGTCGGCGAATTCGCTGATGCCGTGGTCGCTGCCTTCGAGCAGGCGGACGTGGGTGTCCGGATAGGCGGCGAGCATGTCGCAGTAGTCGAGCACTTCGTCGCCCTTGGCGGCGAGCAGGTAGTAGCGCTCTGGCCGGGTGATGGCCGGAATGCGCAGTTCGAGCAGTTCTTGCAGATGCCGCAGCTCGACGACGATGCTGCCACCGCCGTGCCAGAGCGGCTGCTCGCCGAGGTATTTCTCGAGGTCGGTCCAGGGATGGGTCGCCGGGTTGAGCAGGGCCGCGCGGCAGCCGAGCTGTTCGGCCGCCCAGGTGGCGTAGTAGCCACCCAGGGAGGAGCCGATGAGCGCGAATTCGGTCCGCGGATCGGCGCCGGAATGGCGCACGAGGCGCAGGATCAGCTCGGCGCTCTCGCGCGGCGAGACCGGCAGCTGCGGACAGGCCCAGGACTTGGCGAGGCCGTGCTCCGTCATCCACTGCGCGAGCAGCTTCGACTTGAAGGACTGCGGCGAGGAGCGGAAGCCGTGCAGGTAGAGGACAAGCTTGACGGCCATGGCGGTCGGGCCTCCCTGGCTCAGGCCGCCGCGAGCGCGTCGAGGATCTTCTGGTGCACGCCGCCGAAGCCTCCGTTGCTCATCACCAGGATCTGGTCGCCGGGGCGGGCTGCGGCGGCCACGGCCTGGACGAGAGCGCCCAGGTCGTTGAAGGCGGTGGCATGCTTGCCCAGCGGCGCCAGCGTCTCTGCCAGGTCCCAGCCGAGGGCGTCCTTGCCGCTCGCGGCGCCGTAGCCGAAGACGAGGTCGGCCTGCTCGAGGCTGGAGTGAAGCTGGGCCTTCATGACGCCGAGCTTCATGGTGTTGGAGCGCGGCTCGAGCACGGCGAGGATGCGCGCGCCGCCGACGCGCTTGCGCAGGCCGGCGACGGTGGTCTGGATGGCGGTGGGATGGTGGGCGAAATCGTCGTAGAGACGGATGCCGCGCACCTCGCCGCGCAGCTCCATGCGGCGCTTGACGCCCCGGAAGCGGCCGAGTGCGGCGATGGCCTGTTCGGGCAGCACGCCGACGTGGCGCGCGGCGGCGATGGCGGCCAACGCGTTCATGCGGTTGTGGCTGCCGGTGAGCTCCAAGCTCACGCGGCCCTGCGGCTTGCCCTGGAAGACGACGTCGAAGCTGTCGTCGCCGCCGATGTCGGTCGCCTGCCAGTCGCCCGCGCCGAACTGCTCCACTTCGCTCCAGCAGCCGCGCTCGAGCACCTGGGCGATGCTCTCTTCCTCGCCGTTGACGAGAATGCGGCCCTGGCCGGGGATGGTGCGCACGAGGTGGTGAAACTGGGTCTGGATGGCGGCCAGGTCGGGGAAGATGTCGGCGTGGTCGTATTCGAGGTTGTTGAGGATAGCGGTGCGCGGCCGGTAGTGGACGAACTTGCTGCGCTTGTCGAAGAAGGCGGTGTCATATTCGTCGGCTTCGATGACGAAGAAGTCGGTGCCGCCAAGGCGCGCGGAGATGCCAAAGTTGGCGGGCACGCCGCCGACCAGAAAGCCGGGCTGCATGCCAGCGTCCTCGAGGATCCAGGTGAGCATGGAGGAGGTGGTGGTCTTGCCGTGGGTGCCGGCGACCGCGAGCACCCACTTGCCCGCGAACACCTGCTCACCAAACCATTGCGGGCCGGAAATATAGGGCAGGCCCTGGTCGAGGATGGCTTCCATCAGCGGATTGCCGCGCGAGACGACGTTGCCGATGACGAAGAGATCGGGCTTGAGCGAGACCTGCTCGGCGCCGTAGCCTTCGATGAGTTCGATGCCCTGCTCGCGCAGCTGGGTGCTCATCGGCGGATAGATCTGGGCGTCGCAGCCGGTGACGCGGTGGCCCGCCTGGCGGGCGATCACGGCGAGCCCGCCCATGAAGGTGCCACAGATGCCCAGGATGTGGATGTGCATGAACGCTCCGGTGCTTAACGAAAAAGTCGCTATTATCCATGCAGGCGCGCCCGAGGCCGCCGATGCGTCGTGCACCTTGCAACCTCTTTGGATCAGGATTCCGTCATGTCACACCACGGCAGCGCCGGCGCCACCCTGCGCAGCGAGATCGCCATCGCCGCCGCACGGATGATCGCCGAGGACGGACTAGAGTACGGGCTGGCCAAGCAGAAGGCCGCCGAGATGATCCGCGGCAACTTGCGCCTCGCCAGGGGCCACCTTCCCGACAACAGCCAGGTCGAGGACGAAGCGCGGGCTTACCAGGCGCTGTTCCAGGCCGACACCCAGCCCGCCCTGCTGGCCCTGCTGCGCGAGATCGTGGCGCTGGTGATGCAGGGGCTGGAGCCGTTCTCGCCGCATCTGACCGGCGCGGTGCTCAACGGCACGGCCGGCGAGCATTCCGACATCCACCTCCAGCTTTTCACGGACGACGCCAAGGAAGCGGCGATCTTCCTGCTCAACGCCGGCATCGACTACGAGGTGAGCGAGTCGCGGCATTTCGCCGCCGGCCGCTCGCGCCCGCGCGAGCCGGTGGAGACCTACAGCTTTCTGTGGCGCGGCCAGTTTCCCGACACCCGCGCGAGCCGCCAGCTGGCCAGCCGCCTGCGCGAGACCATGGGCACGCCGGTGGGGCGTGCATCTGGAGATCTATCCGCGCGACAACCTGAGCGGCGCACTCAAGCCCGGCGCCGCCAGCGGCCGGGTGGAGCGCGCGGCAGCGGGTGCAGCGCAGTCCGGCTAGAATCTCGCCGCCGGGGCTCCCCCGCCGCTGAATTGCCCTCGAACTTCAACCGAATCGCCACCAAACTATCCGCGCATGAAATCCAGCCGCCTCCTGCTTATCCTGCTCGCCGCCCTTCTCGCGGCGGCGGCCGGCGTGTTCGTCGGCATGCGCAAGACCGAGCCTGCCAAGGCAGTGGACGGCGCGGTGGAGGCGCTGTTCCAGAAGACCCTGCCAGACGCCCAGGGCAAGCCCCTCCCGCTCTCGAGCCTGCGCGGCAAGCTGGTGGTGGTGAATTTCTGGGCGCCCTGGTGCCCGCCCTGTGTGGAGGAGGTGCCGGAGTTGGTCGACATCCAGCAGGCTTATTTATCCAAAAGCGTGCAATTTGTCGGCATCGGAATCGATTATGCGCACAATCTCTCCGAATTCCTCGCCAAGATGCCGGTGAACTATCCGATCGCCGTGGCCGGCATGGAGGGCACCGAACTCTCCCGCAGCCTGGGAGATAAGGACGGCGCTCTGCCGTTTACCGTGCTGATCGGGGCAGATGGCCGCATTCTGCAGACTCAGCTGGGGCGCGTTAGCAAGGAAACGCTGAGCGCCTGGCTGGACAAAGCGGCGGGATCGGCTGCCCGCTGAATGTCCGGCGGCGGCCCTGGAAGCCGCACCCCGCCTTGCTTTGCGCGCGAAAACGGCAAAATCGCATGCCTAAGGATGAAGAAAATACTAAGCAGGTCGCTAACTGAGTCGTTTTTACGCCTATAATCCGCCATCTTTGGCAATCCGCGACGCCTGATGTCTCAAGAGCGCACCTCGCAGCAAGCAGCAAACCGCCCCAGGATCCTGGTCTTGCACGGCCCGAACCTGAATCTCCTGGGCACCCGCGAGCCTGAAGTCTACGGTCGCACCACCCAGGCCGACATCGACGCCGGGCTGGCCGTGCGCGCCACGCAGGCGGGCGCCGATCTCGAGCATTTCCAGAGCAACCACGAGGGCGAGCTGATCGACCGGGTCCAGGCGGCCCGCACCCAGGGCGTGGATTTCATCCTGATCAATCCGGGTGCCTTCACTCACACCAGCGTCGCCCTGCGCGACACCCTGGCCGGGGTGGAGATCCCCTTCATCGAAGTGCATCTGTCCAATATCCACAAGCGCGAGCCGTTCCGGCATCACTCCTATCTGTCCGATCTGGCGGTGGGCGTGATCTTCGGACTGGGCGCCAAGGGCTACGCCCTGGCGCTGGACTACGCGCTAGAGGCCGTCGCGGCCAAACCCGTTATTATTTATCCGGCATTTAAACAATGAACTCAAGCAGCATACCGAACCGGCGCATGTTCGAAGTAGCTCTTGACGCGCTCGGGCTGTCGCTAAACGCTGAGCAGATGCTGGCGCGAGGCCTTAACCAGTTGCAGCTTCGAGCGAGCTGGAGCGAGTTTGGTGACGACCTGCTTCAGGTCGGCATTGGCCATTTCGTTGGGGCTCAGTTCGGGGCTGTAGCTGGGCAAGTAGAAGACTTCGATCTCGTGCTTGTGCTCGGCCAGCCAGGCCTTCACAGGCTTGCTGTGGTGCACACGCAGGTTGTCCAGGATCAGGTAGATCTTTCGGCCGGCATCCTTGACCAGCCGGCGCAGGAAGTCGATCAGGATGTCGGCGCTCAACGCTCCGTCGAAGGCCTGCCAGCGCATCTGGCCCTTGTTGGTGACGGTGGAGATCACCGACAAGCCGTGGCGCTTGTTGTTCACGCGAATCACGGGCGTCTGGCCTTGCGGGGCGTAGCTGTGCCCGCGCACGTCGTCGCGGCGCACGCCGGTCTCGTCGCCCCAGTGAATTTCGGCCCCCTCAGCCTTGGCGCAGGCGGCGATCACCGGGTAGTCCTCGTCGAGCCACTTTTTCACCGCCGCCGGCGACTGCTCGTAGGCCTTCTTCATGGGCTTTTTCGGCGTGAAGCCCAAACGCTCCAGATACAGGCCCATCGTGCGAACGGCCAGCTTGATGCCTTATCGGTTAAGGATCAACTCGGCAACTGCCTGGCGGCTCCACAGCGCATAGATCATCTTCAACTGGTCGGGCGTGCGGTCGCGGATCAGCCGCTGAACCTCGCGTTCCTGCTCCGCCGTCAGCGTTCTGCCCGTACCCTGCGGGCGCCCGGGGCGCTCAACGTCGAGGGCCTTCCACCCGCCCGCGCGATACGCCTTCACCGCCGCAATGAGCGTCGTGCGCGACATCTCGCATTGCGCCGCTGCGTCCTTCAGGCTCATGCCATCCAGCCGCATTTTCACCGCACGTCGGTGCCGTTCGTTCAGGGCAGCTACCGGCAGCGTTCTCGAGTCGATTTTGTCCATGCAACATGCCGACTCTATATCACTCAACAAGTTCAATGTTTAAGTGCCGGATCAATAAATAGGGCAGCAATGCAGGGAGCCGGCTCCGGCCCGCGCCCCGCGCAGCAATTTTGAGGAGAAGCAAGACATGGATTTACGCAAACTCAAGACCTTGATCGACCTGGTCGCCGAATCGGACATCTCCGAGCTGGAAGTGACCGAGGGCGAGGGCAAGGTCCGCATCGTCAAATCCGCCCCCACCCAGATGATCGCCGCCGCGCCGATGGCGGCCGCGCCCGCCGCCGCGCCGGCCGAATCCGCCGCCCCCGCTGCGCAGGCCGGACACGTCGTCAAGTCGCCAATGGTGGGCACTTTCTACCGCGCCGCCTCGCCGGGTGCCGCCCCGTTCGTCAACGTGGGCGACACGGTCAAGGAAGGCCAGGTGCTGTGCATCATCGAAGCGATGAAACTGCTCAACGAAATCGAAGCCGACAAGGCCGGCGTGATCAAGGAAATCCCGGCCGAGAACGGCCAGGCGGTGGAGTATGGCCAGTCCCTGTTCGTGATCGCCTGACCGGAACCGCGCCATGTTTGAAAAGGTTCTGATCGCCAATCGCGGGGAAATCGCCCTACGCATCCAGCGCGCCTGCCGCGAGCTGGGCATCCGCACCGTCGTCGTCTATTCCGAGGCGGACAAGGAAGCCAAGTACGTGAAGCTGGCGGACGAGGCGGTGTGCATCGGCCCCGCGCCCTCGCCGCTGTCCTACCTGAACATGCCGGCCATCATCTCGGCGGCGGAAGTGACCGACGCCCAGGCGATCCACCCCGGCTACGGCTTCCTCTCGGAGAACGCCGACTTCGCCGAGCGTGTGGAGCAATCTGGCTTCGTCTTTATCGGCCCGACGCCCGAGGCGATCAGCATGATGGGTGACAAGGTCTCGGCCAAGCAGGCGATGATCAAGGCCGGCGTGCCCTGCGTGCCCGGCTCGGAAGGCGCCCTGCCCGAGAACAATCCCAAGGAAATCCTCGCCATCGCCCGCAAGATCGGCTATCCAGTCATCATCAAGGCGGTCGGCGGCGGCGGCGGACGCGGCATGCGCGTGGTCCACACCGAGGCGGCGATGATCAATGCGGTGAACATGACCCGCGAGGAAGCCGGCCTGGCCTTCGGCAATCTGCAGGTCTATATGGAGAAGTTCCTCGAGAACCCGCGCCATATCGAAATCCAGGTGCTGGCCGACATGTCGCACAACGCGGTCTGGCTGGGCGAGCGCGACTGCTCGATGCAGCGCCGCCACCAGAAGGTGATCGAGGAGGCGCCCGCGCCCCACATCAACCGCCGCCTGATCGAGCGCATCGGCGAGCGCTGCGCCGACGCCTGCAAGAAGATGGGCTACCGCGGCGCCGGCACCTTTGAATTCCTCTACGAGAACAACGAGTTCTATTTCATCGAGATGAACACGCGGGTGCAGGTCGAGCACCCGGTGACCGAGATGATCACGGGCATCGACATCGTGCAGGAGCAGATCCGCATCGCCGCCGGCGAGAAGCTGCGCTTCCGCCAGAGCGACATCGCATTCCGCGGCCATGCCGTGGAATGCCGGATCAACGCCGAGGACCCGTTCAAGTTCACACCCAGCCCCGGCCGCATCACGGCCTGGCATTCGCCGGGCGGCCCCGGCATCCGCGTGGATTCGCATGCATACAGCGGCTATTTCGTGCCGCCGAACTACGATTCGATGATCGGCAAGGTCATCACCTACGGCGCCACGCGCGAGCAGGCGATCCGCCGCATGCGCATCGCGCTCTCGGAGATCGTGGTCGAGGGCATCCTCACCAACATCCCGCTGCACCGCGAGCTGATGCTCGACGCTAAATTCGTCGAGGGCGGCACCAGCATCCACTACCTGGAACACCGTCTTGCGCAGAAGGAGGCCTCGCTGGGCGAGGCGAAGTAAGCCCTTCCCGATGGCCTACCGTGAAATCCTGATGGAGTTGCCGTCGGACCAGGCCGAGGCCTGGTCCGACGCGCTGCTCGACGCGGGCGCGCTGTCGGTGTCGGTGGAAGATGCGCGCGCCGGCGAGGCCGACGAGGACGCCCTCTTCGGCGAACCCGGGATGGAAGCGACGGCCAACGCCTGGCGCCTCTCGCGCCTGACCGCCCTGGTGGCCGACGAGGCCGCCGATGGTTCGGCGGGCGGACTGGCGGCCTGCCTGAGTGAGGCCGCCGCCGCGCTGGGCCTGGACGCCCCGCCCTCCTACACCGCGCGCGACTTGCAGGAGCAGGACTGGGTGCGGCTCACGCAGTCGCAGTTTCCGCCGATGCATATCGGGGAGCACATCTGGGTGGTGCCTTCCTGGCACGACCGGACGCAGGAAGCGCGCGACGATCCCCAATCCGTCATCCTCGAACTCGACCCCGGACTCGCCTTCGGCACGGGCAGCCATCCGACCACGCGGCTGTGCATGGCCTGGCTGGAAAGCGCCGCGGCGGATCTGCGCGGGGGACGGTTTTCCCGCGTGCTCGACTACGGCTGCGGCTCGGGCATCCTGGCCATCGTCGCCGCCAAGTTCGGCGCGGTGGAGGTGAGCGGCGTGGACATCGACGCCGACGCCGTGACGGCGGCCCGCGACAATGCGCTGCGCAACCATGCGGCAGCGCGCTTCGCCCTGCCCGACGAACTCGAGGCCGGACAGTTCGGCCTGGTGGTCGCCAATATCCTGTCCAACCCGCTCAAGGTGATGGCCGGCATGCTCTCGCAGCACGTCGCGCCGGGCGGAAGCCTGGTGCTCTCGGGCGTGCTCGAACGTCAGGCGCGGGAAGTGGCCGCCGCGTATGCGCCCTGGATCGCGCTGTCGGTCTGGCGCAGCGACGAAGGCTGGGTTTGCCTGCACGGCAGTAAACCGGCAGACTAGCGCCTATGCTGCTGACGACCTGCTGCCCCTACTGCAAAACCGGATTCCGCATTGCGCCGGATCAGCTGAAACAGCGCCAGGGACTGGTGCGCTGCGGGCGTTGCATGCCGGTGTTCAACGGCGCGGACAATCAGATCCGCACCACCGTGGTGGAGCCCGACGCGATCATGGCCGCGGCCATCCGCGTGGCGGCGATGCAGGCAGATCAGGCCGCCCCCGCTCCGCAGGCCGAACCCGAAGTGCTGCGCGAGATGGTCGAGCTCGCCGAGCCAGCGGGCGCGCAGGCGCAGGCCGGCACGCAGATAGATGCCCATGCCGAGGCGCAGGCGGCGGCCGATGCGCCTTCGGCCGCCGCGCTGGGCGCGCAGTTCGATACGAAATTCGCCGCGCTGAACGACGCGCTCGACGAAGAGCTGACGCCGCCCGCCCAGGAGGCGGATCGCGCGCAGCCGTCCGCGCCCGCGCAAGAGGAATTGACCGCCGCCCTGGAGGGGCTGCAGCTCGACCGCGAGCCTGAGCCGGATGCGCAGGCCGCCTCCGCCGAGGAGAAGACGGCGGACTACGTCGACGTGGTCTTTGAATCCAAGCCGAACCCGCCCTTCCCTTCCGGCGCGCGCGACGCGGCCACCGATGCGATCGTGACCGAGGGTCTGTTGCTCGACGGCGACGGCGGCGCCTCGCCCCTGCCGGCCCGCGTGCCCCAGCCTTCGCTCTACGGCGACGATGAGGATCTGCAACCGAGCTTTATCCGCGAGCGCCGCCGATCGGCCGGCGCCGGCCTGCGCTGGGCGCTCTCGCTGATCCTGTTCGTCGCGCTGGCCGCGCAGCTGGCCTACACCGGCCGCAACGTGGTCGCGAGCACGGTGCCCGCCGCCGCGCCGCTGCTGCAGACGGCCTGCGCGGAGCTGGGCTGCGAGCTCGCGCCGGTGCGCAATCCCGACGCCTGGGCGATCCAGAATTCCGATCTGCAGCAGGTCGGCGGCGCGGGCCAGATCTATCTGCTCTCGGCCAATCTCAAGCAGAGCGCTGGCTACACCCTGGCGCTGCCCGCGCTGGAGCTGACGCTCACCGACGTGCAGGGCAAGCCCACCGCCAGCCGCGTGCTCATGCCCAAGGAATACCTGCCCGAGGAGCAGGAGGCGCTGGCCGCCTCCGGACTCGCGCCGGGCGCCGAAGTGGCGCTGGCCCTGCCGCTGGAGCTGCGCGCCGCGGCGGTGAATTACCGCCTGCTCGCCTTCTACCCCTGATTTCTTTCCCCGTCTTCACTCTCCACAGTTTCCAGCCATGTCCACCCTGATCTGCGGTTCGGTCGCCTTCGACACCATCATGACCTTCGAGGGTCGCTTCCGCAACCACATCCTGCCTGACCAGATCCACATGCTGAACGTATCCTTCCTGGTGCCGGGCATGCGGCGCGAATTCGGCGGCTGCGCCGGCAACATCGCGTATTCGCTCAAGCTGCTCGGTGGCAATCCAATGATCATGGCGACAGTCGGCGCTGACGCCGGCCCCTACTATGACCACCTGGAAAAGCTGAGCCTGAGCGCCAAGCACATGCTCGAAGTGCCCGAGATGTTCACCGCCCAGGCGATGATCACCACCGATCTGGACAACAATCAGATCACCGCCTTCCACCCCGGTGCGATGAGCCAGTCGCATCTGAACAAGGTGGGCGACGCGCCGGGCTGCACTCTGGGCATCGTCGCGCCCGACGGCAAGCAGGCGATGATGGAACACGCCCAGCAGCTGCACGACGCCAACATCCCCTTCATCTTCGATCCGGGTCAGGCGATGCCGGCCTTCACGCCGGAAGATCTGAAACATCTCGTGGAACTCGCCGATTACGTCGCAGTCAACGACTACGAAGCGCTGCTGCTGTCGAAATCCGCCGGCTGGACGCTGGAGCAGATTGCAGCCAAGGTGGATGCGCTGATCGTGACGAAGGGCGAGAAGGGGGCCCTCATCATGGCGGGCGGCATCAGCCACGAGATTCCCGCGGTCGAGGTCGAGGCAGTGGTCGATCCGACAGGCTGCGGCGACGCCTTCCGCGCCGGCCTGCTCTACGGCATCGAACACGGCCTTGACTGGCCGACCACCGGCCGCCTGGCGAGCCTGCTTGGCTCGATCAAAGTCGCGCAGCGCGGCCCGCAAAACCACCATTTCACCCCTGCGAGCATCGCCGAGCAGTTCGAGCGGGCGTTTTCGTACAAGCTGGGTTGAGCCCGGCGATTTATACTTGAAGTTGTCTGTTTGGCAGGGAGAAGGAAGATGAACACATTGATCAGGACAAGCACCCTCGCAGTTGCCGCCAGCGGCGTTCTTCTGCTGCAAGGCTGCTTTCCGACCAGCTCGGCTTCGATCTACAACCGCGGCCAGGCACAGCGCGAGCAGATCGTGCGCATGGGCGTGGTCGAGTCGGTGCGGGAAGTCGTGATCCGCGACGACCAGGGCGCCAGCTCGAACGTGGGCGGCCTCGCCGGCGTGGCGGTCGGCACGATCGCCGGCAGCAATGTCGGCGGCGGCAAGGGTTCGACGATCGGCGCGATCGCCGGCGGCCTTGGCGGTCTGGTGGCCGGCTCGGTGCTCGGGCGCAAGCTCGAGGAATCCAAGGGCCTGGAAATCACGGTGAAGATGGACAGCGGCGAACTGCGCGCCATCACCCAGGAGGCCGACGAGGCCTTCAAGCCGGGCGAGCGCGTGCGCCTGATCTCTGGCAGCGGCGTCACCCGCGTGACCCACTATTGACGCGGCAATATAAAGATTTAACTTATTATCATTTCTGGCATGCGAATTGGCATAGAAAAAGAAGACGCTCGATACCAGAAACTGGAGCAACTGCACGAGAGGCGAAAGCAGGTCGTGAGGTTGCATCGGAAGGGATACGGAGTCATGGCCATCGCGGAGTTGACAGGGCTGAGTTACCCGGCGGCTCGACTGGCCATTGATCTCTATGAAGAAGGGGGCGCGGCGGCCCTGAAGCCGCACCCACGAGCTCGTACGCCAGGAGACGGAAGACGGCTGAATGTGGATCAAGAAGAAGCAATCCGGCGCACGATCTGCGACAAACGTCCGGAGCAGTTGAAGATGGAATCTGCGCTCTGGACGCGAGGCGCGGTCATGCTGTTCATCGAACAGGAATACGCGGTCAAACTCTCAATACGTGCGGTCGGAGACTACCTCAAGCGCTGGGGTTTCACGCCGAAAAAGCCGATCAAGCGCGCTTACGAACAGCGACCGGAGTCTGTCAAGCAGTGGATCGATCAGGAGTATCCGGCCATCGAGAAGCGTGCCAAGGCCAAAGGTGGCGAGATTCACTGGGGTGACGAAACCGCGTTGGTGAATACGGATGTTCGGGGCCGCAGTTATGCTCCAAAAGGGCAAGCCCCGGTCACGATGGCGGTTAGAGGTACGCGACAGAAGCTGTCGATGATTTCCACAGTGACCAATCAGGGCAAGGCAAGCTGGATGATCATCGATGGTGCCTTTAACCACGAGAAGCTCATCGAGTTCTTCGAGGCGCTGGTGGCCGATGGCAAGCGCGCGGGAAAGAAAGTGTTCCTGATCCTCGACAACCTCGGCGTGCATCACTGCAAGCCGGTCAAGGCATGGCTTGCCGAGCACCAAGCCGACATCGAAGTCTTTTACCTGCCAAGCTACAGCCCGGAGCTCAATCTGGATGAGCGACTCAACGCCGACCTGAAACATGTCATCAGCACACGAGTCCCCGTCAGAACAAAGGCCAAATTACACGCCGCAGCAAAGAACCACATGGCGTTCATCGAAACCCATCTCGAACGCGTGAAATCCTACTTCCAGGATCCCCGCGTCAAATACGCCGCATGAAAACTTCTTCCTGCCGGATCAATAGGCGGAACGCGCGGACGCGCACCAGTGATGGACATCAGGTGCGGGATGAGTTCCTTTGCGCGTGCTGGCATCCATTTCTCGTCTGGTATGCCAAGCAAGCGGCGCAGCACCTCGTAGGCGGCGACATCGAGTCGGATGCGGTGTGATCCAGCGACCGCTCAGAACGGATGGACACGGCCTGGCCGCCGCCTGTAGCGATCAACCGGAGCGATGCGGCGACATCGAGTCGTCAAGCCCCTTGTGGCGACATCACGGCGCAGTGCGGGCAGCCCATGCCGGGCAGCCTCAACAAATCCGTGAGCCCAGACGGACGCCAGGAGTTGAGCGATGAAGGATTCGTCCTACCGCAACTTTCCCGGCGTTTTGGTCAATACGACCGACGTTGCCTCGAAAAGCCAGTTGCGCAGGGTTACCAGACCGAAGCGCGGCTCGATGGTCAGAGTGTGCGTGTCGAAGGAAAGCGAGCCGACGTATCTGCCGGCCCACCACGTACCGTCCCAGGCGCAGTAGACGACTGGCTCGTCTGCGTCACGCTCGCCGGAAATTGGAACGATGAGATCCATAGCACGGACATTGGTCGCAAGCCGGCGAAGCCAGGCAGCTTCTGCTGCCGTCGTCTGCGGAGCGAGCGGCGAACAGTCCCGTGCGACAAGTTTAACTCGGCCACCGTGGGCTTGAGGAGAACCTTGGAGAGCCGGTCAAGCTCGGCGTTGCGCGCGGTCGCATCCAGCCCGGCGAGGTACTGCTCGCCGCAATGGGCGAAGGGACAAGTTCCACACCTGCACAACTGGCTCAAGGGCCTTGCCCTTCTTGTTCCAGAGGTAGTTCTGCTTGCGCGTTGGCCGTGGACCGAGGAAGTTGTGCAAGAACACGACCACGTCGAGCAGGTAGGTGTGCCCGATCTCGTACTGCGCGCCGAGCAGCGGGCTGTCGTGAATCTCCCTGTTCAACGCCGCCGCTGCTGCGGCCAACTTGCGGAAGTCCGGTTTGATGCGTTCCCAGTCGAGGCCAGACTTCAGATCCCTCCTCTTGGCTTCGGCAGCGCCGACCAGGGCCTCGGCGTCAAACGGGAACAGCAGCCACAGGAAGCGGCGGCGCAGCGCGAAGTCGATCTGCTCGATGGACTGGTCGATCAGATTCATGGCCCCGATCACGAACAGATCGTCTGGGATGCGCAGCTTCATCGCAGCCCCGTCTCCATCGCGGGCCGGAAGTTCAATGGTCTGGTTCCGGTCCTCCAGCAACGAGAAGCACTCGCCAAGCATCCGACTCAAGTCGGCCCGGTTCATCTCATCAAGGACCAGGACATGTGGCAGTCGCTCCGCCCTAGGTGTCCTCTCGATGTCCTAGATCAGTTGGGGCAGGTAACCCGGCCGATACTCTGTGCCACCGCCGTTCGAAATGTGCAACGCGCGAATGAAGTCCTCATAGCTGTACGCCGGATGCAGTTGCAGCCTATGCACATTCCCCTTGATAGCGGCGGCGACCTTGTCCTGCGACTGAAAGTACCGCGCCGGCCCCATGTGGCTCAAGGCTGCGGACCGGATGACGCGCTCAGCCAGCCGCTTGGCGCGGAAAGTCTTCCCGGTGCCAGGTGGGCCGTAGAGGGCGATCTTCTTCTTGTGCCGGATGATTTCAAGGGGTGCGTCTTCTGACGCGCCTTCGCTGTCGTCATACCAGGCCTCGACCAGCGGCGACCAATAGAAATCGAGCTGCTGGCTCGGCAGCAGCTTTTCGAGCTCGCGTCGGATGGACAGGATCGTGCGGTTGTCGTCCGCTGGCTCAGCATCAACCAACACGGAGAATGCCTTGATGACCCTACGCTTGTGATTGCCACTCGCAATGCGTTCGAAGTGGTCTGGGAACAAAAAGTGCATCAGCATGTGCCGCAGCTGTTTGGACTCCGCATCCTCGATGCTGTCTACGATCTCCTGAAAGAGCCAGGGATCTGTCGCCGCCTTTTCCTGCCGATCCTGTGGCAGCTTCTTCCATGCAATGGCGAGTTCGATCAGGAACGCGATCTCGAATGGACGGCGGGTGTTGTAGCCCTGACCGCCGTTACCGATCCCGTTCGAGAAAGCCCCGGAAACCAAGTGGGACTCAGGCAGGCTGTCACCAGCCCAGCCGAGAACCTCGTTCACGACCTGCCGCTTGCGCACGCCGCCCACGCTGGAGGGGAACAGGAAGTAGACGCACAGGATCTCTGCCGCAAAGCGGATTACTTCCTGCCCAGCTTGGCCGATCTGATCTTTGAACTTGACGATGAAGGATCGGTCGCCGACTCGTCGGGAGTGGCGACGAACGCCTTGTGGAGGCGGTCCAGAATATCTGCGCGCTAGACCGAGGCATCTTCGAACAACAGAGAGCCGTCGCGCAGAAAGCAGTTTGCGCGAAAGATATCTGCCGCTTGGTAGATCTTGTTCGTTTCGTGTTCTGAATATCTCGCCACAATCCTACGCCCTTGTTCTTTATCAACACCCGCGAAATTTCCCGCCGCGCGCTCACTTATAACTGGCTTGGCCAATCTTGAAGGCTGACCATCGTGCATCTTACGGCAGCAACCCATGCTGCATGAATGCCTGCAGCTTGTTCGCGACATCCAGCACCCCGTCGCCGTTTATCTCGTGGTCCAAGAACCGCATCACGGTAAGCCCAATCGCTATGAGGCTCTTATTGATTCGGCAGGAAGAAGTTTTCATGCGGCGTATTTGACGCGGGGATCCTGGAAGTAGGATTTCACGCGTTCGAGATGGGTTTCGATGAACGCCATGTGGTTCTTTGCTGCAGCGTGTAATTTGGCCTTTGTTCTGACGGGGACTCGTGTGCTGATGACATGTTTCAGGTCGGCGTTGAGTCGCTCATCCAGATTGAGCTCCGGGCTGTAGTACTCGATGAGCTTCTCGTGGTTAAAGGCACCATCGATGATCATCCAGCTTGCCTTGCCCTGATTGGTCACTGTGGAAATCATCGACAGCTTCTGTCGCGTACCTCTAACCGCCATCGTGACCGGGGCTTGCCCTTTTGGAGCATAACTGCGGCCCCGAACATCCGTATTCACCAACGCGGTTTCGTCACCCCAGTGAATCTCGCCACCTTTGGCCTTGGCACGCTTCTCGATGGCCGGATACTCCTGATCGATCCACTGCTTGACAGACTCCGGTCGCTGTTCGTAAGCGCGCTTGATCGGCTTTTTCGGCGTGAAACCCCAGCGCTTGAGGTAGTCTCCGACCGCACGTATTGAGAGTTTGACCGCGTATTCCTGTTCGATGAACAGCATGACCGCGCCTCGCGTCCAGAGCGCAGATTCCATCTTCAACTGCTCCGGACGTTTGTCGCAGATCGTGCGCCGGATTGCTTCTTCTTGATCCACATTCAGCCGTCTTCCGTCTCCTGGCGTACGAGCTCGTGGGTGCGGCTTCAGGGCCGCCGCGCCCCCTTCTTCATAGAGATCAATGGCCAGTCGAGCCGCCGGGTAACTCAGCCCTGTCAACTCCGCGATGGCCATGACTCCGTATCCCTTCCGATGCAACCTCACGACCTGCTTTCGCCTCTCGTGCAGTTGCTCCAGTTTCTGGTATCGAGCGTCTTCTTTTTCTATGCCAATTCGCATGCCAGAAATGATAATAAGTTAAATCTTTATATTGCCGCGTCAATAGTGTAAATGGATTCTTTCGCCAATTCTGCTAGCATTCCCTATCCGCAGGTTCCCCTGCTCCCCGCCTTCCCCGCCGAACGCGCCCATGTGCACTCGCTGGCGCTGTGGATCGCCTGCGAAATCCATCCGCTGAACAACTTGCGCACGCTCAATGTGGGTGAAGAGGCGAAGAACGCCGGGTACAAGCATTGGGTGGAAGTCGGCCTCAAGCAGCTGCTGGAAAGGGTCCTCGCGGCCTCGCCCAAGACCGGCAAGTTCTGCTACGGCGACACGCCCACCATCGCCGACTGCTGTCTGGTGCCGCAGACCTTCAACGGCCAGCGCTTCGAGCGCGACTTCAGCGCCATGCCCACCGTGATGCGCATCCACGAGCAGTGCATGAGCCTCGAAGCCTTCAAGCAGGCCGCGCCCGCGGCCCAGCCCGACGCGGAATAAATCCGCCGCCGAAGCGTCGGCCGTCAGCCGCCTTGTCCCGCCTGGACCTGCGCCGGCTGGGCAAGCGGCTTGACGCGGTTGCAGATGTTGGTGACAGCAGCTTCTTCCAGCGTGCCGGGAATCGCTGGATCCATGCGCGGAAACGCATAAGCCTCGCTCTGGAACACCAGCCGGCCTTCGCCGCGCGGCTGGGCATAGTCGACGATCTGCACCGTGCCCAGCGTGTTGCGGTCGCATTCGATCTGGACGTACTGCCTGCGCGAGAGGATTTCGTCGCCGCGCACGCCGGTGTTGTTCTGCGGCTTGCGGTAGGTGATCAGCAGCCAGACGAAGGTCTTGCTACCCTGCTTGAGAAGCAGATCCTTGTCGATCTCCGAACTGAAGGGGAAGTCACGCAGCGGCTCCCAGGTCACCGCGCCGGCCGTCAGCGGCAGAGCGAGCGCCATGCCGGCGAGGTTGCGCACGGCTTGGCGGGAGATCAGGCGGAAGGGGCGCATCGGCGGTCCTCGTGTCGGTCTCGTATCGTTCTTGGAAAAGCGGCCCGCACGTCCGGGCCGCCGCGGTTCAAGCTGGCGAAATCACGTTTCAGAAATTATAGCCGCCGCATCCGGCTTGCCGCGCGGCTGGCGCTTGCCGCTCCCGCAGGTTAGCCTTGGCCGCCGCGCGGTCCGGCGCGCTCTGCAGGCTGCAGCTCAGGGCGTAGCGCTCGCCGTCGGCGACGGCGACGAAGGCCACTGCACAGGCGTCGATGCCCGGATGCCATTCCCGCAGCGACAGCGCATAGCCGGCCTTGTGCGCCGCGTCGACGGCCCGCTGCATCGCGCCCGCCTGCGCCGCCCAGACCTCGGGCAGCGTCTTCTCGATGCGCGCCAGCAGCGCCTTGCGGGGCGCGTCCTCGAGGCTCGCCAGCCAGGCACGGCCCATCGAACTGCTCAGCAGCGCCAAGCGCGAACCCGCGCCCAGGCCCAGGCTCGCCGGGCCTTCGCTGCGTACCGACTCCAGATAGATCATGTCCGCGCCGTCGCAGCGGCCCAGCGACACCGACACGCCATGCTCCTTCGCGAAGGTGAGCATGTGCCGGCGCAGCAGCTCGGTCAGGCCGTGGTGCGCGAGATAGGCGTGGCCGAGCGCCAGCACGCCGGCGTCCAGGCTGTATTTTCCGAGCGCCGCGTCGTGCCGCAGATAGTCATGGTGCGCGATTCCGCGCACCAGTATGCGCAGGACCGCCTCGCCACCCGCGTGCTGGAATCCTTCCGCCACGAGAAGACCGATCCGGCCATCTTCCGCGAAATGGGCAGCCTGGGTCTGCTCGGCGCGACCATCCCCGAGCAATACGGCGGCGCCGGCCTGAACTACGTCTGCTACGGCCTGATCTCCCGCGAAGTCGAGCGCGTCGACTCGGGCTTCCGCTCGATGATGAGCGTGCAATCCTCGCTGGTGATGGTGGCGATCAATGAATTCGGCTCCGAGGCACAGAAGCAGAAATACCTGCCCAAGCTCGCCAGCGGCGAATGGATCGGCTGCTTCGGCCTGACCGAGCCCAACCACGGCTCCGACCCCGGCTCTATGGTGACCCGCGCGGTCGCCACCAGCGGCGGCTACAAGCTCTCCGGCACGAAGATGTGGATCACCAATTCCCCGATCGCCTACGTCTTCGTCGCCTTGGCCAAGACCGAGGACGGCCGCATCCGCGGCTTCATCCTCGAGAAGGGTTGGAAGGGCCTGTCCGCCCCGGCCATCCACGGCAAGGTCGGCCTGCGCACCTCGATCACCGGCGAAATCGTCATGGACGAAGTCTCCATTCCCGAGGAAAACATGCTGCCCGACGTGAGCGGCCTCAAGGGCTCCTTCACCTGCCTGAACTCGGCCCGCTACGGCATCGCCTGGGGTGCGCTGGGCGCCGCGGAAGACTGCTGGCACCGCGCCCGCCAATACACGCTGGACCGTAAGCAGTTCGGCCGCCCGCTGGCCGACAATCAGCTCGTGCAGAAGAAGCTGGCCGACATGCAGACCGAGATCACCCTGGGCCTGCATGGCTGCCTGCGCCTGGGCCGCATGAAATACGAAGGCACGGCCGTGGTGGAAATCACCTCGATCATGAAGCGCAACTCCTACGGCAAGGCGCTGGACATTTCCCGCGTGGCACGCGACATGCTCGGCGGCAACGGCATCAGCGATGAGTTCGGCGTGATCCGCCACCTGGTCAACCTCGAGGTGTTCAACACCTACGAAGGCACGCACGACGTGCACGCCTTGATCCTTGGCCGCGCCGGGCAAAGAAAAAGCCGGCTCGCGCCGGCTTTTTCTTCTCAGCGTCAGCGCCTCAGATCACGCCGCGGCCCTTGAGCGCCGCGATGTCTTCGGCGCTCTTGCCGAGCAGCTCGCCGAGCACGTCCTCGGTGTGCTCGCCCAGCAGCGGCGGCTCCTGTTCATAGGTCACGGGCGTGCCCTTCAGGCGCAGCGGGCTGGCGATGGTGGAGACCGTGCCTCCGGCGCCGCGCGGCATGTCCACGCGCAGGCCGCGGTACTGCACGTGCGGATCCTCGAAAACCTGCTTGTAGTTTTTGATCGAGCCGCAGGGAACGTCCTTGGCCTCGAGGCGAGCAATCCAGTCGGCCGTGGTGCGGGTGAGCATGGTGTTGCACAGCTCGGGCATCAGCTCGCTGCGGCCCGTGATGCGGCCGGCAACCTTGTTCCACTTGGGATCAGCGGCGAGGTCGTCGAGGCCAATGGCTTCGCAGTAGCTCCGCCACTGCACGTCGTTGCCCACCGCCACCACCATCTGCCCGTCCGCCGTGTCGAAGACCTGATAGGGCACGAGTGAGGCGTGGGCGTTGCCGTAGCGGCGCGGGATCTTGCCGGTGGCGAAATAGCTCGTCACCTGATTGCTGCCCATGGCCACCATGCAGTCGAGCAGGGACATGTCGATGTACTGGCCATCGCCCTTCTCGGCGCGGTGGTTCAGCGCAGCGAGGATGGCCACGGTGGAATACATGCCGGTGATCACGTCGGCGATGGCGATGCCGGCCTTCTGCGGGCGGCCGCCGGGCAGGTCGTCGGCCTCGCTGGTGATGCTCATCAGGCCGCCGAGGCCCTGAAAGACAAAGTCGTAGCCGGGCTTGTGCGCATAGGGGCCCGCCTAGCCGTAACTGGTGATGGAGAGATAGACGATGTCGGGCTTGACCTGCGAAAGTGAGGCGTAGTCCAGGCCATAGCGCTTGAGGTCGCCGACCTTGAAGTTCTCGATCACCACGTCGCAGCGTTTCACCAGCTCGCGGATCAGCGCCTGGCCCTCGGGGCTGGCGATGTCCACCGTGACCGACTTCTTGCCGCGGTTGGTCGAGGCGAAATAGGAAGAGTCCTGGCGCGCGCCCTCCTCCGCGCCCTGGATCCAGGGCGGACCCCAGGCGCGGGTGTCGTCGCCGGCGCCGGGGCGCTCGATCTTGATGACTTCCGCCCCGAGGTCTGCGAGGTTCTGCGTGCACCAGGCGCCGGAGAGCACGCGGGAGAGGTCGAGGATGCGCAGATGCGAGAGGGTCTTCTTGTTGTTCATCGTTGGTGCTTCAAACAGCCTTCATCAAACGGCTTGGGTCAAACGGCTTCACTTCGCCAGAAAATGTACCTGCTCCACCAGCGAGCGCTCGGATACGTAGAACTGCCGCGCCCATTGTTCGTAGTCGACGGAGGAGCGGTACCATTAGGTCTGGCGCAGATTCTCCAGCGTCTTCATGTTTTCCGGGCTGTCCATCGCCGCCTTGAAGGCGTCGTGCAGGGTCTTGACCACGTTCTCGGGCATGCCGCGCGGTCCGAGCCCATAGGGCGCGGTGTAGGCGAAATCATAGCCGAGGTCCCGCGCGGTGGGCACGTCGGGCAAGCCACTTTGGCCGCGATTCGTCGAAGGTCATCAGCACGCGCAGCTTGCCCGCCTCGATCATCGGCAGGAAGCTGCCGATCGCGTCGACCCCGCCAAGCGTGTGGCCGCCGACCAGGTTCTGCGCGTTCTCTCTGCCGCTCTTGAAGCCGATGTGGGTGAACTGCACGCCGGCGATCGCGCCCATGGCTTCGACCAGCAGATTCTGCGTGGTGCCGGCGCCGGCGTTGCCCACGGTGACTTTCTCGGGATTGGCCTTGGCGTAGGCGATCACTTCCTTCATGATCTTGAAGGGCGAATCGGCGCGCACCGCGTAGACGAAGGTGTAGCCGCCCAGGCCGATGATCCAGGTGAAGTCCTTGAGGGGATCCCAGTCCACCTTCTGCATGTGAGGATAGTGCTGCAGCGGCGCGAGCGCCCCGGAGACGGTGTAGCCGTCGGGCTTGTCATTCTTGGCCATCCGAGGGGCCGAGCGTGGTGCCCGCGCCAGGCTTGTTCTCCACGACGACGGGCTGGCCGAGATGGCGCGAGGCCACTTCGGCGAGCTTTCGGTACTGGATGTCGGTGGGGCCGCCCGCCGCGAAGGGCACGATCAGCTTGATCGGCCGGCTCGGGAACACGTCGGCCGCATGGGCGCAGGCCGTGAAAAGGGCCAGCGCGGCGCAGATCGGCAGAGTCACGGCGGCGAACAGCCGCGGCAGGACGGAAAGGCGCGTGGAAAAGCTCTTCATCTGTTGTCTCCATTTTTATGTCTTATGAGTGGGCGGTGGGCGCGTTCCAGGATGGCCGGCTGTTGAGCGTGTCGGCGTCGAAGCCCGCCAGCTTCTTGTAGCCGGCCTCCACCGCCTTGAGCGCCAGCGCCGCGTTGCCGTGCTCGCGCTGGCGCGCATAGGCGCTGACCTTGGCCATCACTTCGTCGGCCTGTCTGCGGTCGGCGAGCTGCACGCCGCTGGCCACCGGCAGGCGCGTGCTTTCGTAAGCCTGCAGGGCCGCCTGCTGGTCGGTGTGGGCGGCAAGCTGAAAGGCGAGCACGCGCGCGTCAATGATGGCTTGCGAGGCGCCGTTGGAGCCGAAGGGATGCATGGCGTGGGCGGCTTCCCCGAGCAGCGCGACGCGGCCGAAGACCCAGCGCGGCAGGGATCGAAATCGGCCATCGGATATTCATAGGCGGCGTCCGAGGCGGCAATCATCGCCGGCACGTCAAGCCAGTCGAAGCGCCAGCCGTCCACGAAGCCGGCGACGGTGCGCTGGCTGAGCTCGCGGTTCCAGTTGCCGAGTTCGCTGGCGTCGCCGCTCTCGAGCTTCTTGCTCAGCAGCCAGTTTTTCAGCCCGAGGCCGATCGGATAGACCACCACGCGCAGATGCTCGTCGCCGATGATGGCCATCGAAGTGCCGCTGAGGAAGGGCGCGCCGCGCGTGGTGCCGCGATACATCATCCAGCCGTTCCAGGCGAGCTGCGACTGCTCGGGATAGAGCTGGGCGCGCACGGCGGAGCGGATGCCGTCCACCGCGATCAGCAGGCCGGTCGCGTGACTCTCCGTGCCCCCTCGGCCAACGCGCAGACCACGTCCAGCCCGTCCGGCTTCTCCTCGAAGCCGAGCACGCGCCGGCCGGTGAGCACGGCGTCCCCGCCCAGGCGTTCCTTCACCATGTCGAAAAGGATCTGCTAAAGCTGGCCGCAATGGATCGAATATTGCGGCCAGCGGTAGCCGGCCGGCGGTGTCGTAGTAGGCGAGTTCGGAAGTGCGGATGCCGGCCTCATCGAGCTTCGGCCCGAGGTCCAGCTCGACGAGTTCGCGCACCGCGTGCGGCGGCAGATTCACGCCCACGCCGAGCTGGCGGATTTCCTGCGCCGCCTCGAGCACGCGCACATCCTTGCAGCCGGCGGCGTGCAGGCTCAGCGCGGCGGTGAGCCCGCCGATGCCGGCGCCCGCGATGAGGATAGCCATCGCAGCCTCCTCAGTCGAGCTTGACGTTGGCTGCCGCGATCACCTTGCCCCACTTGTCGATCTCGGCGTTCACGAAGCGCGTGAAATCGGGTTGGGACAGCGTGCCGGAGTCAGCGCCCTGCTCGGCGAAGAGCGCGCGGATCTTCTGGCCCTTGAGGGCTTCGACCACGTCGGCGTTGATCTTGCGCGAAAGCTCGGGCGCCATGCCGCCGGGCGCGTACATGCCGAACCAGGCGGTGGCTTCAAAGCCCTTGAGGCCGGCTTCGTCGATGGTGGGAATCTCCGGCGCGGCCGCGGCGCGCTTGAGCGTTGTCACGCTCAGCGGACGCAGCTTGTCGGTGTGGATCTGCTGGATGACGCCAGGCAGAGAATCGAACATCATCGGGATCTGCCCGCCGAGCAGGTCGTTGAGCGCGGGCGCCGCGCCCTTGTAGAGCACGTGGACGATGTCGATGCAGGCCATGGCCTTGAACAGCTCGCCGGAAAGATGGTTCGCGCCGCCGGTGCCGGCCGAGCCGAAGCTCATCGCACCGGGCTTTTCCTTGGCGTACTTGATCAGCTCCTGCACGTTCTTCACCGGCAGCGAGGGATGCACCAGCAGTACGTTGGGCACGGTGGCGACCAGGGCGATGGGCGTGAAGTCCTTGCGCGTGTCGTACTTGAGCTTCTTGTAGAGGCTGGGGTTGATCACGTGGTGGGTGGCGGTGACCATCAGCGTGTAGCCGTCGGGCGCGGAATGCATGAGCGGCTCGGAGCCGATGGTGCCGCTCGCGCCGGCTTGGTTGTCGACGATGACCGACACGCCCCATTTCTGCATGAGCTCGGCCGCAAGCTGGCGGGCGAGGATGTCGGTGGTGCCGCCGGGCGGGAAGGACAGGATGATCTTGACCTGCTGCGTCGGGAAATTCTGCTGCGCCTGGAGCGGCGCGGCGGCGAGGGACAGCGCCGCCAGGGCGAGGCCGCACACGAGACCCAGCGCGCCGCGGCGCGCGCTCAGGCTGCGTAGATTGATTTGCATCTTATCTCCTTGCCCGGTTGGCTCGCGGGCTTGCATGCTACGTTGTCTGCTGCGGTTTCCATGCGCCCCGCCGGCGGCCTCTGCGGACCGCTTCCGGCGGGAAATCCGCGCATCAGAGGCTGTGGTGAAACTCCACCATCGCCTCGCCCGAGGCCACCACTTCGCCGCGCTGATTCTTCACTTCCACGTCCAGCGTGGCCCAGCGGCTTCTGCCGGTGGTCTTCTTCGAGGTGACCACGGCATGCGGGGTGATCATGTCGCCGGACTTCACGGGGTTTTTCCAGCGCGTCTCCAGACGGCGGTGCACGCCGCCCATCGGATACAGCCAGTCGGAGATCATCTTGCTGATCACGCCGAAGTTGTTCATGCCGTGCATGATGATGCCGCCGAAATGGGTCTTGCCGAAGTTGCCCTTCATGTATTCGTCGTCGAGGTGCAGAGGATTGAAGTCCAGCGAGGCCTCGCAGAATTCGCGGATCGATTCGCGGGTCGGGTGAAAGGGCGTGCCGGTGATGGCGGTGCCGGCCTGGATGCTGTCGTAGTTGGCGCTCATGTCTTGTCCTTGCTTCTGTTGTCTCTGTGCTTGTGTGTCCCGCCGCTTACATCGGGCGGATGGTCCAGCCACGGCCGGAGCAGATCACTTCATCGTTCTGGTTGAATAAGACGTTGTCGTGGACCATGAAGAGGCGGTCGCATTTGATGAACTTGTCCAGGGCGCGCGCCTCGAGATGGATCACGTCGCCGGGACGGGCCGGCTTGTTGTAGCTCCAGGACTGGCCGGCTTTGACCGTTCCGGGGCTGCGCATCCAGTCGTCGACGGGGGTGCTGGAGAACATCAGCAGGGTGTGGATCGCCAGCGGCGCGATCAGGCCCTTGTAGGGCGTGGTCTTGGCGTAGGCTTCGTCGAAGTACAGCGGATCGAGGTCGCCGACCACGCGGCAGTATTTCTGGATGGCTTCCAGGGTCAGCGTGTAGGGCAGCATCTTGCGCGGCTGGCCGGGAACGATGTCGTCCCAGGTCTTGCGCAGCTGCGCATCCTTCCAGAAATCGGTCTCGAATCCTTGATGGGCGGCGACTTCCATTTTCATCTCCACAATAAGTTGCTTTTTTCGGACTCACCGCTATAATGACCGCTTGGCGGTTATAAATAACCGCTTGGTAGTTATTTATGGGCATTGCACGTGCCGCCGGCTTACCTTGTCAAGGAGAAATCGTGGCCACACCGGAAAGCGAAAGTTTTGTGCGCACCTTCGCGCGCGGACTCAAGGTGATTGAAGTGATGGGCCAGGAGGCGCGGCCGCAGACCATCGCCGACGTGGCGGAAAAGGCCGCGCTCGCGCGCAGCGCCGTGCGCCGCTTCCTGATGACGCTGACCGAGCTGGGCTTCACGCGCACCGATGGCAAGCGCTTCTGGCTCACGCCCAAGGTGCTGCGCCTTGGCCTGTCCTATCTCTACACGCTGCCCTACTGGCGCAACGCGCAGATCGCGCTGGAAAAGCTCGGCAACGAGGTCGGGCAGTCTTGCGCGATCTCGGTGCTCGACGAGGAAGAAATCCTCTACATCGTGCGCCTGCACGCGCGCAGCATCCTGGCGATGAGCCCGAGCCTGGGTAGCCGGCTGCCGGCGCATGCGGTGTCGATGGGGCGGGTGCTGCTCTCTGGCCTGGACGACGCGGCGCTCGAGGTCTATCTCGACGGCGCGGCGCTCAAGAAGCTCACCAGCGCCACGCTGGTCGACCGCGAGCACCTCGCGCAGGAATTGCACAAGGTGCGTGACCAGGGCTATGCCTGGGTGGACGGCGAACTGGACGAATCGATCTGCGGCCTGGCCGTGCCGATCCGCGATGGCGATGGCGCCATCGTCGCGGCGATCAACATCAGCCTGCCCTCCGGCAGCTACACCGAGGACAGCGCGCGCGAGCAGTTCCTGACGCCGCTGCGCCAGACGGCCTCGCAGATCCGGGTGTCCTATCGCTGAGGACGACAGGGCGGCGGCCTTGAAAGACGCCACCAGCGCTGGCGGGATCTCAGGATCCCGCTTTTTTATTTAGTATACCGAGTGTTGCATTTATTACGGGCTTACCCAGATTTCCGCGCATTTTTTCTGTATACAGTATACAAATAAGAGAAAACGAAAGCGCTCGATACAAGCACACAAAGAAGCCGGCGCGGCAAACGGGCCAGCGCCGGACAGCGATTTTCCCTTCCTGGGCATTGCCGAGGCTTCCGCCATGCTCGCGGCTGGTTCGGCGAGCGCGGTGGAACTGGTTGCGGCCAGCGACGAGCGCCGCTGCAGGGGCCAATCCCTGGAGCCGCTCGACGGCATTCCCTTCACGATCAAGGAATCCTTCGACGTCGCGGGTTGGCCAACCACCTGCGGCGATCCCGCACGTCACACGCACCGCGCGGCGCGCGATGCCGAAGTGGTGGAGCGCCTGCGCGGCGCCGGCGCGGTGCTGCTGGGCAAGACCAATGTGCCGCTGGCCCTGCGCGACTGGCAAAGCTACAACGACATCTACGGCAGCACGTGCAATCCGCGCGACCTCTCGCGCACGCCTGGCGGCTCCTCGCTGCGCAATCCCGCGCACTACTGCGGCATCTTTTCCCACAAGAGCAGCCACGGCCTCGTGTCGCTGCGTGGCCACGGCGGCGGCCCCGACGCCAGCGGCGTGCAGGACATCAACGTCGCCGGCCCGCTGGCGTGCTGCGCACGCTGGCCGGACGCGCCATGCCCGAATGCGGCAAGCGCGCGCTGGGCGAATTCCGCGTGGCGCTGCTCGACATGCATGAGATGTGCCCCGCCGACGCCGAAGTGCGCGGCGCGCTGCAGGCGCTGGGCCGGCGGCTGTGGGCGCAGGGCGTGCGCGTCGCCTGGAACGCGCGGCCCGCGATCGACGCCGGCGCGCTGTGGCGCACTTATGTGCTGCTGCACGCGGCCACTTCCGCGCATGTGGGCGAGGCCGCCTTCGCCGCCGCGCTCAAGCAGGCCGAGGCGCTCCCCGACCCCTTCGACATCGTCATCGACGGCGATGACCACGGCTACGCCCAGCTGCAACTCGCAGGCGCCGAGCTGCGCCACCGCGACTGGCTCAATCTGCAGCAGGCGCGCCTGCAGTTCGAGGCAGCCTGGGACGCATTCTTCTGCGAACACGACCTTCTGCTATGCCTCGCCGCCAGCACGGCCGCCTTCCCGCTCGACGAGCAGGGCGAGCCCTGGCAGCGTTGCATCGACGTGGACGGGCTGCGCACGCCGCTGACCAATCAATTTTTCTGGGCGGGCCACTCCGGACTGTGCGGCCTGCCCTCCACGGTGGCGAGCGCCGGCACGGGCGTCTCGGGCCTGCCCGTCGGCGTGCAGATCGTCGCGCCGCGCCATGCGGATCTCTCCGCGCTGCGCTTCGCGCGGCTGCTCGAAGCCGCCGGCTACCGCTATCAGCCGCCGCCGCTGGCTTACCCCGCAATCTCCTCCACCCATGCCCCTCACTGAAAACAATAAGGAGCAGTCTATTATGCTTTGGTTCAAAGAACTATCGTAGATGGAACGAAAAGGGTTTTACGGCGCCTTCCTGGGCCACGCGGTCGACGTCTTCGACTTCATGATCTATTCCTTCCTCATCTCCACGCTGATCGCGCAATGGGGCATGAGCAAGGCTGCCGCCGGCTCCATCGTCACCTAGACCCCGCTCTCCTCGCTGGTGGGCGCGATCGGCGCGAGCTTCCTCTGCGGCCTGGCCAATTCGCCCGAGCAGCTGATGGCCGCGCGCATGCTGCTGGGCCTTGGCTTCGGCGGCGAAGCCTCGCTGTGCATGGTCCTGGTCACGGAGATGATCCGCAAGCCAGAGCATCGCGGCAAATACTCCGGCTTCACCGCTAGCAGCTACTCCTTCGGCTGGGGCGCCGCGGCGCTGATCTACGGCCTAGTGTTCAGCCTGATGCCGGCCGAGACCGCCTGGCGCGTGTGCTTCTTCCTCGGCCTGCTGCCCGCCCTGGTGGTGATCTATCTGCGCCGCAATCTCGACGATCCGGAAATCTTCGTCAAGACCCGAGCCGCCGTCGGCGACGTTTCCGCGCGCACGCAGCTGCTGCGCCTGGTGAAGCGTCCGCTGCTTGGCAAGACGGTGCTGTGCAGCCTTCTCTCAGGCGGCATGCTCGGCGCCTACTACGCAATCGCCATCTGGCTGCCCACATTCCTCAAGACCGAGCGCGGCCTCTCCGTGTTCGGCACCAGCTCCTACCTCTCGGTCACGATCCTCGGCTCCTTCGTAGGCTATGCCGGCGGCGCGCTCGTCTGCGCGGGCGGCGGCGCGTCCTGCACGGCGCCGGGCGCCGGCTGCCCCTGGGCATGCAGCACCGGGGCATGGAGGATGAGCGCCAGGAACGCCTTCCTTGGTAAATGGATCGGCAAGGCCGAACGGCCTCGGTTCAGGGGACTACGCTTTTTTGGACATGATTCCATCTCGATAGCGGTTGCCGCGTCCGGATGCGTGCGAAGGGCTGCAGCGGATAGCGGAACCCGGCGCGGGAGGGCTGGGCTAGCGGAGAGGAAGCGGAGGGGCGCGCGACTGGAACGCGGGGCGTTCGGCCGCGGGAACGACGGGAAGACGGTAGAACAGCAGCGCGCGGGCGACCGCCTGCGCGAAGAGCGGCGTGGCCGCGAAGGCAGGGCCGGCGCGGGGACCGGCGACGCGGAGAAGGCCTTGGAGAAGACGTCGCCGCCAGCGCCCGGCAAGCCGTGCAGCAGACCGAAGGCCTGCGTGCCGAGCAGGCACAGCGCGAGAAGCCACATCGCAAGCCGGGTGCGGACTGCGCTGCGTGGGGCGGAAGACATCCAGATCAAACATGGCGCGAACCCTAGCATGGAAAGGCCTTGTTCCGAAAGGAATCCGCGCGGCGAGGGCCTTTGGGAGCGGACAAGCGCGGACGACTTTCACGAAGACCGAGGCCGCTCCCGATGTCATCCGCGGATGCGTCGGAATTGCTATAGTCCGCGAACGCCTGGCACGCACCGGGGACTCTTTCAGGAGACTTCGCATGCACTTCCTTCCGCGTTGTTCCGCCCGTCTCGGCATGGCGGCGCTCGCCGCGTTGATCGCGCTGGCCGCCGGCTGCCGCTCGACCGTGCTCTACGACCTCACGGGCCCCAAGGGCCTGCCCGACTACGCCGCGGTGATCGCCAGCCCCGACCGCAGCACCGCCGACCTCGCCATCGACGCCAGACGCCAGCAACCCGAACTGCTCAAGTTCATCGAACCGCGCCCCGGCATGACGGTTCTCGACATGGATGCCGCCGCCGGCTACACAACCGAACTGCTGGCCCGCGTGGTCGGCTCTGGCGGCAAGGTCTATGCGCAGGACGGCGCCCAGGTGAGCGCGTGCGCCAAGGCGCGCTTCGCCGAACGCATGGCGCTGCCGGTCATGAAGAACGTCGAGCACGTGACCTCCGACTTCGAGGATCCGATCCCCGCCAAGGCCGCGGGCAAGCTCGACATCGTGACCTTCCTCTTCAGCTATCACGACACCGAGGCGATGGGAGTGGACCGCGCGGTGATGAACCGCCGCATCTTCGAGGCGCTCAAGCCGGGTGGCGTGTACATCGTCACCGATCATTCGGCCAAGCCCGGCGAGGGCGTCAGCGTCGCCAAGACCCTGCACCGCATCGACGAGGCGCTGGTGCGCCGCGAAGTGGAGGAAGCCGGCTTTCAGCTGCTGGAGAAGGCCCGCCTGCTGCGCAACGAGAGCGACAAGCGCGACACACCGGTCTTCAATTCGCCGGTGCAGGTGGATGAATTCGTCCTAAAGTTCGTCAAGCGCAAGCTCTTGAACTGATCCGTCAATCCGTGGCCGGACGCAGGGCGGAGCGCACCCTGTCCGCGCCCGGAATAGGCTCCACCGCGCCGAAACCCTCGGTGGACAGCGCGGCCGCGACCGAAGCATAACGCCCGGCGGCGAGCAGATCATCGCCGGCGATCAGTCTGGCCACAAAGGCACCGCCGAAAGTGTCGCCGGCGCCGGTCGCATCGACGGGACGGCAGCGGTGCGGCGTGATCCAATGGCGCTAGTCCGCATCCGCGACAAGCGCACCGTTCTCGCCCAGCTTCAAGGCCACGACCCCGGCGCCCAGCCCGAGGCAATGGTCGACGATGGCCTCTGGCTCGTTCAATCCGGTGATCACCGCGACGTCGTCAAAGCTCGGCAGGCAGATGTCGCACTGATGCATGAACTCCTTCATGACCGTGCGCGCCCGATCGACGGACCTCAGCCTCTAACGCAGATTGGTGTCGAAGGAAATCTTCGCCCCGGCCCGGCGGGCGATGGCTGCCGCTTCGAAGGCCGTGTCGCAGGCGGTCTGCGAGATCGCCAGGGAGATTCCCGAAACGTGCAGCACTCTGGACCTTTCGAGGATGCCGCGCGGCAGATCGGCGGGGCGCATCCGACTCGCCGCCGATCCCTGGCGAAAGAACTGGAAGTGATGGCCTTGTCCATCGTGCGTGACGAAATAGACCGCGGTGTAGGCATCCGGATTGACGCGCACGCCCGCATGGTCGACGGCCTCTTCGCCCCAAAGTGCGCGCAGCATGCGGCCGTAGGGATCGTCGCCGAGCGCGCTCACATAGGCGAATTTCGCGCTTTGCCGGGCGGCGGCGATCGCGAAATTCGAGGTGTCGCCGCCGAAACCCTGGAGATAAAGCTTCCCGCCGGCCTGCTCGGTCTGATTGAACCCCACCATCGCCTCGCCCAGCAAAGCAATATCAAAATGCTTCTCGGATCCGTCCATATTTCGCCAGTCTCCGGGAACGGAGACCTCGCCGTCCGCGCGCTGGCCATGATATCCCGGAAGCTGCGGTGTACCGCCCTGCCCCTGCGTTTACAATGGCGCCTGACCTCGTCCTACCCTCCGACGCCCAATATTCAGGCGCCTTTCCGGAGGTAAGCATTCCATTTCTTTCCCCCTGCCCGCTTTCCGTTCGCGCGTGCTGCCGATGATCGTGCTCGCCGACGCAGACCAGGCCGTGCCGCTGGCGCGCGCCTTGCTCGCCGGCGGCATCGACGTAATGGAGATCACGCTGCGCAGCGAAGCAGGATTGAAATCGATCGAGGCGGTGGCGCGCGAGGTGCCGCAAATGCAGGTCAGCGCCGGCACCGTTACGCGCGCGGACGAGGTGCGCCGCGTGCAGGAGGCGGGCGCGCGCTTCGCACTCTCGCCCGGCATGACCGATGCGCTGGCCGAAGTGGTGAAGCAAGCACGCATGCCCTTCGTGCCCGGTGTGATGACGCCCGGCGCAGTGATGCGCGCGCGATCACGGCTTTTCCCTGCTCAAACTCTTCCCCGCCGCGCAGGCCGGCGGACTCGGCATGCTCAAGGCCCTGGCGTGGCCTTTCGCGGAGCTGCGTTTCTGCCCGACGGGCGGCGTGACCCAGGCGAACCTGGGGGGAGTTTCTCGCGCTGCCGAATGTGAGTCTGGTGGGCGGGTCTTAGCTGACGCCCACCGAACTGGTGAACGCGGGACGTTGGGAAGAGATTACGGCCTTGGCACGGGCTGCGACCGAAGCGACTTCGCAGACCTGAATAAGACCTTGCATAACGAAACCGCGTCACAACAAAAAAGCCCGGTCGCAAGGACCGGGCTTTTTATTCGGAATTCAGTGGTGGTGGGTCGTGAGTGACTCGAACACTCGACCTACGGATTAAGAGTCCGCTGCTCTACCAACTGAGCTAACAACCCACTGAACAACAATATATCGAATCATACACGATTTTTTCATAGTTAGTCAAAACCGGTCTCACTTTTGCACGTGACGAGCGCGTGAAAAGCAGATGACCGGCGTGCGAACGCACGTGTAAACGCCCGCCTCTCCGCCCAGGTCCGCGCCAGCCGGGTCCGGCCAAGTCCGGTAAACTCCAGCCCAGCCATCAAACCAGTACGGAAGAGACCGGGTACAAGGACGTGCAACTGTTTATCGACGGCAAGTGGGTCAACGCTGTCTCCGGCAAGACCATTCCCGTGATCAATCCCGCGACCGAGGCCGTGATTGGCAAGATCGCCCACGCTGAGAAGGCCGACCTCGACCTGGCGCTCTCCGCCGCGCAGAAGGGCTTCGAGACCTGGCGCAAGATGTCGGCCTACGACCGCTCCAAGCTGATGCGCAAGGCCGCCGACATCCTGCGCAGCCGCATCGACGAGATCGCCAGCATCATGACGATGGAACAGGGCAAGCCGATCGGCGAGGCGAAGATCGAAGTCGCCTCCGCCGCCGACATCATCGACTGGTTCGCCGAGGAATCGCGCCGCACCTACGGCCGCCTGATCCCGGCGCGTGCCGAAGGCATCTACCAGATGGCGATCAAGGAGCCGGTCGGCACGGTCGCCGCCTTCGCGCCCTGGAACTTCCCGATCAACCAGGTGGTGCGCAAGCTCTCCAGCCGCGCTGGCCGCCGGCTGCTCCTTCATCGTCAAGGCGCAAGAAGAGCCCCCCGGCTCGCCCGCCGAGCTGATCCGCGCCTTCGCCGACGCGGGCATCCCCGACGGCGTGGTCAACCTGGTCTACGGCGTGCCCGCCGAAATCTCCGAATACCTGATCGCGCATCCGATCATCCGCAAGATCTCCTTCACCGGCTCCACGCCGGTGGGCAAGATGCTCACGTCGATGGCCGGCAAGCACATGAAGCGCGCCACCATGGAGCTGGGCGGCCACGCCCCGGCCGTGGTGTTCGACGACGCCGACATGGACGCCGCCGTGAAGATGCTCGCCGGCTTCACGTTCCGCAACGCCGGTCAGGTCTGCATCTCGCCGCCCCTCTTCCTCGTGCAAAAGGGCGTCTACGACAAGTTCGTCGACCAGTTCGTGAGCATCGCCAAGTCGGTGAAGGTCGGCGACGGCCTGGATCCGGCCACGCGCATGGACCCGCTGGCCAACGAGCGCCGCATCCCCGCGCTGCAGCGCGGGGTGGACGACGCCGTCAAGCGCGGCGCCAAGCTGCACACCGGCGGCAAGCGCATCGGCGACAAGGGCTGTTTCTACGAGCCCACCGTGCTCTCCAACCTGCCGCTGAATCCGAGCGCGATGAACGACGAGCCTTTCAGCCCGATCGCGCTGATCGTGCCCTTCGACAAGTTCGAGAACGCCGTCAAAGAAGCCAACCGCCTGCCCTAAGGCCTGGCCTCCTATGCCTTCACCAGCTCGGCGAAGACGGCCGCCGCCATCGGCGCCGGCATCGAGGCCATCAAGGCCTACGTCAACACCAAGTTCGTCTCGCAAGTGGGCATCTGAGGCCGGAGGCCTTCGGGTCCGCGCGCCGCATGAAATAAATCGGGGGGCCGCAAGGCCCCCCTTCCCCATCTCCGCCACGCGCCGCCTGCCCACGGCGCACACCGGCGACTCCTGAACACTTCCTCAGCGCATCATCGGCCCCATACCGTGCGGGCCGTGGCGATGCATCGCATGCTTCACCGCCAGGTCGAAGATGGTCTTCTGATCCTGCGACAGCACGCTGTAGAAGGCGCCCGCGTCCTTGGCGGCGAGTTCCACGACGTCGGCGTGCACATGCATCATCTTCTCGGCCTGCGCCATGCGCTCTGGCGTGCCACCCTGGGGCTCGGCCTGGGCGCCGGCCTGCCACTTGGCGCGCATCTGCTCGTGCATCTGCTGGCGCTCCTTGTCCGGGCCGTCACGGAAGCGGCATAGGTGCTCCAGGCGCTTTCCTGCTCGGGCTTGATGTTGAGCTTCTTCTTCAGATCGTCCAGGCGGCGCTGCACGCGCGCCGACGGATCGCCGCCGTGGCGGTGCCAGCCGCCGGGAGCAGCCTGCGGCGCGTCTTGCGGGGCCGGAGCGGGTTGGGCGTGGACGGCGCCAGCGAAGAGCATGCCGCTGGCGATGGCGATGGCGGCCTTGGTCAGGCAGCGTTGGGCGAAGTTGAGCTTCATGGTGGTTCCTTTTGTTTCAGCGGACCGTTGACCGATCCAGTTTGTAGGGGCTGCCCTGGCTGGGTGGCGGCGGGGCCTGGCTGGGCAGCTAAAGCGTGTTCAGCGTTTCGTGTTCGGCGTTTCAATACACGGGCCGATAGGGCCGGCCGCGGTGATCCACGGGCTTCACCACCGTGACGGGCGGCGCGGCCGAGAGAATCAGGCCGGGTTCGGGCGCGATGACGAGGGGGACCTGCGTTCCGGGGTCGCGGTTGAGCCGCACGCTGTACTGCCTGCCCGCGTACTCGTGGACCACGTCGTAGCCCACGGTGCGGTTCTCGTATGCCATGACGGTCTGGCAGGTCTGCACGGGCTGCACCGTGCCGACATTGTTGCTGTTCTCGACGCGGTCGCCGACGACGGCGGCCGTTGCCGCCGCCGACCTGGCTGCCGAGCAGGCCGCCGGCCACGGCGCCGATGATGAAGCCGCCGACGCCGCGCTCGGGCGGCCGTGACTATCTGCTGCGTGGCGCACGACTGGCTGGGCACGGCTACCTGCTGGACGATGGCGGTCTTGGAGACCACGTTGCCGAAGTCCGCCGCCTGCGCGGCTTGCGCGGCGAAGGCCCCGCCCACGAGGGCGGCGGCGATTGCGATCTTGTATGTCATGTTTCTCTCCTTTGACAGGCGCATCGGGCGAACTGATCCGCCCTTGCACTTTTAAACCGGAGAAAAAGTGGCGTCTTACGGCCGGCGTCCCGAGCGGTGCCGCCGGCTCTTAAGCCGCCTGTTACGAAACGAGGAGAGAGAAGGGAAGACCGCCGCGGGCCAGCCCCGGCGCGGCCCCGGCCGCCGAACCGGGGTCGGCTAGCCGCGGAAGCTGGGGCTGCGCTTTTCCTTGAAGGCAGCAAGACCTTCGCGGGAATCCGCGCCGGCGAAGCCCATCATTTCCATCGCCAGCGAATGCTCGAAGGCGGGGATCAGGGCGCGCAGGCTGTGGTTGATGGTGCGCTTGGTGGCGGAGAGGGCCAGCGGGCTGCCGGCGGCCAGGCGCGCCACGATGTCGCGCGCCTTCTCCAGCAGCTCGCCGTCCTCGACGGCCATGGTGACCAGGCCGATGCGCTCGGCCTCTTCGCCGGTAAGGGTTTCGCAGAGCATCAGGTAGTACTTGGCCTTGGCCACGCCGCACAGCAGCGGCCAGATGATGGCCGCATGGTCGCCCGCGGCCACGCCGAGCTTGGTGTGGCTGTCGATCAGCTTGGCGCCGCGCGTGACAATGGAGATTTCGGCCAGCAGGGCCACGGCCAGACCCGCGACGACGGCCGCGCCATGGATAACGGAAACGATGGGCTTGTCGCAGTCGATCATGCCTTCGACCAGCTCGCGCGCTTCCTTGTAGACGCGCAGGCGCGCCGCCTCACCGTTGATCATCTCCTCGACCAGCTCCATCTTGCCGCCTGAGCAGAAGGCCTTGCTTTCGCTGCGCACGAGGATGGTGCGCACTTCGGGCATGGCGTCCAGGCGGCGCCAGATTCCGGCCAGCTCGGCATGGCCGACGTCGCTGGTGACGGGCATCGCGGCGGCGGGTCCGAAGATGATCTCGGCGACGCCGTCGGCGATTTCAAGGCGGAAATCCTTGTTCTGGATATTGAGCATGGAGGGTCCTTGCGCCTTCAATACGTTTCGAGGTGGAGACGGCCTTCGGCCTTCATGCGCGCCACCAGGGCCGTCCAGTCCAGACCGTTGGACACGGCGATGTCGCGCAGCGCGTCGAGCACACCGGCTTCCATGCCTTTGAGACCGCGGACATAGAAATACGTCTCCTCTCTGCGCAGCAGGGCCGCCACGTCAGCCGCGCGCTCGCACATCGCGTCCTGCACGTAGCGGCGCGGGGCGTCGCTGGCGCGGGAGAAGGCCAGGTTCACGTCGATTAAGTCCTTGGGCAGGTTCATCAGCGGGCCGAAGTAAGGCAGCTCCTGCTGGGTGCGCGCGCCGAAGAAGAGCATCAGCTTGCCGCCGTTCTTTTCCTTGAGGCGGCGGCGGTATTCGGTCATCGCGCGCATCGGCGCGGAGCCCGTGCCGATGCAGATCATGACGATGTTCGAGCCCGCGTAGTTGGACATCAGGAAGCTGCTGCCGAAGGGGCCGATCACCTGGACCGTGTCTCCCTTCTTGAGGTCGCACATATAGTTGGAGGCCACGCCGCGCACGGGATTGCCGTCGTGGTCCACGGTGACGCGCTTCACGGTCACCGACAGGTTGTTGTAGCCGGGGCGCTCGCCGTCGCGCGGGCTGGCGATGGAATACTGACGCACGAAATGCGGCTTGCCCGACGCGTCCACACCAGGCGGAACGACGCCGATGGACTGGCCTTCGAGCACCGGGAAGGGCAGCTTGCTCGAATTCGAGCACCACATGGTGGGTGTCGCTGCCGGCGTTCTCGTCGGTGACGCGGAAGTTGCCGGCCACAGTCGCCGTCGCGGTATTTTTGTGGGTGTAGAGATTGGTGTAGGCGTGCGCTGCCGAGCGCGGTGGGATCGTCGAGCCGGGGCTCGCGGCCTGCGCGGATTCGGCCTGTGCCTGAACCTAGGCCTGGACTTGCGGCCCGGCCTCGGAGACAGTCGCCTCAGCGGCACCCGCCGGCAGTTCCTTCTCCTCCGGCAGCACGTCCCAGGTCAGTTGGTCGTCGACGCTGTAGGCCTCCACGCTCAGCATGGTGCGCCAGTTGTCGATGGCGCCCGTCGGGCAGAGCGGGATGCAGGCGCCGCAGCCGTTGCAGACGTCGGCCTTGACGACGTAGTTGCGGCTGTCGTGCGTGACTGCGTCGATCAGGCAGGACTCCTCGCAGGTGTTGCACCGGATGCAGATCTCCGGATCGATCAGGTGCTGCTTGATCACCTGCGTTTCAGTGGCGGCTTGCATATCCATCTCCTCCCCAATCTCCTGCTGCTGCGTCGTCCTCAGTTGAAGCGGACGTATTCGAAATTCACCGGCTGGCGGTTGATGCCCATGACCGGCGGCGCGATCCAGTTGTCGAACTTGCCCGGTTCGACCACGCAGCCCATCAGCGAGGCGACGAAGGTGCGGTCTTCCCGCGAGGGCAGCCAGTTTCCGACATTCTGCGCCCATTCCGCGTCGGAGATGGGTTTGCCTTCGAGGTTGAACTTCAGGCCAGAGAGCATGCCGATGTTGCGGTGGAAAGCCTTGTGTGGCACCTTGAGGCGGAAGTCGATGCCGGCCCTCTCCAGCACTTTGTTCCAGCGCTCGACGCCGCCCATGGAATCCTTGATGTAGTCGTCGCGCAGCACTTCGTTGAGTGCGTTGAGCATCGGCAATTCCTTCTCGCACAGGCCGCCGTCCACCACTTCTAGCACGCGGTAGGCGTCGCTCTTGAGGAGATGGTCGTCGGTGCGCTTGCCTTCCTCATAGCGGCCCTTGAGGACAGAGTTGTAGAAGATGGTGGCGTTGGAGGACTGGTCCGCGCCGAAACAGGTCGATCGTCACGCTGAATTGGAAGTTCAGATAACGCCGGATGGTCGGCAGGTCGATCACGCCGGCGGCGCGCAGGCGCGCGGGGTCGTCGGTCTTGAGCTCGTTCATCACCTGGGCGGTGCGCTGCAGGACGCGTGAGACGCCCGATTCGGCCAGAGCGCAGAGCTGGAACTTGCCATCGCGGTCGGTGAAGTAGGGGAACATGAAGAAGGACAGCCAGTCGGGCGTCTTCTCGTTGAAGGCTTCGAGGATGCGGGGATTTTCCTCGTCGCCGGAGCGGCGCTCGAGCAGGGCCTCGGCTTCCTCGCGGCCGTCGCGGCCGAAGTAGCGGTGCAGCTGGTAGACCATGGTCCAGAGGTGGCAGCCTTCTTCCACGTTGATCTGGAAGAGGTTGCGCAGGTCGTACATCGACGGCGCAGTCAGACCCAAATGGTGCTGCTGCTCGACTGAGGCGGGCTCGGTGTCACCCTGGGTGACGATGATGCGGCGCAGGTTGGCGCGGTGCTCACCGGGCACGTCCTGCCAGGCGTCCTCGCCCTTGTGCTCGCCGAAGTGGATCTTGCGGCCAGCCTCGGCCGGGTTGAGGAAGATGCCCCAGCGGTAGTCTGGCATCTTCACGTAGTCGAAATGCGCCCAGCCGGCCGGGTCCACGCTGACCGCGGTGCGCAGGTAGACGTCGAAGTCATGCGAGCCGTCCGGGCCCATGTCCTTCCACCAGTTCAGGTAGTTGGGCTGCCAGTGCTCCAGCGCGCGCTGCAGCGTCCGGTCCTCGGAGAGATTGACGTTGTTGGGGATTTTTTCACTGTAGTTGATCGTGCTCATGCTCTCGTCTACTAGACGCGGGTCTCCCATGGTCTCGTTGCCGCCGAAGAGCAGATTGGCTTCCATGCCGGTGAGGGCGTCGGGCGACATGCTCGCGCGCTCCTCGATGGCGATGCGGATTTCGTCGGCCAAGTCGATGTCGTCTGGCGCGGCGGTCGCCAGGCCCAGGGCCACGGCGGGGTCGGGTTCGACGACCTGGCAGATCTACGCGCGCACCGCGTCGATCTGCACGGCGTCGTCGTAGAAGCGGCGCGCCAGGCGCGAGACGCCGTTGACCATCGGATAGGCGCCGAAATTGCACTCGGCCGGATACAGGCGCGGCTCGCGGTCCTGGTCGTCGGGCAGCGCGGCGATGTAGATGCGGTCCGCCGCCAGCGCGATTTCCAGCAGCGTGCCGGCGAAGCAGGAGCCCGGCTCGACCAGCGCGTAGAGCGTGCGCGAGGTGACGTCCAAGCGCGCCAGGGTCCGGCGCAGCATGCCGACGGTATCGCGCACGAACCAGTGATCGCCGAACTGCTTGAGCGTGGCGTCGGCGGCGAGCACGGCGCGCGGATCGCCCTCGGTCTTGAGCAGCCAGATGCCGATGTCGAGTTCGTTGCCGCGCATCGAGAGAATGGCGTCGTCGAGTTCGTGCGCCATCTGCAGCAGCCACCAGCTCACGCCCGCGGCTTCGATGCCGGCGACGTCGGTGGGCTGCGCGCCCTTGGGCGCCTTCACGGTGAGGCTCGCGGTGCGCTTGGCGCGGTCGATCTGCACGTCGATGTAGGCATAGTGATAGCCGGCCTCGTCCACGGTGCGCGCGAGCGGCGTGAGCGCCACGCCCCTGGCGCCGGCGGGATGGTCGCTCTTGGCGACCAGGGCGGCGGCGCGCTCCTTGACAGCGTCGGCGAACTTGGCGGGCTTGGCGATCGCGTCGACCAGCTTCCAGTCCACGGCGCGCTGGCCGCGCACGCCTTCGGTGGCAGCGCAGAAGATGTCGGCCAGGTCGTGGCGCACCTTGCGCTTGTCGGTCACCCGGGTGAGGCCGCCGGTGCCTGGCAGCACGCCGAGCAGCGGCACTTCGGACAGGGAATCGGCGGAGGAGCGGTCGTCCACCAGCAGCAGTTCGTCGCAGGCCAGGGCCAGCTCGTAGCCGCCGCCGGCGCAGGCGCCGTTGATCGCGGCGAGGAACTTGAGGCCGGAGTGGCGGCTGGAGTCTTCGATGCCGTTGCGGGTCTCGTTGGTGAACTTGCAGAAGTTGACCTTCCAGCTGTGAGCCGAGAGGCCGAGCATGAAGATGTTGGCGCCGGAGCAGAAGATGCGGTCCTTGCCGCCGGTGACGACCACGGTGCGCACCTCGGGATGCTCGAAGCGGATGCGCTGCAGGGCGTCGTGCAGTTCGATGTCGACGCACAGGTCGTAGGAATTCAATTTCAGCTTGTAGCCGGGGCGCAAGCCGCCGTCTTCGTTGACGTCCATCGCCAGGGTGGCGACCTCACCGTCGAAGGACAGCTTCCAGTGCTTATAGCGGCTGGGGTCGGTGCGGTAATCGACGATGTCGGCGCGGTCTTGCGCCTGGGTCGTTGCGGGCTGGGCTGCTGCTTGAGCAGCTAGCTCGACGTGGGCCATGCTGCCTCCGAGCGCATGCAATTTAGCGCATCAAAGAAAAACGTTTTATGCATAAAATTGCACCATATTTCCGGGATCAAGCGGGAAAACGCGGATTTTTTAGAAAAATATTGCCGTTTCCGGAGGCTGAAACCGGAAGACCGGGGGAAATGCGTGCCGGATCAGGCCGCCGCCCGTAGCCGCAGCGCTTCGCCCAGCGCCAGGCGCAGGCCCTGGAAGCTCTCCTCCAGGGTCTTGCCGCTGGTGTCGTAGCTCATGTCGGCCTTGGCGTAGAAGGGCGTGCGGCCGTCGAGGATGCGGCGCAGGTCGGTCATCGCCTCGGCGTGGCCGTCCATCGGGCGAAAGTCGCTCTGCTCGACCACCCGCTGCATATGCTCCTCGGGCGAAGCCTGCAGCCAGACGGTGAAGCAGTTGGTCATCAGTAGATTGAAGGTGGCCGGCTCCGACACAAGACCGCCCGGCGTGGCGATCACCGCGTCCAGATAAAGCTGCAGGGTCTGCTCGAGCGCGCGGCGTTCGTAGCGGCGGTAAGCGTTCTCTCCATACAGCGAATGGATGGCGGCGATGCTGCAGCCGGCAATCTGCTCGGTCTCGCGGTTGAGCTCGACAATGGGCCGGCCCATGTCCTCGGCCAGCATGCGGCCCAGCGTGGACTTTCCAGCGCCGCGCAGTCCGATCAAGGCGATGCGCGCCTGGCGCGGCGCGCCGTCGTTGCCTTCGAACATGCCCGAGAGCGCCACGCGCGCGCGGCGCAGCTCCTCCTCGGAGCGCCCGCCGAGCAGGTCGCGGATCAGCAGCCATTCTGGCGAGGAGGTGGTCATGTCGCCGACGATCTCCGCCAGCGAACAGCAGGACGCCGTGGTGATCTGCTGCAGAATCAGGATGGAGGCGTTGCCGATGCCGTATTCCAGGTTGGCCGGGTGGCGCTCGGAGAGGCCGGCCGATGCGGCGAAGGTCTTGCGGGTCATCCCGCGGCGCACGCGCAGCTGGAGGATGCGCTCGCCCAGCGCGGCGAGGAAGGGATCGCGCTCGGAGTCCTTCACGTCCTTCGTGTCCTTGACTTCCTTATCCATATGGCGCGCCAATCTCCCCCCCCCCCCTCATTTACCCGAATAGGCACTATATTTCTATTAAAACCTAGGAAGAATGATTTAAATTGCATGAACATGAAGTGAGGTGCATAAGTTTAACAACAAGCCAAAGACACGGGACAGCCATGAGCGCCGAAAACTTCAAGATGCTGATCAGCGCAGTGACCGCCTCCATCGCGGGCCGCGCGCTCGACGCCGATCTGCAGGCCTGGCTCAACGACGAATACCCGCCCTCCTCCAGCGCCTACCGCGACATCTTCCAGGCCTGCCGCGACGCCATCGCCGAAGGCTGGCTGTGCAAGCACGAAGGCGGCGGCATCAAATACGGCCGCGTCATCAAGCACACGCCCGACATCCACGGCTTCTCGGTGGACGTGGTGGATATGAACGACATCGCCGATCTGCACCACAGCCATTCCACCGGCGAGGTCGATCTCGTCATGCCGCTCACCAGGGATGCGCAGTTCGACGGCCAGAGCGCCGACTGGAATGTCTACCCGGCAGGCAGCACGCACAGCCCCGCCGTGCGCGGCGGCCGCGCCCTCGCCCGCTACCTGCTGCCCGAGGGCCGTATTGAATTCACCAAGGCCTGACGCAAGCCCGGCCTCCAATACCGCACACATCCGCACCGATCATGAGCCTAGCCACGCAAGACGCAGCCCCAACCGCTCACGCCGACCCGCTGCAGGCGACGGACATCGCGCCGCCGCCCGCCGCGTTGAATTTCACCACCTATCTGTTCGAGCGCAACGCGCCGCGCGCCGCCAAGACTGCCTATCTCGACGACGACAGCCAGCTCAGCTACGCCCAGCTCGAGGAGAACGCCCGGCGCTTCGCCGCCGCGCTGCATGCGCTGGGCCTGCGCGCCGAGGAGCGCGCGCTGCTCGTGATGCACGACACGGTCGATTGGCCGGTCGCCTTCCTCGGCTGTCACTACGCCGGCGTGGTGCCCGTCGCGGTCAACACCCTGCTCACCGCCACCGACTACGCCTATATGCACGAGCACAGCCAGTCGCGCGCCGTGCTCGTGTGCGCCCCCCTGCTCGGCGCGCTGAGCAAGGCCATCGCCGACAGACGCAACAGCGTGAGCGCCGTCGTCGTCTCGAGCGCCGCCGGCACCGAGGACGGCAAGGCGCTCGGTGACAAACTGCACCGCTTCCCCGATCTGCTCAAGGCCGCGCCCGCCGGCACGCAGGACGACGACATCGCCTTCTGGCTCTATTCCTCCGGCTCCACCAGCCGTCCAAAGGGCACGGTGCACACCCACGGCAATCTGTATTGGACCGGCGTCACCTACGCCGACAAGGTGCTCGGCCTGCACGAGGACGACGACGTCTTCTCCGCCGCCAAGCTCTTCTTCGCCTACGGCCTGGGCAATGCGCTGACCTTCCCGCTGATGGCCGGCGCGACCACGGTGCTGATGCCAGAGCGGCCCACGCCGCAATCCGTCTTCCAGCGCCTGACCCAGCGCAAGCCCACCGTCTTCTACGGCGTGCCCACGCTCTACGCGTGCTCGCTCGCCTCGCCCGACCTGCCGCCGCGCGAACAAGTGGCGCTGCGCGTGTGCACCTCCGCCGGCTAGGCCCTTCCCAAGGACATCGGCGAACGCTTCACACGCCACTTCGGCTGCGAAATCCTCGACGGCATCGGCTCCACCGAGATGCTGCACATCTTCATCTCCAACCGCAGCGGCGACGTGCGCTACGGCACCACCGGCAAGCCGGTCGTCGGCTATGAAGTCGAACTGCGCGACGAGCAGGGCAAGCCCGTGGCCGACGGCGAAGTCGGCGAGCTCTACATCAAGGGCCCCTCCGCCGTGCTGATGTACTGGTCCAACCTCGACAAGACCCGCTCCACTTTTCTCGGTGAATGGCTCAAGAGCGGCGACAAATACGTGCGCGACGCCCAGGGCTACTACACCTACGCCGGCCGCAGCGACGACATGCTCAAGGTCGGCGGCATCTACGTCTCGCCCTTTGAAGTGGAAGCCGCGCTGATCCAGCACGAGGACGTGCTCGAAGCCGCCGTCATCTGCAAGGAAGACGACGAAAGCCTGGTCAAGACCAAGGCCTACGTCGTGCTCAAGCCCGGCAAGCCGCGCACGCTGGAAGAAGAGGAGCTGCTCAAGGCCTTCGTCAAGGACCGGCTCGCGCCCTACAAATATCCGCGCAGCATCGAATTCATCGACGAACTGCCCAAGACCGCCACCGGAAAGATCCAGCGTTTCAAGCTGCGCGAGTGGGAAGCGCAGGCCAAGCTCTGAGAAAGCACGACCCATGGCCCTCGTAGAGCTCGCGCTGGCGCGCGGCCCCGTGCGCATCGAATATGAATGGCTCCGCCCCGAGGCCAAGGACCGGCCGCTGCTCGTCTTCCTGCACGAAGGCCTGGGCTCGGTGGCGATGTGGAAGGATTTTCCCGCGCGCCTGTGCGCCGAGGGCGATTTCTGCGGCCTCGTCTATTCGCGGCCCGGCTACGGCAAGTCCAGCCCGCGTCCGGCCGGCGAGAAAAGGCCGGTGGGATTCATGCACGACCAAGCCCGCGAAGTGCTGCCCGCGCTGCTCGACGCCCTCGATATCGGCAAGGGCGCCGGCAAAGACGCGGACGACCTGCCCCGGCTGTTCGGCCACAGTGACGGCTGCTCGATCACGCTGATCTACGCTGCCTCCTTTCCGCGCCGGCTCGCCGGCGCGGTCGTCGTCGCGCCGCACACCTTCGTCGAGGACTTCTCGCCGGAGAGCATCCGCCAGGCGCGCGAGGCCTATGCGGGCGGCAAACTGGCGCAGCGCCTGGCGCCCTATCACGACGACGTCGACTCCGCCTTCCACGGCTGGAACGACGTCTGGCTGGATCCCGAATTCCGCAAGTGGAGCATCGAGGCATTGTTGCCGGAGATCGTTTTCCCTCTCCTCGCGGTTCAAGGTTTTCAGGACGAATACGGCACGATGGAACAGATCGAGAAAATCGGCCGCGCCGTGCCCTCCTCCAAGCTGGTCAAGCTGGACCGGTGCCGCCATTCGCCGCACAGCGACCAGCCCGACGCATTGATCGAAGCGACAAGCCATTTCATCAAGGAGACAATCGCATGCGCAACACTGCCAAACTGATCGCCGTCGCCACGGCATCCGCCGCGCTCGCCCTGGGCTTCGCCGGCGCCGCCAGCGCCCAGAGCGCCAAGGTCGGCTTCATGCTGCCCTACACCGGCACCTATGCGGCGCTGGGCGTGGCCATCGAAAACGGCTTCAAGCTCTATGTCCAGGAGCAGGGCGGCAAGCTCGGCGGCAAGGAAATCGAATACTTCAAGGTCGACGACGAATCCGATCCCGCCAAGGCCTCGGAGAACGCCAGCAAGCTGGTGCACCGCGACCAGGTCGACGTGCTCGTGGGCACGGTGCACTCCGGCGTGGCGATGGCCATGGCCAAGGTCGCCAAGGACAACAACACCCTGCTGATCATCCCCAACGCCGGCGCCGACGCCGTCACCGGCCCGCTGTGCGCGCCCAACATCTTCCGCTCCTCCTTCTCCAACTGGCAGCCAGGCTACGCCATGGGCAAGGTCGCCGCACAGAAGGGCGCCAAGCGCGTGGTCACGCTGACCTGGAAGTACGCGGCCGGAGAGGAATCGGTCAAGAGCTTCAAGGACGGCTTTGAATCCAGCGGCGGCAAGGTGATCAAGGGTCTGATCCTGCCCTTCCCGCAAATCGAATTCCAGGCGCTGCTCACCGAGATCGCCTCGCTCAAGCCCGACGCCGTCTACGTCTTCTTCGCCGGCGGCGGCGCGGTGAAGCTGGTCAAGGACTAGGCCGACGCCGGCCTCAAGGACAAGATCGCCCTCTACGGCTCCGGCTTCCTGACCGACGGCACGCTCGACGCGCAAGGCGCGACCGCCACCGGCCTGCTCACCACGCTGCACTACGCCGACAGTCTCGACAACAAGAAAGATAAAGCCTTCCGCCTCGCCTACGCCAAGACCTTCAAGCTGCAGCCCGACGTCTACGCGGTGCAAGGCTACGACGCCGGTCAGCTGCTCGGAGCGGGCCTCTCCGCCGTCAAGGGCGGCCTGGGCAAGCGCGCCGAACTGGTCAAGGCCATGGAAGCGGCCAAGATCGACAGCCTGCTCGCCCCCTTCACGCTCTCCAAGGCCCACAACCCGGTGCAGGACATCTATCTGCGTCAGGTGGCCGGCAAGGAGAACAAGTATCTGAGCGTGGCCGTCAAGGGCCGGGCCGATCCGGCCAACGGCTGCAAGATTTAAGGGCAGCCGCAACAAGCATTTAGCAATAAAGGAAGGGCCGTTTGGATTTCACCTCGTTTCTGATTCAATGCCTGAACAGCGTGCAGTACGGTTTGCTGCTGTTCCTGGTGGCCAGCGGCCTGACCTTGATCTTCGGCATCATGGGCGTGATCAACCTCGCCCACGGCAGCTTCTACATGCTGGGGGCCTATCTGGCCTTCAGCCTCGCGGGGCTCACCGGCAATTTCTTCTCCGCGCTGGTGCTCGGCATCCTGCTCTCGGTCGTCTTCGGCTATCTGCTCGAATGGTTCTTCTTCAGCTATCTGTATGAACGCGACCACCTGCAGCAAGTGCTGATGACCTACGGCCTGATCCTGGTCTTCGAGGAAATGCGCAGCATCCTCGTGGGTGACGACGTGCACGGCGTCACCCTGCGCCGCCGTCCTCAAGGGCGCGCTCGCTCTGGGCAACGACATGAGCTATCCGGTCTACCGGCTGTTCATCTCCGCCTTGTGCCTGGCGGTGGCGCTGCTGATGTATCTGTTGATCCGCAAGACGCGCCTGGGCATGATGGTGCTCGTGGGCGCCAGCAACCGCGAGATGATCCAGTCGCTGAGCGTGAAAATCAGCCTGCTCTACCGGCTGGTGTTCGCGATGGGCGTGGGCCTGGCGGTGCTCGCCGGCATGATCGCCGCGCCAGTCTCCTCGGTCTATCCGGGCATGGGCGGCGGCGTGATCATCATTTGTTTTGTGGTGGTGGTGGTGATCGGCGGCATCTGCTCAATCAAGGGCGCGCTGATCGCGGCGCTGCTGATCGGCTTCGTCGACACCTTCGGCAAGGTCTTCTGGCAAGAGGTGGCCGGCGTACTGGTCTATCTGCTGATGACCTTGATCCTTCTCTGGAAGCCGGAAGGCTTTTTCAAGCATGGTTGATGACATGAAGCATTCTACCCTGCTCGGCTTGGCGGTCGTGTTCGCGCTGCTCGCGCTCTTCACCCTGCTGCCTGAATCCATCACCAGCAAGTTCCACCTGGAACTGCTCTCCAAGATCCTGATCTTCTCGATCTTCGCCACCAGCCTGCAGCTTCTGGTGGGCTTCACCGGGCTGGTGAGCCTGGGGCATGCGGCCTTCTTCGGCTTCGCCGCCTATGTCGTCACCATGCTCGCGCCCATGTCCGAGGCCGGAAACGACTGGCTGCTGCTCACCGCCTCGCTAGCCGGTGCGCTGCTGCTGGCGCTGGCCGTCGGCGCGCTCACGCTGCGCACCAAGGGCATCTACTTCATCATGGTCACCCTGGCCTTCTTCCAGATGGTCTTCTTCGTCTTCCATGACACCAAAATCGCCGGCGGCAGCGACGGCGCCTATGTCTACTTCAAGCCCGAGTTCAAGCTGCTGGGCAAGCCGCTGTTCAACCTCGACGGGCTCGCGCTGCTCTATCTGCTGCTGCGCTCGCGCTTCGGCAATGCGCTCGCCGGCATCAAGCACAACGAGCAGCGCATGCTCGCCGCTGGCTACCGCACCTACCGCTATAAGCTCGCCTGCTTCGCGCTCGGCGGAATGTTCGCCGGGCTCGTCGGTTTTCTCTACGCAATCCAATACGGCTTCGTGAATCCCGAGATCCTCGCCTGGCACCAGTCCGGAAACGCCCTGCTGCCGCACGGCATCGCGCCGGGGATCACGGCCTGCTGACGGAGCGCCGTGCGGGAACAAAGAGGCGAGGCATGAGCCATTCCTTCGACGCCGCCGAGAACGGCCTTCTCCTGCGCGCCGACAAGCTCACCCACCGCTTCGGCGGTCTGACCGCCGTCAACGGCGTCTCGCTCGACTTGCATGAAGGCGAGCCGCACGCCGTCATCGACACCAACGGCGCCGGAAAGTTCACCCTGATCAATCTGCTCTCCGCCGAACTGCCGCCCAGCAGCGGCAGCATCCACCTCGGCGAGCAGGACGTCACCAGCTGGGCGCAGCCCAGGCTGGCGCGCGCCGGCGTGGGCCGCAGCTATCAGCGCAACAACATCTTCCTGCCACTGAGCATGCGCGAAAACTGCCGGCTCGCCGCGCAAAGCCATGCCCAGCATCTCTGACGCTTCTGGGAAAGCGCGCAGGACTGCCGGCAAAGCCGCGCTGGCGGAGCGCACGGCGGCCAGCCTCTCGCATGGCCAAAAGCGCCAGCTCGAAGTGGCGATGTGCCTGGCGACCCGGCCGCGCATCCTGCTGCTCGACGAGCCGCTCGCCGGCATGGGCCCCGAGGAATCCGAGCGCATGCTCGCCCTGCTCGCCGAGCTCAAGCCCAGCCACGGCATCCTGCTCATCGAACACGACATGGACGCAGTCTTCGCCATAGCCGACAGGATCACGATGATGGTCGACGGCGCGGCGATGGCCAGCGGCACGCCCGAAGCGATCCGCGCCAATCCCGACGTGCAAGCAGCCTATCTCGGCGAGGAACATCATGGCTGACGCGAAACTCATCGAAACCGCGGGCCTGCATGCCTGGTACGGCACCAGCCACATCCTGCACGGCCTGGATTTCCACATCGGCAAGGGCGAGACCGTGGGCCTGCTGGACCGCAACGGAATGGGCAAGTCCACGCTGATCCGCAGTCTGCTCGGCCACGTCAAGCAGCGCGAAGGCAGCATCTGCGTCGCCGGCCGCGACGTCTCGCGCGGCAAGCCGCACGAGGTCACCAAGCTCGGCGTCGCCTACGTGCCAGAGGGCCGCGGCGTGTTTCCCAACCTGAGCGTGTGCGAAAACCTGATCATGGCCGAGCGCGCCGGCGTGGACGGCCGGCGCGACTGGACGGTGGAGCGCGTGCTCGACACCTTTCCGCGCCTGAAGGAAAGACTGAACAACGGCGGCGCCCAGCTCTCCGGCGGCGAGCAGCAGATTCTCTCCATCGGCCGCGCCCTGCTGACCAATCCCGACTGCCTCATCCTCGACGAAGCCAACGAGGGCCTCGCGCCCCTGATCGTGCGCGAGATCTGGCGCGTCATCGGCGCCATCCGCGACACCGGCATCGCCACGCTCGTGGTCGACCGCAACTACTGCACCGTGCTCGCCAACTCCGACCGGGCGGTGGTCATGGCCAAGGGCCGGATCGTTCTGGAAGACTCCGCCGCCGCGCTGGCCGCGGACGACGCGGCGCTGGCGAGCCACTTGGGCGTCTGAAGATTCAGGCCGCCAGCAATTTTGGGCTGAGCGGCTTGATGCCCGCCAGCTTTTCCGGATTCTGCCGAACCTCCCAGATATCCACGGCTTCCTGCATCCGCAGCCAACTCTCCGGTGTCGTATTTAGCAACTTCGCCACGCGCACAGCCATCTCTGGCGTCATGGAGCGCTTCTCCAGCAGCAACTCGGAAACGGACAAGCGCGAGACGCCCAGGCTTTCTGAGAATTTCGCCTGCGTCATCCCAAGCGCCGGCAGCACATCTTCACGCAGCACCGCACCGGGATGCGTTGGCCGGCGGTTCGGATCCCTTATTGATCCAACATTGAAACAATGAACTCAAGCAGCATACCGAACCGGCGCGTGTTCGAAGTAGCTCTTGACGCGCTCGGGCTGTCGCTGAACGCTGAGCAGATGCTGGCGCGAGGCCTTCACCAGTTGCAGCTTCGAGCGAGCTGGAGCGAGTTTGGTGCCGATCTGCTTCAGGTCGGCATTGGCCATTTCGTTGGGGCTCAGTTCGGGGCTGTAGCTTGGCAAGTAGAAGACTTCGATCTCGTGCTTGTGCTCGGCCTGCCAGGCCTTCACAGGCTTGCTGTGGTGCACACGCAGGTTGTCCAGGATCAGGTAGATCTTTCGGCCGGCATCCTTGACCAGCCGGCGCAGGAAGTCGATCAGGATGTCGGCGCTCAACGCTCCGTCGAAGGCCTGCCAGCGCATCTGGCCCTTGTTGGTGACGGTGGAGATCACCGACAAGCCGTGGCGCTTGTTGTTCACGCGAATCACGGGCGTCTGGCCTTGCGGGGCGTAGCTGTGCCCGCGCACGTCGTCGCGGCGCACGCCGGTCTCGTCGCCCCAGTGAATTTCGGCCCCCTCAGCCTTGGCGCAGGCGGCGATCACCGGGTAGTCCTCGTCGAGCCACTTTTTCACCGCCGCCGGCGACTGCTCGTAGGCCTTCTTCATGGGCTTTTTCGGCGTGAAGCCCCAACGCTCCAGATACAGGCCCATCGTGCGAACGGCCAGCTTGATGCCTTATCGGTTAAGGATCAACTCGGCAACTGCCTGGCGGCTCCACAGCGCATAGATCATCTTCAACTGGTCGGGCGTGCGGTCGCGGATCAGCCGCTGAACCTCGCGTTCCTGCTCCGCCGTCAGCGTTCTGCCCGTACCCTGCGGGCGCCCGGGGCGCTCAACGTCGAGGGCCTTCCACCCGCCCGCGCGATACGCCTTCACCGCCGCAATGAGCGTCGTGCGCGACATCTCGCATTGCGCCGCTGCGTCCTTCAGGCTCATGCCATCCAGCCGCATTTTCACCGCACGTCGGTGCCGTTCGTTCAGGGCGGCTACCGGCAGCGTTCTCGAGTCGATTTTATCCCTGCAACAGCAGACTCTATATCACTCAATAAGTTCAATGTTTAAGTGCCGGGCCAATAAACTCTTCATCAGCGATAGTCCTCCAACTCGACGTCTACCGCGTCCTGGCCATCAAACGCAAATGTCACGCGCCAGTTTCCAGTGACCGTCACGGCATAACAACCCTTCCGCTTCCCGGTGAGGCCGTGAAATTTAATGAGAAAACTCTAACGAATTGTCATGCTTCAAGGGCTTTTCTGAAGGCTAGAACGTCGCCGTCCCTTCCACGCAGATCACCGATTCCCCGCCCACCCACAGGCGGCCGTCCTTTTTCTCCACCGTCACCCGGCCGGCGCGGCCCAGGGCCGTGCCTTGCACGGCGAGATAGGCGTCGGGCGCGCACTTTGCTGCGCGCCGGGTCGGTGAGCCACAGCGCCAGGCTGGCGTTGTGGCTGCCGGTGACGGGGTCTTCTTCGATGCCGGCGCCCGGCGCGAAGCCACGCACTTCATAACAGCATTCACCGCCTTCGGCATGCGGGCCGATCACGCCGAGCTTGGGCAGGGACTTGAGCGCGCCGAAGTCCTGCTTGAGCGCCAGCACTTCGGCCGCGCTTGCCAGGCGCACCGCCAGCCATTGCGGACCGTTGTCGAGCAGCGCGCACTCGAGGACGCGCTCTTCGGGGACGCGCAGCGCGGCGGCCACGGCCTTGCGCTCGGCCGCACTCACTTCGCCGACCGTCATCGGCGGCGCGGCGAAGGCCAGGCCCTTGTCTGTCACGCGGATTTCGACCAGGCCCACGCCGCATTCCTGCACGATGCGCCCCGTCATCCTCGGCTTGCCGCCGGCCGCCAGCCAGGCGTGGCAGCTGCCCAGGGGCGGATGCCCGGCGAAGGGCATCTCATAGGCCGGCGTGAAGATGCGCACCTTGTAGTCGGCCTGCAGATCGGAGGGCGGCAGCAGGAAGGTGGTCTCGGAGAGATTGGTCCAGTTGGCGAAGCGCTGCATGCGCGCCGTGTCGAGATCATCCGCGTCGAGCACGACGGCCAGGGGATTGCCGTACAGGGCCGCGCCGGTGAAGACGTCGACCTGCTTGAATCTGCGCTGCCTCGGCTCACTCACCCTTTCGCCCCTTGATGATGTTGCACGCGATGCTCCAGCGGTGCACTTCCGAGGGGACGTCGTAGATGCGGAAAGCGCGCATGTCGGCAAAAATGCGCGCGACCACGGTCTCGTGCGTCACGCCCTGGCCGCCGAGAATCAGCACGCTGCGGTCGAGCACGCGCCAGCTCGCCTCGGAGGAGATGACCTTGGCGATGCTGGATTCGTGCTTGCCGAGCTTGTCCTGGTCGAGCACCCAGGCGCAGTGCCAGACGGACAGGCGGGTGACGTGCAAGTCCATCTCGTTGTCGGCGAGCATGAAGCCCACGCCTTCGTGCGAGCCCAGCGGCTTGCCGAAGGCCTGGCGCTCGCGGGAATAGGACGTGGCCACGTCGTGCGCGCGGCGCGCGGGCGAGAGGCGCACTTGGGCGTATTCAAAACCCTTGCCGGACGCGCCGAGGATGTCCTCTGCCGGAACGCGCAGCTTGTCGAAGCGCACCACGGCATGACCGAAGGGGAAGCAGGTGTCGAGCGAGTCCATCGCGTGCTCGACGCTGATGCCGGGGCATCCATGTCGGCGAGGAACATGGTGGCGCCACCGTCCTCGATCTTGGCCATGATGATGGAAAAACCGGCGTCGATCGCGCTGGTGATGAACCATTTGACGCCGATGATCAGATAGTCGCCGCCGTCCTTGACCACCACGGTCTGCAGCATGCTCAGGTCGGAGCCGGCGCCGGGCGCAGGCTCGGTCATGCAGAAGCAGGAGCGGATCTTGCCGGCGGCAAGCGGGCGTGGCCACTTCCTCGAGCAGATGCATATTGCCTTCGTCTGGTGCGGCGATGTTCATCGCCACCGGACCCAGCGGCGAATAGCCAGCCTCTTCAAAGACGATGGCCTTGGCGGCATGGTTCAGGCCGAGCCCGCCGAATTCGGCGGAAACGTGGCTGGAAATCAGCCCGGCGGCGCGGCCCTTGGCGATCAGCTCGGCGCGCAGGTCTTCGGAGGGTCCGTGCGGCGTGCAGCGCCTGTCGCGCTCTATGGAAATGATGCCATCGCGGATGAAGTCGCGGGTGCGCTGCTGCAGATCGAGCAGCGCGGGGGAAAGCGTGAAGTCCATGTCGTCCGCTGCGGGTTTCACTCCATGAAACCCGCAGGTTCGTCTTGTTTCAGGGATGACAAATATAAAGCAAATACCGATAAAAAATGCCGGCGCGCACGCCGGTATTTCCGTGATGCGGATACCGCGGATCAGAAGCGGTGGCGCAGACCCAGCGCGAACAGCGAGGAGCTTGTCGAGGCGTTGGTGGTGGAGATGGTCTTACCGCCGGAGTAGCTGTCGAAGATGCCTTCGACGTAGACGTCGGTGCGCTTGGAGAAGGCGTAGCGCAGCACTGCCATCGCGCGGCCGTCCTTGCCGTTGACGCCTGTGTCCGTGGTGGAGTTGCTCACGCGCATCCAGTAGTAGGCCAGATCGCCGGAGAGGCGCGGCGTGAAGGCGTGGCCGACGCCCGCCGAGGGAATTCTGGTGGTCGAGGCGGTGACGTCTTCCTTGGACTGGCCCCAGCCGGCGCGCACGACGAAGTCGCCGATTGGGTAGGAGATGCCGATCAGGGTGTCCTTGTGGTATTGCGCGGTGTCGGTCGACGAGTTGCGGTACTGCATGTAGGCGGCGATCGCGGTGGGCCGAAGACATTGACGCGGAGCTGGCCACCCCAGGCGCTGCTCACGCTGGTGTCGCCGGCCATGCTGCCCGCGCCGTAGAGCAGCGAGAAGCCAAACTGTTCGCCGAGCAGGCCGCGCGAGTTTTACTTGACCGCGTTGTTGGTGTGCGCCATGGTCGCGCCGCCACCCGCGCCGGCCGGGCCGAAGAAGGCGGTGGAGTTGTCGCCGATATAGGCGTTGTTCGGATTGAACGAGGTGCTCTGGCCGCTGAAGGCGTCGATCTTGTCGATGGCGTCGGTCACCAGGTTCTGCTGGCGGCCCAGGGTGAGCTCGCCGGTGGTGAAGTCGGCCAAGCTCTCGAGATTGTAGATGGTGGCGGTACCGCCGCCGAGGTCTTCACGGCCGCGGATGCCCCAGCGCGACGTGCTCAGCGGGCCGGAGAGCATGTAGTTGCGGATGCCGGTCCCTGTGCCGGTGGTGGTCTGGTTGCTGAAGTTGACCATGGCGAAGTCGGCGATGCCGTAGAAGGTGGCGCTGGATTCGCCGGAATCCTGAGCGAACGCGGGAGCGCAGGCCAAACCGCAGGCAAGGCCGATGCCGGCCGCAATCGTTTTCTTCTTCATCGATGTGTCTTCCTATTCGAGGGGATGTCGTGAGACGCGCGGATTGTCTGGGATGGGTGTGACGCGGCCATGACAGATTTGCGTCGCCGGGAAGACGCGGCGGCATGTGCGCGAAGGAAGGCGTGGATGAAAAAAAACGGCCGGCCCGGAAGCGCCGGGCGCGGCGGAATGCAGCAAGGGGCGATCCGTTGATCGGCGGAATTTTGGTGCGCTTGATCACGCCTTGCCACTTGGCCGTCTCGGAGCGGACGAAGGCGCCGAATTCCTCGGGCGAATTGCCGACGGTGTAGGCGCCGAGGTCATCGTAGTGCTTCTTCATTTCGGGCAACTGCATGATATCGTGCAGTTCTTTGGAGAGGCGCGCGACGATGGGCGCGGACGTGCCGCGCCGCAGGACGATGCCGTACCACGAGGCCACCTCGAGGCCGGACAGGCCCGCCTCGGCGGTGGTCGGCACGTCGGGCAGCCAAGGGCGCCCGGGTCTTGGCTGCGCCGGCAAGCGCGCGCAGCTTGCCGGCCCGGATTTTCGGCATGGTGGTCACGACTTCGTTGAACATGAATTGCACCTGGCCGCCGAGCAGGTCGTTGAGCGCAGGCGCCGCGCCCTGATAGGGCACGGACACGGCGTCCATGCCAATTTCGAACTTGAGCAGCTCGCCGCTCAGATGCGAATAGCTGCCGATGCCAGGCGCGGCAAAGCTGACCTTGCCTGGATTGGCCTTCGCGTAGGCGAGCAGTTCCTTGGCGGTCTTCACCGGCAGGGCGGGGTTCACCACCAGCACCTGCGGCGTGAGGATCAGCATGGACAGCGGCGTGAAGTCCTTGTCGACGTCGTAGGTAGGCTTGGTGAACAGCACCTGGTTGACGGTGAGGTTGCTGGCCGGAGCGAAGACCAGGGTATAGCCGTCGGCGGGCTGGCGTGCGGCATAGTCGAAGCCGATGTTGCCGGCGGCGCCGGGCCGGCTCTCGACGAGGACCGTCTGCTTGAGCCGCTCCTGGAGTTTTTCCGCGACCTCGCGCACGATCTTGTCGGCGATGCCGCCGGCCGGATAGGGCACGACGACCTTGATCGGCTGGCTCGGATAGTCGGCTGCCAGGGTTGCGGAAGGCAGCGCCGCCGTGAGGGACAGGGCGACAGCCAGCGCCAGAAGCGTGCGGTGGAAAAGGTTCATGGTTCTCGCCCTATTAACGCAGCAATATAAAGATTTAACTTATTATCATTTCTGGCATGCGAATTGGCATAGAAAAAGAAGACGCTCGATACCAGAAACTGGAGCAGCTGCACGAGAGGCGAAAGCAGGTCGTGAGGTTGCATCGGAAGGGATACGGAGTCATGGCCATCGCGGAGTTGACAGGGCTGAGTTACCCGGCGGCTCGACTGGCCATTGATCTCTATGAAGAAGGGAGCGCGGCGGCCCTGAAGCCGCACCCACAAGCTCGTACGCCAGGAGACGGAAGACGGCTGAATGCGGATCAAGAAGAAGCAATCCGTCGCACGATCTGCGACAAACGTCCGGAGCAGTTGAAGATGGAATCTGCGCTCTGGACGCGAGGCGCGGTCATGCTGTTCATCGAACAGGAATACGCGGTCAGACTCTCAATACGTGCGGTCGGAGACTACCTCAAGCGCTGGGGTTTCACGCCGCAAAAGCCGATCAAGCGCGCTTACGAACAGCGACCGGAGTCTGTCAAGCAGTGGATCGATCAGGAGTATCCGGCCATCGAGAAGCGTGCCAAGGCCGAAGGTGGCGAGATTCACTGGGGTGACGAAACCGCGTTGGTGAATACGGATGTTCGGGGCCGCAGTTATGCTCCCAAAGGGCAAACCCCGGTCACGATGGCGGTTAGAGGTACGCGACAGAAGCTGTCGATGATTTCCACGGTGACCAATCAGGGCAAGGCAAGCTGGATGATCATCGATGGTGCCTTTAACCACGAGAAGCTCATCGAGTACTACAGCCCGGAGCTCAATCTGGATGAGCGACTCAACGCCGACCTGAAACATGTCATCAGCACACGAGTCCCCGTCAGAACAAAGGCCAAATTACACGCTGCAGCAAAGAACCACATGGCGTTCATCGAAACCCATCTCGAACGCGTGAAATCCTACTTCCAGGATCCCCGCGTCAAATACGCCGCATGAAAACTTCTTCCTGCCGGATCAATAGGTTTGGGTCACGGGGGATGAGGATTTGTATAGGACGCGCCAGAATGCCGCGACGACGCCGTAATACACGCCCCGCTACTCGACGGTCACGGACTTCGCGAGGTTGCGCGGCTTGTCGACGTCAGTGCCGCGTGTGCATGCCACGTGATACGCCAGCAATTGCAGCGGCACGACATGCAGGATGGGTGAGAGAGCGCCGTAGTGCTCGGGCAGGCGGATGACCTGCAGGCCGTCGCCGGAGCGGATGTGGCCGTCACCGTCGGTGAAGACGTAGAGCTTGCCGCCGCGCGCGCGCACTTCCTGCATGTTGGACTTGAGCTTTTCGAGCAGGGTGTCGTTGGGGGCGACGGTGACCACGGGCATCTGCTCGGTGACGAGCGCCAGGGGGCCGTGCTTGAGTTCGCCGGCGGGATAGGCCTCGGCGTGGATGTAGGAGATCTCTTTGAGCTTGAGCGCGCCTTCGAGGGCGATGGGGTAGTGCAGTCCGCGCCCGAGGAAGAGCGCGTTTTCGTGTTTGGCGAACTCCTGGGCCCAGGCGATGATCTGCGGCTCGAGCGCAAGCACGGCCTGCAGCGCGACGGGCAGGTGGCGCAGGGCGCGGATGGCGGCGGTCTGCGCCTCGGGCGGCAGGTAGCCGCGCTGCTTGGCGAGCACGAGGGTGAGCAGGTGCAGGGCGACGAGCTGGGTGGTGAAGGCCTTGGTGGAGGCGACGCCGATCTCGGCGCCTGCGCGGGTGAGGTAGTGCAGTTCGGTCTCGCGGACCATGGCGCTGGTGCCGACGTTGCAGATGGCGAGCGTGTGCTTGTGGCCCAGCGACTTGGCGTGGCGCAGGGCGGCGAGGGTGTCGGCCGTCTCGCCGGATTGGGAGACGACGACGACGAGGGTGTCGGGCTCGGGCACGGAGACGCGGTAGCGGTATTCGCTGGCGATCTCGACCTGGGTGGGCAGGCCGGCGAATTCCTCGAGCCAGTATTTGGCGGTGCAGCTGGAGTAGTAGCTGGTGCCGCAGGCGAGCACGAGCACGCGCTGGACGCCCTTGAAGACCTTAGCCGCGCCCTTGCCAAAGATTTCAGTGCTGACGCCTTCGACGCCTTCCATGGTGTCGGCCACGGCGCGCGGCTGCTCGAAGATTTCCTTTTGCATGAAGTGGCTGTACGGGCCAAGCTCCACGGCGGCGGCGTGGGCTTCGACGATGCGCACTTCGCGCTGGACGATGCGCCCGGTTGCGTCGGCGATGCGCACGCCTTTGGTGGTGACTTCGGCGACGTCGCCTTCTTCCAGATAGACGATGCGCTTGCTGGTGCCGGCGATGGCCATGGCGTCGGAGGCGAGGAAGTTCTCGCCGTCGCCGAGCGCGGCGATGAGCGGCGAGCCGGCGCGCGCGCCGACGACCAGGCCGGGGTTGTCGGCGGCGATGACGGCGATGGCGTAGGCGCCGCGCAGTCGGGCGGTCGCGGCCTGCACGGCGGTGAAGAGTTCGCCTTTGTGCTTGCCGGTGTAGTTCTGGTGGACGAGGTGGGCGACGACTTCGGTGTCGGTCTCGGAGGCGAAGACGTAGCCGGCGGTGCGCAGTTCGTCGCGCAGGCTTTCGTAGTTTTCGATGATGCCGTTGTGCACCAGGGCGATGAGTTCACCGGAGGTGTGCGGGTGGGCGTTGAGGGTGTCGGGCTTGCCATGGGTGGCCCAGCGGGTGTGGGAGATGCCGGTGTGGCCGTCGAGCCTAGCGGTCTGGGCGTCGAGGTCGGCGACGCGCTCGGTGGTGCGCGCGCGCTTGAGTTCGGTCTTGCCGTCTTGCTGCGTGAGCACGGCCAGGCCGCAGGAGTCATAGCCGCGGTATTCGAGCCGGCGTAGGCCTTCGACGAGGATGTTGGTGATGTTGCGCTTGGCTGCCGCTCCGACGATTCCGCACATCGAGTCTGTTTCCTGTGATCTGAGCTTGAGGGGTTGTTCTGGTCTGAATTACTTCGGCTTTTTCTCGGGCCGGCGCCAGGCGTCGATGGTGAGCTGCTTGGCGCGGGAGACGGTGAGCTTGTCGGCGGGGGCATCCTTGGTGAGGGTGGTGCCCGCGCCGAGGGTGGCGCCGCGGCCGACGGTGACGGGCGCGACGAGCTGCGAGTCCGAGCCGATGAAGGCGTCGTCGCCGATGACGGTGCGGTGCTTGTTCACGCCGTCGTAGTTGCAGGTGATGGTGCCGGCGCCGATGTTGACGCGTTTGCCCACTTCCGCGTCGCCGATGTAGGCGAGGTGGTTGGCCTTGGACTGGTCGTCGATGCTGCTGGCTTTGACTTCGACGAAGTTGCCGATGTGCACGTCTTCGCCGAGGTCCGCGCCGGGGCGCAGGCGGGCGTAGGGGCCGACGAGATTGCCCTTGCCGACGCTGGCGCCGTCGATGTGCGAATAGGCCTTGATCTGCGCGCCGGCCGCCACGCGGCAGTTCGACAGCACGCAGTTTGGGCCGATGCTGACGCCGTCGCAGAGTTCGACTTTTCCTTCGAAGACGGCGTTGATGTCGATGCGCACGTCGCGGCCGCAGCGCAGGCTGCCGCGCACGTCGATGCGCGCGGGGTCGGCGAGGGTGACGCCGGATTCCGTGAGGGCGCGGGCCTGGCGTAGCTGATAGGCGCGCTCGACGTCGGCGAGCTGGGTCTTGCTGTTGACTCCCATGGTCTCGGCCGCGTCGGCCGGCTGGGCGGAGACGACGGGGATGCCGGCCTGCACGGCGAGCGCGATGAGGTCGGTGAGGTAGTACTCGCCCTGGGCGTTCTGGTTGGAGAGCTTGGGCAGGTTTTCGGCGAGGAAGGCGGTGGGGAAGACGACGATGCCAGTGTTGATTTCGCGGATGCGCTTTTCTTCGGGGCTGGCGTCTTTCTGCTCGACGATGCGCACGATGGCGCCGGCGCCGTTGCCGTCGCGCGCGCCGTTCCTGCCGTCGTTGGCGGCGGCGCCTTCGCGCACGATGCGGCCGTAGCCGGTGGGGTCGTCCATCTCGACAGTAAGCACGGCGACGTCGCCGGTGCTGGCGGCGGCGATGAGCGGCACGTCGGCGTAGAGCACGAGGGTGGCGGAGTTGTTCTCGGCGGATGCGAGCAGGGACATGGCTTGCATGACGGCGTGGCCGGTGCCGAGCTGTTGGGCCTGTTCGGCGAAGCGCAGGTCATCGGCGGCACAGGCGGCGCGCACGGCATCGGCGCCGGTGCCGACGACCATGACGAGGTTTTTTGGTGAGAGCTTGCGTGCGGTGTCCAGGACGTGCAGCGCCATGGGCTTGCCAGCGATGGGGTGCAGCACCTTGGGCAAGGCGGACTGCATGCGCTTGCCCTGGCCGGCTGCCAGGATGACGATGTTCACTCGTTGTCTCTTTGCAGGGGGATGTCCGGGAAGGCGATGGTTTGTTCTTGTTGGCGGGTGTCGGCGCAGGGGTCTGCGTCAAAGGCGATGTCGCCGTCGGGGCTGGCCTGGCCGGTGGCGCGCAGGCCGCGGAAGTCGTGCAGCCGGGCGTCCATGAGGTGTGAGGGAACGATGTTGGCCAGGGCGTTGAACATGTTGTCGACGCGGCCGGGAAAGCGTTTTTTCCAGTCGCTGATCATGGCTTTCATCTCGCTGCGCTGGAGGTTGGGCTGGCTGCCGCAGAGGTCGCAGAGAATGATGGGGTATTGGCGGTATTGGGCGTAGCGCTCGAGGTCTTCCTCGAGCACGTAGGCGAGCGGCCGGATGACGATGTGCTTGCCGTCGTCGGACTGGAGCTTGGGCGGCATGCCCTTGAGCTTGCCGCCGTGGAACATGTTGAGGAAGACGGTCTGCAGGATGTCGTCGCGGTGGTGGCCGAGCGCGATCTTGGTGGCGCAGAGTTCGTCGGCCACGCGATACAGGATGCCGCGGCGCAGGCGCGAGCACAGCGAGCAGGTGGTCTTGCCCTCTGGGATGAGGCGCTTGACGATGGAGTAGGTGTCCTGGTTTTCGATGTGATGGCGCACGCCGATGCTCTCCAGATACTGCGGCAGCACGTGGGCGGGAAAGCCGGGCTGCTTCTGGTCGAGGTTGACGGCGACGATGTCGAAATCGATCGGGGCGCGCTCGCGCAGTTTGCGCAGCACGTCGAGCATGGCGTAGCTGTCTTTGCCACCGGAGACGCAGACCATGACGAGGTCGCCGTCCTCGATCATGTTGTAGTCGCCGATGGCCTGGCCGGCGAGACGCAGGATACGCTTGTCGAGCTTGTTGTTCTCGTAGGCGAGCTTTTCGGCGGCGGAGCGTTTGGCCTTGGGGGCTTCGGCCGGGGCGGCTGCGGACGAAGACGCAGGCGCAAGCAGCTGCGTGGGTTCGATCTTGCCTATCAAGCCGGCTCCTTGACATTGAAGACGGCTACGCCGACGGAGTCGCAGTCGGGGTAGCCGTCGATCTTTTCGGTGGAAACGCAGACGGCGCGCGCCTTGGGGTGTTCGAGCAGGGCGCGGGCGACGTCGTCGAAGAGGGTTTCCTGCAGGTGAATGTGGTCCTTGGCGAGGCGCGTGTAGATGGTGTCGCGGATGAAGTTGTAGTCGAGCACGCGCTGCTTGCCGCGCTTTTCGTGTTCGTAGATGCCGATGTCCATGTTGACCTGGAAGTTGCGCAGGAAGAGCTTGCGGCAGCAGGCCAGGGCTGGATGGGCGTTGAGGGTGGCGGAGCGCATGGGGCCGGTCCCGGTTATTCGGTGAGGAACATGACGTCGCGTGGCAGGTGCATCAGGTGCTGGCCGCCGTCCACGGCGAGGGTGACGCCGGTGACCGCCTCGGCGTTGGCGAGGTAGCAGACGGCGCCGGCGATGTCGGCGGGACGCGAGGAGCGGCCGAGCAGCGCGATCTTGTGCGCCTTGGCGAAGTCTTCCTGGGTCTGGTTGCCGGAGACGAGGGTGGCGCCGGGCGCGACGCCGACCACGCGCAGCCGCGGTGTGAGCGTCTGCGCCATCATGGTGGTGGCGGCCTGCAGAGCAGCCTTGGATAGGGTATAGCTGAAGAAGTCGGGGTTCAGGTTAGAGAGTTTCTGGTCGAGCATGTTGATGACAACGCCCTGCGCGCCGCCGTCTTCTTTTTCCTTCGCGGGGGTGGCGCGGTAGAGCTCGCGGGCGAGCAGGATGGGCGCGGCGGCGTTGGCGCGCATGGCGGCGTCGAAGGCGGCGTAGGAGAAGCTGGTGGCGGCGTCGTACTGGAAGATGGAGGCGTTGTTGACGAGGCAGGCGGGCAGGCCGATGGCTTCGACGCAGCGGCCGATGAGGCCGGTGGCCTGGGCTTCGTCGGAGAGGTCTGCCTGAAGGACGACGCTCTTGCGGCCCAGGGCGCGGATTTCGGCGGCGACTTCCTCGGCTTCGGCGCGCGAGCGGTGGCAGTGCACGGCCACATCCCAGCCCTGGCGGGCGAGTTCGAGGGAGATGGCGCGGCCCAGCCGGCGGGCGGCCCCGGTGACGAGGGCGAGCCGGGAGGGCTTGCTGGATGAGGCTTTGGAGGAGTCGACCACTGAATTTGCCACTGCTACAATCCGCGCTTTATGCACGTCCCTGCAATGCGCGCCCAATTCAGCCCTTCTTCGAGCAAACCGGACGCGGGGTTCAACAAAGCGTCTAGTTTACAGCCTCCGACGCCCGAGGCGGCTGCGCACAGCCGCGCGCTGGAGGCGGCCTTGCGCCGCGAAATCGAGGGCGCGGGGGGATGGATCGGCTTGGACCGTTATCTGGATCTGGTGCTGCATGCGCCGGGCCTTGGATATTACGCGGCGGGCGCGGCGAAATTCGGCCTGTGGGCTGAGGACGGCAGCGATTTCGTGACGGCGCCGGAACTGAGCCCGTTCTTCGCGCGGACGCTGGCGCGGCAGCTGGCGGAGGTGCTGGACGGGGATCTTTCGCGGGTGCTGGAGTTCGGCGCGGGCAGCGGCAAGCTGGCCGCCGGGCTGTTGCTGGAGCTGGACCGGCTGGGTGCGCCGCTGGCGCAGTATGCGATCCTGGAGTTGTCGGGCGAGCTGCGCGCGCGGCAGCAGGCACGGCTGGTGGAGGCGTTCGCGCAGGCGGGCAAGCCGGAGCTGATCGGGAGGCTGGCGTGGCTGGACGCGCTGCCGGAGAATTTCCGCGGGGTGATGCTGGGCAACGAGGTGCTCGACGCGATGCCGGTGCGGCTGTTCGCGCGGCAGAGCGGGGTTTGGGTCGAGCGCGGCGTGGGCTGGGAGGAAGGTGCGGTGGCTGGCGCGGCAGGCCGTCTGGTCTGGCGCGACAGGCCGGTGTTCCTGCCGGCGGCGGGTCCGCTGCCCGCGGTACTGGAGCAGGTGCCGGGGTATCACGACTATCTGGCCGAGGTGCACGAGGCGGGCCAGGGCTTTATGCGCAGTCTGGCGCGGAGTCTGGCGCGCGGGCTGATCCTGCAGTTCGACTACGGCTTTCCGCAGCATGAGTACTACCATCCGCAGCGCACGGGCGGCACGCTGATGGGCCACTACCGCCATCAGTCGCATGGCGATCCTTTTCTTTACCCGGGCATGAGCGATCTGACGGCGCATGTGAATTTCACGGCGATGGCGGAGGCGGCGGACGAGGCGGGGCTGGATGTGCTGGGCTATACGAGCCAGGCTAATTTCCTGCTCAACGCGGGGCTGCCGGCGCTGCTCGCGGAGCTGGACCTGGCGGACGCGGTGCGCTATCTGCCGCAGGTGAACGGGGCGCACAAGCTGGTCTCCGAGGCGGAGATGGGTGAACTGTTCAAGGTGCTGGCGCTGGGCAAGGGGCTGGAGGGCGAGCGGCCGCGCCTGCCGCTGACGGGCTTTGCGCGCGGCGATCGCACGCATATGTTGTAGACGCATGAAGACTCCCGCCGCCCGCCGCCTGGTTCGCCGCTCTTTCTTGTGCTCACCTTGCCCCCGCCGGTCCGGGGAGGACGGCGGCGCATGATCCGCTGGGTCTTCGTGGTGTTTCTCGCGACCGTGCTGCTCAGCGCGGCGCAACCCTGGCTGGCGAAGCTGGGGATCGGGCGGCTGCCGGGGGATCTGCGCTTTCGGATCTTCGGGCGCGAGGTGTCGCTGCCGTTTGCGTCTTCGCTGCTGATCTCGGTGATTCTGCTGGTGGTGATGAAGCTGTTCTGAGCGGTCAGCAGAATCTCAGTGCGCCGCGGCCACTGCGGCAATGCGCGCTGCGCGAACGGCCTGGGCGATGCCAGGGGGCTGGCAGCCGGCGTCGGTGTGCGTCTTGGCGACGTTGCCGGCGTTGACGGACTGGGCGGCGCACAGGGCGCGGCGCAGGCGGGCGATGTTGCGCGCGCCCTGCTTCTCCCCTTCTCTTTTTTCGTCTGTCTCTCCCGCCACGTCGAATTCGCAGGCCGCGAGCAGGGCGTCGAAGCGCTCGGGCTTGCGCCAGGCGTCGCAGCGGTCGAAGAGCTCGACGGCTTGCGCCGGCGTGGGCGGCGCGCCCTCGCGGATGGTGGCTTGTTCGCGCGCGGCCATGCGTGCGAGGTCGCGGCAGTTGCCGGGGGCTTTGAGGCGGGCGCTGGCGGCTTCGGCTTGGGCCTCGGTCCAGCCGAGGGCGAGGACGGCGTAGCGGAGTTCGAGACCGGCTTCAGTCTGCGCGGCACGGTCGAGCAAGGCGAGGACTTGCGGCGCGGGCTCGGGGACGCAGGGCAGGATGCGCGGCAGCGCGCCGCAGGTGGCGAGCTCCTGGAGCATGCGCGAGGGCCGGCCGGCCGCGAGGCCGCGCGCGATTTCCTGCCAGGCGCGCTCGGGCACGAGGGCGTCGACTTCGCCGGAGGCGACCATGCCGCGCATGAGCGCAAGGGTGTCTGGCGCGACGCGGAATTCGGGGAAGCGCGCAGCGAAGCGGGCGAGGCGCAGGATGCGCACAGGGTCTTCGCCGAAGGCGGGGCTGACGTGGCGGAAGACGCGGGCGTCGAGGTCGGAGCGGCCGCCGTGGGGGTCGATGAGCGGGCCGGTTTCCTTGCCGTCGGGGCCGAGGGCGCGGGCCATGGCGTTGACGGTGAGGTCGCGGCGCAGGAGATCTTGCTCGAGGGTGACTTCGGGGCCGGCGTGGAAGACGAAGCCTTTGTAGCCGGGCGCGGTCTTGCGCTCGCTGCGGGCGAGGGCGTATTCCTCGTGGGTTTTCGGATGGAGGAAGACGGGGAAGTCGGCGCCGACGGGATGGTAGCCGAGGGCGGCCATGTCCTCGGGCGTGGCGCCGACGACGACGTAGTCCCGATCGACCACGGGCAGCCCAAGCAGGGCGTCGCGGATGGCGCCGCCGACGATGTAGATCTGCATGGCTTTGGCTTGGCTCAGGGTGCGCTCAGGGGAGGTTGCTGCCGTTGGGCGGGCGCGGGGCGATCTGGCCCAGGCGCGCCTTGAGGGACTGCGGCTGGCCGATGAAGAGGGCGGCGTAGAGCGTGGCGTTGGCCATGACGTTCTTGACGTAGGTGCGCGTCTCGGCGAAGGGGATGGCTTCGGCGAAGATGGCGCCTTCGACGCTGCGCGGCAACGCGGCGCGCCAGCCCTTGGAGCGCGAGGGGCCGGCGTTGTAGGCGGCGGAAGCGAGCGGCTGGGAGCCGTCGAGGTCGGCGAGGACCATGTTGAGGTAGCTCGTGCCGAGCAGGATATTGGTGCCGACGTCGTCGAGGCTGCCGTGGCTGTAGCTGTCGAGACCGATCTTGCGGGCGACGTATTTGGCGGTGGAGGGCATGACCTGCATGAGGCCGGAGGCGCCAACGCTGGAGCGGGCGTTCATGATGAAGCGCGATTCCTGGCGGATGAGGCCGTAGGTCCAGGCGATGTCCAGGCCGATCTTGTCGGTGGTGGTCTGCATGAGGTCGAGGAAGGGGGCGATGTAGCGCAGGCTGAAGTCGTGCTCGGTCTGGGTGCGGTCGGCGGTGTTGACAGTGCGGTCGAGCAGGTTGATGCGCTTGGCGTATTCGGCGGCGGCGAGGAGCTCGCGGTCACTCATGCCGCGCAGCTCCCAGTTCCATTCGCGGGTGCCTTCGAAGCGCAGGTTGAGATCGAAGAATTTCTGCGCGCGGGCGAAGCCGGCACGGCCGCGCATGGCGTCGATCTCGGGTTCGCCAACCGTGGTGCGCGCGGGCACGGCGATTTTCTGGCCGAGTTCTTCGCGGGAGAGCTGGCCGTAGAAATGGTAGGCGCCGGCGAGCTGTTGGAAATCAGCCGCGGCCTTGTCGCTGCCCAGGGCCTTGAGGGCGCGGCCGTGCCAGTAGGTCCAGGCGGGATCGCGGCGGCGCAGGCCTTCGAGCATGCCGTCGATGGCGCGCAGGGCGAGCGACCAGTCGCCGCCGACGAGGGCGGCGCGCACTTTCCATTCGCGGGTCTCGGGCGAAAGCAGAGCTTCGCCGCCCAGGGCCTGCTGGCGGCGATAGGCGGCGAGGGCTTCGGCCGCGGCAAATTTGCGCGCGTAGAAGGCGCCGATGACGGCCCAGCCGGCGCCTTGTTCGTCGGCGCTGAGGGAGGGGGCGACGTGCTGGAAGGCCTTGGCGGCAGCGGCGGGATCGTTGCGGGCGGACTTGGTGACCGTGGCGAGCGGGTCGTTGTCGGCGCGGTCGTCGTTGGTGACGTTGGCGATGCGCCTGGCCAGGGTGTTGAGGTTTTTCTCGAGCGCCCAGCGCGCCTGCATGCGGATCTGGTCGCGGGGGATGAGGTAGTTCTGCGCGAGGGCGCCGATGAGGTCGATGCAGCCTTCGCCGTAGTACTTGGGCTCGGTGAGCAGGGCCGCGGCTTCGTCGGAGAGGGTCTGCGCGGGGCTGCTCTTGGCGAGGATGCGAGAGAGCAAGGCGTAACACTTGACCTGGGTGTCGTCGTTGAGGACGAAGCGCGGGTATTCCTGGTCGAACTGGGGCCAGTCGCGGCGCTTGCCGAGGACGAGCAGCCAGTCGTTGCGCATGCGGTCGGCGATGGCCATGCCGGCGTAGCGCTGGAGGAAGGCATGGATTTCGGCGTCGGGGGCGTCGGACCGGACGTTGCCGCCGCTGTCGTACATGCGGGCCTTGATGCGGAAGTAGTCGACGTAGGCGGGCTCGCCGTAGCAGTAGAGACGGGCGGCGAGCGCGTCGGCCTGGGCGATGTCGTTGACGCGAGCGGCTTCGCGCAGGGCGACGAAGGTGTCGTCGGGGGTGAGCGGGTCGGGGCGGCGCGGCGCGCCTTGCGTATCCGCGTGGGTCAGGGCGAGTGCCAGCGCCAAGCCCGCCAGCGCCTTGAATCCTCGTTGAAACTTGAGGCGGCGGCTGTTTCCTTCTAGCATCCTTCTATTCCTGTCTTGTTGGCCCTGCATGCAACATTCTTCTCTTTCTTCTCAGCCCGACCGCCGCACCTTGCGCCGCTCCCTGCTCGCGCAACGCCAAGCGCTGGAGTCCGATCCCGGACACGCCCGGTGCGTCGCCGATCTGCAGCGCGACCTGCTCGCATTGCTGGAGCGGCTGCGGCCTCGCTGCGTCGCGCTGTACTGGCCGATGCGCGGCGAATTCGATCCCCGGCCCGCCATCCAGGACTGGCTCGAGGCGGATGCTGCGCGTGCCGCGGCGTTGCCGGATGTGACCGGCCCCGCCTTGCCCATGCGGTTTCTCGCCTGGGCGACGGGATCGGCCATGGTGTCAAGGGCCTATGATATCCCGGTGCCGAAGGACGGAAAACCGATTGTTCCTGATTTGATACTTTTGCCGTGTTTAGGTTTCAGCCTGGAGAAGGGGGTGCGCTATCGGCTCGGCTACGGCGGAGGGTATTACGACCGCACGCTGGCTGCGTTCGGGCAGGCGCGGCCGGTGTGCGTGGGGCTGGCGTTCGAGGTGGGGCGGCTGGAGAGCCTGGGACCGCAGGCGCACGATGCGCCGATGGATCACGTGGTGACGGAGCGCGGGACTTTTTAGAGCACGCTTGTCAGCGGGAGTGGGCGAAAACGCCAAGAATGGATCAACCAGAAAATGCGTCTGCGGCGAGGCGTAAAAGTGCAATGCACCTCATGGACGGGGAGTTGTCACCTCAGCGCGACAAAGGTTTAACAATTGTTATGGGAAGTGGGTTTCGCCACAAATTGCAAGCGCTTGTCAGCAAAGTCAACTAGCCGACAGTGTATAAACGCTACATGGCGAAACGTGAACTCCTCAGGCTTCTCAAGCGGGCCCGTGACGGCGAAGCAGCCGCCCAACTCATCGTGGCCCGTATCTATCTTTCCGGCAACGACAACACCACGGCCAGCATCCGCGCAGCTCTGCTATGGCTCAACAGGGCCGCGAACCAGCAGCAGGACGCCGAGCAGGCGGCTGAGGCGCACTGACTTCTGTTCGGCCTGTACCACGAAGGCGTCCACGTCCAGGCAGACCCGTTTGCGGCCCTGGATCATGCGCGCTCGGCCGCGGACCTCGGTCACGAACAAGTGGAGGAGTGGCTGGCGATGCGTGGCAAGGTGAAGCCGCGGACGCCGCCGGAAGTGCGCCAGGACGTTGCCTTACGTGCTTTTCTGAGTGTGCCGCGTCATGGGCGAAGCCGTCCCTATCTCACAAAGCCGTCGCTGGAAGCGGTCGAGGAAGCAGCGGAGTTCGAGCACGTCGCCATCACGCTGCGCGTCCTGGTTGCCGAGGACGACGCGCCGACGCGCATTTTTCTCAGATCCCAATTGACGGCGCTCGGCCACCAGGTGGTTTGCACTGCCAACGGTGAGGAAGCCTTGGCGGCCTTACGAAAAACCTCTTTTGATACCTTGATCACGGATTGCCGGATGAGTTGGCTCAGCGGGCTTGAGATTGCGAAGATATTGCGCGAGGAAGAGCAGCCTTGCCCTCCAGGCACGGAGCTCACCATCATCGGCCTGACGGCGAGCAACAACGAAGCCGACCTGCGAGCCGCGGTGAAAGCCGGGATGAGCGCCTGCCTGGTCAAGCCGATCTCCGCGACCTCCCTGCATACCTTGCTGTCCCGCCATCTCTGCACTTCCGGCACCTTGGGAGATATCGACGGCGATGCCGGCAAGGAGGGTAACTGACTGGGCAATCTTTCGCCGCAGGCAAAGAGGGATTTTTTCGAGGCCTGAAAACGCAGCAATATTGCGGATCAATCCGCGCTGGAGTCAGCGGCGACGGCGAACGACGTGATGCATATCCGTCACATCGCCCATAAGCTGCGTTGGCCAGCGCGTCTTGCGGGTTGCGCCGAAGTCGAGGCCGCCGCGGGGCATCTGGAAGCGCTTTGCGTCGCTCCGCGGCCTGTGATTCCTTTGATCCGGCGCAAGGCAATCTGGCTGGAATTGAGCTTGAATGAGGTGAATTGAAGGATCAACGTCATTCTCGCGAGGGAGATATTAGGCTCCCTCGATCGTTGACCTTACTACTGTTGTATTTCACCTCCGGTTTTACTTCTCCGCTTTACTCCATATCCCACTGCTCGCGGCACAGCCTGAGAAGCTCAACCAGGTTTTTGGCGCCCGTCTTGTCGAGGATGCACCGCTTGTAGGTGCTGACCGTCTTCGCATCGATGCATAGTGCGATGGCGATATCTTTGTTAGAACGGCCATTGATGAGGTGGCTGAGGATCATCATTTCCCGGTTCGAGAGCTTGTGGATCGCGTCTGCATCGGGACGACTTCCATTGGCAAACACGGCGGCCGGAAAGCAGTCGATGCCGTTGAGGATCGAATGCGCCGCGGCCTCGATCAGTTCGATCGGGCGAAGTTTGCTGATGAAGCCGTTGGCGCCGGCTTTCTGCGCCCTGACTGCATAGATCTCTTCGTCGAGCCCGGAATACACGAGAAACTTCGCCTCGCGGTTCGAAGCCCTCAGCATTCGGATCAGATCCAACCCATCCATGCCCGGGAGGTCCAGATCCCGCAAGACCAGCAGGGCCGGGTTAATGCGGAACTTGGTCAGGGCGTCGGTCCCGGAATCCGCCTCACGGACCTCGGAGAACAGACCAAGGCGCTCGACCGTATTTCTGACGGCCACACGGATAGCGGGATGATCGTCGATGACGAGTGCTTCGGGCTTGGTGAACTTGTGCACTTCGTCGGCGACGACCGAGAAGCCCAGGCCTTGTTCGCCGGCGCGGGCCGCCTCGATGGCGGCGTTGAAGGCGAGCAGATTGGTCTGGGCGGCGATCTCGCCGATGACCTTGACGATGTCGTCGATGTCTTCGGAGGAGCGGCTGATGAGGTCCATGGCTTCGATGGCTTGGCGGATGGCGTCGGTGCCTTTGGCGTTGTCGGCGATGGAGTTGATCGAGGCGCTGACCTGGCCGTTGTGGCGGGTGATGATGCGTTTGACGGTGGCCAGGCCGACGCCGGAGAAGGGGAAGTCGGCGGCGGAGTGAAAGCGCTGGAAGGTGCCGAAGAGATTGTTGGCATAGCCCATGCTGAAGCCGGCGCCGTTGTCCCGCACGAAGAAGGCGGTTTCGCTCTCGGGGGCGGGCATGCTGCCGATGGAGATTTCGGCGGCGGCGCGCTTGGAGGTGAATTTCCAGGCGTTGCCGATGAGGTTTTCCATGACGAGCAGGATGAGCCGCGGGTCGGCGTCGACGCGCATGCCGGGCTCGATCTCGATCTTGACCTGGCACAGCGGATCGCGCTGACGCAGTTCGCGCAGGATGCCGGCGGCCATGTCGTCGAGGTCGACGCTTTAATAGGCGATGGGCGTGCGCATGACGCGCGCCAGGGGGAGCAGATGCTCGATCATCTGCTCCATTTCCACGGTCTTGGAGCGGATGCGGACGAGATGGCTGCGGGTCTCGGCGTCCATCTTGTCGCCGTAGCGCTGCTCGATGGCGCGGCCGTAGCCGTCTATCACGGCCAGGGGCGAGCGCAGGTCGTGCAAGACGGCGTAGGATAAGGCTTCGAGCTCGCTGTTGGAGAGGCTCAGCGCGGCGGTGCGTTCCTGAACGCGCTTTTCCAGGCTGGCGTTGAGGTCGACCAGGGTCTGCTCGATCAGCTTGCGCTAGGTGATGTCGCGCTCCACCGCGATCAAGTGGGTGTGCTTGCCGTCCTCGGCGTAGATCGGGTTGATGTCGATCTCGAGCCAGAACTCCTCGCCGGCCGGGCTGGTCTTGGGGCCGCGCAGGAAACTGGGCTTTCTGCCCAGCACTTCGTGGGCCGCATAGCCGGTGCGGCGCTCGAAGGACTCGTTCACGTAGATGATCCGCAAGCCGCCTTGGTCGGGATGGCCGGCCTCGGTGATGACGATGATGTCATTGAGATGGGCGAGGGCGGCTTGCAGTAAGCGTTGGCTGAGGACCTCTCCAGGGCCCGGGGGCATGACCGTGGCGTCCCCCACTCCTTGTTTTCCCTCAGCGGCGTTGGTCAGCGGTGCAGCCGCCCCTGCGCGGCCAAAGGGCAGGGCAGGGCGACTCTGCAAAGCGGTCCCGCGGCCGTGAAGACATGCTTCTGCAATTCATAAGTGCAAAAGCGATTTATATACTAAATTAATAGGCAAAAAACGGAGGTTTTTTGGAAAGAATTTGATCTAAATCAGAGAAAATACACTCCTGATACCTGAGTACGGAAGGCGGCGAGACTGATCATGGTGGAAGCGCTAACGGCAATACGCCATCTGACCTCCACGAGGCTGCCCATCGGTAAATCGATGCTGCCCTACGACATCCTGCTGGTCGTCCTGCGGCAGAAGCCGTCGGACGAGAAGCAGACGGTGAAGAGGCTGTTCGCCAGCCTGCCGCATTCGGCCACGGGCATCCGCTACCACTTCGACCGCCTGCGCGAGGACTGCTGGATCAAGCTGACCCCGGACAAGATCGAAGCCCGGGTCAAGGTGGTGATCCCGACCAAGAAGCTGATGCGGGAATTCGACTCGCTGTGCCGCAACCTGATGCCCATCTTCGAGACCGCGGCGCTGCCCGGCGAGCGGGTCTCCTGGCCAGCCAAGCCCCTGGCCTGACACCTCCCTCCTTCAGGGTATTCCATAACTCTGCTTGAAATCCGGCTACTCCATCCCTATAATTAGCACTCGCTGACGGGGAGTGCTAATAATGCGGCGCCACCCCATCTGTTCCAAATTTTCGGCGATGCGGGCTTCGGTCCGCTATTTATGTAAATAACCACTTACCTGATTGAGGAGTAACTATGAGCCTGCGTCCTTTGCATGATCGCGTGATCATCAAGCGCCTGGACCAAGAAACCAAGACCGTCTCGGGCATCGTGATCCCGGATAACGCGGCCGAAAAGCCCGATCAAGGCGAAGTGCTGGCAGTGGGTCCCGGCAAGCGTGACGACAACGGCAAGCACATCGCCCTAGACGTCAAGATTGGCGACCGCGTGCTGTTCGGCAAGTATTCGGGCCAGACCGTGAAGGTCGACGGCAACGAACTGCTGGTCCTGCGCGAAGAAGACATCATGGCCGTGGTGCAGTAAGCATCCGGCGAACCCGATCCAGATTCAATTAGGAGAATTTACATGGCAGCTAAAGACGTGGTGTTCGGCGATGCCGCACGCGCCAAGATGGTCGAGGGCGTCAACATCCTCGCCAACGTGGTCAAGGTGACCCTGGGCCCCAAGGGCCGCAACGTGGTGCTGGAGCGCAGCTTCGGCGGCCCGACCGTGACCAAGGACGGTGTGTCCGTCGCCAAGGAAATCGAACTCAAGGACAAGCTCCAGAACATGGGCGCGCAGATGGTTAAGGAAGTGGCTTCCAAGACCAGCGACAACGCCGGCGACGGCACCACCACCGCCACGGTGCTGGCCCAGTCGATCGTGCGTGAAGGCATGAAGTTCGTCGCCTCCGGCATGAACCCGATGGATCTGAAGCGCGGCATCGACAAGGCCGTGGGTGCTGCCATCGAAGAGCTCAAGAAGATCAGCAAGCCTTGCACCACCAGCAAGGAAATCGCCCAGATCGGCTCGATCTCCGCCAATAGCGACACCTCCATCGGCGAGCGCATCGCCGAAGCCATGGACAAGGTCGGCAAGGAAGGTGTGATCACCGTCGAAGACGGCAAGTCGCTGGCCGACGAGCTGGAAGTCGTGGAAGGCATGCAGTTCGACCGCGGCTACCTGTCCCCGTACTTCATCAACAACCCGGACAAGCAAGTCGCCGTCCTGGACAACCCGTTCATCCTGCTGTTCGACAAGAAAATCAGCAACATCCGCGATCTGCTGCCGGTGCTCGAGCAGGTGGCCAAGTCGGGCCGTCCGCTGCTGATCATCGCTGAAGACGTCGAAGGCGAAGCCCTGGCGACTCTGGTGGTGAACAACATCCGCGGCATCCTGAAGACCTGCGCGGTCAAGGCTCCGGGCTTCGGCGACCGCCGCAAGGCCATGCTGGAAGACATCGCCATCCTGACCGGCGGCCAAGTGATCGCCGAGGAAGTCGGCCTGACCCTGGAAAAGGTCGAGCTCAAGGAGCTTGGCCAAGCCAAGCGCATCGAAATCGGCAAGGAAAACACCACGATCATCGACGGCGCTGGTCAAGCCGCTGGCATCGAAGCCCGCGTCAAGCAGATCCGCGTGCAGATCGAGGAAGCCACCAGCGACTACGACCGTGAAAAGCTGCAAGAGCGCGTGGCTAAGCTGGCCGGCGGTGTTGCGCTGATCAAGGTCGGCGCCGCCACCGAAGTCGAAATGAAGGAAAAGAAGGCACGCGTCGAAGACGCGCTGCACGCCACCCGCGCTGCCGTTGAAGAAGGCATCGTGGCTGGCGGCGGCGTAGCGCTGATCCGCGCCAAGCAAGCCATCGCGGGCCTCAAGGGCGTCAACCCCGACCAGGACGCCGGCATCAAGATCGTGCTGCGCGCCATGGAAGAGCCGCTGCGTCAGATCGTCGCCAACGCCGGTGAAGAAGCCAGCGTGGTGGTGAACAACGTCGCGGCCGGCAAGGGCAACCACGGCTACAACGCCGCCACCGGCGAGTACGGCGACCTGGTCGCCGCCGGCGTGATCGACCCGACCAAGGTCACCAAGACCGCGCTGCTCAACGCCGCTTCCGTGGCGGGTCTGCTGCTGACCACCGACTGCGCCATCGCCGAGGCGCCGAAGGAAGGCGCGCCTGCCGGCGGCATGCCTCCGGGTATGGGCGGCATGGGCGGCATGGGCGGCATGGACGGCATGATGTAAAGCCTTCCGCCCTCACCGGCAAGGAAAACCGCCGCGACGAGCGATCGTCGCGGCGGTTTTTTTATGCCGAGAACGCTTGCTTGGCGGCCGCGAGCGTCGCGTCGAGAACGTCGTCGCCGTGCGTGGCGGAGACGAAGCCGGCCTCGAAGGCCGAGGGCGCGAGGTAGACGCCCTGTTCGAGCATGGAGTGGAAGAAGCGGTTGAAGCGTGGCACGTCGCAGGTGGTGACTTCGGCGTAGGAGTCGGGCAGCGTGGCGCTGAAGTACAGGCCGAACATGCCGCCCAGGGCGTCGGCGCGGAAGGGCACGCCGGCGGCCTTGGCGGCGGATTCCAGGCCGGCGGCGAGCCGGACGGCCTGGGCGGCCAGGGTCTCGTAGAAGCCTGGCGCCTGGATCTTCTTCAGGGTCGCGAGCCCCGAGGCCACCGCGACCGGATTGCCCGAGAGCGTGCCGGCCTGATAGACGCCGCCCAGGGGGGCGAGCTTTTGCATGATGTCGCGTCGGCCGCCGAAGGCCGCCATCGGCATGCCGCCGCCGATCACCTTGCCCAGGCAGGTCAGGTCGGGACGGATGCCGTGTAGGCTCTGCGCGCCACCCAGGGCGACGCGGAAACCGGTCATCACCTCGTCGTAGATCAGCACGGCGCCGTGCTGTTCGGTGAGCTTGCGCAGGGCTGAGACGAAGGCCGCCGAGGGGCGCACCAGATTCATGTTGCCGGCCACCGGCTCGACGATCGCCGCGGAGATCTCCGCGCCGTGGCGCTTGAAGGCCTCCTCGAGCTGGCCGACGTCGTTGTAGGCCAGCACCAGCGTGTGCTTGACCAGGTCCTGCGGCACGCCGCAGGACCTGGGCGCGTTCTGCATGGTGTCGGCGAAGGTCAGCAGGCCCGATCCGGCCTTGACCAGCAGGCTGTCGGCATGTCCGTGGTAGCAGCCTTCGAACTTGATGATCATGTCGCGGCCGGTGAAACCGCGCGCCAGGCGCAGCGCGCTCATGGTCGCCTCGGTGCCCGAGGAGACCAGGCGCACCTGCTCGATGGAGGGCACCAGCCGGCAGATTTCCTCGGCCATCTCGACTTCGCCCTCGGTGGGCGTGCCGAAGGAGAAGCCCGAGGCGGCGGCCTCCTGCACGGCGCGGACCACGTCGGCGTCGGCATGGCCGAGGATCATCGGGCCCCAGGAGCCGATGTAGTCGATATAGCGCTTGCCGTCGGCATCCCAGAAATACGGTCCCTGCGCGCGCTGCACGAAGCGCGGCGTGCCGCCCACAGAACGGAAGGCCCGGACGGGCGAATTGACGCCGCCGGGGGTGGTCTGCTGGGCGCGGGTGAAGAGGGTGTCGTTCTTGGAAGTCATGAGGGAAAAGTCCGGGAAACTGGAAAGAAAAGGGCGCGTGGATTGCGGTCCGGGCGCGGGTCAGTGCAAGGAGTCCGGGTCGCCGCCGGATTCGCCGCCGCCCTCGTCCTCGCTGTCGCCGCGCACCCAGAAGAAGCGGTCGTGCATGAGCTTGCCCATGCACAGGCGGTAGCCGGCGAGCATGGACTGCTGGAGGTAGTCATAGGCTTCGGACACCGCCTCGGGCACGTCCAGCCCGCTGGCCAGCAACGCGGCGACCGCGGCCGAGAGCGTGTCGCTCTTGCCGAAATAGGACAGCGGCAGGCGGTCGCGGCTCTGGCGCACCAGCAACTGCGGCTGGCCGGCGTCGCCGGTGCCGTAGAGGCAGTGGGCGATCTGGAAGCTGTGCTCCTCGCAGTCGGTGGTGAGGGCGAATTCGCAGCCCGTGTCGAGCAGGCGCTGCAGGCAGGCCTGGTAGCCCGCCTCGCCCGGCGGCAGGGCCAGGCCGCCGCCCAGGCCGGAGGCGAAGTCTTCCAGGTCGCCACGCCGGGCGATGAGCACCGAGGTCTGCGGAACTAGCAGCTCGGCGATGGCCAGTTGCAGGTCCTCGGAGGCTTCGCTGTTCTGCTGATGGTCCAGGCGCGGAGGCGCTAGGATCAGGGCGGCGTCGGGATAGTCGGAGACGATCTCGGCGATGGCCGCGGCTTTCTCCACGCTGCCCACGTCGCCCACCTTGAAGGCCTGCACCTGGGTGTCCTCCAGCACGCAGCGCGCCTGGTCGATGACCCATTCGGCGTCGATCGGGAAGGCGGATTCGAAATTGACCGAATCGCGCACCAGCAGGCGGGTGGCCACCGTCAGGCAATGGGCGCCGAAGCTGCCCGCGACGGCTAGGTCGGCCTGGATGCCGCCGGCGCCCGTGGGGTCGGCGGCGCCGAAGCTGAGCAGCAGGGGAGGTTGAGGGTTTTGCATGCGCGCGCGCCGGGATTCAGGGCTGTCCGGGCTGGGGTTCCGGCCAGGTACGAGGATAGCCAGCTATATTGGGGCTGGGGTACCATCGCGGCTGGCATTTTAAAGGAATGGTAGAAAAACTCATGGAATTCAAGACTTGGATGTGCCTGATCTGCGGCTGGGTGTACGACGAAGCGGCAGGCTATCCCGACGATGGCATCCCTACGGGCACCCTGTGGAAGGACGTGCCGATCAACTGGACTTGTCCGGAATGCGGCGCCCGCAAGGAAGATTTCGAGATGGTGGTAGTGTAAGCCGCGTATTCTGAATGCAGCACCGACACCAGGACTGAGCCGAGAACCGAAATGGGCACCCTGCAGAACGCGAGATCGCAAGCCGAGAAGCTGCTCCTGGCCTGGCTGACCAGCGAGCCGGGCAGCGGCGCGCCGAGCGCCGACGGGCTGGTGGGCGTCTGGGGCGGGCAGCTCGGCGCCAGCATCGATCAGCCCGAGTTCTGGCAGCACGCCGGCGCGCTGGCCAAGGCCGTCGCCGAGGGCCGCATCCCCGACAGCCCGGGCAACCGCCGCCTCGCCGCCCAGATCCACATGCACCTGGTCGACTGCGACCAGGCGCAGCAGCAACAATCCGTCTTGCCTGAGCCGAGCCCCATCATCGCGCAGCAGATCGCCGCGCGCACGGGCGTGAAGCTGGGCGGGGACGCACCCGCCGCGCCCGCGCCTGCAGCCGACCCCGCCGTTCCCCTGTCCCTGGCGCAGCAGATCGCGGCGCAGAAGGCGACGGTGAAGCCCGCAGCCGAAGCGCGGCCGGCCGAAGCGGCCGCCAAGCCGGCGGAGCCCGCCCCTGCACCCGCAGCCGGCGCTCCCCTGTCCTTGGCGCAACAAATCGCAGTGCAGAAGGCCGCCGCGAAGCCCGCGCCCGCCGAGAAGCCGGCCACCCAGCCCGTGCCTGCCGCCGAAGCCGCCCCTGCTCCCGAACCTGCGCCTGCAGCTCCGGCAGCCCCTCCGGGTCCGCCGATGTCGCTGGCCAAGCAGCTCGCCGCGAAGATGGCCGCGGCCAAGGCTGCGGCGCCGGCCGCGCCGGAGGCGTCCACCACAGCGCTCGCCGAATCCGCCGCCCAGACTCCAGAATCCGCGCCGGCAGCCGAGCTCGCCAAGGCCGAGGTTCTGCCCTTCTCCGCCGCCACCACGCCGCCGCCGACCGAGCCGGAACTGCCGCCGTGCGAGATCGGCCCGCTCAAGGTCGATCCGAACAAATTCAACGGCTTCCTCCAGGAAGCCGACGCCCTGGTGCTGCGCCTGACCAACGACGTGGCCGAATGGCGGCACGAACTCAAGCCGCCCACGGTGCGCATCAAGCCCAGCCGCATGGCCATGGAAAGCGCCGCCGATCTCTACTACCAGTCGGCCGACATAGGCTTCGAGCCGCTGACCCGGTTGGCCGGTGCGTTGCAGATGGCGCTCGAGGCAATGGCGCATCCGATGCTGCCGCGCGAAGAGGCGGCGGTCTTCGAGAACAATCCGCCTAAGCCCGCCGAGCTCAACAACCTGACGTCGGTGATCGAATGCCAGCGCGCGCTGCTGCACCAGTTCGCCGCCGGCGCCTGGCCGAAGACGGATTCGGCCTACCGCAAGGCGATCGTGTCTTGCGAGAATCTCGCCAAGTCCCGTGGCGCGTACTGAAGCAACCAAGGCAGCACGGCGCGCATGCGCATTCTTCTGATCAAAGTTTCCTCGCTGGGCGATGTCGTGCACGCCATGCCGGTGGTGCTGGACATCCTGGCCGCCCATCCGCAAGCGCGGATCGACTGGGTGGTGGAAGAGGGCTTCGTCGATCTCGTCTCCCTGGTGCGCGGCGTGGACGGGATCATCCCCTTCGCGCTGCGGCGCTGGCGCAAGACGCCGTTCTCCGCGCGGACGCGCAGCGAGTTCATGGCCTTCCGTGCACGCCTGCGCCGCGAACGCTACGACTGCGTGATCGACGCCCAGGGTCTCGTCAAGACCGCCCTGATCGGCGCGATAGCCCGCGGTCCGGTGGCTGGGCTGGGCAACCACACCGAGGGCTCTGGCTACGAGCCGCTGGCCAAACTCTTCTATGACCAGTGCATCCGCATCGAACCGCATATCCACGTGATCACGCGCGGCCGCGAGCTGGCCGCGCGCGCGCTCGGCTATGCGCTGCCGGAGACGCTCGATTTCGGCATGCGCGCCGAGCCACTGCCCGAGTTTACCGGGCCGGACATGCCGCCCTACGTCGCTCTCGTGCATGCCACCTCGCGCGCCGACAAGGGCTGGCCGGCCGATCATTGGATTGCGCTGGGCGCCGAACTGGCTTCCGCCGGCTACCGGCTCATGCTGCCCTGGGGCGGCGCGGCGGAGAAGGAAGCCGCGCAGGCGCTGGCCGACGGGCTGGCCGCCAAGGGCGCGCGGGCCGAGGTGCTGCCGAAGATGAACTTGCAGCACATCGCCGGCCTGCTGGCCGGGGCGGCGGCCGTGGTCGGCGTGGACACGGGCTTGATCCACATGGCCGCCGCGCTCGATAGGCCGACGGTGGAGCTCTACAACTTCGACACCGCCTGGAGGACGGGCGGGTTCTGGTCGGCGCGGGTGGTCAATCTCGGCGGCGCGAGGCGCACGCCCTCCGTGAGCGAAGTGCGAGGATCCCTGCGCGGGCTGGGTTTGCTGGCATGAGCTACTTCCTGCTTTATGCGATCTATCGGGCCGGCTGGTGGCTGGCGCTTCCGGTGGCCCTGCTGCGGCTGCTCTGGCGCTCGCGGCAGGAGCGCGGCTATCGCGAGCATGTGGCGGAGCGGCTCGGCTGCTATCCGGCCGCGTCCGCACCGCGGGCCGGCGGGGAATGTCTCTGGGTGCATGCCGTCTCCGTGGGCGAGACGCGCGCTGCTGAACCGCTGGTGCACGGCCTGGCGCAACGGCATCCGCAGGCGACGATCCTTCTCACCCACATGACGCCGACCGGACGCCGCACTGGCGCCGAGGTGTACGCCGACCTGATTGCGCAAGGGCGTCTGACGCAGGCCTATCTGCCCTATGACATGCCCATTCTCCTGCGCCGCATGCTGCGCCATTTCCGGCCGCGGCTCGGTCTGGTGATGGAGACGGAAGTCTGGCCGGCGATGATCGCGGTGTGCAAGGCGCAGGGGGTGAAGCTGATGCTCGCCAATGCGCGCATGTCCGAGCGCAGCAAGCGGCGCGCGCAGCGTTTCGGCGCCGCGACGCGCACGGTCTTCGGCGGCTTCGACCAGGTGCTCGCTCAGACCGAGGCGGACGCGGCCCGCCTGCGTGAGCTCGGCGCGCAGCGCGTGAGCGCGACCGGCAACCTCAAATTCGACGTCGCGCTCAAGCCCGAACTGAGCGCGCGCGGTGAGGCGCTCAAGCATGCCATCGGCGCCCGGTTGGTAGTCTGCGCGGCCAGCACGCGGCATGGCGAGGAGACGCTGATCCTCTCGGCATGGAGCAAGGTGCTGGCGCATCTGAAGAGGGCCGCACCGACGCAGGAGAATCCGCCGCCGTCCGCGCCGCTTCTGCTGCTCGTGCCGCGCCATCCGCAGCGCTTCGACGAAGCGGCTTCGCTGACGAAGTCGGCGGGATTCGCCCTGGCGCTCCGCTCCGATCTGGGCGCGGACTTCGCCGCGCAGGCGCAGCGACTCGCGCAGACCGAAGTCCTGCTCGGCGACAGCATGGGCGAGATGGCGATGTACTACGCGGCCTGCGACATCGCCCTGATCGGTGGCAGCCTCCTGCCCCTGGGCGGGCAGAACCTGATCGAGGCTTGCGCTTCAGGCAAGCCGGTGCTGCTGGGCCCGCACATGTTCAACTTCGCGCAGGCCAGCGCAGATGCGCTCGCCTGCGGCGCCGCGCTGCGCATGGATGCGGAGTCGCTGGAGGCGACGCTGTTTCATCTGCTGGGCGATGCGGTGCAGCGCGCTAGGATGGGCGAGGCGGGGCTTGCTTTCGCACAAGCGCATCGCGGGGCCGCGCTGCGCTTGCTGCAGGCCGCAGGAGCGCCTTATTGATCCGGCGCGTGTTCGAAGTAGCTCTTGACGCGCTCGGGCTGTCGCTGAACGCTGAGCAGATGCTGGCGCGAGGCCTTCACCAGTTGCAGCTTCGAGCGAGTTGGAGCGAGTTTGGTGCCGACCTGCTTCAGGTCGGCATTGGCCATTTCGTTGGGGCTCAGTTCGGGGCTGTAGCTGGGCAAGTAGAAGACTTCGATCTCGTGCTTGTGCTCGGCCTGCCAGGCCTTCACGGGCTTGCTGTGGTGCACACGCAGGTTGTACAGGATCAAGTAGATCTTTCGGCCGGCATCCTTGACCAGCCGGCGCAGGAAGTCGATCAGGATGTCGGCGCTCAACGCTCCGTCGAAGGCCTGCCAGCGCATCTGGCCCTTGTTGGTGACGGTGGAGATCACCGACAAGCCGTGGCGCTTGTTGTTCACGCGAATCACGGGCGTCTGGCCTTGCGGGGCGTAGCTGTGCCCGCGCACGTCGTCGCGGCGCACGCCGGTCTCGTCGCCCCAGTGAATTTCGGCCCCCTCAGCCTTGGCGCAGGCGGCGATCACCGGGTAGTCCTCGTCGAGCCACTTTTTCACCGCCGCCGGCGACTGCTCGTAGGCCTTCTTCATGGGCTTTTGCGGCGTGAAGCCCCAACGCTCCAGATACAGGCCCATCGTGCGAACGGCCAGCTTGATGCCGTATCGGTTAAGGATCAACTCGGCAACTGCCTGGCGGCTCCACAGCGCGTAGATCATCTTCAACTGGTCGGGCGTGCGGTCGCGGATCAGCCGCTGAACCTCGCGTTCCTGCTCCGCCGTCAGCGTTCTGCCCGTACCCTGCGGGCGCCCGGGGCGCTCAACGTCGAGGGCCTTCCACCCGCCCGCGCGATACGCCTTCACCGCCGCAATGAGCGTCGTGCGCGACATCTCGCATTGCGCCGCTGCGTCCTTCAGGCTCACGCCATCCAGCCGCATCTTCACCGCACGTCGGCGCCGTTCGTTCAGGGCGGCTACCGGCAGCGTTCTCGAGTCGATTTTTTCCATGTAACAGCAGACTCTATATCACTCAATAAGTTCAATGTTTAAATGCAGGATCAATATTGCCGCGCTGAGGCTTCGCGCAGCCGGGAGACCGGCGGCGTGGGGTTGGGCCTGTCGATCGCGCGCGAGATCGCCGAGATGCACGGCGGCAGCCTGGTGCTGGAGAACGCGCCGGGCGGCGGCCTGCTGGCGCGGCTGAGCCTGGTGAAATAAACCGGCCGGGACCGGCGCCGCGTCCGGCGCGCTAGGCTAAACCCGCAGTGCCTCGCGGCCCGCGGCGAGAGTAGACTCGCGTCAGTATCCACGACAAGAACAATTCGATGGAGACTGCATTCGCCGCCGCGCCCGATGGGCGCGCCATCCCTCTCTGCCACTGGCCCGAGCAGGGCGCGCCCAGAGCCGTCTTCCTGATCGCCCACGGCATGAGCGAATACGCCGCGCGCTACGACGGCTTTGCCGCGCAGCTGTTTCGCCGACGCGGACGGCTTGGCGAAGGTGGTGGGCGACGTCGACTGCATGCTCGAGCATGCGGCCGCGCGCCATCCCGGCCTGCCGAAGATCTTGTTCGGTCACAGCATGGGCTCCTTTATCTCGCGGGCCTATTTCCTTGCGCGGGGCGCCAAGCTCGACGGGCTGATCCTCTCGGCCACCGGTTACCGCCAGAAGTCGCTGGCCTATGCGATGCGCGGCATCGCCCGCGCCAAGCCCAGCCCGCTGATGGCGAGCCTCGTGTTCGGCAGCTTCAATCTGGGTTTCCTCCCCGCCGCGACGCCAGTGGACTGGCTCTTGCGCGACAAGGCGGAAGTGGCGAAGTACGTGGCCGATCTGCTGTGCGGTTTCGCGCCCGCGCCGGCGCTCTAGGACGATCTGTTCGGCGACATCATCGAGATGGAAAATGGCGAGGCGGCCGGCGGCCTGCCGGGCAGATGCCCGGTGCTGCTGATGGCGGGCAGCCGCGATCCGGTGAGCCTGGGAAAACTGGGCCTGGGCCAGCTCGATGCGCGCGACCGCGGCGCGGGGCTGGCGGACGTGACGGTCAAGGTCTATCTGGGCGGCTGCAACGAGATGCTCAACGAGACCAACCGCGAGGAGGTCGAGGCCGATCTGCTCGGCTGGCTGGACGCGCGGCTGCCGCGGCGCGCCTGAGGCGGCGATGGACGCCGGCACGCTCAAGCAGTGGTTCGACGCCGCGCTGCGCCTTTTCTTCTGGAGCGGCGAGGTCGAATGGAAGCAGGTGGTGCTGATCGGCATGACGCCGCTCTTCCTGCTGGCTTTCTTCGTCGAGCTGGCAGCCTCGCGCACGCGCCCGGCGCTGGCGCGGCAGTTCGAATGGCGCGAGGTGCTGGTCAACATCCTGCTCGGCTCGAGCTACCAGCTCTTCGACATCGCCGCGCATCTGCTCTTCGTCGCGGTGGTGGTGAACTGGTTCTACGCGCACTGCGTCTTCGACATGCCGGTCAACGGCTGGACCATCCTGCCGCTCTTCGTCGCGCTGGAGTTCTGCTACTACTGGTTTCACCGCGCCTCGCACCGCATCCGCTGGTTCTGGTCGGCGCATGTGATCCACCACAGCAGCGAACGCATGAACCTGTCCACGGCGATGCGCAAGGCCATGCTCTATCCGATCACCGGCTGGTGGCTGTTCTTCATGCCGCTCTCCCTGTTGGGCGTGCCGCCGGCGGTGGTGTTCTTTTTCTACGGCGTGGACCTGGCCTATCAGTATTTCGTGCACACGGAGTCGGTGCGCAGGCTGCCGGCGTGGATGGAGGTGGTGTTCGTGACGCCCTCGCATCACCGCGTGCACCATGGCCGCAACCCGTGCTACATCGACAAGAACTTCGGCGGCGTGCTGATCGTCTTCGACCGCCTCTTCGGCACCTTCGAGCCCGAGACCGAGCCGGTGGACTATGACATTCCCCGCCATATCCACAGCCGTAACATCCTCACGCTGAATTTCCACGAATTCATCGACATGTGGCGCGACGTGCTGCAACCCGGCCCGCTTGGCCTGCGCTTGCGCCATCTCTGGGAGCCGCCGGAATGGACGCGCGAGGCGCGGGAGCCGGCTGCGCCAGACTCACGAGGCGCGGCTTCCTAGACCGTCCCTGGGGCGGGATTTCCGAGGCTGCGTTGTACTAGGCGGCATGCGTGGCGGCATGCATGGCGGCGGTCCACCCGGCCGCATGCAATTCCGAAGGCGCGGCCGCACGCACCCTGGCGCGCGCTGGTATAGTCGCTGGCATGCGTTCCCCCGCAGCTGCGCTGTCCGGCGCCATCCGCATCGCCAAGAAAGATTTCGCTCTCTTCAGCCGTTTCCCGCTGCTGTGGCTGGCGGTGATCGGCATCTCGCTGGTGCCTCCGCTGTACGCGCTGATCTATCTCTCCAGCGTCTGGGACCCCCATGCCAAGACCGGCACGCTGCCGGTGGCCATCGTCAATCAGGATGAAGGCATCCGCTATCAGGACCAGAGCGCCAACGTCGGCGCCGACCTGGTCGCCACCCTCGTGAAGAAGGCCGACTTCGGCTACCACCAGATGGCCGACGCGGGCGCGGCGCGCCACGCGGTGGCGGCCGGTACGGTGACCTTCGCCATCCTGATTCCCAAGGACTTCAGCGCGAATGCCGTGCCGGGCGCCGCGCCCGGCGGCGGCAAGGTGATCGTGGTGCTCTCCGAGGGCAACAACTACTCCCTCCGCCGGCTTCGCCAAGCGCTTCGCCGTGGAGCTGGGCCATCAGGTCAACGAGAAGCGCTGGGCGCTGGTTCTGGAGACGATCGACGGCTCCGAGCGCAGCCTTGCGCAACTCAAGACCGGCGTGGCCAAGCTGCGCGAAGGCGCGGGCGCCACCCAGCTGAGCGACGGCTTCGAGAAGATGGGTGGCGCGATCCGCACGATGGACGCGCGCATGCCATATCCCGCCGACCTCAAGGCGCTCAAGGCAGGTGCGCAGCAGCTGCACGCCGGGCAGCGCGAATTCGGCGGCGCGCTGGACCAGCTCCAGGCGGGTGCGGTTAAGCTGGGCGCGGGCGCGCGCCAGATGGAGGAGAAGATGGCGGACATTCCCTTCGTCGACGAGCGCATCTCCAAGGCCGCGGGCGGCGGTGAGAAGCTCGCCGAGGGCCTGGGCAAGGCGGGTGAAGGCAACGGCAGGCTGCAGAAGGGGGGCGGGGCAGCTCAAGGCCGGCGTATATAAGCTGGCCGACGGCATGGGTCAATTGAGCGAGGGCGTCCACTTGATGGCCGCGCGGCTGCCCGAGGACGCCCGGCTCGACGAATTCGCTGCCCGCCTCGGTGGCCAAGCTCGAAGGCAGCGCGCGCGGGCTGGCCGATTCGGTGGAGCCGCAGCTCGAGGTGCAGACGCCGGTGGCGAACAACGGCAGCGCCTTCGCGCTGAACATGGTGTCGATCGCGCTGTGGATCGGCGCGGTGATGGCCGGCTCCATCTTCAATCTGCGCCTGATCCACGCCGAGCATGCCGGGGAGTCGAACGCCGCCAAGACGATCGGCAAGTTCATCGTGCCGGCGCTGGTGGCACTGTTCCAGGCGTCGCTGACGTTCGCAATGCGGGTGTTCGTGCTGGAGGTGCGCGCGCCGAGCTACACCTCCTTCGCGTTGACGATGGCGATGGCCTCGCTGGCCTTCCTGGGCATGATCTTCGCGCTGCTGCGCATCTTCGGCTAGGCGGGCAAGCTGCTCGAGGTGCTGCTGGCTGTCGGCGGCGGCATCCTGCAGGTGGGGCTGAGCGGCGGTTTCTTCCAGACAATCCACGACTGGATGCCCTTCTCCTGGGTGGTGAAGGCTTTCCGTGCGAGCCTGTTCGGCGCCTATGCCAATGGCTGGCTGCAGGCCTGGGCCGTGGTGGTGCTGGCGGGCGGGCTGTGCATGCTGACGGCGGGGCTGGTGTGCCGCTGGCGGGTGGTGCCGCATCACGAATACCGGCCGAGCATCGAGACCTCGGAGTCCGGGCAATAGGCTCGCCCGCGGCGGCGTCCGCGCAGGCGCTGCCTGCTTGGTATGATCCCTTGCGGATTTGTCGGTTTTTTTGAAAGGGACTCGCTTGGGAAGCCTGCGCTGGACTCTGTTCCGGGTTCTGTTCGCTTGTGCCGCGTTGCTTCTTTGCGTCGCGGTGGTGCTGGTCGTGTAGGCTTCCAAGGAATATGCGCAGTCCGAGGACATCGAGCGCGTGGACCGCATCGCCCACCAGCTCGCCACGGCGATTCCGGTGCTGGACTTCGAACGCGGCCGCATCGCCAATCTGCTCAACCGTCCGGAGCCGATCGATCCGCAGAACGCCGGCTATCTCAAGTCGCTGCGCGAGCAGTCGGAGCGGGCGCTGGCCGCGGCGGCGGCCAAGATGGAGGGCGCGGACAGCGCGGCGGCGCATGCGCTGGCGGGTGTCGTGGCCGCCCTGGGGAAGCTGCGCGGCCCGGCCGACGCGGCGGTGCGCCAGCGCCGCGAGGAGCATTCGCGCGAGGTGATCCAGGAATGGGTCCCCGCCACGAACCGCGAGATCAATACGCTGATCGGCCTGATCGAAAGTTTCTCCGCGCCGTCGGGGCACTGGGATTTCTTCTTCACCGTGCTCAACCAGATGCGCGCGATGGTGGTGCGGCTGCGCGCCACCGCGGGCAGCGAATCCACGCCATACACGGCGGCGATCGCGGACGGCCGGACGCCGCCGCCGCCCGAGCAGATCGAGGCCATGCTGTTTTTCCGTGCGCGGACCGACGCGCTCTGGGAGGAGCTGCGCCAGCAGAGCAAGGTGGTGAACGATCCGGCCTTGAACCAGGCGGTGGCCCAGGTGGAGGCGCAGCTGCACCGGCAACTGCACGACATGCAGGACGAGGCGCGCGGCGCCTGGCGCCGCGGCAAGCCGCCCAAGACGACACTCAAAGCGTATGCGGACATGGAGATGCATGCGCTGTGGACGCTCAATCCGGTAGTGGCGACCATCACCGAAAAGGCCCGCGACCATGCCGCCTCGCTGCGCGCGGCGGTGCTGGCGCTGTCGATCGTGCTGATGGTCTACACCTTCCGCCGCGTTCTGCGCAGCGTGGTCGAGCCCATCGAGGGGCTGACGCGGTTTATCGAGGCGCGGCCCGCGGCCTCACCCGATGGCCTGCCGCAGGGGCTAGACCGCGTGGTGAGCGAGGTGTCGCATCTGGCGCGGGCGTTCCAGAAGATGTGCGCCGGCGAGGCGCATGCGGTGGGCGAGATCCGGCAGCTGGCCGAGACGGTGGAGCAGCGCGTGGAGCTGAGCACGCGGGAACTGGCCAACGCGAAGAAGGAGGCCGAGGCCTTCAGCTACTCCGTGGCGCACGACCTGCGCGCACCGTTGCGCGGCATCAACGGCTATGTGAGCCTCATGGAGAGGCGCGCGGCGGACCGGCTCAACGGGCCGGACCGCGTCTTTCTGGAGAAGATCAAGAGCGCCACGGTGCGCATGGGCAGCCTGATCGACGCGCTGCTCTCGCTGAGCAAGCTGTCGGTCTGGGAGCCGGAGCTGGAGACGCTGGACATCAGCGCGATGGCCCGGGATTTGATCGCCGGGCTGCGCGCGGAGTCTCCGGAGCGCTTCGTCTAGGTGGAGATCGAGGAGGGCATGACGGCCTGGGGAGAGCGCATGCTGATCTTCAACCTGCTGCAGAACCTGCTGGGCAACGCCTGGAAGTTTTCACGCGACCGCAGCCCTCCGGCATCCGCGTGTCGCGGGTGCCGGAGGGCGAGCAGGCGTTCCGCGTGTCGGACAACGGCATCGGCATGCAGTATGCCGGCGGCCTGTTCCGCGCCTTCGAGCGCGTGCATGTGCAGGATAGCTTCGACGGGCTGGGGATCATCGGGCTGGCTTCGGTGCTGCGCATCGTGGACCGCCATCACGGCCGGATCTGGGTGCTGGGCAAGGTGGGTGAGGGCGCGAGCTTCAGCTTCATGCTGCCGGCGCGGCGCACGGATGCGTCTGCATGGAAAAACTGAGGGAGAGAAAAAGATGGTCGGGGTGAGAGGATTCGAACCTCCGGCCTCTACGTCCCGAACGTAGCGCTCTACCAGGCTAAGCTACACCCCGCTGTGTGTAGACAAGTATTATATATCATCGCGCAAAACCAGCCGATATAAAAAATAAGTCCAGAGTTTCAAGCCATGATCGAAGTTCCGGGCCGCAAGGGCCCCGAAGCCGCAGTGCCTCCCCGTTCCAAGCCCGCCGCCATGCCCGTCGTGGTCGGCCTCATGCTGGCGATCTTCCTCGCGGCGCTGGATCAGACGATCGTTTCGGTGGCGCTGCCGCGCATGTCCGAGGAACTGCAAGGCTTCGACATGCTGGCCTGGGTGGTGTCGGCGTATCTGGTCGCCTCGACGGTGATGACGCCGATCTACGGCAAGCTCTCCGATCTGTACGGCCGTCGGGCGATGCTGTCGCTGGCGATCGTGATCTTCTTGCTGGCCTCGGCGGCCTGCGCGCTGGCCGAGTCGATGCCGATGCTGGTGCTGGGCCGGGTGCTGCAGGGCCTCGGCGGCGGCGGGCTGCTCTCCACCGCGCAGGCGGCGATCGCCGACGTGGTCACGCCGCGCGAACGCGGAAGCTATCAGGGCTACATCAGCGCCGCATATGCGACGGCGAACGTGGTCGGGCCGGTGGTCGGCGGCCTGTTTACGCATTATTTGGATTGGCGCTGGATCTTCTGGATTAATCTACCGCTGGGCGCGGCGGCCTTCGTGGTGTCGCGCCGGGCGCTGTCGGTGCTGCCGGTGCCGGGGCTGCGCAAGCGCATCGACTATGTCGGCGCCGCCCTGCTGATCGCGGGCCTGACGCTGCTGCTGGTGGCGATCTCGCGGGTCGGCGAGAGCTATGCCTGGAACAGTGTGCTGAACCTGCAGTTCTTCGCCGGCGCGGTGTTCGTGCTGGCGGTGTTCTTCTGGCACGAGACGCGCACGCCCGAGCCCATCCTGCCGATGGATATTTTCAGCAGCCGGGTGTTCAGTCTGTGCTGCGTGATCGTGTTCATCGGTTTCGGCCAGGTGGTGGCGCTGACCATCCTGCTGCCGATGCGCATGCAGATGCTGCTGGGCATGACGCCCAACGATGCGGCGATCCAGTTGATCCCGCTGACGCTGGCCACGCCTTTCGCGGCGTTCATCTCGGGGCGCTGGATGTCGGCTACGGGCCGCACCCGGCAGATCGAGTTCGTCGGCGCGGGGGTGGCGCTGGCGGGCATCGTCGGCCTGGCGCTGATCGATCCGGAACTGCGCTGGCCGGTGCTGATCGCGCTGTGTGCGGCGGGCTTCGGCATCGGGCTGCAGTTTCCGGTGGCGCTGGTGTCAATCCAGAATTCGGTCTCGCCAGACAAGCTGGGCAGCGCCACGGCGGCCAACGCGTTCTTCCGCTCGCTGGGCGGCGCGATTTCGATCGCGGTGGTGTCCAGCGTGCTGCTGTCGTCGCTGCACAAGGCGGTGCCGGGCGTGAACATCCAGGGCGGGGAGATGATGCGCGAGGTGATCGGCGGCAGCATGGCCCATGCTTCCTCGGCGCAGATGCTGGCGCTGCGCGAAGCGGCGGGCGGCGCCTTCAGCATCGTGTTCCTGCTGCTCGCGTCGATGACGGTGATTTCGCTGGCGGCGGTCTACGCCCAGCCGGAGACGGTGCTGCGCGGCAGGCTGGAGCCCCAGCCGGTGGAATAGGCGCGCGCCGCGCCGGCGCAGGTTGTGCGGCGGTCCTGCGGGGCCTGTGGTGCAGGCGGCGTGGAGCTGGTGGCCGATCCAGCCGCTCAGGACTGCCGGCTGACCGAGTAGGTGCAAAGCTGGCGCAGGCTTTCCGTGTAGGGCGAGTCGGGGAAGCCGGCGATGGCGGCGCGCGCCACCTCGGCTTCGCGCTCGGCGGCGGCCAGGGTGTAGTCCAGCGCGCCGCTGGCGCGGATCGCGCCGTAGATTTCGTCGAAATATTCTCTGCCGCCCTGTTCGATGGCTTTGCGCACGCGTGCGCGCTGCGCTGGGGCGCCATTTTCGAGCAGGTAGATCAGGGGCAGGGTGGGCTTGCCTTCGCGCAGGTCGTCGCCGGCGTTCTTGCCCATCTGTTCGGCGCTGGCGGAATAATCGAGCAGGTCGTCGATAAGCTGGAAGGCGGTGCCGATGTGGCGGCCGTATTCGGCGGCGGCCTCTTCCATGGCGGGCTCCACCTTGGCGAGCACGGCGCCCAGGCGCGCGGCGGCCTCGAAGAGCTTGGCGGTCTTGAAGCGGATGACTTGCAGGTAGCGGGCCTCGTCGACGTCGGGGTCGTGCATGTTCATCAGCTGCAGCACCTCGCCCTCGGCGATGACGTTGGTGGCGTCGGAGAGGATTTGCATGATGCGCATGTCGTCGGCCAGCACCATCATCTGGAAGGCGCGCGAATAGAGGAAGTCGCCCACGAGCACGCTGGCGGCGTTGCCGAACACTGCGTTGGCGGTGCCGCGGCCGCGCCGCAGCTCGGATTCATCGACCACGTCGTCGTGCAGCAGGGTGGCGGTGTGGATGCATTCGACCACGGCGGCCAGCAGATGGTGGTGGCTGCCCCGGTAGCCCAGCGCGTTGGCGAACATCAGCAGCAGGGCGGTGCGCAGCCGCTTGCCGCCGGCGCCGATGATGTATTCGGAAATCTGGCGGATCAGCACCACCTCGGAGTCGAGGCGCTGGCGGATCACCGTATCCACCGCGCGCATGTCGGCGACGATGGGATCCAGCAGGGTCTGGGGGGAGGTGGTGGCTTGTTCCAAGGCGCGAGCAGGTAAAAATTCTGCAGAATTATAAGGCATGGCCCGTTTCCGCCATCCGGGAAATGCCCGGGCGCTGCCTGGGAAGCCCCTGTTCATGGGCCTTGGGCGTCCAGACAGGGCCAGAGAAAATGCTTTGACGCTTGAGGTAAGTCCCTGTAATATCCCGAATTCTCGTCTTTTGGACGGTTTTTCTCGGCCGCCGGACGAGAAATTGGGCTCAAGCGGGGATTCCCGCCGGCGTCCCGGAAGCGGCGGCAAGGCTTCCCGGCGTCCCGGAAATTCCCAATTTATGAGGATTACACAATGTACGCGGTCATAAAAACCGGCGGCAAGCAGTACAAGGTTGCAGCCGGCGACAAACTCAAAATAGAACAGATACCGGCGGACATTGGCGCAGAAATCACCCTGAACCAGGTTCTCGCCGTCGGCGAGGGCGAGTCGATGGAGTTCGGCAAGCCCCTGGTTTCTGGTGCAAGCGTCAAGGCCACCGTTGTCTCCCAAGGTCGTCACGACAAGGTGAAAATTTTCAAGATGCGCCGTCGAAAGCATTATCAAAAGCGCCAAGGCCATCGTCAGAACTACACCGAACTGCTGATCGGCGCGATCAGCGCCTGAGTAAGGGGAAGAAACCATGGCACAGAAAAAAGGCGGCGGCTCCACCCGGAACGGCCGTGATTCCGAATCGAAGCGCCTTGGCGTGAAGGTGTACGGCGGGCAAGCGATCCTCGCCGGCGGCATCATCGTCCGTCAGCGTGGCACCCGAGTCCATGCCGGCGAGAACGTCGGTATCGGCAAGGACCACACGCTGTTCGCGCTGGTCGACGGCCACGTGCAGTTCGCCGTCAAGGGCACGGCCAAGAAGCAGTTCGTCGCGGTGGTGCCGGCAGCTGCCTGATCCAGACCCTGCCCAAGCCCTCTCGGCAATACAAAGAGGCCTCGCGGCAAGCGGGGCCTTTTTTTTGAAAGTCGCATATGAAATTCATCGACGAAGCCAGGATTGAAGTCATTGCCGGCGATGGCGGAAACGGCAGAGCGTCCATGCGGCGCGAAAAATTCGTCCCCTTTGGCGGACCGGACGGTGGCGATGGCGGGCGCGGCGGCAGCGTGTTTGCGCTGGCTGACCGAAACATCAACACCCTGATCGACTACCGATACACCAAGAAGCACATGGCGCGCAACGGCGAGAACGGCCGCGGCGCGGACTGCTACGGCGCCTCGGGCGAGGACGTCGTGCTGCGCATGCCGGTGGGCACCCAGATCGTGGACATGGATACCGGCGAGACCGTCGCCGACCTGGTTCAACATGGCGAGAAGGTCTGCCTCGCCCAGGGCGGCGCTGGCGGCCTGGGCAATCTGCATTTCAAGACCAGCACCAACCGCGCGCCACGCAAGAAGACCGACGGCAAGCCCGGCGAGCACCGCATGGTCAAGCTCGAACTCAAGGTGCTGGCCGACGTCGGCCTGCTGGGCATGCCCAACGCCGGAAAATCCACGCTGATCACGGCGGTGTCCAACGCCCGGCCCAAGATCGCCGACTATCCCTTCACCACGCTGCACCCCAATCTGGGCGTGGTGCGCGTGGGTCCGTCGCAGAGCTTCGTCATCGCCGACATCCCCGGCCTGATCGAGGGCGCGGCTGAGGGCGCCGGCCTGGGCCACCAGTTCCTGCGCCATCTGGCGCGCACCAGTCTGCTGCTGCACACGGTGGACCTGGCGCCTTTCGATGAAACCGATCCGGTGGCCGAGGCGCGCACCATCGTCAAGGAGCTGAAGAAGTACGATCCCGCCCTGCATGCCAAGCCGCGCTGGCTGGTGCTCAACAAGCTCGACATCGTGCCGGAGGAGGAGCGTGAGGCGCGCGTGGCGGAATTCGTACGCCGCTATCGCTGGAAGGGACCCGTGTTCCGCATTTCGGCGATCTCCGGCGAAGGCTGCCAGGAGCTCTGCTACGCGATCCAGGAGTATCTGAACATGCTGCGCCCGGAGCTGCAGGAAGGCGAGGAGGGCTTTGTCCTCGATCCGCGCTTCGGCGACGACATCAACGCCAGCCGGGGCTGAAGAAAAGGCCGGCCACCGTATCCGTTTCAAAACACGCGCATGAATGCCAAAGAACAAATGATTCCCGTGGTCGCCGAGGCCAGCCGCCTGGTGGTGAAGGTCGGCTCCAGCCTAGTGACCAACGAGGGCAGGGGCCTGGACCACGAGGCGATCGCCCGTTGGGCGGCGCAGATCGCCGGGCTGCGCCAAGCCGGCAAGCAGGTGGTGCTGGTGAGCTCGGGCGCGATCGCCGAGGGCATGCAGCGCCTGGGCTGGAGCAAGCGCCCGACCGACGTGCATGAACTGCAGGCGGCGGCGGCCGTGGGCCAGATGGGCCTGGCCCATGTCTACGAGGGCTGCTTCGCGCAGCACGGCCTGCGCACCGCGCAGATCCTGCTGATCCATTCCGACCTGGCCGACCGCGAGCGCTATCTGAACGCCCGCTCCACGCTGCTGACCCTGCTTGAACTGGGCGTGGTGCCTGTGATCAACGAGAACGACACGGTCGTCACCGACGAGATCAAGTTCGGCGACAACGACACCCTGGGCGCCCTGGTCACGAACCTGATCGAAGGCGACGCCCTGATCATCCTCACCGACCAGACCGGCCTGTACACCACCGACCCGCGCAAGGCCCCCGAGGCCACGCTGGTCTCGCAGGCCACGGCGGGTGCGCCCGAGCTGGAGGCGATGGCCGGCGGCGCGGGCAGCAGCATCGGCAAGGGCGGCATGCTGACCAAGATCCTGGCGGCCAAGCGCGCGGCCATGTCGGGGGCGCACACCGTGATCGCCTCGGGCCGCGAGCCGCAGGTGCTGCTGCGCCTGGCGCAGGGCGAGGATATCGGCACCCGGCTGATCGCCCAGACCCGGGTGCTTTCGGCGCGCAAGCAGTGGATGGCCGACCATCTGCAACTGCGCGGCCACGTGGTGGTGGACGCGGGCGCGGCGGCCAAGGTGGCGGGTGAGGGCAAGTCGCTTCTGCCGATCGGCGTGGTGGAGGTGCAGGGGCGCTTCGGGCGCGACGAGATCATCGCCTGCGTGGACGCGGACGGCCGCGAACTGGCCCGCGGCATCACGAATTATTCGAGTTCGGAGACCCGCTTGATCGCCCGCAAGCCGTCCAGCGAGATCGCTGCCATTTTGGGATATGCCAATGGCCCAGAGTTGATCCACCGTGACAATCTGGTGGCGCTCTGAACCCGTCCGCGTGTCTGTCGCGCGGACAGGCCCGCCGGCAGGGTCAGGCGCCGGCCTTGTGCTGCTGAGGGCGGTGCACGAAGCGCGAGAGCTCGTCCAGGGCGCTGCGGTAGGCGTCGCGCTTGAATTCGATCACCGACTCCAGCGGCACCCAGTAGTTGTGCCAGCGCCAGGCGTCGAATTCGGGATGCTGCGAGGCGCGCAGCTGGATGTCGCAGTCGCGGCCGAGCATGCGCAGCAGGAACCAGATCTGCTTCTGTCCCCGGTAGTGGCCGCGCATCTCGCGGCGGATGAATTGCTCCGGCACCTCATAGCGCAGCCAGTCACGGGTGCGGCCGACGACGCGCACATGCTCGCGCAGCAGGCCAACCTCCTCCTGCAGCTCCCGAAACATGGCCTGCTCCGGCGTTTCCCCGTGCTTGATGCCGCCCTGCGGGAACTGCCAGGAGTGTTCGCCGACCCGCTTGCCCCAGAACACCTCATTGTTGGCGTTGAGCAGGATGATGCCGACATTCGGGCGGTAACCTTCCCGATCCAGCATGATGGAACCCTAATCCTTTAGAATTAGCACTGATTATATCCATATAAATCCTATGAAAGCCTCGCAGTTCTTTATTTCCACGCTCAAGGAAGCCCCCGCCGACGCCGAGATCGTTTCGCATAAACTGATGATGCGCGCGGGCATGATCACGAAGGTCGGCGCCGGCATCTACAACTACATGCCGATGGGCCTTCGGGTGATCCGCAAGGTCGAGCGCATCGTGCGCGAAGAGATGGACGCCGCGGGCGCCATCGAACTGGCCATGCCCCTGGTGCAGCCCGCCGAACTCTGGCAAGAGACCGGCCGCTGGGCGAAGATGGGTCCCGAACTGCTGCGCCTGAAGGACCGGCATGAGCGCGACTTCGCGCTGCAACCAACCTCCGAGGAAGTCATCACCAACATCGCCCGCAGCGAGATCCGCAGCTACAAGCAGATGCCGGTGAATTTCTACCAGATCCAGATCAAGTTCCGCGACGAGCGCCGGCCGCGCTTCGGCCTGATGCGCGGGCGCGAATTCACGATGAAGGACTCCTATTCCTTCGATCGCGACGTCGAGGGCATGAAGGTATCTTATCAGAAGATGTTTGCCGCTTATCAGCAGATCTTCACCCGCTTCGGGCTGGAGTTCCGCGCGGTGGCGGCCGACAACGGCGCCATCGGCGGCAGCGGCTCGCATGAATTCCACGTGATCGCTGACACCGGCGAGGACGTCATCGCCTACAGCGAGGCTTCGCCCTACGCCGTCAACCTCGAGGCCTCCGAGGCTCTGCCGCTGCTCGACGCGCGCGCCGCGGCGACGCAGGCCATGGAAAAGACGCCCACGCCCGGCAAGGCCAAGTGCGAGGACGTCGCGGAATGCCTCAAGCTGCCGCTGACGCGTACGGTGAAGTCGATCGTGATGGCCGGCGAGAGCGCCGAGGTCGTGAAGCTGGTCCTGCTGCTCCTGCGCGGCGACCACGAGCTCAACGAGGTCAAGGCCGCCAAGCTCGGCCTGGAAAACCTGCGCATGGCGAGCGAGGGCGAGATCCTTGCCGCCTTCGGCAGCCCGCCCGGCTATCTGGGTCCCGTCTTCGCGGCGGGCAAGACGGGGCTGCGCGTGGTCGCGGACCGCACCGTGGCGCGCATGAGCGACTTTGTCTGCGGCGCCAACGAGGCGGGGTTCCACTACACGGGTGTGAACTGGGGCCGCGACCTGCCAGAACCAGAGACGGCCGATCTGCGCAACGTCGTCGAAGGCGATCCCGCGCCCGATGGCAGCGGTCCGCTCAAGCTGTGCCGCGGCATCGAAGTGGGCCACGTCTTCATGCTCGGCACCCGCTATTCGGAAAGTATGCAGGCCACCTACCTGGACGAGCAAGGCAAGACCCAGCTGATGGTGATGGGCTGCTACGGCATCGGCGTGACCCGCATCCTGGGCGCCGCCATCGAACAGGGCCACGACGAGCGCGGCATCATCTGGCCGACGGCGATTGCGCCCTTTGAACTGGTGCTCTGTCCAGTCGGCTATGACCGCTCCGAGGCGGTGCGCGAGATAGCGGACAAGCTGCACGCCGAACTGCGCGCCAAGGGCGTGGACGTCATCCTTGACGACCGCGGCAAGCGTCCCGGCGCGATGTTTGCGGACTGGGAACTGATAGGTGTGCCCCACCGCGTGGTGATCGGCGACCGCGGCCTCAAGGACGGCAAGCTGGAATATCAGGGCCGGCGCGACGCCGAAGCCACGATCGTGCCGGTCGGTGCGGATGCGGCGCAAACGGCCGCCGCCGTGTTGGCGCTCGCCAAGCTGGGCAGCTAAGCGGCCAAACGGCTGAACCGGCCCGGCTGGATTCAAGCCAGCCGCATCGGCCGCATCGACTGCGCTGGCCTTCCCCACTTCAACCCGCCTGCTTGGCCGGCGCCGGTTTCGCCGGCGCATGCTGGGCCTGCGACTGGCAGGACGAGAGCAGCTGGTGCATCGCCTTGTGATTGCCGGCCGGCAGAACGAAGCTCGCTTCCAGCTTTTCGGGCGCGCCCACCGGCAGGCTGAATTCCAGTTTGGCAGGATGCGGCGCGTCGCTGACCCAGCGCACCACGTGCTGGCGGATGGGATGGAAGGCCAGCGCGTAGCGGCTCTCCCGGAACTGCATGCCGATCGCGTTGTAGTGATGCGGCTTGTTTTCTTCTCCCTCTTCTCCCTCGACCAGACCCAGCACCGGCGTGAGCATGGCCACGCCATGCTTGCCTGTGTAAGGCCTGGCGTCGAAGCCGATCTGTCCCGGTGAGAACACGATCTTGACCCGTTCGCCGTGCATCGAGCGGCAAAACAAGAGCAGCTTGGCCGGCGCGCGCTGCTGGCCGAAGCGCACTTCTCCGTCGAGCGTCGCGTAGTGGGAGCCGATGTCCTCGGCTGAGGGATGCAGCTGCCAGCCTTGCGCCGCCGCCGTCGGCCGTGCGCCAAGGCAGCCGAGCAGCAGGGCCAGCGTCACGGCGAGACGGAAGGGATGGACATGCTGAGAGTCGACTGGCTGGGGGCGGAAGCGGCGGGAAAGCGGAGCGGCGAGGGCAAGACGGGGAAGCGACTGCGGGCGGGGCATGGCGGACTCCGGAACATCGGGCGATTCCGGGGTTTATACGCCGCCGTGGCACAGCCCAGAAGGCCCGTTACTGAATTTGACAATATTTTTCAGTACTGGATGGCGGGGGGAGGAAGGTCACGCTGGCGCGCGCGTTCGCACCGGCGGGCCGGTTCGGGAACGGCTTGGACCTGGTGGACGCCAGGCTGCCGATCAGTCGATGGCACGAATCGAAGGCGGGTTGCGCCACAGGCCTTCGACGTCCATGCCGCAGCCGAAGACGTGGTTGTCGGACCATGAAGCCGCGGAAGTCCGGCACGATGGGTTTGGAGGCCTGCTTGCTTGTGGAGCTGGTTTTTGGCTTGCCGTCCTTCTCGCAGAGCACGGCGCAGAGGAAGTCCTTGGCACCCATGTCGAGGATGCGCTCGCGGATGGCGGCCATGGTGATGCCGTCGTCCATCAGGTCGTCGATGACAAGCACCGTGCGGCCGGCCACCGCGCTGCGCAGCGCGACGCTCCAGCGCATGCCTCCTCCGTCCTGATAGTCGGAGAGCTGCAGGTAGTCGAATTCCAGCGGGAAGTCGAGCTTGGGCAGCAGCATACCGGTGAACACGCTGGCGCCGCCGAGGATGGCGAGCACCAGGGGAAATCCCTCGCTCAGGCGCGCGCTGATCTACCAGGCCATGGCGGTGACCGCCCGAGGTGATCTGCTCGGCGGAGACGATTTCCCGCGAATTGGCCAGCAGGCTTGCGGCTTTGCGCGCGGGGCTGATGTCGGCGGAAGCGGTGGTCATCTCGGCCTCCTCATGCCCGGCGGCAGTCCACCACCACCCAGGCCGCCCAGGCCCTTCATGCCACCCATGGCCCGCATCATCTTCATCATGCCTCCGCCCTTGAGCTTCTTCATCATGGTCTGCATCTGCTCGAACTGGTTGAGCAGACGGTTCACTTCCTGCACTTGCACGCCCGCGCCGGCGGCGATGCGCCGCTTGCGGCTGGCCTTGATCAGCTCGGGCTTGGCGCGTTCCTGGCTGGTCATGCTGTTGATGATGCCCTCCATGCGGCGCACCTGCTTGTCGGCGTCGTCGGTGTTGGCCTTGGACGCGGCCTGGGCGAACTGGGCTGGCAGCTTGTCGATCAGGTTGCCGATGCCGCCCATCTTGCGCATCTGGCCGATCTGCTCGCGGAAGTCCTCCAGGTCGAAGCCGCCCTTCTTGATCTTCTGGGCGAGCTTTTGCGCCTGTTCGATGTCGACGGTCTTCTGCGCTTCCTCGACCAGGGCGAGGATGTCGCCCATGCCCAGGATGCGGCTGGCCATGCGTTCGGGGTTAAAGGCTTCGAGGCCGTCGAGCTTTTCGCCGGTGCCGACGAACTTGATGGGCTTGCCGGTGACGTGGCGCACCGACATGGCCGCGCCGCCGCGGGCGTCGCCGTCGAGCTTGGTGAGCACCACGCCGGTCAGCGGTAGGGCGTCGCCGAAGGCCTTGGCGGTGTTGACCGCGTCCTGGCCGAGCATGGCGTCGACGACAAAGAAAGTTTCGATCGGGTCGAGCGCCGCGTGCAGGGCGCTGACCTCGTCCATCATCGCCTGATCGATGCCCAGGCGGCCGGCCGTGTCGACGATCAGCACTTCATGGTGGTGCTTCTTGGCCCAGTCCAGCGCGGCGTGCGCGATGTCCAGCGGCTTCTGACAGGACTCGGAGGGGAGGAAGTCCACCTCGGCCTGCGCGCTCACAGTCTGCAGCTGGGCGATGGCGGAGGGGCGGTAGACGTCGCAGGAGACGGTCAACACCTTCTTCTTGCGCTGTTCGCGCAGCCAGCGGGCGAGCTTGCCGGTGGTGGTGGTCTTACCGGCGCCCTGCAGGCCGACCATCAGGATGATCGCCGGCGGCTGGGCCGCGAGGTTGATCTCGCTGGGATTGCGTCCGGCGACGTCCGCGCCGCCGCCGATGATCTCGGTGAGCTCGCGCTGCACGACGCCGACCAGGGCCTGGCCCGGCGAGAGGCTGCCGATGACTTCCTCGCCCATCGCCTTCTCTTTGATGCGGGCGATCAGCTCGCGCACCACGGGCAGGGCGACGTCCGCCTCCAGCAGCGCCAGGCGCACTTCGCGCAGCATCTCGCTGGTGTTGGCCTCGGTCAGCCGGGCCTGGCCGCGCATCGTCTTGACGGTCTGCGCCAGCTTTTGTGAGAGTGTGTCGAACATGAAGTCTCGGGATGGGGTGGGTTACACTTTCGGGCATGGAATCCTCTGCCCAGCCGATATTGTATGCCCTCACCGCCGGCCTGTACGGCGGGCTCGCGCTGCGCGACTGGATGGGCGGCAAGGCGGGCCGGCGGCCGGTGGCGGACGCCGTCGCCGGCGCATTCACGCAAACCCCTTCCGGCGATGGGTCTTCCTGCGCCGCGAATCCGAAGGTGCAGGGTGGTCTGCGCCACATCTTGCTCTTCGCCGCGCTGGGCTGCCACGGCCTGCTGCTGCACGAAACCGTCTTCGGCGCGCAGACCATGGTGTTCGGCTTCGCCTATGCGCTGTCGACGATGATCTGGCTCGGCGCCGTCACCTATTGGTTCGAAAGCCTGGTGCTGCCGCTGGCGGGCCTGCGCCTCTTGCTCTTGCCCGCGGCGCTGGCGGCGAGCCTGCTGCCGCTGGCCTTCGCCGGCAGCCGCGTGCTGGCCAATCCGGCGAGCACGCTGTTCAAGCTGCATTTCATCATCGCCAACATGGCCTACGGGCTGCTGGCGCTGGCGGCCTTCCATGCGCTGTTGATGCTGCTGGTCGAGCAGCGGCTGCATCTGATGGGGTGCGCCCAGCCGCGCACGGGCCTGATGTTCCGCCTCGGCGCCTGGCTCGACGGCATGCCGCCGCTGCTGACGCTGGAGAGGCTGCTGTTCCGGCTGATCGGCGTTGGCTTCGCGCTGCTGACGGTGACCATGATCTCCGGGCTGTTCTTTTCCGAGGTGCTGTTCGGCAAAGCCCTGCGCTTCGAACACAAGACGGTGTTCGCCGTCATCTCCTGGCTGATGTTCGGCGGCATCCTGCTGGGCCGTGCGCTGAGCGGCTGGCGCGGCCGCGCGGCCCTGCGCTGGGTGCTGGCCTCGTTCGCGCTGCTGCTGCTCGCCTACGTGGGCACCCGCTTCGTGCTGGAAGTTCTATTGAATAAGGTGTGATGGGCAAGCTTCTTATATTTCTTGTATTGACCGCGCTGTTCATCGCCTGGGTGAAGGGCGGTCTTCCCCGCAGGCCGCGCTGCATGGCTTGTCCCGGCCGGCGCGCCGCCGAACAGGGCGGCTCCCAGGGGGCGGGGCAGGCGAACGGGCAGGGTGCCCAGGCGGGAGCGCGGGCCGGGCAATCCGGCGGCGAGGCCATGGTCCGCTGTGAAGTCTGCGGGCTGCATCTGCCCTTGAGCGAATCGGTCAGCATGCGTTGGCGCAGCTACTGCTCCCTGGAGCATGCCTCGCAGGCCAATCCCTGAGATGAGGGCCTGAGACATGGTCGGCGGCTGGTGGAGTAAGGCGCGCCGGGTCGACTCTCCCAATTTCGACGCGCGGCCGGCGGATGCAGTGGTGGACCTGCTGGTCCTGCACAACATCAGCCTGCCCCCCGAGCAGTTCGGCGGCGGCGAGATCGAGCGCTTCTTAACCAACCGGCTCGACGCGTGGGCGCATCCGTATTTCGCCGGCATCGCCGATATTAGGGTTTCCTCGCATTTCGTGATCGACCGCCGGGGCGAAGTCCTGCAGTTCGTCTCCTGCGAGGACTGCGCCTGGCACGCGGGGCAGTCCGATTTTCTCGGCCGCGCGCGCTGCAACGATTTCTCCATCGGCGTGGAATTGGAGGGCAGCGACACCCAGCCCTTCACCGACGCGCAGTATGCGCAGCTCGCACACCTGTCCTGGGCGCTGCTTGCACACTATCCGATCGCCGCCGTCGCCGGCCATACCGATATCGCGCCGCAACGGAAAACCGATCCCGGTCCGCACTTCGATTGGGCCCGTTATGCATCGCAGACGGGATTGGCGCACGATTTTTTCCCCTACGGTCTGGCTGCACGCTAGCGTCTCGCGGGACACGTAGGCTGTCCCAACTTCTCATATTGATATCACAAATTTTTTGCCGCTCCGCGAGAAAAAATTTGTTTTATATGATTGAACCCGAAAGAAAAAAACCACTATACTTTGTACCAAACGACGCATATGACCACTATATCTTGTGGTCTGGCCGGATCCAAAAAAATATACCGCCCAGGCCCCTTTTACCTTCCAGGAGTTCACCATGCAGCTAAGCGATTTGCAGAATCAGTCAGGCCAAACCGCCATCCCGGCCTTCCCCATGGAGGCTGGACAGTCCTCTGCAGGTCAGCCGCAGGCGCCGCTCGCCAGCAGCCTCGCCGACTATAAGGTTATCCGCCGCAACGGCTCGGTTGTCGCCTTCGAACCGTCGAAGATCGCCATCGCCGTCACCAAGGCCTTCCTCGCCGTCAACGGCGGCCAGGGTGCGGCGTCGGCCCGTGTGCGCGAGCTTGTCGAGCAGCTCTCGCAGAGCGTGGTCCGCGCACTGCTGCGCAGCCGTCCCCACGGCGGCACCTTCCATATTGAAGACGTCCAGGATCAGGTCGAACTCTCGCTGATGCGAGCTGGCGAACACAACGTCGCCCGCGCCTATGTGCTCTACCGCGAAAAGCGTGCCCAGGAGCGCGCTCAGAAAGCCGCCTCGCAGCCGGCGGCCGAACAGCATGCCCTGAACGTGATGGACAACGGCGTGTCGCGTCCGCTGGACATGGACGCGCTGCGCCATCTGGTTATTTCCGCCTGCGCCGGTCTGGCCGACGGCAAGAACGCCGCCCTGGATCCCGAGCCCATCCTCAAGGAAGCGATCAAGAACCTGTATGACGGCGTGCCCATCACCCAGGTCTACGATTCCGCCATCCTCGCCGCCCGCACCCTGATCGAACAGGACTCGGCCTACAGCCAGGCGACCGCCCGCATCCTGATGCACACCATCCGCCGCGAAATCCTCGGCCGGGAAGTCACCCAGGAGCAGATGGCCGAGCGCTACACCGAATACTTCCCCAAATACATCAAGCAGGGCATCGAAGCCGAGCTGCTCGACGATAAGCTCTCGCAGTTCGACCTGGCCAAGCTGGGCGCCGCCATGAACGCCAGCCGCGACCTGCAGTTCAACTACCTGGGCTTGCAGACCCTGTACGACCGCTATTTCCTGCATATCGACGAGCACCGCATCGAGCTGCCGCAGGCCTTCTTCATGCGCGTGGCCATGGGCCTGTCGCTGAACGAGGTGGACCGCGAAGCCCGCGCCATCGAGTTCTACGAAATCCTCTCGACCTTCGATTTCATGTCGAGCACCCCGACCCTATTCAATTCGGGCACCCGCCGCTCGCAGCTCTCGTCGTGCTACCTGACCACCATCGCCGACGACCTAGACAGCATTTATGAGGGCCTGAAGGAAAACGCCCTGCTCTCCAAGTTCGCCGGAGGCCTGGGCAACGACTGGACCCATGTGCGCGCGCTCGGCTCCCATATCAAGGGCACAAACGGAAAGAGCCAGGGCGTCGTCCCCTTCCTGAAGGTGGTCAACGACACGGCCGTGGCCGTCAACCAGGGCGGCAAGCGAAAGGGTGCCGTCTGCGTCTACCTGGAAAGCTGGCATCTGGACATCGAGGAATTCCTGGAGCTGCGCAAGAACACCGGCGACGACCGCCGCCGCACCCACGACATGAACACCGCCAACTGGATTCCCGACCTGTTCATGAAGCGGGTCATGGAAAACGGCGAATGGACCCTGTTCTCCCCCTCCACCTGCCCTGACCTGCACGACAAGTACGGCAAGGCCTTCGAACAGGCCTACCTGGGCTATGAGGACAAGGTCGCCCGCGGCGAGCTCAAGCTGTTCAAGAAGATCCCGGCGCAGCAGCTCTGGCGCAAGATGCTGGGCATGCTGTTCGAAACCGGCCACCCCTGGATCACCTTCAAGGACCCCTGCAACATCCGCAGCCCGCAGCAGCACGTCGGCGTGGTCCACTCGTCGAACCTGTGCACGGAAATCACCCTTAACACGGGTGACTCCGAAATCGCGGTCTGCAACCTCGGCTCGGTCAACTTGGTTGCCCACCTCAAGGCGGGCAAGGACGGCGCCCTGGAGCTCGACCACGCCAAGCTGTCCAAGACCATCCGCACGGCCATGCGCATGCTCGACAACGTGATCGACATCAATTACTACGCCGTCAAGAAGGCCCGCGACTCGAACCTGCGCCACCGTCCGGTCGGCCTGGGCATCATGGGCTTCCAGGACTGCCTGTACGCAAAGCGCATTCCCTACGCCTCCCAGGCAGCCGTCGAATTCGCCGACACTTCCATGGAAGCCGTCTGCTACTACGCCTACCTGACCTCCACCGAGCTGGCCGAGGAACGCGGCCGCTACAGCAGCTACCGCGGTTCGCTCTGGGACCGCGGCATCCTGCCCCAGGACTCCCTGAAGCTGCTGGCCGAAGAGCGCGGCGACTACGTCGAGGTCGATCTGTCCAGCGCCATGGACTGGGACAGTCTGCGCGAGCGGATCAAGCAGCACGGCATGCGCAATTCGAACTGCGTCGCCATCGCCCCGACCGCCACGATCTCCAACATCATCGGCGTCTCGGCCTGCATCGAGCCGACCTTCCAGAACCTGTACGTCAAGTCCAACCTGTCTGGCGAGTTCACCGTGGTCAACGACTACCTGGTCCGCGATCTGAAGGCACGCGGCCTCTGGGACGAGGTCATGGTCGCCGATCTGAAGTACTTCGACGGCTCCCTGGCCCGCATCGACCGCATCCCGCAGGACCTGCGCGACCTCTACGCCACCGCCTTCGAGATCGAACCGACCTGGCTGGTCGAGGCAGCCTCGCGCCGCCAGAAGTGGATCGACCAGGCTCAGTCGCTCAACATTTACATGGCTGGCGCCTCGGGAAAGAAGCTCGACGACACCTATAAGCTCGCCTGGGTCCGCGGCCTGAAGACGACCTACTACCTGCGCACCATCGCCGCCACCCACGTCGAGAAGTCGACGGTGAAGGCCGGCGCGCTCAACGCAGTGCCCAGCAGCTCTCAAGGCGGCGTCGCAGCCTCCGCGGCTCCCGCGGCGGCGCCGAGCGCGGCTGCAGCTGCCGGTGCGGTGTCTGAACAGGAGTTCGATGGTCCCGCATGCACGCTTAGTCCGGGCGATCCCGGCTTTGAAGAGTGCGAGGCCTGCCAGTAATCCGATCGGTGGATGACGATGCGTATCGCGCGCGCTTCACTCGCGCGATGCGCATCGAAGGCGCACGATGAAGCACATCGATGACTGCTTCGAGTGTTGCGTATTGCGCAGCAATCGAAGAAAGTGCACGCAAAAAGATGCGCCGAATGCTTTCGCCACAAAAAGAAAAATGTTTTAATTCGCGCTGTTGGAAGTGAGATAACAACTATGCTTAGCTGGGAAGATGAAACTGTCGGGGCTCAGGTCGCGACCCCCAAACTTCAGGTGATACAAACGCAGCGCGTCACCGAAGCACCCGCTGCAGGGAAATCCGTCACCGCGGATTTTGCCCGCTCCAACACTCCGCTCCCCGACATCGCACTCGCACCCTTCGCTGCAACCCAGCCTCAGGCGGCCGCCTGCGAAGCGTCCCTGCGCCGCGTCAACGTCGCGGACAAGCGCATCATCAACGGTCAGACCGACGTCAATCAGCTGGTCCCGTTCAAGTACAAATGGGCTTGGGAAAAATACCTGGCCGGCTGCGCCAACCATTGGATGCCGCAGGAAATCAACATGTCTCGCGACATCGCCACCTGGAAAGATCCCAATGGTCTGACCGAGGACGAGCGCCGGATCATCAAGCGCAACCTGGGCTTTTTCGTCACCGCCGATTCCCTGGCGGCGAACAACATCGTCCTGGGCACCTACCGCCAGATCACTGCTCCGGAATGCCGCCAATACCTGCTGCGCCAGGCCTTCGAGGAAGCCATCCACACCCACGCCTACCAGTACATCGTGGAGTCGCTGGGTCTGGACGAGTCGGAAATCTTCAACTCCTATCATGAAGTGCCGTCGATCCGGGCCAAGGACGAGTTCCTGATCCCCTTCATCGACACGCTCACCGACCCGTCCTTCAAGACCGGCACCCCCGAAAACGACCAGAAGCTCCTGAAGTCGCTGATCGTCTTCGCCTGCATCATGGAAGGCCTGTTCTTCTACGTCGGCTTCACCCAGATCCTGGCCATGGGCCGTCAGAACAAGATGACCGGCGCCGCCGAGCAGTATCAGTACATCCTGCGTGACGAGTCCATGCACTGCAATTTCGGCATCGACCTGATCAATCAGATCAAGCTGGAGAACCCGCATCTCTGGACGGTCGAGCTCAAGGAAGAAATCAAGGAGCTCTTCGTCAAGGCGGTGGATCTGGAATACCGCTATGCAGAGGACACTATGCCGCACGGCGTCCTGGGCCTGAACGCCCCGATGTTCAAGGCCTATCTGCGCTTCATCTGCAGCCGCCGCTGCGCTCAGATCGGTCTCGACCCGCTCTTCCCCAACGAGGAAAACCCCTTCCCGTGGATGAGCGAGATGATCGACCTGAAAAAAGAACGCAACTTCTTCGAAACCCGTGTGATTGAATATCAGACGGGCGGCGCACTCAGTTGGGAGTAAGCTTGCGACCGCGGGCCCCAGCCCGCTTGGCCCACTTCCTCCCCTTGCGGGGATGGGCCTTTATCCCTCCAAAAAAGCAGCATTCAGCGCCAGCTTCCATTTCCCCGACTCTCTCTGTCTTTTCTTCTCGCCAACCGCATCGGCTGCTGTCTCGGCGCCGGCGGGGGGCGGTACAGGATTCATTAGCGTGCGTCACGGCATCACTTCGCGCGCCGATGCATAGCCCGCTCGATTGTTCCCAAGGCCCCTCGTGGGCCGCGGGTTCGGATCGGTCGGGTTTCCACAATCGGTAGTTTTGTTGAAATCTCAGTTGAAGGAGAAATACATGGCAACTGCAGCGAAGAAGAAGGCCCCGGCCAAGAAGCCGGCCGCCAAGAAGCCCGCCGCCAAGAAGCCCGCCGCCAAGAAGCCCGCCGCCAAGAAGGTGGTGAAGAAGGCCGCCGCCAAGAAGCCCGCCGCCAAGAAGGCAGTGAAGAAGGCCGCCGCCAAGAAGCCTGCCAAGAAAGCTGCGAAAAAGGCTGCGAAGAAGCCCGCCGCCAAAAAGCCTGCTGCCAAGAAGGCCGCCAAGAAGCCCGCTGCCGCTGCGCATGCTCCTACCGCGGCTCCCGCGGCTCCCGCGGTGAAGACGGCGCTGAACCCGGCCGCAGCTTGGCCTTTCCCGACCGGCAGCCGTCCATAATCTGGACAGCCGCCTGAGGGGTAAAGCAAGACACTTTGGTGTCCTTCCGGGCCTGGTCACGTCACCGGGCCTGACGGGCCGCTAGTCGGCTCAGAGTCCGCCGAGAGTTCGCTCTCCGGCGGGCTTTTTCATTCCTGGCGCCGCGCGAACATGAATGAACCCTGGTGCAAGCAAGACAAGGACGGGCTCGTCCTGAGCCTGCATGTGCAGCCCGGCGCGAAGCGTTCGGAGGTCGTCGGCATGCACAGGGATGCGCTCAAGATCCGCGTCGCCGCGCAGGCCGTCGAGGGGCAGGCCAACGCCGCGCTGCTGCGTTGGCTGGCCGACAGGCTTGATTGCCGGATCGCCGATCTGGAGTTGCTCAGCGGCGCGACCGGCCGCCAGAAAAGAATACGGCTGCGCACGGAATGCGCAGCCGCAGAGGTGGAACGCAGGCTCAAGCCCTGACCGCGCGCTGCGCGGCCGCGGCGGGTTTGGCTTATTGATCCGGCAGGAAGAAGTTTTCATGCGGCGTATTTGACGCGGAGATCCTGGAAGTAGGATTTCATGCGTTCGAGATGGGTTTCGATGAACGCCATATGGTTCTTTGCTGCGGCGTGTAATTTGGCCTTTGTTCTGACGGGGACTCGTGTTCTGATGACATGTTTCAGGTCGGCGTTGAGTCGCTCATCCAGATTGAGCTCCGGGCTGTAGCTTGGCAGGTAAAAGACTTCGATGTCGGCTTGGTGCTCGGCAAGCCATGCCTTGACCGGCTTGCAGTGATGCACGCCGAGGTTGTCGATGATCAGGAACACTTTCTTTCCCGCGCGCTTGCCATCGGCCACCAGCACCTCGAAGAGCTCGATGAGCTTCTCGTGGTTAAAGGCACCATCGATGATCATCCAGCTTGCCTTGCCCTGATTGGTCACCGTGGAAATCATCGACAGCTTCTGTCGCGTACCTCTAACCGCCATCGTGACCGGGGTTTGCCCTTTGGGAGCATAACTGCGGCTCCGAACATCCGTATTCACCAACGCGGTTTCGTCACCCCAGTGAGTCTCGCCACCTTTGGCCTTGGCACGCTTCTCGATGGCCGGATACTCCTGATCGATCCACTGCTTGACAGACTCCGGTCGCTGTTCGTAAGCGCGCTTGATCGGCTTTTTCGGCGTGAAACCCCAGCGCTTGAGGTAGTCTCCGACCGCACGTATTGAGAGTTTGACCGCGTATTCCTGTTCGATGAACAGCATGACCGCGCCTCGCGTCCAGAGCGCAGATTCCATCTTCAACTGCTCCGGACGTTTGTCGCAGATCGTGCGCCGGATTGCTTCTTCTTGATCCGCATTCAGCCGTCTTCCGTCTCCTGGCGTACGAGCTTGTGGGCGCGGCTTCAGGGTCGCCGCGGCCCCTTCTTCATAGAGATCAATGGCCAGTCGAGCCGCCGGGTAACTCAGCCCCGTCAACTCCACGATGGCCATGACTCCGTATCCCTTCCGATGCAACCTCACGACCTGCTTTCGCCTCTCGTGCAGTTGCTCCAGTTTCTGGTATCGAGCGTCTTCTTTTTCCATGCCGATTCGATGTCAGAAATGATAATAAATTAAATCTTTATATTGCCGTGTCAATAATGACGAACTGAAGCTCTGGAAGGACAGCAGGCAAAGGTCGACGCCTTGAGCGCGGCCTTGCCGCCGGCCGTAGCCAACGCCATGATGGCGGCTTGGGCCATGGTGGTGCGGGATGAGGCTGCGCGTGGGCGGGCCGCTGTCGATGCGGCGCATGCATGCATCCAGGCGCTGGAGCAGCAGGTCGAATCGTCGCGCACCGAGGCAGAGCAGCGACTGGCGGCCGCCAACACCGCCCACGAGCGGCGGCTGGTCGAGTTGCAGGAAGCCATGATGGCCCAGGAGCAGGCGTTCCGTGCCGAGATCGACAAGGCGACCGAACGTCTCGAAGGCGTGCAAAAGCATGTCATGCTGTAGGTTGCCGAAGCGCGAGAAGCGGCCAAGCGAGCCGAGGTGCTGCTGGCCAAAGCGCAACAGAAGAACGAAGATCTATCGGCCGAGGCGCAGCAACTCAGGACAGACCTGGCGTCCCAGACCCAGCAAAGCACAAGAGCCCGCGAGGACTTGGCCAGGGGGTCTCAGGAAGCGGATAAGTTGCGAACCGAGCGCGAAACACTGGTCCAGCAGCTCGCCATGCTCACCGGCAAGCTCGACGCCAAGACGGCACAGATAGAATCGTTGGAGCACAGGGCCATCGGCGCGGAGAGTCAGCTGGGAGTGGCCCTGAAACGGCCGGCAGCAACCAAGAAGAAAGCAGGGAAAGCGGATCAAACCGACTTAGTTTGAGCGCTAAGTCCTATTTTTACATGTATGTCGGCTGTACCCGCGCCTGGCGGGCGATCTCGCCGATGCGCGAGACGATGCCCTCGATGCTCTGCACGTTCTGTTCGGCGATGGGCAGGAACTGGGTGCCGAATTCGGTCAGGCGCACATGGCGCGTGGTGCGGTCGAAGAGGCGGAAGCCGAACTGCTCCTCGAGCTCGCGCACCATCGTGCTCAGGCCCGACTTGGCGATGAAGAGCTGCTCGGCGGCGCGCGAGAAATTGTGCAGCCGCGCCACCAGGAGAAAGACTTTGAGCTGCCGATGCAAAATGTTCAAGCCGGCTCCTCCGGATCCCGGGCGCCGCGGCGGGATACCGGTCGAACGCCGATTTATCTGCAATATTGATCAAATCATATTGTATTTCTATTTCCCATATGAATTGCGGCGGGCTTAAATCCGGCTCGGAGCCTCACCTCTTGAGGGTTCGATCGGACGCATCGATCGAGCCCGCGAGCGGACGCCCGGATCCGCCGCCTGTTTGCCATCCTTGCCCCGAGAGGAGATGACGTCGTGCCGAAGAAGACCCTGTTCCGCCGCGCTTTGCTGCGTCACGCAGAGCTGAGCCTCGCCGTCGCCTTCGGCCTTGCCGCCCTGCCCGCGCAAGCCCAGAACGCCTATCCGTCCAAGCCGCTGCGCATCGTCGTGCCCTTTTCGCCGGGCGGCGGCATCAATATCCTTTCGCGCACCATCGGCCAGCGCCTGGGCGATCAAAGGAAGGTCTCGGTCGTGGTCGACAACCGGCCTGGCGCCAGTGGCAACATCGGCACCGACATCGCCGCCAAGTCCCCGCCCGACGGCTACACTCTGCTGATGACCGCCAACACGATCATCATGACGCCCAGCCTCATCAAGACCACGCCCTACGACGCGGTGAAGGACTTCATGCCCGTCTCCATGCTCGCCATCGGCAGCCTGGTGCTCGTCACCCGGCCCAACCTGGGCATCAAGACCGCCAAGGGCCTGCTCGAATACGCCCAGGCCAATCCCGGCAAGCTCAATTACGGCTTGCCCGGCAACGGCACGCCGCACCACCTCGCGATGGAGCTGCTCAAGCAACGCGCCGGCGTGGACATCGTGCACGTGCCTTACAAGGGTTCGGGCGGCCTGGTCAGCGACGTGATCGGCGGCCAGGTCGACGTGGCCTTCCTGCCCATCCATCAGGCCATGCCGCATGTGAAGACCGGCAAGATCGTCATGCTCGCCGCCGGCGGCGCGCACCGCACCGCGGTCACGCCCGACGTGCCCTCGCTCGAGGAAGCCCTGAACATCTGCGACATCGACGTGGACATGTGGTACGGCTTCTATCTGCCCGCCGGCGCGCCCAAGCCCGTGGCCGCCAAGCTCAACGCCGAGGTCAACGCCATCCTGCGCCAGCCCGAAGTCGGCGCGGCCCTGACCGCCGTCGGCCTGCAGCCCGGCGGCAGCACGCCCGAGCAGCTCGCCGCGCGAACCGGCTCGGACCTGGCGCGCTGGGCCAAGGTGGTCCAGCAGGCCAAGCTCAGCGCGGATTGAACCCTACTTTTCTAGAAAACCGGAGACAGCAGCATGGAAGTCATCATCGTCGGCGGCGGCATCGGCGGCCTTACCCTCGCCCTCACCCTGCACAAGGCGGGCATCGCCTCGCGCGTCTACGAGGCCGCGTCCGAGATCAAGGCGGTGGGCGTGAGCCTGCTGCCCCATTCCACCAAGGTGCTCGGCGAACTCGGCCTGAACGAAGCCCTGGGCGACATCGCCGAGAGCACGCGCCAGAGCGCCTTCTTCCACCGATTCGGCCAGCACATCTTCGCCGAGGCCACCGGAAAATAAGCCGGCTACGACACGCCGCAGTTCCAGGTGCACCGCGGCGACCTGCAGATGGTCCTCTACGAAGCCTGCAAGCAGCGCATCGGCGCGGAAAAGATCCTCCTCTGCTGGAAGTGCACCGGCTTCTCGCAGGACGCCTCCGGCGCCACCACCTATTTCCAGAGCCCCACGAGTGAAGCCCTGCCGCCGTAGCGCGGCGACGTGGTCATCGCCTGCGACGGCCTGCACTCCGTGATCCGCAAGCAGCTCCACCCCGGCGAGTGTGAGCCGGTGTATTCGGGCGTGAACATGTGGCGCGGCGTGACCCGCTGGAAGCCCTATCTTGGCGGCGAAACCTATGTGCGCGGCGGCTGGCTCACCTGCGGCAAGATGGTCATCTACCCGATCCGCAAGGCGCTCGACGCCAACGGCCTGAAGCTCATCAACTGTGTGACCGAAGTCACCACGCCCGTCTACGAGCGCCGCGACTGGAGCCGCCAGGGCCGCCTGGAGAACTTCATCCACGTCTTCGAGGACTGGCATTTCGACTGGCTCGACGTGCCCGCGATGATTCGCGCCGCCGACGTGCTGATCGAATTCCCGATGATCGACCAGGATCCCCTGCCCTGGTGGACCCAGGGTAGCGTCACCCTGCTCGGCGACGCCGCGCATCCGATGGTGCCGCGCGGCTCCAACGGCGCCGGCCAGGCCATCATCGACGCCCAGGCCCTCGCGGACTGCCTCGCCAGGAGTGGCGGCGACGTGGAAGAAGCCCTCAAGCGCTACAAGGAGCAACACCTCGCGGCCACCGCCAACATCGTCCTGACCAACCGCAAGAACCCGCCCGACGCGATCCTGCGCGAAGTCTACGAACGCAGCGGCGACAAGCCCTTCCACCACATCGACGATGTCATCAGCCAAGCCGAGCTCGCCGCCATCACCGACAGCTACAAGCGCGTGGCCGGCTACGACAAGGCGAGCCTGAAAAGCGCCTGAAGCGCGCCTGAGGAGGCGGCCTGCTATCCTGGCCGCACTTCAGACCGAGGAGACATCGTCATGTTGCACGAACTGCGCATCTACCACTGCATGCCCGGGCGCCTGCCCGACCTGAGCCACCGCTTCAAGGAGCACACCCTGGCGCTTTCGGAAAAGCACGGTTATCCGCTCAGTCGCCTTCTGAACGACGCTGATCGGACCGGACTCCAACCTGCTCTACTACATCCTCGAATGGCAAAGCCTGGCCGAGCGGGAAACGCGCACCAAGACCGAGGCCAACGGCGCGCTGGTGGCGCGCATGGAAAACATGATCTTCTCGCCCACCAGCTATTCGCCACTGCGCTGAACGGCGGCCCGCTCAGACGCTCCAGTCCTCCACCCGCAGTTCCGCCGGCAGCCTCCAGAAAGCTTTGTCCGCGGACACCAGCAAGGCGTCGGCCGCGAGCGCATGGGCGGCGATCAGCATGTCCATGGCCGCCAGGACCGCGTCGCCTGACTGGGCCGTGGCGCGCAGCCGCGCATACACCGGCACGACCTGCTCGTCCCAGGGGAGGATGTCCACGCGCATCAGAAACGCCTCGACCGCTTCGCTCAGGCGCGCGGGATACGCCTTCTTCGCCAGCCTGAACAGCAGCTCCGCCTGCGTGATGGCGGACACGGCGACCTGACCAACCTCCAGACTGCGCAGACGGCCGAGCAGCACGGGATGCGTGCCCTTGATGGCATAGCTGGCCATGTTGATGTCGAAGAGATAGCGCATCAGAACAGCTCCCGTTCCTGTTCGGTCAGCGAATCCCCGTCCTGCATGTAGTCGGTGCCCGGCGGCTCGGCGCTGACCAGATCGACGAAGTCGCTCCACGAGGGCGGCCGCTTGGAGAGGACGACGTCGCCGGTGCGCGCATCCCGGCGGATAAAGACTTCTTTGCCTTCGAAGCGGAACTCCATCGGCAGCCTGACGGCCTGGCTGTTGCCGTTGATGAAGAGTTTAGCGGTTTTTCTCATGCTGGCCTCCTCGAGAGAAGAAATATATACCGATTGCATATATTCTCGGACGCTCAATGCAAGCCGCTTTTTCCCTTCTTTTTGATACAAATCGTGTCCAGCTTTTCCCATATCGATGCCCCCCCATCCGTGATGGATGAGCGGGAACGCGGCCCGCCGCAAGCTTCCATTGCGCGGCGGGCCACCGGGGAAAACGCCCCGTTCAAGCCGGATTGTTCACAGTGGCCCGGACAAGGGCCATACGCCTCAGGGCTTCTTGCCGACGTTCTTGTCGATCCAGGCGGCGAGCAGGTCGGCGATCTGCAGGTTGTTGCGGTCCTGCATGAGCATGTGCGAATTACCCTTGATGCCGATGTCCGGCAGCAGCAGCTCCGCCTTGCCGCCCGCCTTGTTCACAGCCGAGACGAAATCGCGCGGCACAGCTTCAGGCGCGGCGCCCAGCGCTGGAACATGTCCACGTAGTCGCCGTAGAGCACCATGATCGGCATGCCCAGATAGGGCTTGAGGTCGCCGTCGGGCGCCGGGAAGACCGAGGGCTCGACGGCGACGATGCCGGCGATGCCGCGCGGGGACAGGGCCGCGGGCTGGAATGGATAGATGCCGGACTGCGAATGGCTCATCAGGATCGCGCCGTTCAGGCGGATGGAGAGCTCCGAGAGCGAAGGCACGGTGGGGTTGGGCGTGGGCAGCGAGAAGAGCCAGTCGGGCACCATCTGCTTCCAGAATTCACCTTGCGCCTCCACCGGGAACTGCATGCCCGGCAGCACTTCCGGATACTGCTTGCCGAAGCGGAAGATCGCCCATGCGCCTTCATGCCCGGCGGCGAAGATCGTCGGCAGCTTGTCGGTGGGCGCCTTGCCCATCTTGACCGCGGTGCCCGGCGGCGCATTCGCAGCGGAGCGGCTGCGCGAGGCCTGGTTGATCACGTAGACCGGCCAGCCCATGCGGCCGTCGGGCGTGGTCTCCCAGGTCTTGCCGGTCAGGCAGCAGCCGTGAATCATCACTATCAGATAGTTCTTCGCGCCGCCCGGCGGGGTCTGGTAGCGCACGTACATCTGCTCCACCGTGACCGTGCCCGAGGCCTCGTAGGCCGGCATCGAGGAAAGCGTGTCGGACTTCATGTCGCGGCCGCCGACGAAGAAGCTGCCCTGGCTTTCGAGGACCAGCGGGCCGGTGGTGGAGTTCATGGGGGCGCAGGCGCCCAGCGAGAGCGCGGCGGCGAGCGCCGCCAACGCGCCGAGCAGCCTGCGGGTGCGGATGCCGAATGTCATGTCTGCATCCTTGTCGTTTGTCTTGTCGTGCCTGGTGTATCAAAGGCAGCGGGCCTTATCATACGTGGGCCACGCGCGCCGTGCGGGCGCGATGGCGAAATCGCCTCGGCACAAAACGGGACAAAGCCGACAACTTCGGAGACAGGTATGGGATTGCGCATCGTTCAGCAGGGAAGCGCCAGGAAAAAAGGCGAAGGACTGCGTCTGGACACGGTGCGCCGGCCGCCGCGCGGCGTGCCGAAGACGGAATTTGCCAAGCGCGATTTCTACGATGGCTGGCTGCCCAATCTCTCGCCCAGCCTCGAGCTGATGAAGGCCGGGCAGGCGGCGCAGGCCGCTGGCGACGCTAAGGGCTGGGAGGCTTTCGTGCGCAAATTCCGCGCGGAGATGAACGAGCCCAACTCCGCCAAGATGCTCGACCTGCTCGCAGCCATGTCGCACCAGACGGACTTCTCCGTGGGCTGCTATTGCGAGGACGAGGCGCGCTGCCACCGCTCGGTGCTGCGCGCCCTGCTCTCGGAGCGCGGCGCCGACTTCGCCTGAGGCGTGGGGCGCCGCGCCCGGTTTGGCGTCATCCCCTCAATCCGCCCTGCCCGTCAACTGGAAGGCCACCCAGTAGAAGGGATGCAGGTATTTTTTCAGCGTGTCGAGCTGGGCGCGGTGCAGCGCCTCCTCCTTGTTCGTGGAAGGCAGGCGGCCGTAGAAGCTGCGCATAAGGTCCGAGGTGGCGCGGTCGTCCACGCTCCACAGGCTCGCCACGATCGATCGCGCCCCGCGTAGAGGAAGCCGCGCGTCATGCCCACCACATCGTCGCCATTGTCCACCTTGCCCAGGCCGGTCTCGCAGGTCGAGAGCGTGACCAGGTCGGCATCGATCTGCATCGAATACAGCTCGGAGACGGTGAGCACGCTGTCGTTGTCGGCGTCCTTGGCGAGATAGACGCCCGAACTCAGCGGCTAATCCGAATTGAATTTGCCGTGGGTGGCGAAATGGATGCGTGAGAACGCCCGCGCCACCTTGCGGAAATTGTTCTCCGAGGCGTCCTTGCGCAGCAGCATGCGCGAGCCCGGCACCGCGCCGGCGAGATAGCGCGCCTCGCCCTCGGCGAAGGACAGGTCGAGCCGCGGATCGCCCAGGTCGGGGTTGCCGAAGACCAGCAGCGGCGCGCGGTTGCTCGCCAGCACCGGCTTGAGGAAGGCCAGCATGTTGGCCGCGGGCAGCATGCGCAGCGCGCGCTTCGGCGGTCTTTCCGGTTTCCGCGTAGGCCTTGGCGAGCATCAGATACTTGGGCACTTCATAGAAGGTGCCGGCGCTGTCGCCGCCGCCCAGCAGCGCCGAAGCCACCACCCGCGAGAACGCCAGCTGCTCGTCCTTCAGGTGGTTGAGCACCTAGGGATAGTTGCCTAGGGCCATGTTGATCTTGGCGACGTTGACCTCGCGCAGGTTGCGCGCCACGCCCGAGCCGATATACGGGATGTCCAGGTCCACCAGCTGATTGAGATAGCCCTGCCCTTCCTCGCGCCGGCCCGAGAGGATGGCGCTGAGCGCGGCCACGGGCAGGATCTCGATCTTGAGGATGGGCGGCGAGAAGGCGCCGATGGAGTTCTTGTCCGGAATCTTGGCGATGCCGCTCTTGGCCAGCTCCAGCGCCTTGGCCGGGTTGCCAAGTTCGAGCTGCGCCTCGGCGCGCAGGATGTCGGGCAGCGGCGTGGCGTCGGAGGCGAAGATGAAGAAATCGGAATGGCTGGCGTCGCCAGCCTGGATGCGCGCGTCGAGCTTGTCGAGGCAGTCGAAAAGCTTGCCGTAGCGCTTGAGCCGCGAATACACCCAGTACAGCAGCGCGAGATTGCGGGTCGCGAGGTCCTCGGGCGTCTTGATGCGCTCCTCGGCGGCCTTCTCGGCCTGCAGATAGCGGCCAAAGCCGATGTGGAAATACAGCGCACCTGGGCCTGCGCCGGCTGCGGCCAGAGAGCGAGCGCGGCCAGGACGAGCAGGACGGCGGCGAGCGGGATGGAGACGGAAATCCGGGCGCGCGGGCGGCGGAGGAGCGAAGGTGTGACTGCGTGCGGCATGGCTTCACCTCGGGGACGGAAGCGAAACGACGGCGGTGCGGGCTGCGGGCCGGCTTCCGAAACGAGCAAAAGCGCGGGATACCGCATTGCCGCCGACTATACGCTTCGCTTGCCGATTTGCGCAGATCAGGCGCGCCGCCATGCCAAGGCGGATCCAAGCCGGCGCGACATCCAGTCAACTCAAGGCTTGGGCGCCTCGACCTTGGGCAGAAGCACCTTCGGATCGAACTGCGGCTTGGGCTTGCCCATGCCCAGGGCTTCGAGCTTTTTCCAGCGCGAGGCCAGCCCCTGGGCGATCTCGGACTGGTTGCCCAGTTCGGCGAAATCCACGGCGGAGAGCCCGCGCTGATTCCAGAGGAAGAGGTCCGCGCCCTCGTCGAGCAGCAGCTTGACGACATGGATATGCCCGCCGCGCGCGGCCATCATCAGCGGCGTGGTGCCGTTGGGGCTGGCCGCATCGATGTAGGCGGACTGTTCGAACAGATAACGCACGATCTCGATATGCCCCTGGGCGGCGGCATAGTGCAGCGCGGTCCAGCCAGGCTTGCTGACCTCGGCGCTCTTGCCGTCCACCAGCAGCTTGACCACCTCCAGATTGCCGCGCCAGGCGGCCGCCATCAGCGGGGTCTCGCCGGCGGGGGTCTGCGCCTCGAGGTCGATGCCGGGCTGCTCGATCAGCATCTTGGCAACCTTGGTCGCCTCCTCCATCAGTGCGGCGAACAGCAGTGGCCGGCCCTGCCCGTCCACGGCGTTGGGGCTGAGGCCCTTGGCGATCGCGTCGCGCAGCGAGCCCGGATCGTCCACCCACAGCGCCCGGGTCAGGAACAGCGAATCCTCCACCGTCTGTACCGCCGGCTTGGCCTCATCGGCGCCCGCGGCGGTCTCAGCCGAGCGCGCCGGCAGGCTGCCGCAGAGCGCGGCGAGCAGGGGGGCGAGAGCGAGAAAAAACTTTAGATATTTACAGTATTCCATTGAATAATTGGAAGAAATTATCCGTTGTCTCCTCGCCAAACCGCGCCAGCGGTACGCCTCGAAGGTCCGCCACGCATTCGGCCACGTGGCGCACGTAGGACGGCTCGTTGGTCTTTCCGCGGTAGGGAACGGGGGCCAGATAGGGAGAATCCGTCTCGATCAGCAGACGGTCCATGGGGATTTTCTTCGCGGTTTCCTGCAGCTCCCGGGCGTTCTTGAAGGTGACGATGCCGGACATGGAGATGTGAAAGCCCAGGTCCATCGCCGCCTTGGCGAATTCCCAGGTTTCGGTGAAGCAGTGCATCACGCCGCCGGCCTCGCCAGCGCCCTCCTCGCGCATGATCGCCAGGGTGTCCTCGGCAGAGGAACGGGTGTGGATGACCAAGGGCTTGCCCACGCGTTTCGCCGCGCGGATATGCACGCGGAAGCGCTCGCGCTGCCATTCCATGTCGGCTACGCTGCGCTCGCCCAGACGGTAATAATCCAGGCCGGTCTCGCCCAAGGCGAGGATCTTGGGGTGCCGGGCCAGCTCGACGAGCTGGTCCTCGCCGGGTTCGGGGGTGTCCTCGTTGTCCGGATGCACGCCGACGGTGGCGAAGAGATTGCCGTTGGCCTCGGCCAGGGCCAGCACGCCGGGGAAATCCGGCAGGTTCACGGAGATGCACATGGCATGCGTTACCTGGTTGGCCGTCATGCGCTCGAGCACGACGGCCAACTGTCCCTGGTAGTCGGGGAAGTCGAGATGGCAGTGGGAATCGACGAACATGGCGGACGGGGTATATGCAAGCTATATGCGGGCTATACAGGTTGTGCCGGTTTGGCCGGCTTTACGAATAATTGACGGTATTCAAGCAATAAGGTTTCCAGCTGGACCTTGGCGCCGAGCGGATGGCGCTCGGTCCGGCGCCGCTCCTTGAGCGCCTGGGCGAAATCCCAGAGCGCTGGCTGGCCGGCCGCCACGGCGCATTTCTCCAGCGCCACGCGGTGCGCCGGATAGAAGCGCGGACGCTCGGCCAGTTGCAGACTGAGCAGGTCGTGCGCCCAGCGCTGGGTCCAGTCGAGGATGCGCGGCATGGGCGTCTTCTGCATGGCCTCGGCCGCGCCGAGCCAGTCCAGCCCGGGGCCCTTCTCCAACTGCCCAAGCCAGAACTGGCGGGCTTCCAGATCCTCGCCGCCGGCCGCGCGCAGGGCCGCCAGCGGCGCGCCGCCCGCCTCGTCGAGCAGATCGGCGGCCAGGGCTGCGTCGGCCACGCCGCCCTGGGTGGTGAGCCATTGCAGTGCTTCCGCGCGGCCCGGCGCCGGCAGGGTCAGGACCTGGCAGCGCGACAGGATGGTGGGCATGACCCGCTCGATCTTGTCGGTGACGAGGAGAAACAATGTCCGCGAAGGCGGCTCTTCCAGGGTCTTGAGCAAGGCGTTGGCCGCCGGCAGGTTCAGCGCATCCACCGGATAGAGCAGAATCACGCGCATCCCGGCGCGGTGCGGCGGAACGACGACCGCCTCGATCAGCAGGCGAACCTGCTCGATCTTGATCTCCTGGCTCAGGGTCTTGGACTTGCCGCCCTCTTCCGCATCCTTGCCTTCCTCGGCCTTCCCCCCGGCTTCCTCGTCCAGGCTTTCCGGGCGCACGCGCAGGAAATCAGGGTGATTGCCCTGGCTGAACCACTGGCAGGCCGGGCAGGTGCCGCAGGGTTGCGCGGACAGATCCTTGGACTCGCAGAGCAGGGCCTGGGCCAGATGGTCGGCGAAATCGGCCTTGCCAAGGCCGCGCCGGCCGCTGAGCAGCAGCGCATGCGGCAGCCCGCCGCCGCCCGTCTCGGGGCGCCGCGCAAGGACATCGCGCAGCGTCTCAGCTTGCCATTGATAAATCATAAAAAACAGTCAGTTAAGAGAATATTCTCAATAGATTTATGAATCTCTTTCATGCTTCTCTCGGCGCGGATCACGCGGAAACGGGCTGGGTCGGCAGCGGCGCGGCGCAGGTATTCGGCGCGCGTGAGCTCGAAGAAGGCGGCCGATTCGGCCTCGAATTTATCCGGACTTCTAGCGTCGGCCAGCCGGGCCGCGGCGACCTGGGTGGGGATGTCGAACAACAGGGTCAGGTCGGGCTGCAGGCCCTTCTGCACCCAGCGCTCCAGGACCTCCAACCGGGCGGTGTCCAGGCCCCTGCCCCCGCCCTGGTAGGCGAAGCTGGCGTCGGTGAAGCGGTCGGAAAGCACCCAGTCGCCGGCGTCCAGCGCCGGCAGGATGACCTTGTCCAGATGCTCGCGGCGCGCGGCGAACATCATCAGGGCCTCAGTCTCGATGTGCATGGGCTGGTGCAGCAGGATCTCGCGCAGCTTCTCGCCCAGGGGCGTGCCGCCGGGCTCGCGGGTCACGACGAGCTTGCGGCCCTGCTCCGCCAGGCGCTTGCCCAGCTCGGCGGCGAACCACTGCAGGTGCGTGCTCTTACCCGCGCCGTCGATGCCTTCAAAGGTGATGAGTTTGCCTGGTGTCATGGATGCCGGCGCGGGCGTTTCCCGGGCCTCTGTTTGCTGTTGGCCCACCGTTCATTGCCGCTTGGGCGGCTTGGCCGCATCGCCGGCGGCCTTGGCCGGTCCCGGGTCGGGCAGATGGCGCCGGAAGGTGTTCACCGCGCGGTTGTGCTCGGCCAGACTGCTGGAAAACTCGCTGGTGCCGTCGCCGCGCGCAACGAAATACAGGGCCTCCGAGGCGGCCGGATTGAGCGCGGCGGCCAGGGCGGCCTTGCCCGGCAGGGCGATGGGCGTGGGCGGCAGGCCGCCGCGGGTGTAGGTGTTGTAGGGCGTGTCGGTCTGCAGGTCGCGCTTGCGTAGGTTGCCGTCGAAGGCTTCGCCCATGCCGTAGATGACGGTCGGGTCGGTCTGCAGCAGCATGCCTTTCTTGAGCCTGTTGACGAACACCGCGGCGATCAGCGGCCGGTCCGCGGCCGCGCCGGTCTCCTTCTCGAGGATGGAGGCCATGGTCAGTGCCTCATAAGGCGTCTTGTACGGCAGGCCGGCGGGCTTGGCCTTCCACGCCTCGGCCAGGCGCTTCTGCATTGCGTGGTAGGCGCGCTTGTAGAGATCGACGTCGGTGCTGCCCACGTCGAACAGGTAAGTGTCGGGGAAGAACAGACCCTCGGCGCGGGTCTCCTGCGCGCCGATCAGCTTGAGCAACTGGGCGTCGCTCATGCCCGCCGTGTTGTGCCCCAGGCGCTGCTCGAGATCGACGGCGGCTCGCATCTTGCGGAATTCCCAACCCTCGACGATAGTGATCGTGTGGCGCACCACGTCGCCGCGGAACATCTTGTCGAGCAGCTGGTCGAGCGTGATGCCCGCCTCCAGCGCATAAGTGCCGGACTTCAGGTGCCCTGCCACGCCCATCAGCCGCGCCTCGATCTGGAACAGGTGCGGCTGCACGTCGGCGCCGCCGGCGCGCAGCTGGCCGGGAATGGAAGCCAGGCTGGAACCGGGCCGCACCCAGATCTCCAGCTGCGGCGAAGCCAGCTCGATCGGCTGATGCGACCACCAGTACAGGCCGCCCGCCGCCGAACCGGCGAGCAGGATCAGCAGGATGAGCAGATTGCGGAGTTTACGTAGCAAGGACGGAAGATTTTGTTAAACGAGGAAAGCTAAAAGGGACATTCAGGTCCACCGGTGAGCGCCACTATAATAGCCCAGGTTTTCCGCAACGCATGATGACAACAGCCACTCCGCTTTCCGATCCGGCTCCCCGCGAGCAAGCCGCGGCGGGCTCCGCCGCGCGCGCTCCCGAAGCCCTGCCGGAGCACGCCTTTCTCGCCCTGCCCGAAGGCCTGGGCCTGATCGCCGCGCGCGGCCCCGAGGCCGCCGACTTCCTGCACAACCAGTTGACCAACGCCGTCGACAACCTGCCGCCGGGCGAGTTGTGTTTGGCCGGCTACTGCACGGCCAAGGGCCGCCTGCTGGCGACGATGTATTACTGGCGCCAGACCGATGCCGACGGCGCGGACGCCGTCTACCTGCTCGTCTCCCGGGATCTGCTGCCGGCCCTGCTCAAGCGGCTGTCGATGTTCGTGCTGCGCGCCAAGGTGAAGCTCGCGGATGCGAGCGGCGAATACCGCGTGATCGGGCTGGCCGGCGGCGCGGACGGCGGTGCGCCCGCCGCCCTGCCCGTCACGGCGCAGGCTTCGGCGCAGACAGCCGCCACGGGTGCCGCGCAATCCTTCCCGCTTCTCGACGCCGCCAGCCGCCGTCGCGCCCTCGTGATCGTCCCCGCCGCGCAGGCCGACGCCGCGCTCTCGGCCCTGCGCGCGCAAGCCGCCGAAGCCTCCCCGGCAGCCTGGGACTGGCTCGACGTCCAGGCTGGCGTGCCGCGCATCGCCGCGGCCACGCAAGGTCTCTTCGTCCCGCAGATGATCAACTTCGAGCTGGTCGGCGGCGTGAATTTCAAGAAAGGCTGCTATCCCGGCCAGGAAGTCGTGGCCCGCAGCCAGTACCGCGGCATGGTCAAGCGCCGCCTGCGCCTCGCGCACGTGGACGCCCAGGCACTGCCCGCCCAGGAGCTTTTCCACAGCGCCGACCCCGGCCAGCCCTGCGGCCAGGTGGTCAACGCGGCCGCCGCGCCGCAAGGCGGCTGCGACCTGCTCGCCGAGATCAAGCTCGATGCCCTGGAGGGCGGCCCCATCCATCTGGGCTCGCCCGAAGGCCCAGCCCTGACGCTCAAGCCGCTTCCCTATGACGCATAACCTCTACATCTACTACCGCAGCGCCGAGGACATCGGCGAGCAGCTCTGCGCCTTCGTCGGCTTCGTGCAGGCGGACACCGGCGTGGAAGGCTGGCTGCAGCGCCGCCCCGGCACCTCCTCGCGCCCGGAGGACAAGGGCGTGCCGATGATCACCTGGATGGAATGCTATGACGGCGTCGAGCCCGGCTTCACCGCCGAACTCGAGCGTCTGTGGGGCGAATTCGGCATCGCCGGCGCGGTTCACTGCGAACGCCGCGTCGAGCTCCTTGAGGACTGCCCATGTGCCTGATCCTCGCCGCCTGGCGCTACCACCCCGACTATCCGCTCGTGGTCGCGGCCAACCGTGACGAGTTCTACGCCCGCCCGACCGCGCCGCTGAACTGGGGGGGGGAAGACCATGCCGACATGCTCGCCGGCCGCGAGCTGGCCGAAAGCCAGGGCCCGAGCGGCACCTGGATGGGCCTCACGCGCGGCGGCCTCACCGCTGCCTTCCTGAGCGGAACGGCCAACCTGTGGCGTTATATCGAAGAGATCAAACCGGTGAGCTGCGCGTACAACGGCTTCAATCCGCTCACCGGCGACATGCGCGAACTCTGGTGGTACAGCAACCGCGCGCCCGAGCCCGAGGCCAGGCGCGAAACCTGCGCCCCGGCCAATCCGGAGAACCCCGGCGCCGACGCCGGCCACCGCATCAGTCCCCTGGAACCCGGCATCTACGGCCAGTCCAACGCCCTGCTCGCCACGCCCTGGCTCCAAGGAGCGCCACCGCGTGGCGGCCTTCGCCCCGCTGCTGGCCCACGACCACATGCGCAACGGCGTGCCCGCCGAGCCCTATCTCGAGATGCTCGCCAACACGACGATCGCATCGGCTGAGCAACGTCCCAACACCGGCGTCTCCCCTTCCTGAGAGTGGCGCCTCTCCGCAGCCTTCATCAAGAGCCGCGACTACGGCACCCGCCTCTTCAAGACCCATCCCCGCACCGTCATCCAAACCACCGGCCCCTTCCAGGGGCAGAACTACGAAGTCGCGCGCGTGGCCATCGCCTCCGGCGCCAACTACATCAACCTCGCCGACGGCCGCGACTTCGTCGCCGGCATCTCCCGCCTCGACAGCCTGGCGCGCGAGCGCGACGTGCTCGTCGCCAGCGGCGCGAGCTCCGTGCCGGCGCTTTCCTCGGCCGTCGTCGACCGCTACCTGCCGAGCTTCTCCCGGCTCAACACGATCCGCGTGGGCATCGGCTCGGGCGCGCGTTCGCCCGGCACCGCCACCCTGCGCAGCGTCTTCGGCTATTGCGGCAAGCCCTTCCAGAGTCTGCAGGACGGCCGCTGGCAGACCATCTACGACTAGTTCGACACCCGGCTGCACCATTTCCCGCCTCCGGTGGGGCCGCGCCTGCTCGGCAATTGCGACGTGCCCGACCTCGCCCTCTTTCCCGAGCGCTATCCCGGCGTGCGCAACGTGAGCTTCCATGCCGGCTTCGCCGGCGTCTCCGGCCATCTCGCCATCTGGATGCTCGCGCTGCTCACCCGCATGCGCCTGCTGCGCAGCATGACGTCGCTGGCCGAGCGCGTGCACACGCTGGCAGAATTCCTCGAACCATGGTTCAGAGACCGCGGCGGCATCTTCGTCGAACTCGAAGGCGCGGGCCACGACGGCGCCGCGCTGCGCCTGTCCTGGAATCCGCTCGCCGCCCGCAATCACTGCCCCTACATCCCTTGTGGCGGCGCGGTCGCGCTGGCCCGCAAGCTCGCGCGCGGCGAACGGCTGCCATGCGGCGCGGCGCCCTGCGTGGAATTTCTCAGCGTGGAGGAATACCTCGCCGCCCTGGACGGCCTGGACATGCGCAAAGTCCCGCCCAGGGACATGCCGAAAGTCCTGGCGGTTTGAGGGTCTTGGGCACGTCTATCCGCGCGTCAAACGGAGGCGGGCGCACCGTCGGGCGGCTCAAGGCGCGCCGCCATGGCCCGAGAATCAAGGCTCAGAGCTGCAGCCGCATGGCGATATGCTCGATCCCCGCTTCGTCGAAGAATTCGCCGGATTCCTCGAAGCCGTGGATCAGATAAAACTCGCGGGCATAGAGCTGTGCATGCAGCAGCAGCTCCACCATCCCCAGCTCGCGCGCCTTCTCGATCAGAGCCTTGAGCAGCACGCTGCCCACGCCGTGGCCGCGGTAGCGCCAGAGGATGGCCATGCGGCCGATCTTGCCCATGCCCGGCTTGAGCTCCTCGCCCTCGAGCACCAGGCGGCCGGTGCCCACCGCCGTCTGCACGCCCGTCTCGTCGGTGAGCAGGGCCAGACCGTGCCAGCACTGGTCGTCGATGCCGTCCCACTCCAGGGCCAGCGGCACATGCTGCTCGAGCACGAAGACGTCGTGGCGGATGCACTTGGCCCGCTCCTCCAGCTCGTCCCAGCGGCCGACCATGATCTGCAAGGGAAAATGACTCATGCGCCGGCTCCCACGGGCGCCGGCATCAGAACCTCGCGCCAGGCGGCGGGGATCGGCACGCTCTTGCGCTCGGCGGCGTCGGCGTAGACGTAGACCAGCTCGCTGCTGATCAGATGCTCCTCGCCGCGGAAGATCGCCAGTTCGATGCGCATGCTCGAATTGCCCAGGTGCGCGCAGCGCATGCCGACGTCGAGCGCGTCGTCGAAGCGCGCCGGCGCCAGATATTCGATGCCGCTCCTGCGCGCGAAGAGTTCGCGGCCTTCCTTGGATTGTTCGAGCGGGGTCGGCAGACCGGTGGTGCGCCAGAACTCCGTGAAGGCCACGTCGAAATAGGTGAGGTAATGGCCGTTGAAGACGATGACCTGCATGTCGACTTCGGCCCAGCGCACGCGCAGGCTGTGGAAAAATGGGAAATCATCGTGGCTCATGGCGGCGGCGGCTCCTTGTTCCATTGAAGACGGCGCTGCCGCGCGCCATCTTCGCATTATCGCTCAAACCCTTACCCCGTCCGGACATCGTGTTGTCAGCGAACCATGCCGGCCCGGCGATCATCACGCCGGCTTGTTCAACCCCAGCTTCTCGATCAGCGCCTTCTCGCGGCGGAACGTCTCCTCGGCGAATTTCGTGTACTGGGCGCTGTTCATGTAGATCAGCTCCTGGTCGTACTTGGCCAGCACATCGTGATAGCTCTGCATGTCCATCGCCTGCTTGAAGCCGTCGTGCAGGCGCTTGACGATGGCCGGGTCGGTGCCCTTGGGCGCCGCCAGGCCGTAGGGCGAGGTCTGCACGATGGGCAGGCCCAGCTCCTTGAGCGTGGGCGCATCGGGGAATTTGGCCAGGCGCTTTTCACCCCAGGTGTTGAGCTCGCGCAGCTTGCCGCTTGCGACGTGCGGCGCGAAGCCCGTGGAGTCGCTCGCCGAAATCACGTGGCCGCCCAGCACCACCTGCATCAGCTCGGTTCTGCCCTTGTAGGGAATGTGGTTGAACATGATACCCGAACGCTGCGCGATGTCCTCCACCGTCAGGTGCGGGCTGATCAGCGTGCCAGTCGAGCCGTAGCTGAGCTTGCCCGGATTGGCCTTAGCGTAGGCGACGTAGTCGGCCCAGGTTTGGATCGGCGAGCTCGTCGGCACGACGATGCCGAAGGAATAGCCGGTCACGCAGATGATGTAGCTCAGGTCCTTGACCGGATCCCAGGTGATCTTGGTCGTGTACGGCAGGCGGAAGATGCCCAGGGGCGTCTGGCCCACCGTGTAGCCGTCGGGTTTGGCGGTCTGCAGCGCCTGCGCGGGCAGCGTGCCGCCGGCGCAGGGCCGGTTCTCCACCACCACCGGCTGGCCGAAGACCTTCGAGGCGTTGTCCGCCAGCACGCGCATCACCACGTCGGTCGGGCCGCCCGCGGGGAAGGCCACCTGCATGTGCAGCGGCTGCGAAGGGGAATCCACCGCGCGGGCGGGCATCGGCGCCGCGCCCGTGCCGGCCACCGCGCCGGCGGCCAGGCCGACCTTGATCAGGCTGCGGCGCTTGTTCTGGATGGAATCGCTCATGGCTGTCTCTCTTTCGTTTCTGGGTGAATGCATGTCCAGGCGCGGCGCGCTCAGACAGTGAACTCCTGCCGCAGAGCCGCGGCGGCGTCGGCATGGGCCTGCTTCGCGTCTTCCACGTAGCCGCCCATCTTGAAGAAATCATGTGTCATGCCGGCATAGCGGTCCAGATGCACCGGAACGCCGGCCTCCTGCCGCCGCGCTGCATAGGCCACGCCCTCGTCGTGCAGGGGATCGTACTCCGCCACGCAGACCCAGGCCTCGGCCACGCCGCGCAGGTCCGCCCCGCCATCTTCCTGCGGCGTCTGGCCCGCCGCGCCCTTGCCGTCGAGCGGCGCGAAGCGCAGGTCCTCGTGGTCGACCGGCCCGCGCAGATACTGCTGGAAAAACCAGTCGATGGTCTCCTTCTCCAGCAGATAGCCGTGGGCGTAGCTGCGGTGGCTTTCCGTGTCCTGGTTGGCGCAGGTCCCGGGATAGATCAGCAGCTGCAGCGCCACGCCGGCGTCGCGCGCCCGCAGCGCACAGGCCGCGGCAAGCGTTCCGCCGGCGGAATCGCCACCCACCGCGATGCGCTCCGGATCCGCGCCGAGGCTGGCCGCGTTCTCCAGCGCTCAGCACAGCGCGCCCCAGGCATCCTCGGCGGCGGTCGGGAATTTTTGTTCGGGCGCCAGCCGGTAGTCGACCGAGAGTACCAGGCAGTCACCGTCCTCGCTGAGCATACGGCACACCGCGTCATGCGAATCCAGACTGCCGATCGTGAAGCCCCTGCCGTGGTAATAGACCAGCAGCGGCAGCGGCTCGGCCCAGGAATGCTCGCGCGGCGTGTACAGCCGCGCGCCGATCCGCGCGCCGCAGACCTCGATGCGCAGGTCCTCCACCGCGAAGAGCTTGCGCCTGCGGATCTCCAGCACGTTGGCCGCCTCCTCATAGGCGCCGCGCGTCTTCTCCGGACTCAAAAAGTGGAAAGGCGGCCGGACTTGGCGACCATGGCCAGCACTTCGGCGATTTTCGGATTCAAGGGCATGCGGCGGCGAACCTGATGGCGCGGGAGCGATGCAAGAAAGCGGCTCTCAGCCAAACCCGCCGCGGATGAGCGAGATGATACGCCGCGGCTGCTCGTGCACCACCCAATGGCTGCCGTCGGGAATGCGCACCAGTTCGAGGTCCTCGACATGCTCATCCAGGCCATCGATCAGCACCGGAAGCAGCGCCCTGTCCTGCTCGCCTCAGATCACGCGGGTCTTGACCTTGACGCGGAACATCGCCGGATCGAGCTTGATGCCCGCCGCGCCCTGCTGGCTGTCGGTGGGCGGATGCAGGGGCGAGGCGCGGTAATAGTTCACGCCGCCGGTCAGGCCATGGCTGCCGTCCTCGCCGCGGTGTGCCCAGGCCTTGAGATAGGCATCGCGCAGCTTGCCGGTGAACCACACCGGATGCTTCTGGCCGCAGCCCTCGAGCTTGTTCGCGTCTGGGTCTTCCTTCTCCTTCGAGCTCGGCCCGAAGAGATTCGCCAGCGCGATCTCCGAGCCGCTCTGGCGCAGCCAGTTCATGTATTGCGAAGCCGTCTGCTAGGCCGGATGCTCGGCCAGCGCGCGCGTGAACAGATAGGGATGCGTCGCATTGACGATGACCAGCATGTCGAGCAGCTCGGGATGTGCGATGGCCACGTTCCAGGCGATCGCGCCGCCCCAGTCATACGCCACTATTGACACGGCAATATAAAGATTTAATTTATTATCATTTCTGACATCGAATCGGCATGGAAAAAGAAGACGCTCGATACCAGAAACTGGAGCAACTGCACGAGAGGCGAAAGCAGGTCGTGAGGTTGCATCGGAAGGGATACGGAGTCATGGCCATCGTGGAGTTGACGGGGCTGAGTTACCCGGCGGCTCGACTGGCCATTGATCTCTATGAAGAAGGGGGCGCGGCGGCCCTGAAGCCGCACCCACGAGCTCGTACGCCAGGAGACGGAAGACGGCTGAATGCGGATCAAGAAGAAGCAATCCGGCGCACGATCTGCGACAAACGTCCGGAGCAGTTGAAGATGTAATCTGCGCTCTGGACGCGAGGCGCGGTCATGCTGTTCATCGAACAGGAATACGCGGTCAAACTCTCAATACGTGCGGTCGGAGACTACCTCAAGCGCTGGGGTTTCACGCCGAAAAAGCCGATCAAGCGCGCTTACGAACAGCGACCGGAGGCTGTCAAGCAGTGGATCGATCAGGAGTATCTGGCCATCGAGAAGCGTGCCAAGGCCAAAGGTGGCGAGATTCACTGGGGTGACGAAACCGCGTTGGTGAATACGGATGTTCGGGGCCGCAGTTATGCTCCCAAAGGGCAAACCCCGGTCACGATGGCGGTTAGAGGTACGCGACAGAAGCTGTCGATGATTTCCACAGTGACCAATCAGGGCAAGGCAAGCTGGATGATCATCGATGGTGCCTTTAACCACGAGAAGCTCATTGAGCTCTTCGAGGCGCTGGTGGCCGATGGCAAGCGCGCGGGCAAGAAAGTGTTCCTGATCCTCGACAACCTCGGCGTGCATCACTGCAAGCCGGTCAAGGCATGGCTTGCCGAGCACCAAGCCGACATCGAAGTCTTTTACCTGCCAAGCTACAGCCCGGAGCTCAATCTGGATGAGCGACTCAACGCCGACCTGAAACATGTCATCAGCACACGAGTCCCCGTCAGAACAAAGGCCAAATTACACGCAGCAGCAAAGAACCACATGGCGTTCATCGAAACCCATCCTGAACGCGTGAAATCCTACTTCCAGGATTCCAGCGTCAAATACGCCGCATGAAAACTTCTTCCTGCCGGATCAATAGGCCGGGGTGCGCCCAGCGAGGGCGAGATCGCGCACCTGCGCCGGCTGCTGAGCGTCGCCGAGCCGCTGAGCGCCGAAGCCCTGGAAGGCATGATCCGCAAAGCGCGGTTCCGCGACCGGGTGCGCGGCGTGCTCACTGGCGTCTTCATCTGCACCCTGAGTTTCGGCAGCGGCATCTGGCTCACGCAGCTCGGCGCGCTGACGCCGGTGATCGGGCCAGTTCTGGGGCCGCTTCTGGGCGGGATCTGGTTGGGGACGGCGCATGCGGTGGCCGAGGAAATTGGTAACAGCGCCAGCACCGGCCCGCGTTACGAGGAGGCCGGCGGTCCGCTCTCGGCCTTGCCATAGGCCTGTGACGCCTCGGCCACGCGCGACTTCCTGCAGCGCGACGCGCCGGCGCTGCTCTTTTTGCTCACCTATGGCGCGGCCAGCGCGGCGGCCGCCTGCCGGGGCCTGGACAAGCTCGCAGCGGGCGGCGTGCGTTTGGTGGGCGGCATGGCGGGCAGCGTCGGCTACGTGCAGCTGATGCGCAGCTTCAGCCTCAAGCCGATCTGGGTGCGCGACCTGCATATGCTCGATCTCGCGGAGCGCAAGGACCTTGTGCGCCGGCTGCAGACCCCCTATCCGCAAGCCGCGGCCGAGGAAATCCAGCATTGGCTGGGCGCGGCGGCGGACTATGTGCTGCGCATCGGCGCGCAGCCGGCGGAGGAGATTTTGCGGCTGGCCGGCGCGGTGATCAGCCCCGAGGGCGGGCTTTCGCGCTCGGTCGCGCTGGCGCCGTTCATCATGTCGAACGTGCTGCGCCAGTATTCGCCGCCGGCCGGGCAGGCGATGTCCGAGCGCTATCCGCTGCCCGTCGTGTCGGATGCGATGCGGGTGGGAGGATGGATGCTGCGGCGGCACATCGCCGCGCTGATGCGCAAGCTGATCGCGGAAAACCACCGCTGCCCGATGGATCTGCCCACCGTGCCGCAGCCTAATCCGCGCAGCCGCGTCGGCTCGGAAATCGTCTGAACCGGCTGAGTGCTTGAGGCTTAGGGTTCGATGCCCTGGCTGCGCAGGTAATCGTCGTAGGCTCCCGGGTAGTCGGTGAAGCTGCCGTTGGGACGTATTTCGATCACGCGGGTGGCGAGCGAGGAGACGAACTCTCGGTCGTGGGAGACGAAGATGAGTGTGCCGGCGTATTTGTCCAGCGCGATCTGCAGGCTTTCGATGGACTCCATGTCCATGTGGTTGGTCGGCTCGTCCAGCGCCAGCACGTTGTGGCGGCCAAGCATGAGCTTGCCCCAGATCATGCGGCCCTTCTCGCCGCCGGAGAGCACCTTGACGGACTTCTTGATGTCGTCGCCCGAGAACAGCAGCCGGCCGAGCGAGCCGCGCACGGCTTGGTCGTCGTCGCCGGACTGGGTCCAGCGGCCCATCCAGTCGAAGAGGGTTTCGTCCCGGGGGAATTCGTCGCTGGTGTCCTGCGGCATGTAGCCGACCTGGGCGTTCTCGGCCCACTTGAGCTTGCCGCCGTCGATCGCGACGCCACCCCAGTCCACGCCCAGCAGGCTGCGCAGCAGCGTGGTCTTGCCCGCGCCGTTCTCGCCGATGATGGCGATGCGCTCACCCGGCTGGATCGCCAGCGTGAGGCCGGAGAAGATCTCGCGCTCGTAGCGCTTGCGCAGGCTCTCGGCCTCCATGACGATGTTGTGCAGCTTCTTTTCGAATTCGAAGCGGATCCAGGGGTTCTGGCGTGAGGACGGCTTGATGTTCTCGACCTTGATCTTGTCGATCTGCTTGAGACGGCTGGTGGCCTGGCGGGCCTTGGACTTGTTGGCGGAGAAGCGGCGCACGAAGTCCTGCAGCTCGGTGATGCGTTCCTTGGCTTTGGCGTTGGCGGAGAGGACGCGCTCGCGGGCCTGGGCCGAGGCGAGCATGTAGTCATCGTAGTTGCCGGGATAGACCTTGAGCGTGCCGTAGTCCATGTCGGCCATGTGGGTGCAGACCGAATTCAGGAAGTGGCGGTCGTGCGAGATGATGATCATGGTGCTGCTGCGCTCGTTGAGCACTTCCTCGAGCCAGCGGATGGTGTTGATGTCGAGGTTGTTGGTGGGCTCGTCGAGCAGCAGCACGTCGGGGTCGGCGAAGAGCGCCTGGGCCAGCAGCACGCGCAGCTTGAAGCCGGGCGCCACCGCACTCATGGGGCCCTGGTGCTGTTCCAGCGTAATGCCCACGCCGAGCAGCAGTTCGCCGGCGCGCGCCTCGGCGGTGTAGCCGCCGAATTCGGCGTAGCGGGTTTCCAGCTCGGCGGCGCGCATGTAGTCGTCGTCGCTGGCCTCGGGGTTGGCGTAGATAGTATCGCGCTCGGCGGCGGCCTGCCACATGTCGGCATGGCCCATCATGACCACGTCGAGCACGCGCACGTCCTCGTAGGCAAACTGGTCCTGGCGCAGCTTGCCCAGGCGGATGTTGGGCTCGAGCATGACGTTGCCTCCGCTGGGCTCGAGATCGCCGCCGAGGATTTTCATGAAGGTGGATTTGCCGCAGCCGTTGGCGCCGATCAGGCCGTAGCGGTTGCCTTCGCCGAATTTGACCGAGATGTTCTCGAACAAGGGCTTGGGCCCGAACTGCATGGTGATGTTGGCGGTGGAAAGCACGGCGGATCCTGGGAATGCGCCGGACACCCCACGTTGCGATGCGCTCGCGGGCGGCCCGGACTGGGGAAAACCCAGAATTCTACACGCGGGCCGTGTCCGCGTGCATCACGAAATCTTCCCCGGGCCGCATTGGGCTTCGTTCCGGGCGAACCCGGCCTTCACTCCTGGTCTTCGCTCCCGACCTTCGCTCTGGCTGGATCCAGCGGCCAGCCAGGGCAGGACAGGGTCACGCGCGAGCCGCGCACTTCCAGACGCGCCGGCGCGCCGACCGGCAGGGTCAGCTTGCAGGGGATGTGGCCGAACTCCAGACCGCTGAGGATGGGCACGCTGCCGCGCGCAAGCGCGCGCGTGGGGCTGGGACTCGCCGGCCCGTCGCTCAGGGCGGCCCGCACGCCTCCGGCGGCGGCCTCGAAGGGCGAAGGCGAGCGCCGGGCCGAGGGGCGAGGAGCGCGCAGACTGCCGCGGACATTATCAAGCGCGGCGGCCAGGTCGTAGCCATGCTCATAACCGTGCTCGCCCGGCGAGGCCAGGCGGTAGCCCGAGACGTCGCCCACGATGATGGCGCCCTGGTTCCAGAGCACGCCGGCGTCGAGCAGCTGCAGCAGCATGCGTTCGATGCGGTAGGGATGCTCGTTGATATCTTCGATGAAGAGGATGCCGCCCTCCACGCGGGGCAGCCAGGGCGTGCCGATCAGGCTGCAGAGCATGGCGAGGTTGCCGCCCCAGAGCATGCCCTCGGCGCTCAGGTTGTCCTGGCGCATGCCGCAGTCCCAGGCGAGTTCGACGCGCTGCGCGAAGGCGCCCTCGAAGCTGGCGAGCATTTCGAGGTTGAGCTGTTCGCGGCTCAGGTCTGGCACGAGCATGGGCCCCGCGAGGCTGGCCACACCGTGGCTGAGCAGGCCCATCTGCAGCGCGGTGATGTCGCTGTGGCCGATGAAGGCGAAGGGCTTGTGGAACGCACGCGCGGCGATGGCTGGAAAGTCGATGCGCGAGAGAAGCCGGCTCGCGCCGTAGCCGCCGCGGATGGCCATGACCATGTCGACGTCGTCGGGCAGGCACGCGAGCGCATTGAGTTCGGCGAGGCGCTCCTCGTCGGTGCCGGCGAAGCGCTGGTGGCGGCGCTCGATGCAGGCCTCGTTGCCGACGGCGTGGCCCATGGCGCGTAGGCGTTCGACGCCGCGGCGCGCCTCGGCCGGATCGGCGGGCGGCGCGGACGGTGCGATGAGGTGGATGTTCAGCTGTCGGATCATGGCGAGTCAGTGTGGAGGCAGCTCAAGTGGTTCCGGATCGCCGTTCTCCCGCGCGACCTTGCCGGTCTGGCGGCGTTCGACGAAGAAGCGCCGCAGCAGGCCGCCGCATTCGTCGGCGAGCAGGCCGACGGCGGCTTCGGTCTGGTGGTTCAGGCGCGCTTCGGTGAAGAGGTCGAGGATGCTGCCGGCGGCGCCCGTCTTGGGATCGGGCGCGCCGAAGACGACACGGCGGATGCGCGCATGCAGGATGGCGCCGGCGCACATGGCGCAGGGTTCGAGGGTGACGTAGAGGTCGGCGCCGGTGAGGCGGTAGTTGCCTTCGGCCTGGGCGGCGGCGCGCAGCGCACGCATCTCGGCGTGAGCCGAGGGGTCGTGCGCACCGATTGGCTGGTTGTGGCCCGCCGCGATCAGCCGGCCATCGCGTACGACGACGGCGCCCACCGGCACTTCGCCCGCAGCCATGGCGAGCTCGGCCTGTTCGAGCGCGAGCTGCATCCAGCGGCGGTCCGCGTCGCTGAATCTGGGGGGGGGCTGCTGGGGGGTGGCCGCTGCACCTGGGGTGTTCTGGTCTTCGCTCATCTGCGCTGTCGTTCGGCTTGCGCGCATTGTCTCACGGACATGCGCGGGATTGCGAAGACGGGTCCGGCTCAGCCGCCGCCGGGATTGAGCTGCTTGTAGACCTCGCCGGCGAGGCCGGAGAGCTCGCCACGGCCGACGTTGCCCGAGAGCGCATAGCCCCAGTCGCCGTCGATCCAGTAGAAGGCCGAGACGCCGCCGCTCGCTGGCGAAGCGAAAGGCGCTCTGCGCTTCGCCGGGCGGCTTGGCGGAGATGTAGAGGGTGAGGCGCTGGCCGCTGGTGTTCTGATACATGAACTGCGCAACGGGGCCTTCATCGCCGCGCAGCATACGGCCGCCGAGCAGCGCATAGCCTTGCGCGGTGAGCACGGGGGTCTTGAGCTGGCGGCCCAGGCGCTTGGAGAGCCAGGCGACGAGATGCGCCTGCTGCTCGGCGTCGACTTCCACAGGATGGCGCACTTCGGGCGAATACACGGCATGCGCGACGAGCGTGCGGTGCGCGAAGGGCTGGCGGGCGGCGAGCGCCGCGCCGTTGCCGCCGTTTCCGGAGAGCCGCCAGGACTGCGCCACCGCGCCGACGAGGATGCCGAAGGCGAGCAGCGAGGCGGCCTGCGCATAGCGCTGCCAGGCAGGCCGGCGCAGCGAGAGGCGCACGGGCACGGGCTCGAAGCGCGCGTGCAGCGCCAGGCTGATGCGCTCCTGGAGCTCGCGTTCACGCGGACTGCCGGGCTGGATGGCCTGACTGGCTGCGTCGTGGTCGGTGGTGTCTTGCGTCATGTCGCTGAGCTTATTGATCCGGCACTGAAACAATGAACTCAAGCAGCATACCGAACCGGCGCATGTTCGAAGTAGCTCTTGACGCGCTCGGGCTGTCGCTAAACGCTGAGCAGATGCTGGCGCGTGGCCTTCACCAGTTGCAGCTTCGAGCGATCTGGAGCGAGTTTGGTGCCGACCTGCTTCAGGTCGGCATTGGCCATTTCGTTGGGGCTCAGTTCGGGGCTGTAGCTTGGCAAGTAGAAGACTTCGATCTCGTGCTTGTGCTCGGCCAGCCAGGCCTTCACAGGCTTTCTGTGGTGCACGCGCAGGTTGTCCAGGATCAGGTAGATCTTTCGGCCGGCATCCTTGACCAGCCGGCGCAGGAAGTCGATCAGGATGTCGGCGCTCAACGCTCCGTCGAAGGTCTGCCAGCGCATCTGGCCCTTGTTGGTGACGGTGGGAGATCACCGACAAGCCGTGGCGCTTGTTGTTCACGCGAATCACGGGCGTCTGGCCTTGCGGGGCATAGCTGCGCCCGCGCACGTCGTCGCGGCGCACGCCGGTCTCGTCGCCCCAGTGAATTTCGGCCCCCTCAGCCTTGGCGCAGGCGGCGATCACCGGGTAGTCCTCGTCGAGCCACTTTTTCACCGCCGCCGGCGACTGCTCGTAGGCCTTCTTCATGGGCTTTTGCGGCGTGAAGCCCCAACGCTCCAGATACAGGCCCATCGTGCGAACGGCCAGCTTGATGCCTTATCGGTTAAGGATCAACTCGGCAACTGCCTGGCGGCTCCACAGCGCGTAGATCATCTTCAACTGGTCGGGCGTGCGGTCGCGGATCAGCCGCTGAACCTCGCGCTCCTGCTCCGCCGTCAGCGTTCTGCCCGTACCCTGCGGGCGCCCGGGGCGCTCAACGTCGAGGGCCTTCCACCCCGCCCGCGCGATACGCCTTCACCGCCGCAATGAGCGTCGTGCGCGACATCTCGCATTGCGCCGCCGCGTCCTTCAGGCTCACGCCATCCAGCCGCATTTTCACCGCACGTCGGTGCCGTTCGTTCAGGGCAGCTACCGGCAGCGTTCTCGAGTCGATTTTGTCCCTGACAAAAGCAGACTCTATATCACTCAATAAGTTCAATGCTTAAGTACTGGATCAATAAGCGGGAACAAGCAGAAACAAGAAGGGAAACGCAGCAGCAGATTCAGCAGCAAACGCAGCACACAAAACAGCAGTCCATACCAGGAGACAAAACAATGAAAGCCTTTCGTTCGCAGGCTGTCTGTCCGATCTTCCGCGCCGCCTTGGCTGGCGCGGCCGCGCATGCCCAGACCGTCAAGATCGCATTCATCGATCCGTTCTCGGGCGTGATGGCGCCGCTGGCCGCCAACCAGCTGCACAGCTGGCAGTACGTGGCCCAGGTCGCCAACGAGAAGAACTGGGCCGGCGGCCCCAAGTTTGAAGTCATCGGCTTCGACAACAAGCTCTCGCCGCAAGAGACCACCAACGTGCTCAAGCAGGCCATCGACCAGGGCATCCGCTACGTCGTCAAGGGCAACGGCTCGGGCGCCGCGAACGCGCTGATCGACGCCATCTCCAAGTACAACGAACGCAACCCCGGCAAGGAAATCCTGTACCTGAACTACACTGCGGTGGATCCCGACTTCACCAACGCCAAGTGCATGTACTAGCACTTCCGCCTCGACGCCCACTCCGACATGAAGATGGAGGCGCTGACCACCTATCTGGCCAAGCAGAAGGACGTGAAGAAGGTCTACCTGCTCAACCAGAACTACCAGTTCGGCCATCAGGTCGCGCGCGCCGCCAAGGAATACCTGTCCCGCAAGCACCCCGACATCCAGATCGTCGGTGAAGACCTGCATCTGCTCACCCAGTTGAAGGACTTCTCACCCTACGTCGCCAAGATCAAGGCCGCCAAGGAAGCCAACCTCGCCGCCAACTTCTAAACCTACACGCCGGCACCACCGGCGTGCCCACCGCGATGAGCTCGGCCGGCGAAGGCCGCGTGAAGGTGGTCGGCTACTGGAATCCGAACAGCTCCAAGGTCACCGGCCAGGACATCGTCGAGGGCTACAAGAAGAAGTACAACGACGACTACTACACCATGGCCACCTACACCGGCATCGCGATGCTGGCCAAGGCCTTCAAGGAAACCAAGTCCATCGAGCCGGTCGCCGTCGCCAAGGCCATGGAGGGCATGACCCTCAAGAGCCTGAACTGCGAAGTCACCATGCGCAAGGAAGACCACCAGATGCTGCAGTCGCTGCTGATCAACACCTGGACCAAGCGCGACGGCAAGCTCGTCAAGTACGACCAGGAAAACACCGGCTACGGCTTCAAGGAAGACGAATTCCTCCCGGCCTACATCGCCACGCAGCCGACTTCCTGCCAGATGAAGCGTCCGGGCTGAGGCGACGCATGACAGGCCGCTGCGCATTTCGCAGCACCGCCCGCCGCTCTCCAGCGGCGGTGGCGGCCGAACTTTCCCAGGCGCATCGTGTCCGCGCATGCCCCGCATGCGCGGCGCGCCTGACTACCTGACCGGTTGACTGGATCCAGATGGAATTTTTTCTAATTACCACCTTGAACGGCCTGAGCTACGGGCTCCTGCTGTTCATGCTGTCCTCTGGGCTGACGATCACCCTCTCCCTGATGGGTGTGCTCAATTTCGCGCATGCGAGCTTCTACATGGTCGGCGCCTACGTCGCCTACATCGTCAGCAAGGCGGTTGGCTTGCTCGGCGCCCTGGTGGAGCGCTACGGCCTGCGCCGCGTGCATAAATACGGCCCAATCCCCGAACTGCTGCTGACCCTCGGCATCGCCTATCTGATCGCCGAGGGCGTCAAGCTGGTCTTCGGCCTGCCCGCCGTGCCCTACCGGGTTCCGGCCGCGCTCGACGGCCCGATGTTCTCCCTGTATTCCACCTCCTTCCCGACCTATCGCGGCTTCATGATGGGCGTGTTGCTCTTCATGCTGCTGTCGGTCTACCTGCTGATCAAGCGCACCCGCATCGGCCTGGTTATCCAGGCGGCGCTGACCCATCCCGACATGGTCGAGGCCCTGGGCCACAACGTGCCGCGCTTGCAGATGTTGGTCTTCGGCGGCATGGGTTCGCTCGCCGGCGCCTTCCTGGCCTCCATTCTGATCGGCCTGATCCAGACCTTCGCGATCACGCCCGACTATTCCATGCTCGACTTCTTCAACATGATCGGCGCGCACGTCAGAGCCGATTCCGCGATGGGCAGCCTCTGGAAGCTGAAGATTTCGCAGGTTGGGCCGGTGCTGCCCTTCCTGCTGCTGGTGCTCGTTCTGATCTTCAGGCCGCGCGGCCTGCTCGGCACGCGGGAGGCCTGAGATGAATCACGCCACCACCTCCCAGGACCTGCCCATGCAGGCCGCGAGCCGCCAGACGATGAAATACACCCCCATCAACCTGGGCCGCTATCTGCTCTGGGGCGTCACCGCCTTGATCATGCTGGTGCTGCCGCTGATCTTCAAATCCAGTTTCGCGCTCACGCTGATGTCGCAGATGGGCACGATGATCATCTTCGCGCTCGCCTACAACATGCTGCTCGGCCAGTCCGGCATGCTCTCCTTCGGCCACGCGATCTACTCGGGCATGGGCGCGATCTTCACCGTGCGCCTGCTCAACATGATCGGCAAAGGTCAGGTCTTCGTGCCGCTGCCGCTCATGCCGCTGGTCGGCGGTATCGCCGGCGCGGGCTTCGGCCTCATCTTCGGCTACGTGACCACCAAGAAGGTAGGCACGCCCTTCGCCATGATCACGCTGGGCCTGGGCGAGATGGTGTACGCCGCCTCGCTGATGTTCCCCGACTTCTTTGGCGGGGAAGGCGGCGTCACCACCGACCGCAGCGCGCACCAGAACTTCCTGGGCCTCACCTTCGACGCAGACGCCGCTGGGCCGCATCGCCAACGCCGTGCGCGACAATCCCGAGCGGGCCGAATTCGTAGGCTACAACACCCAGCGGGTGCGCTGGTTCACGCTGATCCTCTCGGCCTTCTTCGCCGGTGTCGGTGGCGCGCTCAACGGCATCAACTTCGAGATCGTCTCAGTCGAGAACGTCTCCGCCGTGCGCTCCGGCGGTATGCTGCTGGCCACCGTGATCGGCGGCGCGGGCTTCTTCTTCGGTCCCATCCTCGGCGCCTGCCTGTTCATGTTCTTCGTCGTCGCGCTGTCCGACTACTCCAAGGCCTGGCTGCTCTACCTGGGCCTGTTCTTCACGCTGATGATCCTCTTCGCACCGGGCGGGCTCGCCAGCCTCATCCTCATGCAGCTCCCGGCCATCGCCAAGCGCCAGTTCCGGCGCCTGGTCAAGCACTACTTGAAGACCTGCGGCGCGGCCCTGATCCTGATGGCGGCGATGATCCTCACGGTGGAGATGACCTACAAGCTCGTCGGCGACAGCGCCGACGGCGCAGCCATGACCCTCATCGGCATCCCGCTGGACGTCGCGAATGTCACGCCCTTGGTCGTCGCGGGCGTGCTCTGGATCGTCGGCAGCGTGCTCTTCCAGATCACGCGCATGGAGCTGCTCAAGGTGTGGAACGCGGTCCAACAAGACATCCATACGGAGGGCGGCGCATGAACAACGTCGTCAACATGAAGCCCGAACTCGCGCTCGAACTCACCGACGTCCACAAGAAGTTCGGCCAGACCGCCATCATCCGCGGCGTCAACCTGTCCATCTCCAAGGGCGAGCGCCATGCGCTGATCGGCCCCAACGGCGCGGGCACGTCGACCACCTTCAACCTGATCTCGGGCCGCTTCGCGCCAACCTGCGGGCGGGTCTTGCTCAACGGCAAGAGCATCGCCGGCAAGCAGCCCTTTGAAATCAACCGCATGGGCCTGTCGCGCAGCTTCCAGATCACCAACATCTTCCACCGCCTCTCGGTGTTCGAGAACATCCGCTGCGAGGTGCTCTGGTCGCTAGGCTAACAAGTATTAATTCTGGCACCGCCTTGGCACGCTGCGCGACGCAAAGGAACTCGCCGATCAGGTGCTCGAGGAGATCGGCATCACCATCGCCGGCGGCGCCGAAGTCATCCTGCTCGACGAGCCCACCGCCGGCATGAGCCGCTCCGAATCCGACCATGCGGTGGAGATGATCCGCCGCATCACCGAGGGCAAGACCCTCGTCATGGTCGAGCAGGACATGAGCGTGGTCTTCGGCCTCGCGGACCGCATCTCGGTGCTGGTCTACGGCGAAGTCATCGCCACCGACACGCCGGCGGCGATCCGGGCGAACCAGAAGGTCAAGGAAGCCTATCTGGGCAAGATGCTAGAGGAGTCTCACTGATGTCCATGCTGCAAGTCCAAGGCCTGCACGCCTTCTACGGAAAGAGCCACATCCTGCACGGCGTCGACCTCCACGTGGAGGAGGGCGAGATCGTCGCGCTGCTGGGCCGCAATGGCGTGGGCCGCTCCACGCTCGCCAAGACCGTCATGGGCATGGTCGACGGCCGCGGCTCGGCCAAATTCCGCGGCAGCGAACTGCTCGGTAAGAAGCCCTTCGAGATCGCTTACGAAGGCCTGGGCTACGTGCCCGAGAACCACGACATCTTCCCGACACTGACCGTGCACTAAAATCTGGTGCTCGGCCAGAAGAAGGCCAAGGGCCGCGCGCCGCGCTGGTCCTTCGAGGACATGTACCGGATCTTCCCGCGCCTGCTCTCGGGCGGCGAGCAGCAGATGCTCACGCTGTGCCGCACGCTCATGGGCGACCCCGACCTGATCATGATCGACGAGCCAACCGAGGGGCTCGCGCCGAAGATCGTCGAACTGGTCAGCGAATATTTGAAGGAACTGAAGAACTGGGGTATTTCAGACCTGCTGGTGGAAAAGAAACTGGCGATCGCGCTGGACATCTCGCAACGGGTCTACATCATGGGCCACGGCGCGATCGTGTTCGAGGGAACGCCGGCGGACCTCAAGAGCAATGCGAAGGTCTGCGAGGAATGGCTCGAGGTCTGAGAAGGCTTCGGGACGAATTGGATTCATTACAACTGGAAAATCGATGACTGCTGAATATCGCGTACAGGACGGCGTCGCCGTCATTACCCTGAGCAACCCGCCCGTCAACGGGCTTGGCCATAGCACCCGCCTGGGCATCACCGAGGGCCTGAAGAAGGCCCTGGACGACAAGGGCGTGAGCGCCGTGGTCATCACCGGCGCCGGCAAGGCCTTCTCCGGCGGCGCCGACATCCGCGAGTTCGGCACCCCGAAGGCGATCCAGGAGCCGAACCTGCTCTCCGTGATCAAGTACATCGAGAACAGCCCCAAGCCCGTCGTCGCCGCGATCCATTCCGTCGCCATGGGCGGTGGCCTGGAGCTGGCCATGGGCTGCAACTACCGCGTCACCGCCGCCGGCGCGCAGATCGCGCTGCCCGAGGTAAAGCTCGGCGTACTGCCTGGCGCGGGCGGCACCCAGCGCCTGCCGCGCCTGCTCGGCCTGGAAGCCGCGATGAACATGATCGTCTCCGGCGAAGCCGTGAAGTCCGAGAAGCTCGCCGGCACGTCGCTCTTCGACAAGATAGCCACCTCGCCCGAGAGTCTGATGGAGGAGACCATCGCCTTCGCCAAGGAAAAAGCCGCCAAGGGCGGCCCGCATCCCAAGGTGCGCGACATCAAGATCAAGCATCCGAGCGCCGAAGGTTTCATCGGCTTCTCGCGCAACATCGTGGGTGCCATCGCCAAGAACTATCCGGCGCCGCACAAGTGCGTGGATGCGGTGGAAGCCTCCGTCAGCAAGAAGTTCGACGAAGGCATGAAGATCGAGCGCGAGGCCTTCATCAACCTGATGATGACGCCAGAATCGCGGGCCCTGCGCCATGCCTTCTTCGCCGAGCGCGCGGCCTCCAAGATCGCCGACGTGCCCGAGGACACCCCGACGCGCAAGATCGCCAACGTGGCGGTCATCGGCGCGGGCACCATGGGCGGGCGGCATCACCATGAACTTTCTGAACGCCGGCGTGCCCGTGATCATGCTCGAAATGAAGCAGGAAGCCATGGACCGCGGCGTCGCCACCATCCGCAAGAACTACGAGAACACCGCCAAGAAGGGCAAGCTCACGGCCGAGCAGGTCGAGGAGCGCATGGGCCTGCTCAAGACCACGCTCTCGTATGACGACATCGGCCAGGCCGACATCGTCATCGAAGCCGTGTTCGAGGAAATGGGCGTCAAGGAAGCCGTGTTCAAGAGGCTCGACGAAGTGATGAAGCCCGGCGCGATTCTGGCCTCCAACACCTCAACCCTGGACGTGGACAAGATCGCTGCCTTCACCAAGCGTCCGCAGGACGTGATCGGCACGCACTTCTTCAGCCCCGCCAACGTGATGAAGCTGCTGGAAGTCGTGCGCGGCAAGGAAACCGCCAAGGACGTGCTGGCGACCGTGATGCAGATCTCCAATAAGATCAAGAAGACCGCCGTGGTCTCGGGCGTCTGCGACGGCTTCATCGGCAACCGCATGATCGAGCAGTATAGCCGCCAGGCCGGCTTCCTGCTCGAAGAGGGCGCGCTGCCTGAGCAGGTGGACAAGGCGATCGAGAAATTCGGCTTTGCCATGGGCCCCTTCCGCATGGGCGACCTGGCCGGCAACGACATCGGCTGGGCGATCCGCAAGCGCCGCTACGTCGAGAAGCCCGAGGTCAGCTATTCCAAGACCGCCGACAAGCTCTGCGAAATGGTCCGCTACGGCCAGAAGACCGGCGCCGGCTGGTATGACTACAAGCCGGGCGACCGCAAGGCCTATCCCTCGCAGTTGGTCAACGACATGGTCGTGGCCCACTCTAAGGACATCGGCATCGAGCGCCGCAAGATCACCGACGACGAAATCGTCGAACGCCTGGTCTTCGCCCTGGTGAACGAAGGCGCGAAGATCCTCGAGGAAGGCATCGCCGCCAAGGCCTCGGACATCGACATCGTCTACCTCACCGGCTACGGCTTCCCGATCTTCCGCGGCGGCCCGATGCTCTACGCCGACCAGGTCGGCCTCTACAACATCGTGACCGCTATGCACAAGTACGCCAAGGCGGCGCACGCCGAGCGCCAGAAGGGCGCCTGGGAGCCTGCGCCGCTGCTCGCGAAGTTGGCCGCCGAAGGCAAGACCTTCAACTGAACGCAACCGAATTCGAGACTGGAACCATCATGACAGACGCCGTTATCGTATCCACCGCCCGAACCGGCCTGGCCAAGAGCTGGAAGGGCGCCTTCAACATGACCCACGGCGCCACCCTCGGCGGCCACGTGGTGCATCACGCCATCACCCGCGCCGGCATCGAGCACGGCGAAGTGGAGGACATCCTCATGGGCTGCGCCAATCCCGAAGGCGCGACCGGCGCGAACATCGCGCGCCAGATCGCGCTTCGCGCCGGCTGTCCGGTGAGCGTGCCGGGCGCCACCGTCAACCGCTTCTGCTCCTCGGGCCTGCAGACCATCGCCATGGCCGCGCAGCGCGTGATCGCCGGCGAGGGCGACATCTTCGTGGCCGGCGGCGTGGAGAGCATTTCCTGCGTGCAGCAGGAAATGAACCGCCACATGCTCGCCGAGGGCTGGCTCAACCAGAACAAGCCCGAAATCTACTGGAGCATGCTGCAGACCGCCGAGATGGTCGCCAAGCGTTACAAAATCCCGCGCGAAGTGCAGGATGAATACGGCGTGGAAAGCCAGCACCGCGCGTCGGCCTCGCGCGAGCTGGGCCGCTTCAAGGAAGAGATCGTGCCGATGACGGTGCTGGCCGGCGTGGCCGACGCCAAGAGCGGCCGCCTGATGACCAAGGAAGTCACGATCGACGCCGACGAAGGCATCCGCTCCGACACCACCTACGAAGGCGTCTCCAAGATCCGCCCGGCGCTGCCCGGCGGCGTGATCGCGGCCGGCAACGCCAGCCAGTTCTCCGACGGCGCCTCCGCCGCGGTGATCATGAACGCCAAGACCGCCGAGCAGAAGGGCCTCAAGCCCCTGGGCATCTTCCGCGGCTTCACCGTGGCCGGCTGCGAGCCAGACGAAATGGGCATCGGCCCGATCTACGCGATCCCCAAGCTGCTGCAGAAGACCGGCTTGAAGATCGACGACATCGGTCTGTGGGAGATCAACGAGGCCTTCGCCGTGCAGGTGATCTACTGCCGCGACAAGCTTGGCATCCCCAATGACCGCCTGAACGTGGACGGCGGCGCCATCGCCGTGGGCCATCCCTACGGCGTCACCGGCGCGCGCCTGGTCGGCCATGCGCTGATCGAAGGCAAGCGCCGCGGCGTGAAGTACGTGGTCGTAACCATGTGCATCGGCGGTGGCCAGGGCGCGGCCGGCCTGTTCGAAGTGGTCTGAGCGGGGCGGAACGGACGTGTCTTTGCTTCTGTCGCGGCGGGATCTCGAATTCCTGCTCTATGAATGGCTGGATGCGGAGGGCATGACCCACTATCCGCGTTTCGCCGAACACAGCCGGGAAACCTTCGATGCCGGCTGGACACCTGCGAACAGATCGCCGCCGATCTGTTCGCGCCATACAACAAGAAAAACGACCAGAAGGAGCCGCACGCGGTGCTGCAGCCCGACGGCTCGGTACGCGTGGAGATGATCCCCGAGGTCAAGACCGAACTGGACGTATTCTGCCAGGCCGGCCTGATGGCGGCGGTGCAGGACTTCGAGCGCGGCGGCATGCAGCTGCCCTGCATGATGGAGAAGGCTGGCTTCGTCTGGTTCAAGGCGGCCAACGTCGGGACGAGCTCCTATCCCTTCCTGACCATCGGTAACACCAACACCCTGCTCAAGTGCGGCACGCCGGCGCAGCTCAAGACCTTCGTCGAGCCCGAGCTCGAGGGGCGCTTCTTTGGCACGATGTGCCTCTCCGAGACGCAGGCCGGCTCCTCGCTCTCCGACATCCTGACGCGGGCCGAGCCCGACGGCGCCGACTTCGAGGGCGATCTGCTGGGCGCGCTACCGCCTGAGCGGCAACAAGATGTGGATTTCTGCGGGTGAGCATGAGCTCTCGGAGAACATCGTCCACCTCATGCTGGCGAAGATTCCTGGGCCGGACGGCAAGCTGATCCCGGGAGTGAAGGGCATCTCGCTCTTCATCGTGCCCAAGTATCTGGTGAACGCCGACGGCACGTTCGGCGAGCACAACGACGTGTCCCTGGCCGGCCTGAACCACAAGATGGGCTATCGCGGCACGACCAACTGCCTGCTCAATTTTGGCGAGGGCACGATCTACAAGCCGCACGGCAAGGGCGGCACGATCGGCTATCTGGTTGGCGAGCCGCACAAGGGCCTCGCCAACATGTTCCATATGATGAACGAGGCGCGCATCGGCGTGGGCATGGGCGTGGTGGCGCTCGGCTACACCGGCTATCTGCATGCGCTCGACTATGCCCGCAACCGGCTGCAGGGCCGCCCGGTGAGCGAGGGCGGCAAGGACGCCGCCGCGCCGCAGGTGAAGATCGTCGAGCATACCGACATCAAGCGCATGCTGCTCGCGCAGAAGGCCTATGTCGAAGGCGGCATGGCGCTCAATCTCTACTGCGCGAGCCTGGTCGACGTGAAGCGCAACTATCCGGAGCAGGCCCAGCGCAGCGCACTGCTGCTCGACATCCTCACGCCGATCGCCAAGAGCTGGCCTTCGCAGTGGTGCCTGGAGGCGAGCAGTCTGGCGATCCAGGTGCACGGCGGCTACGGCTACACCCGCGAATACAACGTCGAGCAGTTCTATCGCGACAACCGCCTGAACCCCATCCACGAGGGAACCCACGGCATCCAGAGCCTGGATCTGCTGGGCCGCAAGGTGACGATGCGCGAGGGCGCGGCCTTCAAGGCGCTGCTCGAGGAGATCGGCAAGGCGGCGGGCAAGCAGCAGCTCGATGACTATGCCGCGCGGCTGCAGGCCGCTTGGCAGCGAACCACCAAGGTCACCCAGCATATTTGGAGGGCGGGCGATCCGCAGATGGCGCTCGCCAACGCCAGCGTCTACCTGGAGGCCTTCGGCCATCTGGTTCTGGCCTGGATCTGGCTGGAGCAGGCGCTGGCGGCGAGCGGCAAGGAAGGCGACTTCTACGCCGGAAAGCTGCACGCCTGCCGCTATTTCTTCGACTGGGAAGTGCCGAGGACGGGGCCGCAGCTCGATTTGCTCGAATCACTCGACACGGCCACGCTGGAGATGCAGGACGCCTGGTTCTGAACCGGGCAGACGCCGACGGCGCAACGGGGCGCTCAACACACATCAGAGCGCGCAGCAGCGCGCCGATCGAATTCAAACCTGGAGAGACGGAATGTCCAACATCAAGAAGCTGCTCGACCTGGGCGGCAAGAAGGCACTGATCACCGGCGGCTCGCGCGGCCTGGAGCTGCAGATCGCTGAGGCGCTCGGCGAAATGGGCGCGAGCGTCGTGCTCTCGGCGCGCAAGGAAGACGAGCTGGCCGAGGCGGTCAAGCACCTGAAGGGCCTGGGCATCTAGGCCAGCGCCGTGGCTGCCGACCTAGGTAAGCATGAGGCCTCCGGCGCGCTCGCGGCCGAGGCGATCAAGCGCCTGGGCCAGGTCGACATCCTGGTGAAAAACGCCGGTGCGACCTGGGGCTCACCGGCCGAGGACCATCCCTTCGAGGCCTGGGAAAAGGTGATGAACCTGAACGTGCGCGGCATCTTCCTGCTCAGCCAGGCGATCGGCAAGCATTCGATGATCCCGCGCCGCTACAGCAAGATCGTCAACATCGCCTCGATCGCCAGCCTGAAGGGCAACCCACCGGGCACGCTGCAGACGCTGGCCTACAATACGAGCAAGGGCGCGGTGGTGAATTTCACCCGCGCCATGGCGGGGGAATGGGGGCCTTACGGCATCACGGTGAACGCAATCGCTCCCGGTTTCTTACCCTCCAAAATGACGCGCGGCTCGCTGGAGAAGCTGGGTGTGGACAAGCTCTCGGAGGTCTTCCTCGTCGCCGCATCGGCGACGAGGAAGACCTCAAGGGCGCCGCGCTGCTCTTTGCCTCCGATGCGAGCAAGCATATTACGGGTCAGATCCTGGCCGTGGACGGCGGGGTCAGTGTTGTCTAGATGGGAGCAGCATGAGTTTTCCGGTACGTATTCCTTTTCTCGAGGATCTGGGGGTTGTTTGCACGAAGGCGGATGCGCAGGGCTGCATCGTCGAGCTGGAAGTGAAGGACAGACATATGAACAGTCTTGAGGTCGCCCACGGCGGCGTGACGATGACGCTGCTCGACGTGGCCCAGGCCATGGCGGGGCGCTTCGCCGACCCGGACCAGCGCGGCGTGGTGACCATCGAGATGAAGACCAGCTTCATGCGCCCCGGCACCGGAAAGATGCAGGCCTGCGGCCGCTGCATCCACCGCACCTCCAGCCTGGCCTTCTGCGAGGCGGAGCTGGTGGATGCGCAGGAGCGCGTGGTGGCGAAGGCGAGCGGAACCTTCAAGTACGTCAGGAAGCATTGAGCAGATCACCAAGCTGATCACGAACATAACGAATAGCGAGAGACAAACCATGAGCCAAACCTTCCAATGCATCGTCCTGGCCTCGCGCCTGGCCGGCGCCGTGACCCCCGACAACTTCCGCCTGGAAACCCAGTCCGTTCCCGAGGTGGGCGAGGGCCAGGTGCTGGTGCGCAATCATTTCCTCTCGCGCGAATCGTTCATGCGCGGGCGCATGAACGATTCGCGCTCCTACGCTCAGCCCCAGCCGCTCAATGATGTGATGATTGGTAGCACGGTCGGCGAGGTGGTGGCGAGCAAGAACTTAAAGTACCAGCCCGGCGACAAGGTCGTGGCGATGTTCGGCTGGCAGGAATACGGCCTCTCGGACGGCTCGGGCATGCAGAAGGTGGACACCACACATCTTCCGCTGTCGGCCATCTGGGCTCGGTGGGCATGCCGGGCGTCACCGCCTGGTACGGCCTGAACAAGATCTGCGCGCCCAAGGCGGGCGAGACGGTCGCGGTGAGCGCGGCCTCCGGCGCGGTGGGCAGCGTGGTCGGCCAGCTGGCCAAGCTCAAGGGCTGCCGCGTGGTCGGCTTCGCCGGCGGCAAGGACAAGTGCGACTACGTGGTCAAGGAGCTGGGCTTCGACGCCTGCGTCGACTACAAGGCGGCGAAGGATCCCAAGGAGCTCTACATGATGCTCAAGGACGCCACGCCCGAAGGCATCGACGGCTATTTCGAGAACGTTGGCGGCCAGATCCTGGACGCGGTGATGCTGCGCATGAATTCCTTCGGCTGCATCGCGCTGTGCGGCTTCATCGCCGGCTACGACGGCCAGCCGATGCCGATGGCAAATCCCGCGCGGATGCTGGTCTCGCGCATGAAGGTCGAGGGCTTCATCGTGTCCGAGCACATGGAGGTCTGGCCCGAGGCGCTCAAGGAGCTGGGCATGGCGGTCGCGATGGGCAAGATCAAGTTCCGCGGAGCGTGGCCGAGGGCCTGGCGAGCGCGCCCGAGGCCTTCATGGGCCTGCTCAAGAGCAAGAATTTCGGCAAGCAGCTGGTCAAGCTGATCTGAACGCAGGCACAGGGACGAGGAGACGCACATGAACGCACCCGACAGACCCAGCATCATGGCCCCGGCGGGCCTGCCGAAGCCGCCGCAGTTCGACAAGGTCGAGGACGAGCGCCTGCACCGCAAGCAGTGGCTGGCGGTGGCCTTCCGACTGTTCTCCAAGTTCGGCTTCGACGAGGGCGTAGCCGACCACATCACGGCGCGTGATCCCGAGCACACCGACACCTTCTGGGTGAATCCCTTCGGCGTGCATTTCAGCCAGGTGAAGGTGTCTAACCTGATCCGTTGCGACGACGAGGGCAACGTCGTCGAGGGCAAGCATCCGTTGAACCGCGCAGCCTTCGCCATCCATTCGCGCCTGCACATGGCCCGCCCCTTCTCGGCCCTGGGCCGGCTGCTGGAGATGATCAGCCAGGACCATGCGCTCTACGATGACTTCGGCGGCGTGGTGGTCGAGCTCGACGAGGGCAAGCGCATCGCCAAGGCCCTGGGCAAGAACAAGGCGGCCATCCTGCAGAACCACGGCCTGCTGACCGTGGGCAAGACGGTGGACGAGGCGGCCTGGTGGTTCATCTGCATGGAGCGCTCCTCCCATGTGCAGCTGCTGACGGAAGCCGCGGTGCGCCCCGGCGAGAAGCTCAAGCTCATCAACGAGAAGGCGGCCGAGCAGTACTTCAACATCGTCGGTTCGTCCTTCTCGGGCTGGTTCCAGTTTCAGCCGCTGTACGTGCGGATACTCAAGGAGCAGCCGGATTTCCTCAACTAATTTTTCGTGACGGGCAAGCCGGCCGATCCAGGCAAGAGCAGACAAAAGATCAAACAGAAGCAGGAGACAACGTGAAAGAGTACCGGGGCAGGGTGACGGTGATCACCGGCGGGGCGTCGGGCTTCGGCCTGGAGTTCGCGCGCATCGGCGCGCGGCGCGGCATGAAGATGGTGCTGGCCGACGTGCAGCAGGGTGCGCTGGACGTGGCGGTGGCGGAGATCAAGGGCATGGGCGCGGCGGTGATTGGCGTGCGCTGAGACGTCTCCAGGTTGGAGGAGGTGCAGGTGCTGGCGGACGCGGCGATGCGCGAATTCGGCACGGTTAACCTGGTGTTCAACAACGCGGGCGTCGGCAGCGGCGGTCTGGTCTGGGAAAACAGCGACAAGGACTGGGAATGGGTGCTGGGGGCCAATCTCTGGGGCGTGGTGCACGGCGTGCGCATCTTCACGCCGCTGATGCTGGCCGCCGCGCAGAAGGACCCGTCCTATGAGGGCCATATCGTGAACACCGCATCGATGGCCGGCCTGCTCAACGCGCTGAACATGGGCGTGTACAACGCCTCCAAGGCGGCCATGGTGTTGCTTTCCGAAACGCTCTATCACGACCTGTCGCTGGTGACCGAACAGATCCACTGCTCGGTGCTCTGCCCGTATTTCGTGCCCACGGGCATCAGCAAGTCGGGCCGCAACCGTCCCGGCGACCTCGCCAACACGGGCGCGCCGACGCGCTCGCAGTTGATCGCCCAGGCCAATTCCGACAAGGCCGTTGGCTCGGGCAAGCTGACCGTGGCCGACATCGGAAAGATGGTCTTCGACGCCATCGAAAAGGACGGCTTCTTCATCTATTCGAATCCGCACGCCCTGGTCGGCCGGCAGACGCGCATGGAAGACTCGCTTCAGCAGCGCACCTCCTCGGACCCCTTCGTCGGCAAGCCAGAGCTGCGGGCGAAGCTCAAGGCCGCCCTGGCGGGCTGACGGAAAGGACGCGCGCATGTCCTCGCATCCCCATCATCCGCATCAGGGCAAATTTGCGGCGCTGCAAAACGGCATGCGCCTGCACTACGCCGACTGCGGCGAGAAGGGCAAGCCGCTGCTGCTGTTCGTGCACGGCTTCCCGGAGTTCTGGATGGAATGGGCTGAGCTGATTCCGGCCTTCGAGGACTCGCATTACGTGGTCGCGCCGGATCTGCGCGGCTTCAATCTCTCGTCCAAGCCGGCCGAGGTCGACGCCTACAAGCCCAAGCACATCGTCGAGGACATCAAGCAGCTGGGGGCGGCGCTCGGCTATGAGCGCTGCACGCTATTGATCCGGCAGGAAGAAGTTTTCATGCGGCGTATTTGACGCTGGAATCCTGGAAGTAGGATTTCACGCGTTCAGGATGGGTTTCGATGAACGCCATGTGGTTCTTTGCTGCTGCGTGTAATTTGGCCTTTGTTCTGACGGGGACTCGTGTGCTGATGACATGTTTCAGGTCGGCGTTGAGTCGCTCATCCAGATTGAGCTCCGGGCTGTAGCTTGGCAGGTAAAAGACTTCGATGTCGGCTTGGTGCTCGGCAAGCCATGCCTTGACCGGCTTGCGGTGATGCACGCTGAGGTTGTCGATGATCAGGAACACTTTCTTTCCCGCGCGCTTGCCATCGGCCACCAGCACCTCGAAGAGCTCGATGAGCTTCTCGTGGTTAAAGGCACCATCGATGATCATCCAGCTTGCCTTGCCCTGATTGGTCACTGTGGAAATCATCGACAGCTTCTGTCGCGTACCTCTAACCGCCATCGTGACCTGGGTTTTCCCTTTGGGAGCATAACTGCGGCCCCGCACATCCGTATTCACCAACGCGGTTTCGTCACCCCAGTGAATCTCGCCACCTTTGGCCTTGGCACGCTTCTCGATGGCCGGATACTCCTGATCGATCCACTGCTTGACAGCCTCCGGTCGCTGTTCGTAAGCGCGCTTGATCTGCTTTTTCGGCGTGAAACCCCAGCGCTTGAGGTAGTCTCCGACCGCACGTATTGAGAGTCTGAACGCGTATTCCTGTTCGATGAACAGCATGACCGCGCCTCGCGTCCAGAGCGCAGATTCCATCTTCAACTGCTCCGGACGTTTGTCGCAGATCGTGCGCCGGATTGCTTCTTCTTGATCCGCATTCAGCCGTCTTCCGTCTCCTGGCGTACGAGCTCGTTGGCACGGCTTCAGGGTCGCCGCGCCCCCTTCTTCATAGAGATCAATGGCCAGTCGAGCCGCCGGGTAACTCAGCCCTGTCAACTCCACGATGGCCATGACTCCGTATCCATTCCGATGCAACCTAACGACCTGCTTTCGCCTCTCGTGCAGTTGCTCCAGTTTCTGGTATCGAGCGTCTTCTTTTTCTATGCCAATTCGATGCATTAAATGATAATAAGTTAAATCTTTATATTGCCGCGTCAATAGTCCTTCAGATACGCGAAGAGCGCGTCCTCGTCCGCCGCCGCGGGCGCGGTGTTGTCGAAGATGCGAAGCTCGGGATAGGCGGCCGGGTCGGGGCAAAAGAGCCGCTGCCGGTAGTCCTCCCAGTGTGCAAGCTTGTAGGCGTCGAGCGGATTGCCGCGCGCCTCGGATGCACCGCCGCGCTTAATCCTCCTGCAACTGCACCCAGACCGGGCGCAGTTGTGCGCCCTCCGGCAGGCAGGCCCAGGCGGGATCGAGCAGCCTGTGCGCCTTGATCTCCTTGGACAGCGGTCCGACCACGATCACGCTCACCCCCAGCCGCAGGTTTTCCCGCGCCATGTCGAGCATGCCCTGGTATTCGGGGGCGCGCAGATGCTGGAGATATTCGGGGCTGTCGCGGTCGTTGGGATCGACCGCGGATCACGCCCATCACGGCCGAACTGTATTTGCCGTAGAGGGTGTCCTTGTCGAGGAGGCAGGTGTGGATGCCAGCCTGGAGCAGGCGCGGCAGCATGCGTTTGGCCAGGGTGGTCTTGCCGGTGCCGGCATGGCCGCAGAACACGATCAACTTGGTTTTCGTCATGCGCGCCAGTGTAAATCCTCACAAGGAAAGCACGGTCGTTTATTTATAATGTGAGCCAATAATTACAAGATCCCAGGAGACTGTATGTCCCTCCCCGCCGCCCGTCCCCACAAGCAGTTCTGGCTCCACAAGATCCCGCAGGACATCACGCTGCCGGAGACCTCGCTGTGGCGCAATCTCGAAGTCTCGGCGATGCGCTATCCCGACAAGGCGGCGACGGTCTTCTTCGGTGCGAGCCTTTCCTTCGGCGAACTCAAGCGCCAGACCGAGGCCATCGCCGGCTGGCTGCAGAAGCAGGGCGTGGTCAAGGGCGACAGGGTGCTGGTCTACATGCAGAACTACCCGCAGTTCATCGCCGCCTGCTACGGCATCCTGCGCGCGGACGCGATCTACGTGCCGGTCAATCCAATGAACCGCGCCGACGAATTCGTCCATTACTTCACCGACGCCGGCGCCAAGATCGCGCTGTGCTCGGCGGAGCTCGCGCAGCGCGTGATCGACGCCAATGCCGAGGTGCCGCCCGAGCGCCGGCTGCAGCACATCGTCGTGACCCGATACGACGAGGCGCTGCCCAAGACCTTTCCGCATCCGGAGGACGCATTGCCGCCCGCGCTGCAGCCGCTGTGCGAAGCGCCCGCCACGCTGCCTGGCGGCGCCAATGAGCACGCTGGCGCGATGTGCTTGACCAGGCCATCGCGCCGCAAGCCAATCTGGCCGGCCCCGACGATCTCGCCTGCATGCCCTACACCTCCGGTTTCCCCAAGGGCTGCATGCACACCAACCGCACGGTGATGCACAACACCATCGGCGGCTGCCTCTGGGGCCAATCCGGCGAGGACGAGCGGGTGCTCTCCGTGGTGCCGCTGTTTCACGTCACCGGCATGGTCTACGGCATGCACGCGCCGCTGTATTCCGGCGCCACCGTTGTCATGCTGCCGCGCTGGGACCGCGACACCGCGGGCAGCTACATTTCGCGCTACAAGATCACACACTGGACGAACATCCCGACGATGGTGATCGCCCTGCTCGCCAGCCCGCGCATGCCGGGGTTCGACCTGAGCTGCATCTCCAGCATCAGCGGCGGCGGCGCGGCCATGCCGGCGGTCATCGCCGAGCGCTTGCGCGACCAGTACGGCCTGAACTATCAGGAAGGCTACGGCCTGTCCGAGACCATTGCGCCCACGCACAGCAATCCGCCCGAGCGCGTGAAGCTGCAATGCCTGGGCATCCCCACCTTTGGCACCGATGCGCGCATCGTCGATCCGCAGACGCTCAAGGAGCTGGGCCAAAACGAAGTGGGCGATATCATCGTCAATGGCCCGCAGGTCTTCAAGGGCTACTGGGGCAAGCCGGAAGCCACCGCCGAAGCCTTCATCGACTTCGAGGGCAAGAAGTTCTTCCGCACCGGCGACCTGGGCTTCGTCGACGAGGAAGGCTATTTCTTCATCATCGACCGCCTCAAGCGCATGATCAACGCCTCGGGCTACAAAGTCTGGCCGGCCGAGGTGGAGAACCTCATGTACCGCCATCCCGACATCCAGGCAGCCTGCATCATCGGCACCCGCTACGCCTACCGCGGCGAAACGGTGAAGGCCGTCGTCGTGCTGCGCGCGCATGCTAAGGAAACGGCCACCGCCGAGCAGATCATCGACTGGTGCAAGGAGCACATGGCCGCCTACAAATACCCGCATTCGGTCGAGTTCATTGACGCTCTGCCCAAGTCGGGTTCGGGCAAGGTCATGTGGCGGCTGCTGCAGGAAAAGGAAAACGCGCCCGTCTCGCGGAATCGGACAAGGCGGCAGCAAAAGCATCGACCTGAGTCAGAGAAACCCCAGAAACAGGCCGTTGGGGGCGCGCTCTCGAATTTTCACAATGTAAAAATAAGGCGCCCAGCTTATAAATTGTGCATTTCTTTCGATACAATCTGCGATGCTTAAGAAATTGCGCATTTTTAAAAAATAAACTCTGGAGTTTTTAAATGAGCAAACTGATCACTGCCCTGATCGCTGGCCTGTTCGCAACCGCTGCTTTCGCCGCTGACGCCCCGAAGACCGACGCCGCCAAGGACGCTCCGAAGGCTGAAGCCAAGAAGGAAGAGAAGAAGGCTGAAAAGAAGGAAGAAGCCAAGAAGTAATTCTGGCTTCGAGACTTGATCTCGATAAAAAAGCGCCCCTCGGGGCGCTTTTTTATCCCGCGTGGATTATTTCTGCCAGGTGTCCTTCAGCCCGACGCTGCGGTTGAAGACCAGGGCCCCCGGCTTGGAATCCACCAAGTCGGCCACGAAATAGCAGTGGCGCTCAAACTGCAGCCGCGTTCCGGCCTCGGTCGAGGCGGCGCCGGGCTCGAGCCAGGCCTGCACCGTTTCCAGGGAATTCGGATTGAGCGCGGCGAGGAAGTCCTTGCCGCCGGAGTCGGGATGCGGATCGGAGAACAGCCGGTCGTAGAGCCGCACCTGCGCGCCCACCGCCTCGGCGGCGCTAACCCAGTGGATGTTGCCCTTGACCTTGTAGTTGTTCGAGCCCGGCGTGCCGCTCTTGCTGTCCTCGAAATAGTTGGCATGGACGGTGACGACATTGCCAGCGGCATCCTTCTCACAGCCGGTGCATTCGATCACGAAGCCGTGGCGCAGGCGCACGCGGTTGCCGGGGAATAGCCGGAAATAGCCCTTGGGCGGCGTCTCGGTGAAATCCTCCTGCTCGATCCACAGCTCGCGCGAGAAGTGGAAGTTGCGAAGGCCCAGCTCCGGCTTGTGCGGATGGTGGGGTGATGTGCAGGGCTCCATGCGGCCCTCGGGGAAATTGTCGATGATGAGCTTGAGCGGGCGCAGCACCGCGCTGACGCGGTTCACGCGCGGATCCAGGTCGTCGCGCAGGGCCTGCTCGAGCACGCTCATCTCGATCCAGCTGTCGGCCTTGGCCACGCCGATGCGCTCGCAGAAAAGCCGCACGCTCTCTGGCGTATAGCCGCGGCGGCGGATGCCGACGATGGTGGGCATCCGCGGATCGTCCCAGCCGCTCACCCGCTTCTCCTCCACCAGCTGCAGCAGCTTGCGCTTGCTGGTGATGGTGTAGGTCAGGTTCAGGCGGGAGAATTCGTGCTGATGCGGCAGCGGCTCGGCGAAGACGCCGGCGTCGCGCAGGCGCTCGAGGATCCAGTCGTAGAGCGGGCGGTTGTTCTCGAACTCGAGCGTGCAGATCGAATGCGTGATGCGCTCGAGCGCGTCCGAGATGCAGTGGGTGAAGTCGTACATCGGGTAGATGCACCACTTGTCGCCCGTGCGGTGGTGATGGGCGTGGCGGATGCGGTAGATCACCGGGTCGCGCATCATGATGTTGGGCGAGGCCATGTCGATCCTGGCGCGCAGCACATGCTCGCCGTCCGCGTACTTGCCGTCGCGCATCTCCCGGAACAGGCTCAGGCTCTCGTCGGCCGGCCGGTCGCGGAAATGGCTGTTCTTGCCCGGCTCGGTCAGATTGCCGCGCGCGGCGCGGATAGTCTCGGCGTCCTGGCTGTCGACGTAGGCGTGGCCCTGCTGGATCAACGTCTCGGCGAACTGGTAGAGGCTGTCGAAATAGTCGCTGGCGTAGTGCAGATGCGTCTGGCCGCCGTGCTCCCAGGAGAAGCCCAGCCACTGCACCGCGTCGAGGATGCTGTCGACGTATTCCGTGTCTTCCTTGACTGGATTGGTGTCGTCGAAGCGTATGTGGCAGCGTCCGCCCACGCCGCGCTCCTCGTATTCCTTGGCCAGGCCGAAATTCAGGCAGATGCTCTTCGCGTGGCCGATGTGCAGATAGCCGTTGGGCTCGGGCGGGAAGCGGGTTATGACCTGGGGCAGGGGGCCGTGTCCGTCCTGGCGGCCGGCGTAGTGGCCGGCGGCGAGATCCTTCTCGATGATCTGGCGCAGAAAGTTGGAGGGTGCGGGCGCCGCGGCATCCTTTTGCGGATTGGATTTCTGATTCATGCTTGGAATTTTAGCAGATAAAAAAAGCGCCCCTCGCGGGGCGCTTTCCAACAAGCCGTTGGGGGAACGGCAGGCTTTGATGCTCGGTCTTGCTCACTCTTCCACGAAGGCTTCTTCGCGGGTCTTCTTCACGGCCGGCAGGACGACGATCACGACCAGCGCGGCGGCGGCGATCAGCAGGCCCAGCGACAGCGGACGAGTGAAGAACACGGTGAAGTCGCCGCGGGACAGCAGCAGGGCGCGGCGGAAGTTTTCTTCCATCATCGGCCCCAGCACGAAGCCCAGCAGCAGCGGAGCGGGTTCGCAGCCCAGCTTGATGAACAGGTAGCCGATGATGCCGGCACCAGCGGTCAGCAGGACGTCGAAGGTGGTGTTGTTCACCGTGTACACGCCGATGCAGCAGAAGACCAGGATGGCGGGGTAGAGGTGGCGATACGGAATCGTCAGCAGCTTCACCCACATGCCGATCAGTGGCAGGTTCAGGATGATCAGCATCACGTTGCCGATCCACATCGAGGCGATCAGGCCCCAGAACAGTGCCGGGTTGCTGGTCATGACCTGCGGACCGGGCTGGATGTTGTGGATAGTCATCGCACCGACCATCAGCGCCATCACCGCGTTGGGCGGAATGCCCAGGGTGAGCAGCGGGATGAACGAGGTCTGCGCGGCGGCGTTGTTGGCCGATTCCGGACCGGCCACGCCTTCGATGGCGCCCTTGCCGAATTCATGCGAGAACTTGGAGCTCTTCTTTTCCAGCGAATAGGCCGCGAACGAAGCGAGCGCCGCGCCGCCGCCGGGCAGGATGCCCAGGATGGAGCCCAGCGAGGTACCGCGCAGCACGGCAGGAGCCATGCGCTTGAAGTCCGCCAGGGTCGGCCACAGGCCTTGCACATTGTCGGTGAAGGTCTCGCGCTTTTCCTTATGCTCGAGGTTGACCATGATTTCCGCGAAGCCGAACAGGCCCATGGCCACGTCGACGAAGCCGATGCCGTCGGTCAGCTCAGGCAGGTCGAAACTGAAACGCGCCACGCCGGAGTTCACGTCGGTGCCCACCAGGCCCAGCAGCAGGCCCAGTACGATCATCGCGATCGCCTTGACCAGCGAACCCGAAGCCAGCACCACGGCGCCGATCAGGCCCAGGATCATCAGCGAGAAGTATTCGGACGGGCCGAACTTGAAGGCTAGCTCGGAGAGCGGGGCGGCGAAGGCGGCCAGCACCAGGGTTGCGACGCAACCGGCGAAGAACGAGCCCAGGCCAGCGGTGGCCAGCGCCACGCCTGCCCGGCCATTTCGGGCCATCTGGTAGCCGTCGATCGCTGTCACCACCGACGAGGATTCGCCGGGGATGTTCACGAGAATCGCGGTGGTGGAGCCGCCGTACTGCGCGCCGTAGTAGATGCCAGCGAGCATGATCAGCGCGGCCACGGGGGGCAGCGCGTAGGTGGTGGGCAGCAGCATCGCGATGGTGGCGATGGGTCCCAGACCCGGCAGCACGCCGATCAGGGTGCCCAGTACGCAGCCGGCGAACGCGTACAGCAGGTTCTGGAAGGTCATCGCCGTGGAGAAGCCCAGCGCGAGGTTGTTGAACAATTCCATTAGTGTCTCTCTCGCTTTTTATTGGGCAATGAAGGCCGGCCAGACCGGGAACTGCAGACCCAGACCCCAGACGAACGCGACGTAGGCCAGGACCACTAGCAGGATGGCGTTGACCACGGTGCCCTTCCATTGGAATTCATGGCTGGCCATGGCCGACACGAACACGAGGGCGATCAGCGACAGGATCAGGCCCAGCGGCTTGAGCAGCAGGCCGAAGAGCGTCACCGAACCGGTGATCCAGAGCACGGACTTGACGTCCCACTTGTCCATCTCGTCTTCGGCGGTCTTGGGCGACATGGCGACACCGAGAACGATCACGCCGAGGATGGCGAGCAGGATGCCGAGCCAGAACGGGAAGTAGCCCGGGCCCATTTTGGCCGTGGTGCCCATGCTGTAGGTTCTGGCGATGAACGAGAACGCCAGACCCACGACCACGAACATCAGGCCGGAGTAAAGGTCTTTCTTGCTGCGCACTTGCAAGGCAGTCTCCTTGGGAATATATCTAATTGCTAAAAGGAACCGCGAGACTATGACCGCCAGCTTTCAAGTCGCTTTCAACATCCTTGCGCGGGCCGCATAAGCACTGGTTTTTAGGGGTAAATACCTAGGTAAGAAAGCGCCGCCGAACGCGTCGTGGAGCGCATGACCGTACCAATAGCCCATCTCGTCGGGCCGCGGCCCGAAGCTGCGAAAACTGAAGTTTTGGATTGAAAAACAAGGATCTTTGCTAAAGACATATAAAATGATGGGTTACGTTCATCAGTTCGCCGCGCCATGAAAGCAGCAGAAATACGCCAGAAGTTCCTGCGGTACTTTGCATCGAAGGGCCACACCATCGTCCGCTCGTCCAGCCTCGTGCCGGCGAACGACCCGACGCTGCTCTTCACCAACTCCGGCATGGTGCAGTTCAAGGACGTGTTCCTCGGCACGGAGAAGCGCCCCTACACCCGCGCCACCTCCTCGCAGCGCAGCTTGCGCGCCGGCGGCAAGCACAACGATCTGGAAAACGTCGGCTACACGGCGCGCCACCACACCTTCTTCGAGATGCTGGGGAATTTCTCCTTCGGCGACTATTTCAAGCGCGACGCGATCAACTTCGCCTGGGAGCTGCTCACCGGCGTCTACCAGCTGCCCAAGGACAAGCTCTGGATCACCGTCTACGCGGAAGACGACGAGGCCTACGACATCTGGGCCAAGGAAGTCGGCGTGCCGGTCGAGCGCATCGTGCGCATCGGCGACAACAAGGGCGCGCGCTACGCCTCGGAAAACTTCTGGCAGATGGCCGACACCGGCCCCTGCGGCCCCTGCTCAGAAATCTTCTACGACCACGGCGCGGACGTCTGGGGCGGCCCCCCGGGCTCGCCGGACGCCGACGGCGACCGCTACATCGAGATCTGGAATCTCGTGTTCATGCAGTTCAACCGCGACGAGAGCGGCACGCTAACGCCGCTGCCAAAGCCCTGCGTGGACACCGGCATGGGCCTGGAGCGCATCGCCGCCGTGCTCCAGCATGTGCACAGCAACTACGAGATCGACCTGTTCCAGGCGCTGATCGCCGCCGCCGCGCGCGAGACCGGCGAGAAAGACCTGGGCAACAACTCGCTGAAGGTCATCGCCGACCATATCCGCGCCTGCTCCTTCCTGATCGTCGACGGCGTGATCCCCGGCAACGAAGGCCGCGGCTACGTCCTGCGCCGCATCGTGCGCCGCGCCATCCGCCACGGCTACAAGCTCGGCGTGCGCAAGCCCTTCTTTCACAGGCTCGTGGCCGATCTCGCCAAGGAAATGGGCGAGGCCTATCCCGAGCCGGTCGAGCAGGGCGCGCGCGTCACTGCGGTGCTCCAGGCCGAGGAAGAGCGCTTCTTCGAAACCATCGAGCACGGCATGTCCATCCTCGAGGGTGCGCTCAAGGACCTGGCCAAGGGCGCGGTGCTCGACGGCGAACTCGCCTTCAAACTGCACGACACCTTCGGCTTCCCGCTCGACCTCACGCAGGATGTCTGCCGCGAACTCGGCATCACCGTGGACGAGGCCGGCTTCGACGCCGCCATGGCGTGCCAGCGCGAGCAGGCCCGCGCGGCCGGCAAGTTCAAGGCCGGCGCGGCGCTCGAATACAACGGCCAGACCACCGCCTTCAATGGCTATGAAGTGCAGTCGCTTGACGCGGCCAAGGTCGTCGCCCTGTACCGCGACGTCGCGGCGGTGGACAGCCTCAAGGCGGGCGAGTCCGGTGTGGTCGTGCTCGACGCTACGCCCTTCTACGCCGAATCCGGCGGCCAGGTTGGCGACCAGGGTGCGCTGCACGGCGCCGGCGGCGTCGTCTTCGCCGTGGACGACACCCTCAAGATCCAGGTCGACGTCTTCGGCCACTACGGCAGCCTCGCCGCTGGCACACTCAAGCTCGGCGACAGCGTGCAGGCCAAGGTGGACGGGCAGCGCCGCGCCCGCACCATGCGCAACCACAGCGCCACCCACCTGTTGCACAAGGCCCTGCGCGAGACGCTCGGCGGCCACGTGCAGCAGAAGGGCTCGCTGGTCGACCCCGACAAGACCCGCTTCGACTTCGCCCACGGCGCGGCCGTGAGCGAGGCCGAGATCCACCGCATCGAACACATCGTCAACGCCGAGATCCTAGCCAACGCCGCCACCAAGGCCCAGCTCATGGGCTACGACGACGCGGTCAAGGGCGGCGCGGTGGCGCTGTTCGGCGAGAAGTATGGCGACGAGGTGCGCGTGCTCGACATCGGCTCGAGCCGCGAACTCTGCGGCGGCACCCATGTGAGCCGCACCGGCGACATCGGCATGTTCAAGATCGTCGCGGAAAGCGGCGTGGCGGCGGGCATCCGCCGCATCGAAGCCATCACCGGCGACAACGCCCTGGCCTACACCCAGGAGCTGGCCGCGCGCATGGCGGCCGTCGCCTCCGCGCTCAAGGCCACGCCCGAGGAAGTGCCCCAGCGCGTCGCCCAGGTGCAAGAGCACATGCGCGCGCTGGAGAAGGAGCTCGACCGCCTCAAGAGCAAGCTGGCCGCGAGCCAGGGCGATGACCTAGCCGCCTCGGCGGTGGACATCTCCGGCATCAAGGTGCTGGCCGCCCAGCTTGACGGCGCCGACGTCAAGGCGCTGCGCGAGACGGTGGACAAGCTCAAGGACAAGCTCAAGACCGCGGCCATCGTGCTGGCTGCCGTAAACGACGGCAAGGTCAGCCTGATCGCCGGCGTCACCGCCGACGTGACCGGCAGGATTAAGGCCGGCGATCTGGTCAACTTCGTCGCCGAGCAGGTCGGCGGCAAGGGCGGCGGCAAGCCCGAGCTGGCGCAGGCCGGCGGCACCGATGCGGCCGCGCTGCCCAAGGTGCTTGCGGGCGTGCAGAGCTGGCTGGACCAGCGTCTGGGCTGAGCCGCGCAAGAACACAGAATCAGGAAAGAAGATAGAGAGAAATGGGAAATCCGCTCGAAGTGCAGGTCGACAAGGAAGTCGACGCCAAGGGCCTGAACTGCCCGCTGCCCATCCTCCGCGCCAAGAAGGCGCTGGCGGAGCTGCAGACCGGCCAGGTGCTGCGCATCTATTCCACGGATCCGGGCTCGGTGCGCGACTTCACCGCCTTCGCCAAGCAGACCGGCAACGAGCTTCTCGAACACAAGGAACTGGAAGACGGTTTTGTGTTTTTGATCAAGCGGCGCTGAGCCGCTGGACATTCAACAGGAGACAAGAATGAAGCTCTACTACAGCCCCGGCGCCTGCTCGCTCTCCCCGCACATAGCCATGCACGAATCGGGCCTCGCCTTCGAGCCGGTGCTCGCCAGCACCAAGACCAATCAGCTCAAGGACGGCACCGACTACTACTCGATCAATCCGCTGGGCTACGTGCCGCTGCTGGAGCTGGAAGACGGTACCCGTCTGGCCGAAGATCCGACCATCGTCCAGTACATCGCCGACAAGGCGCCCGAGAAGAAGCTGGCGCCGGCCGCGGGTACGCTGGGGCGCTACAAGCTGCAATCGCTGCTGACCTTCATCGGCACCGAACTGCACAAGGGCTTCTCTCCCCTGTTCCGCCCGGACACGCCGGACGAGTACAAGACGGTGGTCAAGGACAAGCTGCTCTCGCGCCTGAAGTGGGTGGACGGCCAGCTGGCTGACAAGCAATACCTGATGGACGATCAGTTCACCGTGACCGACGGCTATCTGTTCACGGTGACCAACTGAGCGCCGCGCGTCGGCGTGGACATCTCCGGCCTGGCCAATCTGGCTGCCTACCGCGCGCGTGGTAGCGCTCCCCGGCGTGCAGACGGCGATGAAGGCCGAAGGCCTGCTGCCCGCTTGAGCCACCGGCGCATGAAGGCCTTCTCTTGACCCAGGCCTTCGCCTATTACGACTATGTCGGACTGGTCGGCGCGGCGATCGTCGCGCTGGCCTATTTCCTCAACCAGAAGCGCCTGCTGCGCTCCGACGACTGGCGCTTCCCCGGCGCCAATCTGCTCGGCTCCTGCCTGATCTGGTATGCGCTGATCTTCAATTTCAACCTGGCTTCCGCCGTGATCGAGACCTTCTGGACCTCGATCAGCTTTTATGGTCTGGTGAAATGCCTGCGCATGGGCCGCGCGGGTGGCGGCGCATAGCGCCTCAGACTGTCTTGCCCTTGATGTAGGCGGCAAACTCCTCGCGCACTTCCGGATGGCGCAGGGCCATGTCCACCGTGGCCTTGAGATAGCCGAGCTTGCTGCCGCAGTCGTAGCGTACGCCCTTGTAGCGGTAGCCGAGCACCTGCTCCTGGAGCAGCATCGATTGGATCGCGTCGGTGAGCTGGATCTCGCCGCCGGCGCCGGGCTTCAAGGCGCGGATGTGCTGGAAGATGCGCGGCTGCAGCAGATAGCGGCCGACCACGCCCAGGTTCGAGAGCGCGTCCTTGGGATCGGGCTTCTCGACGATGCCAGTCATCTTGATCAGGCCCTCATCCCAGGTCTTGCCGGCGATCACGCCGTAGGACTTGGTCGCCTCGCGCGGCACTTCCTCCACGCCGATGATCGAGCAGCCGTAGTGGCCGTAGAGGTCGACCATCTGCTTGAGCACCGGCGGCTCGCCGTCGAGCAGGTCGTCGGCGAGGATCACGGCGAATGGATCGTTGCCCACCAGCTTCTCGGCGCAGAGCACCGCATGGCCCAGGCCCAGGGCTTCGGCCTGGCGAACGTAGACGCAGTTGACGTTGGGCGGCGTGACCGCGCGCACGATCTTCAGCAGTTCGGTCTTGTTCTTGGCGGTGAGCTCTGCCTCGAGTTCGTAGGCTTTGTCGAAATGGTCCTCGATGGCGCGCTTGCTGCGGCCGGTGACGAAGATCATCTCGGTGATGCCCGCGGCCAGCACCTCTTCCACCGCGTATTGGATCAGCGGCTTGTCGACCACCGGCAGCATTTCCTTCGGGCTGGCCTTGGTGGCCGGCAGGAAGCGGGTGCCAAGACCCGCGACGGGAAAGACTGCCTTGGTGACGCGAGCTTCCATGACGATTCCTCTTACTGGTTGGCCAGCCTTGCGAGCTGGGCTTGCAATTTGGACAGCGTGGCCTCGAAATCGGCCTGGCGCTTGCGCTCCTGCTCGACCACGGCGGCGGGCGCGCGCTCGACGAAGCTGGCGTTGCCCAGCTTAGCCTTGGTCTTTTCCACTTCGCCGGCGAGGCGGGCGACTTCCTTGCCCAGGCGGGCGCGCTCGGCCTCGACGTCGATCTCCACCTTGAGCGCCAGGCTCGCTTCGCCGACCACCGCGACCGGCGCGCCGGCCGAGGCGGCCTCGAATTCTTTCTCGTCGGCGCACAGCGTCACCTGCTCCAGGCGCGAGAGCGCCTGCAGATAGGGCGCGGCCTCGCGCACCAGCTTGGCGGCAGCTTCGCTGCCGGGGTGGGCCACGAGCGGCAGCTTCTGGCCCGGCGGGATCTGCATCTCGCCGCGCAGGTTGCGGCAGGCTTCGGTCAGCTGCTTGAGCCCGGCCACCCAGGCGTCGGATGCGGCGTCGATCTTATCGGGCTGGGGCACAGGATAGCGCTGCTGGGCGATGGAGAGCGTGCCGGGCGCGGCCTGGTTCTTCTCGTCACCGTACTTTCTCGCCAGCGGCGCGACGGTCTGCCAAAGCTCCTCGGTGATGAATGGGATCAGAGGATGGGCGAGGCGCAGGATGGTCTCGAGCACGCGCAGCAGGGTGCGGCGTGTGGCCCGCTGCTGGCCCAGCGTGCCGGTCTGGATCTGCACCTTGGCGAGCTCAAGATACCAGTCGCAGTATTCGTCCCAGACGAATTTGTAGACAGCGTTGGCGATGTTGTCGAAGCGGTATTCGCCGAAGCCCTTTTCGACCTCCGCCTCCACGCGCTGGAGTTCGGAGACGATCCACATGTCGGCGGGCGAGAACCAGAGGTCGCCCTCGGGGCCGCAGCCGCCTTCGCCTGACGGGCCGCACTTGGCGTTGAAGCCGCAGTCCTGGCCCTCGCAGTTCATCAGCACGAAGCGCGTGGCGTTCCACAGCTTGTTGCAGAAGTTGCGGTAGCCCTCGCAGCGGGCGAGGTCGAAGCTGATGTTGCGGCCCAGGGTCGCCATCGAGGCGAAGGTGAAGCGCAGCGCGTCGGTGCCGAAGGCGGGGATGCCTTCGGGATATTCCTTGCGGGTCTTCTTGGCGATGGATTCGGCCTGCTTCGGATTCATCAGGCCGGTGGTGCGCTTGCCCACCAGGTCTTCTAGGCCGATGCCGTCCACCAGGTCTATCGGGTCCAGGGTGTTGCCCTTGGACTTGCTCATCTTCTGGCCTTCGGCGTCGCGCACCAGGCCGTGGACGTAGACGGTGTGGAAGGGCGCCTGGCCGGTGAAGTGCGCGGTCATCATGACCATGCGCGCCACCCAGAAGAAGATGATGTCGAAGCCCGTCACCAGCGCGGCGGAGGGAAGGAAGTGCTTGAGCTCGGGCGTTTGCTTCGGCCAGCCCAGCGAGGAGAAGGGCACGAGCGCGGAGCTGAGCCAGGTGTCGAGCACGTCGGGGTCGCGCGCGAGCTTGTCCGCGTAGCCGGCGGCCTTGGCCTTGGCTTGGGCGTCGGCCTCGCTGCGGGCGACGAAGATCTCGCCGTTCTCGCCATGCCAGGCGGGAATCTGGTGGCCCCACCAGAGTTGGCGCGAGATGCACCAGTCCTGGATATTCTCGAGCCACTGGTAGTAGGTGGTGGTCCAGTTCTCGGGGGCGAACTTGATCTCGCCCGAGCGCACCATGTTCAGGGCGGTCTCGGCGATGGACTTGCCGGGGTTGAACGTGCCATCGGGCGCGGGCTTGCTCATGGCCACGAACCATTGGTCGGTGAGCATGGGCTCGATGACGGCGTTGGTGCGGTCGCCGCGCGGCACCATCAACTTGTGCGGCTTGGCCGAATCGAGCAGGCCGGCGGCCTCCAGGTCGGAGACCACCTGTTTGCGGGCGTCGAAGCGGTCCATACCGCGGTAGGCGGCCGGGGCGTGGTCGTTGATCTTGGCGTCGAGCGTGAGCACGCTGATCTGCGGCAGGCCGTGGCGCTGGCCGACAGCATAGTCGTTGAAGTCGTGCGCGGGCGTGACCTTGACTACGCCGGTGCCGAATTCGCGGTCCACGTAGTCGTCGGCGATCACCGGGATCAGCCGGTCGCACAGCGGCAGGCGCACCTGCTTGCCGATGAGATGCCGGTAGCGCTCGTCCTCGGGATGGACCATCACGGCCACGTCGCCGAGCAGGGTCTCGGGACGGGTGGTGGCGACGGCGAGATGGCCCGAGCCGTCCTCGAGCGGATAGCGGATGTGCCAGAGGTTGCCGTTCTCTTCCTCGCTGACGACTTCGAGGTCGGACACGGCGGTGCCCAGCTGCGGATCCCAGTTGACCAGGCGCTTGCCGCGGTAGATCAGGCCTTGTTCATGCAGGCGCACGAAGACTTCGTTCACAGCGGCCGACATCGGCTCGTCCATGGTGAAGTATTCGCGGCTCCAGTCGATGGAGGCGCCCAGGCGGCGGATCTGGCGGGTGATGATGGAGCCGGACTGGGCCTTCCAGTCCCAGACCTTCTTCAGGAAGGCGTCGCGGCCGAGGTCGTGGCGCGAGACGCCCTGGGCGTCGAGCTGGCGCTCCACCACGATCTGCGTGGCGATGCCGGCGTGGTCTGTGCCGGGCACCCAGAGGGTGTTGTCGCCGCGCATGCGGGCGTGGCGCACCAGACCGTCCATGATGGTCTGATTGAAGGCATGGCCCATGTGCAGGGTGCCGGTGACGTTGGGCGGCGGCAGCTGGATGCAGAAGTCGGCATTGCCCTCGGTCAGCGTGGGGGCGGCGATGCCGCGCTGTTCCCATTCGGAGCCCCATTTGGCTTCGATGGCGGAGGGTTCAAAACTCTTGCTCAGATCGGACATCCGGTGATTCCATGGCTTGTTGTGCGATAGCGGACCGGCCGGACGGGGAGCGGTCCGGACCGGGGCGGCGGGGGCTCCCAGAATAGACTGTGATTATAAGGGCTAGCCTATAATCCACGACTTGCCGCGCGTAATTTCCCCGCCGCTCTGCACTTCCATCCGCTTCTGTCCATTACCGCCCGTTCATGCCCGATCTGCTCGCCAATCTCAACCCGGAACAACTCCAGGCCGTCACCCTGCCCAATATCCCCGCCCTGATCCTGGCGGGCGCGGGTTCGGGAAAGACGCGGGTGCTGACCACGCGCATCGCCTGGCTGATCCAGACGGGGCAGGTTTCGCCGGCTGGGGTGCTGGGCGTGACCTTCACTAACAAGGCCGCCAAGGAGATGATGGCGCGCCTCTCGGCCATGCTGCCGATCAACACGCGGGGCATGTGGCTGGGCACCTTCCACGGCCTGTGCAACCGCATGCTGCGCGCGCATTTCCACGACGCCGGGCTGCCGCAATCCTTCCAGATCCTGGACACGGGCGACCAGCTCTCGGCGCTCAAGCGCCTGCTCAAGTCGCTGAACGTGGACGACGAGAAATACCCGGCCAAGAACCTGATGTACTTCATCAACAGCGCCAAGGAGCAGGGCCTGCGCCCCGGCGCGGTGGAGGCCAACGACGAATACAACCGCAAGTTCGTGGAGCTCTACGGGCTGTACCAGGAGCAGTGCCAGTGCGAGGGCGTGGTGGACTTCGCCGAACTGCTGCTGCGCTGCTACGAGCTGCTGGCGCACAACCCGCCGATCCGCGAGCACTACCAGCAGCGCTTCCGCCATATCCTGGTCGACGAATTCCAGGACACCAATCCGCTGCAGTACGCCTGGCTCAAACTGCTCTCGGGCTACGGCGTGGTGCCGGAGGACCAGGTCTCGGCCGTGTTCGCCGTGGGCGACGACGACCAGAGCATCTACGCCTTCCGTGGCGCGGATGTGGAGAACATGCGGCAGTTCGAGCGCCAGTACAAGCCCTTCCTGGTCAAGCTCGAGCAGAACTACCGCTCGCACGGCCATATCCTCGACGCGGCCAATCTGCTGATCTCCAACAACACCCAGCGCCTGGGCAAGGAGCTACGCACCGACGCCGGCCACGGCGAGCCGCTGCGCGCCTACGAGGCGGCGAGCGACGGGCTGGAGGCGGCCTGGATCATCGACGAGATCCAGGGCCTGATCGGCCAGGGCCGGCTGCGCCGCGAGATGGCCATTCTCTACCGCAGCAACGCGCAGTCGCGGGTGATCGAGCATGCGCTGTTCTCGGCCGGCATTCCCTACCGCGTCTACGGCGGCCTGCGCTTTTTCGAGCGCGCCGAAATCAAGCATGCGCTCGCCTATCTGCGCCTGATGGACAACCCCGGCGACGACACCGCCTTCTTGCGCGTGGTGAATTTCCCGGCGCGCGGCATCGGCGCCAAGTCGCTCGAGACGCTGCAGGACCTGGCGCGCCAGCACGGCTGCTCGCTGTATTCGGGGGGGGGCTTCGTGCCGGGCAAGACGGGCGTGAACCTGGGCGCCTTCGTGTCGCTGATCGAGCGGCTGCGCTTCGAGACCGCGCAGATGAATCTGCCGGAGACGGTGGAGCACGTCGTCAAGCACAGCGGCCTGATAGATCACTTCCTCAAAGAGCGCGAGAACCTGCAGGAACTGACCAACGCCGCGTCGGCCTTCCTCTCCGAGGAGGGCTTTCATTTCGACCAGCCGGCCTGGCGCATCGCCGCCGTGCCGGAGCATTCGCGCGCGGCGGTCGATGCCTCAGCCATCGCCCAGGCGGCGGCCGCGGTGCAGGCCGGCGAGGCGCAGAGCGTGCAGGGCGCGCAAGGCGCCCTGGAGCTGGCGGCGACGGTCGTGGAACCCGGCCCGGTGGAAATGTCGCCGCTCTCGGCCTTCCTTTCGCATGCCTCGCTGGAGGCCGGCGACAACCAGGCCCAGGCCGGCCAGGACGCCGTGCAGATGATGACGGTGCACGCCGCCAAGGGGCTCGAGTTTCACGCGGTGTTCATCACCGGCCTGGAGCAGGGCCTGTTCCCGAATGAGAACAGCATGCTCGAAGCCGACAACCTCGAGGAGGAGCGCCGCCTGATGTACGTGGCGATCACGCGCGCCCGCGAGCGGCTCTATCTCTCCTTCGCCCAGACCCGCATGCTGCACGGTCAGACGCGCTACAACATGAAGTCGCAGTTCTTCGACGAACTGCCCGACGGCGCGGTCAAATGGCTCACACCCAAGGGCGGAAAAAAGGCCGGCTACGGCTCGGGCTATGGCGCGGGCGGCTGGTCCTCGGGTTACACGCCGGCGCAGGTCGTGAGCGAAAGCCCGGCGCTGGAAAGCCGCCAGTCCGAAGGCGCGCGCTTCCGCGTCGGCCAGCGGGTGTTCCACTCGAAGTTCGGCGAGGGCACGGTGGTGGGGCTGGAAGGCTCTGGCGACGACGCCCGCGCGCACATCAACTTCGGCCGCCACGGCTTGAAGTGGCTGGCGCTGGCGGTGGCGAAACTGACGCCGATTTGAGTGGCGCGGGGGAGCCGGCGCAGGGTCAGCCGGCGCCCGGCGGAGCGGGCGGGTCCTGATCGCCGCCGCCCTGGCCGCCCGGGCCAGATGCCGCGTCGACCTGGTTGACGACGCCGTCGGCGTCCTCCACGTGATCGGCGACCGCCTCCTGGAAGCAGGACTTCCAGCTCGCATACACCGAGCAGTACATGATCGCGGTCATGACCACGGTGTAGGGGATCAGAACCAGGGAGCCGACGTCGGAGACGTCCAACGCCTGCAGCAGCGATTCGATGAACAGCGGCAGGGCGATCAGGCACACGGCCCAGATCGACAGATAGGCCAGGAAGGCGCCGCGGTTGCGCCAGCAGGCGATCCAGCTGAAGAACAGCGCCTTGCCCGGCGGGATGCCTTCCCAGATGATGAGCAGCGGCGAGAACCATATCAGCATGACCACCGGCGTGTAGAGCACAAGGCCCACGCCCAGCGCGAAATAGAGCTGGCGGATGCCTTCGATGGTGGGCTCCTGCTGCTGCAGCACCATGGGCACCAGGGCCTGCACGTCGATCAGGCTGGTGGCGACGAGGCTCAGCACCATGACCAGCGTGGTGTGCAGCAGGCCCAGGTCGAGCAGGCGGCGCGCGGCCTGGCCGCCGTGCTTGCGGAAGGCGCTGACCAGCGTGAGCGGGCGCACGCGTTCGCCCAGGATGGTGTCGCGGCAGCCGTCCATCAGGCCGGCGAAGATGCCGGGCGCCAGGGTCAGCACCACCACCACGCCGACGATGGGGATCAGCATCGAGAGCTGGACCACCAGCAGATACAGGAAGATGAGCATCAGGAAGCCCATGGGATTGCGCTTGAACAGCCACAAGCCCTGGCGGAACCAGACGTAGCCCTGCTTGGCGGGAGATTGGATCAGGTGCATGGCGCGATTGTGCCCGATTGCCTCAGGCCTTGAGCCAGGGCGGGGGCGCCTCGACGCGCAGGCGCAGGATGCGCTCGAAATGCGCGGGATCGTGGGCCTCGAGCAGTTCGGCGCTGCGCGGCAGGCGGAAATCCCACAGCCGTGAGATCCAGAACCGCAGCGCGGCGGCGCGCAGCATCGGCGCCCAGCTCTGCTCCTCGTCGGGGCAGAACAGGCGGACCTGGTGGTAGGCGCGCAGCAGCGCGCCGGTGCGCTCCGCATCGAGCGCGCCGGTGTCCAGGTCCACGCACCAGTCGTTCACCGCCACGGCGATGTCGAACAGCCATTTGTCCGAGCCGGCGAAGTAGAAATCGAAGAAGCCGCCGAGCTTGTCGCGGCCGTTCTCGCTGGTGAAGAGGGCGTTGTCGCGGAACAGGTCGCAGTGGCTGGGGCCGTAGGGCAGGCCTTCATAGGCGGGGCTGGAGAAGAAATCTTCCTGGAACTGCATTTCCTCCTGGAGCAGCATGGCCTGGTCGGGCTGGAGGAAGGGTAGGATCTGGGGCACGGTCTCGCTCCACCAGGGCAGGCTGCGCAGATTGGGCTGGCGGCGCGTGTAGCTGCTGCCAGCCAGGTGCATTCGGGCCATGTAGGCGCCCACCTCGGCGCAATGCCAGGCGCTGGGCTGTGGCACCCAGGTGCCGGGTAGGCGGGTGACGATGCAGGCGGGCTTGCCCTTGAGCGGGCGCAGGATTTCGCCGTCGCGGCCCGGGATGGGGGCGGGCACCGGCACGCCGTGCTTGGACAGATGTTCCATCAGGTACAGATAGAAGGGCAGCTGCTGGAATTCGAGCCGCTCGAAGAGCGTGAGCACGTATTCCCCGGCCGCGCCGTCCTTGCGGCGGGTGCTGAGGAAGAAGTTCGTGTTTTCTATGCCGGAGGTGATGCCGCGGAAGTCGACGGCTTCGCCGATATCGAATTCAGTCAGCCAGGCTTGCAGCTCGTCGAGCGTTACAGATGTGAATACTGCCATGTACCAGGGTTGTCAGAAGCCGAGAATCTTGACAGAAGGCACGCGGTTGACATCGCTGTCGCGGATCTTCGGGGTACTGTCCGCCGGCGCGCTCATCTGGTAACTCGTGCCCATGCCGCTCTTGACGTCGATTTCGACGGGCTTGTCTTTGTCGCGGTATTCGCGGATCTCGGTGCCAGTCTTTTCGCGGAGTTCGAAGGCGGGTTGGCGCTCGACCCGGGTGCCGCCCTGCTGCGTGGCGACGGCTGGCCGGTTGATCTGCTTGAGATCGGGTAGATCGAGGTCGGAGGTGGGCTGGGCGGCCTTGCCCACGGCGTTCTGGGCGTTGATGGCGGCGGCCGAAACGAGGAGCAGTGCGGCCAAGGCGGCGCGGCTGATCAGCTTGTGCGGGTGTTGCATGACGCTCTCCAGTTTGCGGTGGCTCCGGTCATGCGGGGCATGCGGCGGCAGAGTGTGGATTTTAGCAGCCCCGTCCGGATGGCTAGTACCACATTAATTCTATTCATAATCGGGCCGGTGTCCGGGGGACGGCGCACATAGCCTCTGGGGCTGTGCGCGCCGCGCGCGCCGGTTCAGAGGTAGAAGCTGTTTTCCTGCGGCGCGGGGGCGTCGGGATCGACGCCTTCGTAGTAGCTGAGCACGGCGGCCAGGGCCTCCTCGGGCGTGTCGACCAGGGCGAGCAGGTGCAGGTCCTCGGGCGAGATCGTGCCGCGTGCGAGCATCTGCTCGCGGATCCAGTCGATGAGACCTTGCCAGAAGGTTTTGTCGACTAGCACGATGGACACCTTGCGCGACTTGCCGGTCTGCACAAGGGGCATGACTTCGCCGAGTTCGTCGAGCGTGCCGAAGCCGCCGGGCATGACGACGAAGGCGTCCGAATTCTTCACGAAGGCGACCTTGCGCGCGAAGAAATGCCGGAAGCGCATCGCGATGTCCTGGTACAGGTTGGCGCGCTGCTCGTGGGGCAGTTCGATGTTCAGGCCCACGCTTGCGGAGCGGCTGGCGAAGGCTCCCTTGTTGGCCGCTTTCATCAGACCGCCGCCGCCGGAGATAACGGCGAAGCCGGCGTCGGAGAACAGACGGCCGATTTTTTCGATGGCGATGTATTCGGCGGAGTCCGGCGCGAAGCGCGCGCCGCCGTAGATGGAGATGGCGAGCCGAAGCTCCGAGAGGTGCTCGGTGGCCTCGATAAACTCTGCCATAATCGTGGGAATCTGCCACGAGGCGCGAGCCTTCTTCGCCGTCGCCCGCTCTTTATCCGAAATGGCCCGCAGTCCGGGGATCACTTTCCGTTCATTCATTTTTCTTGTTTCGACATGACCGAGGCTTCCGACTCCACCACCAAATTCGCGGCCAGGCCGGCCGCAAAACCGGCCGCCTTCCAGCTTCCGACCTCCAACCCGCCGGAAGCCACCCTGCTGCTGGTGGACGGCTCCAGCTATCTGTACCGCGCGTTCCACGCGCTGCCCGACCTGCGCAATGGAGAAGGCCAGCCCACGGGCGCCCTCTACGGCATGATCAACATGATGCGCAAGCTGCGCCAGGACGTGCCGGCCAAGTATATCGCCTGCGTATTCGACGCGCGCGGCAAAACCTTCCGCGACGACATCTATCCCGACTACAAGGGCCATCGCCCGTCGATGCCCGAGGACCTCGCGGCGCAGATCGAGCCGATCCACCGCGCGGTGGCGGCGCTGGGCTGGCCAGTGGTGAGCGTCGAGGGTGTGGAGGCCGACGACGTGATCGGCACGCTGGTCGCGCGCGCGTGCGCCGAGGGCATCCACACGGTGGTGTCCACCAGCGACAAGGACCTCGCGCAGCTGGTGAACGAGCGGGTCACCCTGGTCAACACGATGAGCAACGAGATGCTCGATCCGCCCGGGGTGCTGGCGAAGTTCGGCGTGCCGCCCGATCGCATCCTCGATTACCTGACCCTGATCGGCGACGCCGTGGACAACGTGCCCGGCGTGGAGAAGGTGGGGCCGAAGACGGCGGTGAAGTGGCTGAGCGAATACGGCTCGCTCGCCGGCGTGGTGGAGAACGCGGCGAACATCAAGGGCGTGGCCGGCGACAACCTGCGCAAGGCGCTGGACTGGCTGCCCACGGGCCAGAAGCTGCTGACGGTGGTGACCGACTGCACGCTCGAGCCGCACGTTGACGGCTGGCCCAGCCTGGAAGGCCGCGCCGAGGACAAGGCCGAGCTGGCCGAGCTCTATCTCCGCTACGGCTTCAAGACCTGGCTGCGCGACCTCACCGGCGAGCAGATCAACAGTTCCCCGCGCGGCGCGGCGGCGGGCCAGGAGCAGTCCGGCCTGTTCGATGCGCCGACGCTGCAGCCCGATCTGGACCAGCCGAAGATCGAGCGCCGCTACGACACCGTGCTCACCCAGACGCAGCTCGACACCTGGCTGAGCATCGTCGACACCGCCGGCCTCGTCTGCTTCGACACCGAGACCACTTCGCTGGATCCGCTGCAGGCGCGCATCGTCGGCCTGTCGTTCTCGGTGGAGGCGGGCAAGGCCTGCTATATCCCGCTGGCCCACAAGGGCCCCGGCGTGGAGGACCAGCTCGACCGTGAGATGGTGCTCGCGAAGTTCAAGCCCTGGCTGGAGAACCCGGCCAAGCGCAAGGTTGGGCAGAACCTGAAGTACGACGCCCACGTGCTCGCCAACCACGGCATCTTCATGCGCGGCATCGCCCACGACACGCTGCTGCAGTCCTATGTGCTGGAGTCGCACCGCAGCCACGACATGGACAGCATGGCGCAGCGCCACTTGAACGAGACGACGATCAAGTTCGAGGACGTCTGCGGCAAGGGCGCGAGCCAGATCGGCTTCGATCAGGTGGACATCGAGCGCGCCACCGAATATTCGGCTGAGGACGCCGACATCGCCCTGCGGCTGCATGAATTCCTCTGGCCGCAGATCGACAAGGCCCAGGGCCTGCGCAAGGTCTACGCCGACATCGAGCTGCCGGTCTCCACGGTGCTGTTCAAGATCGAGCGCAACGGCGTGCTGATCAACGCTGGCCGCCTCGCGCGCCAGAGCGCGGAGCTGGGCGCGCGGCTGATGGAGCTGGAGAAGCAGGCCTACGAGCTGGCCGGCCAGCCTTTCAACCTTAATTCGCCCAAGCAGCTCGGCGAAATCCTCTTCGTGCAGCAGAAGCTGCCGGCGGTGAAGAAGACCGCCAGCGGCGCGCCCTCCACCGACGAGGAAGTGCTGCAGAAGCTCGCCGAGGACTATCCGCTGCCCAAGCTGCTGCTCGACTACCGGGGCCTGGCCAAGCTCAAGTCCACCTACACCGACAAGCTGCCGAAGATGGTCAACGCCGAGACCGGCCGCGTGCACACCAACTACGCGCAGGCGGTGGCGGTGACCGGCCGGCTGGCCTCGAACGATCCGAACCTGCAGAACATCCCCGTGCGCACCGAGGAGGGCCGCCGCATCCGCGAGGCCTTTATCGCGCCGGAGGGCAGCTTCATCGTCTCGGCCGACTATTCACAGATCGAGCTGCGCATCATGGCCCACCTCTCCGACGATCCCGGCCTGCTCAAGGCCTTCGCCGCCGGCGAGGACATCCACCGCGCTACGTCCGCCGAGGTCTTCGGCGTGGCGCTCGACGCGGTGAGCAGCGAGCAGCGGCGCTTCGCCAAGGTGATCAACTTCGGGCTGATCTACGGCATGAGCGCCTTCGGCCTGGCGTCGAACCTGGGCATCGAGCGCTCGGCCGCGCAAAGTTATATCGACACCTATTTCGCGCGCTATCCGGGCGTGGCCCGCTACATGGAAAACACCCGCGCGGCGGCGCGCGCCAACGGCCACGTGGAGACCGTCTTCGGCCGCCGCCTCTGGCTGCCCGAGATCAACAGCCCGAACGGCCCGCGCCGCCAGGGCGCCGAGCGCGCCGCGATCAACGCGCCGATGCAGGGCACGTCGGCGGACCTGATCAAGCTGGCGATGATCGCGGTGCAGGGCTGGCTGGAGACCGACGGCCTGCGCAGCAAGCTGATCATGCAGGTGCACGATGAACTGGTGCTGGAGGTTCCGCAGGCCGAGCTGGAGCTGCTCAAGCGCCGGTTGCCGGAGCTGATGAGCCTGGTGGCGCAGCTCAAGGTGCCGCTGGTGGCAGAGGTGGGGGTGGGCGTGAACTGGGAAGAAGCGCACTGAGGGCTCATTGAAGGTACATCGAAGGCGCATTGATCCCGAAGCCGCCGGCCCGCCGCGCTAGCCCGATGCAATTGGTCCGAGCTGCCCCCGGGTTTTCAGCAGATTTGCCGGAAATGCAGTAAATTCGCGGCCTTGAATCACTTCGCGGCGGCACTCCCGCCACGAGTTTTTTCCCCGAAAACATATTGAGGAGCCGAGCATGAGCACTGTCGTCCCCGAAGTCGATTCCCTCGCACCAGCCACCGGCCTGAGCCAGGGCGGCCGCCGCGAATTCGTGCGCACGGCGCTGGGCTCGGCCCTGGCCGCCGCGGTGCTGCCGGCCTCCGCCCAGACCATCAAGACGGATTTCACGGGCCTGATCGCCGGCGAGCAGACCGTGCCGGCCGGCGACATCCAGATGCCGGTCTACGTCGCCCGGCCGGAGAAGGCCGCGGGCAAGCTGCCCGTGGTGCTGGTGATCAGCGAGATCTTCGGCGTGCACGAACACATCGCCGACGTGGCGCGCCGCTTCGCCAAGCAAGGCTATCTGGCGATCGCGCCCGAGCTGTTTATCCGCGAGGGCGATCCGAGCGCTTACGGCACCATCGCTGAGCTGCTCGAGAAGGTGGTCAACAAGGTGCCCGATCCGCAGGTGCTGAAGGATCTGGACGCGACCGTGGCCTGGGCCGTGGCCAATGGCGGCGACACCTCGCGCCTGGGCATCACGGGCTTCTGCTGGGGCGGCCGCCAGACCTGGCTCTACACGGCGCAGAACAAAGCGGTGAAGGCTTGCGTGGCCTGGTACGGCCGCCTGGTGGGCAAGAACGACGCGCTCTCGCTGGTCAACCCGATCGACGTCGACGGCAAGCTCAACGCGCCGATGCTGAGCCTCTATGGCGGCCAGGACACGGGCATCCCGCTGGACACGGTGGAGAAGATGAAGGCCGCGCTGGCCGCCGCCGGCAACCCGGCTTCCAAGGCTTCGCAGTTCGTCGTCTATCCGAACGCCCAGCACGCGTTCAACGCCGACTACCGGCCCAGCTACGAGGAGGCTTCGGCCAAGGACGGCTGGACCAAGTGCCTGGCCTGGTTCAAGGACCACGGAGTCAAATAAGCCGTGCTGTGGTCCATCATCGCCGCGAACCTGCTGGCCGGTCTGGTCAGCGTTTCCTGCGCGGCCCTGCTCTCCTTCGGTCTGCTGGCCAGCGTCGTGCGGCGCATGGTCAGCTATTCGGTGGGCCTTCTGCTGGCGACTTCGCTGCTGCACGCCTTGCCGGAGGCCTTCGAATCCGGCGCGGACGCGCGTGCGCTGTTCGCCACGCTGCTCGCCGGGCTGCTGGGCTTTTTCCTGCTGGAGAAGCTCACGCTGCTGCGCCATTCGCACCATCACGAGGGCGATGGACACGGCCACAGCCACGGGCATGACGCGGACGAGGCCGGCAAGAGTGGCTGGATGATCCTGCTCGGCGACGGGCTACACAATTTCGTCGACGGCATCCTGGTCGCGGCCGCCTTCAGCACGGACCCGCAACTGGGCATCGTGACGGCGGCGGCGATCGTGGCCCATGAGATTCCGCAGGAGATCGGCGATTTCATCGTGCTGCTCAACGCGGGCTTCTCCAAGATGCGGGCGCTGATCTACAACTTCAGTTCGACCCTGGCGGCGGTGGCCGGTGGCGTGCTAGGCTATCTTCTGCTAGGCGGTTTGAGCGGCGTGATCCCCTATCTGCTGGTGCTGGCGTCGAGCAGCTTTATCTATATCGCCGTGAGCGACCTGATGCCGCAGATGCAGAAGCGCCCCGAGGCGCGCGAGACACTGATCCAGTCGCTGCTGGTGGCGGCGGGCATCGGCACGGTGCTGCTGCTGACGCAGGCGGGGCACTGAGGCTGCGGACCGCGGCGGGCCGTGCGCAGGCTGCGTCGACAGGCGGAGCCCCGCCGATCTCCCGTGCGGATTCTTCGCGCCAGATGACAAAAAATCCGATTTCGCCGCTTTTCGCCATGCCGCGCCGCTGGCATATTGGCGCGATGCTACCCAACACCCGATTCCGATTTCTCGTCCTCGGCGCCGCGCTGCCGTTCGGGGTTTCCTTGATGCGGCCGGCGCGCGCGCTGAGCCTGGACGACCTGAGCGCGGGCGACGCTTCCACGGGCGTGAAGGCGGCGCTCGAGAAGGGCGCGGGCGCGGCGGTGTCGCGTCTGGGTGTGGATGGCGGCTTTCTCGGCAATCCGAAGGAGAAGATTCCGCTGCCCTCGGCCTGCGCCAGGCCGAGGGCAGCCTGCGCGTGATGGGCATGGGAGAGCAGGCCGACACGCTGGTGGACGCGATGAACCACGCGGCGGAGAAGGCGGTGTCCAACGCCCGGCCGCTGCTCCTGAACGCGGTGCGGCAGATGACGGTGGCCGACGCCAAGCAGATCCTCGCCGGCGGCGACACGCATGCGACGGACCAGTCCGGGCTGGCGAAGCAGTACAACCAGCTGGCCGGCAAGGCCGTGCAGACGGGGCTGCTCAAGAGCGAGGACGCGATGGTGGAGCAGTACGTGACGCGCAAGGCGCTCGACGGGCTCTATAAGATGATCGGCGAGGAGGAGTGGGCGATCCACGCCAATCCGCTCGGCGCCGGCAGCCAGTTGCTGGGCAAGGTCTTCAGCGCGGTGAAATAGGCGGCCGGCCGAAAAAAGCCCCGCCGGGGCTCGCGCCGCGGGCGGGGTTGAGAATGAGCGGTCTCGCTGCGAGGGACCGCGTTACCGGTAAGACAAGTCTTGCGGACGGCGACGCTTACTTGGACATCTTGTCCATGGCGTCCTTATTCATGGAATCCTTCTTTTCCATCGCGTCTTTTTTCATGTCGTCGGTGTGAACGGCGGCCGAAGCCATGAGCATGGCGGCGGAAAAGAGGGCGGTGATCAGCTTGGTCATGGAGGTTCCCCGTAGAAATTGCGGCGTTGCCGCAGTTAAAAATCTGGACGACTCGCTGGCTCAGGAACCCCCGAACCAGTTGAACCCCTAATCTTCCCAATAGCCGCCGGGATGATCATTCGTCACATAGACAGCCGTGATGTGCTTTGGGTTCTTGTAGCCGAGCTTGGTCGGCATGCGCAGCTTCATCGGGAAGCCGTATTGCGGCGGCAGCGGCGCGTCGGCGTAGCGTGAGCAGGGTCTGCGCATGCAGGGCCGTGGGCATGTCGATGCTGGTGTAGTAGTCGTCGGCGCACTGGAAGCCGACATAGCGCGCCGTGAGGTCGGTGCCGACGCGCTTGAGGAATTCGGAAAAGCGCACGCCGCTCCATTTTCCGATGGCGCTCCAGCCTTCCATGCAGATGTGCCGTGTGACCTGACTCTCCTGCGGCAGGGCGGCGAGTTGCTCCAGGGTCCAGGGCGTTTTTTCGGCGATCTTGCCGCCGAGCTGCAGCCGGTATGCGGCGCTGTCCACTTTGCGCACTTCGTCGACGCCGTAGTAGGCGTTGAAGGGGAAGTGCTTGGTGATCATGCTCTCCGGATAGGTCGGCGTGAACTTGTCCGGATCGAAGAGGAAGGCCTGCACCTTGTCGTTCCAGTTCGAGACCTTGCCCAACATGGCTTCGGCGCTGTCCTCGTCGACCACGGCGCAGCCGGAGAGCATGGAGATTGCGCCGAGGCTGAGCAGGCGCTTGCCGAAGGCACGGCGCGTGGAGTCCTCGAGCTTGCGGTCGATCTGATTGAGCAGGTAGGCGGCGTCGACGCGCTGGATGCGCGCGGGTTTGTCTTGCTTGTTCATGCGTTGTCCTTCACGGCGCGGCGGCGCAGGCGCAGGGTCATACTGCCGAAGGTCTTCGGCACGAGCAGCACCATGAGCAGGTGGACGGCGGCGAAGCCGACGATCCAGGCCATGGTAGCGAAATGCATGATCCGCGCGTTGTCGAAATCGCCCATGAGCTCGCGCAGCAGGCTGAACTGCACGGGCTTCCAGATCGCCAGGCCGGAGAGGAAGACGAGCACGAGGGCGAGCATCACGGAGAGGTAGGAGGCCTTCTGCACGGCGTTGTAGCGTGAGAGGTCGGTGTGGGCGAGGCGCAGGCGCAGCGCGTCGCGCAGGTCGTGCAGCAGTTCGGCGGGGCGCAGCGGGAAGAAGGTGCAGCGCAGGCGGCCGGTGGCGAGGTTGTAGACCAGGTAGAACAGGGCGTTGGCGACGAGCAGCCACATGGCGGCGAAATGCCAGAGCAGGGCGCCGCCGAGCCAGCCGCCGAAGGTGATGTCGCGCGGGAACAGGAAGGGGAAGATCGGCGAGGCGTTGTAGATCTTCCAGCCGCTCATGACCATGACGAGCACGGCCAGGGCGTTGATCCAGTGGCTGATCCTGACGGCGGCGGGATGCACCGGCGCGTGATCCGGCACGGCTGGCGAGGCGGGCGAGGACATCGACATAAGGCCCTGCGAAAGGGTTGAACTGCTGCTTAGTCGGGATGCTTCGCCAAACCTTACGCCTTGACTGAGAAATTTGTTGCTGCGGCGCGGGAGCCGGCGCTCCAGTGTCGGATCAGCGGCGGATCAGTGGCGCGGCGCGGAGAGGCGGCGCACGGTGGCCCGGTAGAAGGGCTCGGGATGGTCGAGCTTGGAGCAGACGGAGGTGAGCAGGGCGGCGGCCATCAGGTAGAGGAAGGCGTCCTGGCTTTGTGTCATTTCCATGACGATGACGCAGGCGGTGATGGGCGCCTGGGTGGCGGCGGCGAGGAAGGCGGTCATGGAGAGCAGCACGAGGATCTGCATGGGCGCATGGCCGGGGAATAGCAGGCCGATGTGCTGGCCGACGCCGGCGCCGATGGCCAGCGAGGGCGTGAAGATGCCGCCGGGGATGCCGGCGGCGTAGGAGAAGACGGTGGCGAGGAATTTTCCGGCGCCGAACCTGTCGTTGCCCAGGGGCTGGCCGTTGAGCAGGGCGTGGGCGCTTTGATAGCCGGTGCCGAGTGTGGCGCCCTGGCTGAACCAGGCGAGCGCGGCGATGAGGCAGGCCCATGAGGCCGGCGAAGACGAGGCCGCGCGTCTTGCTCGCGGTCTTGGGCTGCATGCGCGGCAGCACCAGCAGGAGCAGATGGGCGAAGAGGCCGCCGAGCAGGCCGTTTACCACGCCGCAGGCGAGCACCCAGGGCCAGGGATCGGCGAAGGGCTGATGCTCGGCGACCGGGAAGAAGCGGTAGTTGCCAAGCACCACCAGCGAGATGAAGCCGGCGCAGAGAACAGAGGCGAGCAGGAACCAGCTGGCGCGCACGCGGATGCCGTGGCTGAGTTCTTCCATGGCGAAGACGATGCCCGCGAGCGGCGTGTTGAACGCGGCGGCCAGGCCGCCTGCCGCGCCAGCGATGATGATGGTGGAGGTGGGGATGCGTAGCTGGCGTCCCATGACGCGACCCATGGCCGCCGCCAAGAAGAGCATGGCCGACCTGCACCGAGAGACCTTCGCGGCCGATGGAGGCGCCGAAGATCAGGCCCAGGCAGACCAGCACGACCTTGAGCAGGCCCTGGGCCATCGAGAGGAATCCGCTGGAGGGAATCTGCGCGCTGGGCATCTTCAGTGCGGCGAGCGTGTGCGGGATGCCGCTGCCGGCCGACTGCGGCGCCCAGCGCTGGGAGGCCCAGCGGATCGCCGGCAGGCCCTGGGGCAGCATGATCCAGACGAGCCAGGGATGCGCGCCGAAAATGAGCTGGTTCAGATGCAGCGAAACGTCGGCCAGCTTGGCGAAGAGCATGGACACCGTGGCCACCTCGGCGGCGCCGGTGAGATAGAACAGGTAGTAGTCGCGCGAGCGCTTGTAAGTCTTGAGCGCCTGCCGGATCCAGGGAGTGGCGGAGGTGGGTGGGCGCATGTGGACTTAGAGGGCGGTGTTGAGACGGCGGGCGGCGTCTATGAAGCACTGGCTTCGCGCTTAGGCTCCTTGCGCGTCTGGCCCTGGGTGGCGACCACGCCGCTGATGATGATCAGCGCCATGCCGGCCCAACTCAGGAGATTCAGACTGTTGTTCCACAGCAGCATGCCACAGCCGGTCGAGAAGACGATGCCGGCGTATTGAAGATTGGCGGTGAGCAGCGGATTGCCCAACCTGTAGGCATGGGTGAGCAGAATCTGTGCCAAGGTGGCGAAGAAGCCGATGCCGCCCAGAACGAGGAAGCCGCTCCAGGTGAGGGGATGCACGTCGGAGAAGAGCCTCTATACGGCGCCGAAGACGGTGGTGGTGACGGAGGAGTAGAAGATGACGCGGGTCTCGGATTCACCGAGCTTGCCGAGTTCGCGCACGGTGAGATAGGCGAAGGCGGAGATCAGGCCGGAGGCCAGACCCAGCGCGCCGCCGAGCATTTCACGCCGGTCCATGTGCGGCTGCAGCAGGCAGACCATGCCGGCGAAGGAGACGACGATGGCCACGACCAGAGCCGGGCTGGCCTTGCGCCGTCCGGTGAGCGCCGCGCCGATTATGACCAGGCAGGCGAGCCACACCGGAGAGGTGTTGTTCAGCGTCATCGCGGTGGCCAGCGGCAGCATGGTGATGGAGGCGAACCACAGCGCGAGTGAGGTGCTGCCGATGAGGCCGCGGCTGAGGTGCATGCCAAGATGCGCGGTGCACAGGGTTTCGCGGCCGGCACGCATGGTCAGGTACATCACGACCACGCCGATGAGGCCGCGGTAGAAGACGGTCTCCGCCGCGTTGTACGATACGGAGGCGAGCTTGACGCACACCCCCATGGCCGAGAAGCACAAGGCCGCGGCCAGCATCCATAACGATTGTATTGCTCTTCCGGCGCGGCGCGCTCAGCGTTGGGCGGCGCCGGCCATGTCCATGGCGCGGCGGTACCACTCGTGGAAATGCTGCATGCCGTCTTCCATGGGACTCTGGTAGGGACCGACTTCGTTGACGCCGCGCGCCTTGAGGATGGCGCGGCCGGCGTCCATGCGTTCGCCGATCTCGTCGTCCTCGATGCAGGTCTCCATGTAGGCGGCGCGCTCGGCTTGGACGAATTCGCGCTCGAAGAGCACGATTTCCTCGGGATAGTAGAACTCGACAACGTTGCGGGTCTTGGTCGCGGAGAGCGGATGCAGGGTGGAAACCACCAGCACGTTAGGATACCACTCGACCATGACGTTGGGATAGTAGGTGAGCCAGACGGCGCCGTACTTGGGTAGCATGCCGCGGTTGAAGTCGAGCACCTGCTTGTGCCACTTCTCGTAGGTCGGCGTGCCGGGGCGGCGCAGGCCGGCGTGCAGGCCCACGGTCTGCACGCTGTACCAGTCGCCGAATTCCCAGCTCAGGTCATCGCAGGAGACGAAGCTGCCCAGGCCGGGGTGGAAGGGCTCGACGTGGTAGTCTTCGAGATAGACCTCGATGAAGGTCTTCCAGTTGTAGTTGCAGTCGTGGACTTCGATGTGATCGAGCATGTAGTCGGAGAAGTCGAGGTCCTTGGCGACACCCAGGCGCGCGAGGTCGGCGCGCACGTCGCGCTTGCCTTCGAAGAGCAGGCCGTTCCAGTTCTGCAGCGGGGACTTGCCTAGGTTCAGGCAGGGATTGCCGGGGAAGTGCGGCGCGCCGATGAGCTCGCCCTTTAGGTCGTAGGTCCAGAGGTGCAGCGGGCAGACGATGTTCTGCGCATTGCCGCGGCCGTTGAGCATGAGGGCCTGGCGGTGGCGGCAGACGTTGGAGAGCAGTTCGATGCCGCCCTCATTGCGCACCAGGATTCGGCCTTCGCTTTCAGCAGAAAGCGCGTGGTAGTCGCCAATCTCGGGAACCATCAGCTGATGGCCCACATAGCCAGGACCCGCCTTGAAAAGGGTTTCCATCTCCCGCTGGAGCAGGACTTCGTCGGAATAGACGGAAACCGGCAATTGCAGATTGGATGGCGCCAAGTTCCTGGCCGCGCTCAGATTGGACATTATCCCTACTCCACCCCCGCACAAAGTGCTTGAAATGCACGAAATAAAAATTCACGCGCGGAAACAATTAACTACTTGAAAATTTTCTGAATCGGCGTATGGTCGAGACTGGGATTATAGCCGCAGCCCTGGAAAAGGGGGCCAAATCAAAGACTAAAACTTTGAAAAACAATAACTATTGATCCGGCATTGAAGCAATGAACTCAAGCAGCATACCGAACCGGCGCATGTTCGAAGTAGCTCTTGACGCGCTCGGGCTGTCGCTAAACGCTGAGCAGATGCTGGCGCGTGGCCTTCACCAGTTGCAGCTTCGAGCGAGCTGGAGCGAGTTTGGTGCCGATCTGCTTCAGGTCGGCATTGGCCATTTCGTTGGGGCTCAGTTCGGGGCTGTAGCTGGGCAGGTAAAAGACTTCGATGTCGGCTTGGTGCTCGGCAAGCCATGCCTTGACCGGCTTGCAGTGATGCACGTGCCGGTTGTCGAGGATCAGGAACACTTTCGGCCGGCATCCTTGACCAGCCGGCGCAGGAAGTCGATCAGGATGTCGGCGCTCAACGCTCCGTCGAAGGCCTGCCAGCGCATCTGGCCCTTGTTGGTGACGGTGGAGATCACCGACAAGCCGTGGCGCTTGTTGTTCACGCGAATCACGGGCGTCTGGCCTTGCGGGGCGTAGCTGTGCCCGCGCACGTCGTCGCGGCGCACGCCGGTTTCGTCACCCCAGTGAATCTCGCCACCTTCGGCCTTGGCACGCTTCTCGATGGCCGGATACTCCTGATCGATCCACTGCTTGACAGCCTCCGGTCGCTGTTCGTAAGCGCGCTTGATCGGCTTTTTCGGCGTGAAACCCCAGCGCTCCAGATACAGGCCCATCGTGCGAACGGCCAGCTTGATGCCTTATCGGTTAAGGATCAACTCGGCCACTGCCTGGCGGCTCCACAGCGCATAGATCATCTTCAACTGGTCGGGCGTGCGGTCGCGGATCAGCCGCTGAACCTCGCGCTCCTGCTCCGCCGTCAGCGTTCTGCCCGTACCCTGTGGGCGCCCGGGGCGCTCTACGTCGAGGGCCTTCCACCCGCCCGCGCGATACGCCTTCACCGCCGCAATGAGCGTCGTGCGCGACATCTCGCATTGCGCCGCCGTGTCCTTCAGGCTCACGCCATCCAGCCGCATCTTCACCGCACGTCGGCGCCGTTCGTTCAGGGCAGCTACCGGCAGCGTTCTCGAGTCGATTTTGTCCCTGCAACAATAGACTCTATATCACTCAATAAGCTCAATGTTTAAGTGCTGGAATCAATAAGTCGGTGAGAGTTGCAAAAGATATCGGTTGAAGATCGAAGGGTAGATCGCGATGTCACCGGCGTTCATTCAATATTCGTTCATCTTGAGCGTTGACAATATCTCTTCTCGGCCCAGTTCTCACATATGTGCGCCCACGATAGCGCACAGGCGGTGCACCCGCCGGCATCGCTGAGATGACCGCCAACTCAATTCAATTTATGACTTGTTTTTCAACAGACATTGTGGGAATGGGTTGAATATTGCCGTCGCTACGAATACTAGCTAAAGAAAGCAATAATTCGTCTGTGACGACTAAATTTGCGTTATCCTCATTATCTTTATTGACGCGGCAATATAAAGATTGAACTTATTATCATTTCTGGCATTGAATTGGCATAGAAAAAGAAGACGCTCGATACCAGAAACTGGAGCAACTGCACGAGAGGCGAAAGCAGGTCGTGAGGTTGCATCGGAAGGGATACGGAGTCATGGCCATCGTGGAGTTGACGGGGCTGAGTTACCCGGCGGCTCGACTGGCCATTGATCTCTATGAAGAAGGGGCCGCGGCGACCCTGAAGCCGCACCCACAAGCTCGTACGCAAGGAGACGGAAGACGGCTGAATGCGGATCAAGAAGAAGCAATCCGGCGCACGATCTGCGACAAACGTCCGGAGCAGTTGAAGATGGAATCTGCGCTCTGGACGCGAGGCGCGGTCATGCTGTTCATCGAACAGGAATACGCGGTCAGACTCTCAATACGTGCGGTCGGAGACTACCTCAAGCGCTGGGGTTTCACGCCGAAAAAGCCGATCAAGCGCGCTTACGAACAGCGACCGGAGGCTGTCAAGCAGTGGATCGATCAGGAGTATCTGGCCATCGAGAAGCGTGCCAAGGCCGAAGGTGGCGAGATTCACTGGGGTGACGAAACCGCGTTGGTGAATACGGATGTTCGGGGCCGCAGTTATGCTCCCAAAGGGCAAGCCCCGGTCACGATGGCGGTTAGAGGTACGCGACAGAAGCTGTCGATGATTTCCACAGTGACCAATCAGGGCAAGGCAAGCTGGATGATCATCGATGGTGCCTTTAACCACGAGAAGCTCATTGAGCTCTTCGAGGCGCTGGTGGCCGATGGCAAGCGCGCGGGCAAGAAAGTGTTCCTGATCCTCGACAACCTCGGCGTGCATCACTGCAAGCCGGTCAAGGCATGGCTTGCCGAGCACCAAGCCGACATCGAAGTCTTTTACCTGCCAAGCTACAGCCCGGAGCTCAATCTGGATGAGCGACTCAACGCCGACCTGAAACATGTCATCAGCACACGAGTCCCCGTCAGAACAAAGGCCAAATTACACGCAGCAGCAAAGAACCACATGGCGTTCATCGAAACCCATCCTGAACGCGTGAAATCCTACTTCCAGGATCCCCGCGTCAAATACGCCGCATGAAAACTCCTTAATGCCGGATCAAGAAATCCCGCAAGAAAGCAAAATCCGCGCAGATGGTGTAGTACCATGCTGTACGCATGGAGCTTCCCAGTTTCAACTTCCATCCCCGCCTGCTCGACTTGCGCCGCGGCTACAGCCGCGAACGCCTGCTGCGCGACGTCGCCTCGGGCTTGACCGTCGGGGTGGTCGCCCTGCCGCTGGCGATGGCCTTCGGCATCGCCTCCGGCGTCAAGCCCGAAGCCGGGCTGATCACCGCCATCGTCGGCGGCTTCCTGGTCTCCGCGCTGGGCGGCTCGAAGGTGCAGATCGGCGGGCCGGCCGGCGCCTTCATCGTCATCGTCTACGGCATCGTCGAGACCTACGGCCTGCCCAATCTGCTGGTCGCCACCATGCTCGCTGGCCTCATGCTCTTCGCCATGGGCTTTTTCCGGCTCGGCAGCCTCGTGCGGCTGATCCCGGTGCCCATCGTCATCGGCTTCACAAACGGCATCGCCCTGCTGATCGCGATCTCCCAGATCCGCGACCTGCTCGGCCTGCACGTCGAGAAGATGCCCGGCGAGATGTTCGCCATGCTGGGCGCGCTCGTGCACGCCCTGCCCAGCCTGTCGGCGCAGACGGTGGCGATGTCGGCGGCGAGCCTGGTCTTTCTCTTCGGCTGGACGGCGCTGCGCGCGCGGCTCGAGGCCGGTGCCCGGCTGCGCTTCCTGGCGCTGATCCCCGGCCCCATCCTGCTGCTGGCCGCCGCCACCACCGCCCAGACCCTGCTGCAGCTCGACGTGGCCACCATCGGCAGCCGCTTCGGCGGCATCCCGCGCAGCCTGCCCGCGCCAGCCCTGCCCAGCCTGGACTGGGAGCAGGCGCGGCGCATGTTCTCGCCGGCGCTGACCATCGCCCTGCTCGCCGCGATCGAATCGCTGCTCTGCGCGCGCGTGGCCGACGCCCTCAGCGGCGACCGCCACAACCCCAACCAGGAGCTCATGGCCCAGGGCGTGGCCAACCTCGCCTCGCCGCTCTTCGGCGGCATCCCCGTCACCGGCAACATTGCCCGCACCGTCACCAACATCCGCAGCAGTGCGGAATCGCCCGTCTCGGGCCTGGTCCATGCGGCGACCCTGGTCCTGGTGGTGCTGGCCGCGGCGCCCCTGGCGGCCAACGTGCCCCTGGCCGCGCTGGCCTCGATCCTGATGCAGGTGGCCTGGAACATGGGCGAATGGCGCGAATTCGCGCGCCTGCGCCATTTCTCCAACACCTACCGCACCCTGCTGGTCGGCATCCTGGTGTTGACCATCGTCTTCGACCTGAGCGTCGCGGTCGAGGCGGGGCTGGTGCTGGCCTGCCTGTTCTTCGTCTACCGCATGTCCACCCTCACCCACATCGCCCCGCTGGAGCCGCCCGCCGGCCTCGCGGGCCGCGCCAACGTGCTCGCAGTGAGCCTCTACGGCTCGCTCTTCTTCGGCGCGGTGGGCAAGATCGAGGCGCTGTCCGAGTTGGCCGGACCGGCGGACTCCGGCGCGCGGGAGGCCGACAACTCCCCGCGGGTGCTCGTCGTGCAGATGCGCCAGATGGTCTCCATCGACACCACCGGCATCGAAGCCCTGGACAGCCTGCGCCAGATCCTGAGCGAACGCGGCGTGCAGCTGCTGGTCTGCGAAGTCAACGCCCAGCCGCTCTCGCTCATGCGGCGCAGTGGCTGGCTGGCCCGTCTGGGCGAGGAACACTGCCTGCCCAGCCTGGAAGAGGCCTGGGGCCGGGCTGGGGAGCTTGCAAGCCGGCAAATCCGGTAAAATCCATCCAGCCCAAATTTTGAAGGTTGCCGCCGTGGCGCTCTACCAATCCGACATCACGCGTTTCCTGAACACGCTCAAGCAGCAGCCCGAGATCGAGCGTGGCCAGCGCGAAGGCCGCGCCCTGCTGTGGGACAAGGCGCCCGTCGACCTGGACGAGCGCCAGGCGCTGCAGCAGACCCGCGTCAAGCAGCGCGGCTACGTCTACCAGGGCAACTGAGCCGCCCGTCAGCGCCCGCGCTTCGCCCAGCTTTTCCCCTTGCTTCCGCCGTCCTCCCCCACCGACAACGTGCTGCCCGAACTGGACTTCACGCCGCAGGCCATCGACGGCATGGCGGAGTCCTTCGCCAAGCTCTACGGCGAGCCGCTGTTCGCGCTGCCGACCGACCTCTACATTCCGCCCGACGCGCTCGAGGTCTTCCTCGAAGCCTTCGAAGGCCCGCTGGACCTGCTGCTCTACCTGATCCGCAAGCAGAACTTCAACGTGCTCGACATCCCCATGGCGGACGTCACCCACCAGTACCTCGTCTACGTCGACCAGATCCGTAGCACCGATCTGGAACTGGCCTCGGAATACCTGCTGATGGCGGCCATGCTCATCGAGATCAAGTCGCGCATGCTGCTGCCGGTGAAGAAGGCCGACACCGGCGAGGAAGCCGAGGATCCGCGCGCCGAACTCGTCCGCCGCCTGCTCGAATACGAGCAGATGAAGCGCGCCGCACAAAAGCTCGACGGCGCGCCGCAGCTGGGCCGCGACTTCCTGCGCGCCCAGGTGGCCGTGGACAACAGCCCGGCCGTGCGCTGGCCGCAGGCGGACCTGAACGATCTGCGTAGCGCCTGGACCGACGTCCTGCGCCGCGCCAAGCTGCACCAGCATCACACCATCACGCGCGAAGAACTCTCCGTGCGCGACTACATGACGCGCATCCTGCGCAGCCTGCAGGACGCGCGCTTCATCGAATTCACCGACTTGTTCGACGAAGCCGTGCGCAGCGGCCTGGGCACCCAGGTCGTGGTCGTCAACTTCATCGCCCTGCTCGAGCTCTCCCGCGAACACCTGGTGGAAATCACCCAGGCCGAGCCCTTCGCGCCGATCTACGTGCGGATCAGCATCCTGGCCTGAGCGAAGACGCCGCCGCCCCGGTTCCACGCCGCCCCAACAAGCCGCCCCCGACAAGCTGTCACAAAAAGCAGCCACAGAAAGCCGCCCATCATCATGAAAATCGTCAAGACCATCCACGAGCTGCGCGCCCAACTCAGCGGCCAGAACCGGATCGCCTTCGTCCCCACCATGGGCAATCTGCACGAAGGCCATCTCTCGCTGATGCGCCTGGCGCGCCAGCACGGCGACCCCGTCGTCGCCAGCATCTTCGTCAACCGCCTGCAGTTCGGCCCCAACGAGGATTTCGACAAATACCCGCGCACCTTCGAAGACGACGTTGCCAAGCTCGAGAAAGAAGGCGTCTACGTGATCTTCGCGCCCGACGAGCGCGAGATGTATCCGCAGCCGCAGGAATACCGCGTCGAGCCGCCGCACAACCTGGGTGACATCCTCGAGGGCGAATTCCGCCCCAGCTTCTTCAAGGGCGTGTGCACCGTCGTGCTCAAGCTCTTCTCCTGCGTGCAGCCGCGCGTGGCCGTGTTCGGCAAGAAGGACTACCAGCAGCTGATGATCGTGCGCCGCATGTGCCACCAGCTCGCGCTGCCCATGGAGATCGTGCCGGCCGAGACCGTGCGCGACGCCGACGGCCTGGCCCTGTCCTCGCGCAACCGCTACCTTAGCGCCGACGAACGCCGCGAGGCGCCCGAACTCGCCAAAGCGCTCGCGCAGGTGCGCGAGGCCGTGCTCGCCGGCGGCAGGCACGCCGACATCGAACAGGCCGCCATGGCCGCCATTAAGGGCCGCGGCTGGCAGCCAGACTACATCGCCGTGCGCAAGCGCTCCGACCTGCTGGCGCTGACCGAAGGCCAAGCCGCCGAGCCGCTGGTCGTGCTGGCGGCGGCCAAGCTCGGCTCGACCCGCCTGATCGACAACCTGGAAATCTGAGCAGGAGAGATCCCGGGCCGCATCAGGTCGGCGCCGCCCCTGAAGGGGGCCGCCCCAAACGAAAACGGCGCCCCGGGGCGCCGTTTTTCATGGCATCCGGCCGCTCAAGCCTTGGGCTTGTTCCCCCACTGGATGATCGTCTGCCACTGCTTCAGATCGCGCGCCACGCGGTAGGGCGCCACGTTCCAGAGCGTCAGGCCGTGGGCCGCGAGCTGCACGTAGTTCTGGGTTTCGCGCAGATAGGTCAGCACAGGCAGGTTCAGACCCGCGACGAAGCGATGCAGCTGATCCGCCGAGCGCGTGCGCGGATCCACCCGCATGCCCACCACACCCATCTCCACCTGTCCGTGCCGCACCAACTTCTCTTCTGCTAAACGGTGCAAAAAGTCCTGAGTTGCAAGAATGTCAAACATTGATGACTGCAACGGAACGAGGATCTTATCGGCTATCTTCATCACGTCGTTGAAGCGCCAGCCGTGCAGGCCCGCCGGCGTGTCCAGGACCACGTGGGCGGTGTCCTTGGGCGGCTTGGCGATCATGTAGGCGTTGATCTCACTGGTCTAGATCGGGCGCGCCGCGGCCGGGCGCAGGCCCAGCCAGGTGCGCGAGGATTGCTGCCTGTCGGTGTCGCAGAGCATGACGCCATGCCCCTGGCTGGCGAAGTACCCGGCAAGATTGGTCGCCAATGTGCTTTTACCGACGCCGCCCTTGGGATTGGCGACCACAATAACCGGAATAGCTCCTCCGCGTTCGCTATAGGAATTAGCGCATATTAGGGAGTTTTAGCCATGATCGAGCAGCCAGCCGAACAATCTCAGCTTGCGGCCCGTTTTGCGGCCCATCTCCGCGCCGGCCTGACGCCGGCCCACTTCATGGAAAAGCAGATCGGCAGCCTGCCCGGCCTGCTCGGCATCGAGGTGCTGGCAGTGGAGCCTGGGCGCATCGCCGCCCGGCTCGAGGTGCAGCCCCGGCTGCTCGCGCCCAATGGCTATCTGCACGCCGGCACCGTCGTCACCCTCGCCGACACCTGTGCCGGCTACGGTGCCTTGGCGCATCTGCCCGAGAGCGCCAAGGGCTTCACCACCATCGAGCTCAAGAGCAATTTCCTCAGCACCGCCCTGAAGGGATTCATTTCCTGCGAGGCCCTGGCCATGCACCTGGGCCGCAACACACAGGTCTTGGACGCCGTGGTGCGCGAGCCCGAAGGCAGGGCGATGGCGATGTTCCGCTGCACGCAGATGGTCTTGATCTGAGGCCCTGCGGCCTGAAGGATGAACCGGCCGGATCGGTGAATCAGCGAATCTGCTGGCCAGGTTGGGCGGGCCGGGCTATTCGGCGCGGCTCAGGTGTTCCAGCAGACGAGCTTGCCCTCGCGGAAGGCGCAGACACCGTCGAAATCCAGCTTCCAGCGCACCACCCGGTCCAAGGGCAGATCAAGAATTGCAGCGCCCAGCAAGCGGATCACGCCGGCGTGGGCGACGATGATCACGGCGCCAGCCTCTGAGTCCTCAGCGCTGCCAGCCGCGCCGGCTGAGCGCTCGGTCACCGCGCCGGTTGTCCCGACCGCCGCCGGCCCCGCGTCCCGCCGCGGAGCTCCGCCTTCCGCATGCATCCGCGCATGCCAATCCAGAAGCCGCCGCGAAAACTGCGCCAGCGATTCCCCGCCATGCGGCGCGGCATGCTCCATGTCCGCATTCCAGGCGTCGATCTCGGCGCGCGGGATCTCGTCCCAGCGCCGCAATTCCCAGTTGCCGAAATGCATCTCGCGCAGCGCCTCGGCGAATTCCGGCGCCGGATAGCCGGGCGAACCGGCCGCCCCAGCCAGCGCCCGCGCCATGCGCGCGCAACGCTGCAGCGGGCTCGACACCAGCCGCGCTGGTGCGGCAAGACCGAGCCGCGCGAGCTTGGCGTGCAAGGCCGTCGCGGCGAGAAGCGGGAGCCTTGTGAAATAAGTGATCGCGACCAGGAAGTCGCGCGGTATACGGTGCATGGACAAGTCGGGAGCGGTGTCTGGCCTCGGATCGGCGCGCGCGCTGCGGCGCCGGGCCGAGTGCAAGTGAGCGTCCGAAGTCTGTATAGATATTTCAACGACTTATCATTTACTTCCGCTAAAATGGGCGAACTATGACGTCCTCGTCTGCACCGTCCGCCATGATCGGTTTCGATCGCGAATACGAACGCTTTCCCGGCCAGATCGAGCTGCTGCTCGAACTGCTCGCCGGCCAATCCCGTCAGCTGCGCGAGCAGCAGGCGAGCATCGCAGCGCTGGGCATGGAGCGCGACGCGCTCGCCGCGGAGCGTCTGCGCCTGCAGGCCAAGATCCAGGAAGCCAAGGTGCGCGTGCAGGCGATGCTCGACCGTCTGCCCCAGGAAGAATCCCGCCAGCTCGATCTGCTGGCCCCCGTGATGCCCGCGATGAATCCTTCCCTCGGCGTCTCCGGAAGCGCCACGGCCGGCGCGCCCGCCTCGCCGCTGTGCGGTGACCTCGCATGAGCGCCAAGGCGATCGAAGCCCTGATCGGCGGCCAAAGCTACCGCCTCAGCGTCTCCCCCGAAAATGAACCCGCGCTGCGCGCCGCCGTCTTCCTGGTGGACGAGCAGATGTCGCGCATCCGCGCGACCACACGCGCCAAGGGCCAGGAACGCGTGGCCATCATGGCCGCGCTGAGCCTCGCCTCCGAACTGCTCGCCGCGCGTAAACCGGGCGGCGCGGATGCGCAAGGGGAAACCGACACGACGTTCGCCGAACGGCTCGCGGCGTTGTCTGAAAACATCACCGACGCACTTCACTCCCAAGGCCTTCGCTATTGATCCGGCACTTAAAAATTGAGCTTATTGAGTGATATAGAGTCGGATGTTGCATGGACAAAATCGACTCGAGAACGCTGCCGGTAGCCGCCCTGAACGAACGGCGCCGACGTGCTGTGAAGACGTATCGCGCGGGCGGGTGGAAGGCCCTCGACGTTGAGCGCCCCGGGCGCCCACAGGGTACGGGCAGAACGCTGACGGCGGAGCAGGAGCGCGAGGTTCAGCGGCTGATCCGCGACCGCACGCCCGACCAGTTGAAGATGATCTACGCGCTGTGGAGCCGCCAGGCAGTTGCCGAGTTGATCCTTAACCGATAAGGCATCAAGCTGGCCGTTCGCACGATGGGCCTGTATCTGGAGCGTTGGGGCTTCACGCCGCAAAAGCCCATGAAGAAGGCCTACGAGCAGTCGCCGGCGGCGGTGAAAAAGTGGCTCGACGAGGACTACCCGGTGATCGCCGCCTGCGCCAAGGCTGAGGGGGCCGAAATTCACTGGGGCGACGAGACCGGCGTGCGCCGCGACGACGTGCGCGGGCGCAGCTATGCCACGCAGGGCCAAACGCCCGTGATTCGCGTGAACAACAAGCGCCACGGCTTGTCGGTGATCTCCACCGTCACCAACAAGGGCCAGATGCGCTGGCAGGCCTTCGACGGAGCGTTGAGCGCCGACATCCTGATCGACTTCCTGCGCCGGCTGGTCAAGGATGCCGGCCGAAAGATCTACCTGATCCTGGACAACCTGCGCGTGCACCACAGAAAGCCTGTGAAGGCCTGGCTGGCCGAGCACAAGCACGAGATCGAAGTCTTCTACTTGCCAAGCTACAGCCCCGAACTGAGCCCCAACGAAATGGCCAATGCCGACCTGAAGCAGGTCGGCACCAAACTCGCTCCAGATCGCTCGAAGCTGCAACTGGTGAAGGCCACGCGCCAGCATCTGCTCAGCGTTTAGCGACAGCCCGAGCGCGTCAAGAGCTACTTCGAACATGCGCCGGTTCGGTATGCTGCTTGAGTTCATTGTTTCAGTGCCGGATAAATAGTTGAGCGCCTCTGGATTCGGCGGGCTTTTTTGTTTTCGGGGTGGGCGACGCCCTGCGTTTCGGGCCGGCCCGACGCCTGCGTTAATGCGCCAGCAGCATGAACACCGTCGGCCGTTTGTTCAAGGCTGCGATCCGCTCCTGCGGCAGGCGCTTCCAGTCGGCGGCCGGCATGCTGATGATCGACTCGCTCTCGAGCGTGAGATCAGTCGCGGCACAGACCAGCGTCCCCTGCGCGCAGGCGGCGATCAGCGCCTGCAGCATCTACACGTTGCGGTAGGGCGTCTCGATCAGCAGCTGCGTCTGGCCGGCGCGGCGCGATTCGGCTTCGAGCTGCTTGATCGCGGCGGTGCGCGCATCGGGCTCCACCGGAAAATAGCCGTGGAAGGCGAACTTCTGACCGTTGAGCCCCGAGGCCGCCAGCGCCAGCAGCAGCGAGTTGGGTCCGATGAGCGGCACGACGCGGATGCCCTCGGCATGCGCAAGCCGCACGAGGTCCGCGGCCGGATCGGCGATGGCCGGCATGCCGGCCTCGGACACGAGGCCGAGGTCGCGCCCCTCGCGCAACGGCGCGAGCAGCTCGGGCAGGCGGTCGGCGGGCGTGTGCTGGTTGAGTTCATCTGCTGCAGCGGCTGCGACAGAGGGGAGAGGGCGCCCACGGCCTTGATCAGCGCGCGCGGTCTTGGCGTTTTCCGCGACGTAGTCAGTGAGCGCGGCGATGCGCGTGATAGCCGGCGCGCTCAACACGGCGGCCACGGCGGCTGGATCGGCGTCGCCCAGAGGGTGCGCACGAGATAGAGGGCGCTGGTCTTATCTTTGCTCGCGGTGTCCGGCGATCCGGGTTGGCTCATGTTCCCGCGCCTCGTTCAGCCGTACAGCGGATAACCGGCGGCGCGCAACATGCCGGTCAGCGCGATCAGCGGCAGGCCGATCAGCGAGGTCGGGTCGTCGGACTCGATTCTCTCCATCAGCGTGATGCCCAGGGTCTCGGCCTTGGCGCTGCCGGCGCAGTCGTAGGGCTGCTCCAGATCCAGATAGGCCTCGATTTCGGCGTCGGAGAGCTGGCGGAAGCGCACCTTGGTCTGCACGTCGGCCAGCTGTTCCTTGCCGCTGCGGCCGTCATGGAGGCACAGGGCGGTATGGAAGACGACGGTATTGCTGCGCATCACGCGCAGCTGGGCGATGGCGCGCTCGCGGCTGCCGGGCTTGCCGATCTGGTCGTCTCCCATGGTGGCGACCTGGTCCGAGCCGATCACCAGCGCGCCGGGCCGGCCGGCCGCTATCTTGGCGGCCTTCGCGGCCGCCAGGCGCAGGGCGGTCTCCTCGGGGCGCTCCCCGGGGCGCGGGGTTTCGTCCACGTCGGGCACCACCACGTCGAAGGGCAGGCGCAGCCGGGACAGCAGTTCGCGGCGGTAGACCGAGCTGGAGGCGAGGATGAGGGGCGGCTTGGTGGAAGCGGCGGTGACGGACATATGGCTTTGAAAATTCGTGATCAGCTGGTAACAGTTCGCAAAATGCCGAGAAAGCAGCCTTAAATCTATTTTTAGTCGTGTTTTCGCCGATCGAAAACGGCGGGCCTGGGACTCGGCGTGGCTTTTTGGACTAAGTGCTTGACAATTAAGGATTTTGCGCGATAATACGCGGTTTTACAATTTGATCCAATTTCGCAATTTCTGAAAAGGTCACAGGAGCGTCATGGATATCTTCGCCTTTGTGCAGAAAAAGCCCGCGGAGCAGGTCTTGGAAGGCCATTTCGCGCTGGCGGAACTGCCGCGCATGATAGCCGAGAAAGCGCCCGGCGCACCGGACGAAGGCGGTTTTCAATGGCGTCTGAGCGCCGCGGATCCGGCTGAAACCAAGCCTTACGCGGCGGAAATGCCTGAAGTGAAGCATTTCCTCGAGGTGCGGGCCGAGGGCGAGGTCTGGCTCGAATGCCAGCGCTGTCTTAAGCCGTACAAGCAGCGGCTGGAGGCGGGTACGGTGTTCGCGCTCGCGGCCAGCGAGGAAGAGGCCGACGCATTGCCTATCCTGGAGGAGGGGGCCGACGTGGTGGTGGGGTCCAAGGACTTCGACCTGGCGGAACTTGTGGAAGAGGAGCTGCTCCTGGCGATGCCGGGTGCGCCCAAACATGAATTCGGCGATTCGGAATGCGTCCGATCCGGTTCGCGTAAAGTACACAGGCAGCAGAAACAGGACAACGGCGCGGAGGCGGGCGGCAAGCCGCATCCCTTCGCGGCGCTTGCCGCGATCAAGCAAGGCAAGACAAGTAAATAGAGAGAGGCTGGCTGTAAAAACCTCTGTGTTAAACTCGCGCCCAATTTGAATTAAGGAGCATCCATCATGGCAGTTCAACAGAACAAGAAGTCGCCTTCGAAGCGCGGTATGCACCGCTCGCACGATTTCCTCGGCAGCGTGCCCCTGGCCGTCGAGCCGACTTCCGGTGAAGCGCATCTGCGCCACCACATCAGCCCGAACGGTTTCTACCGCGGCAAGAAAGTCGTCAAGACCAAGAACGACTGAGTTTGATTCGAGCCGCGATTTAGCGCGCATCGCCAGGTTGTCGGTTTGACAATCAAACTAGCCATCGACTGCATGGGCGGGGACAACGGCCCTGCGGTCACTTTGCCGGCGGCACTCAGCTTCCTCGAGCATCATCTCGATGCCGAGGTTCTTCTCGTCGGTCAGCAGGAAGTCCTCGAGGTGGAACTCTCCAGCCTGCGCCCGCCGCCTTCGGCGCGTCTGCGCATCGTCCATGCCAGCGAAGTGGTGCTGATGGACGACCCGATCGAGGTCGCCCTGCGCAAGAAAAAAGATTCGTCCATGCGCGTCGGCGCCACCTTGGTCAAGGATGGCGCCGCGGACGGTTTCGTCTCCGCCGGCAACACCGGCGCGCTGATGGCCGTCTCCCGCTACGTGCTAAAGACCCTGCCGGGCATTGACCGGCCGGCGATCGCGACGGCCATTCCCAACGAAAAGGGCGGCGGCACCACGGTGCTCGACCTGGGCGCCAACGCCGACTGCGAAGCACTGCATCTGCTGCAGTTCGGGCAGATGGCCAGCATGATGGCCTCGGCCATCGAAGGCAATCCCAATCCCTCTGTCGGCCTGCTCAACATCGGCGAGGAAGCGATCAAGGGCAACGAGGTCGTCAAGCAGGCCGGCGAGCTGCTGCGCAACAGCAGCCTGAATTTCCACGGCAACGTCGAAGGCAACGACATCTTCACCGGCACGGCCGACATCGTGGTCTGCGACGGCTTCGTCGGCAACGTCACCCTGAAGAGCACGGAAGGCTTGGCGAAGATGATCGCCGGCATGATCCACGAAGAGTTTTCCCGTTCCATCTTCACCAAGCTGCTCGCGCTGCTGGCCCTGCCGGTGCTCAACCGCTTCCGTCACCGCATGGATCACCGCCGCTACAACGGCGCGGTGCTGCTGGGCCTGCGCGGCCTGGTGGTGAAGAGCCACGGTTCGGCCGATGCGCATGCCTTCGAATGGGCGCTCAAGCGCGCATTCGACGCGGCCAGAAACAAGATGGTGGCGCGCATCGCCGCCGCATTCGAACAGCACGGCCAGATCAACGGCGGCGCACAGCCGGAGGCGGCGGAACCGGCCGTCTCCGGCGAACCGCGCGCCGCCTCGGCCTGACATACCCGCAATCCGCAGCTTCAGCCCGCCCCGATACGAGTTTCCGGATGACCATCTACGCAAAAATCACCGGCACCGGCAGTGTCCTGCCCGAGCGCCGCATCAGCAACGACGAACTGGCCAAGGAGATGGCGACCCGCGGCATCGAGACCAGCGACGAATGGATCGTGACCCGCAGCGGCATCTCTTTCCGCCATTTCACCGACGACAAGACAAAGACCAGCGACCTCGCCGCCGAGGCCTCGCGCCGCGCGCTGCAGGCTGCGGGCCTGGATGCGCAGCAGGTCGATCTGATCATCCTCGCCACCTCCACGCCCGACTGCCTGGGCGGCTTCCCGAGCACCGCCTGCATCATGCAGGAGAAGCTGGGCATCACGAACCAGTGCGCGGCCTTCGACATCCAGGCAGTGTGCTCGGGCTTCGTCTATGCGGTGTCGGTGGCGGACAAATTCATCCGCGCCGGCATGTACAAGAACGTGCTGGTGATTGGCGCCGAGATCTTCTCGCGCATCCTCGACTTCAACGACCGCGGTACCTGCGTGCTCTTCGGCGATGGCGCGGGCGCCGTGGTTCTGAGCGCCTCGGAGACGCCGGGCGTGCTCGCCAGCGCGCAGCATGCGGACGGTCGCCATCGCTCCATCCTCTGCGTGCCGGGCAACGTGGCCAACGGCGCGATCCAGGGCCAGGCCTTCCTGCACATGGACGGACAGGCAGTGTTCAAGCTGGCAGTGACGGTGCTCGACAAGGTGGCGCACGAGGTGCTCGACGCCGCGGGCATGCAGACGGACCAGGTGGACTGGGTGATTCCGCACCAGGCGAACATCCGCATCATGCAGGGCACGATGAAGAAGCTCGCGCTGCCGATGGAGAAGCTCATCGTGACGGTGGATCAGCACGGCAACACCTCGGCCGCGTCGATTCCGCTGGCGATGGACGCCGCGGTGCGCGACGGCCGGATCAAGCCCGGCCACACCGTGATGATCGAAGGCGTGGGCGGCGGCTTCACCTGGGGCGCGGCGCTGCTGACGATGTGACGCCTCCCCGGGCGACGACAAGAACAACAGGCAATACCAGGACGGACAGATGAAATTCGCGTTTGTTTTCCCCGGTCAGGGTTCGCAATCGGTTGGCATGCTCGACAGCTTTTCCGGCAACGCCGAAGTGGCTGCCACGCTGGACGAAGCCTCCAAGGCGCTCGGCCAGGACGTGGCCGCGTTGATCGCGCAGGGCCCCGCCGAAGCGCTGAACCTCACGACCAACACCCAGCCCGTGATGCTGACCGCCGGCGTGGCGATCTACCGCGCTTGGCGCGCGGCGGGCGGCGCTGCTCCGGCGATGGCCTCCGGTCACAGCCTGGGCGAATATTCCGCGCTGGTCGCCGCCGGCGCGCTGCAGTTCGCTGACGCCGCGCCCCTGGTGCGTTTCCGCGCCCAGGCGATGCAGGAAGCCGTGCCGGTGGGCGAGGGCGGCATGGCCGCGATCCTCGGCCTGTCCGACGAAGACGTGCTCGCCGCCTGCGCGCAAGCGCGCGACGCGTGCGCGGGCGTGGTGGAAGCCGTGAACTTCAATGCGCCCTCCCAGGTGGTGATCGCCGGCGCCAAGGCCGCCGTCGCGGCGGCCTGCGAGGCCGCCAAGGCCAAGGGCTCCAAGCGCGTGCTGCCGCTGCCGGTGTCCGCGCCTTTTCACTCCTCGCTGCTCGCGCCGGCTTCGCTGCGCCTGAAGGACTATCTGCAGAAGGTGGCGATCTCCGCGCCCGCCTTCCCCATGGTGAACAACGTGGACGTCGCCGTGGTGCGGGATCCCGATGCGATCAAGGACGCTCTAGTGCGTCAGGCCGCCGCGCCGGTGCGCTGGGTCGAGACGGTGCGAGCGATGGCCGAGGCCGGCGTCACCCACATTGTGGAATGCGGTCCTGGCAGGGTGCTGGCGGGCTTGACCAAGCGCATTGCGCCGGACATAATTTCCACGTCGATCACCGATCCCGCCTCGCTGGAAGAAGCCCTGACGCTGCTGAAATAAGCGCTGCATCCGCACTCAAGATATTCATATAACGGACATCGACGATGACTCCCATCCATGAGCAGCTCAACGGCCAGGTCGCGCTGGTGACCGGCGCCTCGCGCGGCATCGGCCGCGCCATCGCGCTGGAACTGGCGCGCCGCGGCGCGACCGTGATCGGCACGGCGACTTCCGAATCCGGCGCGGCCGACATCACGCAGGCGCTCAGCTCTGTGTCGCCGAAGAGCAAGGGCATTGCGCTGAACGTGACCGATGCGGCGGCTTGCGAGGCTGCCATCGAAGCGATCGTTTCGGGTAACGGCGGGCTCAACATCCTGGTGAACAACGCCGGCATCACCCGCGACCAGCTGGCGATGCGCATGAAGGATGAGGACTGGAGCGCCGTGATCGACACCAACCTGAGCGCGGTGTTCAGGTTGGTGCGCGCGGTGCTTCGCCCGATGATGAAGGCCCGCGGCGGATGCATCATCAACATCACTTCGGTGGTGGGCAGCGCCGGCAACCCCGGTCAGGCGAACTACGCGGCCGCCAAGGCCGGCGTGGCTGGCATGACACGGGCGCTGGCGCGCGAGATCGGCAGCCGCAACATCACGGTCAATTGCGTCGCGCCCGGCTTTATCGACACCGACATGACCAAGGCGCTGCCCGAAGAGCAGCAGGCCGCGCTGAAGACGCAGATTCCCCTAGGCCGGCTTGGCCAGCCCGAGGATGTCGCAGCGGCGGTGGCCTTCCTGGCGTCGCCTGAAGCAGGCTATATCAGCGGTACCACGCTGCATGTGAACGGCGGCATGTTCATGAACTGATTTCCCGGCCTGGTTTTCTGTGAAAGTCGGACTGACCCGGGCGCGTTTTTTTCGTCTTTTTCTGCGGATTGAATGAAGGGTAAACCTGATACAATGCGCGCACTTTTTTTCGGAGCTTCCTTGGAGGGTTAAATGGACAATATCGAACAACGCGTCAAGAAGATTGTCGCTGAGCAATTGGGTGCGGCTGAGGCCGACATCAAGAACGAATCCTCGTTCGCCAACGACCTCGGCGCCGACTCGCTGGATACCGTCGAGCTGGTGATGGCTCTGGAAGATGAATTCGGCATCGAGATTCCCGACGAGGAAGCCGAGAAGATCTCCACGGTGCAGCAAGCGATCGACTTCGCGCGCGCCCACGTCAAGGCCTGAGCGGCTATCTTGCCGTCGCGGTTCTCTCCTCCGCTCCCGGTCAATGGGCCGCTAGCCTGAAGCCTTTGCTGGCCCTTCTTCCCCTATCCAAGGATTACTCGTGACTCGTCGTCGTGTCGTCGTCACCGGTCTGGGCTTGGTCTGCCCGGTCGGCAACACGGTCAGCGAAAGCTGGACCAACCTGGTGGCCGGCAAGTCCGGCATCGCCACCGTCACCAAATTCGATCATGGAGCGCTCGCCGTGCATTTCGCCGGCGAGGTCAAGGGCTTCGATGTCGAGGACTACATCTCCGCCAAGGAAGCCCGGCACATGGATACCTTTATCCATTACGGCCTGGCTGCCGGTATGCAGGCGTTCCGCGACAGCGGTCTAGAAGTGACCGACGCCAATGCCGAGCGCATCGGCGTGGCGGTGGGCTCGGGCATCGGCGGTCTGCCGATGATCGAGGACACCCACAACGAGCTGGTCACCCGCGGTCCGCGGCGGATCTCTCCCTTCTTCGTGCCCGGCTCGATCATCAACATGATCTCCGGCCACCTGAGCATCAATTTCGGCCTCAAGGGACCGAACGTGGCGCTGGTCACGGCCTGCACCACCGGCCTGCACAGCATCGGCACCGCGATGCGCCACATCCAGTACGGCGACGCTGACGCGATGCTGGCGGGCGGCGCCGAATCCACGGTGTCGCCGCTGGGCATCGGCGGCTTCGCCGCGGCCCGCGCGCTCTCCACCCGAAACGACGATCCCGCCGCCGCCTCCCGTCCCTGGGACAAGGGCCGCGACGGCTTCGTGCTGGGCGAGGGCGCGGGCGTGATGATGCTCGAGGAATACGAGCATGCGAAGGCGCGCGACGCGCGAATCTACGCCGAGCTCACCGGCTTCGGCATGAGCGGCGACGCGCATCATATCACCGTGCCCAACATCGACGGCCCGCGCCGCAGCATGGCCGCCGCGCTCAAGGATGCCGGCCTGAACGCCGATCAGATCCAGTATCTGAACGCGCACGGCACGTCGACGCCCCTGGGCGACAAGAACGAGTCGGACGCGGTCAAGGCCGCCTTTGGCGCGCATGCCTACAAGATGGTGGTCAGCTCCACCAAATCGATGACCGGCCACCTTCTGGGCGGCGCCGGCGGCATCGAATCGGTGTTCATCGTGCTGGCCCTGCACAACCAGATCGTGCCGCCGACCATCAACATGGACGACCCCGATCCAGAGTGTGATCTGGACTATTGCGCCAACAAGGCCCGTGAAATGCCGATGACCCATGTGCTGAAAAACAACTTTGGCTTTGGCGGCACCAACGGCAGTCTGGTGTTCAGCCAAGTCTGAAAGGGCCGGCCCTGGCGGGCCGGCAGATTTTTCGGACAGGCCCGGCGGAATCTTCCGGATACGCCAGGTGATGCGTTTTCTTAAGGAAGCCGAGAGACCTCCTCGGTTAGAATTGTTGCCTTGCAAAGTGTCCGCTAAGCGGTCGCCTCGAGCGGCCGTCCAGGCGGGTCAACCATGGAAGTGGCTCAGTGAGTGAACGCGAAGCGGACCAGATCTTGGTGGAACGTGTCCAGAAAGGAGACAAGCGCGCCTTCGAGCTTCTGGTCAGCAAATACCAACGCAAGATTTTCCGGCTGATTTCGCGCCTGATCCGCGATCCGGTCGAGGTCGATGACATCGCCCAGGATGCCTTCATCAAGGCGTATCGCGCCTTGCCGCAGTTCCGCGGCGAATCCGCCTTCTACACCTGGCTGTACCGCATCGCCGTCAATACCGCAAAAAATCACCTCGCCAACCAGGGCCGCCGAGCCGAGTCCCCGGGCGACATTGTTGTGGAAGAGGCTGAAACTTTTGCAAATAGTGAAAACCTAAGGGATATTAATACTCCTGAGTCGGTGCTGCAGGGAAAACAGGTCGCGGAGACCGTCAACAAGGCTATGCAGGCGCTTCCCGAGGAGTTGCGGGCGGCGATTTTTCTGCGGGAAATCGATGGCCTTAGCTATGAAGAAATTGCAGAAGTGATGAATTGCCCAATTGGTACGGTCCGTTCGCGGATTTTCCGGGCGCGGGAATCAATTGCCGAAAAACTGCGGCCGTTGCTGGGCAACATGGATGGCAAACGTTGGTAAATTGGAAGCAGTCGAGGTATTGGGAATGAGCGAAACGGAAAGAAAAATACTGGCGGCGCGGATCTCCGCGGCTCTGGACGGGGAGCCGCAGGGCGATGAACCCTACGCCGCCTACACGGACGCAGGCCTAGAACCAGGCCGAGAGCTCTGGGAAACCTACAGCCTGATCGGCGACGCGCTGCGCTCCGACGAACTGGCCCAGCCCCCCTCCCGCCGCTTCACAGAATCACTCACCGCCCAACTCGACCAGGAACCCCCTCTGCGCGTCTCCTTCCTGCTCCAGCAGCCGCGCCGGCGCTGGGTCAGCGGCGGCGCGGCCATCGCCGCGAGCGTGGCTGCCGCGGTCTGGTACATCGGCCCACGCAGCGCGCTGGTCGAAATCGTGCAGACGGCCACCAACTGGCCGGCCGCCCAGGAGCGCTTCGCCGACAACGCCGGCGGTTCCATCGAACGGGCTTCCGTGGTCCGCGATCCGCGTCTCGAAGATTATCTGCGCGCCCACCGCCAGTACGCGGCCCGGCAGGTGGCGCCCCTGATCCTGGTCGGCGCGAGCGGACAAGACGACTGATGGCCCTGAAGATTGCCACCTGGCGCTGGCTGGCGCTGATGGTGATGATGAGCGCCGCGGTCTCAGTTGTGCGCGCTGCCGAAACGCCCATCGATCCCCTGGTCAAGCAGCGCGAGGCTTCCTACTGGGTCACCCGCATCCAGCAGGCCGCCCAGCATCAGAACTATTCCGGCGTGTTCGTCTATCAGCGCGACGCCACGCTCCAGTCATCGCAGATCTCCCACTACGCAGACCTGCTCAACAATGAATACGAGCGCGTCGAAACCCTCGACGGCAAGCCCCGCCAGTTCGTCCGCCATAACAGAGAAGTGCGTACCCTGCGCCCCGACACGCAAACCATCTTGCTCGAGCGGCGCGACCTCAAGGACAGCTTCCCCTCGCTGATCTCGACCAACAAGGCCGAGATCCTGGACTCCTATGAACTGCGGAAGCTCGGTGTCGAACGTTTTGCCGCAAATGATTGCCAAGTGCTGGCCCTGGAGCCGCGCGATGGCGACCGCTACGGCTACCGGCTCTGGGTCGAGCGCAAAACGGGCCTCTTGCTGCGCGCCCAGACCCTGGACGACAAGGGCAAGGTGCTCGAGCAGATCGCCTTCTCGCGGGTGCAGATCGGCGTGCCCACCGACAAGAACCGCATCATGGCGCCCCTGAGCGAGACCGCCGGCTGGAAGGTGACCGAAGTTCAGGAAGCGTCGGTCAACCTCGCCGAGATGGGCTGGAACGTCAGTTCGCCGCTCAAGGGCTTCGTGAAGCTTCGTGAAGTGAAGCGGCCGACGCTGCTAGAGGGCGGAGGCCCAGGGCATACTGGCAACATGTATCAAGCCGTTTTCTCCGACGGCCTGGCCGACCTCTCCGTGATCGTCGAGCCCGTGGTCAACCGCAACGCCCGCCGCGAAGGCGTGGCCAGCGTCGGCGCCACCAACCTCCTCACCCGCCGGCAAGGAGACTTCTGGGTCACTGTGGTCGGCGAGGTGCCGGCTTCCGTGGTCAAGCAGTTTTCCTCTTCGGTTGAGCAGAAATCAACGAAATGACTTATCTGAAAAGCAGTCTCCGCAGTTTCCAATCCATCAGGCCACAGCTTTTGTTCGCAGCCTGGTTTGCGTTTTCCGCCTTCGCCCTGTCGCTGACGCTGCAGGCGCACGCCCAGGCCGCGCCGCCGGCCGACTTCGCCGATCTCGTCGAGAAGGCCAGCCCGGCGGTGGTCAACATCCGCACCGTCGAGCGCGTCAAGGCGCGCCAGAACCAGTCGCAGGACGACGAGGAGATGTCGGAGTTCTTCCGGCGCTTCTGCGGCGTGCCGCTACCGCGTCCGGCGCCGCGCGATCGTGGCAACGGCGACAACAAGCGCGGCGACCAGGTGCCTGACGAGGAGGTCAACCGCGGTCTCGGTTCGGGCTTCGTCGTCTCCGTCGACGGCTACGTCGTCACCAACACCCACGTCGTCGAAAGCGCCGATTCCATCTGCGTCACGCTCTTCGACAAGCGCGAATTCAAGGCCAAGCTCATCGGCTAAGACAAGTGCGCACCGACGTCGCTCTGGTCAAGATCGAGGCGGCCAATCTGCCCAAGCTGCCCCTGGGCGATTCGTCCAAGATCCACGCCGGCGAATGGGTGATCGCCATCGGCTCGCCCTTCGGCCTGGAGAACACCGTCACCGTCGGCATCGTCTTGGCCAAGGGCCGCGACACCGGCGAATACCTGCCCTTCATCCAGACCGACGTGGCCGTCAATTCCGGCAACTCCGGCGGCCCGCTGCTGAACATGCGCGGCGAGGTCATCGGCGTGAACTCCCTGATCTACAGCCGCAGCGGCGGCTACATGAGCATCTCCATCTCCATCGACGAGGCCATGCGCGTCGTCGACCAGCTGCGCGCCAACGGCAAGGTCACCCGGGGCCGCATCGCCGTGGCCATCGGCGAGGTGAGCAAGGAAGCGGCCGAATCCCTGGGCCTTGGCCATCCGCGCGGCGCCCTGGTCGGCGTGGTGGAGCCCGGTGGCCCGGCCGAGAAGGCGGGCGTGGAAGCCTGCGACATCATCCTCAAGCTCAGCGGCCGCGACATCGACAAGGCCAGCGACCTGCCGCGCATGGTCGGCGACACCAAGCCCGGCACCAAGACCACGCTTCAGGTATGGCGCAAGGGCAGCACCCGCGAGCTGAACATCACCGTCGCCGAGATGGAGGCTGAAAAAGCCTCCAAGGCGCCCGAGCACCGTCCGCGCGGCGAGCAGGCCAGCAAAGCCTTCGGCCTGGCTGTGAACGACCTACCCGAAGCCAGCCAGAAGGAGATCAAGATCCGCGGCGGCGTGGAAGTGGACATCGCCTCGGCCAAGCAGTTCGACACCGTGGTGAAGGCCCTGGGCAAGACCAAACCGGCCGCCTTCTTCGTGCGCCGCGGCAAGAGCACCCAGGTCGTCATGGTCCGTCCGGCGGTGGCCAAGGCGCAGTAAGTGGATGCCCAGACCTTCCAGATCGCCTGCCCGGCGGGCGCCGGCTGCGGCTCCTACGCTCCCGCCGAAGGCGGGGCCGGGCAAGCCGGGGCAGGTCTGGACATCGACCCCAGCCGCGTCCTGACCCTCTACAGCCGCGCCTGGTGCAGCCTCTGCGACAAGATGATCGACGACCTGGAGCCCCTGGCCCTGGAATTCGGCCTTACGGTCTACCTGGTCGACATTGACGAAAGCCCCGTCTTCGAGGACCGCTACGGCATGCTGATCCCAATTTTGGTGCCTGGGTCGGTGGGGGCGGAGGCCGAGCCCCTGTGCCAGACAATATTGGACCCCGCCGCCGTTCGGGCATGGGCCGAAATCAAGTAAAATCCGGGCTTCGCTGGGTTTTACCGGCCTCTACCGGCCCGGTTCCGGTCAACAACGGCAAGCAAGCAGACGAAGAGGCGAGGCAGGGGCTAGCCCCCCGCCGCGCTCACCCTAGATGGACCAAATCCGCAATTTCTCGATCATCGCCCACATCGACCATGGCAAGTCGACGCTGGCGGACCGCATCATTCAGCTTTGCGGCGGACTTTCCGACCGCGAAATGGAAGCCCAATTGCTCGACTCGATGGACATCGAGAAAGAGCGCGGCATCACCATCAAGGCCCAGACCGCGGCGCTCATGTACCGCGCCCGCGACGGTCAGGTCTACAACCTCAATCTGATCGACACCCCCGGGCACGTTGACTTCTCCTATGAAGTCAGCCGCTCGCTCTCCGCCTGCGAGGGCGCGCTGCTCGTGGTGGACGCCAGCCAAGGCGTCGAGGCGCAGACGGTCGCCAACTGCTACACCGCCATCGAACTGGGCGTGGAAGTAGTGCCGGTCCTCAACAAGATCGACCTGCCCTCGGCCGACCCTAACAACGCCAAGAAGGAAATCGAGGAAGTCATCGGCATCGACGCCGCCGAGGCCGTCACCTGCTCGGCTAAGACCGGCCTTGGCGTCGAGGACGTTCTCGAATCCATCATCGCCAAGGTGCCGCCGCCCAAGGGCGCCGCCGCCGCGCCGCTGCAGGCGCTGATCATCGACTCCTGGTTCGACAACTACGTCGGCGTGGTCATGCTCGTGCGCGTGGTCAACGGCACCCTCAAGCCCAAGGAAAAGATCCTGCTGATGGCCTCCGACACCCAGCATCTGGTCGAGCATCTGGGCGTGTTCACGCCAAAGTCGGTCAACAAGACCGAGCTCTCCGCCGGTCAGGTTGGCTTCGTCATCGCTGGCATTAAGGAGCTCAAGGCGGCCAAGGTCGGCGACACCGTCACCCACGCGCCGACCCAGGCCTACAAGCCCGCCTCAGAGCCGCTGCCCGGCTTCAAGGAAGTGAAACCCCAGGTCTTCGCCGGCCTGTATCCGGTGGAAGCCAACCAGCACGACGCACTGCGCGAATCGCTGGAAAAGCTCAAGCTCAACGACGCCTCGCTGCAATACGAGCCGGAAGTCTCCCAGGCGCTTGGCTTCGGCTTCCGTTGCGGCTTCCTCGGCCTGCTGCACATGGAGATCGTGCAGGAGCGCCTGGAGCGCGAATTCGACATGGCCCTGATCACCACGGCGCCCACCGTGGTCTATCAGGTGCTCATGCGCGACGGCACCGAGATCTGGGTGGAAAACCCCTCGAAGATGCCGGACCCGAGCCGCATTGAGGAAATCCGCGAGCCCATCGCCACCGTCAACCTCTACATGCCTCAGGAATACGTCGGCTCGGTCATCACCCTGTGCACCTCCAAGCGCGGCCACCAGGTGAGCATGAGCTACCACGGCCGCCAGGTGCAGCTCACCTATGACATGCCGATGGCCGAGATCGTGCTCGACTTCTTCGACCGCCTAAAATCCGTCTCGCGCGGCTACGCCTCAATGGACTACGAGTTCAAGGGGTACCGCGCCTCAGACGTGGTCAAGGTCGACATGCTGATCAACGGCGACAAGGTCGACGCGCTGTCGGTGATCGTCCACCGCAGCAACTCCCAATACCGCGGCCGCGAAGTGGCGGCCAAGATGCGCGAGATCATTCCGCGGCAGATGTTCGACGTCGCCATCCAGGCGGCCATCGGTGCCAACATCATCGCCCGCGAGAACGTCAAGGCGCTGCGCAAGAACGTGCTGGCCAAATGCTACGGCGGCGACATCACCCGCAAGAAAAAGCTGCTCGAGAAGCAGAAAGAGGGCAAGAAGCGCATGAAGCAGGTCGGCAATGTGGAAATTCCGCAGGAAGCCTTCCTGGCCATCCTGCAGGTCGAGGAGAAGTAAGCCAGATGAATTTCGCCCTGATCCTGTTCATCCTCACCGTCGTCACCGGCATCGCCTGGGCCGCCGACAAGCTCGCCTTCGCGCCGCGCCGCCGCGCCCGCGCGCAGACCTCGCTGGCCGAATTCGATGCCCGCCGTCCCGCCCTGCAGGCCAGCTACGGCGACGCCGAGCTCGGCGCCTCGCGCGTGCGCCTGGCAGAGGACCTGCTGCGCCAGCCGCTGTGGCTCGAATACTCCGCGAGCTTCTTCCCGGTCATCCTGGCGATGTTCCTGCTGCGCTCCTTCCTCGTCGAGCCCTTCAAGATTCCCTCGGGCTCCATGGTGCCCACGCTGCTCGTCGGCGACTTCATCCTCGTCAACAAGTACGCCTACGGCGTGCATCTGCCGGTGATCAACAAGAAGGTCGTCCAGATGGGCGAGCCCAAGCGCGGCGACGTGGCGGTGTTCCGCTATCCAAAGGATCCCTCGCAGGACTACATCAAGCGCGTCATCGGCCTGCCCGGCGACACCGTCGAATACATCAACAAGCGCCTCACCGTGAACGGCCAGCCCGTCGCCTACGAGAAGCTGCCCGACTATCTCGACGAAGAGCGCCTGTCCTATTCCACGCAATGGCGCGAAACCGTCGGCGGCGTGAAGCACGAAATCCTCAACGACGCCGACCGACCCAGCCAGATCGCCGCCTTCGACGATTTCCCCTTCCGCAGCAACTGCGTCTACGACCCGTGCGGCGTCACCTGCAAAGTGCCCGCGGGCCACTACTTCATGATGGGCGACAACCGCGACAACAGCGCGGACTCCCGCTATTGGGGCTTCGTCCCCGAAGAGAACCTGGTTGGCCGGGCCTTCTTCGTGTGGATGAACCTGGGCAACATCAAGCGCATAGGCAGCTTCCAGTGAAAGCAGAGCGCACCGCGGCGGCACGCGTTCTGGAGGTCGACATCTCCGGACTGCAGAAGCGCCTGGACTACAGCTTCGAGAAGCCCGAGCTGCTCCAGCAGGCGCTGACCCACCGCAGCCACAGCACCGAGCACAACGAGCGCCTCGAATTCCTCGGCGACTCGGTGCTCAACTGCGCCGTCGCCGACATGCTCTACACCATGTTCCCCAAGCTCGACGAGGGCGACCTCTCGCGCGTGCGCGCCAACCTCGTCAAGCAGCAGGCGCTGTTCGAGATCGCGCAGTCCATCGAGCTGCCGCAATACCTGCACCTGGGCGAGGGCGAGCTCAAGAGCGGCGGCTTTCGCCGGCCCTCCATCCTCGCCGATGCGCTCGAAGCCGTGATCGGCGGCGTGTTCATGGAGGGCGGCTTCGACGCCGCCCGCAAGGTCATCCGCAAGCTCTACGCGCCCATCCTCGCGCATGTCGATCTGCAGACCCTGGGTAAGGACGACAAGACGCTGTTGCAGGAGTATCTGCAAGGCCATAAGATGGCGCTGCCTCAGTACAACGTGGTGGCCACCCATGGCGCAGCCCACAACCAGCAGTTCGAAGTGGAGTGCAGCGTGCCCCAGCTCGAGATCAAGGTGCTGGGCAACGGCGCCTCGCGCCGCGCCGCCGAGCAAGTCGCGGCCAAGCTCGCGCTCGAAGCCGCGCAACAGCGCGTACCCAAGCTCGGCAAGCGCAAGACGGGCGGGGAGGGCGGCGCCAAGCGTCGCAAGCCCAAGGCCGAACCGGCCGATCCCCAGCTTGATCTCAAGCTCAAGTCCTGAGGAGTCGGCATGAGCGAGCCTGAACAAGGCGGGCAGGAAGAACGCGGCGGCGATTTCCGCTGCGGTACCGTCGCCATCGTCGGCCGGCCCAACGTCGGCAAATCCACGCTGATGAACGCGCTGATCGGCCAGAAGATCAGCATCACCTCGCGCAAGGCGCAGACCACGCGCCATCGCATCACCGGCATCCAGACCACCGAGGACACGCAGTACATCTTCGTCGACACGCCGGGCTTCCAGACCCATCATGCCGGCGCGCTCAACCGCAGCCTCAACCAGGCCGTGACCTCGACGCTCGCCGATGTGGACGTCGTGCTCTTCCTCGTGGAAGCTGGCCGCTTCGGTCCCGACGACGAGAAAGTCCTCGCCCTGCTGCCCAAGAAGAAGCCCGTGCTGCTCGTCGCCAACAAGCTCGATGCGCTGCCCGGCGGCGGCCACGGCGAGAAGCGCGCAAAGCTCGTGCTGTCCTTTCTCAAGACCATGTCCGAGCAGTTCCGCTTCACTGAACTCATGCCCATGTCGGCCAAGTCGCCCGAGCACATCGGCCAGCTGCTCGCCATCGTGCGCGAACACCTGCCCGAGGGCGATCCCATCTACGGCGAGTACGAACTCACCGACCGCAGCGAACGTTTCCTTGCCGCCGAGATCATCCGCGAAAAAATCTTCCGCTTCACCGGTGACGAGCTGCCCTACACCAGCACCGTCGTGATGGAAAAGTTCGAGCAGGAAGGCAATCTGCGCCGTGTCTTCGCCTCCATCCTCGTCGAGCGCGATGGCCACAAGGCCATGATCATCGGCGTCAAGGGCGCCAAGCTCAAGCAGATCTCGATGGAAGCGCGTCAGGACATGGAAAAGCTCTTCGACCCCAAGGTCTACCTCGAGATCTTCGTCAAGGTGAAGAGCGGCTGGGCCGACAATGCGGCCGGCCTGCGCGCCTACGGCTACGAGTGACACCGACGGCGCGCACATGACCGAAGGCGGCCGCCATCAAGCCAGAGTGCAGGAACAGCCGGGCCTGATCCTGCACAGCTATCCCTGGCGCGAAACCAGCCTCATCGTCGACGCCTTCACCCGCGAGCACGGCCGCGTTGCTCTCGTCGCCAAGGGCGCCAAGCGTCCGCATTCGGCGCTGCGCGGCGTGCTCCAGACCTTTCAGCCCCTTTCGCTGTTCTGGAGCGGCAAGGCCGAGGTGCGCACCCTCACCAAGGCCGAATGGGTCGGCGGCATGCTGCCGCTCTCGGGCCAGGCGCTGCTCTGCGGCTTCTATCTCAACGAGCTACTCGTCAAGTTCTGCGCCCGCGAGGATCCATACGAATCCCTCTTCGACCACTACCTGCGCACGCTCACCCGCCTCGGCCACGGCGAGCCGCCCGCGCCGGTTCTGCGCACCTTCGAGCGCGCGCTCCTGCAGGAAAGCGGCTATGCCGTGGCACTCGACTGGTGCACCAAGGAGGGCGCCACCGTGCGGCCCGAGCAGATCTACGTCTTCCATCCCGAGCGCGGCGTGCGCCCGCAACTGCGCAGCGATCCGAGCCACTGGCCCCAGGTGCGCGGCAAGACCCTGCTCGACCTGACGCGTGACGACTATGCCGACCCCGCCACCGCGGCCGAGGCAAAATACCTGATGCGTTTTCTGCTCAACCAGCATCTGCAGGGCGTGCCGTTGGCGACACGCCAGATCCTGATGGAGCTGCAACAACTGTGAGTCCCCGATGAGCCTTCTCAACGCCGGCCTGCACGCCGGCCATTCCAACGGCGTGATCGACCTGGGCGTCAACATCGACCACGTCGCCACCCTGCGCAACGCGCGCGGCACCACCTATCCCGACCCCATCGCCGCGGCGCTGCTGGCCGATGAAGCCTGCGCCGACCTGATCACCCTGCATCTGCGCGAAGACCGCCGCCACATCAAGGACGCCGCCCTGCGCGCCCTGCGACCGCGGCTGCGCACCCGCATGAACCTCGAATGCGCGGTCAACGCCGAAATGCTCGGCATCGCCTGCGAGGTCAAGCCGCAGGACGTCTGCCTCGTTCCCGAGAAGCGCGCCGAAGTCACCACCGAGGGCGGCCTCGACGTCCGCAGCCACTTCGCCGACGTGCAGGCCGCCTGCCGCCAGCTTGCGGTGGAGGGCATCCGCGTCTCGCTCTTCATCGATCCCGACGCTGAACAGATCCGCACCGCCCGCGAGGCCTGTGCGCCCATGATCGAACTGCACACCGGCGCCTATGCCGACGCGCATGACCCCGCCGTCCAGCGCAAGGAGCTCGAGCGCATCGCCGCCGGCGTGGAAGAGGGCTTGCGCCATAGGCTGCGCGTCAATGCCGGCGACGGCCTGAACTACACCAACGTCCAGGCCATCGCCGCGCTCACCGGCATCGCCGAGCTCAACATCGGCCATGCCGTCGTCGCCCATGCCGTCTTCGCCGGCTGGCAGAACGCAGTGCGCGAGATGAAAGCCATCATGACGCGCGCCCAGCTCGACGCGCTGCGCGCATACACCCGCAAGGACTGAGCCGGTCACATGAGGCAATCTTCATGAGCCAGATCTACGGCATCGGCGCCGACATCACCCAGATCAGCCGCATCGCCGCCACACTCGCGCGCAGAAAAGGCCGCCTCGCCGAGAAAGTGCTCGGCCCCGAGGAGATGGCGGTCTATCACGCGCGCGGCGCGCGCAACGAGAACCGCAGCCTTGCCTTCCTGGCGACGCGCTTCGCCGCCAAGGAAGCCTGCTCCAAGGCCCTGGACCTGGGCATGCGCTGGCCCATGAGCTGGCGCTACGCGCAGATCCTCAACCTGCCCAGCGGCAAGCCCTATATCAAGCTCTCCGGAGAACTTGGACAATGGGCGCGCGTGCGGGGGATCGAACTCCAGGTCTCCGTCAGCGACGAAAAAGACTATGTGGTGGCCTACGTGATCGCCACGACCGCGGCTGTGACCCAGGGCACAGCCTCCGCCCAGCCCAACAAGGACAATGCAAGCGATGAGTAAGACCGCAGCCCCCGCTGCCTCCCGCGAGACCGCCATGCCCGGCCCCGTCGTGCTCGACGTCGCCGGCCAGACGCTGGATGCCGAGGACATCCGCCGCATCCGCCATCCGCTCACCGGCGGCGTCATCCTCTTCGCGCGCAGCTACAGTTCGCGCAAGCAGCTGCGCGAACTTACCGCCGCCATCCGCAAGGTCCGCGCCGACGTGCTCATCTGCGTCGACCACGAAGGCGGCCGCGTGCAGCGCTTCAAGACAGACGGCTTCACCCATCTGCCCGCCATGCGCAAGCTCGGCCAGCTCTGGGAGAACGACGTGCTCGCCGCCATCAAAGCCGCGCAGTCCTGCGGCTACGTGCTGGCCGCCGAGCTGCGCGCCAACGGCGTGGACTTCAGCTTCACGCCCGTGCTCGACCTCGACTACGGCCACAGTCAGGTCATCGGCGACCGCGCCTTCCACCACGATCCGCGCGTCGCCGCCATGCTCGCCGGCGCGCTCAACCACGGCCTGCTCATGGCCGGCATGAGCAACTGCGGCAAGCACTTCCCCGGCCACGGCTTCGTCGCCGCCGATTCGCACGTCGACGTGCCAGTGGACGAACGCGCCCTCGAGGATATCCTCGTGCGCGACGCCGCGCCCTACGACTGGACCAGTCCGGGTCTGGCCTCGGTCATGCCCGCCCACGTCATCTATCCCAAGGTCGACAAGATGCCCGCGGGCTTCTCGCGCTACTGGCTGCAGGACATCCTGCGCGCCAAGCTCGGCTTCACCGGCGCCGTGTTCAGCGACGACCTCAGTATGGAAGGCGCCTCCGTGGCCGGCTCGGTCTGCGAGGGCACGCGCGTGGCGCTGCACGCCGGCTGCGACATGGTGCTGGTGTGCAATTCGCCGGCCAAGGCCGATGAACTGCTCGCCGGGCTCGAAGCCGCCCAGAACAGGGCCGGGCTGCATTGGGATCCCGCCTCGCGGGGGCGCATCCGCGCCTTGTTTCCCAAGGAAGACGCTCTGGATTGGGACGCAGTGCAGTCCTCCGAAACCTATCTCGCCGCGCTCGGCGTCCTGCGCCGGCACGCGCTGATCTGAGGCGCTCGCGCACCGCCCGTTTCCGCGTCACTGGTCGGTGACGATGTAATCCATCGGCAACATGTCCACCGGCGGCGGCGCCACGGTCTCCCGCCGCGCCTTCGCGCCGCGCGGGCAGTCGTCCAGCACGATCTCCACCTCACGCGCTTCCCCCGCGTCCGCCGCAGCTTCCGTCCCGCGCGCGGCGGCGGTTACGCCCCGCCACAAGGGCAGTGGCGCTTGCGCCGCCACCGCCTCGAGGGGATCGACGGCCGCCGCCTCCATCCGGCAGGTGCCCTCCAGAATCTCGCCGCGGAATTCGAGGCGCGCAGCCGTCGCGCCGGCCCTGCGTGTTCAATGCCACGTAGCTGGACAGGGCGCTGCCCGCCAGACAAAACAAAACTTCAATACGCCGCATGGATGTCTTCCTCGTCCTCTCGGTCCGGTGAAATGCCGTGTTGGACGATCATCTACACATGTAAAAAAGTGCGCAAAAAATGTAAAAGGCCGGCAAACAGAAAATTTGCAATTGTCAGCAAAGTATTATTGATCCAGCGCTTAAACATTGAACTTATTAAGTGATATAGAGTCTGCCTGTTGCATGGACAAAATCGACTCGAGAACGCTGCCGGTAGCTGCCCTGAACGAACGGCGTCGACGTGCGGTGAAAATGCGGCTGGATGGCGTGAGCCTGAAGGACACGGCGGCGCAATGCGAGATGTCGCGCAGACTGTCATTGCTGCGGTGAAGGCGTATCGCGCGGGCGGGTGGAAGGCCCTCGACGTTGAGCGCCCCTGGCGCCCGCAGGGTACGGGCAGAACGCTGACGGCGGAGCAGGAACGCGAGGTTCAGCGGCTGATCCGCTGACCACACGCCCGACTAGTTGAAGATGATCTATGCGCTGTGGAGCCGCCAGGCAGTGGCCGAGTTGATCCTTAACCGATACGGCATCAAGCTGGTCGTTCGCACGATGGGCATGTATCTGGAGCGTTGGGGCTTCATGCCGAAAAAGCCTATGAAGAAGGCCTACGAGCAGTCGCCGGCGGCGGTGAAAAAGTGGCTCGACGAGGACTACCCGGTGATCGCCGCCTGCGCCAAGGCTGAGGGGGCCGAAATTCACTGGGGCGACGAGACCGGCTTGCGCAGTGACGACGTGTGCGGGCACAGCTACGCCCCGCAAGGCCAGACGCCCGTGATTCGCGTGAACAACAAGCGCCACGGCTTGTCGGTGATCTCCACCGTCACCAACAAGAGCCAGATGCGCTGGCAGGCCTTCGACGGAGCGTTGAGCGCCGACATTCTGATCGACTTCCTGCGCCGGCTGGTCAAGGATGCCGGCCGAAAGATCTACCTGATCCTGGACAACCTGCGCGTGCACCACAGCAAGCCCGTGAAGGCCTGGCAGGCCGAGCACAAGCACGAGATCGAAGTCTTCTACTTGCCCAGCTACAGCCCCGAACTTAGCCCCAACGAAATGGCCAATGCCGACCTGAAGCAGGTCGGCACCAAACTCGCTCCAGCTCGCTCGAAGCTGCAACTGGTGAAGGCCACGCGCCAGTTCGGTATGCTGCTTGAGTTCATTGTTTCAGTGCCGGATCAATAACAGACGGGGCGTATGCTCAAAGAGCATCTCGTGCGAAAAGGAAAGGTACGCGCAATATCCGCAATATGCTCATGGTTCTGTTTGCAGTTTTCGCATCGTTCCTGCTTGGCGGCTGCCGTTACAACACCATCCGGACGCAGGACGAGCAGGTCAAGGCCGCCTAGTCCGAAGTGCTCAACCAATATCAACGCCGCTCCGATCTCATTCCCAATCTGGTCAACATCGTCAAGGGCTTCGCCGACCAGGAAAAAGAAGTCCTCACCCAGGTGACCGATGCGCGCGCCCAAGCCGGCTCCATCCAGGCCACGCCCGAACTCGTCAACAACCCCGAGGCCTTCACCAAGTTCCAGGCCGCGCAGGGCCAGCGCAACAGCGCGCTCTCGCGCCTGATGGCCATCAGGGAGAACTATCCCCAGCTCAAGTCCGACGCCAACTTCCGCGACCTGCAGGCCCAGCTCGAAGGCACGGAAAACCGCATCACCGTCGCGCGCAACCGCTACATCCAGTCGGTGCAGCATTACAACGTCACCATCCTCTCCTTTCCGCAGAACCTGACGGCCAAGGTGTTAAGCTATCAGAAGAAGGCCAACTTCGCAGTGCAGAACGAGGCGGAGATCGTCAAGCCGCCCAAGGTCGAATTCGGCAAGAGCGGGGCGAAGTGAGATAAGCAGGTGAGGCCCGCAGCGATGCCCGCGACGATGTCTTTCATGCCTGCCATGCCTCCGGCCGCTTCGCGCGCCCCGTCCGGCCTGCACCGGGGTCTGCGCGCCGCGCTGTGCATGGCAGGCCTCAGCCTGATCGCGGCCTGCCATCGAAGTGCTTGTGCCGCAGCTCCAGGGCTATGTGCTCGATCTCACCGCCACGCTCTCCGGCAAGGAAAAAGCCGATATCGAGGAGACGCTCGCCGAATTCGAGGCGCGCAAGGGCGCGCAGATCGCGGTGCTCATGCTGCCCAGCACCGCGCCCGAGAGCATCGAGCAGTATTCGCTGCGCGTGGCCGAGCAGTGGAAGCTGGGCCGCAAGAAGGTCGATGACGGTGCGCTGCTGGTGGTCGCCAAGGAAGACCACGCCATGCGCATCGAGGTCGGCTACGGCCTCGAAGGCGCGCTGACCGACGCGGCCAGAAAGCGCATCATCGCCGAGGTCATCGCGCCGCATTTCCGCGAGGGCGACTATTACGACAGAATCAACGAAGGCATCGCGACCATGATCAAGTTGGCCGACGGCGAATCCCTGCCGGCGCCGGCGCGCACGGCGAGATCGGCGGCTACGTGCCGGTCATCTTCATGCTCGCCCTCGTGCTGGGCGGCATCCTGCACGCCGTCTTCGGGCGTCTCGTCGGCGCAGTGCTGGCGGGCGGAATCACGGGCGCCGCGGCCTGGTTCTTCAGCGGCGCGGTGTTCGTCGGGCTGCTTGCCGCTGGCATCGCCGCCGTGGTCACGCTCTTCGGCGGCGTCGGCGGCTTCCTCGGCGGCGGCGGACGCATGGGCCGCTACGGCGGATATGGGTGCGGGTTCGGAGGAGGCTTCGGCAGCGGCGGATTCAGCAGCGGTGGCGGCGGCTTCGGCGGTGGCGCCTCGGGGAAATGGTGAGATGACGACACGCCGCATGGTCAGCCATCTGCTCGCCAGCCACTGGCAATTGCGCCGCTGTTTTCCGGCTTCAACGCTGCATGCCATCGAGCGCGCGGTCAATGCCAGCGAATTGGCCCATGGCGGCCAGATCCGCTTCGCCGTCGAGGCCGCGCTGCCGGTCTCCGCGCTGCGCGACCGGCAGACCGCCCGCGAGCGCGCCATCGAAGTCTTCTCCCAGCTGCGCATCTGGGACACCGAACACAACAACGGCGTGCTGATCTATCTGCTGCTGGCCGACCGCGACGTCGAGATCATCGCTGACCGCGGCGTGCATCTGAAGATGGGCGAGCCGGAGTGGAAGCGGCTCTGCGCGCTGATGAGCGATTATTTCCGCAAGGGCCGTTACCGCGAGGGTGCGGTCGCCGACATCGAAGGCGTGGGCGCGCATCTGGCGCGCTACTTCCTGGCCCGGCGAGGAGGGCGGCAAGGGCGCCGCCAACGAACTCCCGGATCAGCCGGTGGTGCTCTGAGGCGGGCCCGCAAACAAGGACCCCGAGCGGGCCGTTGTACTGATGCCGGAATTTCCGGCGTCGTCATTTCAGCGTCACCGTTCCAGCGCAGTCATTTCGGGATGAAGCCGTACTTGCGGTACACCACCGCCGCTTCCTTTGACCGCAGATAGTTGTAGAGCTTCTTCGCCGCAGGGCTGGACTTGCCAGCGATGATCGCGATCGGATAGGTGATCGGCTTGTGGCTGTCCTCGGGGAACACGCCGGCGGTCTTCACCTCCGAGGAGATAGCCGCGTCGGTCGCGTAGACGATGCCGGCCGCCGCCTCGCCGCGCTCCACCAGCGCTAGCACCGAGCGCACCGAATCGGCGGGCGCCAGGCGCGGCTCGACCTGCGCCCACAGGCCCAGATTGGTCAGGGCCTCGCGCGCATAAATGCCCACCGGCACATGCGCCGGATCGCCGGTGGCGATGCGGCCCGCGGGGAGCTGGGCCAGCCAGTTCTTGCCGCGGCCCAGGTCCAGGGTCTGCGCGCCCTTGGCCGGCATCACCAGCACCAGTTGATTGCCCACGAGCTGCACGCGCATGCCCAGCTCGAGCAGCTTGCGCTGCTCGAGGTAGTCGGCTCAGGGCTCGTCGGCGGAGATGAAGATCTGGGCGTCCGCGCCTTGCTCGATCTGCTTGGCCAGGGTCGACGACGACGCGAAGGAGAAGCGGACCCGGTCGCCGCTAAGCGCCTGCCAGTTCTTGCCCAGCTCTTCCATCGCATTGGTCATGCTCGCTGCGGCGAAGACCGTGAGGTCCGCCGCGCGGACCTGCGGCGCGAGCGCGGCGGCGATGCGCGGCAGAGCGCCGCGCAGGCGAGGGAGGGAGAAGGCAGGGAAGGCGAGGGCGTTGGACATGTTGCGTGGACTCCGTGTGGAACGTGTTGCTGGGCATTATGTACGCATAAACATAACGTGGCAGCGACCCAAAGCAGCGACCTGAGGCAGCGACCGCTCAGGCCTGGATGAACTCCGCCACCACCTGCCGCAGGCATTCGCGCGCGCCGTCCACGGCGGGCCGGTTCATCGCGTCGGCGCGCCAGTACATCGCGACCGAGCCGAAGCCCGAGAGCCGCAGCGGCACGATGCGCATCACGTTGATCTGGCTGTAGCGTAGCGCGAGGCCTCGCCGATCATGTTGCTGTTGTTGAGCAGGGTGAAGTTGAGCATGGTCGAGTTGGTTTCGAGGTGACCGGCGGGCAGGCCCAGGCCCGCGCCAGCCATCGCCGTCTCCAGCGCGTTGCGGATGGGCGTGCCATTGGGCTAGAGGATCCAACGGTAGGCGGAGAGATCGGCCCAGTCGGGATCTGGCTTGTCGAAGATCGGATGCCTGGGCGCGCCACGAAATGGATGGGCTCCATGTAGAGCACTTCGGTGGTGATCGCCGGGTCGTGATGCTCGGGCGCCGTGCGGCCGACGATGATGTCCAGGTCGCCGCGCGCCAGCTGCTCGAGCAGCCGGTCCATCGTGCTCTCCACCAGCCGAACGCGCGCCTCGAGCATCGCCTGCAGCAGCTTGAGCACCGCCAGCGGCGCCGTGTCCGAGGCCGAGGCGCCCGAGGTGCCGATCGCCACCATGCCGCGCCCGCCCTCGCGCATGGCCGACAGGTCCTCGCGCACCGTGTTCAGATGCGACTCGATGCGCTGCGCATGCGCGATCATCGCCTCGCCGTAGACGGTGGGCTTCAAGCCCTTGGCGAGCCGCTCGAACAGCGGCAGCCAGACGTCGTCCTCCAGCTCCTTGAGCCATTTCGAGAGGCCCGGCTGAGTGGTGTTCAAGGCTTGGGCCGACTGGCTCATATTGCCGGTCTGGGCGAAGCTCAGGAGCATCTGCAGGTTGCGCAGGCGCAGGCGGTGGATCCAATCCATGGCGGTTTTCCTTCCGAATGCCTCCCAAATACGCTGGAGGCATATCCAAATTCGTATGGATTCTAGGTTTTTTCATTATTCTGGGAATTTCTGATCCGGCAGAATCCATAAAAACGTCAATAAGGAGACTGCAATGAACACCGCCGCCACGTCCTCTCAGCCCGCCGCCAAGTCCGCCGCGGACAGCTCCCGCTCCAGCTTACTACGCCGAGCTCGCCAAGCGCAGCATGGCGCCCCTGTAGGAATTGCTGCACAGCCTCGTGCCCAAGCAGCCCAACTCCCAGGCGCTGCCCGCCCTCTGGAAATACGACGAAGTCCGCTCCCTGGTCATGCAGGCCGGCTCGGTCATCAGCGCCGAAGAGGCCGTGCGCCGCGTGCTGATCCTCGAGAACCCCGCCGGCCTTGCCGGCACCGCCAGCGTGACCTCTACGCTCTACGCCGGCCTGCAGTTGATCCTGCCCGGCGAGATCGCGCCGAGCCACCGCCACACGCAGTCCGCCCTGCGCTTCATCGTCGAAGGCAAAGGCGCCTACCGCGGTCGACGGCGAGCGCACCACCATGCATCCCGGCGATTTCATCATCACGCCCTCCTGGACCTAGAACGACCACGGCAACCTCGAGGCGGCCGACGGCGTCGAGCCCGTCGTCTGGCTCGACGGCCTGGACATCCCACTGCTGCGCTTCCTCGACGCCGGCTTCGCCGAGAACTATCCCGAAGCCGTGCAGCCTGTGATGCGCCCCGAGGGCGACAGCTTCGCGCGCTTCGGCTACAACATGGCGCCAGTGCGCCACAAGGTCGCCAACTCGACCTCGCCGATCTTCAGCTATCCGTACGCGCGCACCCGCGAAGAGCTTGACCAGCTCTACCTCCACGGTGAACTCGACGCCTGGGACGGCGTGAAGCTGCGCTACATCAATCCCGCCACCGGCGGCTGGCCCATGCCCACCATGGCCACCTTCATGCAGTTCCTGCCCGCAGGCTTCCAGGGCAAGACCTACCGCAGCACCGACACCACCGTCTTCAGCGTGGTCGAAGGCCGTGGCATGGCGCGCATCGGCAGCCAGCAGTTCCAGTTCGGCCCGCGCGACACCTTCGTCGTGCCGTCCTGGCAGCCCGTGCAGCTCGCCGCCGTGGAAGAAGCCGTGCTCTTCAGCTATTCCGACCGCCCGGTGCAGGCCGCGCTCAACCTGCTGCGCGAAGAGCGTCTGTAAAGGTCCGCGCGGGCGTAGCAGGGCACGCGCCGCGAGCCGATTTTCATTCTTTGATCCACACAGGAATCCCCATGTCCTTCGGCGTCACCCCGCCCGCCCAGACCGCCATTCCCGTCGCCGGCAGCGCCGATCTCTTACCCGTGCGCGGCGTCTACTGCGTGGGCCGCAACTACGCTGCCCACGCCAGCGAGATGGGCTTCGATCCCGACCGCGAGCCGCCGTTCTTCTTCTGCAAGCCGGCCGACGCGGTGCTCCCCGTCACCCAAGGCGCCACGCTGGACCTGCCTTACCCCAGCGAGACCTCCAACTATCACTACGAGATCGAACTCGTCGCCGCCATCGGCAAGCCGGGCTCTAACATTGAAGTGGACAAGGCCCTCGACCACATCTGGGGCTATGCCGTTGGCCTGGACATGACCCGCCGCGACCTGCAGATGAAGCAGCGCGAGATGGGCCGCTCCCTGGGAGCTGGGCAAAGCCTTCGACGCATCCGCCCCCATCGGCCCGCTGTATCCCGCCGCCCAGGTTCCCAAGGTGGAAGACGCGGCCATCTGGCTGCAGGTGGACGGCGTGGACAAGCAGATCAGCACCACCAAGGCGCTGATCTGGTCGGTCGCCGAGACCATTGTCTATCTCTCCAAGTAATTCCATCTCGAAGCTGGCGACCTGATCTACACCGGCACGCCCGAAGGCGTGGGCCCGGTCACGCCCGGCAACCTGATGCTCGGCGGCGTGGACGGCCTGGGCACGCTGTCGGCGCGGGTGGTCTGAGCATGCAGCTCTACAGCTTCTTCAACAGCTCCTCGTCCTACCGCATGCGCATCGCGCTCGTGCTCAAGGGGCTGAAGCCGGACTACGTGGGCGTGAACATCCGCGTCAAGGAGCATTGCAAGGACGGCTACGTCGCGTTCAACCCCTCGGCCAGCTTGCCCGCGCTGATGGACGGCGAGGTGGAGCTGGGCCAGTCGCTGGCCATCATCGACTACCTCGACGCCACGCATCCCGAGCCGTGCCTGATTCCCGAGGACCCGGTCCTGCGCGCCCACGCGCTGGAACTCGCCTATGCCGTGAGCTGTGACATCCATCCGGTGAACAACACCCGCGTGCTCGGCTATCTGAGCAATGTGCTGCAGCTCAGCGAAGAGCAGAAGACCGCCTGGTACAGGCATTGGGTCCAGGACGGCATGGCCGCCGTCGAGCGCCTGCTCGTGAAAAACGGCCAGGGCGCATATTGCTTCGGCGACGTGCCCGGCATCGCCGACTGCTGTCTCGTACCGCAGATCGCCAACGCCATGCGCATGGGCTGCCCTATGCAGGACTTCCCGCGCGCCATGGCGGTGTATGCGCATTGCATGAACCATCTGGCCTTCCAGGCCGCCGCGCCGGCGCAGCAGCCGGACTTCATCCAGTAAGAGGAGAGACTCCATGAGCTCCCAACACAAGGTCATCGTCGTCGGCGGAGGCATCGGTGGACTCGCCGCGGCGCAAGCGCTGGCGCGCCTCGGCATCCAGGTGGAAGTGCTGGAGCAGGCCGCGCAGATCGGCGAAATCGGCGCCGGCATCCAGCTCGGCCCCAACGCCTTCGCCGCGCTCGACGCCCTGGGCGTTGGCGAGGCGGCGCGCGGCCGCTCGGTCTTCACCGACAGCCTCAATCTCATGGACGCCGTGGACGCCACCAGCGTCGCGTGCATCGACGTGGGCGCGGCCTTCCGCAAGCGCTTCGGCAATCCGTATACGGTGATCCACCGCGCCGACATCCATATCTCCATCTACGAAGCGGTGCTCAACAATCCGCTCATCAGCTTCAAGACTTCTACCAAGGTCGACCACTTTGAGCAGGACGGCAAGAGCGCCCCCGTCATCGACAAGGCCGGCGTGCGCCACACGGCCGACGCCGTGATCGGTGCCGACGGCGTCAAGTCCACCGTGCGCGCCACGCTGCTTGGCGACGAGCCGCGCGTCACCGGCCACGTCGTCTACCGCACCGTGGTCGAGTTGGAAAACATGCCCGAGGAGCTGCGCATCAACGCGCCCGTGGTCTGGGCCGGCCCAAACTGCCACCTAGTCCACTATCCGCTGCGCGGCGGCCAGCAGTACAACCTGGTCGTCATTTTCCACAGCCGTCAGCAGGAAGTCTGGGGCGTGACTGATGGCAGCAAGGAAGAAGTGCTCTCGTATTTCCAGGGCGTGCATCCGACGCCGCACCAGATGCTCGACCGCCCCAGCTCCTGGCGCCGCTGGGCCACGGCCGACCGCTACCCCGTACCGCAGTGGGGAAAGGGCCACGCGCCCCTGCTCGGCGACTCCGCCCATCCGATGACGCAATACCTCGCGCAGGGCGCCTGCATGGTGCTGGAAGACGCGGTGACCCTGGGCGAGGCGCTCAAGGCGAGCGACTTCGATTTCGAGGAAGCCTTCAAGCTCTACGAAAGCGTGCGCATCCCGCGAACCGCGCGCGTGCTGTATTCGGCCCGCGAGATGGGCCGCGTCCACCACGCCAGCGGCGTCGAGCGCCTGGTGCGCAACTCGCTATGGGTGGACAGGACGCAGGAGCAGTTCTACGACTCGCTGCAATGGCTCTACGGCTGGCGCGCCGAGACCAGTCTGGGCAAGGCGAGTTGACGGGGCGACCCGGTCCACGCAGGCATTTCATCCAACAAACAACCAGTTTCCCGGGAGACGACAGCAATGAAACTCAAGATCCTGGCCGCCGCGGCCCTCTTCGCAGCCGGCATGCTGCCCTTCGCCTCGCAGGCGCAGGCGCCGCTCACTATCGGCTTCATCACCACCCTGTCCACGCCCGCCGGCTACATCGGCGAGGATGAGCGCGCCGCCTTCCTGCTCGCGGTCAAGGAAGGCGGCGGCAAGCTCGGCGGCGTGCCGGTCAAGCTGGTGATCGAGGACGACGGCCTCAAGCCCGCCACCGGCAAGCAGATCGTCGACAAGATGGTCCAGGACGGCATCAAGCTCTACACCGGCATCAACTTCTCCAACGTGCTCACCGCGGTCGCGCCCACTGTGCTCGCCGCCGGCGGCTTCTACGTCGGCCTGAACGCTGGCCCCTCGGCCTATGCCGGCAAGTCCTGCCACCCGAACTACTTCACCGCCGCCTTCCAGAACAACTCCTTCAGCGACACCGCCGGCATGGCCACGAACGAGCTTGGCTACAAGAAGGTCGAGATCCTGGCGCCCAACTACCAGGCCAGCCGCGACGCGCTCGCCGGCTTCAAGCACGCCTACAAGGGACAGGTGCTCGATGAGATCTACACCAAGCTCGACCAGTCCGATTTCTCGGTTGAGCTGGCGCGCATCCGCTCGCTCAAGCCCGACGCCATCTTCCAGTTCCACCCGGGCGGTGCCGGCATCAACCTCGCCAAGCAATACGCCAACTCCGGCCTCACGGCGAGCGTCCCCATGGTCACGTCCATCTATTCGATGGACCGCCGCATGCTCGCCGCCGTCGGCGACGCCGGAAAGGGCTACTACCTCTCCGCCCTGTGGAGCGCGGACCTGAAAAACGCCGAGAACAAGCATTTCGTCGACACCTTCCAGAAGGCCTACGGCCGCCTGCCCACCGACTACGCCGCCCAGTCCTACGACACAGCCAACCTGATCGCCTCGGCGCTCAAGGCCGTCGGCGGCGACGTGGCAGGCAATCCCGACGCCTTCCGCGACGCCCTGCGAAAGGCCGACTTCAAGTCCCTGCGCGGCAAGTTCAAGTTCGCCAAGAACCAGCATCCGATCCAGGATTATTATCTGCTGCATGTGGAGGCGGGCGCCGACGAAAAGCTGACCTACAAGACGGTCAAGACTATCGCCAAGGACCATACCGACATGTACGGTTCTGAATGCAAGATGTAACGCAGCGGGCGCCGCGTCGGCATGAGGTGAGATCGCCGCGCGGCGCCTTGCGGAGGCTTTTATGCTGATGTTCCTGGAGCAAGTGCTCAACGGCCTGCAGTAAAGCTCGCTGCTGTTCCTGCTGGCCGCGGGCCTGACCCTGGTGTTCGGGATCATGAACGTGATCAACCTGACGCACGGGGCCTTCTACATGGTGGGCGCCTTCTGCGCCGCGGCGGCCATGGCCAAGACCGGCTCCTTCGGCGAGGCAGCGCTGGCCGCCCTGGCCGGCGCCGGGCTCTATGGCCTGGACGCCGAGCTGCTGGTGGTGCGCCATCTCTACCGCCGCGATCACCTCGACCAGGTGCTCGCCACCCTGGGCATGACGCTCTTCACCAACGAACTGGTGAGCATGGCCTTCGGCCGACGGCCGCCGACCATGGACATGTCGTCCTTTCTCGCCGGCTTGGTGCAGGTGCTGCCCGGGCTGATGTATCCGGTGATGCGCCTGGCTTTCATCGCCGCCGGCGTGTTCGTCGCCGTGGGTCTGTGGCTGCTGATCACGCGCACGCGCGTCGGCATGCTGGTGCGCGCCGGCGCGGACGACTGCGAGATGGTCGACGCCCTGGGCATCGACATCCGCCACCTCTACACGCTGATCTTCGCGCTCGGCGCTGTGCTCTGCGGCTTCGCCGGCGTGATGGCCGCGCCGCTGCTGGCCGTGGAGATCGGCATGGGTGAGCGCATCCTGATCACCGCCTTCGTCGTCATCGTCGTGGGCGGAGTGGGCTCGGTGCGTGGCGCGCTGGTCGGCACGCTCCTGATCGGCATGATCGACGCCTTCGGCCGCGCCTATATCCCGCTGGCGATGCACAGCATCCTGCCCGCGCAGATCAGCGACCTGCTAAGCTCCGGGCTGGTCTCCTCCAGCATCTACATCCTGATGGCCGTCGTGCTTCTGTTCCGCCTGCAAGGCCTGCTGGGAAATAGAACATGATGACCCGACGCAACCTTGTCAATCTCCTTGGCATGCTGCTCCTGGCGGCGGTGCCGGCGCTGGCCGCGCTCACGTGCACGCCGTTCCTCGTCAACCTCTTCACGCAATTCGTCATCTACGCCATCGCCGCCGTGAGCCTGGACCTGATCCTCGGCTACGGCGGGCTGGTGAACTTCGGCCACGCCACCTCCTTCGGGCTTGGCGGCTACGTGGTGGGCGTCGTCGCCTTCCACATGGGCGAGGGCTCCACCATCCTCGGCTGGGCAGGTTCGGATTCCGCGCTGATCGTCTGGCCGCTGGCCGTGGGCGTGAGCACCCTGGGCGGGCTGATCATCGGCTTTCTCTCGCTGCGTACCTCGGGCGTGCAGTTCATCATGATCACCCTGGCCTTCTGGCAGATGCTGTACTTCCTGCTCAGCGGCCTGATCGTCTACGGCGGCGACGACGGCACCTCGATCGCCGCGCGCAACAGTCTGCCAGGCCTGCAGATGCAGAACCCCGCGCAGTTCTACTTCCTCTTCCTGCTGCTCGTGCTCTGGATCTGGTTGTGCCGGCGCATCATCGGCTCGCCCTTCGGCATGGCGCTGCGCAGCTTCAAGCAGAACCGCCGCCGCGGCCTGGCCCTGGGCTATGCGCCGTTGCCGTATCAGCTGGGCGCCTTCATCGTCTCCGCCGCCGGCGCCGGGCTGGCGGGCGCGCTCTGGGCCAACTACGCGCTCTTCGTCAGCCCCGACATGACCTCCTGGCAGAAGTCCGGCGAGCTGATGGCGATGGTCATCCTCGGCGGCATGGGCTCCATCTTCGGGCCGGTCATCGGCGCGGCCTTGTACCTGGGCCTCGAACAGGTGCTGACCAGAATCACCGAGCACTGGATGCTCTTCCTGGGCCCCGTGCTCGTGCTCATGGTGCTCTTCGGCAAGCGCGGCATCTACGGCCTGCTGGCGGGAGGCAAGAGCCATGACTGATCTGCTCCTCGAAATCCGCGATCTGCGCAAATCCTTCGGCGCGGTGCATGCCACGCAGGGCGTGAATCTCACCGTGCGCAAGGGCGAGCTGCATGCCCTGATTGGCCCCAACGGCGCGGGAAAGACCATGTTGCTCTCGCAGATCGGTGGCGAAATCCGTCCCGACGCCGGCGCCATCCTCCTGAACGGCCGCAACATCACACGGCTGAGCGCGCACAAGCGTCCGGCATCCAGCCTCGCGCGCTCCTTCCAGATCAGCCAGGTCTATCCGGAATTCAGCGCCGAGGACAACGTCGCGATGGCTGTGCAGTCGCAGATCGGCGCTGGCTGCTTCAACCTGCTGCGCAATGCGCGGCGTGATGCGCGCCTGCGCAGCCCGGCTCGCGAGATATTGAAGCGCATCGGCCTGGGCGAGCGTCTCGACGTCCCCGCCAGCGCGCTAGCCCGCGGTGAGAAGCGCCAGCTCGAACTCACCATGGCGCTGGCCTTGAAGACCCCGCTGCTGCTGCTCGACGAACCCATGGCCGGCATGGGCTCGGAAGAATCCACGCGCATGACCGCGCTGCTCGCCGAGCTCAAAAAGGAATACACCATCGTCCTCGTCGAGCACGACATGGACGCCGTCTTCGCCCTGGCCGACCGCATCACCGTTCTCGTCTATGGCAAGACCATCTTCACCGGCACGCCCGACGAGGTGCGCATGTATCCCGAAGTGCGCGAAGCCTACCTGGGCGAGGAGGGCGGTCATGCTTGAAATCAGCCAGCTGCACACCGGCTACGACTCGAGCGAAGTGCTCTTCGGCATCGACCTGAAGATCACCGAGCGCGAAGTGGCGTCGCTGATCGGCCGCAACGGCATGGGAAAGAGCAACACGGTCAAGACGCTGATGGGCATTCTCCCGGCGCGTGGTGGAAGCATCACCTTCGATTCCGAACCCATCTCCGGCCTCGCGCCGCGCGCCATCGCCCGAGCCGGCATCGGCCTGGTTCCCGAGGGCCGGCGCGTGTTCGGCTCGCTCTCCGTGGAGGAGAACCTCGTCGCCACCTCGCGCGACTGCACCGAGGGTGGCGGCGTCAACTGGACGCTGCAGCGCGTCTATGCACTTTTCCCGCGCCTGGGCCAGCGCCGCGCGCAATACGCGCGCACGCTCTCCGGCGGCGAACAGAAGATGCTCGCCATCGGCCGCGCGCTCTTGATCAACCCGCGCCTGCTGATCCTGGACGAAGCTACCGAAGGCCTCGCGCCGCTGATCCGCCTGGAAATCTGGAACTGCCTGCGCCTGCTCAAGCAAGAGGGCCTCACGATCCTCGTGATCGACAAGAACCTCAAGGAAATGGCCAAGGTGGTCGACCGAAATCACAGGATCGAGAAAGGCCGGATCGTGTGACAGGGGTCGCCGGCGGAGCTGGAGGCGAGTCCGGAGATTGCGCAGAGGTATCTGGGGGTTTAACCCGTTATGCACGACGAAAAAGGCCCCCTCAGGGGCCTTTTGCATTGCCGGGGAAGCTCGCTCAAAGCTGGATCATCCCACCATCCACGATGATCTCCGTGCCGACGATGAAGGCCGACTTGGGCGTGGACAGGTGCAGCACGGTCGAGGCGATTTCCTCGGGCTTGCCGAAGCGGCCCAGGGGGACTTGCGTCTGGATCTGCGCGGCGACGGTGTCGAGCGTGTCGGCGTCGAAGCCGAGCTTGCCGTAGAAGGGCGTCTGCACCGGGCCGGGGCTGACGACGTTGACGCGCACGCCGCGCGGCAGCAGTTAGGCCGAGAGGGTCTTGGCGAAGGTGATCAGCGCGACCTTGCTGGCGGCGTAGATCGAGGAGTTGGGCATGCCGATGTGAGCGTTGATTGAACCGTTGAGCACGATGGACGCGCCCGGGTTAAGGCGCGGCAGCAGGGCCTTGATCTGGAAGAAAGGGCCCTTGACGTTGGCGTCGAAGATCTGGTCCCAGAGCGCTTCGCTCGCGTCGGGCAGGGCGGAGAACTTGGCCGAGCCTGCGTTGATGAAGACGGCGTCGAGCTTGATGTTTCTGCCGGCCAGGGTGCTGGCGAGCTGCTGGGCGGCGGGCAGGCTGCCGGCGTCGTTCTGCACGACGATGGCGCGCTCGCCGAGTTCGGCGCGGGCCTTCTCCAGCGTGGCTGCGTCGCGGCCGGTGATGACGACTTGGGCGCCTTCGGCAATGAAGGCCTTGGCGGCGGCCAGGCCGATGCCGCTGCTGCCGCCAGTGACGAGAACGGTCTTGTTGGTGAAGCGTTGCATGATGATCTCTTTGTTCGATCCGGTGAATTACCGTAACGCCATATTGGACTGGAGCCTGTTGTTTTCCGTACCATCGCTTCGATGAACATGTTCGAAGGAGTTACACATGTTGTCGGCCGATGAATTGGTGCTGCTGGAGGCGATCCGCGAGAGCGGCAGCCTGTCGCGCGCCGCCGCGCGCCTGGGCAAGGCGCCGTCCACGGTGTCGCATGCCGCGCGCCAGCTCGAGTTGCGTTTCGACGCGCTGCTCTTTGACCGCCGCCGCTACCGGCTGCAGCTCACGCCCGCCGGCCAGCTGCTGGCGCGCGAGGCGGGGTGGCTGGTGCAGGACGTGGCGAAGTTGACGCGGCGGGTGAAGCAGGTGTCGCTGGGCTGGGAGGACAGGCTGTGGATCGTCACCGACGAGCTGCTGGAGTTCGAGACGCTGCTGCCGGTGATCCAGTCTTTCGACAAGCTGGATTCGGGCGTGCATCTGCGCGTGACGCACGAGGTGCTGCGCGACGGCCGCGCGGACCTGGTGATCGGCGCGACCAACGAGCCGCCCGCGATCCCCAAGCTGCGCTGGGCGGAGCTGGGCGTGGTCGAATGGGTGTTCGCGGTGTCGCCGCGCCATCCGCTGGCGAAGGCGAAGGAGCCGCTGGAGCGCGACGCGATCGCCGCGCACCGCTCGGTCGTGGTTGCCGATTCCTCGCGGACGATGGCGGGCCGCGCCTACGGCCTGCTGGGCGGGCAGCCAGTGCTGGCCGTGCCTTCGATGCGCGCCAAGATCCTGGCGCAGCGCGAGGGCCTGGGCGTGGGCTGGCTGCTGCGCTCGCGCATGGCCGCGCTGCTCCAGCGCGGCGAACAGGAGGAGAAGCGCACCGCCGATCCGCGCGAACCCAATGTGCTCTACATGGCCTGGCGCGGCGAGCACGACGGCCGCGCGCTGGCCTGGTGGGTGAAGCAGATCATGCAGCCGCGGCTGGCGAAGCGGCTGGTGGAAGGGCGCGACCTCTTCGCCTGAGGTCCGCCGCGGGCGGCGGCGCTCAGAAGGCCTTGGCCTGCCGCTGGCCGTAGCGCGTCAGCAGCTTCATCAGGCTGGACGCCAGCAATGCCTTGCCGCCGTCGCGCGGCACCGCCAGGAAGATGCGCCGGCGCAGTCAGGGATTGCCCAGCGGCAGGGTGCGGATCTTGTGAAAGCGGAGGAAGGACGGATCGCTGAGTGGAATGATGGACACGCCAAACCCGTGCTTGACCATCTGGCCGATGGCTTCGAGCGAATGGAGCTCCATCACCTCGCGCCCCATGATCCCCTTACGCACGAGAAATTCCTCGATGGTCTTGCTCACCCAGAAATGGCGGTTGAAGCGGATATAGGGATGCTTGCGGAGCAGCTCGGCATCGGTCTTTTCCTTGGCAGCCATCGGGCCGATCACGACCACGGGCTCTTCCTGGAAGGGCGTCCAGACGAGTCTTTAGGGCAGGGCGCGCGGCTTGCTGATGATGGCTGCGTCGAGTTCGCGGTGGCGCAGCCGCTCGGCGAGCGAGGGCGAGAGGCCGTGCTCCAGGCGCACGTGCAGGCGCGGATGCGCGTGGCGCAGTGCGGCCAGGGCCTGGAGGATCATGCCGGTGAGGGCGGTGGGGATGGCGCCGATAGCGAGGCTGCCGGCGAGATCGCGCGGGGTGGACACCGCCTGGTGCCGGCTTTCGTATTGGGCCACCAGCTCGCACGCCCTGGGCAACAGCGCGGCGCCGGCCTCGGTGAGGCGGACGGGCCCGGCGGGTGCGGTCCAGAAGCCGGACCTGAAAGTCTTCCTCGAGCTTCTGGATATGCGCGCTGACGGCGGGGATGCTCAGATACATGGACTCCGCAGCGGCGGAGATGCTGCCGCGCTCGGCCACCGCCAGCAGGGTCTTGAGTTCGCGTATCGACATGCGCGGTAATTTAGCATTTTCCTTAATTAGAGAAAGAAAAATTCAGAAGAAAGAAAACTAGCTTTTGCCTACACTGCGCAACAACAAGCAGCAGCACAAGACAAGAAAAAGGAGACAGCATGGCCGGATTGCCGCAAAGTCTGGCGGGACGGGTGGCGGTCGTGACGGGCGGCGCCAGCGGCGCCGGCGCGGCGATCTGCGAGGAATTCGCCCGCCGCGGCGCCACCGTCGTCATCGCCGACTGGAACGAGGTCGGCGCCCAGGCGCTGGCCACCGCGCTGCGCGGGGAAGGCTGCATGGCACAGGCGATGGCCGTGGACGTGACGCGCTCGGTGGACGTCGGTCAGCTCGCCGAGCAGGTGCGCCGCGAGCACGGCGGCGCCGGCATCCTGGTGAACAACGCCGGAGTGCGGGCCATCAAGTCCTTTCTCGAACACAGCGATGAAGACTGGGAGCGCATGCTCTCGATCAATCTCACCGGCCAGTTCTACTGCGCGCGGGCCCTGGCGCCGGCGATGGTGGAGCGAAAATGGGGCCGCATTATCAATATCGCCTCCATCGCCAGCTTTGTCGGGCGGCCGGACCGCGTGGCCTATTGCGCCGCCAAGGCCGTCATCCTCGGCCTCACGTGCGGCATGGCGGCGGACCTGCGCCACACCGGCGTCACGGTGAACGCGATCGCGCCGGGCTCCATCGCCACGCCGCTCAACCACGACGCCGCGCATGGGCTGCAGAGACGCTGGCTGGACGCTGGGGGCAGGGCGCGGACATCGCCAAGGCGGCGGCCTATCTGGCCTCGGACGACGCTTCCTATGTGAGCGGCACCAGCCTGGTGGTGGACGGCGGCTGGCTGTCGGTGAAGGCGCGTGACGGCGAGATCACCTGAAGCGGCGCGCGCGGCGCCAGTTCCCGGATATTCCCGTAGAGGAGGAGACAAGGATGCGAATCAGAGCCTTGCTGCATGCAGTGGTGGCGGTGTTCGTCTTGCTGTGCATCTGGGTGGCGCTGCCCGCCGGAGCGCAGGCCGCGCCGGCCTATCCGGCCAAGCCGGTGCGCCTGGTCGTGCCTTTCCCGCCGGACGGCGCGACCGACATCATCGGCCGCCTGCTCAGCGAGCGGCTCACGCAGATCTGGGGCCAGGCTGTCCTGGTGGAGAACCGCGCGGGGGCCAGCGGCATGATCGGCGCGGACGTGGTGGCCAAGTCGCCGCCCGACGGCTACACTGTGCTGATCTCCTCGACCGCCGAGGTGGCGATCAACCAGAGCCTCTACAAGAAGATGACCTACGTGCCTGAGCGCGACCTCGCGCAGGTCACGCTGGCGGCCGTGGCGCCGCTGGTGCTGGTGGTGGGCGCGGGCGAGAAGGTGAAGACGCTGGACCAGCTGGTTGCCGCCGCCCGCGCGCGGAAAAAAGCTCAGCTACGGCTCGGCGGGCAGCGGCGGCGTGCAGCATCTGTCCGGCACGCTGCTCGATAGAAAGCTCAACGCCGGCCTCACGTATATTCCCTACCGCGGCGCGGCGCCGGCGATCACCGACGTGATGGGCGGCCAGGTGGACATGATCTTCAGCGCCATCCCGCCGGTGATCCAGTTCATCAAGGACGGCCATCTCGTGCCGCTGGGCCTGACCGTGCCCCGGCGCAGCGCGGTGCTGCCCGATGTGCCGACGATGAACGAGCTGGTGCCGGGCGGCGACTTCGACATCAGCAACTAGTACGGCATCTACATGGCCGCCGGCACGCCGCCCGAGATCGTCGCCAAGCTCAACGCCGACATCGCCCGCGTCATGAAGCAGCCCGACGTGTGCGACAAGCTGACCGGCATCGGCGCCGAGCCGGTGGGCAATTCGCGCGAGGAGTTCGCGCGCTTCTGGAAGGCGGAGATCGACAAATACGCGCGGCTGATCAAGATATCGGGCGCGGTGGCGGAGTGACGCGTTCCAGGCGGGTTTGACGCAGGCTCCTGTCCGGGCCTAGGCGCCGAGCACCCGCGCCACCACCGCCACCGGCCCGCCTCCCGGCGGCCCCTGATGCTCAGCGCCGCCCGACACATACACCGCGCCGCAGCCGGCCACGCCGGCGATCAGCCCGCCCACCGCCGCGCGCGCATGCCGCGTGGCGGTGATGTCGGTGTCGTCGAGCATGGTGTGGCGGTAGCCACGGATGCTGCCGTCGGGCGAGGATTCGGCCTTGGCGAAGACATTGATCACGCAGTCCGCGAGATCCGTCGCGCCGAGGCTGGCGCTGTGCAGGCCCGCGCTCCTGAAGGCGTCGAGCACGCCGGGAAGGTCCAGCGCGTCCTGCATCAGCGCATGGCCAATCACCAGGTCGCCGCTCGCCCGGCTGGAGTTGCCCATGAGGATGACGACGTTGTGCGTGAGCTCGATGCCGGTGGAGATGGAAGCCACGTCGGAATACAGGCCCCAGTCCGCGAGCACCGCCGCCGCGCCGGTCTGCGGCGGCACCTCGCCCAGGGCGGCGGCCACGCCCAGCGAGGAGGCGCCGTGTGAATACCCCATCGAGGCATAGGCGGAGTCGGTCACCACGGTGTGGCCGCGCGCGCGGGCGTCCTCGATGCGTTCGGAATTGAGCAGGGGGAATTTGACCTGCACGAAATGCACGTCCTCGATGGTGTCGATGCCGGCGTCCGCCATGGCTTCGCGCACGGCGCGGGCGGTCTCGGCGATCTGCGCGTCGCGGCCGAACTCCTCGGGCAGGAAATCGCGCGTCTGGGCAATGCCGATGGCGAGGTGCTTCCTGTCCGCGGGCGCACCCTGGTCCTTGGCCGCTCAATTCGCCGCATCGCCGCGCGCGCGGATGAACACCGATAGATGCGGACTGAGTACGCCCTCCGTTCCGCCCGACATCACCAGCGCGACACGCCGCTCCACGTCGTCCACGCCGCAGTCCAGATAGGGCGCGAGCGTCTGTGCCACGGTGTGCGCGGCGTATTCGCGCGTGAAGTCGTTGACCCCACCGTTGCCCTCGGTCTTGCCCAGCACCGCGACGACGTCGGCGGCGGCGTGCGCGCCGGAATCCAGCAGCGCCTTGAGGCCCGTCATGTCGCCGGGCCCCTTCATGGGGATGCGGTACAGCGCGACTTCTTGTGTCATTTACGGCTCCAGATCGAATTGCTGCCAGAAAATCACGCGCCGCTCCAGCCAGCCCAGGGCGTAGAACAGCGAGATGCCGATGGCGGCGGCGAAGATGGCGGAGAACAGCACATCGGTGTCCAGATGCGCCGAGGAGATCCTGATCAGATAGCCCAGGCCCTGCATCGCGCCGACGAATTCGCCCACGATCGCGCCGACGATCGCCAGCGACGAGGATATTTTCAGGACCGAAGCGAGATAGGGCAGGCAATAGGGGATGCGCAGCTTGCGGAATTCCTGCCAGCCGTCGGCGCGCAGGGTGCGGAAGAGTTCGAAGTATTCGCGGTCCGCCTCCTTGAGCCCCTTCACCGTGTTGACCAGCACCGGGAAGAAGCTGATCAGCGCGGCCGCCGCGATCTTGGACCACCAGCCCATCCACAGCACCAGCAGCGGCGCGATGGGGACAAGGGGCGTTGTCTTGAGCGTGATGGCGATGGGGAAGAGGCCTTACTCGGCGTTGGGCTGGCGCACGAAGAGCAGCTCGCCAGCGAAGGCGCAGACGCTGGCGAGCGCGAAGACAGCCAGGGCTTCGACCAAGGTCACCGAGATGGCGTAGGAGCGCGGCGTCGGCGGCCTGGAACACGGCCGAGGGAGGCCGGCACGGCGAGCACGCGCACCAGCACTTCCACCGCCAGCAGCGCGCCGGCGATGAAGAGCAGCGGAACAAAGACGGCGGGTTTCATGCGTGCTACTTCACTAGGCGGCGCACCTGCCCCAGCCGCGCCGCGAATTCGGCGCTCTCGGGCAGGCGCGGATGCGCGAGCGCGATGTTGACCTTGGCGCAAAGCCGCGCGGGCCGCGCGCCGAAGACCCGCATCCGGTCCGACAGCGCCACAGCCTCCTGCAGCGAATGCGTGACCATGACCACCGTCTTGAGGGGGGGTGTCGGCGTTGCGCCAGATGGTGAGAAGTTCTTCGTTAAGGGCGTCGCGGGTGAGTTGGTCCAGCGCGCCTAAGGGCTCGTCGAGCAGCAGCACGTTGGGGTCGGACATGAGCGCGCGGGCCAGGGCGGCTCGCTGCTTTATGCCGCCGGAGAGCTGATGCGGATAGGCGGATTCGAAGCCCTCCAGGCGCACCAGCGAGAGCATGCTCCGGGCGCGCGCCAGATCGGCCGCCGACACGGCGTTGCCGCCGAGCGCGATCTCCGTGGGCAGCGCCACGTTCTGCAGCGTGTTGCGCCAAGTCAGGAGCAGGGGCTTCTTGAACATCATGCCAAGGCGCAGCGCGCCGCCGTCCTGCCCGGGCGTCATGTCGCCCACGTGCACGCCGCCGGCCACCGGCTGCACAAGCTCGGCGATGGCGCGCAGCAGCGTGGACTTTCCGCAGCCGCTGGGGCCGAGCAGGCAGACGAACTCATCCTGCGCGACAGTGAAGCCGAGGCCGTCGAACATGCTCTGCGCACCAAAGCGCACCGAGAGGTTCTCCACCTCGATGCACGGAGCGGGGGAGGGGCTTGCCTGCGCGGGCGTCATGCCGGTCAATGCGTGAAACTGGGCGGAGGCCTGCGCGGAGCTCACGGCATTCACTGCGGCAGATACTTAGTCGTGTAGGCCTGATCGAGCGCGACCGGCACCTTGAGGAAGCCGCCCTCGACCAGCAGGGTCTGCAGGCTGCTCCACTGCGCGGGGTTCATCGAGCCGATGGGCTTGCGGTCGGGCTGGAGCAGGTCGATGCTCTCGCGCATCATCGCCAGTTCGTGATCATAGGTGAGCTTGTTGCCGAACTTGACTCTGGCCTTGGCGGCGTCCTCCGGATGCGAGGCGGCGTAGGTCCAGCCCTTGATCATGGTGGCGATGAAGCGTTTCATCACGTCGGGATGCTCGGCGAGCATCTTCTCGGTGGTGAACAGGGTGTCGGCGTAGAAATTCAGGCCGTAGTTCGCCGGCGAGATCACGTTCACGACGAAGCCTTTCTCGCGGGCGGCGATCACTTCGTTGATGGGGTAGCCGGGCCAGACGTCGATCTGGCCGGTGAGCAGCGGGCTCATGTCGAACTTGACCGGAATCTCGGTCAGGCTCGAAGCCGCCACCGCCGCCTTCTTCAGCACCGCGCGGTAGACCAGTTCCTCGTTGCCGCCGATCTTCACGCCGATTTTCTTGCCGCGGAATTTGTCGGGCGTGTCGATGCCGGAATCCTTGAGAGAGAAGAGCACGAAGGGGCTTTTTCGGTAGAGCACCGCGATCGCCTCCACCGGCACGCCCTTGCTGCGCGCGACCAGGATCTGGTCAGCGCTGGTGATGTCGAATCGTTCGTTGCCGCCGGCCACCATCTGGATGGCCGGGAAGTCTGGGCCGCCGGGCTGGATGGCTGCGTCGATGCCAGCCTCGCGGTAGAAGCCGTTTTCCTGGGCGATGTAGAAGCCAGCGAACTGGGCCTGGTTGAACCACTTCAGCCGGACGGTCACCGCGTCGGCCGCGAGGGCCGTGGCGGCCGTGCATGCCGCGCCGGCGGCCAGCGCCAGCAATAGCCATAGTTTGCGCATCATGGACTCCTTGAGTTGGATGCGATGCCGGCATATGCGGATCTCGGAGGCCATGATGCGGATGCGCAGTACGCGTGACCAGAAGCAAATTAGACGCGGACCGCTGCCTAAATCAGCGCGCTCGCGTAGGCCCCATGGAGATGTGGTTGGAGACCGGCGCCGCCATCAAAGCTCGGCCAACATGCCCATGAGTGTTTTGGAGAAGGCCGCGGCGGCTACCGGTAGCACGCGGGTGCCGCGCGCGGCGAGCATGAGCTGCGCGCCGGCGAGTTCGGTGTCGGAGAGGGGGATGGCGACCATGTCGCCGAGTTAGATGTCGCGCATCGCGCCGGTGCGGAACTGGAAGCACACGGCCTGGCTCAGGCGCGTGTAGGTCTTCATTGCGTCGATGGAGTTCGATTCCAGCGCGGGCTCGAAGCAGAAGGAGGCGTTGGCGAGCGCGCGCTCGATCAGTGCGCGGCCCGCGAGGCTGCGGTCGGCCATGGCGAAGGGATAGGCGAGGCAGTCGCGCAGCTTGAGGCTGCGCCGGCGCGCCAGCGGATGATCGCGCGCGACCACCGCGCAGAACGGATGCGGAACGCTGCGCAGGATGCTCACGCTGGGGTGCCGGGGCAGGTCATGGCCGATGATCAGGTCGGCCTCGTCGCGGGCCAGCGCCGCGAGCATGTCCTCGGGGCCGCTGACGGCGATGTGGAAATGCACGCCCGGGTGCTCGGCATTAAACTTGGCGATGGCGCGCGGCAGGAAATCGCCGGCCAGCGATTCGGCCGCGGCGATGCGGACCTCGCCGCGCACCAGCCCGCGCAGGTGTTCGATGTGCGAGTCCACCGCGTCGAGCTCGGTGATCGTGCGGCGTACGTAGTCGACGAAAAGCTCGCCAGCCGAGGTCAGGCGCACGCCGCGCGGCAGGCGCTCGAACAGCGTGGTGCCGAGTTCGTCCTTCAGATCGAGGATGCGCCGGTTCAACGCGGAGGAGGCGATGTTGAGCGCGTCGGCCTCCTTGCGGATGGAGCCGTGGCGCGCGATGGTGTCGACGTAGACGAAGAGACGCGGCGGGCTTGGCGGAGGTGGACTTCGCGCTCGCGGGCTTTGCGCCGGCGGCGGGCTTCCTGGTCGAGGCCATCGGATGATCCACTGCGCACGCTGGGCGGCACGGCTTGCAGGGGGACGATGGCGGCATTGTAGCCGCGGGGCTTTTTTATTCCGAGGTCCGGCAGGCTGCCGGAAGGCGCTCAGTTCGCGCGGCTGCGGTATTCGCCGGTGCGGGTGTCGATTTCGATCTTGTCGCCGGTGTTGCAGAAAAGCGGCACCTGCAGCTCGTAACCGGTGGCGATCTTCGCGGTCTTGAGCACCTTGCCCGAGGAGGTGTCGCCCTTGACGGCTGGCTCGGTGTAGGTGATTTCGCGGACCACGTTGGTTGGCAGTTCGACGGAGATGGCGCGTTCGTTGTAGAACACCACTTCCACGGCCATGCCGTCCTCGAGGTAGTGCAGGGCGTCGCCCATGTTGTCTTGCTCGACTTCGTACTGGTTGTAGTCGCCGTCCATGAAGATGTACATCGGGTCGGCGAAGTAGGAGTAGATGCACTCTTTGCGGTCGAGCACGACCACGTCGAATTTGTCGTCGGCCTTGTAGACCGATTCGGCGGGCACGCCGGTGAGAAGATTCTTCATCTTCATCTTGACCACGGCGGCGTTGCGGCCGGAGCGGTTGTATTCGGCCTTTTGCACGACCATGGGGTCGGCGCCGATCATGAATACGTTGCCTACGCGGAGTTCCTGTACGGTTTTCATAACTGTCCTGAATGGAAGATTCCGGCGTCGCGCGCACATGCAAAATGCAAGAAACAGCCGGCTAAAAAAGAAGCCGGCACTATACCCGCAGCCGCTCGGCGAGGAAATCGATAAAAGTGCGTAATTTCAACGGCATATGTTTGCGGCTGGCGTAGGCGGCGAACAGGGTGCGGGTGAATTCGGGCGCCGGGACGAGCTTGCGCAGGCGGCCCCGGGCAAGATCCTCCTCGATCAGGGAGCCCGGGCAGCAGGGCCGCGCCGATGCTGGCCAGGGGTGCGTGGTGGCTCAGGGTGGTGTCGCTGGAGCGCATGACCACGTCGGCCTGGGCGCCCGGTCCGACCGGTTTGCTCGTTCCGGCCATGCCGGGCAGGTCACCGGGGCCGAGATTGACGTAGCTGAGCATGATCAGCTGCAGGCTCGCGCCGCCGCGGTATCCGGGCGCGGCCACGAGATGGAAGGTCAATTCGCACAAGGGTCGCGCGATCAGCGCCGGCGAGGGCTCCTGGGTGAAGCGCAGCGCGAGGTCGAAGCCGTCGGCGGCCAGGTCCACGTGGTGGTTGTCCAGATGCAGGTCGAGCCGCACCTCGGGATAGCGCCGCTGGTATTCGGCCAAGGTCTCGGCGAACTGCCGAGTGGCGCACCAGACGGGCACTCTGATGCGCAGATGTCCGCGCGGCGCGGCCGCCTCGCTGCCCACGTCCATGTCCGCGGCGTCGAGGATGTCCAGTGCCTGGCGACACTGCTCCTGATAAAGCGCCCCGGCTTCGGTCAGGCTGACGTTCCGGCTACTTCGGTTGAGGAGGCGCGCGCCCAGCCACTTCTCCAGGGCAGCCACGTGCTTGCTCACCATGGGCGCGGAGATGTCTAGGCGCTCGGCGGCGGCGAAACTGCCGGTTTCGGCGATTTCCAGGAAGATGCGGATGCTGGAAAGCTGATCCATGGGGGCTTTTCAGTTTCTTAATAGGAAATATATCGACAACTATTCTGCTATCGATTTTCTCAAAAAGAAAGATTAAGCTGATTTCCATCAGAAAATCGGAGTGCGCGATGCGCAGCAGAATGCCGACTTATTTCATTTCCCACGGCGGCGGCCCCTGGCCGTGGATGCCCGAGATGCGCCATTCCATGCAGACGCTGGAAGCCGCGCTCGCGGGCATCCGCCGCCAGCTTCCAGAGCCGCCCAAGGCGATCCTGATGGTCTCAGCCCACTGGGAGGAGGCTGCCTTCACGGCGATGGCCAATCCCCATCCGCCCATGCTCTACGACTACTACGGCTTCCAGGCCCACACCTACGAGATCCTCTGCGCAGCCCAAGGCTCGCCGGCACTGGCCGAGCGTGCGCGACAATTGATCGAGGCTGTCGGGCTGCCCGCGGCGACGGACGCAGAGCGCGGTTTCGACCACGGCGCGTTTTCGCCGCTGGAGGTGATGTATCCGCAGGCAGAGGTGCCGGTGGCGCAGCTGTCGCTCAAGGCGGGGCTCAATCCCGCCGTGCATCTGGCGCTGGGCCACGCGCTCGCGCCGCTGCGCGACGAGGGTGTGCTGATCGTGGGCAGCGGCCTGAGTTATCACAATCTGCGTCTGCTCGGCCCGCGCGGCGAGGAGACGTCGGCGGCCTTTGACGCCTGACTGCAGGCGTCTGTGGCGGCCGCGCCCGAGGAGCGCAACCGTCTGCTCAATGATTGGGAGTCGGCGCCGGCGGCGCGCATCGCGCATCTGCACGAGGAGCATCTGATTCCGCTGATGGTGGCGATAGGCGCCGCCGAGGAAGAGGCCGCGGTCTGGGTGTATCACGAGACCGCGGCGATGGGTGGAGTGACCGCGTCGAGCTTGCGCTTCGGCGCGGCGCGGGCGACGGAACTCGTGTCCGCTTAGAACAGCTCGACGCTCATTTCCTGCACGCTGCTGCTGATGCTGCCCTCGCGGGTCAGCATCTCGTGCGCGCGCACGTGGTTGCGGCCGTGCTGCTTGGCGTAATAGAGCGCGTCGTCGGCGCGGCCCAGGGCGGTGGTGATGTTGTCGCCGGTGACGATCTTCATCAGGCCGATGCTGATCGTCACCTTGCCCACCTGCGGGAAGGCGTGGCTGGCGATCACACGGCGGAACTGGTCGATGACGTTCATCGCCTGGGTCTCGTTCACCTGGCGCAGCAGCACGATGAATTCCTCACCGCCGAAGCGGAAGAGCTTGTCTGAGACGTGGAAGGTACGGCGTATTTCGTTGGCCACGAGCGGCAGCACTTCATCGCCGAAGAGATGGCCGAAGCGGTCGTTGACCAGCTTGACGTGGTCCACGTCCATGGTCCATGACCTTCAGCCAGTTGTCCGCCGAGGCCGTGGCGCGGCGCTCCGGCTGGCTCGGCGCCTTGAGGGCGTGGGTGGCGGTGTTGCCCATGGCGAAGATGCGCTCCATGGTCTGATCCAGCGTCTTTCGGTTGATCAGGCCGGTGAGGGTGTCGGTCTCGCTGTAGTATAGCAGGCTCAGGTAGTTTTCATAGAGCGTGACGGCCGAGCGGATCAGGGTCAGCTCCTCGTTGCGCAGCCGCTCCGAGCGGCGCACTTCGATGACGGCGAGCACGTTGCCGTTGCTCACGATGGGGATCCATGCCGCATGGCTGGCGGCCAGAGCCGAGGCGGGCTCCAGGTTTAAGCGCACCGCATGCCGCTTGCAGGCCAGATTCAGCTCGGGCGGCAGGTCCTCGGCGTCGAAATAGGTTTCCTCGAGATAGAGCATGTCCTGCTCCGCGCGTGTGGTCAGCAGGAAGCGGTTGGATAGCGTCGAGGGGCGGAACATGCGCAGGAAGCAGGGGCGCTGCAGGTCGCCGGCGAGGTTGGCGATCGTGCGGCACAGCGCGAGGTCGAGCTGGACGTGGTCGCGCAGACGGGGCATCTCGCCCGCGTTCTGGATGAGCAGAATCGGTTGGCACGCGTCCTGAGGCATGCCCCAGTCGTAGGTGACGTCGTCCGCGCCGCGCGCGGCGCTTGCTTGCAACATCGTTTCCAGTATTCCGTGCTTTTCCAGTTTCATGGGGGCACCTATGGGTTGTCTTCCTGGCTTGGCCGGACTCGCCGTCCAGCCTCCATTTTCTGCTGTCTGGCTGGATTTTCAGACGTTTTCAATACGATATCTTATTAATTCAAATTGATTAATATGATTATTTAAATTATTTTGATCTTTTTGAAACTGGCGGCGGCTGTTCAAAACAGCTCCTCCGCAACCCTTTCCACCATGAATCCGCGTTCGCTGGCCTTGTTCAGGAAAGGCAGCACCTCGCCGGCGGACAGCGGCTTGGCGTAGTAATAGCCCTGGGCGATGTTGCAGCCCAGTTCGCCCAGCGCGCGCAGTTGGCCCACGGTCTCCACCCCCTCGGCCACGACCAGGATGTCCATGCTGTGCGCCAGCCCGACGATGGCCGAAACGATTTGGTGGCTTTTCTCGTCCTGGCCCAGGCCGCGGATAAAGGATTGGTCGATCTTGAGCTTGTGCGACTGGTATTCGCGCAGGCAGGCCATGTTCGAGAAGCCCGTGCCGAAATCGCCGATCGCGAAGGACACGCCTTCGCCGCGCAACTGCGCGAGCGTGTCCATGACCTCGCCGGCGCGGTTCATCAGGACCGATTCCGTGATCTCCATCTCCAGCAGATGCACCGGCAGCCTGGATCCGCGCAGGGCGGCGTGCACCTGGCCGAGGATGTTGCCGCGCAGGAATTGCATGGCCGAGACGTTGACCGAGATCGGCAGCGGATAGCCCGACAGCGCCCAGCCGTAGGCGTGGCGGCAGGCTTCGGCCAGCACTCAGGCGCCCACCTCCTGGATCAGCTGCGTCTCCTCGGCCACGTCGATCAGTGTGCGCGGCGAGACGAAGCGGCCGTCGGGAAGACGCCAGCGCAGCAAGGCCTCGGCGCCCACCGGCGCACCGTTGGACATGCCCAGCAGCGGCTGGAAATACAGCATCAGCTCGCCATTCTTGAGCGCGCGGTACAGGCCCGCATCGAGCGCGGCCTTCTCGCGCTGAAAGCTGCTGGCGCTTTCCTCGTGCAGGCAATAGTTGTCGCGGCCGCTGCGCCCGCCGAGCCGGCAGGCATAGAACGCGTGGGAGAGCAGGGTGTCGGCCTTGTCCGAATGCGCGGGGAAGAGGCTGATGCCGATGGTCGCGGTCATGTGTAGTTCATCGCCCCCGACCTGCAGCGGCTGGCGGATCAGCACGAGCAGCCGGGCGGCGGTGCGCTCCGCGCCGTGTTCGGCGTCGATCTCGACGGCGAGCCGGAATTCGTCGTGCTCCGAACGGCACACCGCGCAACTGCGGCGCACGAAGGCGCGCAGCCGCCAGACCGGCTCGCCCATGATCAGGCTCTCGCAGCCTGGCTTGAAGGTTTCGGTCACGCTGTCCAGGTTGTCGATGCGCACGCACATCACCTCCAGCCGCCCGCCGGCCTCGGCCGCGTCGGCCAGCATCTCGACCAGCGAACCGCGGAAGGCCGCCAGACTCTGCAGGCCGGTCTGCTGGTCGTGCCGGGCGGCGAGGCTGGGGATTTTCGTCTCGGCAAGCCAGGCCTGGCCGGCGGCGCTCGTCAGCAGGGTGGTCAGTTCGTCTTGCAAGGGTTGCATCTCGCTCTCGCTTTGCGTGGGCGCGGCGGGCTCCGGCGCGCTCCGTTACGCCTCGCCGTACAGCGAGGGGAAATACATCGGTCGGAGTAGAAGCGGGTTATGTCGGTTCATTAGTCCCGCCAAGTTATCAATTTGACTTATTTGAAAGAAAACGTTTTCATTTTTACGTGATCTCGGAAGAGGTCGCGAGGAGTAGGATTTGCCGTTCCAGTTGGGGTTTTGTCTGTGAAACGCCCACGCAAGCGCCGGAATGGCTGAAAAACACAAGATTTCGAGGCTGACATGATCGATCCACCGGAAACCGACCCGGCCGTCCTGGCCAAGGCCACCATTTTCGCCGAGGAAGCAGGCAAGGCGCTCTCCGAGCTGGCCCGGCAGGGCTGCAGCGTGGGCTTGCACATCAAGGGTAGGCCCGAGGTGCCGGGGTTTCCGGCCGACCTGATCGACGCCTCCGCCAACGCGATCCAGATCCGCGTGACCGAACCCGCGCCCGGCGAGGACCTGCCTCTGGTGTTCCGCTCGCCCGATGTCGTCGTCGTGATCACCAGCGGCCAATCCAAATACCAGTTCAACGCGCTCAGCCTGCGCGCGCTGTCGCTGCGCCCGCAGGTGCGCGAAGGCGAGCGGCCGCGAGCCTACCTAGAATGCGCCATGCCGGCTGAAGTCGCGCGCATCCAACGCCGCAAGGACAAGCGCGTCGCCATGCCCAGCCAGTTCCAGACGCGCATCGTCGTCGCCGTGCGCGGCCCGACCGGCGAGGAAGTGTATTGCCCGGCGCTGGACGTGAGCCAGAACGGCCTGGCGATGGACTGCCTGCCCAACCAGGTGCCCGCGCGCGTCGGCAGCGTGCTAGCGGGCTGCCAGATCATCGCTGGCAAGCGCCGTACCCAATACTTCGATCTGCAGGTCTGCAACGTCGGCAAGAGCAAGAACGTCTACGGGATGGTCCGGCTGGGCTGCCAACTTCTCAATCCGAGCGACGAAGTGCAGCGGCATTTCCTGGCGCTGCGCAATGCGCTGGCGGAGGCGCACGAGTGAAACGCCCGGCGGGGTGGAGCCGGCGGGAGGGCAGGAGGGGATAGCGCCCGACGGGAGCCGGATCCTCTCCCTCCGTCACAAAAGATTCATATTTTGCCAGTTCGATTTATCCAATATTTCACGTATTATTGAATAATGAATGAATCTTCGGTCGTCAAAGCCCTCGCCGCTCTGGCCCAGCCACTGCGCCTGCGCATCTTCCTTGCCCTGATCGTCGTTGGTCAGGAAGGATTGACGCCGGGCACGATGGCGGAGTCGATGGACATCGGTGCGACCGCGCTCTCCTTCCATCTGAAAGAACTGGTGCACGCCGGTCTCGTCACCCAACAGCGCGACAGCCGGCACCTCATCTATCGGGCGGCTTTCGAGCGGATGAACGATGTGCTTGCCTACCTGGCGGACAACTGCTGCCAAGGCAAGGCGTGCATCGACGTCAAGCCGCTCTCCTGTTCGAGCTGCTGAATGACTGACAAGCTCATCAACGTGCTGTTCATCTTCACGCACAACTCCGCCCGCAGCGTGCTTGCCGAAGCGATGCTCAACCATCTTGCCCGGAAGCTGAACAAGCCCGTGCGTGCGTTCAGCGCCGGCAGCCAGCCCAGCGGCAGGATCAACCCGCTGGCCATCCAGGCGCTCGAGAGCGCGGGCGTCGACACCAAGGACCTGCACAGCAAGAGCTGGGACGTGTTCGCGCAGGCGGATGCGCCGCAGATGCGCGTCGTGGTCACGGTGTGTGACAACGCGGCCAACGAGGTTTGCCCCTACTGGTCCGGTGGCCCGGTCAAGGTGCATTGGTGCTACCCCGATCCACCCAAACGCGCCGGGCGGCGAGCGGGACAAAGCTGTGGCCTTCGCTCTGACCCGCGAGGCGATCGGCTACCGCATGCTCCAGCTACTGCATCTGCCGATCGAAGACTTCGACGACGGGACGCTCCAAGAAGCCCTGTCCCTGATCGCGAAAAGCTGAAGGCATGCAGACCTCTTTGCGCGCGCGGCTTCTGGCGGACGGATTGGGCACGCTGCGGCTCCTCGCCGTGGTCATTGGCTCGGGGATCATGGCCGAGTGCTTCTCCGGCTGCAACTCCGCCGTCGCCCTGCTGGGCAACACCTTGGCGACCGTCTTCGGCCTGTACGTCCTGATCGAGATCTTCGGGCCACTGAGCAGGGCGCATTTCAATCCGGCGGTGAGTCTCGTGATGGCAATCCGCAAGGAGCTGCTTGTGCGCCTGCTGCCGCCCTATGTGCTCGCGCAGCTCCTGGGCGCATGGCTCGCGGAAGCCGTGGCGACGGCGGGCCTGCTGCTGGTCATCCTGCAGCAGGCCTGCAGGCAAGACCTCCGCCATGGTCGCGGCATACATCGGGGCGGCCTACTGGTTCACCGCCTCCACATCCTTCACCAATCCCGCCGCCGCGTTCGGCCGCATGCTGAGCGATAGCTTCGCGGGCATTGCGCCGGCGAGCGTTCCTGGGTTCGTAGCGGTGGAGACGGTGGGCGCGCTGCTTGGTCTACTCATTGATCGAGTGTTTACGCGGAGTGAGGTCCGCGGCTAGCTTTGGCGTAAGGTGTCGGATTGCCCAAGTCTGCAAAAACGGCGCGAGGCCGGGGAATGGGAGATGGGGTGGAGGAGCAGATGGCTGAAATGGTCCCGACAGCCCCCACATTTTGGCGCTAATGTATTGAATTAGGAATAATTTTTTCAGGGAGGTAGAAAATTATGCTCCCAAATATGCCCCCGCCACGATTTGTTTGCACTACGCCCCTGCAGACATACTGATCTTATGTTTGGTAATAATTCATGGGCAGTATTCAGGTAGTTTCAATAAATAGATTTAGATATAGATATTAAAATTTTATATGCGATTTTCATAAAACTAATTTTATCTAGATACCATGAAAAATTCTGATCATTCGTTCTCATTACGCTTTCTCTTCTCGGGAATGTAAAAGCCGATATCTCTGAGGGCTACTTTCATGCTCCAGGGTTCAGAGATGTATTCAAGCATATCTCCCAATAATGTTGAAATTATATTTTCAAACCCGATTTTAAGTTTAAAATAATTGGTGCAATTGAAGCAGAGGATCAGTTAGTACTGAGTTCGATTGATTGGCCCGTCTCTAGAGATCACAATAACAACCTGCCCGGTGAGAAATAGGATATAGCTGAAAATTGAGGCTGGTAATGCTAGCGCACAGGAGTAATAATCGCACTCGACCTGTACAAGCGCCCATAAAATGAAACTGAAAGGGCGTATTAATAGGAGTAGCACTAGGAAAGTTGATCGAAATAAATTTCTAGTATGGAGCTATTATGCTAGAAATAAAATTATACAGGCTAGGGTTTAGTAGTAAAACTAAAAATTGCCACAGATAAGACTGATTATATTTTGGGAGGAGTAGCTGAAGCCTATATCGGTCAACAATTACCATCCTAAATAGGAGCTTTTTTGCGTTCTATGCTATGCGATATTTTGAACAACCATCCAAACATCCAATTATCAAAACATGCCGAACGCCCTATTCCCCCTTCCGAGAATCTATAGATACTACCTACGTACCATGCTAGATACTAACTAGTATAGTACACACAGAGATACTATTTTCCCTATTTATTAATTTTTAAGCCCTCTAAAAATATACCCTAAGATGGAATATAAATCCTGTAAACTACAGGTTATATACGGCAGAGATGTTATCAAGTATGATCGGATTGAAAAAGGGTAAAGTGTATTTTGGGTAATTGGGCATTAGGTAAAAAATTAGAATAACGTTTTGCTTTTTAAAAAATTTTAGTAAATTTTCCAATGTCATTAAGAGAGGGCCGCAGTGGCATAAAAAAGCCTCACCTCAGCACTATTGATTATTTACATTGTGGGCAGCGATCTTCTGAAAAATCCAAGCAGTAATCTCAGAGGATATCCACCCAACCCTTCTCGGTCCAAGTTTGACCGCACTAGGAAAATCACCATTTTCATATATAAATATATTGTGCTTTTGCTAAAATCATATAAGTCACACGCTTCCCTCTTAGTAAGAAATTGTTCTCGCTGGGTTACTTCAGTGACTACCGTTTTATTTGATGAATTCAGCATTGTGTTTTCCTCTAACAGGCTAGTTTCGTTTGCCGAAAGTTGGCAATAAAGCCGCGGTTAAGCGGCTTTATTAAACTTTGCTTGAATAACTGTTTTCAATCGTATTCGGTCAAGATAGTCTGCCAAAAACTGCATCATTTCTCTGCGTTCAGATAAGTACTCTGCGTGGTTGTACGCTGCTCGCACACCATCTCTCTTTGCATGCGCGAGCTGTCTTTCGATAACGTCAGATCTGAATCCTTGCTGATTCAGTATGGTTGAAGCAGTCGCTCTAAAGCCGTGGCCAGTCGTACGCGAGTGATAGTCCATGCGATACAGGTCATACAAAATAGTGTTTTCGCTCATCGGCTTGCTACGGCTGTTTTGATTCGGAAATACATACTCGCTATCTCCGCTATATTTTTGTTGTTCAGACAACAGAGAAATAGTTTGCTTCGAAAGTGGTATGAGATGCTGAGTTTTCATCTTCATGCACTCGGCAGGAATACGCCACTCTGCTTTCTCCATATCTATCTCAGACCATTTAGCTCCGCGCAGTTCACCGGTCCTAACAAAGGTCAGCACTAAGAATTTTGTTGCTATCTGCGTTTGGCTACACGGTATTTGAGTCGCCAGTATTTACCACCTGACGGCGTTATTTCCAGATACATCCCGTGCCCATCGCTAAGCTTGATTGTCTTGTCACACGGCTTAGTTTTCTTGCAAGTTGCATCGGAGAGCTTCATGGGGGCGCCTCACTGTGCAGGTTGATTTATGCCTCCAATTGTGTCCCTTCATCCGCTGGACTTCAATCCACCCCTTCCCTCGGACTTAGTAAGTTAATAGATACTTGATTAGTAAGATAATTTCTTGGTCTCTCAGTATCTTCTGGGACCCCCTTGACTTTTAAGGTGGTCCCCCCGACAGGAATCGAACCTGTATCTCGCGCTTAGGAGGCACGCGTTCTATCCATTGAACTACAGGGAGGACGCGCGATTATAGCGGGCCGGCGCTGCGCGGCGAAGGGCGCGGGCGCGCAGCGCCGAGGCGGCCGAGCGATTACAATCCCGGCCCATGAGTCTCCTCACCCTTACCCGCGGCCAGTTGTCCTACGGCCATGTGGCCTTGCTCGACCAGGCCGATTTCAGCCTCGAGAACGGCGAGCGCGTCGGCCTGATCGGCCGCAACGGCACTGGCAAATCCTCCCTGCTGAAAATCCTCGTCGGCGAGTCCGCGCTGGACGGCGGCGAACTCACGCAGCAAAGCGGCCTCACACGCGCCGTCGTGCCGCAGGAGCCGCGCTTCGAGCCTGGCCTGTCGGTCTACGAGGCCGTCGCCTCGGGCCTGCCCGCCGCGCAACATCTGGCCGAATACAACCGCCTCGCCGACAGCTTGGCCGACCCCGACACCGACCATGCCGCTGCCACCGAGCGCATGCACCTGCTGCAGCTCCAGCTCGATGCCGGTAACGGCTGGGCTGCCGGCGCGCGCATCGACGCGGTGCTCGGCCGCCTGGGCCTGGATGCCAACGCCAAGGTCGACGCGCTCTCCGGCGGCGGGCTCAAGCGCGTGGCCCTGGGCCGGGCCCTGGTGCGCGAGCCCGACGTTCTCTTCCTCGACGAGCCAACCAACCATCTGGACATCGCCTCCATCCGCTGGCTCGAGGACCTGCTCATCGAATACCGCGGCAGCGTCGTGCTCATCACCCACGACCGCGCCTTCCTCGACCGCGTCTGCACGCGCATCGTCGAACTCGACCGCAGCCAGCTGCGCAGCTATCCCGGCAACTTCGCCACCTATCAGACGCGCAAGGCCGAGGAGCTCGTCGCCGAGCAGCTCGCCAACGCCCGCTTCGACAAGCTGCTCGCGCAGGAGGAAGTCTGGATCCGCAAGGGCGTGGAAGCGCGGCGAACTCGCAGCGTGGGCCGCGTGGCGCGCCTCAAGGCCATGCGCGAGGAATACGCCCAGCGCCGCAACCAGCAGGGCGCGGCGAAGATGGAGGTCGGCCAGGCCGAGCGCTCGGGCAAACTCGTGGCCGAGCTCGGCGGCGTGAGCAAGTCCTACGGCGCGCGCAAGATCGTCGACAATTTCAGCTGCACCGTGCTGCGCGGCGCGCGCATCGGCCTGATCGGCCCCAACGGCGCGGGCAAGACCTCGCTGCTCAAGCTCATCCTCGGCGAACTCGCGCCGGATGCCGGCGTGGTGCGCCAAGGCAGCCTGCTGCAGGTTGCCTACTTCGACCAGATGCGCGCCAAGCTCGACCTCGACCTCAGCCTCGCCGACACCATCAGCCCCGGCAGCGAATGGATCGAGATCAACGGCAAGCGCAAGCACGTCGCCAGCTATCTGGGCGATTTCCTCTTCCCGCCGCAGCGCGCCCGTTCGCCCGTGTCCTCGCTCTCGGGCGGCGAGCGCAGTCGGCTGCTGCTCGCGCGCCTGTTCGCCAAGCCCGCCAACGTGCTGGTGCTCGACGAGCCCACCAACGACCTCGACATCGAAACCCTGGAGCTGCTCGAAGAACTGCTCCAGGAATTCACTGGCACCGTCTTCCTCGTCTCGCACGACCGCGTCTTCATCGACAGCGTGGTCACCTCCGTGATCGCCAGCGAGGGCGAGGGCCGTTGGCGCGAGCACATCGGCGGCTACAGCGATTGGGAGCAGTGGGTGCGGACCAGCGCTGAGCCGGCCAAGCCCGCCCAGGCCGCCGCGCAGCCAAAGGCTGCCTCTCCCGCGAACGCCGCCAGCGCCGTGGGCAAGGTGCAGCCCAAGGGCGCCAGCCTGAGCAACAAGGAAAAGCGCGAACTGGAAGGACTGCCCGAACACATCGCCGCGCTCGAGGCCGAGCAGGCCCGCATCGCCGCCGAGCTGGCCGACGGCCAGATCTACATCGACGAAGCCGAGCGCGCCGCCGCGCTCGCCGAGCGCCACAACGCCATCGACGAGGAACTGCTCACGGCCATGGGCCGCTGGGAAGCACTCGAAGCCAAGGCGCAAGGCTGAAGAAAAGCGCCGAAGCTTAAAAATTGAACCAGGCGCGCGCGCCGGCGACTCACATCCTCAGAAGCCGAAGAAGCTGAGTAGCCGGCTGCTCATGCCTACGACCATGCCCGGCGTGATATAGGTCAACAGGCCCAGGCCGAGCGGGGCGGTGAGAAAAAGCAGTGATAGCAATCGCAGAATTGTCATTGCTTGTAAAATCTGAAGCTGTTGCGAAAGTAGTGCGGAACGATTAGCCGCTAAAAGCCGTCGGAGTGATAAGTCTCCCTGACGCAGAAGCATTGCTTGACAGCGATTTTCCGCAAAACTATAAATTTTTCGATATCAATGGAAACATATCTCAGAGAGCAAAAGCGGGTAGGGTACGCACGCCGGTGCCAGTCGATGGAGATGTGATGGCGCGAGACCAATTTGGTTTGTTTGCAAGTCCTGCAATCGAAATAGAGCGCCGTCCAGACGGCGCGCTCCTGCTTCATTCCCCGGTCGTCCTGCCGCCGCCGGCGCGCGTCTTCCTGGCGGAGCGCTCGCCCGGCGGAGGCTGGCGCGAATGCACCTATCGCGAGATGCAGCGGAAGATCTGGGTGGCGGCCAGCTGGCTGCTGCGCCGGCTCTGGCGGCGCGGGTAGACGGTGGCGGTGCTCGCCGGAAACGGCATCGAGCACTCCATCATCATGCCCACGTGCATGCACGTGGGCATTCCCTACGCGCCATTTCCCAAGGCCTACGTCCGCACCGCGGACGGCTACCGGGATACCCGCGCGCATGCTCCAGTCGCTCTCGGCCGGAGTGCTCTTCTGCGACGACCCCACCTATCTACCACGATGCGGCTTCGATCCCGTGGGTGACACCACGCTCGTGATGGCCACCGCTGCGGACATGCCCACGCGCGCGCAGCTCTTCCAGACGCTGCTCGCGCAGGTCGACGGCGGCGCGGTGGCGCGCGCCTACGCCACCACCGGCCCGGACACGCTCGCCAAGATCCTCTTCACCTCGGGCTCCACCTCCGAGACCAAGGGCGTGCTGACCACGCAGCGCATGCTCTGCGCCAGCCAGTAGGCGCGCACGGCCTGCGGGCCCTTCCTGCGCTGGTCTGCGCCGATCACGCTCGACTGGCTGCCCTGGAGCCACGCCTACGGCAGAAACCACAATCTGCTGATGATCCTCAAGCACGGCGGCACGATGTACGTGGACGGAGGCGATCCCGGCGCCCAGGGCCTGGACCGCACGCTCGAATCCCTCAGCGAGGTGCGCCCCACCGTGTATTTCAATCTGCCCCTGGGCTATGCCGCGCTGCTGCCGCATCTGCGGCGCGATCCGTGCCTGCACGAGACCTTCTTCTCGCGGCTCCAGGTGCTGTTCTCGGCCGGCGCGCCCATGCCAGCCGAGACCGCGGCCGCCCTGCGCGACATGGCGGAGGGCTGCAAGTGCGATCCGGTCCAGATCCTCTCGGCCTGGGGGGGGCGGAGATCTCGCCGCTGGCGACCGACTGCCACTTCGAGGAACACGCCGAGGGCGCGATCGGCCTGCGCCGTGGCGCGCACCGAACTCAAGCTCGTCGAGGCCAGCGACGGGCGCAGGGAGATCCGCATGCGCGGCGCCTGCACCTCGCCCGGCTACTGGAGGTCGCCGGAGATGGGCCGGCAGATGTTCGACGAGGAGGGCTACTACCGCTCGGGCGACGCCGGGGAGCTCGTTGATTCCGAGCGGTCCGAGCGCGGGCTCGCCTTCCGCGGGCGCATGGTGGAGAACTTCCGGCTCACTAACGGCGCCTGGGTGCACGTCGAGACGCTGCGCAACCTCGGTGTGGAGGTCTTTGGCACGCTCGCCAGCCAGATCGTGGTGAGCGGGCGAAACCAGGAGCAGGTGGGGCTGCTGGTCTTTCCCAACATGCAGGCCTGCATCCGCCTCTCGGGCCTGCCGGCGGACACGCCGCGCGAGCTGGTGCTGAGAACCGCATGGTGCACAACTGGATGCGCCAGGGCCTGGACCGGCTGGTGCAGATGAGCCCCAACCACGTCACGGTGGCCCGCCGCGCCATCCTGCTCGCCGAGCCGCCGCTCTTCGATGCCGGGGAGCTCTCCGCCAAGGGCGAGATCCGCCATGCCCAGTTGCTCAAGCGGCACGTGCAGGCCGTCCAGCTGCTGCACGCGGCCAATCCGGGCAAGAGCGTGATCGCCCTGGATGCCTGAACCGCCTGTGCCGGCCGGACCCCGAAACCCCGGGGTTCGGTGGCATTTCCCAAGCCTGACGCACAGCGCCGCTAGAATAGCGGCTTTCCAGGGCGGTGCCGGCCATCGCCCGCGCCGCCCCGGCAGCCCGTCATTCTTCGGACAGCAATGGCAACACGCAAACCCGCCGCATACAGCGAATCCTCGATCCGCGTCCTCAAGGGCCTGGAGCCGGTCAAGCAGCGCCCCGGCATGTACACCCGCACCGAAAACCCCCTGCACATTCTGCAGGAGGTGATCGACAACGCCGCCGACGAAGCCCTGGGCGGCCACGCCAAGCGCATCCTCGTCACCCAGCACGCCGACGGCAGCCTGAGCGTCGACGACGACGGCCGCGGCATTCCCGTGGGGCCGCATCCCGAGGAAAAAGTCCCGGTGGTCGAGATCGTCTTCACCCGGCTGCACGCCGGCGGCAAATTCGACAAGGGTTCGGACGGCGCCTATGCTTTCTCCGGCGGCCTGCACGGCGTGGGCGTGTCCGTCACCAACGCCCTGTCCAAGCGCCTGGAAGTCACCGTCAAGCGCGACGGCAAGCTCGCCTTCATCAGCTTCGCCAACGGCGACGTCAGCAGCCCGCTCAAGCAGCAGGCCCTGCCCAAGGACGAAAAAGGCAGCGGCACCCGCGTGCAGGCCTGGCCCGACCAGAAATACTTCGACTCCGCCGCCATCCCCGCCGGCGATCTGCAGCGCCTGCTGCGCTCCAAGGCCGTGCTACTGCCCGGCGTGGAAGTCAGCCTGCTCAACGAAAAGAGCGGCGAGCGCCAGACCTGGCGCTATCCCGAGGGCTTGCGCGGCTATCTGCTCGAAGCTCTGGCGGGCGCCGATCCGGTGATTCCGCTTTTCGAGGGCGAGCACGTCGCCGACCCCGAGCGCAATCCCGCCGAGGAAGGCTTCGCCGAGGGCGAGGGCGCGGCCTGGGCCGTGGCCTGGACTGAGGAAGGCCAGCCGCTGCGCGAGAGCTACGTCAACCTCATTCCCACGCCCGCCGGCGGCACCCACGAATCCGGCCTGCGCGAAGGCCTCTTCCAGGCGGTGAAGAGCTTCGTCGATCTGCATGCGCTGCAACCGAAGGGCATCCGCCTCATGTCCGAGGACGTCTTCGCGCGCGTCTCCTTCGTGCTCTCGGCCAAAGTGCTCGATCCGCAGTTCCATGGCCAGATCAAGGAGCGCCTGAATTCGCGCGACGCCGTGAAGCTCGTCTCCTCCTTCGTCAAGCCCATCCTCGAGCTCTGGCTCAACCAGCACGTCGAATATGGTCGCAAGCTCGCCGAACTCGTCATCCGCCAGGCCAAGACCCGCACCCGCGCCGGCCAGAAGGTGGAAAAGAAGAAGAGCTCCGGCGTGGCTGTGCTGCCCGGTAAGCTCACCGACTGCGAGAGCGATGACGTCAACCACAACGAGCTCTTCCTCGTGGAAGGCGATTCGGCGGGCGGCTCAGCCAAGATGGGCCGAGACAAGGAATTCCAGGCCATCCTGCCGCTGCGCGGCAAGGTGCTCAACACCTGGGAGACCGAGCGCGACCGCCTCTTCGCCAACAACGAAGTGCACGACATCGCCGTGGCCATTGGCGTGGACCCGCACAGTCAGGCCGACGCGCCCGACCTCTCCAGCCTGCGCTACGGTAAGATCTGCATCCTCTCCGACGCGGACGTGGACGGCGCGCACATCCAGGTGCTGCTGCTCACGCTCTTCTACAAGCATTTCCCAGCGCTGATCGCCCAGGGCAACGTTTACGTCGCGCGCCCGCCGCTGTTCCGCATCGACGCGCCCGCACGCGGCAAGAAGCCCGCGCAGAAGCTCTACGCGCTGGACGACGGCGAACTCACCGCCATCGAGGACAAGCTGCGCAAGGACGGCCTGCGCGAGGGCTCCTGGCAGATCTCGCGCTTCAAGGGCCTGGGCGAAATGAGCGCCGAGCAGCTCTGGGAGACGACCATGAACCCCGACACCCGGCGCCTGCTCCAGGTGGAGCTTGGCGCGCTCGACGTGGCCGCCACCGACGGCATGATGAACATGCTCATGGGCAAGGGCGAGGCCTCCGCGCGCCGTAGCTGGCTCGAGGAAAAGGGCAACGAGGCGGAAGCCGACATCTGACATGGACAATCAAGATACCCAAGTCGCTGACCGCGGCGAAAACGATGCCTCCCTCACGCTGGCGACCTACGCCGAGCACGCCTATCTCGACTACGCCATCAGCGTGGTGCGCTGCCGCGCGCTGCCAGAGGCGGCCGACGGCCAGAAGCCGGTGCAGCGGCGCATTCTCTACGCGATGCAGGAGATGGGCCTGCGCGCCGACGCCAAGCCGGTCAAGTCCGCGCGCGTGGTTGGCGACGTGCTCGGCAAATTCCACCCGCACGGCGACCAGTCCGCCTACGATGCCCTGGTGCGTCTGGCGCAGGACTTCACGCTGCGCTATCCTCTGATCGACGGCCAGGGCAACTTCGGCTCGCGCGACGGCGACGGCGCGGCTGCCATGCGCTACACCGAGGCGCGTCTGACCAAGATCGCTGCGCTGCTGCTGGACGAGCTGGACCAGGGCACGGTCGATTTCGTGCCAAACTACGACGGCTCCGATGAGGAGCCCGCACGCCTGCCCGCGCGCCTGCCCTTCGTGCTGCTCAACGGCGCCTCGGGCATCGCCGTGGGCATGGCCACCGAAATCCCTCCGCACAATCTGCGCGAAGTCGCGGCGGCCGCCGTGGCCGTGCTGCGCAACCCGAAGATCTCCACCGACGAGCTGATGCAGATCATCCCCGGCCCCGACTTCCCGGGCGGCGGCCAGATCATCTCCTCGGCCGCCGAGATCGTCCAGGTCTACGCCATAGGCCGCGGCAGTCTCAAGCTGCGCGCGCGCTGGAGCATCGAGGAGCTGGCGCGCGGCCAATGGCAGTTGGTGGTCACCGAACTGCCGCCCACCACCTCGGCGCAGAAGGTGCTCGAGGAGGTCGAGGAAATCACCAATCCCAAGGTCAAGCTGGGCAAGAAATCGCTCACGCCCGACCAGCTCCAGTCCAAGCAGGCCATGCTCGCGCTGCTCGACGCCGTGCGCGACGAAGCCGGCCGCGACGCGCCGGTGCGCCTGGTCTTCGAGCCCAAGTCCAAGAACATCGACCAGCAGGAATTCATCAACACTCTGCTTGCGCAGACCTCGCTCGAATCGAATTCGCCGGTGAATCTGGTGATGGTCGGCAACGACGAGCGCCCGCGCCAGTTCGCGCTGCGCGACATCCTGCAGGAATGGCTCGACTTCCGCGGCCGCACCATGACGCGCCGCACCGAGCACAGCCTGGGCAAGGTGCGCGACCGCATCCATATCCTCGAAGGCCGCGTCGCGATCCTGCTCAACATCGACAAGGTCATCAAGATCATCCGCAACAGCGACGAGCCAAAGCCCTCGCTGATCGAAGCCTTCAAGCTCTCGGACCGCCAGGCCGAGGACATCCTCGAAATCCGACTGCGCCAATTGGCCCGCCTCGAAGCCATCAAGATCGAGCAAGAGCTGGCCGAACTGCGCAAGGAACAGGAAGACCTCGAAGGCCTGCTGGCCTCGGACACTGCGATGAAGTGGCTCATGGTCAAGGAGATCGAGACCGACACCAAGCAGTTTGGCGACGCGCGCCGCACCCTGATCCAGGAAGAGCGCAAGGCCGCGGTGGAGGTCAAGGTCATCGACGAGCCGGTCACCGTGATCCTCTCCGAGAAGGGCTGGGTGCGCGCCCGCTCTGGCCACGGCCTCGACCCCGCGCAATTCAGCTTCAAGCCCGGCGACAGCCTCTACGCCGCCTTCACCTGCCGCACAGTGGACACGCTCGTGGCCCTGGGCAGCAACGGCCGCGCCTATTCGGTAGCGGTGTCCGCGCTGCCGGGCGCCATCGGCCGCGCCTCAGGCGACGGCGTGCCGCTGACCACATTGATCGAGCTGCAGGCCGGCACCACGCTCGGCTCCGCCTTCGCCGGCCCGGCTGAGCAGATGCTGCTGCTCGCGGGTTCGGGCGGCTACGGCCTGCTCGCCAAGGTGAGCGACCTCTCGGGTCGCACGCGCGCCGGCAAGTCCTTCCTGAGTCTGGAAGACAAGGAGACGCCGCTGATGCTCGCGCCGGTCGGCGCGGACGCCCGGCAGATCGCCTGCATCTCCTCCGTGTGCAAGATGCTGGTCTTCGGCCTGGACGAACTCAAGCATCAGAGCGACGGCGGACGCGGCGTGATCCTCATGAACCTGGGTCCCGGCGAGATGCTGTTCCAGGCTGTGGCGTTCGGCCCGGCGGGTCTGGCGGTGCGCGGCCAGGGCAGGGCGGGCAAGGAGATGGAGATGCTGCTCACGCGCACCATTCTTTCGGGCTACGTCGGCAAGCGCGCGCGCAAGGGCAAGGCCTTCGAGGAAAAGTGGAAGCAGCTCTCGCTGCTGCCCGGGGAGTACGCGGCGAAGTCCTGATGCGGCGGTGCCGGCGCGTTGAAGCGATGTATGAAGCAGTGCGATAAAGCAGTGCAGGGGAAGGGAATAGAGACGGCGCAAGCAGTGAACAAGCGGCCAGGGCCAAAGAGCGCCCGGGAGCTGGCCTGAGTGTTCACCATGATCAAGCCTGCAGGGCTTCGGCGGCGTGCAGCCCAAAGTGCGGCGCATCCTTGTGGAAAAGCTGGAGTTGGTCTCCGACCGTGAGCTGGCTGAGCTGCTGGCCGTGGGCCAGATCCTGCCCGGACCCAATATCGTCAACCTCGCGATCATCCTCAGCTGGAACATGTTCGGCTGGCGCGGCGCAGTGCTCGCGCCGCTGGGGCTGACCTTCGCACCGCTGGCTCTGCTGCTCGTCCTGATCAACCTCTACGCGGCCTACAGCGTCGTGCCGGCGGTGCGCGGCGCGGTGGCCGGCATGATGCCGGTGGCCGCCGCGCTGGTGACCGTCACCGGCGTGAAGCTTGCTCTCTCGCTGCCGCGTAGCTGGCGCGCGCTGCTGCTGGGCGCGGGCGCACTGATCTGCGTGGGCATCCTGAGCTTTCCGATCCTGCCGGTCATGGCGGTACTGATCCCGCTGGGTCTGGCGCTGCAGTGGCCGCCTACCGCAAGGAAGAGCACGCCAAGCGCGAGGCGGCAGCGCGCGCCGCCATCGAGAAGCAGTATCAGCCGGGAGACGAGGCATGAGCACCTGGGACATCCTGCTCGACCTGTGCACCCATTTCAGCACGCTCTCCCTGCTGGCCTTCGGCGGCGTGAGCGCGATAATTCCAGAGATGCACCGCTATCTGGTCGATTCTATGCACTACCTCACCGGCGAACAGTTCGCGACCTATTACTCGATCTCGGCCGCCGCGCCGGGGCCGAACATGCTCTACGTGGCGCTGTTCGGCTGGCAGGCGGCGGGCGTGTTCGGCACAATCGCCTCCACCCTGGCGATCTGCGGCCCCTCCAGCCTGCTCGCGCTGGCCTTCGCGGCCGCCGCCGACAAGGGCGACCATCAGGCGGAAAAGCGCTCGGTGCGCATCGTGCGCAAGGGGCTGGCGCCGCTGTCGGTGGGGCTGGTGCTGTCCACAGGCTGGGTGCTGCTTCTGCAGTTCGACGGCGCCTTCCCGCATCCATGGAAGTCCGCGCTGCTCAGCGCCGCCACGCTCGCGGCCCTACTACACACGAAGATCCATCCGCTGTGGATGATCAGCTTCGGCGCGCTGCTGGGCTGAGTTTTTCTGCTCAGGCGGCCCTTTCAGGCGGACACTTCCGCGATCAACTCGATCTCGACGCAGGCGCCGAAGGGAATCTGCGCCACGCCGAAGGCGCTGCGCGCATGCTTGCCAGCTTCGCCGAAGACTTCCACCAGCAGCTCGGAGCAGCCGTTTGTGACGAGGTGATGCTCGGTGAATTCCTGGGTGGAGTTGACCAGACTCACCACCTTGACGATGCGCTTGACCTTGTTCAGATCGCCCGTGTGCTGATGCAGGGTGGCGAGCAGGGCGATGGCAATGCCGCGCGCCGCTTCCTTGCCAGCCGCCGTGTCCAGCTCCTTGCCAAGCTTGCCGACCCAGGCCTTGCCGTCCTCGCGGCGGGCGATGTGGCCGGCCAGATGCACGGTGTTGCAGGTCTGGGCGGACATCACGTAGACGGCGGCGGGCGTGGCCACGTCCGGCAGGGTGATTCCGAGAGTTTCCAGGGTCTTGTAGACGGACATCGGGGTCTCCTTGGTGAGCTTGGGAATCGTGTTCAGCGCGCAGTCTACTTGAGGGCGCGCACGCCGGCCTGGGTTTCGATCTCGGCGACGAGTTCGGTCTCGACCAGGGTTTCCTGCACGGCGATCTGGCCTTCGGCACCGAGCCAGCGCAGCGTCTCGCCGAGCTCCTCGGCCTTGCCGCTGCCCACCGGGACGAAGCCGGTGAGCCGCGCCATGGCCAGGCCCGCGTCCGGCAGGCTGGCGCCTGGATGCGTCTGGTTCAGCCACTGGATCAGGCTGGGCTGGAGGATGACCGGGCTGGTCGCGCCGGGCTGCCGCGGGCACATGCGCCAACGCAGTTCGCCGCGCGCGAGGCTCAGGGCCTTGGGCAGCTTTTGCGGATACTGGGCGGCGAGCCGGTCAATGTCGTGCGGACGCTCCAGGCGCAGCGCCCAGTGGGCCAGGTAGAGGCCGGCGGCGAGGCGTTCGCGCACATGAGGCTCGTCCAGGCCGAACCAGCGCGGATGCCCGGGCGCCTCGGCCTCGGGGTCGATGGCGAGGACTTCCAGATAGACGCCGCGCTGCAGGCGCAGCACGGCATTGTGCGTGCCCATCAGCGGATGCTTTCCGCCCGGCAGGGGCGCGGCGCCCAGGCTTTGTTCGATATAGGCGCAGCCGGATTCTAGGTCTGCCGCGAGGACGACGAGATGGTCGATTACCGATTTCATCGGGGTAAAGAAGACGGGATTGTATAGTGTCGGCTGGGCCGCTTCGCCGGCGCGCTCCCAGTCCCTTGAAAACCCCGGGGCGCGACCTTAGATTAGCGCCGCCTTACCCATTGAAGAATCATTCACGAACCGCTTCACGAGCCGTTTGCCGTCATGACGCAAGAAACCCTTTCCTTCCAGACCGAGGTCAAGCAGCTTCTGCACCTCATGATCCATTCGCTGTACAGCAACAAGGAGATCTTCCTGCGTGAACTGGTCTCCAACGCCTCGGACGCGGCGGACAAGCTGCGCTTCGAAGCCCTGGCGAATCCAGCCCTCTTCGAGGATCAGGCCGAGCTGGAGATCCGCATTGAGGTCAACGCTGCCAAGCGCACCCTGTCCATCATCGACAACGGCATCGGCATGAGCCGCGAGGATGCCGTGGCCAACCTGGGCACCATCGCCCGCTCCGGCACCAAGGAATTCTTCCAGAAGCTCTCCGGCGACCAGCAGAAGGACGCCGCCCTGATCGGCCAGTTCGGCGTGGGCTTCTACTCGGCCTTCATCGTCGCCGACAAGGTCACGATGGAGACCCGCCGCGCCGGACTGCCGGCCTCGGCCGGCGTGCGCTGGGAAAGCGCGGGCGAGGGCGAATTCAGCATCGCCGACGTCGAGCTGCCCCGCCGTGGCAGCCGCATCACCCTGCACCTGCGCGAGGGCGAGGACGACTTCCTCGCGGCCTGGAAGCTGCGCTTGGTGCTGCAGAAATACTCCGACCACATCTCCCTGCCCATCCTGATGCGCAAGGAGGAATGGGACGCCGAGCAGCAGAAGACGGTGACCAAGGAGGAATGGGAGACCGTCAACCAGGCCAGCGCCCTGTGGACCCGCGGCAAGTCGGAGATCACCGACGAGCAATACCTGTCCTTCTACCAGCACGTCAGCCACGACAACGACGCGCCCCTGGCCTGGACGCACAACCGCGTCGAGGGCCGCAGCGAATACACCCAGCTGCTCTATCTGCCGGCGCATGCCCCGGCCGACATCTGGGACCGCAGCCGCCGCGGCGGCATCAAGCTCTACGTCAAGCGCGTCTTCATCATGGACGACGCTGAGCAGCTGCTGCCGGCCTATCTGCGCTTCGTGCGCGGCCTGGTGGATTCGGCCGACCTGCCTCTGAACGTCTCGCGTGAAATCCTGCAGGAGTCGCGCGACGTGCGCGCCATCTGCGAGGGCAGCACCAAGCGCATCCTCTCCATGCTCGAGGACCTGGAGCGCGACGAGAAGGACGGCGACACCGACGAGAAAAAGGCCAAATACGGCAAGTTCTGGAAGGAATTCGGCCAGGTTCTCAAGGAGGGCGTGGGCGAGGATTTCGCCAACCAGGAGCGCATCGCCAAGCTGCTGCGCTTCGCCAGCACTCACGGCGACACGGCCGAGCAGAACGTCTCGCTGGCCGACTACATCTCGCGCATGAAGGAAGGCCAGGACAAGATTTACTACGTCACCGCCGAAAGCTGGCAGGCGGCGCGCACCAGCCCGCATCTGGAAGTCTTCCGCAAGAAAGGCATCGAAGTGCTGCTCTTCTCGGATCGGGTGGATGAATGGATGCTCTCCTATCTCAACGGCTTCGAGGACAAGGAGCTGGTCTCCGTGGCGCGCGGCGGCCTGGACCTGGGCGCGATGGAAGACGAATCCGAGAAGGCGCTGCAGGAAAAGACTTCAGAGGACTTCAAGCCTGTGATCGAGCGCATCAAGACGGCGCTGGAGGGCAAGGTCAAGGACGTGCGCGTCACCTTCCGCTTGACCGACAGCCCCTCCTGCCTGGTCTCGGACGACGGCGACATCAGCGGCAATCTGCAGCGCATGCTCAAGATGGCCGGCCAGTCCGGCCCGCAGACCAAGCCCATCCTGGAGATCAACCCGGAGCATGCCATCGTCGTCAAACTGCGCGGCCTGGGCACGGAGGAGAGCGTGCATGGCGGCGTTTTCGACAGCTGGGCGCACATCCTCTTCGATCAGGCGATGCTGGCCGAGGGCGGGCTGCCCGAAGACCCCGCCGCTTACATCAAGCGGGTGAACGCGCTGCTGGTGGCTGGCTGATGTCGCGCAAGCCGGTGTTGTCGGCCGTCACCTTCTCCGAGACCGGCGGCATGCGCAGCCTGCATTTCGGCACTGAATGGATCCAGGGCTCCATGCACCTGTCTCGCCCCGAGGCGCTGGAGCTCGAATACGCGCGGCAGATGATGGGCTGGCTGCTCTTTCTCGATCCGGCGGCGCACGCGCGGCCGCCGTTCGCAGTTGCGCAGTTGCGCAGTTGGGCCTGGGCACGGGCGCGCTGACCAAGTTCTGCTACCGGCAGTTTCCCGCGGCGAAGGTCACTGCTATCGAACTCAACCCGGTGGTGATCGTCGCCGCGCGCAGAATGTTCCTGCTGCCCCCGGACAATGCGCGCCTGCGCGTGCTGTAGATGGACGCCTGGGACTTCGTGCGCGACCCGGACAACGCCGGCGCGCTCGACGCGCTGCAGATCGACCTCTACGACGCCATCGCGCGTGGCCCGGTGCTCGAGAGACTCGCCTTCTACAAGGCCTGCCGCGCCTGCCTGCGCGCGCCCGGCGTGCCCACCATCAACCTCTTCGGCGACCACGACAGCTATGCGCGCAACATCGAGCGCCTGCAAAAGGCCTTCGACGGCCGCGTGCTGGTACTGCCCGAGGTGCACGACGGCAACGTCGTGGCGCTGGCCTTCAACGGCCCGCCGCTGTCGGTCGGCCTCGCGCGCCTGCGCGAGCGCGCCGCGCAAGTGAAGGCGCAGACCAGCCTGAACGCGGCCTCCTGGGTCGCCGGCCTGTGCAAGGCGAACGGATTCGACGGCGTTCTCCGCGTTTAATTGTCAATATTTGGAAATGCTTGCGTAATCACACGAAGAGGTAACGAACTCAATCACGGATCGGGAACTCAATGAAGGACGCATGCTGGCCTGGTGATAGGCCGCGGACCGGGCTGCGCCAGCGTCCTTTCTTCAGGAGTTTTCGATGCGACTTTCCAAGATGTTCATTTGCGCCGCGCTGCCAGCGGCCGGCCTTGCGGCGACGGCGCAAGCCATGGAATAGAATGTCTACGCCACGGTCGGCGGCACGCTAGCCATCGGCACGCGCACCCTGTTGATCAACAACGCCGCCTTCGGCAACTCCGGGTCCACCGCGAACGGCGGCGACGCCTTGTTCAATCTGGCCAACGACGGCCGCTTCAAATACATGGGAACCCTCGGCGTCGCCTACCGCAATTTCGGGCTCGAGGCCAAGTACATCAATCTCGGCTTCCAGCATCTCACCGGCGTGAACGGCAGCGGCCTCACCAAGGACGAGAACGGCTATTTCTCCGGCAAGTACTACGACCTGAACGCGGTGGCCTTCATCCCCATGAACGAGTGGAGGCAGGATTTCTATTTCATGATCGGCGGGGCCGGCTCAAGACCCATTTCTCGACCACCGCCACGCAGGGCTTCACAGGCCCGGGCGAAAAGGTGGCCTCGCAGTCCGAGGTGGCCCTGCTCCTGGGCGGCGGCGTGCGCTTCAACCTCACGAAATGGGCCGCCATCGATCTGCAGTTGATCCGCCTCACGCCCGTCAGCCACGGCATTTTCCGCAGCGGCATCTACAACAACGCCTACAACATGTTCACCATGGGCTTGACGGCCGGGTATTGAGCCCCGGACCGCGCCGCATCTCCGATCAGCCGACGGGCGAGCGCCGGTATTCCCCGGGCCGCACGCCGGTCCATTTCTTGAACGCCCGATGAAAGGTCCGGGGTTCGGCGAAGCCGAGCCCGGCGGCGATGGCGACGATCGTCCTTGATCAGCTGGTAGGAAATGCCGTCGGCCATCAGGCGGCGGCGCAGCGTGGATTCGGTGAGATGCAGCTCGGTGGCGAGGTCGGCGAACAGTGGCCAGCGCTCGGGGCCGCGGCCGCGCAGGGCGTGGCGGATCTTCGCGTAGAGGCTCTGGCGGTCGCTGTACTTGAGAATCACGTTGAGCGGCGCGCCGGCGAGAAAGCTTTTGAGGCTGCGTTCGTCGTACCGCACTGGCAGGCGCAGCGCGGCGGCGTCGAAGCGCAGGAAGGTGCGCGGCTGATCGAAGACGAGGTTGGGCGAATACATCGCCTTGTATTCGGCGCCGTGAGCAGGCTCGGGAGAAGCGAAGCCGGCCAGGCGGACCGGCACGCGCCGGCGCACCAGTCAGTTCATCAGGCCGACGAACAGGATCAGCAGCGTCTCGTTGGCGAAGGCGCCGGGCTCGCGCCGCGCGGCGGCGTGCAGCGTGAGGAAGGCGTCCGCGCCTTCGACGCGCAGTTCGGGGCGCAGGTCGTCGAGCAGGACGGCGAAGAAGCGCAGCGCGCGCCGCAGCGCCTGCTCCAGGTCGGCGGCGTCGTGCACCGCGCGGAAGAGCATGGCGAAGCTGCCGGCCTTCATGTGCCGGTTGTCCTCACCGAAGAATCCATCGTCGAGCAGTCCGGTGATCTCCAGCCACAGCGCCGCATAGCTCGGCGCGGAGACTCGCGCTTGCAGTGCGGTCAGTAGGGCTGGTGCGATGCCGCAGCACGCGAGCAGCGGCGCGGGATCGAAGCCGCGCTCGCGCACGCCGCGCAGCGCAGCGCATTGTGCACGAAGCAGATCGCCTCGCTACCTTTTTCCATGGGCTCCCTGGGGTATGGCAAAAGAATTCACTGGTTTTGACGGATTTTTGCATAGAAGCCGGGCCGGGCCTTTTCTACACTGCGCGCAAACCATGATTACGCCCGGCTTGGCCGGGAGTAGACTTTTGCGCGGGGACAGCAGCGCGCCATCAAAAAAGAGGATGTGAGCCTCATGAGCGACTTTTACATGGAAGAGCAGTACATGGTCCGCGACGCGGCGCGCAGCTTCGCCCAGGAGCGGCTGGCGCCGAACGCCGGACACTGGGACAAGGAGGGCCGCCTGCCCGACGACATCGTCGCGGAGATGGGCGTGCTGGGCCTGCTAGGCATGGTCACCCCGGAAGAATGGGGCGGCTCCTTCACCGACTACACCGCCTATGCGCTCGCCATCGAGGAAGTGGCGGCGGGCTGCGCCTCGTGCTCGATGCTGATGAGCGTGCACAACTCCGTGGGCTGCGGCCCGCTGCTCAACTACGGCGCCCAGGCGCAGAAGGAGGCCTGGCTGCCGCGCCTGGCGGCCGGGGAGATCGTCGGCGCCTTCTGCCTGACCGAGCCGCAGGCTGGCTCGAAGGCGCATCACCTCAAGACCCGCGCCGAGCTCAGGGATGGCAAATGGGTTCTCGACGGCGCCAAGCAGTTCACCACCAACGGCCAGCGCGCCGGTCTCTACATCGTCTTCGCGGTGACAGGTCCGGAGATAGGCAAGAAGGGCATCTCAGCCTTCCTGGTGCCGGCCGGCACGCCGGGCATGGAAGTGGGACGGCCTGAACACAAGCTGGGCATCCGCGCCTCGGACACCTGCCCGATCGTGTTCGACGGCTGTGCGCTGCCGGCCGCCGCGCTGCTCGGCCAGCGCGGTGAGGGCCTGCGCATCGCGCTCTCCAACCTGGAGGGCGGGCGCATTGGCATCGACCGCACGGCGCTGGAGGCGGCGCGCGCCTATGCTGCGGAGCGCGTGCAGTTCGGCATGGCGATCAAGGAGCATCCGCCCATCGCCCACATTCTCGCCGACATGGCCACGCGTCTGAACGCGGCGCGCATGCGCACCGCCGGCATGCCCTGTCTCTCGGAGGCTTCGCAGGCCAAGCTCTTCGCCTCGGAGACGGCGGAATTCGTCTGCTCCAAGGCCATCCAGATCCACGGCGGCTACGGTTATCTGTAGGACTACCCGGTGGAGCGCCATTACCGTGACGCGCGCATCACCCAGATTTATGAAGGCACGAGCGAGATCCAGCGCATGCTCATCGCGCGCGGTCTCTGAAACGGCTTGCGCAGACAGCCACGCATCACGATCCGAACATATCGAAGGAGAGCTCAGTTATGAACGCACCCGCGCAGGCCGGCGTCGCCACGGTCAAGCTGCTGATCAACGGCAAGATGGTGGAATCGAAGTCCACTGAATGGCGTCCCATCGTCAATCCGGCCACGCAGGAAGTGTTGGCCCAGGTGCCCTTCGCCACCAAGGCCGAGGTCGACGCGGCGATGGCCGCCGCCGCCGAAGCCTTCAAGACCTGGAAGAACACACCCATCGGCGCGCGCATACGCATCATGCTCAGGCTGCAGGCGCTGATCCGCAACAACATGGAACGCGTGGTGGCGGTGCTCACCGCCGAGCAGGGGAAGACCCTGGCCGACGCGCAGGGCGACGTTTTTCGCGGCCTGGAGGTGGTGGAGCATGCCTGCTCGATCGGCACGCTGCAGCAGGGCGAGTTCTCCGAAAACGTGGCCGCCATGGTGGACACCTACACGCTGCGCCAGCCCATCGGCGTGTGCGCCGGCATCACTCCCTTCAACTTCCCGGCGATGATCCCGCTGTGGATGTTCCCCATGGCCATCGTCTTCGGCAACACCTTCGTGCTCAAGCCCTCGGAGCAGGATCCGCTCTCGACCATGCTGCTGGTGGAGCTGGTGCTGGAGGCGGGCATTCCGCCAGGCGTGCTCAATGTGGTCCATGGCGGCAAGGAAGTGGTGGACGCGATCTGCACGCATCCCGACATCAAGGCCATCTCCTTCGTTGGCTCGACGGCGGTCGGCACCCACGTCTACAACCTCGGCAGCCAGCACGGCAAGCGCGTGCAGTCGATGATGAGCACGAAAAACCATGCGGTGGTGCTGCCCGACGCGCACAAGGAGCAGACGCTCAACGCCCTGGTCGGTGCGGGCTTCGGCGCGGCGGGCCAGCGCTGCATGGCGACCTCGGTGTCGGTGTTCGTCGGCGAGTCGCGCGACTGGCTGCCCGAGCTGGTGGAAAAGGCCAAGACGCCCAAGGTCAACGCCGGCACGGTGCCCGGCACCGACGTCGGCCCGGTTTTCTCCAAGGCGGCCAAGGAGCGCATCCTCGGCTTGATCGAGGCGGGCGTGCAGGATGGCGCGAAGCTGCTGCTCGACGGCCGCGGCGTCAAGGTGAGCGGCTACAAGTCGGGCAACTTCATCGGCCCGACCGTGTTCGCCGGCGTGAAGACGAACATGCGCGTCTACACCCAGGAAATCTTCAGCCCGGTGCTCTGCGTGCTGGAGTTGGACACGCTGGACGAGGCGATCACCCTGGTCAACGCCAACCCGATTGGCAACGGCGTTGGCGTGTTCACGCAGAGCGGCGCGGCGGCGCGCAAGTTCCAGAGCGAGATCGACGTCGGCCAGGTGGGCATCAACATTCCCATCCCGGTGCCTGTGCCTTACTTCAGCTTCACCGGTTCGCGCGGCCCCAAGCTTGGCGACCTGGGTCCCTACGGCAAGCAGGTGGTGTAGTTCTACACCCAGACAAAGACGGTGACCGTGCGCTGGTTCGACGACGCGACGGTCAGCCCCGGCATCAACACCACCATCAGCCTGCGCTGAGCGAAGAGGAAAAACACGATGAAGATCGGATTTATCGGACTGGGCAACATGGGCGCGCCGATGGCGGCGAATCTGCTCAAGGCGGGCCATGCGCTGATGGTGTTCGACCTGAACGAGACGGCGGTGGGCGGCATCGCGGCGCAGGGAGCGGCCAAGGCCGCGTCGATCGCGGCAGCGGTGACGGACGTGGAGCTGGTGATCACGATGCTGCCGGCCTCGCAGCATGTGAAGGCGGTTTATCTCGGCGAGGGTGGGGTGCTGGCCTCGGTAAAGCCGGGCGTGCCGCTGGTGGATTCGAGCACCATCGATCCGGCGACGGTCAAGGAAGTGGCCGAGGCGGCCGAGGCCAAGGGTAATCCCTTCGCCGACGCGCCGGTTTCGGGCGGCACGGGCGGCGCGCGCGCCGGCACGCTGACCTTTATGGTCGGCGCCAAGAGCGGGCTCTTCGCCACGGTGCTGGCGCAGATGGGAAAGAACATCGTGCACTGCGGCCCGGCGGGCACCGGTCAGGTGGCCAAGATCTGCAACAACATGATCCTGGGCATTTCGATGATCGCGGTGTCCGAGGCCATGACCCTGGGCGAGACGCTAGGCATCGATCCGAAGGTGCTGGCCGGCGTGATCAACACCTCAAGCGGGCGCTGCTGGAGTTTGGACACCTATAATCCTTTCCCGGGCGTGATCGAGGCCGCGCCGGCCTCGCGTGGCTACACGGGCGGCTTCGCCGCCGACCTGATGCTCAAGGACCTGGGCCTGGCGACGCAGGCGGCGCGCAGCGTGAAGCAGTCGGTGGTGCTCGGCGCGCTGGCCGAGCAGTTCTACCAGGCCATGTGCGGTCACGGCGGGCTTGATTTCTCGGCGGTGATCAATATGTACAGGAAGGAAGGCAGGCGGTGAATCAAGCGGTGAGCGGTGCGGCTGAGAATCAGACTCAGTCGGAAGTCCTGAGCGAGGTCGTCAACGGCGTGGGCCTGTTGACGCTGAACCGGCCAAGGCAGATCAACGCCCTGTCGCAGGGCATAGTGGCTTCGCTGAACGACGCGCTCAAGGCCTGGGGGCGCGATCCGGCGCTCAAGGCGGTGGTGCTGCGCGGCGCGGGCGAGAAGGGCTTCTGCGCGGGCGGCGACGTGCGCGCGGTGCGCCAGAGCGTGCTCGACGGCACGCCGATGCACAAGGATTTTTTTATCGACGAATACAGGCTCGATTACCGCATCCACCGGTATTCGCGGGATTTCGGCAAGCCGATCGCGGTGCTGATGGACGGCATCACGATGGGCGGCGGCATGGGGCTGACGCAGGGCGCCGACCTGCGCGTTCTTACCGAGCGCGCCAAGCTGGCGATGCCCGAGACCGGCATCGGCTTTATTCCCGACGTGGGCGCGAGCCATTTCATGAGCCGCATGCAGGCGGGGCTGGCGCTCTAACTGGGCCTGACCGGCCTTCCGATCGGCGCGGCCGACGCGCTGCTCGCGGGCTTCGGCGACGTGGTGACGGAAAGCGCCTCGCTAGCGGGGCTGGAGGAGCGGCTCGCAGCCATCGACTGGAGCGCGGCCGGCGCTTCGCTGCGGGGCCGCGTGCATGCGCTGCGTGCGGCCGCGGCGCCCAAGCCGGTGTGCATTGGCGTGGGAGACGCTTCGCTGCTGGCGGTGCTGCCGGCGGTGCTCGCGCATTTCGATCCGGCGCACGATCTGCAGCGCATCCTGGAGAACCTGGGGCGCGAGTCCGACGCCCGCTACGCGGAATGGGCGCATTCCACCTTGAAGACCCTCGCCGGCAAGTCGCCGCTGATGATGGCGGTGACGCGCGAGCTGCTGCTGCGCGGCCGGCGCATGGACTTGGCCGACTGCTTCCACATGGAGTTCGCGGTGGTCCAGCACAGCTTCGCCCACGGCGACTTTCTCGAAGGTGTGCGCGCGCTGCTGGAGGACAAGGATCATGCGCCGGCGTGGCGTGCGCAGAGCGCTGCCCAGGTGCAGGCTGCGCAGGTGGAGGCGTTCTTTACTTCGACAGCAGCCGCATGGCCGATTCAAGACCCGCCAGCGTGACGGGATGCATGCGGTTCTGCATGATCTTCTGCATCAGCGAGATCGACTGACGGTACGGCCATAGCGATTCCGGCTCGGGGTTGAGCCAGATGAATTTGGGGAACTGCTCGATCAGGCGCTGCAGCCAGACCGCGCCGGCCTCGGCGTTGTTGTATTCGACCGAGCCGCCGGGCTGGATGATTTCGTAGGGGCTCATGGTCGCGTCGCCGACGAAGATCAGTTTGTAGTCGGGCGTGAACTTGCGGATGATGTCCAAGGTGGGCGTGCGCTCGGCATGCCGGCGCGCGTTGTTCTTCCACAGGTAGTCGTAGACGCAGTTGTGGAAGTAGTAGGTCTCCAGATGCTTGAATTCCGTCTTGGTGGCCGAGAACAGCTCTTCCACGCGCTTGATGTGGTCGTCCATGGTGCCACCCACGTCGAGCAGCATCAGCACCTTGATGTTGTTGTGCCGCTCGGGCCGCATCTTGATGTCGAGCATGCCGGCGTTGGCGGCCGTGGCGTGGATGGTGTCGTCCAGCGCCAGCTCGGTCTCCGCGCCATCGCGGGCGAAGCGGCGCAGGCGGCGCAGCGCGATCTTGATGTTGCGCATGCCGATCTCGACTTCATCGTCGTAGTCGCGGTAGCTGCGGCCTTCCCAGACCTTGAGCGCGGTGCGGTTGCCGGCGGACTTGCCGCCGATGCGGATGCCCTCGGGATTTGTGCCGCCGTTGCCGAAGGGCGAGGTGCCGTCCGTGCCGATCCATTTGTTGCCGCCCTCGTGCTTGCCCTTCTGCTCCTCGAGCAACTGCTTGAGACGCTCCATGAGCTTGTCCAGGCCGCCGAATTTCTCCAGCGCGGCGATCTCCTCGGGCGTGAGCTCGCGCTTCATGCGTTGCTCGAGCCAGTCGAGCGGGATGTCCGGATTCAGGTCGACGATCTTCATCGCGCCCTTGAAGTAGACGCCGAAGGCCTGATCGAATTTGTCGAAGTTGCGCTCGTCCTTCACCAACACCATGCGGGCGAGGTAGTAGAACTCGTCGATCGACGGTGCGATGACCTGCTTGTCCAGCGTCTCGACCATGGTCAGGTATTCCTTGACCGAGACCGGCAGCTTGGCCTCCTTGAGGCTGAGGAAGAAGTCGATCAGCATGGCGGCTCCGGGCCCGCGCGTCAGCGGTTGGTCAGGTTCATGAAGACCAGGCGCTCGAAGAGGTGCAGGTCCTGTTCGTTCTTGAGCAGGGCGCCGGCCAGCGGCGGGATGATGGTCTTGCCGTCCTCGCCGCGCATGGCCTCTGGCGGGATGTCCTCGGCCATCAGCAGCTTGAGCCAGTCGAGCAGCTCGGAGGTGGAGGGCTTTTTCTTCAGGCCGGGCAGGGCGCGGATCTCGAAGAAGGACTGCAGCGCCGCGGACATGAGCTTTTCCTTCACGGCGGGGAAGTGCACGTCGACGATGCGCTTCATCGTGTCGGCGTCGGGGAACTTGATATAGTGGAAGAAGCAGCGGCGCAGGAAGGCGTCGGGCAGCTCCTTCTCGTTGTTGGAGGTGATGACCACGAGCGGGCGGTGCCGGGCCTTGATCAGCTCGCGCGTCTCGTAGACGTAGAACTCCATGCGGTCGATTTCGCGCAGCAGGTCGTTGGGGAATTCGATGTCGGCCTTGTCGATCTCGTCGATCAGCAGCATGACCGGATGGTCGGATTCGAAGGTCTGCCAGAGCACGCCCTTGACGATGTAGTTGCGGATGTCCTTGACCTTCTCGTCGCCGAGCTGCGAATCGCGCAGGCGCGAGACCACGTCGTATTCGTAGAGGCCCTGCTGGGCCTTGGTGGTGGACTTGATGTGCCACTGCAGCAAGGGCATGCCAAGCGCGGCGGCCACTTCCTCGGCAAGCATGGTCTTGCCGGTGCCGGGTTCGCCCTTGATCAGCAGGGGGCGCTGCAGGGTGGCGGCGGCGTTGATGGCGAGCTTCAGGTCGTCGGTGGCGACGTACTGTTCGGAGCCTTCGAAACGGGGCGTGGCAGAAGTCTTGGAGGAGGTGTCGGACATGGTCTCGGTGAGTGTCGGTCGGGCCCAGGAAGGGTCCACGGACGGCCTGGCTGGCTTGTTTTTAGGAACAGTCGTGCGAATTTCAGCCGAGTATAAAGGAGTTCGGCCGGATTCGCCTCCAGCCGCCTGGCGGTCTGGCTCCCAAGGCGTCCGGCCGGGGTTGGACTGGCTGGGGGGCGGCAGGCTATACTTTCGCCGTTTTGCCGCCGTAATACTGATCATTCGGAATATTTTTAAAGCTTTTATCATCCCGGAAACAATGAACAAGCTTCTTCTGACTCTCACGCTGGGCGCCGCCTCCCTGTCCGCGCAAGCCGCCGATGTCGTCGGCAAGCCCGACGCCGCTCAAGGCAAGGTGGCCATGTGCATCGGCTGCCACGGTATCCAGGGCTATCGCTCCTCCTTCCCCGAGGTGTACTCGGTGCCGAAGCTGGGCGGCCAGAGCGCCGGCTACATCGTCGCCGCGCTCAAGGAATATCAGAAGGGCGACCGCAAGCATCCGACCATGCGCGGCATCGCCGCCACCCTGAGCGAACAGGACATGGCCGACATCGCCGCCTACTACGCCCAGCAGACGGCCGAAACCCCGGCGAACCGCGTGAAGTAAGCGCGTGAATTAAGCGAACGAGAAACGAGCACAGAATGATGGTGATGAAGAAAGCCCTGATTGCCGCCGCCGCCCTGGTCCTGGCCTCCGCCGCCAGCGCCGCCGACAAGGAAAACGGCAAGGCTCTGGTCGAGAAGAACAACTGCGCAGCCTGCCACGGCGCCGATCTGAAGAAGCCGATCAGCCCCGAGTATCCGAAGCTGGCCGGCCAGCATGACGATTACCTGTATCACGCCCTGGTGTCCTACCAGACCACGAACAGCGCCCTGGTCGGCCGCAGCAACGCGATCATGGCCGGTCAGGTGGCCAAGTTCAGCCACAAGGATCTGCAGGACATCGCCGCTTACATCGCCTCGCTGCCCGGCGAGCTGATCGTCAAGCGTTGAACGCAGCAGGGCCGTCTCCCGGACGGCCCGTCTAGACAAAGGAGGTCGAGATGTTGCCCGCCGGCAGTCAATACACCTCCAGCGTCTACACTTCCTGGTACATCTTGAATCAGTTCAAGATGTACCAGGACAACAACTACTACAAGCAGCACAATCCCCCGCAGTTCGCCGAAGAGCTCCGCAACGAGTCCATCTTCAACCAGCCGGGCTCTTCCATGCTGGCGCCCAATCTCGCCTCCGTCGACGGCGTCCAGCAGTCCGCCGGCCAGGCTTCGTCCGCGGTCGATCTGCGGCTGAGCGCGGCGGCCCGTCCCGATAAATTCCCGCGCGGGAATGGCACGCGCGCCCCCGGCACCACAAAGCGCCTTCAAAACGGATGAGGGAGGCTGGCATGCCTATCGGAGCAATCGGGAACGCCCTTGGCGCGCTGCCGCGCCCGGCGGACGCCTTGCCGGCGCGGCAGGAGACGGCGCGGGACACGGCGCAGGCGGGGGAATGGATGGCGGAACGGGCGGCGGCCTTGCGTGCCAGCTTGGACTTCGGGGCGACGATGTCCTGGGACGACTGCGTGGAGCGCTACCACTCCACCGAATGGGGCGACTTCGGCGCCTTCGTCGAGGCCTGGTTCGAATGGGGCTAGCGCGCCATGGCGCAGGGATACACGCCGGACTCGGCGTGTCTGGCCCCTGTTGCTGTCCGAGCTGCGCAAGCGGGTCGAATACGTGTGGAGGCTCGGGGTGGACGCCTTGTTCGAGCACGACGAACAGATGCGGCGGACCGTGCGTGCGAAGCCGTTTCCGGCGGCGCTGATCGGGGAGTACGAGGCCATGTTCGGACGCCGGCTGCGAAACTAGGAGCGGGGGCAGACTTGGGCAACGCAGGGCGCCTCCCAGATCCCTCGCGGCTTGCGCATGCCGGGGCTGGAGGTGGTTGCCATGCCGCTGCTCTCGATCGCCTTGACGGCGTCCTCCGTCGGGCTGTTCAGCTATCTGGCCGCGAAGGGGCTGAAGTTCAAGCCGACGGCGCCTAGCCGTCCGCCGAGCCGTTCTCTTCAGCCGCGCGCGGCGCGCCGGATGTCCTCGACGTAGGCTTCGGCGTCGGGCGGCTGGCCGCTGCGCTGCGCGTTCCAGAGCATCTGGCCCAGGCATTCCATGATGCGGTGATGGGCCGCGTGCGGCGAGTCGAGCCTGCGCGCCAGGGCCTCATAGGCCTGGCGGATGCCGGGCGGCTGGTCGATGGAGACCTGCTCGGCGATCGACAGATGCATGGACAGATGCAGGAAGGGATTGGTCTCGCCGCGCTCGGGCGTGCAGTCCTGTTCGAGCGCGCCCTCCTCGTCGGCGAACAGGGCGTGGTATTCGGGGTGCTCGAGCATCCAGTCCAGTACCATGGTCTCCAGCGGCGTGAGCACGCCGGCTTTCAGGTGCTTGCCCCAGGCCTGGCAGAAAAAGCGGCGCACTTCCTCGCGCGACGGATTGAACATCGGGTTTTCTTGTGATGCTTCGCTGGCCCGCGCGGCTCAGGCCGGCGCGGGCGTCTTTTCCTTGAATCCGCACAGCGGCTCGATCACGCAACGCCAGCATTCGGGCTTGCGTGCCTTGCAGACGTAGCGGCCGTGCAGGATGAGCCAATGACACGCATCCTGCACGAATTCCTCCGGCACCTTCTTGATGAGCGCCTGCTCGACGGCCTCCACGTTCTTGTCCGGCGCGAGCCCCGTGCGGTTGGAGACGCGGAAGATGTGCGTGTCCACGGCGATGGTGGGCTGGCCGAAGGCGGTGTTGAGCACCACGTTGGCGGTCTTGCGGCCCACGCCGGGCAGGGCTTCGAGGTCTTCGCGCCGGCGTGGTACTTCGCCGCCGTGGCGTTCGAGCAGCAGCCGGCAGGTGGCGATCAGGTTCTTGGCCTTAGTGCGGTACAGGCCGATGGTGCGGATATAGGAACATAGGGCTTCCTCGCCCAGGTCGAGCAGCGCCCGCGGCGTGTTGGCAACGTGGAAGAGCCGGCGCGTGGCCTTGTTCACCGAGACGTCGGTCGCCTGCGCGGAGAGCAGCACGGCGGCGAGCAGCTCGAAGGGCGTGGTGTATTCCAGCTCGCTGGTGGGATGCGGATCGATCTCGCGCAGGGCGGAGAAAAGGGCGATGCGTTTTTCTAGGTTCATCGGGTTTCCTTGGTCTGCGCCGCGCGTACCCGTGCGAGCGCCGCTTCGACGATGGCTTTCTTGCGTGTGCGTTCGGCTTGCCCGGCGGCGTCGGCAGGCTGCTCGGCCTCGATCTCGCGCAGCTTGCCGGCGGCCTTGGCGGCCAGGCGTTCCTGGTTCTCCGCAGCTTCGCGTACGAGGCGGATCTTTCGGCTTTCGTAGCGTGCGCGGGCCTGCGCGGCGAGTCCGGGCGACCAGGCGTCCCAGCCGGTGGCGTCGTTGGTGACCGGGACCATGTCGATGCAGTCCACCGGGCAGGGCGGCACGCAGAGGTCGCAGCCCGTGCACTGTTCGGCCAGCACCACGTGCATGCGCTTGGCCGCGCCGACGATGGCGTCCACCGGGCAGGCCTGGATGCACAGCGTGCAGCCGATGCAGCGCTGCGGATCGATTACCGCCACCGGGCGCGCGCGCTCCACGCCGTTCTCCGGATTGAGTGGGGACGCGGCGCGGCCCAGCAGGCGCGAGAGCCTGGCCACGCCCTCGGCGCCGCCGGGCGGGCATTGGTTGTGCGCAGCCTGGCCGGCGGCGATGGCCTCGGCATAGGGCCGGCAGCCGGCGTAGCCGCACTTGGTGCATTGGGTCTGCGGCAGCAGCGCGTCGATCTGGTCGGCCAGGCTGGCGGCCTGCGGTGCGTTGTGTTCCATGGGCGAAGCTGGATTATCCCTGATTTCAGCAGGGCGCATGGAGCGTTTCCAGCGGCGCGACACTCAGTGCATCTTCCCGACTCAGGAGAGCGCGCATGCGGGTCAGCCCCGCCCCCATCACGCCGCCGGCCCTGTCGCCGGACGCGCCGCAGTCCCCTCCATCCTGCCTGGGCGAGACGCCCGCCATGAGCGAGACCGCCATGCGCTTTAAGGAGGACTTCCTGCGCGAGCAGTTCCGGCCGGTGGATGCCTGCAGCTGGCCTGCGACGGCGTCGTGCTGGCCGCGGGCACGATCGGCACGGCTGGCATCGCCACGGCTCTGGTGCATCTGGTCTCGCCGTCGATCGAGCGGATGCTGCGCAACAAGATGGCGCTGCGTTTCGCTGCGAAGTACAGCGACCTGGAGGCGCCGTGGGCGAAGGCGCCGCGCAGGGGCTTCCAGAGGAGAGTGCTGAGGACCCGTCTGCGCGGCATGTGGCTTGGGCCAGCGCAGACGCACATCGCGCTGGTGGAGCATGCGATCAAGACCGAGCTGGCGCAGAGCCTGCTCGCATTGCCGTGCTCGAGGAAGAGCGCGACTGGCTGGTCCAGGCGCGCGGCGCGAAGGATGCGCGGCATCTGGCGCTGATGCGCAAGCTGCATGAGGCGCGGCAGGAAATCGCGGCGCTCGACCGCTGGATTCCGGTGGTCGAGCAGCAGTGCTTCAAGCTGCTGTGTTTCGAGGCGCAGGCGATCCTCGAACTGCGCCAGGCGTTCGGGCAGCATCCGCCGGAGCAGGCTGAACTCGCGGAAAAGATCCTGGGTTTTCTCGACCGGCGGCATGCAGCGCTGGTGCAGCGGCTGCTGCCGAGCCGCAGCGTGCCGGCCCTGCTCGCGGATTTCCTCAGCGACGGCGGCGGCAAGCTGCGCCATCTGCGCCGCCGCCGGCAGGGCTTCGAGGAAAAGGCCGTCGGCATCCAGGCGCATCTCGCGGTGGCCGATTCAGGCGCGGGACGGGCTTCCTCCCTGCCGGCGAGGACGGCGGCCGAGCTGGCGGGCCGGCAGGCGGCGGTGGAGGCCGACGTCTTGCGCTACCGGGGCGGCAACTGGGATGCGCTCGACGGCGCGGGCATGGTGGGCGATATGCTCGGCAGCAAGACGGCGATGGCTTGGCGCGGCGCGCGCATGCGCGCTGCAGCACCATGTGCATCCGATGGCGGAGTTCGTGCGCGACAGTCTGATCGGCGAGGCGCTGCCGGCGGAGCACAGTCGGCACCGCACAGGATCGCGGGGCCGGATGGTGGGGAGATCGCGGTCGAGCATGGCGCCTATCAGCGCGAGCATATCGAGACGGATTCGAAGCTGCGCCGCCTGGCCGAGGGCATGCTGGTGCGCGGCAAGCGGCGCTTCTACACGGTCACGCAGGCGCTGGCGGCCTTGGTGCATCCCTGAAAGGGACGCTGGCACCGCTCAACCGTTGTTGGCCTGGATGAATTCGCGCACGTGCGGATACACGCCGGTGCGCCAGCGCGAGCCGGAGAAGATGCCGTTGTGGCCGGCCTTGGGGGCGGTGTAGTGCTCGCGGCGGGTCTTGGGGATGCCGGTGCACAGGTCGTGCGCGGCCTGGGTCTGGCCGCTGCCGGAGATGTCGTCGAGCTCGCCTTCGACGGTGAGCAGGGCGGTGGTCTTGATGTCCTGCGGACGCACCGGCTTGCCCTTGACCTTCCAGGTGCCGTTGGGCAGGCGGAATTCTTGGAAGACGATCTTGATGGTCTCCAGGTAATAGTCGGCGTCCATGTCGAGCACGGCGTTTTATTCGTCGTAGAACTTGACGTGGGCCTCGGCGTCGTCGGTGTCGCCCTTGACGAGGTCGAGGTAGTAGTCCCAGTGCGACTTGGCGTGGCGGTCCGGATTCATGGCGACGAAGCCGGTGTGCTGGAGGAAGCCGGGATAGACGTGGCGGCCGGCGCCGGGATAGTTGGCGGGCACAGGGTAGATCACGTTGTTCTCGAACCACTCGAAGGAGCGCGTGGTGGCGAGCGAATTGACGGCAGTGGGGCTGCGGCGCGCGTCGATCGGGCCGCCCATCATGGTCATGGTGCGCGGCGTGGCCTCGCCGGCCGAGGCCATCAGCGAGATAGCGGCGAGCACCGGCACGGTGGGCTGGCAGACGGAGATGACGTGCAGGTTCTCGGCGCCGATGTGGCGGATGAATTCCTGGATGTAGCCGATGTACTCGTCCAGGCTGAAGCGGCCTCCCTCGAGTGAGACCATGCGCGCGTCGACCCAGTCGGTGATGTAGACCTTGTGGTCGGAGAGCAGTGTGCGCACGGTGTCGCGCAGCAGCGTGACATGGTGGCCGGAGAGCGGCGCGCAGACCAGCACCACGGGCTCGGTCTTGAGCATCTTGATGGTGGCCGGATCGTCCGAGTAGCGCTTGAAGCGCAGCAGGTTGCAGAAGGGCTTCTTGAGGATGGTCTGTTCGATGGCCGAGATCTCGTGGCCGTTGGACTGCACCGAGCGGATGTTGAAGGGCGGTTTTTCGTAGTTCTTGCCAAGCCGGTAAATCAGCTCGTAGCCGGCGGCGAGGCGTTCGGCGCCGGGGATGAAGGAAATCGGATTGGCGCGGTCGGTGAAGGTGTCGGCGGCGGCCTTGGCCCCGGCCGTCAAGGGAGTCAGCATGGCGCGCTGAAACTCGTGCAGTTGATAAAGCATGCTGACCCTCCGTCAAACCTGATGGGAGCCGGGCGCGCGCGTCCGGCAAAAACGGCTTTTCGATTATCACAAATGCCGCACATTGTCGCAATGCAGCATAGCGTGAGATTTGTTTGTTTTTATCACATAACGAAAAAACCGGGCGCCAGCATGGCTGGAAACCCGGTTTTGCACTGTTCCGGTGCCGTCGCTCTCGGCGCGCACCAGGGGCCGGCATCGCCGCCGCGGGCCGCCTGGGTGGCCCGCGGCAGCGGTTCAGAGAACCTTGGCGATGGAGGCCGCGACGTTGTCGATATTGCCCGTGTTCAGGGCGGCGACGCAGATGCGGCCGGTGCAAATGGCGTAGATGGCGAATTCCTCGCGCAGACGGTTCACCTGGGCTTCGGTCAGGCCGGAGTAGGAGAACATTCCGCACTGGGTCTTCACGAAGCTGAAGTCCTGCTTGGCACCGGCGGCGGCCAGTTTTTCCACGAGGGCGTTGCGCATGAGCTTGATGCGGTCGCGCATCTCGCCCAGCTCGGCTTCCCACATGGCGCGCAGTTCGGGGCTGTTGAGCACGGCCGAGACGACGCTGCCGCCGTGGGTCGGCGGGTTGGAGTAGTTGGTGCGGATCACGCGCTTGACCAGCGAGAGAACGCGTTCACCCTCGGCCTCGTTGGCGGTGACGAAGGTGACAGCGCCCACGCGCTCGCCGTACAGCGAGAAAGACTTGGAGAAGGAGCTGGAGACAACGAAGCTCAGGCCCGAGGCGGCGAACAGGCGCACCACGGCGGCGTCCGGCTCGATGCTTTCGGCGAAGCCCTGGTAGGCGATGTCGACGAAGGGCACCAGCTCGCGCTCCTTGACCAGCTCGACCACTTGCTTCCACTGCTCGGCGGTCAGGTCGACGCCGGTCGGGTTGTGGCAGCAGGCATGCAGCACGACGACGGACTGCGCGGGCAGGGCCTTGAGCGATGCGAGCATGCCGGGGAAGTCCAGGCCGTGGGTGGCGGCGTCGTAGTAGCGGTAGGACTGCACGGGGAAGCCGGCGGCTTCGAACAGCGCGTGGTGGTTTTCCCAGCTCGGGTCGCTGATGGCGACGACGGCGTTGTGCTGAAGACGCTTGAGCAGGTCGGCACCCACGCGCAGGCCGCCGGTGCCGCCCAGGGTCTGGGCGGTGATGGCGCGCTTCTGCGCAAGCACGGGCGAATCCGCGCCGAAGAGCAGGGTCTGCACACCCTTGTTGTAGCCGGCGATGCCGTCGATGGGCAGATAGCTGCGGGCCTTGGACTCGCTCACCAGCTTGCGCTCGGTTTCCTGGACGGCGCGCAGCAGGGGCACTTTGCCTTCGTTGGTGTAGTAGACCCCGACGCCGAGGTTGACTTTATTGGGGCGGGTGTCGGCGACGAATGATTCGGTGAGTCCGAGAATCGGGTCTCGGGGCGCCATTTCAACGGGGGCAAAGAGGGAGGGGTGAGTCATGGCCGGTCAGCTTGGGAGAAGAAGAATAGAATGCAAAATTAACAATCCATTGCGATTTTAGCCGATATGCCCAGCCTGTCCGAAGTCCAGTCGAAGTTCGACGAATCCAAGTTCGTCAGTTTCCCCGATTCGCCATTCCAGCTGTACAAGGCGTTCGAGCCCGCCGGCGACCAGCCGGGGGCGATCAGCGGGCTGGTCGAGGGCGTGAACGACGGCTTGTCCTTCCAGACTCTGCTTGGCGTGACGGGCTCGGGCAAGACCTACACGATGGCCAACACCATCGCCCGCCTGGGCCGTCCGGCGATCATCTTCGCGCCGAACAAGACCTTGGCCGCGCAACTCTATGCGGAGTTCCGCGAATTCTTCCCGCGCAATGCCGTCGAGTACTTCGTCTCCTACTACGACTACTACCAGCCCGAGGCCTACGTCCCGCAGCGCGATCTGTTCATCGAGAAGGATTCGAGCATCAACGAGCATATCGAGCAGATGCGCCTGTCGGCCACCAAGAGCCTGCTGGAGCGGCGCGACACGGTGATCGTGGCGACCGTCTCGGCGATCTACGGCATCGGCAACCCCGGCGACTATCACCAGATGGTGCTGACGCTGCGCACCGGCGACAAGATGTCGCAGCGCGACCTGCTCGCGCGTCTGGTGGCGATGCAGTACGACCGCAACGAGATCGACTTCAGCCGTGGCACCTTCCGCGTGCGCGGCGACACCATCGACATCTTCCCCGCCGAGCATGCCGAGCTGGCGGTGCGCGTGGAGATGTTCGACAACGAGATCGAGAGCCTGGCGCTGTTCGATCCGCTCACCGGCAAGGTGCGCCAGAAGATCCCGCGCTTCACCATCTATCCGAGCTCGCACTACGTCACGCCGCGCGAGACCGTGCTGCGCGCCATCGAGACGATCAAGGTGGAGCTGCGCGAGCGGCTCGACTTCTTCTACAAGGAAAACAAGCTGGTCGAGGCGAAGCGCCTGGAGCAGCGCACCCGCTTCGACCTGGAGATGCTCCAGGAGCTGGGCTTCTGCAAGGGCATCGAAAACTATTCGCGCCATCTCTCAGGAAGCAAGCCCGGCGAGCCGCCGCCCACGCTGGTGGACTATCTGCCGCAGGACGCGCTGATGTTCCTCGACGAATCGCACGTGCTCATCGGCCAGCTCAACGGCATGTACAACGGCGACCGCTCGCGCAAGCAGACCCTGGTGGAATACGGCTTCCGCCTGCCCTCGGCGATGGACAACCGGCCGCTGAAGTTCGAGGAGTTCGAACTCAAGATGCGCCAGGCCACCTTCGTCTCGGCCACGCCGGGCAACTACGAACTCGACAAGTCGGGCCTCGTGGTGGAGCAGGTGGTGCGGCCCACCGGGCTGGTGGACCCCGAGGTGGATGTGCGCCCGGTGACCACCCAAGTGGACGATCTGCTCGAGGAGATCAAGGCGCGCGTCGCCGTCAACGAACGCGTGCTCGTCACCACGCTCACCAAGCGCATGTCCGAGCAGCTCACCGAATTCCTCGCCGACAATGGCGTGAAGGTGCGCTACCTGCATTCGGACATCGACACGGTGGAGCGAGTGGAAATCCTGCGCGACCTGCGCCTGGGCATGTTCGACGTGCTCGTCGGCATCAACCTGCTGCGCGAAGGCCTGGACATTCCCGAGGTGTCACTTGTGGCGATTCTCGACGCCGACAAGGAAGGCTTCCTGCGTTCGGACCGCAGCCTGATCCAGACCATCGGCCGCGCGGCGCGCAACCTCAACGGCCGCGCCATCCTCTACGCCGACAAGATCACCGATTCGATGAAGCGCGCGCTGGAAGAGACCGAGCGCCGCCGCAACAAGCAGATCGCCTTCAACGCCGCTAACGGCATCGTGCCGCGCAGCGTGAGCAAGCGCATCAAGGACATCATTGACGGCGTCTACGACGCCCGCGACACCGCGGTCGAGCGCAGGGCGGCCCAGGAGCAGACGCGCTACGAGGTGATGAACGAGAAGCAGATCGCCAAGGAAATCAAGCGTTTAGAGAAAGAAATGCAGGATTTCGCGTGCAATCTGGAGTTCGAAAAGGCAGCCAAGGCTCGCGACCAGCTCGCATCCCTGCGTCAGCAGGTCTTCGGCGCCAGCGTCAGCGAGGCGCCGCCGGGAGCGGGCGCTGCCCGGTCCTGAGGCGGGAGGGAGCCAGAGCCACCCCGCAGGCCGCGCCAAGCCTGGGTTGGGCCCGGCGGCCGGGCTTGAAATCGGCAATACCGTACATAACTTGACTAAAAAGATCGGGAAAGCGTATAGTCGACAAAAATTATCGGGATTCCCGGAATTTTATTTATTGCCGGATTTTTAGGATCGGCGCGTCAGCCCGGAGGGCATCGTTATGAGACTCACCACCAAAGGACGTTTCGCCGTCACCGCCATGATCGATCTGGCCATGCGCCAGGGCGGCGGTCCGGTCACGCTGGCGGGCATCAGCCAGCGCCAGAAGATTTCGCTGTCCTATCTCGAGCAACTGTTCGGCAAGCTGCGCCGCCACGAAATCGTGGAAAGCGTGCGTGGCCCGGGCGGCGGCTACAATCTCGCCCGCACGCTCGAGCAGGTGACCGTGGCCGACATCATCATCGCCGTGGACGAGCCGTTGGACGCCACGCAGTGCGGCGGCAATGGCAATTGCCACAAGGACGAGGAGTCCACCCACTGCATGACCCACGACCTGTGGACGACGCTCAATCACAAGATGGTCGAGTATCTCGACTCGGTGTCGCTCAAGGACCTCGTGGACCAGCAGCTGGCCAAGCAGAACGGCAAGGTGGTGGAGCTGCGCCCGGAAGCGCCGGCGCTTCCGGCCAAGCCCAAGCCCGAGGTTCCGCGTGTGGTCAATTCGGTCTTCAGCCTTGCCCAGTTCTGAGAAAGAGCGTCATTCAGCAGTCGCAGTCGTAGGAACAGAGAACATGAGCACAACCCTGCATTTCCCGCTGTACATGGACTACTCGGCGACCACGCCGGTCGATCCGCGCGTCGTCGACAAGATGATCCCGTACCTGCGCGAGCAGTTCGGCAACCCGGCTTCCCGCACCCACGCCTTCGGCTGGGCGGCGGAAGCGGCGGTAGAAGATGCTCGCGAGCAGGTCGCCGCGCTGGTCAACGCCGATCCGCGCGAGATCGTCTGGACCTCGGGCGCCACCGAATCCATCAACCTCGCCATCAAGGGCGCCGCCAATTTCTATAGCGGCAAGGGCAAGCACATCATCACGCTCAAGACCGAGCACAAGGCCACGCTGGACACCTGCCGCGAACTTGAGCGCCAGGGCTTCGAAGTGACCTATCTCGACGTCAAGGAAGACGGCCTGCTCGACGAAGTCGCCTTCGTCGCCGCGCTGCGTCCGGACACCATCATCGTCTCGGTGCTGCTGGTCAACAACGAGATCGGCGTGATCCAGGACATCGCGCGTGTCGGCGAAATTTGCCGCGAGCGCGGCATCATCTTCCACGTCGACGCGGCGCAGGCCACCGGCAAGGTCGGCATCGACCTGCAGCATCTCAAGGTCGACCTGATGAGCTTCTCCGCGCACAAGACCTACGGCCCCAAGGGCGTCGGCGCGCTGTTCGTGCGCCGCAAGCCGCGCGTGCGCATCGAAGCCCAGATCCACGGCGGCGGCCACGAGCGCGGCATGCGCTCGGGCACGCTGCCCACGCACCAGATCGTCGGCATGGGCGAAGCCTTCCGTATCGCCAAGGAAGAGATGGTCGTCGAGAACGAGCGCATCCGCATGCTGCGAAACCGCCTCTGGCGCGGTCTCTCTGAGATCGAGGAGGTCTACCTGAACGGCGACATAGACAGCCGCGTGTCGCACAACCTGAACGTCAGCTTCAACTACGTCGAAGGCGAGTCGATGATCATGGCGCTCAAGGATATCGCCGTGTCCAGCGGCTCGGCCTGCACCTCGGCCTCGCTGGAGCCCTCGTACGTGCTGCGCGCTCTGGGCCGCAACGACGAGCTGGCGCACAGCTCCATCCGCTTCACCGTCGGCCGTTTCACGACGGAAGAGGAGATCGACTACACCGTGCAGACCGTCAAGGACAAGATCGCCAAGCTGCGCGATCTCTCGCCCCTGTGGGAGATGTACAAGGACGGCGTCGACCTCAACAGCATTCAATGGGCCGCGCACTGAGCACCGCCCGATAGCACCAGGAGTTCATCATGGCTTACAGCGATAAAGTTCTCGACCACTACGAAAATCCCCGCAACGTCGGTTCCTTCGACAAGGGCGACGACAGCGTCGGCACCGGCATGGTCGGCGCGCCGGCCTGCGGCGACGTGATGAAGCTGCAGATCAAGGTCAACAAGCAGGGCATCATCGAGGATGCAAAATTTAAGACATACGGCTGCGGCTCCGCCATCGCGTCCTCCTCCCTGGTCACCGAATGGGTCAAGGGCAAGACTCTCGACCAGGCCATGGATATCCGCAACACCGCGATCGCCGAAGAGCTGGCCCTGCCGCCGGTGAAGATCCACTGCTCCATCCTCGCCGAGGACGCCATCAAGGCTGCGGTGCAGGACTGCCGAGAGAAGCACGGCACGCCGGCCGCCCAGCCCGCCGCAGCCAAGGCCGCGTAAGAGCATGGAGGCGGCAATGGCGATCACCCTGACCGAACGCGCGGCGGTCCACGTCAACAAATACCTCGCCGGCCGCGGCAAGGGCGTGGGCCTGCGCCTGGGCGTGCGCACCACCGGCTGCTCGGGTCTGGCCTACAAGCTGGAATACGCCGACAGCATCGAGCCCGAGGACAAGGTCTTCGAAACCCAGGGCGTCAAGGTCCTGGTCGATCCGAAGAGCCTGCCCTATCTGGAAGGCACGGAGCTCGACTTCGTGCGCGAAGGCCTCAACGAAGGCTTCCGCTTCCAGAACCCCAACGTCAAGGATGAGTGTGGCTGCGGCGAGTCCTTCCGGGTCTGAGCACCGATCCTGCTTCGAACTCGATCAGAACTTCTTTGCGCTGTTCGGCTTGCCCGAGCGCTTCGCGGTGGACGCCGCGGCGCTCGATGAAGCCTATCGCGTCGTGCAATCCCTGGTGCATCCCGACCGCCACGCCACCGCGGGCGACGCCCAGAAGCGCGCCGCCTCGCAGGCTGCGGCGCATGCCAATGAAGCCTACCGCACCCTGCGCAAGCCGCTGACGCGCGCAGTGTATCTGTGCCACCTGCGCGGCGTCGATCCGCAATCCGAGACCGACACCGCCATGCCAGGCGCCTTCCTGATGCAGCAGATGGAATGGCGTGAGACGCTGGCCGAATCGCAGGACGCCGCCGCGCTGCAGGCGCTGGCCAAGGAAGTGGACGCAGCGCGCCGCGCCGGCGTCGACGAAGTGCAGCGCCTGCTCGACGGGCAGGTCGCCGATCCCCAGGCCGCCTTGCAGGCGGTGCGCAAACTGATGTTCATCGAAAAATTCGCCGCCGAGCTCGACGACGCGCTCGACCGCCTGCATGCCTGACATGCAAGACCTGAAAGCCTGATCCCGGAACACATCCCCCCCCATGGCATTGCTGCAAATCTCCGAGCCAGGCATGGCCTCAGCGCCGCACGAGCGCAAGCTCACCGTCGGCATTGATCTGGGCACCACCAATTCGCTCGTCGCCTCGGTGCGCAACAGCGTCGCCGAAGTGCTGCCCGACAAACAGGGCCGCATGCTGCTGCCCTCGGTCGTGCGCTATCTCGGCGGCATGCGCACCGCCGCCGGCCACGAAGCACTGGCCGAGGCCGCGCGCGATCCCAAGAACACCATCGTCTCAGTCAAGCGCCTGATGGGCCGCGGCCTCAAGGATGTGGTCCACGGCGAAAGCGCGCCCTACGATTTCATCGACGCGCCCGGCATGGTGCGGATCAAGACCGCCGGCGGCGTGAAAAGCCCCATCGAAGTCTCCGCTGAAATCCTCGCGCGCCTGCGCCAGCGCGCCGAGGACACGCTCGGCGGCGAACTCGCCGGCGCGGTCATCACCGTGCCCGCCTATTTCGACGACGCCCAGCGCCAGGCCACCAAGGATGCCGCCCAGCTCGCCGGCCTGAACGTTCTGCGTCTGCTCAACGAGCCGACGGCCGCCGCCATCGCCTACGGCCTGGACAACGGCGCCGAAGGCATCTACGCCGTCTACGACCTCGGCGGCGGCACCTTCGACATCTCCATCCTCAAGCTCTCGCGCGGCGTTTTCGAAGTCATGGCCACCGGCGGCGACTCCGCCCTCGGGGGCGACGACTTCGACCACCGCCTCTATTGCTGGGTGCTCGAGCAGGCCGGCCTCAAGCTCGTGCCGCCCGAGGACATGCGCCTGCTCATAGGCCGCTGCCGTGATGCCAAGGAACACCTGAGCCACCAGCCGCTCGCCCGAGTCAAGGCCACGCTCTCCGACGGCGCGCAGGTCAACGTCGGCGTGAGCCAGGTGCAGTTCTTCGAGATGAGCCAGACCCTCGTTCAGAAGACGCTCGCGCCCGTGCGCCGCGCGCTGCGCGACGCCGGCATCGGCGTGGACGAGGTCAAGGGCGTGGTCATGGTCGGCGGCGCGACGCGCATGCCGCACGTGCAGCGCGCCGTGGGCGAACTCTTCGGCACGCCGCCCCTGAACAACCTTGACCCCGATCAGGTTGTCGCCCTGGGCGCGGCCATGCAGGCCAACCTGCTCGTCGGAAACAAGAGCGGCGGCGACGACTGGCTGCTGCTCGACGTGATTCCGCTCTCGCTCGGGATCGAGACCATGGGCGGCCTCGTCGAGAAGATCATCCCGCGCAACGCCACCATCCCCGTGGCCCGTGCCCAGGAATTCACCACCTTCAAGGACGGCCAGACGGCCCTGGCTCTGCACGTGCTGCAGGGCGAACGCGAGCTGGCCTCGGACTGCCGTTCGTTGGCTCGCTTCGAGCTGCGCGGCATTCCGCACATGGTGGCGGGCGCGGCGCGCATCCGCGTGAAATTCCAGGTCGACGCCGACGGCCTGCTCTCGGTCGCCGCGAAGGAAACGCAGTCCAGCGTGGCCGCCTCGATCACTGTAAAACCTTCCTACGGCCTGGCCGACGCCGACATCGCGCGCATGCTGCAGGACAGCTTCGGCGCCGCCGAGTCCGACATGCTGGCTCGCGCCCTGCGCGAGCAGCAGGTCGAGGCGCAGCGCATCCTCGACGCCACCGCCGGCGCCCTGTCGGTCGATGCTGAACTGCTGAGCGCGGATGAGCGCGCCGCTGTCGACGCCGCCGCCGTCGCGCTCGAAGCCGCCGCGCGCGGCCAGGACACCAACGAGATCAAGCACCTGATCGACAAGCTGGGCGCGGCCACCGCCGAATTCGCCGCGCGGCGTATGGACAAGAGCATCCGCGGCGCGCTGGCTGGAAAGACTATCGATGAATTGAGCGGCGCCGAACCGGGCCGCGCCGAGGAGAAGCTGTAATGCCGAAAATCGTCGTTCTTCCCCATCCCGTGCTGTGCCCGGAGGGCGCGGTCGTGGAGGTGGAAGATGGAACCAGCATCTGCGAGGCGCTGCTCGAGCACGACGTCGAGATCGAGCACGCCTGCGAAATGTCCTGCGCCTGCACCACCTGCCACGTCATCGTGCGCGAGGGCTTCGAATCGCTCAATCCTTCCGACGATGACGAGGACGACCTGCTCGACCGCGCCTGGGGCCTGGAGCCAAAGTCGCGCCTGTCCTGCCAGGCCATCCTCGCGCAGAAGGACGTCGTCGTGGAGATCCCGCGCTACACCATCAACCACGCCAAGGAAAATCACTGATGAAGTGGACCGACACCTACGACATCGCCATCGGCATGGCGGATGCGCATGAGGACGTGGACCCGCAATACGTGCGCTTCACCGACCTGCACGCCTGGGTCTGCGCGCTGCCCGGCTTCGACGACGATCCCAACCGCTCGAACGAGAAAATCCTCGAGTCCATCCAGATGGTCTGGATCGAAGAGGCGAAGTAAGCGGCCGGGGCCGCTCCCGCTTCGCCCCTCGTTTCCGCTTATTCCTCGGTGATGCCAGCCTTCTTGATGATGGCCGCGAAACGCACTGCCTCAGCGCGGATCATCTCGCCCCCGCGTGCCTCGATGCCCAGCTTGGCCAGCTTTTCGCACACATCGGGTTTTTGCATGATGCGCACCACTTCGGCCTGGACCTTGTTGACGATCTCGACGGGCGTCTTTGCCGGCGCGAACAGGTCCACCCAGAATTCCAGCGCATAACCGGACACGCCCGATTCAGCCACCGTCGGCAGGCTCGGATAGAGCGAGATGCGCTTGGGAGACGTCACCTCCAGCGCCTTAAGCTTGCCCGACTGCATGTGCAGAAGCAGCAGCGCTCCGTCCAGGATCACCATCTGCACGTCACTGCCGAGCACGGCCATCATCTCCTGATTGCGGCCCTTGTAGGGCACGTTGTAGAGATTCGCGCCCGACATCTGCTTAAGCATCTCGGTCGCCACCTGGAAGGCCACCGAGGCGGTGCTGTAGGTCACCTGCTGCCCCGGCTTCTTCGACATCGCCACCAGTTCGTGCACACTGTTGGCCGGCACCGAGGGATTCACCGCCAGGATCATCGGGAAGCTGCCCATGACCGTCACCGGCCGCAGATCGCGCTCCGGCGAATAGGGCAGCTTGGGATAGAGCACCGGATTGATGTGATGGTCATCGTGCTGCTCATACCCACCAGCAGGGTGTAGCCGTCGGCCGGCGCCTTGGCGGCCGTGGTCGCGGCGATGATGGTGCTCGCGCCCGGCTGGTTCTCCACCACGAAGGGCTGCTTGAAGGCTTCGCCCAGGCCCTGCGCCACCAGGCGCGCGAGGATGTCGTTGCTGCCGCCGGGCGGAAAGCCGACGAGCACCCGCACTGGCTTGGAAGGCCAGCCCTCGGCCGGATTCTGCGCCGGCGCCAGCGCCAGCCAGGCCGCGCAGGCCCGGTCCACGGCTGCCGCGAGGGCGGCGATTCGTTGTCTGCGGATCATGTGTGTGTCTCCAGGTATCGTTGTCATGGGCGGCCGCGCATCGAGCGCGGCCGCGGATTTATCGTTCGCGCCTTCAACGCGCGAAAGCTGCCTCGGGGGTTTTCTTCTGGGCCTCGGCCAGACGGCGGTCGCGCTGGCGGATCAGGCCGTGCATGGCGGCCAACATCGGCAGGCGCATGTTCAGCGCGCGCCAAACGGCCAGCACCGCGCCGGTGAGCGCCTCGTATTCGAGCGTGCGGCCGGCTTCCACGTCCTGCAGCATCGAGAACTTCACCGCGCCCAGCGGCAGGCCTTTTTCCAGCCGCTGTCTCGGCGTCTCCTCCAGCTTGAGCCCCAGCGCGCAGCCCGTGCCGATGACTTCCTCCATCAGCGATTCGAAGGGCGTACAGCTCGGGGTCGTCGAGCATTCGGTCCAGCGTCGCGCAGGACAGGGCGCTCACCGGATTGAAGCTGGCGTTGCCGATCAGCTTGAGCCAGATATCCGAGCGGATGTCGGCGCTGGCCTTGCACTGGAAGCAGGCCTGCGCGAGCAGCGCCTGGAGCTTGAGCAGGCGCGCGCTGGGCGCGGCGCCCGGGGCTGCCGCGGGTTCGCCCAGATGCAGGTCCCAGCGGCCGGTGTGCTGGATCCGGCCGGGTTCGGCGATATACGAAGTCGGATAGACCGCGCAGCCCAGCACGCGCTCCAGCAGCAGCACGGCGGCGATGGCGCCTTGCGGATCCACGCCCTCGAGGCGCATGCCGTCCAGCGGTCCACCGAAGCCCTGGAAGAACCACCAGGGCACGCCGTTCATGGCCGGCACGACGACGGTGTTCGGCCCCAGCAGCGGACGCAGGCCGGGCATGGCTGCGGCCAGCGAGCCGGTCTTCACCGCGACGATCACATAGTCCTGCACGCCCAGCTCGGCGGCATCGTCCGTGGCGTGGATGCGCGCGGCGGAGGCCTCCCCGTGCAGCCCGCCGTCGGCGGCGCGCAGCCGCAGGCGCGCGCCGCGTGCCACCACGCTGACCTCGGCGCCTACTGCAGAACGCGTCCGGCTGCTCAGCCAGCATCTTGTCCACCAGTGGCTGAAGGCCGTACCAGCCCGCGCGCGGAGCCCTCCTGCTTGGTGGTGCGCGCGGCCATCTCCGGTTCGATCTCCACCGGCGTGCCCGCCACCGAGGCGAGGAGCACCTGCTCACAGACGCGCTCGGCGCGGACATACCAGGACACCGCTTCCTCCACCGTTCCGCCCACGGTGAAGACGCCGTGGTTTCGGCAGATCACCATCTTGTTGCCGCCCAGGGCGTTGCTGATCAGCTCGCCCTCGGAGACGTCGGCGGCGATGCCGTTGTAGCCCTGGAAGACGCTGTGCGAATCATGGAAGGCGGCGGCCTCCTGCGAAATCATCGGCAGCGGCTTGCCAAGCGAGGCCAAGGTCCGTAGCACGAATACGAATGCGCGGCGGCGTGCACGTCGGGCCGCGCGCGGTGGATGCGTGAATGGATGGCGTAGCCAGCGGCGTTGATCGGATGCTTTCCATCGACGATGTTGCCGTCATGGTCCACCAGAACCAGGTCCGACACATTGATGCGGCTGAAATGCACGCCCAGCGGATTGACCCAGAAATGGTCCTCGCGCACCGGGTTGCGGTAGGAGATGTGCCCGGCGATGCCAGCGTCGAAGCCGAACATCGCGAAGATGCGCAGGCAGGCCGTCAATGGGATCTTGCGGTGCGCGCGCTCTTCCTCGCGGCTCGCGAAGACCGGCGGCTCGGGCCACTTGAGGCCCTCGCGGGTGAAGGTGAGGCCCAGCTCGGGCTCGGCGGATTGGAGGTCGGTTCTTGCGTTCACGGCTTGTCCTGTCGTGCGCTTATCGGTGCGCTCATAGGCTGTAGAAATCGATCTTGGCCGGTAGATAATTGTTGAGCAGGGTGATCTTCCGGCGCGCGATGCGCCAGCCCTCCGGGCCGCCGCGCAGCGTGGCTTGTCCTGTCGTGCGCTTATCGGTGCGCTCATAGGCTGTAGAAATCGATCTTGGCCGGCAGATAATTGTTGAGCAGGGTGATCTTCCGGCGCGCGATGCGCCAGCCCTCCGGGCCGCCGCGCAGCGTGGTCAGGTAGCGGCCGAAGAACATCTCCACCGCGCGCTCCTTGGGCCGGTACTGGTGCACCGTCCATTCGCAGGCCATGTCCAGCCCGCCGTCGGCGCGCCGCCCGGCGAGGCGCACGTTGTGGATCAGATGCTGGGTGCGCGGCAACACCATCGACGCCACCGAGCGGCGCGACTCCACGCGCCACACGCGGTCTTCCAGCACCGAGCGGCGCGGGTCGGAGGTCTGCTCGTCCTCGGACTTCCAGGCCGGCACCCAGTATTCGCAGTCCTCGGCGTAGAGCGCCAGCCATTCATGCCAGCGCCGCTCGTCGAGCAGGCGGGCCTCCTCGTAGAGAAAGCGCGTGGTGCGCGCCAGCAGCTCAGCGTCGGTGGACAGTTCGTGCAGGGCGGCGGCGCTCATTGCGCGGCCTCCGCCTGGGCGGCCCGGGCCGCTTCGTCGCGCCGCGCGCCGGCCGTCATCAGCCGCAGCCATTCGCGGTAGCCGGAATGGAAGATGGTCTCGTCCTGTACCTTGGCGTCGCCCATCTGGTGGGTGCGCGCGCGGATGCCGATGCGCTCGCCAGTCTCGCCGGGGCCGGTGGCCACGGCCTTCATGCTGCGCATGTAGCCCTGCTGCCAGTGCACGACGCGCGCTCCGTAGCCGGTCTGGCAGTCTTCGTAGCAGGTGGTGTCGTCGGGCTTGGACATGCCCGAGCTGTTGAAGAAATCCTCGAATTGGCGCAGCCGGAAGTCGCGCGCCGCGTCGCTCTCGCCCACGGGCGCGAGGCAGTAGATCGTCATCTCGGTCAGGTCGGGTCCAGCGGGCGGATCACACGCAGCTGCAGCGAGGCGTTCTCTGCGAGCTGCACGTTGGGGAACATCACCAGATTGCGCGTGGTCAGCATCCAGCCGGCGCGCTCCGTCAGTTCGTCGATCGAGGTATACAGAGGCCGGATCTCAGGCCGGGGGTTGGGCGTGAACAGCGCCGCGTGGCCGTGATCGAAGGTGAAGCCGCCGCGCTCCTTGTAGGCGGCGAAATCCAGCGACTTGAGCGCGTAAGTTCGACTCACCCGAATTGCGCCGCTCGACGATCTTTATGAAGCTCGGATGGGTGGAGGTGAGGTGATAGGCGTCGAGCCCGTTCACCATCTGCAGCTTCCAGTTGGCGCGGAAGGTGTAGGTGGACGAGCCCGGCACCGCCTCCACGCCCTGCGCGCCCTGGCCCACGATCAAGTCGAGGAAGAAGCGCGTGTCGCCCAGCCAGTCCTCTAGCGCAGGCACGTCCGCCGACAGGCTGCCGAAGAGAAAGCCGCGGTATTCGCCGAAGCGCGCCGCCGGAATCAGGTCATGGTTGTCGCGCTTGAAGGCTTCGCTGTAATGGCCGTGCTGCGCGTCCTTGATGGTCTTGAGCTTGCCGTTGCTCTCGTAAGACCAGCCGTGGTACTGGCAGACGTGGTAGCGGGCGTTGCCGCTGCGCTTCTGGCGGGTCGCGGCGCCGCGGTGACGGCAGGTTTTCATGAAGGCGCCGAGTGCGCCTTCGTTGCTGCGCATGACGATCACGGGCTGGCGGCCGATCCAGGTGGTGAAGTAGTCGTTGGGGTTCGGCGCCTGCGAAGCCAGGCTGAGGAAGCCCCAGCTGCTTTCGAAGATGTGGCGCATCTCCAGTTCAAAAATTTCCGGGTCGCGGAATACGTCGCGATCGAAGGTGAAGATGCCTTCGTCGGTGCAGTCCACGACGAGCCGGGCCAAATCCTAAGCGCGCATGCCTGTCTCCAATTTTTTTGCTGTCCGGCGTTGCACGGCAGCCATGCGAAAGTCATCCGTCCTCTGTTCTTTTGGCTGCCAGTCGTTATAAAATTTCAAAATCCGTTTTATATAAACCGAATCGGGTATAGCTAAGCTTCTCGGAGATGCCAATGCCAAGAAACACCGACGCCGACAGCCTTGCCGTGAAAGCCCCCGCCAAATCCGCCGCCGGGGCGTCTTCCAAGACCGCCGCGAAGGCCTCCGCCAAGGCCGCGGCAACGGCCGCTTCCAAGGCGGCGGACGCCGAAGTCCGCTCCCCGCGCCGCATCCAGTCTCTGGAGATCGGCTTTCGCCTGGTGCGCGAAATCGAGTCCGCGCCCAGGGGGCTGTCGCTCAAGGACGTGTCCGCGCACACGGGCATGCCGCGCAGCAAGGCCCACCTCTATCTCGGCACCTTCCTCTCGCTGGGCCTGCTCGCCCGCGACGGCGCCGGCAACTACCGCCTCGGGCCCTATGCGCTGCAGATCGGCCTCTCGGCGCTGCGCCAGTCCGGCGTCGTCGACCTCGCCGAGGAGGCGATGCGCGAAGTCCAGGACGCCACCGCCCATGCGGTGCACCTCGCCATCTGGGGAAACCATGGCCCCACCATCGTGTGCAAGCTCGACGGCCGCATGAAAGTGCCGATGAGCATCCAGGTCGGCTATGTGCTGCCGCTTCTGACCTCGGCCAGCGGCCGCGTCTTCCTCGCCTATGAATACCCGCAGTTGCTCCAGCCCATCCTCGAGCGCGAGCAGCCCGGCGCCAAGCTGGCCGACAAGGCCGTCGCCGCCGTGATCAAGGATGTGCGCAAGGTCGGCATGGGCGGCTCCTCGGGCCGCATCTACGAAGGGCTCGCTGCCTTGTCCTGCCCGGTGCTCAATCACCGCGGCGAACTGTGCGCCGCGCTGACCATACTCGACACCGCCGCGCTCCTCGACATGCGCGTCGACGGCAAGTCGGCGGCCATCCTGCGCAAGGCCGCGGAGGAGATCTCCACGCGGCTGGGCAAGCTGGCCTGAACGCTTGCCCAGCCGTTTTCCTCGGCTGCGAGTTCGTCAATATCAAGCGATATTATACATGTACATATTAAAATCAACTTGCTAAGATTCGCTCCCACTTAGAACAAGCACGAGACAGGCGGCATGGCGAGCCATCCCAAGATAGGCATCATCGGCGCGGGCATCGGCGGGCTGACCGCCGCGCTGGCGCTGGCGCGGCGCGGCTACGACGTGACCGTGCTGGAACAGGTGGCGTAGCTTCGCGAAGTGGGGCTGCAGCTCAGCGCCAACACCACGCGCGTGCTCTACCAGCTCAGCCTGGAAGGCGCACTGGAAAAAGTCGCCAACTTTCCCGCCGGCAAATGCATCCGCCTGTGGAACACCGGCCAGACCTGCACGCCGCGCCCAGCGCGCTGCGCCTGGGGGCAAAGTGCATCGGCGTCGCGCAGGAGGGGGGCCATGCGGCCGCGCGTCTGGCCGACGGCTCCGAATTCCGCGCCGACGCCCTGATCGGCGCCGACGGCGTGCATTCCATCGTCCGCTCCACGCTCTTCGGCGCCGCCGCGCCGCGCTTCTCAGGGTGCCTGGCCTGGCGCGGCGTGATCCCCGCCGAGCGCCTGCCCGAGCATCTGCGCGCGCCCGTGGGCGTGAACTGGATCGGACCCGGCGGCCACGTGGTCCACTATCCGCTGCGCGCCGGCAAGCTGGTCAACTTCGTCGGCATCCTCGAGCGCAACGGCTGGCTGCGCGAATCCTGGAACGAGGCCAGCAGCATCGACGACTGCGCGCGTGATTTCGCCGGCTGGAACAAAGACATCCACGCGATGATCCGCGCCATCGACGTGCCCTACAAATGGGCCCTGATGCTGCGCGACCCGCTGGAGAACTGGACCGTGGGCCGCATCGGCCTGCTCGGCGACGCCTGCCATCCCACGCTGCCTTTCCTGGCGTAGGGTGCGGCCATGGCCATCGAGGACGGTGTGCTGCTGGCGCGCGCCATCGACGAGGTGGCGGGGCAGGGCGGCGCGAGCGTGCAGAAAGCCTTGCAGCGCTATCAGGCGGTGCGCATCGAGTGCACTTCCAAGATCGTGCGCGGCTCGGCCGCGAACGCCGAGCGTTTCCACAACCCGGTCCTGGCCCATGCCGAGGGCGCTGCTCGCCTATGTAGACGAGCAATGGCAGCCGGACCGCGTGCGCGAGCGTTACGACTGGCTGTTCCGCAACGACGTCGACCAGATCACCATCTGAAGCGCGCCCCGGCATGTATCCGCTGATCTACCTGCGCCCGTCCAGCATCGACGAAGCGGTGCGCCTGCTGCGCGAGCACGAGGAGGCCCGGCCGTTCTCCGGCGGCATGACCCTGATCACCACGCTCAAGCTGCGCCTGGCCGCGCCCACGCATCTGGTGGGCCCGAGCCGCATTGAGGCGCTGCGCGGGATCCGCTTCGAGAACGGCGTGCTGCGCATCGGCGCGGCCACCCGGCATATCGAAGTGGCGCAGTCCGCGACCGTGCGCAAGGCGCTGCCGGCGCTCGCTGCGCTGGCGGCGCAGATCGCTGATCCGCAGGTGCGCCACCGCGGTACCATGGGCGGCTTGGTCGCCAACAACGACCCCGCCGCCGACTATCCGGCGGCCGTGCTCGGCCTGGACGGCACGGTGCTCACCGACCGGCGGCACATCGCCGCCGAAGACTTTTTCCTCGGCACCTTCGAAGTCGCGCTGGAACCCGACGAGCTGGTGACCGCGCTGGAATTCAGGCCGCCGCTGGCCGCGCACCACGAAAAATTCCGCTATCCCGCTTCCAGCTATGCGCTTGCCGGCGTGTTCGCCGCGCGTCTGGAGAGCAGCGCGCGCGTGGCGGTGACCGGCGCCGGCCCCTCGGTGTTCCGCTGGCGCGAGGCCGAGGCGGCGCTCGACGCCCGCCCCGGTGCGCATCTCGATCCAGCCGCGCTCGACGGCCTGTTCCCGGATGAGGACGCAATGGCCGGCGACATCCACGCGAGCGCGGCCTACCGCGCCAATCTCGTCCACATCACCGCCGTGCGCGCGCTTGCCGCGTTGGCCAAGCAGGAGACATGAATGGAATTCAAAGGCGAAAAACTGATCAAGGCGCCGCGCGAAAGCGTCTGGCGCTCCTTGAATGACCCCGAGATGCTGCGCGCCTGCGTGCCCGGCTGCGAATCTCTGGTGGCGCGCACGCCAGATGAATTCGACGTGGTGGTCGTGGCCGCGGTCGGTCCGGTGAAGGCCAAGTTCAAGGGCAGCCTAACGCTGTCCGAGCGCGCCGCGCCGTTCGGCTACCGCATCGCGGGCAAGGGCGAGGGCGGCATCGCCGGCTTCGGCAAGATGCAGGCCCAGGTCACTCTGGCCGAGCAGGACGGCGGTACGCTTCTCAGCTATACGGCCTAAGCCCAGGTCGGCGGGAAGCTCGCGCAGATCGGCGCGCGCCTGGTGAGCTCGGTGGCCAACAAGATGGCCGACGAATTCTTCCTGCGCTTCAACAACGCCGTCTCGGCGCGGGCCGCGCAATGACGCAGGACGCGGCCGCCGTCCTGGTGGAGCTCGAGGTCAACGGCGAGGCGGTTGCCGCGCGGGTCGACCCGCACACCCTGCTGGTCGAATTCCAGCGCGCGCATCTGGGCTTCACCGGCACCCACGTGGACTGCGACACCAGCCAATGCGGCGCCTGCACCGTCAACCTCGACGGGCTGGCGGTCAAGTCCTGCACCGTGCTCGCCGCGCATGCCGCCGGCGGCAAGGTGATCACGGTCGAGGGCCTGGCCGCGCAGCACCGCAACGCGGCGGGCTTTCATCCGGTGCAGCAGGCGTTCAGACTGCCACGGCCTGCAGTGCGGCTTCTGCACGCCTGGCATGATCATGGGGATCGACCACTATCTGCGCCAGCCCGCGGAGGACATCCGCCTCGACGAGGAAAGCATCTGCACCGCGCTCGAGGGCAACGCCAGGCGTGGGCCGCCTTCCTGCACTCGCCGCATGCGCATGCGCGCATTCTCTCGATCGACGTCGAGGCGGCGCGCGCCGCGCCCGGCGTGCTGGCCGTGCTCACCGGCGCCGACTACGCGCAGACTGGCTGGAAGGGCATCGACCATATCCCCAATCCGGCCGACGCCATCGTCCACACCCAGCCCACGTTCACCGAATTTCTGACCGGCTCCGTGTTCAACCAGCGCCATCTTCCGCTGCCGGTGGACAAGGTCCGCCACGTCGGCGAGGCGGTGGCGATGGTGGTGGCCGAGACAGCGCTCCAGGCGCGCGACGCGGCGGAGCTGATCCTGGTGGACTACGGGCCGCTGCCGGCGGTGGTGCAGGCCGACGACGCTCTGGCCGGGAACGCGCCGCAGCTCTGGGACGGCGTGCCCGGCAACCTCTGCTTCCAGGCCCGCATCGGCGACGCGGACGCGGCCCGCGCCGCGTTCACGCGCGCGGCCCATGTGGTGCGCCGCGAATTCCGCATCAGCCGCATCGTCATCTGCCAGATGGAGCCGCGCTCGGCCATCGGCCTGCACGAGGACGGCGCCTACACGCTGATCTCCGGCAGCCAAGGCAGCGTGCGCCTGAAGATGTCGCTGGCCGGCATCCTCGGCGTGGCGTCGGAACACGTGCGGGTGGTCTGCCCCGACGTCGGCGGCGGCTTCGGCCCGCGCACCTTTTTATATGTGGAGCAGCTGGCGGTGCTGTGGGCGGCGCGCGTCGCCGGCCGCCAGGTAAAATGGACCAGCGACCGCAGCGAAGCCTTCCTGAGCGATCACCAGGGCCGCCGACGGCGTGATCCGCGCCGCGGCTGCCTTCGACGCCGACGGCTTGCTGCTGGCGCTCGACCATGAATGGCTGGGCAACGTCGGCGCGCACACCGTGTCCATCGTGCCGATGGCCAACGGCACCCGCATGATGAGCACGGTCTACCACGTGCCCGTCGCCACCGTCCTGGTCAGCGCCGCGCTCAGCAACACCGTGCCCTACCGCGGCACCGGCCGGCCCGAGGCCTCGCACGTAATGGAGCGGCTGCTCGACATCGCCGCGTGCGAGATGGACATCGACCGGATGGAGATCCGCTGCCGAAATCTCGTCGGCAAGGAGCGTCTGCCTTACCGCAGCCCCATTGGCCTGCACTACGACAGCGGCGACTTCCGCGGCAACATGGAGAAGGCGCTGGAGATGGCCGACTGGAGCGGCTTCGCGGCGCGCCAGCAGGCGGCGCGCGCGCAGGGCCGGCTGCTCGGCATCGGCCTGGCGAACTATGTGGAGTCTCCGGTCGGCGCGCCGCGCGAGCGCATCGTCGTGAACTTGCTGCCCGAGGGCGTGGTGGCCGTGGTGTCCGGCACGCAGTCCACGGAGCAGGGCCACGAGACCACCTTTGTCCTGGTGCTGGCCCAGCAGCTGGGCGTGCCGATGGACAGCATCCGCCTGCGCACGGGCGACACGGAATTCGTCGCCGTCGGCGGCGGCACCCATTCCGACCGCTCGATGCGCCTGGGCGGCACGCTGCTCGTCGAGGCCGCCGCCAAGATCCGGGCCGCAGCCGAATTCAACGGCCGCATGGCCGCGTATCCGACCGGCTGCGCGGTCTGCGAAGTCGAGGTGGACGCGGGCACGGGCGTGAGCCGCATCCTGCGCTACACCTCGGTGGACGACGTCGGCAAGCCGATCAATCCGATGATCGTTGAAGGTCAGGTCCACGGCGGCCTGGCCCAGGGCATTGGGCAGGCGTTTTCCGAAGGCTATTTCGTCGAGCGCGACAGCGGTCAGGTGCTCATCGGCTCGTATATGGACTATGGCGTTCCGCCGCTGGCGGTGGCGCTGACCGAGGACCCCACCGCGGGAAATCCGCTCGGCGTCAAGGGCGGCGGCGAAAGCGGCATCACGCCGGCCACCGCCGTCATCTTCAATGCGCTGGCCGATGCGCTGCGCGGTCTGGGCGTCGACGGCGAACCGCCGATGCCGGCCTCGCCCGGCGCGCTCTGGGATTTCATGCAAGGAGACAAACGATGAGTTCCGATTCCGTCCTGCTCGAGCGGCGCGACGACGGCCTGCTCGACATCGTCCTGAACCGCGCCGACAAGGGCAATCTGCTCAACGCCGAAACCGGCGAAGCCATTATCGCCGCGCTGCGCGACATCGGCGCCGACTTCTGCACCGGCCGCGAATCACCGATGCCGCCGCCGGGCTCCAAACCCTCGGCCGAGATGCGGCGCGGCATCGTCGCCGCGCCGCCGCTGGCGCTGTACGACGCGGTCAAGGCCGCGCGCTGGCCTGTGTGGCCGACATCACGCTGGCCGAGGAAGGTGCCGAGTTTCAGATTCCCGAGATGGAGAGCGACATTCTGCCCACGCTGGTGATGTCCGCGCTCGTCGGCCGCGTGCCGCTCAAGACCATCGCCTATCTGGTGCTGAGCCGCGCCAAGATCGGCGCTGCCGAGGCGCTGCGGATGGGCCTGGTGAGCCGCGTGCTGGGCGCCGCTGCGCTCGACGCCGAAGCCGAGGCGCTCACCGCCACGCTGCTCGCGGGCGGCGCGGTGTCGATGCGCGCCATCAAGCAATACCTGACCCTGGCGCCGGAGATGCCGGCCGCCGGCGCTAGCGGACTGGCCGCCCATCTGGTGTCCACCGCCTTGTCGGCGCGCTTCTGAGCGCGCCCGTTTTTTCATTGCCTTCCAGAAGACTGATCCCATGCGCCGCGCGCTGATCCAAACCCTGTGCGCCGCCGTCCTCGGCGCCACCCTGTTCGCCGCCAATTCGCAGGCGCAGAAATATCCCGACAAGCCGATCCGCATGATCCTCGGCTATGCCGCCGGCAGAGGCATCGACAGCGTCACCCGTCAGGTGGCCGACAAGATGGAGAAGCTCTCGGGGCAACCCGTGATCGTCGAAAACCGGCCCGGCGCCCTGGGCAATATCGCCGCGCAGGCGGTGGCGGTCTCGCCGCCAGACGGCTACACCATCCTGTTCACGCCCAACTCCACGCACGCGGCCAACGTCCACCTGTTCAAGAAGCTGCCTTTCGATCCGGTGAAGGACTTCGTGCCCGTCGGACCAGTGGCCACCCTGGGCTTCGTGCCGATCGTCAATCCCGACACCATGCCGGTGCACAACGTGGTCGAGCTCACCGCCATTCTCAAGCGCGATCCTGGCAAGTATTCCTACGGCAGCGGAAACGCCACCGGCCAGGTCGCCGGCGAGCTGTAAAAAAGCCTGGCGGGCGTGGACGCGGTCAACATCGTCTACAAGAGCGTGCAGTAGGCCATGACCGACCTGATCGGCGGGCGCATCCACTTCATCTTCGCCGCCGTCACGCTGGCCATCCCGCAGGTCAAGGGCGGCCGCGTGCGCTCCCTGGCGGTCACCGGCCGCGCGCGGCCCTCGGCGCTGAAGAACGTGCCCACCATGATCGAGGCCGGCGTCGCCGGCTAAGACCTCACCGCCTGGTTCGGCATCTTCGCGCCGGCCAAGACGCTGCCCGAGGTGGTCAATATCCTGACCGGCCTGGTACGCAAGGCCGTGAGCGATCCGCAGACCGGCGAATTCATGCGCTCGATCGGAGCGCCACGGACCTAGGCAAGACCGCCGCCGCCGACACCGAGAAGTGGGGCAAGCTGGTGCCGCTGTCCCATATCGAACCGCAATAAAGACGGAGCCGCCATGCCAAACGGATATCTGCAATACGGCGTCGGCCCGCACAAGGTGATGGTGTTTGGCGGCTGGTTCGGCTCCTCGGACGACTGGGCCGCGGCGACCAACGCCTTCGACGCCGACGCCTTCACCTATGTGATGTTCGACTACCGCGGCTACGGCCGCTCCAAGGAACTGGCCGGCGAATACATCTTCGACGAGGCGGCGCGCGACGCGCTGGCCCTGGCCGACAGCCTGGGTTGGGTACGCTTCAGCCTGATCGGCCATTCAATGGGCGCGGCGGCCATGCAGAATCTGCTGCTGACCGCGCCGGAGCGCATCGCGGCCATGGCCTCGGTGATCGGCGTGCCGGCCTGCGGTTCCGGCGCGGCGCGAATTCATCATCAACTTCTCCACCGGCAGCCGCCTGCCCAAGGCCTGGTTGGCGGCGGTGGCGCGCAAGTCGCTCGCGCATTCCACGCCCGAGGCCTTCAGCGCCTACCTGAGCGAATGGGGCCGCAAGGATTTTTCCGCCGAGGTGGACGGTAATCCGACGCCCGTGCTGGCCATCGTCGGCGAGCACGATCCGAGCATCCATGCCGAGCTGACCCGGCAGACCTGGCTGCGCTGGTATCCGAACGCGCGCCGGGAAGTGTTGGCCAACGCCGGCCACTATCCGATGATGGAAGCGCCGCTGGCGCTGTACGCGATGATTCAGGGATTTCTCGTCGGGCATTGAAGGCGCGCCCTTCATCCTCTCCGGAATCCGCTTGTAGACATGCATCACCTGGGGTCCTTCAGTCACCAAGGCTTGAACGGATAATCAAGGAACATGCATTCAAAGCACCTCCATCGGCGGGCCTTCTTCCAGCGCATCCCATGCCGCCCGCGGCACCGGCGGCCAAACCACCGCATCCGGCCAGGCGCCGGTCACGTAGCCGCAGCCGAAGGCCCCTAAAACAAGCAGCCATCGTCTCGCGCATCGGCTCGGCCGATGGGGGAAGGAACTTACCGCAAGCAGCGAGACGAGAGGAGGGCGCTCACCCTTTGACATGGAGGCGGACTCCATCAGTGCCGGCCTGAGCAGCGCGGTGGCCGGGGTGGCCGGCCGGATGCTGCTGGGCACGGCCAGGGCCTTGCCGTCCGAACCGGTGCCTCAACTGATCCACCGCTTCTGGTCGGTCTGGAAAATCGGCGACGCGGAATTGCGTTCCGTCGTCCAGACCGCCCTGCAGGCGCAGGACTACACGACGCTGCTCCACACGACGGATCTGGGTTCGGTGCGCACCGCGCTGGACACCATGGATCTGCTGGCCGGGGTCAGAAACCGGATCCAGATCCATCCCGGGTATGCCTTGTTCGAAGGCATACCCGGCGTCAATGCCGCCAGGCTGAAATCCGCTTTTTACCGCGAGGACGCCGGTCCGCTGTGCAATATCCTCTCCGCGAAGGACATCGCCAGCTACGCAGCGCTGCACAAGTATGGCGGCGTGTTCATGGACATACGCGTCCGTCTGGCCGAAGGTGGCGGAGACCGGCCGCTCCATCCGCGATACTGGGTTCCCGGCAGAGAGCTGCTGGACGTCTTCGCCGGCGAAGGCACGGCGGGCATCCGGCACGACGGCTTTTCCTTCGCCGATGCCGGCGGCCTGAGTTTTCATCAGATATGGCAGCGCGTCGCCGAGGCCGAAGAGCTGGGTTCGCCGGACTGCATCCCCTGTCAGGACTATCTATTCAACGTCTACCTGCAGGAAGACCTGGAGGGCCGAATCGGCACTCCAGAACAGTCCTTGCGCACGGTGCTGATATGGGCGGGGCTGATCGGGCCGCACACCCGCCATGTCGACTGGAGCAAGGCCGTGGAAAGCCTGTCCGCCGACATGGCCGCGATGTTCTCCGAGCATCTGGCCAACTCCCGCGGCCTGCGTTTCTACACCCGGGAAGAAAAGATGCGCTACGCGGCGAGCCGGGTCAATGCGGCGATGCTGCCTTCGCCCTTGCTGCCGGGCTCGGAGGCCGTCCCCAGAGCGGCCGACACGGAGCTGACGCATGTCCGCCGGTTCTTGCCGCTTTGGCGAGAGGCCATCGTGGCGGCGGGTTACAACCCCGACAGGAAGGTTTTGGTTCGCCTGCCCCTCGTGCGCCATGAGAGGTCGATGACGCTGCTGGATTATCTGTCTGGGTACGGCCTCGCGGCCGTGGCCCGGCCACACACCTGGACGCAGAACAACATGGAGCCCGTGGACCGCACGGCCATCGGCGTTGCCTACGATGAGGCGGCGCGGCGCTACAACGCCGGCATCGCCGGCTATCTGCGCGATCTGGCCCGGGAGGGCCTGCGCCGCGAAGGTTTCTGCGAAGTGGATCTGGACGACTGCGATCCCGCCATCGTCGTCGAGGGGGCCTGCGATCCCACCGACACGCGCCGGCCGACCCGCACCGCTCTGCGCCAGCATCAGCTCGAGCGGGCGTATGAGGCGCCGTCCTTCGCCGGGCTGCTGGTCGACGGCTATGCGGCGAGCCTGACGCAGATCGTGCGCCAGGCGCTTTCCCATGTGCCAGTCGTCGTGTCTGCCATCGGTGTGTCGGAATCCGCACAGAAAGAGGAATGGGGGCACTTCACCCTTCATCTGCTGAATCTGCTTGCCGATATGATGCCGCTCTCCGGAAAATTCAGGGGCGATGCAGCCGCTTCGCTGGCGAATGGCGCGGGCCACGATCTTTCGCGTACGGGCGTGCGCGCGGACATGCATGCCAGCCATGCGCTGCGCGGCGCGCGCATCGCGTCCAGCGCCGGCGGCGGATATGTTCGGCGCGTGCCGGCGACGCCGCTGACGAGTCCGCAGGCGGACACCGCGCGGATGGCGTTGGCCGAGATGGCGGCGGACGGATCACGGGTGGTGGCCCTGGACACGGGCCTCTTCCACGTCGTCTGGCTGGACAGCAGCCCCGTTCCTGTTGCGCGCGTCAACGGCAACTGGATGGTCCACGGCTGGGACGGCAGGACCGTTGCGAGCCGCACCTTGGTGGAGTTCGAGCCGGGCCATCGCGGCGTGCTGCATCATGCGGGCCTGTTCGGCGGCGGCCGTCCGACCGCCGGCCCGCCAGCGAACAAGACGCAGCGCTGGCGGGAATATCAGCAGCGCTGGAACGTCGGCGGCGTGCAGAAGGGGCGCTCCTATGCAAGCTGGAGCAAGACCTATGCGAACAACATGCAGCTCGCCATAAAGACCAACGCCGCCGTCGACGGTTATCAGCGGGTCATAGGCTGGGGGCGGCGGGAAGTCACCATCGACGTCGCGGTCAAGGGGGGAACCTATCGGCGCCGGCTCGACATCGGGGGCGAGGCGGTGAAGACCTCCCTGGAATACAAGGCGGGCCGGCAGACGCTGACCAAAACCAACCGCCATGAGGTCGAGCGCGATGCAGCCCTGGTGTATCAGGGCTGGGACGTCACCTGGGTGTTCGAGGGCACGGCGAGCGAGCCGCTGTGCCGCGCGCTGCGCGACGCGGGCATCTTCCGCATCCAGAGAAATACGCCGGCGCGGACCGTGCCGGCCTGAATGGCGCGGCTCAGTCCTCGCGCCGCATATGCGGAAAGAGGATCACGTCGCGGATGTTCGGGCTGTCGGTGAGCAGCATCATCAGGCGGTCGATGCCGATGCCGCAGCCGCCCGTCGGGGGCATGCCGTATTCCAGCGCGAGGATGTAGTCGGCGTCGTAGTACATTGCCTCCTCGTCGCCGGCGTCCTTCTGCTCTACCTGGGCGCGGAAGCGCTCGGCCTGGTCTTCGGGATCGTTGAGCTCGGAGAAGCCGTTGGCGATCTCGCGGCCGGTGATGAAGAGCTCGAAGCGCTCGGTGATGCCGGGCTGGGTGTCGGAGGCGCGTGCCAGGGGTGAGACCTCGACCGGGTAGTCGATGATGTAGGTCGGGTTCCAGAGCTGGGACTCGGCCGTCTCCTCGAACAGCGCGAGCTGCAGCGCGCCCACGCCGGCGTTCTTCAGGTTCGGCGTGTGCTCCACGCTCACGCCGTGCTTCTTCAGCTCGGCTTTGAGGAAGGCGGCGTCGGCCAGTTGCGCGGGCTGATATTCGGGCGTGTACTTGCAGATCGCCTCGACGATGGTCAGGCGGTCGAAGGGCTTGGAGAGGTCCAGCTCGCGGCCGCCGTAGCTCACCACGGCGCTGCCCAGTGCGTCTTGCGCTATCGAGCGGATCAGGTTCTCGGTGAAGTCCATCAGCCAGCGGTAGTCAGTGTAGGCCGCGTAGAACTCCATCATGGTGAATTCCGGATTGTGGCGCGGGCTCACACCCTCGTTGCGGAAATTCCGGTTCACCTCGAAGACGCGCTCGAAGCCGCCCACGATCAGGCGCTTGAGATACAGCTCTGGCGCGATGCGCAGGTACATCTGCATGTCCAACGCGTTGTGGTGTGTGATGAAGGGCTTGGCCGCCGCTCCGCCGGGGATGGGGTGCAGCATCGGCGTCTCGACTTCCATGAAGCCCGCGTCGCTCATGTGCCGGCGCAGCGAGGACATGGCCTTGCTGCGTGCAAGGAAGGTCTGGCGGGTCTGCGGCGTGGCGATCAGGTCGACGTAGCGCTGGCGGTACTTGAGCTCCTGGTCGGCGAGGCCGTGGAATTTGTCGGGCAGGGGGCGCAGCGACTTGGACAGCAGGCGGATCTCGGCGCAGCGCACGGACAGCTCGCGGGTCTTGGTGCGGAAGAGCGTGCCCTTGGCGGCGACGATGTCGCCCAGGTCCCAGTGCTTGAAGGCTTCGTAGCTTTCCTCGCCAACACCGTCGCGGGTGATGAAGAGCTGGATCTGGCCGCTGCCGTCCTGGACGGTGACGAAGCTGGCCTTGCCCATGATGCGCTTGAGCATCACGCGGCCCGCGACGCTCACGTGCAGCGCCTTGGCCTCAAGCACCTCGTTCTCGATCTGGCCATACTGGGCGTGCAGATCGGCGGCATGGTGGGTGGGCTTGAAGTCGTTGGGGAAGGCCACGCCGGCTTCGCGCAGATGCGCGAGCTTCTCGCGGCGCTCAGCCATGATCTGGTTTTCGTCGGCGGCCGGCGCGGCGGCCTGCCAATTTTTCTGCTGTTCCTGGCTCATGGTCAGATGCCTTGCTTGAGGCTGGCTTCAATGAATTGGTCAAGGTCGCCGTCGAGCACGGCCTTGGTATTGGAGGTTTCGACGTTGGTGCGCAGGTCCTTCACGCGGCTCTGGTCGAGCACGTAGGAGCGGATCTGATGGCCCCAGCCCACGTCGGTCTTGGAGGCTTCCACCTTGTCGGCTTCGGCCTGGCGCTTGCGCATCTCATGCTCGTAGAGGCGCGACTTGAGCATCGCCATCGCCTCGGCGCGGTTGCGGTGCTGCGAGCGGTCGTTCTGGCACTGCACGACGATGCCGGTCGGGATGTGGGTGATGCGCACCGCCGAATCGGTCTTGTTGATGTGCTGGCCGCCGGCGCCCGAGGCGCGGAAGGTGTCGGTGCGCAGGTTGGCCGGATTGATCTCGATCTCGGCCGAGTCGTCGATCTCCGGATAGACGTAGACGCTGGAGAACGAGGTGTGGCGGCCGCCCGAGGAGTCGAAGGGCGACTTGCGCACCAGGCGGTGCACGCCGGTTTCGGTGCGCAGGAAGCCGAAGGCGTATTCGCCCTCGATCTTCAGCGCGGCGCTCTTGATGCCGGCCACGTCGCCGGCGGATTCTTCCAGCACTTCCACCTTGAAGCCCTTGCGCTCGCAATAGCGCAGGTACTGGCGCAGCAGCATAGAAGCCCAGTCGCAGGCTTCAGTGCCGCCGGCGCCAGACTGGATGTCGAGGAAGCAGTTGGCCGAGTCGAGCTGGCCGGAGAACATGCGCTTGAATTCGATGTCGGCCACGTCGGCCGAGAGCTTGGCGACGTCGCCTTCGATGGCGACGAGCGTGTCCTCGTCGCCTTCCTCGCGGGCCAGCTCATAGAGCTCGGCCGAGGCGTCGAGGTCGCCGGTGATGCGGGTCAGGTTGCCGACCACGCCGTCGAGGAGTTTCTTTTCCTTGCCGAGTTCCTGGGCGCGCTTGGCGTCGTCCCAGAGCTTGTGGTCTTCGAGCAGGCCGTTGATTTCGGTCAGGCGCGCGGCTTTGTTGTCGAAGTCAAAGATACCTCCGAGATTCGTCCACGCGGGCGCGCAGGTTGTTCAGGGTGGTGCCGATCAGGTTCAGGCGTTCCGCTTCCATGGGGGTGTTCCGGTGCAAAAATTTTAACCTACGATTATAGCCTGCCGGGGGGCGGCGTCCCTGGCGCCCGCTCTCCGGAGCCGGGCGCCAGACCGGACATGAAACGCAAACTTTTGTTGGCGGCGGCGACTTTTCCCGGCGTTGACGCAACTACGGGACAATGGATCACGCCGAGATGATCCGCTCCAATCTCAGAGGGTGTCACGATGTTACCCAGGATATCCAATATCAGTCCGGGCATGCTGGCGCCTGTTGCGCCGGCCGGTTTTTCCACCGCAGGCGCCAAAGCCGCGCCGGGCGCGCACGCGGAACCGGGCGGCGATGCGCGCGCGGTGGCCAATGCTAGCCAAGTCGTCAAGCATCCCGGTGGCAGCATGAGCGCGCCGCTGAGAAGCCTGCGCCTGCGCGTTGTGCTCGTCGACGGCGAGTACACGCCGGTTGTTCTGTCGGGAGGCCGATGGCTCAAGGCGAATTGGGACAGGACGCTCGCGCCGGAGCGCTGCTGCATCGAGACCGACCCGCACGAAGCCCTGCTCGGCCTGCCCGCCTGCCTGGGCGGCAATGCGGAGCTGGGCTTGCGCAGGGCGTCGGCGCCGCCCATCGCGGAGATCGGCATCCAGGAAATGCGCGAGGCCCTGGAAAACATGCGCCGCAATCTGTCCGAACACTGGCAGGGCATGGAGTCCTGCCCATACCCTCAATGGGGCCGGAGCAGCTCGCAGGAACCCGACGCCGCACAGGCTTGGCGAGACCGCCACGGCAACACCGAACATATCCTGAACGTCTACAAGAAAAAGATGGACCACTATGCGGAGATCGGGCAGGAAGCGACGCATTTTGTTTACTTCCTGGGCAAGCAGCCCATCGGCATGATGACTATGGTACTGCCCGAGGACCTGATTCCCAACACCCCCGACATGGATGAGGAGGACGAGGAGGGCGAGGATGCGCCGGGTCCCTCGCGGGCGGACACTGGGCGGGCGGCGGCGGGCGCTCCCGCGGCGGCGCAGGCGCCGCCGCCAGGGAGCACGATGCCTGAGAATATGCCCATGCCGCTCGCCGCGCCCGCAACCGCTGCAGCAGCCGCAGCAGCCGGCGAGCCGGGCGCCCCATGTCGCCGGCGCATCTGTTCGTGCCGCCCGTCGGTCCGGGTGCGGCGGGCATGCCAGGATTCATCAGCGCTGGCCCGCCGGTTCCACCCAGACCCATGCCACCGCGCCAGCCTGCGCCCGGGTTGCTGGAGGCTTCTCAGCCGGGCCGCGCCGCTTCCTTTGCCGCCCATTGCCGAGGAGCCTTTCTGGCCCGCACCGCCTCCGCCGCCAGCACCTCCGGTTCCGCCATGGTTAATGGATTTGCCGATAGTGGGCCCGTTACCTGAGGTTGAACCGCTGTCCCAAGGCGATCTGATTCCGCCGCCGCCCGGATACACTGGGCCGCTCATGCGTTTTTTTGGCGACCGGGTCGTCGCGGCGCCCGCTGCTCCGCCCATTCCCCCGCCCGCCGCGTGTCGGACGCCGTCTCCCGAGCTGCCGCCCGGCGGCGTCTCACAGGCGCCATGGCCGCGCATCTTGCGCATGATCAGGGAGGAGGAATGGCGGGAGCGCGCCGTCGCGTCTGCGCGGACGGAGGAGGCGGACTGGAGTCCGCCGCCGGAACCGAAGCAGAAAAGGCACAAGGGCTTTTCCGCCTTGCTCGCGCAAGCGGCATCGGATGTCGATGAATGGAACCGCCTTTTCTTGGAACAGTGCATAGAGCGCCGGAGAGGGAAGCAGGCCATCGAGGACAACCGGCGACAACAGGAGGCCAGAAGCCGGAGGGAGCCTCAGCACCATGGCGCTGTGGAGCTGCTGGGCACTGCATTCGACCATATCGCGTTCCCGAGGCGTCCCGCCGCGCCGCCGCATCCGCCGGCTGTGTCCTCGGCGCCCCTCCCCCCCCTGCATTCGGCGCATCCGGCATACCCGGCTTCCCCTGCAGCCTCGCCAGGCGGGCAGTCAGGGCGCGGTGGCGGACCTGGGCGCGCATCCCGGCCATGCCTGGCGGGACAGCCTGTTCGACGCGCATCGGCAGGGGCTGCTCCAGCCGGTGTTCGGCAGCGGCATAGTGCAGGGGATCGTCGGGGCGTTTTCCGAAACGCGTCTGCAGGTGCTGGCCCATCGCGATGCGCCGCTGTCCGCTTCCTCGGGCCAACTGGGGGACTCGACGGTCAGCGCGCCTGCTGCGCGAGGAGTTCGGCGGGCGCCGGGGCCAGGGCGGCAGGAGCGCCGACGACGTGGACACGAGCCGGGTGTTCGGCCATGACTTCCGAGACCGGCACTTCGGCCTTGACTGAGGCGGGGCGGGGTTTCAAGCCGCCTCGGCGTGCTCCACCATCAGTTGCAGGCTGTCCATGCCGTTGTAGCGGTTGACCGAGACGCGGTAGGCGATGCGGGCTCGCTCGGGCAGGTTCTCGGCATGGTTGAACCAGATCGCGGGAATGCGCTTGCCGGCGTGCTCGAGCGTCAGGCGCAGGTGCTTTTCCTTGAGCAGGGTCTGCTGGCGCACCTGGAAGACGCCGGAGAAGACCGGCGGCGGAAAACCCTGGCCCCAGACGCGGCTGTCGAGTTCGGCGGCGAAGCGGATGTCGAAGCAGTCGGCGTCGAGTTCGCCGTCGGTTTCGCAGACGCGCGAGAGCAGGGCGTCGTCGAGCAGTTCCGCGCCGACTGCCTCGAAGGCCGCGGTGAAGCGCTCCAGGTCCGAGGCCGCGAGGCTCAGGCCTGCGGCCATCGCATGGCCGCCGAACTTGCCGAGCAGGCCGGGGTGGCGCTTGGAGACGAGGTCGAGCGCGTCGCGCAGATGAAAGCCGGGGATCGAGCGGCCAGAGCCGCGCAGCTGGCGCGCGGCGTCGGAGTCCCCTGCGTCGCCGTTCGCGTCGTTCTCTCCCGCGTCGGCGAAGACGATCACCGGCCGGTGGAAGCGCTCGCGCAGCCGCGAGGCGAGGATGCCGATCACGCCCTGGTGCCAGCCTGCCTTGTAGACGATCAGGGTGAGCAGACCGTTGTCGGCCGGCTCGATGTGTTCGAGCGCGCGCAGCGCCTCTTCCTGCATGCCGGCCTCGATGTCGCGGCGCTCGCGGTTCATCGCATCGAGCTGGGCGGCGATCTCCTGGGCGCGCCCGGCGTCGTCGGTGAGCAGGCATTCGATGCCCAGACCCATGTCGGCGAGCCGTCCCGCCGCGTTGACGCGCGGGCCGACCGCGAAGCCCAGGTCCATGCTCGAGACCTGCGCGGCGTCGCGCCCGGCCACGCGCAGCAGCGCGGCCACGCTGGGCTGCATGCGCCGCGCGCGGATGCGCTGCAGGCCCTGGGCGACGAGGATGCGGTTGTTGGCGTCGAGCTTGACCACGTCGGCCACGGTCCCCAGCGCCACGAGATCGAGCAGGGCGTCGAGGCGCGGTTCGGCGTCCACGAAAGCTGCGCGCGCGCGCAGTTCGGCGCGCAACGCGAGCAGCACGTAGAACATCACGCCCACGCCCGCGAGGTTCTTGCTCACGAAGCCGCAGCCGGGCTGGTTGGGATTGACGATGCAGCGCGCCGCCGGCAGCGTGTCGCCGGGCAGGTGGTGGTCGGTGACCAGGACTTCGATGTCCAGGGCATTGGCGGCGGCCACGCCGTCCACGCTGGCGATGCCGTTGTCCACGGTGACGAGCACGTCGGGCTTGCCCTGGCGCGGATGGCGCGCGGCCAGTTCCACGATCTCCGGCGTCAGCCCGTAGCCGTATTCAAAGCGGTTTGGCACGAGGTAGTCCACGTGCGCCTGCTTGCCGCAGGCCGCCGCGAGCATGCGCAGCCCGCGCAGCGCGACCGCGCAGGCGGTGGCGCCGTCGCAGTCGTAGTCGGCCACGACGAGCAGGCGGCGCTCGGCGAGGAGCAAATCGGCGAGCCAGGCGGCCGCCTCTTGCGCGCCCTTGAGTCCCGCCGGCGGCAGCAGCCCCGTGAAGGCCGTTTCGAGTTCGCCGGCGTTGCGCACGCCGCGCGCCGCGAAGATGCGCGCCATGACCGGATGCAGCCCGCCGCCGGCGAGGGCGCGGGCGACGGCCGGCTCGAAGGGGCGCGCGAGGATGTGCATGCCCGCGCCGGCCTTTCTGTCCGCTGCGGACGCGGCGTCCCGGCCTTCCATCGCCGCGCTCATGCCTGCGCCGCCGCGGGAGCGAGCAGCTGGGCGAGATCGGCCTTGCCGGTCCATTTGCGCCAGAGCGTGGCGAGTCCGCCGCCGCAATCCGCTTCAATCAAGGCTGCTTCGCCGCCGAGCAGGAGCCGGACTTCGCCGAACGCGCCGCGCTCCAGGCCTTGGCGCAGGGGTTCGAGCCACTGCGCGTCGAGCGCCTCGAAGGCGTCGGCCCAGGCGCCCCAGTCTCCCGCCAGATAGCCGGATTCGAGCGCGTCGAGCCAGATGAGGTCGTAGGCGGCGGGCGCGGCGTCGTCCATGGCCGCCGCCTGCAGTTGCGCGCCGGCGAGCCGCGCTAGGCCGAGCAGGGCGGGTTCGGCGGCATGGATGTGGCGCCAGGGAAAGGCGTCCTGCCCGGCGAAGCCCGCGGGCAGCGCGCCGCCGCCGCCGATCCACAGCGAATTCACGGCCGGGTGGCCCTCGGCCTCGCGCGCCTGGTTCACGGGATGCTCGTGCCAGAGCATCTGTACCTCGTTCTGGAATTTGCGCCAGAGCCGCGCGCTCGGCCCCGAGGGCATCCAGATGTCGATGTTGCGGCCGACGGCGCGCAGCGGCGAGGCGGTGCCGAGGCCTTCGAGCTGTTCGCCGCCGACGTACCAGCGGTCCGCGGCGGGAGCGAGCAGGCGCGGCGAGAGGTCTTGCAGGATGGGCCGCGCGGCGTCGAACAGGGCAGAGGATTCCTGCGCGCTCAAGGCCAGCAGCGCCGGATCGGTGAGCACCAGGTGGTCGCGCGCCGCATGGATATGCACCGGTCGCAGCTGCCACCAGCTTTGCGTGCCAGGTTCGCCGCCATCGAAGGCGAGGGCCAGGGGCGCGAGGGGAAGTTCGGCACCGCCCTGGCGCGCAAGCCAGTCCTCGTGCGGCAGGCGCGGGCCGAAGCTGCCGTCGCGCGCATCCGAGAGGCTGGCCGTGCGCAGCCGCGCTGAGCGAAGCAGCGCACGCAGGCCGCCGAGCCGGGCCTCGGACTCGAAGGCGGGAAGCAGTCCGACGGGCGGAACCGAAAAAGGCAGGACGACAGTGAGAGAATGCCGATCGGGCAAGGGCGGATGGCGGGAAGCAGTGTGCGCGGTCATGGCCAATTGTAAACTTGCAGGCTTGCCTTTCCCCAACGGTGCAACGACGAGGACTTTTGTTTGAAGACGCTACGCAAATCGCTGAACCTGCCCTACGAGCTGCTGATCGGCTGGCGCTACACGCGCTCATCGCGGCGCGCGAGCTGCAACACCTTCATCTCCTTCATCTCCATGATCTCGATGGCCGGAATCGCCCTGGGCGTGGCGGCGCTGATCGTGGTGATCTCGGTGATGAACGGCTTCCAGAAGGAGGTGCGCGACCGCATGCTTGCGGTGCTCTCGCATATCGAGATCATCTCCGACATCCCCATGCCAGACTGGGGCCAAGTGGCGCAGTACGCGATGAAGAATCCTGCCGTGCACGGTGCGGCACCCTTCGTCGCCGTCCAGGCCATGCTCACGCGCGACGACACGGTGCGCGGCGTGATCCTGCGCGGCGTCGATCCTGGGCAGGAGGGCAAGGTCTCCGACCTGAGCCGCCAGTTCCGCCTGGGCGGCATCGCCGCGCTGCGGCCGGGCGAATTCGGCATCGCGCTGGGCGTGGAGCTGGCGCGCGCGCTGGATGCGCACGTCGGCGAGCGGGTCAACCTGCTGGTGCCGCAGGGCACGATGACGCCGGCCGGCATCATGCCGCGGCTGCGCGCCTTCACCGTGACTGGGATCTTCGAATCTGGCCATTTCGAATACGACAGCGCCCTGGCCCTGATCCATATCGAGGACGCCGAGAAGCTGCTGCGCCTGGAGGGCCCCAGCGGCCTGCGCCTGCGCGTGGCCGATCCGACCATCGCGCCGCACGTGACCCGCGAGCTGGCGCCGGGCCTGGGCTCCAATTTCTATCTGCGCGACTGGTCCTCGCAGAACCGTACCTGGTTCGCAGCGGTGCAGACCGAGAAACGCATGATGTTCATCATCCTCACGCTGATCATCGCGGTGGCTGCCTTCAACCTCGTCTCCACCCTGGTGATGACGGTGACCGAGAAGCAGGCCGACATCGCCATCCTGCGCACCATGGGTGCACAGCCTGGCGCCATCCTGAGGATCTTCATCGTGCAGGGCGTGTCGATCGGCGTGATCGGCACGGTCTGCGGCGTGGCGCTGGGCTGTCTGGTGGCGGCCAACATCGACGTGATCGTGCCCGCGATCGAGGCGCTGTTCCATGTGCAGTTCCTGCCGCGCGACGTGTACTTCATCGACGAGCTGCCCTCGGACCTGCGTTCGGGAGACGTGACGGTGATCGCGTCCATCGCCTTCGTGATGGCGATTCTGGCGACGCTGTATCCAAGCTGGCGCGCGGCGCGCGTCAAGCCGGCGGAGGCGCTGCGCTATGAATGAGATGAACGGCATGCAGACGGCGGACGCGGTGGTGCTCGAGGCCAACGGCCTCACCAAGACCTTCGGCCAGGCCGCCGGGCTGAACGTGCAGGTGTTCTCCGGCGTAGACCTGCGCGTCGCGCGCGGCGAGAAGCTCGCCATCATCGGCGCGTCGGGCGCGGGCAAGAGCACGCTTCTGCATCTGCTCGGCGGCCTGGAAGAGGCCGACGCCGGCAGCGTCAGGCTGCTCGGCAAGGACTGGCGCGAGATGCCGGAGGCCGAACGCAACCGCGTGCGCAACAAGGCGCTGGGCTTCGTCTATCAATTCCACCATCTGCTGCCGGAGTTTTCTGCGCTGGATAACGTGGCGATGTCGCTGCGCATCCGCCGCGAGCCGGCCGCCGTCGCGCACGAGGCGGCGCAAGCCATCCTCGAGCGCGTCGGCCTGGGGGCGCGCGTGCGGCACCGGCCGGGCGAACTCTCCGGCGGCGAGCGCCAGCGCGTGGCCATCGCCCGTGCCCTGGTGGGGCATCCGGCCTGCGTGCTGGCCGACGAGCCCACCGGCAATCTGGATTCGGCCTCGGCCTCGGCGGTGTTCGACCTGATGCTCTATCTGTCCAGGAGCCTGGGCACGGCTTTCATCATCGTCACCCACAATCCCGAACTGGCCGAACGCTGCGACCGCGTGTTCACGCTGCACGACGGCCGCCTCATGGAAGGCGACGCGCGCTGAGGTGTGCAGGCCCCGGGCGCGCTGCCATGTGGATCGACAGCCACTGCCATCTCGACGCGGCGGAGTTCGACGCCGACCGCGCCGGGGTTGCCGAGGAGGCGCGGACGGCGGGCGTGAGCGGCATCGTCATCCCAGCGGTGGTGCGCGGCAATTTCAGCGTGGTCGCGGAACTGGCGCGCGGCACGCCCGGCGGCGCCTATGCGCTGGGCATCCATCCGCTGTACATCGACGTGGCGCGGGAGGACGATCTCGCCGCGCTGCGTGCCGCGGTCGTGGCGGCGATGGACGATCCGCGCTTTGTCGGCATCGGTGAGATCGGGCTCGACTACTTCGTGCCGGGGCTCGATCCCGTGCGCCAGGAGTTTTTCTACGTCGAGCAGCTCAAGATCGCCAAGGAATTCGACCTGCCGGTCATCCTCCACGTGCGCCGTTCGCAGGACGCGCTGCTCAAGCAGTTGCGACGCATCCGCGTGCGCGGCATCGCCCATGCCTTCAACGGCAGCCGCCAGCAGGCGGGGGCTTTCGTCGAACTCGGTTTCAAGCTGGGCTTCGGCGGCGCGATGACCTTCGAGCCGGCTCTGCGCATCCGCACGCTCGCGCGCGAGCTGCCGCTCGAGGCCCTGGTGCTGGAGACTGACGCGCCCGACATCGCGCCTTTTTGGTTGGGAACGCCCGGCGAGCGCAAGCGCAACACGCCCGGGCAGCTGCCGCGCATCGGGGCCGAGCTGGCCGCCCTGCGCGGGATCGAGGTGGATGCCGCCGCGCTGGCCACCTCGCGCAACGTCAGGGAAGCCTTGCCGCGAGGCTGGTTCCAGGCTTGAGCAGGGCCGCCCTGATTTATTTATCAGGCACTTAAACATTGAACTTATTGAGTGATATAGAGTCTGCTGTTGCATGGACAAAATCGACTCGAGAACGCTGCCGGTAGCCGCCCTGAACGAACGGCGCCGACGTGTGGTGAAAATGCGGCTGGATGGCGTGAGCCTGAAGGACACGGCGGCGCAATGCGAGATGTCGCGCACGACGCTCATTGCGGCGGTGAAGGCGTATCGCGCGGGCGGGTGGAAGGCCCTCGACGTTGAGCGCCCCGGGCGCCCGCAGGGTACGGGCAGAACGCTGACGGCGGAGCAGGAACGCGAGGTTCAGCGGCTGATCCGCGACCGCACGCCCGACCAGTTGAAGATGATCTATGCGCTGTGGAGCCGCCAGGCAGTGGCCGAGTTGATCCTTAACCGATAAGGCATCAAGCTGGCCGTTCGCACGATGGGCCTGTATCTGGAGCGTTTGGGCTTCACGCCGAAAAAGCCCATGAAGAAGGCCTACGAGCAGTCGCCGGCGGCGGTGAAAAAGTGGCTCGACGAGGACTACCCGGTGATCGCCGCCTTCGCCAAGGCTGATGGGGCCAAAATTCACTGGGGCGACGAGACCGGCTTGCGCAGTGACGACGTGTGCGGGCACAGCTACGCCCCGCAAGGCCAGACGCCCGTGATTCGCGTGAACAACAAGCGCCACGGCTTGTCGGTGATCTCCACCGTCACCAACAAGAGCCAGATGCGCTGGCAGGCCTTCGACGGAGCGTTGAGCGCCGACATTCTGATCGACTTCCTGCGCCGGCTGGTCAAGGATGCCGGCCGAAAGATCTACCTGATCCTGGACAACCTGCGCGTGCACCACAGCAAGCCCGTGAAGGCCTGGCAGGCCGAGCACAAGCACGAGATCGAAGTCTTCTACTTGCCCAGCTACAGCCCCGAACTGAGCCCCAACGAAATGGCCAATGCCGACCTGAAGCAGATCGGCACCAAACTCGCTCCAGCTCGCTCGAAGCTGCAACTGGTGAAGGCCACGCGCCAGCATCTGCTCAGCGTTTAGCGACAGCCCGAGCGCGTCAAGAGCTACTTCGAACATGCGCCGGTTCGGTATGCTGCTTGAGTTTATTGTTTCAATGCAGGATAAATAATTTTATACGATAGTATATTTCCATCTGCTAGCCGGAATCCCGGTTCGCGGCAGACAGTTCAAAAAGGAACCCTCGATGAGCCGTGTCAGCGATACCCGAATCCGTACCCGCGAAGCCACAGCCCGTCTAGTCGCCGCAGGCCGTCGTCCACATGAACTGACCGTGGACCTCATCTACACTGAAATCCGGCAAGGCAGCCGCACCACCATTATTGATCCGGCATTAAGAAGTTTTTATGCGGCGTATTTGACGCGGGGATCCTGGAAGTAGGATTTCACGCGTTCGGGATGGGTTTCGATGAACGCCATGTGGTTCTTTGCTGCAGCGTGTAATTTGGCCTTTGTTCTGACGGGGACTCGTGTGCTGATGACATGTTTCAGGTCGGCGTTGAGTCGCTCATCCAGATTGAGCTCCGGGCTGTAGCTTGGCAAGTAGAAGACTTCGATCTCGTGCTTGTGCTCGGCCAGCCAGGCCTTCACGGGCTTGCTGTGGTGCACGCGCAGGTTGTCCAGGATCAGGAACACTTTCTTGCCCGCGCGCTTGCCATCGGCCACCAGCGCCTCGAAGAACTCGATGAGCTTCTCGTGGTTAAAGGCACCATCGATGATCATCCAGCTTGCCTTGCCCTGATTGGTCACTGTGGAAATCATCGACAGCTTCTGTCGCGTACCTCTAACCGCCATCGTGACCGGGGTTTTCCCTTTGGGAGCATAACTGCGGCCCCGAACATCCGTATTCACCAACGCGGTTTCGTCACCCAAGTGAATCTCGCCACCTTCGGCCTTGGCACGCTTCTCGATGGCCGGATACTCCTGATCGATCCACTGCTTGACAGACTCCGGTCGCTGTTCGTAAGCGCGCTTGATCGGCTTTTGCGGCGTGAAACCCCAGCGCTTGAGGTAGTCTCCGACCGCACGTATTGAGAGTCTGACCGCGTATTCCTGTTCGATGAACAGCATGACCGCGCCTCGCGTCCAGAGCGCAGATTCCATCTTCAACTGCTCCGGACGTTTGTCGCAGATCGTGCGCCGGATTGCTTCTTCTTGATCCACATTCAGCCGTCTTCCGTCTCCTGGCGTACGAGCTCGTGGGTGCGGCTTCAGGGCCGCCGCGGCCCCTTCTTCATAGAGATCAATGGCCAGTCGAGCCGCCGGGTAACTCAGCCCTGTCAACTCCGCGATGGCCATGACTCCGTATCCCTTCCGATGCAACCTCACGACCTGCTTTCGCCTCTCGTGCAGTTGCTCCAGTTTCTGGTATCGAGCGTCTTCTTTTTCCATGCCGATTCGATGCCAGAAATGATAAAAAGTTCAATCTTCATATTACCGCGTCAATAGGCCGCCTCGACGACATGATCCTCAGTCATGCCGACGCCGACCACAGCGGCGGCGCGGCCAGTGTGCTGCGCGCGGCGCCGGTGGGCTGGCTGCTGTCCCCGCTGCCGCCGGGCCATGCGCTGGCGGGGCAGTCCTGGGAATGGGACGGCGTGCGCTTCGAGGTGCTGCATCCGGCGGCGTGGGAGGTGCACGGGGAGGGGCGTGGGGAAGCACGCTCGCAAAGAGGACAAACGGATGCACTGAGTTGTACAGTCCGTATCGGCGCGTCCGTTTCGGCGGCCATGCTCGACGGCGACATCGAGGCCGCCCAGGAAAAAACATCCTGGAGCGCAGCCTTGCCGGACAAGTGCTGGCAGATATTTTGCTTGTACCTCACCATAGCAGCCTGACTTCCTCGACGGAAGACTGGCTGGATGCGGTGAGGCCCGGATTGGCGATTGTGCAGGCAGGCTACCGCAACCGTTTCGGCCATCCCCGCCAGGATGTGCTGGAGCGCTACCGGCGGCGCGGCATTGCCCTGCTGCGCACGGACAGGAACGGCGCAATCGAGGCCTCCCTGAGACCGGAAGGTGTGACTTGGCGGACCTGGCGGCGGGTGTATCGGCGTTACTGGCATGCGCATGACCCGCCCCGATAAGTGGAGAACATGCATGGCTGTCAGCTTTTATAACGAGATGTTCGAATTGCTCGCCGGCGGCAAACAGCAGGCGCGGGTCCATTACCGGGAATTCTGCCGATGGCTCGAGCGACAGAGCAGCGAACTGATGGCTGCCAAGCGCGAAGAGGCGGAAATGATCTTCCGCCGCGTCGGCATCACCTTCGCGGTCTACGGCGACAAGGACGAGAACGGCAGAAGCACCGAGCGCACCATCCCCTTCGACCTGATCCCGCGCATCATCCCCGCGCATGAATGGCAGTTGATGGAGTGCGGCCTGCGTCAGCGCGTGACCGCGCTGAACATGTTCATCCGCGACATCTATCACGACCAGGAGATCGTCAAGGCCGGCGTGATCCCGCCCGAGCAGATCTACAACAACGTGCGGTACCGCCCCGAGATGCTGGGCATCGACGTGCCACGCAACATCTATGCGCACATCGCCGGCATCGACGTGGTCCGCGCTGGCGAGGGCGACTACTACGTGCTCGAGGACAATCTGTGCGTGCCCTCGGGCGTGTCCTACATGCTCGAGAACCGCAAGATGACGATGCGGCTCTTCCCCGAGCTCTTCGCGCAGAACCGCGTGGCCCCGGTGGCCCACTATCCAGACCTGCGGCGCCACGCTGCGCAGCGTGGCGCCGCAGGGCGCGAACGATCCGACCGTGGTGGTTCTGACTCCCGGCATGTACAACTCGGCCTACTTCGAGCACGCCTTCCTGGCCAAGAAGATGGGCGTGGAGCTGGTGGAGGGGCAGGATCTGTTCGTGAAGAACGACCACCTCTACATGCGCACCACGCAGGGCCACGCAACGCGTGGACGTGATTTACCGCCGCGTGGACGACGACTTCCTCGACCCACTGGTCTTCCGCCCGGATTCGACGCTCGGCCAGGCGGGCCTGCTCTCGGTCTACCGCGCCGGCAACTTGGCGCTGTGCAACGCCATCGGCACCGGCGTGGCCGACGACAAGTCGATCTATCCGTACGTGCCGGACATGGTCAAGTTCTATCTCGGCGAGGTGGCCATCCTCAACAACGTGCCCACCTACATGTGCCGCAAGGAGGACGACCTGAAGTAGGTGCTCGACCACCTGCCCGAGATGGTGGTCAAGGAGACCCACGGCGCGGGCGGCTACGGCATGCTCGTAGGCCCGGCCTCGACCAAGGCCGAGAAATTCCGCGCCGTGCTAAAGGAAAAGCCCAATCAGTACATCGACCAGCCGACGCTGGTGCTCTCGACCTGCCCGACCTATGTCGAATCGGGCATCGCGCTGCGGGAGGGTTCGCTGGTGGTGAATTCGTCGCAGGGCGGCGGCACCAAGGACACCTGGATTCTGGAGAGTTGAGATGCTGAGCCGCACCGCCGATCACCTCTACTGGATGGCGCGCTACACCGAGCGCGCCGAGAACACCGCGCGCATGCTCGACGTCAACTACCAGACTTCGCTCCTGCCGCAGACCTCGGACAACGCCGACGCTGGCTGGCGCGCGATGCTCGACATCTTCGAGCTGACCTCGCGCTTCGAAGCCAAGCACGAAGGCCTGGACAGCAAGGGCGTGGTCGCCTTCATGTCGTGCGACTTTGACAATCCGTCCTCCATTATAAACTGCCTGCGCGCGGCCCGCGAGAACGCGCGCGCGGTGCGCGGCTCGATCACCACCGAGCTGTGGGAGACGCTCAACACCAACTGGTTCGAGGCCAACGCCCTGATCCGCAAGGGCGAGATCGAGCGCGATCCGGCGGCCTTCTTCGAATGGGTCAAGTTCCGCTCACATCTCTCGCGCGGCGTGCAGGCCGGCACCATGGTCAAGGACGACGCCTTCTTCTATTTCCTGCGCCTGGGCTCCTTCCTGGAACGCGCGGATAACACCGCGCGCATCCTCGACGTGAAATTCCATCCCGCGGCCTAGGCGAGCGACGCGCGCCGTCGCGCCGCCGACGGCCAGGCCAGGGACTACTACCACTGGGTGGTGGTGCTGCGTTCGGTGTCGGGCTTCGAGGTCTACCGCAAGGTCTACCGCGACGTGATCACTCCCGAGCGCGTGGTCGAGCTTCTGATCCTGCGCGTGGACATGCCGCGTTCGCTGGCGGCCAACCTGGACGAGGTGATGAACATCCTTGCGCGGGTGCGCAACCAGCAGTCTTCCGAGACTGAGCGGCGCGCCGGGCGGCTCAATTCCGACCTGCAGTATTCGCGCATCGACGATATTTTCAGCGTGGGGCTGCATGCCAGCCTCACGCAGTTCCTGGAGCGCATCAACGACCTTGGCAACTGCATCAGCAAGGACTTCCTGGTGTCGCTGGCAATCGCATGAGCCTCAATGAAATACCTGATCAATCACCAGACCTACTACCACTATGAAATCCAGGTCGGACACACAGTTCAGGAACTGCGGCGGACCCCGGCCGCGGGGCCGATGCAGCGCATCGAGCGCTGGCAGCTGCAGGCCCCCAGCCAACTGATGCCGAGCCGCGACGGCTTCGGCAATCTCGTCCATACCTTCACCCTCGCGTGGCCCAGCGACACGCTGGTGATCCAGGCCAGCGGCGTGGTGGAGACGCTCAAGCCGGTGGAGAGCTTCATCGACGACGCCGAACCGGGCCGGCACCGCGTCGCGCCGCATTACTACATGACCGCGACGCCCCTGACCGAGCTGCTCGACGGCATCGCGGAATTCGCCGCGCCTTTCCTGGGCAAGGGCAAGGTGGGCGCGGCGGAGCTGCTGGCGCTTACCGCGGCGGTGGCGGACAAGGTGCGCTACGACGCCAAGGCGACCAATGTTTTCACCAGCGCTGGCGAGGCCTTCGGGATCGGCGCGGGCGTCTGCCAGGACCAAGCGCACGTGCTTATCGCCTGCTGCCGCGCGCACGGCCTGCCGGCGCGCTACGTGAGCGGCTATTTTCACGCGCCAAACGCGCCGGACCTCGCTAGCCACACCTGGGCGGACATCTGCCTGGACGCGCAGGAGCAGCGCTGGGCGAGCCTGGACGTGACCCACCGTTGCCTCACCGACGAGCGCCACGTGCGTTTGGCGTTGGGGCGCGACTACTGCAGCGCGGCGCCGATCCGCGGCGTGCGGCGCGGCGGCGGAGATGAATCCTTACGCGTGAGCGTACAGATAAAGACACTGGGCTAGCAGAATGCCTCCTGCCGTGTGGCCCCCGGAGGCCGCGCCTACCCAGACAGAGACAAAGAGAACGAGATATGACTTATTGCTGCGGCTTGTGCCTGGACTCCGGCCTCGTGTTCCTGTCCGACTCCCGCACCAATGCCGGCGTCGACGCGATTTCCACTTTCCGCAAGGTGACGGTGTTCGATAATCCGGGCGACCGGGTTCTGGTGCTCCAGACCTCGGAGCAACCTGGCGATCAGCCAGTCGGTGCGCCAGCTCTTGATGAATCCGGACGACGCGAAGCGCTCGCTCTGGCACGCCAAGACAATGTTCGAGGCGGCGCGCATGGTCGGAGACGCGGTGCGCAAGGTGCATGCGCGCGACGCCGAGATGCTTAAGCAGCTCGGCATCGAATTCAACGTGAGCCTGATTTGCGGCGGCCAGATCAAGGGCGAGGCGCCGCGCATGTTCAACGTCTACTCGGCCGGCAACTTCATCGAGACCACGCCCGAGAACTGCTATTTCCAGATCGGCGAGGCCAAGTACGGCAAGCCCATCCTCGACCGCGTGCTGCGCCGCGCGACGCCGCTGGACGAGGCGGTCAAGAGCGCGCTGATCTCGATGGATTCGACCCTCAAGTCGAACATCTCCGTGGGCTTGCTGCTGGACCTGCTGGTCTACGAGACCGACGCGCTCAAGCTCACGCATTTCGTCAGCATCGACGAGAAGAACGAGTATTTCGCGATGGTCCGCGGGCTCTGGGCGTCCAAGCTGCGCCAGGCCTTCGCTGAAATCCGCGACCCGGTCTGGGAGACCGGCGCGGGCAGCGTGGACGGACTCAAGACCCTGGGCGCCTCAGCGCTGCCGCTGTTGGCGGTGACGCCGCCTCTGCCGCGCGGCTGAGCGCCTCGCCGGTTCGGCTTCGCCCTGCTTTTCCCCCAATTCCCAGAGGCCCCGAGAGGGCCTGCGCAGCATGACTGAAATCCTGCATTTTTCACACGCTAACGGCTTTCCCGCGGCCACCTACCGCAAGCTCTTCAAGGACTTGCGCGCGAGCGGCGCGGGCGGCGCTGGGCCGCGCTTCGAGATCCATGCGGTGGCGCAGTACGGCCACCGCGACGACAAGCCGGTGACGAGCGAATGGCCGCATCTGGTGGACGAGCTGCTGGAGGCGGTGGCCCGGCGCCGCGCCGCCGACGGCGGCGCGCCCGGCCTGGCTGGCCGGACATTCGCTGGGCGGCTTTCTCAGCCTGATGGCGGCGATGCGCGAGCCGGACTGGTTTCGCGGCGTGGTGATGCTGGATTCGCCGGTGATCGCCGGCTGGCGCGCCTGGCTGCTGCGCTTTTTGCTGCGCACGGGGCTGGACGAAAAGCATTCCCCAGCCTATGCCGCGAAACGCCGCCGCACCAACTGGCCCAGCCTGGAGGCGGCCTGGGAGCACTTCAGCGGCAAGCCGGTCTTCGCCGCCTGGGACCCGGAAGTCCTGCGCGATTACGTGCACGATGGCACCATGCCCGCCGACGATGGCCTGACCCGCATGCTGGCCTTTTCCCACGAGACCGAATACGAAATCTACCGGACGCTGCCCGTTGGGCTGGCCGGCCGGCTCAACAAGGCCGGACTTAGGGTTCCGGCGGCCTTCATCGCCGGAACACGCTCCCGCGAGACCCGGCTGGTGGGGCTGGCCGCGACGCGCCGTCTGGTGTGGCCGCGGCTTCGCGCGGTGGACAGCAGCCATCTGTACCCTATGGAGAAGCCGCTGGAGACGGCGGAGCTGACCCGGGAATCGGTATGCGAAATAATGGACGAAATGCGGGAGCCGGCAGCGCCTCGGGTATAATTTTGCTTTCCCGCAAGTCCACGGCGATGACAAAATTCGTATTCGTTACCGGCGGCGTCGTTTCTTCCCTGGGTAAGGGAATCGCCGCTGCCTCCCTCGCGGCCATCCTCGAGTCGCGCGGCCTCAAAGTCACCCTCCTCAAGCTCGATCCCTACATCAACGTCGATCCCGGCACGATGAACCCATTCCAGCACGGCGAAGTGTTCGTGACGGAAGACGGCGCCGAGACCGACCTCGATCTTGGACACTATGAGCGCTTCGTTTCGGCGAAGATGCGCAAGTCCAACAACTTCACGACCGGCCAGATCTACGAATCGGTGATCCGCAAGGAGCGCCGCGGCGAATATCTGGGCAAGACGGTGCAGGTCATCCCGCACATCACCAACGAGATCCAGGCCTTCGTCGAGAGCGGCGCGGTCGACTCCCACAACGGCCAGGCCGACGTGGCGATCGTGGAGATCGGCGGCACGGTGGGCGACATCGAATCTCTGCCCTTCCTGGAGGCTGCCCGCCAGATGCATCTGCGCATGAAGCGCGGCAGCGCGGCCTTCATCCATCTGACCCTGGTGCCATTCATCCCCAGCGCCGGCGAGCTCAAGACCAAGCCCACGCAGCACAGCGTGCAGAAGCTGCGCGAGATCGGGATCATGCCCACGGCGCTGCTGTGCCGGGCGGACCGGCCGATTCCCGACGACGAGCGCGCCAAGATTTCGCTCTTCGCCAACATCCCCGAGGAGGCGGTGATCTCCGTCTGGGACGTGGACTGCATCTACAAGATTCCGCAGATGCTGCACGAGCAGGGCCTGGACCGCATCATCTGCGAGGAGCTCGGCCTGGAAGAGAAGGCCAAGCCCGCCGACCTATCGGTCTGGAAGGGCCTGGTCGACGCGCTCGAGCACCCCAAGCACAAGGTCACGGTGGGCATGGTCGGCAAATACGTCGACCTGACCGAGTCGTACAAGTCGCTGATCGAGGCGCTGCGCCACGCCGGCATCCACACCGCGACCGAAGTCGACATCCGCTACATCGATTCCGAGCTGCTCGAGAGCGGCGACCTGTCCTCGCTCAAGGGCCTGGACGCGGTGCTGGTGCCGGGCGGCTTCGGCAAGCGCGGCACCGAGGGCAAGATCAAGGCGATCCGCTTCGCCCGCGAGAACCGGATTCCCTACCTGGGCATCTGTCTGGGCATGCAGCTGGCGGTGATCGAATTCTCCCGTCATGTGGCCGGCGTCGATGGCGCGAACAGCACAGAATTCGAGCCCGACACGCCACATCCGGTGGTCGCGCTCATCACCGAATGGCTGGACCGCGAAGGCAAGGTCGAGCGCCGCACCGAAAGCTCCGACCTGGGCGGCTCGATGCGCCTGGGCTCGCAGCGCGTGCCGGTGCAGTCCGGTACGCTGGCCTCGCGCATCTACGGCGCCGAGGTCAACGAGCGCCACCGTCACCGCTATGAGGTCAACAACGTCTACGTGCCGCGCCTGGAGAAGGCCGGCCTGGTGATCAGCGCGCGCACTTCGAGCGAGAACCTGCCCGAGATGATGGAGCTGCCGCAGGACCTGCATCCATGGTTCTTCGGCGTGCAGTTCCACCCGGAATTCACGTCCACACCGCGCGACGGCCATCCGCTGTTCAAGGCCTATATGGAGGCGGCGCTCGCGCATCAGCACGGCGCGCAGACGGAGGCGGTGTCGTGAAGCTGTGCGGCTTCGAGGCCGGCCTCGACCAGCCCTTTTTCCTGATCGCCGGCACCTGCGTAGTCGAGTCGCGCGAGATGGCGATGGACACCGCGGGCAAGCTAAAGGAGCTGACCGCGGAGCTGGGCATCAATTTCATCTACAAGTCGTCCTACGACAAGGCCAACCGCTCCTCGGGTAAGTCCTTCCGCGGCCCGGGCCGCGACAAGGGCCTGAAAATCCTCGCCGAGGTGAAGAAGCAGATCGGCGTGCCGGTGATGACCGACGTGCACACCGAAGCCGAGATTCCCGAAGTGGCCTCGGTGGTGGACGTGCTGCAGACGCCGGCCTTCCTGTGCCGCCAGACGGACTTCATCCACGCCTGCGCGCGCTCGGGCAAGCCGGTGAACATCAAGAAGGGTCAGTTCCTCGCGCCGCACGAGATGCGCAACGTGATCGAGAAGGCCCGTGACGCCGCGCGCGACGCCGGCCTGCCCGACGACGTCTTCATGGCCTGTGAACGCGGCGCGTCCTTCGGCTACAACAACCTGGTCTCGGACATGCGCAGCCTGGCAATCATGCGCGAGACCGGCGCGCCCGTGGTGTTCGACTCCACCCATTCGGTGCAGTTGCCCGGCGGGCAGGGCACGAGTTCGGGCGGCCAGCGTGAATTCGTGCCGGTGCTGGCGCGCGCAGCGATCGCCGTGGGCGTGGCCGGCGTGTTCATGGAGACGCATCCGAAGCCGGCTGAGGCGCTCTCCGACGGCCCCAACGCGGTGCCACTGCCGCGCATGCGCGAGCTGCTGCTGACGCTGCGCGACCTCGACGCCGTGACCAAGCGCCAGGGCGCTTCCGGCTTCCTGGAAAATAATTTCAATTAAGCAAAGAGACTGTTCATGAGTGCAATCGTCGATATCATCGGCCGCGAAATCCTGGATTCGCGCGGCAGTCCCACCGTCGAATGCGATGTGCTGCTGGAGTCCGGCACCATGGGCCGCGCGGCCGTGCCCTCGGGCGCGTCCACCGGCTCGCGCGAAGCCATCGAGCTACGCGACGGCGACAAGAGCCGCTACCTGGGCAAGGGCGTGCTGCGTGCGGTCGAGCACATCAACACCGAGATCGCCGAGGCCGTGATGGGCCTGGACGCCGCCGAGCAGGCCTTCCTGGACCGCACCCTGATCGATCTGGACGGCACGGACAACAAGTCGCGCCTGGGCGCCAACGCCATGCTGGCGGTGTCGATGGCCGTGGCCCGCGCTGCCGCCGAGGAAGCCGGCCTGCCGCTGTACCGCTATTTCGGGGGCTCCGGCGCGATGCAGATGCCCGTGCCGATGATGAACATCGTCAATGGCGGCGCGCACGCGAACAACAGCCTGGACATCCAGGAATTCATGGTGATGCCGGTGGGCGCGCAGAGCTTCCGCGAAGCGCTGCGCTGCGGCGCGGAGATCTTCCACGCGCTCAAGGGCATCCTGCATGACAAGAAAATGCCGACCTCGGTGGGCGACGAAGGTGGCTTCGCGCCGAACTTCTCGAGCAACGTCGAATGCCTTAACACGGTGCTCTCCGCCATCGAGAAGGCCGGCTACCGGCCGGGCGAGGACGTGCTGCTGGCGCTGGACTGCGCTTCCACCGAGTTCTACAAGGACGGCAAGTACAAACTCTCGGGCGAAGGCCTGTCTCTGTCCTCGGCTGAATTCGCCGACTACCTGGCGACGCTGTGCGACAAGTTCCCGATCGTGTCGATCGAGGACGGCATGGCCGAGGGCGACTGGGACGGCTGGGCCGGCCTGACCGCCAAGCTGGGCAAGAAGGTGCAGCTGGTGGGCGACGATCTGTTCGTCACCAACACCAAGATCCTCAAGGAAGGCATCCAGAAGGGAGTGGCCAATTCGATCCTGATCAAGATCAATCAGATCGGCACCCTGACCGAAACCTTCGCCGCCATCGAAATGGCCAAGCGCGTGAACTACACGGCCGTCGTCTCGCACCGCTCGGGCGAGACCGAGGACAGCACCATCGCCGACATCGCCGTGGGCACCAACGCCGGCCAGATCAAGACCGGCTCGCTGTCGCGCTCGGACCGCATCGCCAAGTACAACCAGCTGCTGCGCATCGAGGAAGATCTCGGCGGCGTCTCCAGCTATCCGGGTAAGGCGACCTTCTACAACATCCGTTGAACACGCCTCGGGTGTCAGGGCTGCAATGCGTCCTATCGTCCTGATGCTCGGCGTGCTACTGATGCTGGTGCAGTATCCGCTCTGGCTCGGCAGGGGCGGCTGGCTGCGGGTCTGGGACCTGGACCGGCAGGTGGGGGCGCAGCAGCGCAAGAACGAAGACCTGCGCGCCCGAAACGCCCGCCTGGAGGGCGAAGTCAAGGATCTGCGCGAAGGCAGCGGCGCCATCGAGGAGCGGGCGCGGTTGGAGTTCGGCATGATCAAGGAAGGCGAGACCTTCGTGCAGTTGCTAGGCACGCCGCCGCTGCCGGGTTCGGCCACCGCCCCGGCGGTGCAATCCGGCGCTCAATCTGGTGATCAAGCCGCGGCGCCGGGATCTCCAGGCGCCGCGCAGGCTCAGCCGCATGGCGCCAGGGCATCCGCCAAGCATTGAGCTTGCAGCGATTCGGCCAGACCGGTCGGCGGGCATAAAAAAACGGCGTGGGAAACCGCGCCGTTTTGCATGAGGGGGCTGCCTTTGACGCGGCTTCCAGCGCCGCTTCGCCGTTCAGGGATAGGGATAGTAGGGAAAGCCGCCACCCATTCCCAGGCCTTAGGGGCGCGGCCCTCAGCCCCAATAATTCCAACCCCAGCCGTAGTGCGCCCAATACGCTTCGCGGGCGCGGGCCTGGGCTTCCCGCAGCCTACGTTCCTGGGCGGCGTCCTGCTCGCGCATGACCTGCTCGTCCAGGGCGCGCAGGCGCTGGCGTTCCTCGGGGCTGAGGCTGGCCGGCGGCGGCGTGTCGGCCAGACGCTGCACGGTGGGGCCGCCGTGCGCGGCGTCGCGCGTGATCTCGGCCGCGCAGCCGGTGAGCAGCAGGGCGGCGCGCCGCGGAAACGTGACGCACTTTGTCTGGCGGGGAGAGTGGGTCATGGGCGTGGGCTCGTGGTCTGCGCCGGGCGGGCGCTTGCCGCTGCGCGCGTTGCCGTGCTCATTGCCTGCGCGTGGGCGCGGAGCGGATGCCTTCTGTGAGTATCTGGCTGGCGAAAAGTTGCCGGCAGTCCACCGGATCGAAGGTGTAGCCCTGGCCGCAGAATTCGCATTGCACGTCCACCAGCCCGCGTTCCTCGAGGATGCTTTCCACTTCCGGCTGGCCGAGCATGCGCAGCATGCCGCCGACCTTGGCGCGCGAGCAGGCGCAGCGGAAATTGGCGCGCTGCGGCGGAAACAGGCGCACGCCGTGCTCCTCGGACTCTTGCAGGAAGAGGCGGTGCAGCACGGTTTCGGTGTCGACCTTGAGCAGTTCGTCGATGCCCAGGGTGGCGCCGAGGTGGCAGACGCGGCCCCAGGCGTCGGCGTCAACTTTGCGGGGCAGGCTGCCGGCCTTGCCGCCGGCGTCGGGCATTTTCTGCAGCAGAAGGCCGCCAGCGGACTGGGCGTCGGCGGCGAGCCAGATGCGCGCCTCGATCTGCTCGGAGCTGCGCATGTATTGTTCGAGCACCGCGGCCATGCTGGTCAGCGGCCCGTTTTCGTCGGACAGCGGCACGATGCCCTGATAGGGCTGCTGGCCGGGCGTCTTGCGCTGCGGGTCGAGGGTGATGGCGAAGCAGCCCCGGCCTTCGGCGTTGAGCATGTCGGTGAGGCTGGCGTCCTCAGCGATGTGCGCGTCCTCGGCGAGGGTGGCGGTGGCACGCATGTCCAGATTGGACGGGCATTCCACGACCAGCAGCCGCACCGGGCCGTCGCCGTGGATCTGCATGATCATCGAGCCTTCGAATTTGAGGCTGGCGGTGAGCAGGGCGGCGGCCGAGGTCATCTGGCCGAGCAGTTCGCGCACGGGCGCGGGATAGTCGCGGCGCGAGAGGATTTCCCGCCAGGTGTCCTTGAGCTGGATCATCCCGCCGCGCACCGGCGCGGCCTGAAACATGAATCGGTGCAGCTCGTCAGCCATCTTGCCTCGTGTGGTGTCGCGGGATGTGTCTGCGCCGCATGCTCAGCCGATGCGCTTGAGCGTGGCGCGGAAGCGGTCCTTGCGCTTGACGTCGTTGGAGGAGTTCTTGCCCATGCCGGCCAGGGCCTCCGGGGTGAGTGTGCGCACGACCTTGGCGGGCGCGCCCAGGATCAGGGAGTTTTCCGGGAAGACCTTGCCCTCGGTGACCACCGAGCCGGCGCCGACCAGGCAGTTCTTGCCGATGACCGCGCCGTTGAGCACGACGGCATGGATGCCGATGAGCGCGCCGTCGTGCACGGTGCAGCCGTGCAGCATGGCCTGGTGGCCGATGGTGACGTTCTTTCCCACGGTGAGGGGATAGCCGGGGTCGGTGTGCAGCACTGCGCCTTCCTGGACGTTGCTGCCCTCACCGATGCTGATGAGTTCGTTGTCGCCGCGGATGGCGGCGAAGGGCCAGATGCTGCTGTCGGCCTGCAGCTCGACCTTGCCGGTGACCACGGCTTCTTCCGCGACCCAGGCGCTGCCCGCGATGCTCGGGCTGTCCTCGCCAAGTTGGTAAATCGCCATTCTTTGTCTCTCCACGATAAGACTTCCGCCTCGGCGGCGGCCGCAATTTCCGTTGCGAATTCAGCCACGATGTCAGGCCAAATTTCCGCCCATTGTACGCCGCGGGCGTGAGGCATCCCGATCCCTGTCGGGGAAACGTGAATCTTGGTCATGGCGGCTGGTTCGAGGTTCGGGGCGCGTGCTGGAATGCCCGGTCCTGATTTCAGGAATTCTTGGAGAAATTGCTTATGCATCATGCACGTTCACGGGCCGCGCGCGGTAATCCTCGCCGCGCTGGCGGCTTCCGCGGTTCTGGTCGCAGGCGGCGCCCGCGCCGCGGCGAATATCAGCTTCACGGCTCCGGAGTCTTATCCGGAGGGCGTGGCCGTCCATGTGGCGAAGAAGGAACTGCTGGTCAGCTCCATGCACATGGGCACCATCGGCCGCGTGGCGATGGACGGCAAATACCAGCCCTTCATCGAGGATGAGCGTTTGATCTCCTCGGTCGGCATGACGGTGGACTCCAAGCGAAATCTGCTCTGGGTGGCGATCGCCGATTCGGGCCTGTCGGTGCGCAGCAAGCCCAAGACCAAGCGCAAACTGGCCGCCGCCGCGGCCTTCGACCTCGCCACCGGCAAGCGCGTTGCGTATCACGACCTGGGCGTCCTCGCGCAGGGCGAGCATTTCGCCAACGACCTGACGCTCGACGAGCAGGGCAACGTCTACGTCACCGACAGCTTCTCGCCGGTGATCTAAAAGATCGACGCCGCGGGCAAGGCCTCTGTGTTCGCGCAGAGCAAGCTGTTCGAAGGCGAGGGCTTCAACCTGAACGGCATCGTCCATCATCCGGCGGGCTTCCTGCTGGTCGGCAAGTACAATAGCGGCGGGCTGCTCGTCGTCGACGAGAAGGATCCCACCAAGATCGCCAAGGTCAAGCTGCCGGAGAATTTCTCGGGCGCCGACGGGCTGGTGCTGCTGGCGCCGGACCGGCTGCTGATCGTGCAGAACAAGGGGCCGGCGGGCGGCGCGGACCGCACCGTGGAACTGAGCACCAAGGACAACTTGGCCTCGGCCGAGCTTGCGGGCAGCTTCAAGAGCGTGCAGCCCTTCCCGACGACGGCGGCCAGTGCCGGCAACACAGCCTACGTGCTCAACGCCAAGCTGGGCGAGCTGTTTGATCCGAAGGGCCCGCGCTCCAAGAACTATCTACTGCAGGCGCTGGATTTCTAAGTCCCGCCATCTGAAACACGCCGCCGGGGTTGCTCCGGCGGCGCGGTTCTCCGGGCTGTCACGCGGAGAGCCGGGTGAAAACGCTATACTCGCTGACATCGAGCGACCGTTCAGCGTCAGCGAGTTTCCCGTTGTGAAGCGTCACCAGCCATCCCGATCCGAATTCATCGAAGTCAGCGCGCCTGCGCTACCACGTTCGCCACTGGGGCCGTGAGGGCGCGCCCATCCTGTTCCTGGTGCACGGCTGGATGGACGTGGGCGCGTCTTTCCAATTCCTCGTCGACGCCCTGGAGGGCGATTGGCACGTGATCGCGCCGGACTGGCGCGGCTACGGCGAGACCGGCTGGGCCGGCGCCGAACCCGGCGCCAACGGCTACTGGTTTCCTGACTACATGGCCGACCTCGACGCGCTGCTCGACCATTTCTCGCCCGACGCGCCCGTCAATCTTCTGGGCCACAGCATGGGCGGCAACATCGTGCTGTTCTACGCTGGCATCCGTCCCGAGCGCATCCGCCGCCTGGTCAACCTGGAGGGCTTCGGCATGGCCGAGAACCGTCCCAAGCAGGCGCCCGTGCGCTACGCCAAGTGGATGGACCAGCTCAAGGAGGGCAAGCGGTTGCAGACCTACGCCACGGTGGGCGATGTGGCCGAGCGGCTGCGCAAGAACAATCCGCGCCTGACCAAGGCGCGCGCGGAATTCCTCGCGCCGTACTGGTCGCGCCAGCTCGAGGACGGTCGCTGGGAGATCAGCGGCGATCCGGCGAACAAGCTGATCAACCCCCATCCTCTATCAACTGCCCGAGGCCCAGGCCTGCTGGGCACGCATCACCGCGCCGGTCCTGCACGTGGAGGCGAAGCAGACGGACGCGCCGCGCTGGCTCGCCGGCGGCAAGGCGGATTTCACGATGGACGCCTTCCGCAGCCGCTTCGACGTGATCAAGAACCGCAAGGACGCGATCATTGATCAGGCCGGCCATATGGTCCACCACGACCAGCCCGAGAAGCTGGCGCGCCTGCTGGAGGCTTTCTGCCTGCAGGAGGCGGCGCCGGCAGGCGTAAAATAGAGCTTATGGATCTTCCAAGACACCTGCCTGGCGCCCTGACCGGGATTCCCCAGGACATCAACGCCGATCTGCACTGCCATTCCCGAGTGTCGGACGGCACCCTCGAGCCTGAAGAGCTGGCCCGCCGCGCGCACGACGCGGGCGTGCAGCTCTGGGCGCTCACCGACCACGACGAGATCGGCGGCCAGTCGCGTGCGCGCGCAGCAGCCGAGGCCCTGGGCATGCGCTACGTGACCGGGGTGGAGATTTCCGTGACCTGGGCGGGGCAGACCCTGCACATCGTCGGGTTGAACGTCGATCCGCAGGCACAGGCCCTGGTCGAGGGGCTGGAGAGCGTGCGCGCCGGCCGCGGCCGGCGCGCCCACGACATGAGCGACGCCCTGGCCAAGCTTGGCATCCACGGTGCCTACGAAGGCGCGCTCAAGTACGTGGGCAATCCCGAGCTGATCTCCCGCACCCATTTCGCCCGCTATCTGGTGGAAATCAGCGTCTGCTCGGAGATCGGCGAGGTGTTCGACAAATATCTGGGCGAGGGCAAGCCGGCCTTCGTCGGCCACCGCTGGGCCACGCTGACCGAGGCGGTGGGCTGGATCCTCGCCGCGGGCGGGGTGGCGGTGATCGCGCATCCGGGCCGCTACAAGCTCACGCCGCTGGAGCGGCATGCGTTGTTCGAGGAATTCAAGCAGCTCGGCGGGCTGGCCATCGAAGTGACGACCGGCAGCCATACCGTGGCCCAGTACCGTGAATACGCCGAGCTGGCGAAGGAATGCGGCTTCCTGGCCTCGCGCGGCTCGGACTTCCATGGCCCAGAGGAGAGCCGCGTCGAGCTCGGCAGCCTGCCGCCGCTGCCCGATTCGCTGCAGCCGGTCTGGAGCCTCTGGCGCTGACGAGCCAGCTCCGGGCGGGGGATCGCCGATCCCAGCCGCGCCCAGGCCTGCAACGCAAGGCGTCCCATTCCGACTCACCGCCATGTCCCAATATTTTTCCGTCCATCCGCAGAATCCGCAGACGCGCCTGCTGCGCCAGGCCGCGCAGATCCTGCGCGAGGGCGGGCTGATCGCGCTGCCGACCGATTCGGGCTACGCCCTGGCCTGCCAGATCGACGACAAGAGCGCGGTGGAGCGCCTTCGCCGGCTGCGCGGCATCGACGAGCGCTACCATCTCACGCTGATGTGCCGCGACCTCTCGGAGCTGGCGAATTTCGCCTGCGTCGACAATGTGCAGTACCGCATGCTCAAGGCGGCCACGCCGGGCCCCTTCGTCTTTATTTTCGAAGCCACGCGCGAGGTGCCGCGCCGGCTCTCGCATCCTTCGCGCAAGACCATCGGCCTGCGCGTGCCGGAGAACGCCGTGATGCAGGCGCTGCTGGCCGAGCACGGCCATCCCCTGCTGTCCGCGACGCTGCTTCTGCCGGGCGAGGAGGAGTCGCTGGCGGATCCGGAGATAATCCGCGAGCGCCTGGAAAAGCAACTCAATCTGGTGATCGACGGCGGCGCCAGCCCCGCCAAGGCCAGCACTGTGGTGGATCTGAGTGGCGGCGAGCCGGAGCTGGTCCGTCGCGGCGCCGGCGATCCGGCTTTGCTCGGGATGGAATAAGTACAATCCTGCCGATGGATGCTTCCCAGATACAGGCCGTTCTGGTCTTCGCCATGCCGGTGCTGTTCGCCATCACCCTGCACGAGGCCGCCCACGGCTACGCCGCGCGGCATTTCGGCGACAACACCGCCTACATGATGGGCCGCATCAGCCTCAATCCGATCCGCCACATCGATCCGATCGGCACGATCCTCATGCCGCTGCTGCTGTATTTCGCCACCAGTGGCGCCTTCCTCTTCGGCTACGCCAAGCCGGTGCCGGTGAATTTCGGCCGGCTGCGCGATCCGCGCTGGCACGGCATGTGGGTGGCGCTGGCCGGGCCGGGCATCAATTTCGCCATGGCCCTGGGCTGGGGGCTGCTGGCTATCGCCCTGAGCCTGGGAGGCCTCCAGGAGCCGTTTTTCTTCCAGATGGTGCAGGCCGGGGTGCTGGTCAACCTGGTGATGTGCGCCTTCAACCTGTTTCCGCTGCCGCCGCTCGACGGCGGGCGCGTCCTCGTCTCGCTGCTGCCGATCGGGCCGGCGCGGCTGCTGGCGCGCACCGAACGCTACGGCTTTTTCATCGTGATGGCGCTGATCTTGCTTGGCGCGGTCACCAAGATCTGGATGCGGCCCGTGATGTACGGGCTGAATCTGGCGATTGAGCTTATCCTTTCACCTCTTTACTGACTCCTGACCTGAGCATGTTCCAAGAACGCGTCCTCTCCGGCATGCGCCCCACCGGCGCGCTGCACCTGGGCCACTACTATGGCGTCCTGAAAAACTGGGTGCGGCTGCAGGCCGAATATCCCTGCTTTTTCTTCGTCGCCGACTGGCATGCGCTGACGACGCACTACGAAGACACCGGCATCATCGAGGAATCGGTCTGGGAGATGCAGGTCGACTGGCTGGCGGCAGGCGTCGATCCGACGCAGGCCACGCTCTTCATCCAGAGCCGCGTGCCCGAGCATGCCGAGCTCTTCCTGCTTCTCTCCATGGGCACGCCGCTAGGCTGGCTCGAACGTGTGCCGACCTACAAGGACCAGATCGAAAAGCTCAAGGACAAGGATCTGTCCACCTACGGCTTCCTAGGCTATCCGATGATGATGGCGGCCGACATCCTGATCTACCGCGCGCTGCACGTGCCGGTGGGCGAGGACCAGATTCCGCACATCGAGATCACGCGCGAAATCGCGCGGCGCTTCAACTATCTCTATGGCCGCGAGCCCGGCTTCGAGGAAAAGGCGCTGGAGGCAGCCAAGAAGCTCGGTGGCAAGCGCACCAAGCTCTATCTCGAGCTGCGCAACGAATACCAGGAGCAGGGCAAGGAAGAGGCCCTGGAGCAGGCCCGCGCGCTGCTCTCCGATTCGCAGAGCCTGTCCATGGGAGATCGCGAGCGGCTTTTCGGCTACCTCGAAGGCTCGTGCAAGATCATCCTCATTGAGCCGCAGGCGATGCTCACAAAGGAGGCGCGCATGCCCGGCCTGGACGGTAATAAGATGTCCAAGTCCTACGGCAACGCTATCGCCCTGCGCGAGGACAAGGACAGTATCATGAAGAAAGTGCGCACCATGCCTACCGACCCGGCGCGCGTGCGCCGCACCGATCCGGGCGATCCGGAAAAGTGTCCGGTCTGGCAGCTGCACAAGGTCTATTCCGACGACGCCACCCGCGACTGGGCGCAGAAGGGCTGCCGCAGCGCGGGTATCGGCTGCCTCGAATGCAAGCAGCCGGTGATCGAAAGCATCCTGCGCGAGCAGCAGCCCATCATGGAGCGCGCGCAGAAATATCTCGACGATCCCAGCCTGCTGCGCGCCATCGTCGCCGACGGCTGCGACAAGGCGCGCAAGGTGGCGCAGGAAACCATGCGCGAAGTGCGTGAATCCCTGGGGCTGTCCTACTCGTGACCGGGCACGGCGGCGGCGCGCTCTCGGCCTGGGTCGCCACCCATGCGCCGCTGATCCGCGCGGGCGGATCCGTGCTCGACCTGGCCTGCGGCCGGGGACGGCATGCGCGGTGGCTGGCGGCGCGGGGGCATGCGGTGCTGTCGGTGGACCGCGACGCCGCGGCCCTGGCGGAACTGGCGGGGAAGATGGAGCAAGCCGGCGCGGTGTCTCCCGGCGGCGTCGAGATCCTGCAGGCGGACCTGGACCAGGGCGTCTGGCAGCTCGCGGGCCGGCGCTTCGACGGCATCGTCGTCACCAACTATCTGTACCGGCCGCTGTTTCCCCATTTGCGCGCGGCTCTGGCCCCCAGCGGTGTGCTGATCTACGAAACCTTCGCCGCTGGCAATGAACGCTTCGGCAAGCCCTCGAATCCAGACTTCCTCCTGCGGCCCGGCGAACTGCTCGCGAGCTTGGCCGGGCCCGGCGCGCAGGCTTGCGCGGAAGACGGCGCAGCCCCGTCCGGCAAGGCCGCACCGGAATTCCGGGTGCTTGCCTATCAGCACGGCCAAGTCGAAAAACCGGCGCCCGCGATGGTCCAGCGCATCTGCCTGTTACGCACCGGGGAATAACCGGGTGACAGGCAGGTCGATTCCGCTACAATCCCGTTATTTGGCGGCTGAACCGCCGACAAAACCCTATCCGCATTCCGCTGAATTTCGCTTATGACTCAGATACAAGGTAGTCTGGTGGCCATCGTCACCCCCATGCATGAAGATGGCAGTCTGGATTTCGCCGCCCTACGCAAGCTGGTCGACTGGCACGTCGCCGAAGGCACCGACGGCATCGTCATCGTCGGCACCACTGGCGAATCTCCCACCGTCGACGTGGAAGAGCACTGCGAACTCATCAAGGTGACGGTCGAGCACGCGGCGGGTCGCATGCCCATCATCGCCGGCACCGGCGGCAACTCCACCGCCGAAGCCATCGAGCTCACCGAATTCGCCAAGAAGGTCGGCGCCGACGCCTCGCTGCAGGTCGTGCCTTACTACAACAAGCCGACTCAGGAAGGCATGTATCGCCACTTCCGCGCCATCGCCGAGGCGGTGGACCTGCCGGTTATCCTCTACAACGTGCCCGGCCGCACCGTGGCCGACATGAGCAACGAGATCACGCTGCGCCTGGCCCAGGTGGACGGCATCATTGGCATCAAGGACGCCACAGGCAACATCGACCGCGCCGCCGAACTGATCAAGGAGGCGCCCGCGAGTTTCTCCGTCTACTCCGGCGACGACCTCACTGCAGTGGCCCTGATGCTGCTCGGCGGTGACGGCAACATCTCCGTCACCGCCAACGTCACGCCCAAGGCCATGAGCGAACTCTGCGCCGCAGCCATGCGCGGCGAGGCGCGCGCCGCCGCCGACATGCATTTCCGCCTGCTCGACCTGCATCGCCAGCTCTTCGTCGAGCCCAATCCGATTCCGGTCAAATGGGCGCTGCAGCAGATGGGCAGGATGGCCGGCGGCATCCGTCTGCCGCTCACGCCGCTGTCGCAGTCCGCGCAGGCCGGCCTGCGCGCCGCCATGGTCCAGGCGGGCCTCCTGGCCTGAGACTGAGCCTTCGAACCGAACACAACCTTCACGACGCCAATATGAGAATTTTTTCCCGCAGGACCGCAACGCAAACCGCCTTGATCAGCCTGACCGTCCTCGCGGCCGGCTGCTCGTCCTGGTCGGAGCCCGATCGCGTGGACTACAAGTCCGCCACTAAGGTCGCGACGCCCTCGCTGCAGATCCCGCCGGACCTGACCACCCAGCGCGCCGACCGCCGCTACACCATCCCCGGCTCGGGTCTGGCCATTGCCTCGGACTACGCGCAGCAGAACGCCAAGGCCGAAGCCAACGCCGTGCCGCCAACCGCGCCCGGCATGCGCATCGAACGCAACGGCACGCAGCGCTGGCTGGTCGTCGACCGCAGCCCGGCCGAACTCTGGCCGCAGCTGCGTGACTTCTGGAGCGAGCAGGGCTTCATGCTCAACCTGGACAGGCCCGACGTTGGCCTGATGGAGACCGATTGGGCCGAGAACCGCTCCAAGCTGCCGCAGGATCTGATCCGCCGCATGCTCGGAAAGCTGATCGACTCCGTCTACGATACCGGCGAGCGCGACAAATTCCGCACCCGCGTCGAGCGCAGCGCCAACGGCGGCAGCGAAATCTACATCACCCACCAAGGCCTGGTGGAAGAGCTGATCGGCCCGAGCAAGGACCGCACGCAGTGGACCCAGCGCCCCGTCGATCCCAATCTCGAAGCCGAATTCATCGCCAAGCTGATGTCCAAGCTGGGTGCCTCCAAGGAGGCTGCCGGCGAGGCCGCTGCCCGCTTCAAGCAGGCCGGTCCGCAGGTTGCGCGCGTGAGCGTGCTCGATGGCGTGAACACGCTGCAGATCGCCGACGCCTTCGACCGCGCCTGGCGCTCGATCGGCCTCGCGCTGGACCGCGTGAGCTTCACCGTCGAGGACCGCGACCGCAGCAAGGGCATCTACTACGTGCGCTACGTCGACACCGAGAAGCAAGGCCAGGAAAAGGGCTTCTTCGGCCGCCTGTTCAGCTCCGACTCCAACCTGAAGGCCGTCAAGTACCAGATCAAGCTGGCCGCCGCGGGCAACGGCACGGCAGTCACCGTCCTCAACGAAGCGGGCAAGCCCGAGTCCGGCGACGTCTCCAAGCGCATCCTGACCCTGCTCGACGGCCAAGCGCACTGATGCGCTTCGCCAGCCTCGGCAGCGGCAGCGAAGGCAACAGCTTTCTTGTCGAAGCCGGGTGCGGCGCCGGGTCCGGGCGCACCAGCGTCACCCGGCTGCTGCTCGACTGCGGCTTCGGCCTGAAGGAAACCGAGCGGCGCCTTGCGCGCCTGGGCTGCGAGCCAGATGATCTCTCCGCGGTGCTCGTCACGCACGAGCATACCGACCACATCGGCAGCGCCTACGGCTTCTGCGCCCGCCATGGCATCCCCCTCTACATGAGCCACGGCACCCATCAGGCCATCGCTGCCTCGATCGGCGCGCGTCCAGGACAAGCTCAGGCTCGAGTTCTGCGCGGCGGACGGCGCCTTCACCATCGGCGACCTGCGGATCCTGCCCTACGCCGTGCCCCACGACGCCCGTGAGCCCATCCAGTTCGTCTTCGACGACGGCAGCCGCAAGCTCGGGGTGCTGACCGACGCCGGCATGTCCACGGCCTATCTGATCGAGCATTTGCGGGGCATGGATGCGCTCGTGCTGGAGTGCAACCACGACCGCGGCATGCTCGCGAATTCGTCCTATCCGCCTTCGCTGAAGGCGCGCATCGGCGTGGATTTCGGCCACCTGACCAACGAGATCGCCGCCGAAATCCTGGCCAGCGTGAAGCACTCCTCTCTCAAGACCGTGGTGGCGGCTCATCTGAGCCTGCGGAACAATACGGAGGAGCTCGCAACCCTGGCGCTGGCAGGGGCTTTGTCCGCAGCGCGGCAGGATATCCATGTTGCAAAGCAGCATGAAGGCCTAGGCTGGCGGGACGTCTGAGGGGGGCGGTGCGGGTTGTGCGCAGCGGTTCCGGCGCGCGAATCGGGCCGTCAGGGCACTGTTACGGGAGGGGCTTCCATCCGGACGACCCAATAAAAAAGCCGGCCCAGGGGCCGGCTTTTCTGTCCGGAACGCTGATTACTCCTTGTCAGCGGGAGCCGGAGCGGCAGTGGCGGGAGCTGCAGCGTCGGCCGGTTCAGCGGCGTCAGCAGCCGGAGCCGGGGCAGCAGCAGGAGCGGGCGCGGCATCAGCCGGCTTGGCTTCTTCTTTCTTGCCGCAAGCAGCAAGAACGACAGCAGCCAGCAGCGAAACGACGAGGAGAGACTTCTTCATTTTTTCATCCTTTAATGGAAGTTTTCCAAAACTTGATGATTACCGGTAATCACCTATGGCTCGGAAGTACGCCAAGCAGGAAAAAATACCTCCTTCTTGAACGCTCCCGTTCCAGCGTGGAGTTATAGCCCGAATAATAAGCACTGTATAGGGGTTGAACCGATTTTCGGTTTTCGAGGTCGAGCCGCGCGGCCCAATCCGGGCTCGTTTCAGCCCAACTCCAACCAACCGTCTGCATACCAATCGTAGGCAAGTTCGGCGAGCGCGGGATCGGCGAAGACCTTCTTCGCGTCGGCGGGATCCCAGCATCGCGCGTCGGCCAGCGTGTTGAGCAGCGCACGTTGCACCTTGCTGGGCGTGCCCGCGAGGGCTTCGCCGTTGAGATGGAAATCGTGCTTTCCATAGAGCGCGATCGATCTCGCATGCAGGCGCAGGCCGCGGCGCAGGGCCGCCTTCTCGAACTTGCTCTCGCTTAGGGGGCGTTGCGGCGGATCGAAGAACACCCTCGGCTTGGGCTCGGAAAGCATGCGTCCGAGGAAGCGTTCCACTTGTGTTTCGCTCCATGTGATTTTTTTCAGTTGCTCGGTCGCCGACTTGACCAGCCCTTCGGGCAGCCGTGCGGGCGTGCTCACCGCTTCCTGCCCGGGATCGGCATAGAGGCGCGCGAAGGACTTGTCCGCATGCAGACCCTCGCCGAGTTCGGCGAGAAACTCCGCGGCGATCTCCGCATGGCTCGGCGCGCGGAAGCCCACCGAACAAGTCATGCATTCGCCCTCGGCCACGCCGTCATGCGCATAGTGCGGCGGCAGATAGAGCATGTCGCCGGGTTCGAGCAGCCATTCCTCGCACGGCTTGAAGTCGCTGAGAATTTTGAGCGGCGCATCCTCGACGAGCCGCAGGTCGCACTGCGCCGACACACGCCAGCGCCGCCGGCCCTGCGTCTGGATCAGGAACACGTCGTAGGAATCGAAATGCGGACCCACGCCACCCTGGTCGGTCGCATAGCTGATCATCAAGTCGTCGAGCCGCGCGTCGGGAATGAAACTGAACTGCCTGAGCAAGTTGTCCGCTTGCGCGAGATGCAGATTCACGCCCTGCACGAGCAGCGTCCATCCGTTCTTGCGCGCGCCGGGCAGGTCTTCGTTTGCGAAAGGGCCGTGGCTCAGGGTCCAGCCGGCGCCGGGCTTGGCGCGCTTGCCGGCGGCCCTGGCGATCAGGCGGGACTCGACCTCTTCACGGGCTGCCAGTGCGAACAAGTCTTGCGCCGCGACATGGAATTGATCGGGCGCGATCGCCTGCCGCACCAGAAGCGGACGCTTCTGCCAATACTCGCGCATGAAGTTGCGCGGACTGATGCCGCCGAGCAGCTTCAAGGGGCTGACGAGAGCCGGCTTTTCGTATAATGGGCGACTGTCCATTGGGGGTTTACAGTGAAAATCGCGAAAAACACGGTGGTGTCGGTGCAGTACAAGCTATCCGACACGGACGGTAACCTCATTGAGGAATCTGGCGAACCGATGGTCTATCTGCACGGCGGCTATGATGGCACGTTCCCCAAGATCGAGGAAGTGCTCGACGGCAAGGAGACCGGCTTCGAAACGCAGCTGCAGCTCGAGCCCAACGACGCCTTCGGCGAATACGACGCCGAGCTCGTGAAGATCGAACCGCGCCAACGCTTTCCCGAGCCGATCGAGATCGGCATGCAGTTCGAGGGTGTGCCCGACGACGACGCCGAGGAAGACGACGTGCTGATCTACACCATCACCGACGTCGCCGAAGACAAGGTGGTGCTCGACGGAAACCATCCGTTCGCCGGCATGGCGCTGCGTTTCTGGCTCAAGGTCTCCGCCGTGCGCGAAGCCACGCAGGAAGAACTCGAGCACGGTCATCCGCACGGCGAATCCGGCCTCGAAGTCCATCATCACGATGACGACGAGGACGACGACGAACCCGGCGGACGCATCCTGCACTGAGAGTCCGCATCGGGATCCGCGCCAGCGCGGGACTGCAAGGAAAAGGCCCCGTCGAACGGGGCCTTTTTCATTGGCGCGGAATCGGGCGTCGCGCGCCGCTCTCCCATGCTCCGCGTTTCAGTGCGGTGTGCGCATGCCGTGCCTCAGCCCGTCCGTCCTCCGCCCAGCGACTTCAGCGCATACAGCGCGTCGAGCGCCTCGCGCGGACTCATGTCGTTGGGCTGCAGCCGCGTCAGCGCGTCGAACAGATCCTGCGCGGCGGAAGCGGGCGCGGGTTCGGGCAAGACCTCGCCGGCCACTTCGCCTTCGTCGAGCAGGGCCGTGGCGAACATGTTGAGCTGTGCCGAATTCGCGGCATTGCTGTTCTCCAGATCGGCGAGCTGCTTGCGCGCGTCGCGGATCACCGCGCCGGGCACGCCCGCAAGCTGCGCCACCTGCAGGCCGTAGCTGCGGCTCGCGGGGCCTTCCTCCAGCGCATGCATGAAGACGATGCTGTGGCCGTGCTCGGCCGCGGAGAGATGCACGTTGGCCGCCTGCGGATAGGCCTGCGGCAGGCGCGTGAGCTCGAAGTAGTGAGTGGAGAAGAGGGCGTAGCAGCGGTTCTGCGCGAGCAGATGCCGCGCGATTGCCGCGGCCAGCGCCAAGCCGTCGTAGGTCGAGGTGCCGCGGCCGATCTCGTCCATCAGCACCAGGCTGCGCGGCGTCGCGCCGTTGAGGATGGCGGCCGCCTCGGTCATTTCCACCATGAAGGTCGAGCGTCCGCCGGCCAGGTCGTCGGCCGCGCCGATGCGCGTGTAGATGCGGTCCACTGGACCGATCTGCGCGGACGCCGCCGGCACGAAGGAGCCCATGTAGGCGAGCAGCACGATCAGAGCCGTCTGCCGCATATACGTCGATTTGCCGCCCATGTTCGGGCCGGTGATCAGCAGCAGCTTGCGCGTTGGCGAGAGCAGGCAGTCGTTGGCGATGAAGGTCACGGCCTGCTGCGCGAGCTGCTGTTCGACGACGGGGTGGCGTCCCGCCGCGATATGCAGGCCGTCCTCTTCGTTGAGCACCGGGCAGGCCCAGCCCAGGGTGTGCGCGCGTTCGGCGAGCGCCGCGAGCACGTCGGTCTCGGCCACGGCGGCGGCCAGCCGCCGGCAGCCGCCCAGCCAGGGCTGCAGCTTGCCGAGCAGCTCGTCGTAGAGCAGCTTCTCGCGCGCGAGGGCGCGCTCCTGGGCGGAGAGCGCCTTGTCCTCGAAGGCCTTGAGCTCGGGCGTGATGTAGCGCTCGGCGTTCTTCAGCGTCTGGCGCCGGCGGTAGTCCTCAGGCACCTTGTCGGCCTGGCCGTGGGTCACTTCAATGTAGAAGCCGTGCACGCGGTTGTATTCCACGCGTAGATTGGCGATGTCGGTGCGCGCGCGTTCGCGCGCCTCGAGGTCGAGCAGGAACTGCCCGGCGTTTTCCGAGAGCGCGCGCAGCTCGTCGAGCTCGGCGTCGTAGCCGCGGGCGATCACGCCGCCGTCGCGCACCGCCGCCGCGGGCTCCTCGGCCACCGCCTGGGTCAGCAGCTCGAGCAGGCCTTCGGGAAGGTCGAGGTCGCGGTGCAGGGAGAGCAGCCGCGCGGGCGCATCGCCCGGCGCGTTCTTGCCGAGCAGATCCGAGAGCGCCCGCTGCAGGCCGGGCAGGGCCGCCAGAGTGTTGCGCAGGCTGGAGAGGTCACGCGGCCGCGCCGAGAGCAGGCCGATGCGCGTGGTGATGCGTTCGATGTCCGAGGTCTGGCGCAGGATCGTGGCCAGACCCTGCCAGCCCGCGTCGATCAGTGTGGCCACCGCCGCCTGCCGCTCGCGCGGCACGGCCGGATCGCGCAGGGGATGGTGCAGCCAGTGGCGCAGCATACGGCTGCCCATGCTGGTGCTGCATTGATCGAGCAGCGAGAACAGCGTTGGCGATTCCGCGCCGCGAAGCGTCTCAGTCAGCTCCAGATTGCGCCGCGTGGCCGCGTCCATGCCCAGATAGGCGCCGCGGTGCTCGACCTTCACGCCCAGCACGTGCGGCAGCCGCTGGCCTTCCTTCAGGCCCTGGGTGCCGGCGGCGTAGTGGAGCAGCGCGCCGGCGGCGCCCTGGGCGGCCGGCATGTCGGCGCAGCCGTAGCCATCGAGCCCGGCCGTGCCGAGCTGAGTGGCGAGCCGGCGCGCGCCCGCCTGGTTGTCGAACTGCCAGTCCGCGAGCCGCATCGGATTGACGGCCTGGGGCGGTGGCGTCCACGCCGAGGTGTCGGCCAGCAGGGTCTCGACCGGGCGGATGCGCTCGAGCTCGGCGTCCAATTCCTCCGGCGCGCATTCCATCAGCCGAAGCTCGCCGCTCGCCAGCGTCAGCCAGGCCAGCCCGCAGCGCACCTGCCGCGCTCCGCCCATCCAGTTCACCGCCAGCAGGCAGGCGTCGGCCTTGTCGGGCAGCAGCGCCGCGTCGGTCAGCGTGCCGGGCGTGACGATGCGCACTACCTTGCGCTCCACCGGCCCCTTGGACGTGGCCGGATCGCCGATCTGTTCGCAGATCGCCACCGTCTCGCCCAGCTTCACCAGCTTGGCGAGGTATTGCTCCACCGCATGGAAGGGCACGCCGGCCATCTTGATCGGCTCGCCGTTGGCGGTGCCGCGCGCGGTCAGCGTGATGTCGAGCAGCCGCGACGCCTTCTCCGCGTCTGCGAAGAAAAGCTCATAGAAGTCCCCCATGCGGTAGAACAGCAGCACGTCCGGGTGCTCTGCCTTGAGACCGAGGTACTGCTGCATCATTGGGGTGTGGGATGCGGATGCTTGCGGCGTGTTTTTTCTCATTGCGTCTGGCGGCGCCGCGGCGGGGAAGGCCGGGGGGCGGGTTGGCGTTCGGCGGTTGCGTCTGGTTTCCTGTATTCTCCCATGCCTGGACTGCGCTCGGCGCGCAAGCTCATCTTCAGCGAATCCCACAGGATTTTATTGATCCAGCACTTAAACATTGATCTTATTGAGTGATATAGAGTCGGCTGTTGCATGGACAACATCGACTCGAGAACGCTGCCGGTAGCCGCCCTGAACGAACGGCGTCGACGTGCGGTGAAAATGCGGC
>JALBVF010000010.1 GCA_025050535.1 Candidatus Protistibacter heckmannii
TGCCGACCTGAAGCAGGTCGGCACCAAACTCGCTCCAGCTCGCTCGAAGCTGCAACTGGTGAATGCCACGCGCCAGCATCTGCTCAGCGTTTAGCGACAGCCCGAGCGCGTCAAGAGCTACTTCGAACATGCACCGGTTCGGTATGCTGCTTGAGTTCATTGTTTCAATGCCGGATAAATAACGGCCATCCGCGAGCTGTTCTTAGATCTTCATCTGCTGGATCTGGAGATCAAGTACTCAGTAGCCAACCTGCACGGTGAGCCTCAGACCAGCGGAGAGCTCGTGCTGACGAATTTGGAGGTCGGCGCTGGGCAGCTCTTCTAATTTTTCTCAGCGTCATAATCAGGGTAGTGTCGCGAATACTCCGACGACGATGTAGAGCGCGCCGGCATCAAACGTGACGTTGATCTCGTCCTGCATCTCGGATTCCTCCCGCGCGAGCAGCCCATTACCTTGGAAATGAAGGGTTACGAATGGCGGCGGGGTTTGGTGGAGACCATTTTGAATGCATGAAAGCGTTCCGATATGTGACGCCCGGGCTGGGTCGATGTCGAATTTAAACCGAATCTCTCTGCCGCAGAATCTCACGTTGAAATACTCATCATTGTGGATTGGAGAGACAGCAAACTGGCCGTATGTTTCCTGAAGGTGAGGGTCCGCCACTGCTGTTTGCAGCGCCTGGTGAAAATCGACGAAGGCTCGGAGGTGCCGCTGATACTTTTGATAGCGTTCTCTGGCCAGCCTGGAAACTACTTGTAATGGACCGAGGGGCATGGTGGTGATCCTGAAGGTGTTTAGACGGTCTAAAGTAGCATCGAATTCCCGACTTTCGGTATGCCGCCTTACGGTCAAATGGGCTCAAATGCGTCTTTGCTGTGACTCGGGATGTTTTTCCCCGCGCTGAGGGGGCATGCTCTGATGATGCCCGACTGCTACTCATAGGGCTGAAGGGGGGCAGGTGGAGATTTACTGGTAACAAAACGCGCGTAAAGTTACATCGAACTGCCGCTGCCGCCCCAAGGGCTGAGCGGCCGGCTCGCGGCGAGCGGCCATAAAAAAGCCAATCCGCTGGGTGATTGGCTTGATTTTCCGTGTTGGTTGCGGGGGTAGGATTTGAACCTACGACCTTCGGGTTATGAGCCCGACGAGCTGCCAGACTGCTCCACCCCGCGACCGCGATTATAGCCTTCCACTTCGTTGCATTGCAATAGCTTTGCAGTTTTATTTCTGAAGCGTCAGCACCGCCATGGTGATGCGCGAGATGCAGGCGAGCTGGTTCTCCTAGTTCGTGATTTGGATTTCCCAGGCCTGGGTGCTTCGGTCCAGGTGGACCGGACGGGCCACGGCGGTCACCCAACCCGAGCGCGCCGAGCGCACGTGGTTTGAATTGATGTCGAGACCGACGCAGTACTGCATCTTCTTTTCCCGCGTATTATAGCAGGCAGTGCTGCCGAGCGTCTCGGCGAGCAGGACCGAGGAGCCGCCGTGCAGGATGCGCATGGGCTGCACGGTGCGGCTGTCGACTGGCATGCGCGCCGTCATGCTGTCCGTACCTATATCGGTGAATTCGATGCCGAGCGCGCTGGCGTCGGTGTCTGCGATGCTCTGGTTCAACTGAGCGATCGTGGCCGGGTTTTTCCAAACCATGCGGTCTTTCCTTTCCATTACCAAGATTGCAATCTTGGCACAAGAGGCAAGTTTCACCATTTTTTGCATTGCAGGCACCGCCACATGGGGGGCTGTCCAAGGGTGCTAAGATGGCGGCCTTTGTCGGCTCAGCAGTCCGTTCAGCAGCCCGCGATCCGTATGAACTGATCTTCCATGAGCTCATCCTCCACAGCCCCGGCGCAGCCGGCAGACCGGACAAGCGGCGGTCCTTCCCACACGATGAAGAAGGGGCTCAGCGGTCTGATGCTGAGCCGCCATTGGTGTGGTGTTCGGCGACATCGGCACCAGCCCACTGTACGCGCTCAAGGAATGCTTCAGTCCCGACCTCGGCATTCCCATGACGCCGGCGGCGGTCTACGGAATCATCTCCATGCTGTTCTGGGCGATGATCATCGTCGTCTCCCTCAAGTACATGCTCTTCGTGATGCGCGCCGACAATAACGGCGAAGGCGGTGTGCTCGTGCTCATGGCGCTGTCGCTGCGCACTGCGCCCTCGGGCTCGCGGCGCGCGCTCACGCTGATGATGCTGGGCGTGTTCGGCGCCTGCATGTTCTACGGCGACGCGGTGATCACGCCGGCCATCTCGGTGCTCTCGGCGGTGGAGGGCCTGGAGATCGCCTCGCCGGGCCTGTCGAATTCGGTGATACCGATCTCCCTGGTCGTGCTCGTTCTGCTCTTCCTGATCCAGCGTTCGGGCAGTGGCGCGGTGGGCAAGCTCTTCGGGCCGATCATGCTGGTGTGGTTCGTCGCGCTGGGCCTGTTCAATATCCTCAAGTCACCGGAGATGCTCGCGGCGGTCAATCCGCTGTACGGCATCGCCTTCCTGCACGAGCACGCGCTGCAGGCCTTCATCGTGCTGGGTTCGGTCTTCCTGGTGCTGACCGGCGCCGAGGCGCTGTACGCCGACATGGGCCATTTCGGCATGCGCCCCATCCGCCGCGCTTTGTTCTACATCGTCATGCCCTGCCTGATGCTGAACTACTTCGGCCAGGACGCGCTGCTGCTGGCCGAGCCCGGCGCGGCGCAGAACCCATTCTTCCTGATGGCGCCGGCCTGGAGCCGGCTGCCGCTGGTGCTTCTGGCTACCGTGGCCACGGTGATCGCTTCGCAGGCGGCCATCTCCGGCGCCTTCTCGCTAACGAGCCAGGCGATCCTGCTGGGCTTCGTGCCGTGCATGCGCATCCGCTACACCTCGGACGCCGAGATCTTCCAGATCTACATTCCCTTCGTCAACTGGCTGCTTCTGGTGCTGGTCGTGCTCGTGGTGCTGGCGTTCAAGCGCTCGGACAATCTGGCCGCGGCCTACGGCATCTCCGTGACAACCACCATGGTGATCACCACGCTGCTGGCCGGCATGGTGATGCGCTCGGTCTGGCATTGGAATCCGGTCGCGGTGTCCCTGGTCGCCATCTGCTTTCTCATTGTGGATCTGGCCTTCTTCTCCGCCAACCTGCTCAAGGTGGACGAGGGCGGCTGGTTCCCGCTGCTGCTCGGCGAGCTGGCCTTCATGCTGCTCATGACCTGGTATTCCGGGCGCATGCTGCTTCGCCGGCGCAGCCAGAAGGACGGAATCCCGCTCGAGCCCTTCGTGCAGGACCTGCTCACGCATCCGCCGCACCGCGTCGGCGGCACCGCGGTCTTCCTCACCGGCAACATTGACTATGTGCCGGTCGCCATGCTGCACAACCTCAAGCACAACCACGTGCTGCACGAGCGCGTGGTCTTCCTCAAGTTCAGCATCTGGGACATCCCCTTCGTGGAAGACGCCAAGCGCATCACCTGGAAGGACCTGGGCGGCAACATCTTCCTGCTGTGCGCGGCCTTCGGCTTCAAGGAGACGCCCGACGTCAACCGCGTGCTGCAGCAGGCCGAGGAGCAGTACGGCGCCAAATTCGATCTTATGGACACCAGATTCTTCCTCGCGCGCGACACCGTGGTGCCCAGAAAACTGCCCTGCATGTCCTTGTGGTGCGAGGGTTTGTTCGCCTGGATGCATCAGAATGCGGCGAAGCCTTCGGATTTCTTTAAAATCGCGGCTAACCGGGTGGTCGAGCTCGGCACCAAGATCGAGATTTGAATCCTTGAAATTCCGCTTTCCTTCCCTGAGCCGTAGCGCCGCCGTGCTGACTCTGATAGCCTGCCTGCCGGCGGCTTCGTTCGCCCAGCAGGCCGCCACGCCTGCCGCCGCCACTGCTCCCGAGCAGTCCGCCGCATCCCCCAAACCGGCCGCCGCCGGCGCGCAATCCGACACCGTCAAGACTCCGTCCGAGGGCCCGACCCCGGCGCGCGCCGCCGCCGAGGCGCGGGTGCCGGCCATCGAAGACCGCTCGCCCGAATTCTCCAAGCGTCAGGAAGACATCGACGGCGGCCGAGCCTGGATCGACTACCGCGGCCGCGTCGCCCAGATCAACTGCTACAAGCGCTTCTTCGTCACCAACTGCATCGAGGACGCCAAGGAAGCGATCAACGTCGGCATGCGCCACTACCGCGAACTCGAGATCGCGCTGAACCAGGAGCAGCGCGACTACAACGCCGCGGTGCGCGAGCGCGACCGCAAGGTCAAGGCCATCGAGGACGAACTCGAAGCGCCGCAGCGCGAGGCTGACCGCGTCGCCAACGTCGAAGCCTTCGACCAGAAGCAGAAGGACGCCAAGGCCCGCAAGGAAGAAGAAGCCGGCCCGGCGCGCACCGCCGAGCGTGCCGCCAACGTCAGGATCTTCCAGGAAAAGCAGTCTGATTCCGCCCAGCGCAAGCGCGAGCAGACCGAGCGTCGCGCCGAGACCGCGCGCCTCTCCAAGCAGGACGCCAAGGAGCGGCAGGAAGGCGCGGAGCAGCGCCGCCAGGCCCAGAAGGAGCGCCGCGACGAAAGCGCGCGCCGCGCCCAGGAGCAGCATGAAGAGCGGCGCCAGCTTGAGCAGGGCCGGCTCCTGCGTCAGCAGCAGCTCCAGCAGCAGGGCGGGTCGGCCAAGCAATGACCGAAGCCCACGCCGGAGACGAGGCCGGCACCGGGCTGGATTCCGTTTCCGCCGCGCGCTCCGCCACCGCATCTTCCACGCCTGGGGACGCGGCGCCCGCGCAGTCCGCTTCCACCGATCCTGCCGGCGACGCCGAGCTGCAGAACATCTTCGGCGAGCGCGGCCTGCTGGCCGCCGCCGTGCCCGGCTACCGGCCGCGCGTCTCGCAGCAGAGCATGGCCGGCGCGGTGCGCGGCGCCATCGAAGGCGCGGAAACCCTGATCGTCGAAGCCGGCACCGGCACGGGCAAGACCTTCGCCTATCTCGCGCCCGCCTTACTCCACGGCGGCAAGGTCATCATTTCCACCGGCACCAAGACCCTGCAGGACCAGCTCTTCCAGCGCGACATCCCTACCGTGCGCGAGGCGCTCAATGTGCCCGTCACCGTGGCCCTGCTCAAGGGCCGCGCCAACTACGTCTGCCACTATCACCTGGCTCGCGCGCGCGAGGGCGGGCGCTTCGGTTCGCGGCAAGACACCGTCTGGCTGCGCGCCATCGAGCTCTACACCAAGACCTCGCGAAACGGCGACAAGGCCGGCCTGGCCGAAGTGCCCGAGAACGCCGGCGTCTGGAATCACGTCACCTCCACGCGTGACAACTGTCTCGGTTCGGAATGCCCGAACTACAAGGACTGCTTCGTCATGCAGGCGCGGCGCGAGGCGCAGCAGGCCGACATCGTGGTCGTGAACCACCATCTCTTCTTCGCCGACCTGTTGCTCAAGGACACCGGCGTCACCGATCTGCTGCCCGCCTGCAACACCATCATCTTCGACGAAGCCCATCAGCTTCCCGAGGTCGCCACCCTGTTCTTCGGCGAGACCTTCTCGACGAGCCGGCTCTTCGAGCTTGGCCGCGACGCCGTCAACGAAGGCCTCGGCCATGCGCGCGGCGCCGACGACTGGGTCGACCTGGCCGCGCAGCTCGAGCGTGCGGCACGCGACCTGCGCCTGACGCTCGGTGGCGAAGGCCGGCGCGACCGTTCGCCTTCCGGCGCCGTCGCCGAAGGCCCCCCCGCCGTGCGCATGACCGCCACCAGGATTCCCACGGACAGCGAATTCCATCCCGCACTCGAACGCATCCGCGACGCGCTCAGCCATCTGCGCATCGCCCTGCACGCCCATGAGGAGCGGCACGAAGACCTGGCCGCCTGCGCGCGCCGTGCCGATGAGCTCGAAGCCGTGCTCGAGAACTGGGTCCGGGAGGAAGAGGAGGGCGCGCCCGATGCCGCGCAATCCGGCGACGACGAACCCGCTTCGCCCCACATGGTCCGCTGGATCGAGGCCTATTCCAGCACCGTGCAGCTGCACCGCACCCCGCTCGAAATCGCTCCCATCTTCACCCGCCACCGCGAAGACCCGCCGCGCGCCTGGATCTTCACCTCCGCCGCGCTCGCGGTGAAGCGCAGCTTCGGCCACTACGCCCGCCAGCTCGGCCTGGACCCGGAGAAATCCCTGGTCCTCGACAGTCCTTTCGACTACGCCCAGCAGGCCTTGCTCTACGTGCCGCGCGGCCTGCCGCAGCCGTCCTTGCCGGACTTCACCGACGCCGCCATCGACGCTGCGCTGCCGCTGATCGAAGCCTGCGGCGGCGGCGCCTTCTTCCTCTGCACCACGCTGCGCGCCGTGAACCGCACGGCCGAGCGCCTGCGCGACGCCTTCGCCACCAAAGGCCTGGAGCGGCCGCTGTTGGTCCAGGGCGAGACCGGCCGCACGGAGCTGCTCGAGCGTTTCCGCGCCCTGGGCAACGCCGTGCTGATCGGAAGCCAAAGCTTCTGGGAGGGCGTGGATGTGCGCGGCGAGGCGCTGAGCCTGGTGGTGATCGACAAGCTGCCTTTCGCGCCGCCTGACGATCCCGTGCTCGCCGCGCGGCTCGACGCGCTCGAGCGCCAGGGTAAGAATCCCTTCATGGCCTATCAGCTGCCGATGGCCGCGATCAACCTCAAGCAGGGCGCGGGCCGCCTGATTCGCTCCGAGTTCGACCGCGGCGTGCTGATGATCTGCGACCCGCGGCTCGTCGACAAACCCTATGGCCGCCAGATCTGGCAGAGCCTTCCGCCGTTCCGCCGCACACGCGAACGGGAAGAGGCCCTGGCCTTCCTGGTGACACTGGGGGAGGCAGCGGCGGGCAAATAAAAAGGCCGCCTTCTGGCGGCCTTTTCGCATGCCGTTCAGATCACCAGAACTGCCACCATGGCTTGGTGACCTTGCGGCCGCCGTTGGCGAGGAAGTAGCTGTTCGGATAGGTCGTCTTGAGCACGCGCTGCGCGTCGTCGCGCAGATCGGGCATGCCCATCGCGTCATAGGACTTAATCATGATGATCAGCGCCTCTTCCAGCGACGGCGCGCGGTCGTAGTCGAGCAGGGCGGCCTGGGCGCGGTTGGCGGCGGCCAGATAGGCGCCGCGCTTGTAGTAGTGGTCGGCGGCGTGCACTTCGTGCTGGGCCAGTGAATTGATCACGTACTGCATGCGCGCGGTGGCGTCCGGCGTGTACTTGCTCTCGGGGAAGCGCGTCACCAGGGTCTTGAAGGAATCGAAGGCGTTGCGCGCGGTGGCCGGGTCGCGCTCGCTCAGGTCCTGGTTGGTGAAGCGGCCGAGCCAGCCCAGGTTGTCGTTGAAGTTGATCAGGCCCTTGAGGTAGTAGGCGTAGTCGACGTTGGGATGGTTCGGATGCAACTGGATGAAGCGGTCGGCGGCGGCCAGCGCGGCGGCCGTCTCGTTGTCCTTCCAGTTGGCGTAGGCGATGTTGATCTGCGCCTGCTGAGCATATTGGCCGAAGGGATAGCGGGCTTCGAGGATCTCGAAATACTTGACCGACTTGCCCCAGTCCTGGTTATCGAGATAATCCTTGGCCTCAGAATATAATTTTTCCTTCGACCAGCCCACGGTTTCATCGGATTTTCCCAGCCCGCCGCAGGCCGAGAGCGCGAACGCGGCGCTCAGGCAGAGCGCGGCGGCGAACAGTGTCCGCTGCGCCGTGTGGCGCGCGCCGTGTAAATAAGAGCCAAGCCGGAATGTCATGCCGCGCATCCTGATGAAAAAAAGCGTACCTGAAAAAAAGCTGCCCGATTATAGCCCAAGCCCCGTGGCGTCCAGCGAGGCGGCGGAGCTCGACGATGATGATTTGTTACCGGACGGCGAGTTTCCCGAAACCGGCGCCGAGACGCCGGCCGAGGCTGCCGTGGAATCGCTCGCCGTGCGCCGCCTGAGCGTGGATGACGCCCATGCCGGCCAGCGCCTGGACAAGGCCCTGGGCGGTCTCCTGCCCGAGTTCTCGCGGGGCCGTCTGCAGGACTGGATTGAGCGTGGCAGGGTGCAGCTCAACGGCGCGCCGGCAGCGGTCAGGAAGCTCGTCTACGCCGGCGACGAACTCGAAGTCTCGCCACTGCCCGCCGCCGACGCGGCGGCCTACCTGCCCGAGCCAGTGCCGCTCGCCGTCGTCGCCGAAACCAAGACCCTGGCCGTGATCGACAAACCCGCCGGCCTGGTCGTGCATCCGGCCGCCGGCAACTGGTCCTGCACCCTGCTCAACGGCCTGCTGCACCGCTATCCGCGGGCAGCCGGCCTGCCGCGCGCGGGCATCGTCCACCGCCTGGACAAGGACACCTCTGGCCTGATGGTCGTGGCCCTGACGCTGGAGGCGCAGACCGATCTCGTGCGTCAGCTGCAGGCGCGCAGCGTGGGCCGCGAATATCTCGCCCTCGTCTGGGGCAAGCCGCCCGAGCAGGGCGTGGTGGACGCGCCCATCGGCCGCGATCCACGCCAGCGAACGCGCATGGCCGTGGTCCACAGCAACGCCGGCAAGCCGGCGCGCACGCATTACGAGGTGCTGGCGCGCACCGACGTGAACGGCGTGGCCACCGCGCTGTTGCTCTGCCGGCTCGAGACCGGGCGCACCCACCAGATCCGCGTGCATCTCGCCAGCCTAAGCCACCCTCTGCTGGGCGACGCACTCTACGGCGGCACGGCCAAGAAATATCCTCCCCTGCCAGGCGGCTTCGCGCGCCAGGCGCTGCATGCGCGGCGCCTCTCGCTGCTCGAGCCGGGCAGCCATGCGCCCCTGTCCTGGGAAGCGCCGCCGCCGCCGGACATGGCCACGCTGCTCGGCGCACTGGAGCTTGGCGATGCCGCGATCTGAAAGCGCCGGCATGCCGCCGCCGGCCGAATTCTCCGTCCAGTCCGGCCCCGCGCACATCGTCCCCGCCTGGGTCACGCCGCCGGGCGTGCACGCGCTGATCGTCACGCGCCAAGGTCTGCGCGCCGGGCTCGCGGACGGCTTCAATCTCGGCGCGCACGTCGGCGACGATCCGCGCGCCGTGGCCGCGCGGCGCGCGCTGCTGGCGCGCTTCTGCGCGGCCGATCCCGTCTGGCTCAACCAGTTGCACGGAACGCAGGTGCTCGACCTGGACGGGCTCGCCTCGAACGCCGCAATCGATCCTTTATCTCCCGCGCCGCGCGCCGACGCCGCCGTGGCCTCCGAACCCGGCAAGGCCTGCGTGATCATGACAGCCGACTGCCTGCCGCTGCTGCTCGCGGACGCGCAGGGCAGGGTGGTGGCGGCGGCGCATGCCGGCTGGCGCGGCCTGTGCGCGGGCGTGATCGAGAACACGGTGGACGCCCTGCGCGCCAAGATCGCGCGCGGCGGCACGGCCGACGCCGCCGAGGCGCCGCTGCGCGCCTGGCTGGGTCCGGCGATCGGCCCGCAGGCCTACGAGGTGGGCGCCAATGTGCGCGACTCCTTCCTCGCCGAGCAGGCGGCGTTCGACGCATCACCACAAGCGCTCTCGGGGACGGAGCGCGCATTCGCGCCGCGGCCCGAGGAGCGCTTCGGCCCCGGCAAATATCTGTGCGATCTCTACGCCCTGGCGCAGCTGCGTCTGCGGCGGCGCGGCGTGAGCGACGTGGGCGGCGGCGGCTTCTGCACCTTCAGCCAGGAAACGCTGTTTTATTCCTTCCGCCGCGACGCCGCGCCGGGCTGTGACACAGGCCGCATGGCCACGCTCATCTGGCGCACGCGCGGGCCGGATAGGGAAAACGCCTAGAGCGCCAGAAAACGATTTTCTGCGCCGCACTAACAGCATAAACTGGCAGAAAACAGAGGAAGAGATGGCGGAAACAAGGCTTGAATCCGCAGCCGTACCTGCGGAGAAACTCGTGGCGCTGCAGCAGAAGTATGCGCAGGACCTGACCCTGCTGTGCACGGCATACGCCGAAGGCAAGGGACTCCCGCAGGCCAAGGACAAGCGCTTTTCCGGCCCCGAGTGGAACGGCTTCTATGGTTTCGCCGCGGCGCTCTACCTGCTCAACGAACGGTATCTCATGCAGATGGCCGAGTCCGTCGAAGCCGACGTCAAGACCCGCGAGCGGGTCCGGTTCGCCATCCAGTATTGGGTCGAGGCGATGTCGCCGGCCAACTTCCTCGCCACCAATCCCGAGGCGCAGCACAATCTGCTCGAGACCAATGGAAAATCCCTGCGCAGCGGCATCCTCAACATGCTCGGCGACCTGAGCAAGGGCAAAGTCTCGCAGACCGACTAGAGCGCCTTCGAGGTCGGCCGCAATCTCGCGGTGACGCCCGGCGCGGTGGTCTTCGAGAACGATTACTTCCAGCTCATCCAGTACACGCCGGCCACGCCGCAGGTGCATGCGCTGCCGCTGCTGATGGTGCCGCCCTGCATCAACAAGTACTATATCCTCGACCTGCAGCCAGAGAATTCGCTGGGCAACTTCCTGGTGGGCGAGGGCCACACCGTGTTCCTCGTCTCCCGGCGCAATCCCGGCCAGGACATGGCCAAGGCCACCTGGGACGACTACATCGAGCATGGCCCGATCCGCGCCATGGAAGTGGTGCAGGACATCACCGACCACAAGAAGCTCAACGTCTTCGGCTTCTGCGTCGGCGGCACCATCGTCAGCACTGCGCTGGCGGTGCTCGCCGCGCGCGGCAAGCATCCGGCCGCCAGCCTCACGCTGCTCACCACGCTGCTCGACTTCAGTGACACCGGCGTGCTCGACGTCTTAATCGACGAAAACCAGGTGCAATTCTTCGAGACTACGCTCGCCAGCCAGCACGGCGGCCAGGTCGGCCTGATGCGCGGCGTCGATCTGGGCGCGACCTTTTCCTTCCTGCGGCCGATCGACCTGGTCTGGTCCTACGTCGTGGGCAATTATCTGAAGGGCGGCACGCCTCCGGCCTTCGACCTGCTCTACTGGAACGGCGACGGCACCAATCTGCCCGGCCCGTTCTACGCCTGGTATCTGCGCCACACCTATCTGCAGGACGAGCTAAAGCAGCCCGGCTGGCTCAAGGTCTGCGGCGAAATTCTCGACCTGAGCCGCATCGAGGCGCCCGTCTTCATCTACGGTTCGATGGAAGACCACATCGTGCCCTGGAAGGCTGTCTATGCGTCCACGCGCCTGCTCAAGGGAGAGAAGGCCTTCGTGCTCGGCGCCTCGGGCCACGTGGCCGGCGTGATCAATCCGCCAGCCAAGAAAAAGCGCTCTTACTGGACCCTCGACGCGAAGGAGGGCAAGGGCGCCAAGGGCAAGAAAGCCGAACTGCCCAAGCAGGCCGAGGACTTGTTCGTCGCCGCACAGGAGCATCCCGGGAGCTGGTGGCCCGTGTGGGGCGTCTGGCTGGCCGGGCATGCCGGAGAGATGCAGGCCGCGCCCAAGAAGCCCGGCTCCAAGAATTATCCCGTCATCGAGCCGGCCCCCGGCCGCTACGTGTGACAGAAAGCCTGAATCCATCCAGGCCAATCCATTGTTGAAATCAAGAAGAGGCAGACCATGACCGATATCGTGATCGTTTCCGCCGCCCGCACCGCAGTGGGCAAGTTCGGCGGATCGCTGGCCAAGACGCCCGCCCCCGAGCTGGGCGCGCTCGTCATCAAGGAGGCGCTCGCTCGCGCCAAGGTGGCGCCCGACCAGGTCAGCGAAGTCATCATGGGCCAGGTGCTCACCGGCGGCTCCGGCCAGAACCCGGTGCGCCAGGCCTCGCTCAAGGCCGGGCTGCCCAACATGGTGCCGGCGATGACCATCAACAAAGTCTGCGGCTCTGGCCTGAAGGCCGTGATGCTGGCGGCCAACGCCATCATCGCCGGCGAGGCTGAGATCGTCGTGGCCGGCGGCCAGGAGAACATGAGCGCCGCGCCGCACGTGCTGCCCAATTCGCGCGACGGCTTCCGCATGGGCGACGCCAAGCTCATCGATTCGATGATCGTCGACAGCCTCTGGGACGTCTACAACCAGTACCACATGGGCGTCACCGCCGAGAACGTCGCCAAGGAATATGGCATCACCCGCGAGATGCAAGACGCCTTCGCCGTCGGCTCGCAGAACAAGGCCGAGGCCGCGCAGAAGGCCGGCAGGTTCGCCGACGAGATCGTTCCGGTGATGCTGGCCCAGCGCAAGGGAGACCCCATCGCCTTCGCCACCGATGAATTCGTGCGCCAGGGCGCCACGCTCGACAGCATGGCCGGCCTCAAGCCCGCCTTCACCAAGGACGGCACGGTCACCGCTGCCAATGCCTCGGGCATCAACGACGGCGCCGCCGCCGTGGTCGTGATGGCCGCCAAGACCGCCGAGAAGATGGGCGTCACGCCGCTCGCGCGCATCGCCGCCTATACCAACGCCGGCGTGGATCCCAAGGTCATGGGCATGGGCCCGGTGCCGGCTTCGCGCCGCTGCCTCTCGCGCGCCGGCTGGCAGGTGGGCGACCTGGACCTCATGGAGATCAATGAAGCCTTCGCCGCCCAGGCCCTGGCCGTGCATCAGCATATGGGCTGGGACACCTCCAGGATCAATGTCAACGGCGGCGCCATCGCTATCGGCCATCCGATCGGTGCCTCGGGCTGCCGCATCCTGGTGACGCTGCTCCACGAAATGGCCCGCCGCGGCTCGAAGAAAGGCCTCGCCTCCCTGTGCATCGGGGGTGGCATGGGTGTTGCATTGGCTGTCGAACGCTAAACAGGCTTATTGACCCGGCACTTAAACATTGAACTTATTGAGTGATATAGAGTCGGATGTTGCAGGGACAAAATCGACTCGAGAACGCTGTCGGTAGCCGCCCTGAACGAACGGCGTCGACGTGCGGTGAAAATGCGGCTGGATGGCGTGAGCCTGAAGGACACGGCGGCGCAATGCGAGATGTCGCGCACGACGCTCATTGCGGCGGTGAAGGCGTATCGCGCGGGCGGGTGGAAGGCCATCGACGTTGAGCGCCCCGGGCGCCCGCAGGGTACGGGTAGAACGCTGACGGCGGAGCAGGAACGCGAGGTTCAGCGGCTGATCCGCGACCGCATGCCCGACCAGTTGAAGATGATCTACGCGCTGTGGAGCCGCCAGGCAGTGGCCGAGTTGATGAACCGCGACATGCCCGACTACGGCTTCGTCGGTCTGAACAGCGCGCCCTTGGGCGCCTCGAGCAAGACCTGGTACGGCTACACCGATGACCGCACCATCCAGGAAGCCACCTCGCTGAACGCGCGCATCGACCACAAGATCTCGCCCACGCTGAGCATGCGCAGCCAGACTCAGTTCTCGCAGACCAACACCAATGCGGTCGAGACGTCGTCGCACGCCATCGGCTCGGTCGGCGGCTCGGGCTTCACCACCGTCACCGGCGCGAGCACGCTGCCCCTGTACTCGCTCTATGTGCAGCTGCAAAGCCATGACCGCCAGATCCGCGACAAGTCCTTCTCCAACCAGACCGACTTCACCTATCTGTTCGACACCGGCTCGATCAAGCACACGCAGGTCTCCGGTGGCGAACTCGGCTGGGATTCCTACGGCGTCGTCAACTACGCGCGCACCGGTAGCTGCAACGGCGTGACAATGGCCTCGAGCACGGTGGCCTGCGTGCCGCTGCTCGGCTCGAGCTACACCACCTCGCCCACCTCGGCGACCACGACCCTGGCCAACGTCGGCACCGGCAACGCCAGCACCGTCGCGGCGTACACCAACGACACGATCGAGCTGAACAAGCAGTGGAAGCTGGTCGGCGGCCTGCGCTGGGACCGCTACCACGCCTCGCTGACCAACGCCGTCACGACCAACGCCACGGCCGCCGCCGCGCAGACCACCTATTTCACCAGCGTGCGAGCCGGCGCAATGTACCAGCCGGCCAACTGGCAGTCCTACTACCTGTCCTACGGCACGTCGTTCAATCCCTCGCTGGAATCGCTGACCGTGACCAACGGCACGCAGGCGGTGGCGCCGGAAAGCAACCGCACCTATGAACTGGGCAGAAAGTGGGACCTGCTGCACAACCAGCTCTCGCTGAGCGCCGCGGTGTTCCAGATCGAGAAGAGCAATGCCCGCAGCCAGGTGTCGACCGGCGTGTACACGCTCGACGGCGACGTCCGCGTGAACGGCTTCCGCCTTGGCGCGGCCGTCAACCTGACGAAGAAGTGGGGCGTCTACGGCGGCTACACCTTCCTCGACGGCAGGATCGTCAGCGCTTCCGCGCTGGACGCCACGCAGGGCAACATCCCCGCGAACACGCCGCGCCACACTCTGGCGCTGTGGACCACCTATGACATCGTTCCCGGCTGAAAGGCCGGCGGCGGCGCGACCTTCATGTCCAGCCGCTTCGCCGCCAACTGCAACACCGTGGTCACCTCCGGCAACGCGATCCAGGTTCCGTCCTATACGCGCTTCGACGCCATGCTGGCCTACCGCCAGCCGAAGTACGACGTGCGCGTGAATCTGCTCAACGTGTTCAACAAGCAGTACTATGACTCCCTGATCCAGTCCGAAGGCGGTCGCGCGGTGCTCGGCATCGGCCGCACCGCCATGCTGACCGTCACCTATCGGATGTAAAGACCAGGCGTACATGCTGCTGACCATCCCGCAAGTCCTCAACCCAGAGCAACTCGCCACCGTCCGCCACGAGCTGGACGGCGCCGGAGAGGCCTGGGCGGATCACGGCGGGCTATCAAGGCGCACCGGTCAAGTTCAACCAGCAGATCGACGAGCGCTCCGACGTGGGGAGCGGCCTCGGGCACCTGATCATCTCGGTGCTCGAGCGCAATCCCCTCTTCATCAGCGCAGCGCTGCCAGCGGGCGTCTGTCTATCCGCCAATGTTCAACCGTTACAGTGAAGGCATGACCTTCGGCGCCCACGTCGACGGCTCCGTGCGCATCGATCCGTTGAGCGGCATGAAGATCCGCACCGACGTGTCGGCCACGCTCTTCCTGACCGATCCGGCCGACTACGACAGCGGTGAGTTGTGCATCGAGGACACCTACGGCACGCACGAGATCAAGCTCGCGGCCGGCGACATGGTGCTCTATCCGGCCACCAGCGTGCATCTGGTCAAGCCAATCACGCGCGGCGTGCGCGTGGGCTGTTTCTTCTGGGTGCAGAGCCTGATCTGCGACGACGGCCAGCGCGCGCTGCTCTTCGACATGGACAACGCCATCCAGGCGCTCAACGCCGAGGAGGCGGACGAGAAGGCTCGCCGCACTCTCATCGGCATTTACCACAACCTGCTGCGGATGTGGTCCGAAACCTGACCTGGCGATCAGGCGGCCACGGGCCTTACATGCCCGAGGCCGAATCCGTGTTGGTGTAGATCCAGTACTGCACAGTGTTGTTCACCACCCGCGTGAATTCCTCGAAGGCCACCGGCTTGACCACATAGGCGTTGGCGCAGTTGGTGTAGCTGTCGGTGATGTCGCGGCTCAGCTTGGACGAGGAGAAGATGACCACCGGGATCAGATCGGTCGCGGGGTTCTTGCGCATCTCCGCCTCCACCTCGATGCCAGAGAGGCTGAGCATCTTGTTGTCGAGGATCACCAGCGAGGGCTGGGCGGTGTCGCGGAAGGCGCAGGCGCCGTTGCGGAACAGGAAGTCGAGCGCCTCCTGGCCGCTGCCGGCGGTGTCGATGTGATTGGCGTAGCTGGCTTCGTCGAGGACCATCTTGATCATCTCCAGATCGGCCTCGCTGTCGTCCACCAGCAGAATCCGTTTTTGTTCACTGCTAGGCATTGCCGTTCTCTAGACTCTCGAAATTCTCGACCGACTGATCGAAATTGAAATAGAAGGTCGAACCCTCGTCAACCCGGCCCCAGGCCCAGATCGAACTGCTGATCTTGGCGAGCAGCCGCTTCACGATCGCCAGGCCCATGCCCGTGTCCGTGAAGATCTGATCCGGATGCAAACGCTCGAAGAGCTTGAACAGATGGCTCTCGAGCTCCGGATCGAAGCCGACCCAATTATCCGCCAAAAAATAGATCGGTCCGCCCTCGGTCTGACGGATCACGCCGATTTCGACCCTGGGAGTTTCCCGGGTCTGGCTTAAATTGACGGCGTTGGCGCACAGGTTGTAGAGCACCTCGCACAGGATCACCCATTCGATGTTCGGCAGGCTGGGCCATTCGGCCGAGACCTGCTCCTTGACCGCGTTGGCCAGCTCCACCATGTCGATGTGCTCGGAGCGCACCGGCTGCGCGCCCAGGCCGGTGTAGGCCAGCAGCTCCTCGACTAGGCGCGCCTGATGTTCGGCCGAATCCTGGATCAGCTGCAGCCAGCGCCGCGCGCACGGCTCCACCTCGTCGCCAAGCATCTTCACCAACTGCGCGGAGAAGCCGGCGACGTGGCGGGTGGGCGCGCGCAGGTCGTGCGCCAGCGTGTAGGCGAAGGTCTCCAGATCCTCGTTGGCGCGCTGCAGCGCCTGCGTGCGCTGGGCCATGCACATTTCCAGCTCGGAATTGGAATCGGCGAGCCGCTCCCTCGTTCTTGCGCTGCTCGGTGATGTCGAGGAAGGTGGCGGTGACCATCTCGGGCTTGCTGCCTTCCTCGCCGCGGATCGGTTCGGCGTTGACGCGGATCCAGCGCAGGTCGCCGTTGCCCAGGGTCACGCCGATCACCATGCCCGAGACCGGCTCGCCGGTGCGCAGCGCAATCATGGCCGGATGCTGGTCCGCTGGGAGCGGGCGGCCGTCCTCGTAGATCATCTTCAGGTTGCGTTCGCGGGTGGCTAGGCCGGTGGTCTGGTCACGGCTCAGATCGAGGATCTTCAGCGCCGCATCGTTCCATTCGATGATCGTGCCCTCGGCGTCGTGCACGACGATGCCCTCCAGCAGCGACACCATCGCCGAACGCAGCCTCGATTCGCTCAGCTTGGCGTTTTGCCGTGCCAGATTGGTCTGCACGATGCGCCGGTGGGTCATGGTGCCCAGGCCGGCGATGCTCAGTCCGGCGAGCGCCAGCAGGATCAGCATGTTGCGGGTGCGCGCGCTCCAGCTGGCCAGCGCAATCCCAAGCCCTGCCCGCTGGTGGAAGTGCTCGAGCCGGGCGCCTGGGAGCCCCGGACGGCGAAGGGAGCCGACGTCCGCAGCGACCTGCCGGGCTACCGCATCTTCCGCGACGGCAAGCTGGAAAAGGAAGTGGGCGACATCCGCGAATACTTGTGCGACGACCTCGTCACCTTCCTCATCGGCGGCAGCTTTTCCTTCGAGGCCGCGCTGATGCGCGGTGGCATCGGCCTGCGCCACGTGGAAGAGGGCGTCAACGTGCCGATGTACAAGACCAACATCCCCGGCGAATCCGCCGGCCGCATGCGCGGCAACATGGTGGTGAGCATGCGGCCCATCGATTCGCGCGACATCGCGCGCGCCGTCGAGATCCCCACGCGCACGGCTCGCCGGTGCATATTGGCAACCCCGGGCGCATCGGCATCGCCGACGTCTCCAAGCCCGACTTCAGCGACGCCGTCAGCCTGCGCGAGGGCGAGCTGCCGGTCTTCTTGGCCTGCGGCGTCACGCCGCAGTACGTCACCGAACTGAGCCGGCTTCCCTTCAGCATCACCCATTAGCCGGGCAAGATGTTCGTCACCGACCTCGACCTCGATTAAAAAATCTGTGGCGCTGATTAGAAAGCCTGATCCCGGGGGAGGACTTTCGGCGAATAAATCGCCACAAACCGCAAACGATCGCGGTAAAATACGCGTCATCTATAATAATAAATAGGAGACGGACGATGAAGCTGAATAAGCTCGTTATCGCACTCGGCCTGATGGCCGCCGCGCCGGCCTTCACCAAGGCGCCGGCCGCTGGCGGCAATCCGCCTCCGCCCTGGAAGCAGGGCATTGGCACCGATTCCGCGACCGCCACCCTGCATCCCTTCAGCCCCAACTTCACCGGCGCCGAAGTCAAGGACCCGCCCATCGACAAGCTCAAGGTGCCGGCCGGCTTCAAGATCGAGGTGTGGGCCGAGGGCGTGCCCGAGGCGCGCTCGCTCGCCCTGAGCGACAAGAGCACCGTCTTCGTCAGCAACCGCCTGGCCAAGAACATCTACGCGGTGATCGACCGTGGCGGCAAGCGCGAGGTCAAGACCATCCTCAAGGGCCTGAACTCGCCCAGCGGCATCATCTTCAGCAAGGGCACGCTCTTCGTCGCCGAGCGCGACAAGATCACGCGCTACGACGGCATTGAGGATAACCTCGACAATCCGCCCGCGCCCAAGCTCGTCTTCGCCGACACCGATCCGACCAACGGCCCCGGCCACTTCTGGAAGTATCTGGCGATGGGCCCGGACGGCAAGCTGTACTTCAACATCGGCTCGCCACAGAACATCACGACGCCGAACTACATCCAGGCCGCGATCCACCGCGTCGATCCCAAGACCGGCAAGTTCTAGATCATCGCCACCGGCGTGCGCAACAGCGTGGCCATGGACTTCCACCCCGTCACCAAGCAGTTCTGGTTCACCGAACACGGCCGCGACTGGCTGGGCGACGAGCTGCCCCACGATGAGCTAAACGTCGTGACTAAGACCGGCGAGAACTTCGGCTTCCCCTGGTGCCGCCAGGGCGACACGCCCGATCCGGAATACGTCAAGTACCGTGACTGCGTGTCGACCACCGCGCCCGTGCTCAAGCTTGGTCCCCACGTCGCGCCGACGGGCATGCATTTCTACACCAGCAAGATGTTCCACGCCGAGTACAAGAACAACATCTTCATCGCCCGCCACGGCTCCTGGAACCGCAACACCAAGCACGGTTACGATGTGATGCGCGTCGTGCTCGATGCCAAGGGCAAGGCCGTCAAGTACGAGCCCTTCCTGATGGGCTTTGTCATCAACGACAAGGGTGATCCGCCGATGTGGGGCTGCCCAGTCGACCTGCTGCAGCTCAAGGACGGTTCGCTGCTGGCGTCCGAGGACTACAACGGCACCATCTACCGGATCAGCTACGCCAAGAAATAGTGTTGAGAAGCTGTTCAACGATGCGATCGATATCGAGTTTTAACTCCAGTTGGGCCGCGGCGGTTTCCGCCGCGGTTTTTTCTCTGTGCAACCTCGCCGGCAGCGCGGCGGCGGACATCGATGCCGGCCGCGCGAAGGCGCCGCTCTGCGTGGCCTGTCACGGCCCCGGCGGCAATTCCGCCATGCCCGAGATCCCGGCGATGGCGGGCATGCCCGCGCAGTCCATCGACACCGCGCTCTACCAGTTCCTCGAGGGCAACCGCAAGAATCCCTCCATGTCGCCCTTCGCACCGAATCTGAGCAACGGCGACATGAACAACCTGGCCGTCTATTTCGCCTCCGAAAAGTGCGCGCGCGCCGGGCACCAGACCAAGCCCGAGAACGTCGAGGCCGGTCCGCGCCTTGGCTAAGCAGTTCAACTGCACCCAATGCCACGGCCCGGCGCTGCTCGGCGTGCAGCGCATCCCGCGCCTCGCGGGCCAGCAGCACGACTACCTGCTCGCGCAGCTGCGCGGCTTCACAAAGCGGCGACGCGCTTCGACATGGACGGCAACATGACCTCCGCCGCCTCCGCGCTCAAGGACGAGGACATCGTCCGGCTCGCGGATTACATCGCGGGTCTGGGCCAATAGACGCCGGTGGCGCGGCAGGCGAGTTTAGGCTTCAAGCCTTGCGCATGGCGCCGAGCTTCAATCCGAAGGCGCTCAATATCTTGTTCATCGTCTGAACCGTGCCTTCGCTGCGCCCTTGCTCGATGTCCTGCAGGGCGCGCCGGTCGAACTTCAGTGGCGCATGCACCAGCAGGCCCAGTCTGCGGGCGATTTAAGTGCGTAAATAAGATGGTCGGCTGATTGAGGGGCGGCGTGCCGGAAACCGGTTTTCCGGCTTACTTCGTGCCCGCCGGCGCCACTTCCGCGTCCTCGATCTGATGGCGCGTCAGCGCCGCGGCGACGAAGCCCGACTTCTTCATCTCCTCGACATAGGCGATCAGATAGTCGTGGGTGGCGGCGCGGTTTTGGGGCGTGGCCATCGCCTGGCGAATTTCCATGAAGCGGCCGTCGAGCAGGCGCAGGCCGAGGATGCGCTTAGCGTCCGCCTCGAGCTGCTGCTTCACGCCGGCGGCGACCTCGTATTTGCCATGCACGAACATGTCGGTCACGGCGGGCGAGGTCGGCGCGCGCACGATCGCGGCGTTCTTCAGTTCGCGCGTGAGGAAGAGGTTATAGGCGCTGCCCTTGCCGACCACCACGCGGTTGTTCTTGCGGTCGACCTCGGCGTTTTCCTTGATCGGCGAATCCTTGGTCACCAGATAGCCGCCTTCGATCATGATATAGGGGCCGGTGAACAGGGTGTCCTCGCCGCGCTTGGGATCGATGGCGTAGAAGCCGATGTTCACGCTGTTCGCGCCGATCGCCTCCACCACCTTGCTGGCGGCGTTGAAGGGCACCAGCTCCAGCAGCATGCCTAGGCGCTTGGCGAGTTCAGTCGCCAGGTCGACGGACACGCCCTTGGGCTTGCCGTCGGCGCCCGTGCCGACCAGGATCGGATTGCCGAGGTTGATCGCGGCGCGCAGCTTGCCGCTGGGCGCCAGGGCCGAGACGACAGCCGGAGACGGTTTGGATGCCTGATTCATGGAAGCGCAGCCTCCGAGCGCGAGGCTCAGGGAAAGGACGGGGGTGGCGGAAATTCGGGTGGGGATTCGCATGGGTGCAAGTATAGATTTTGTGGATGCGGGTGATGGAGCCGGCGGTTACATGATGTGCAGGCCCCCGTCGACCATCAGCGTCGTCCCTGTGATGAAGGAGGTTTCATCCGAGGCCAGCCAGAGGATCGGCCAGGCGATCTCCTCGGGCAGGGCCCAGCGGCCCATCAGCGATGGTGGTCTGGCGTGCGGTGGAGAGCTGCTCGGGGCTCTTGCCGGAAGCCTTCGCCTTGTTGACGTGGAAGTCGGTGAAGGTTGAGCCGGGGCAGACAGCGTTGGCGCGCACGCCCTTGGCGGTCTCCTCGAAGGCGAGGCTACGCGTCATCGCCAGCAGGCCGGCCTTGGTGGCGTCGTAGAGGCCCTGGCCGGCACGGCCGGTGACGGCGTAGCAGGAAGAGACGGTGACGATCGCGCCCTTGCCCGAGGCGCGCAGCGCGGGCAGGGCGGCGCGGCAGTAGTTGGCCGGCCCCATCAGATTGACGCCGACCATGGCCTGCCAGGCCTCGGGCGCGGCGTCGGCGATGTGCGCGTAATTGCGCATCGCCACGTTGTTGACCAGGATGTCGAGCCCGCCGAAGGCGTCCAGCGCGGCCTGCACCGCCAGCGGTGCCTGCGCGGCGTCGGCGATGTCGGCGGCGTGGCAGACCATGCGCGCGCCGGGCAGTTCGGCTCGGATAGCCTCGGCCGTGCGCACGAGCGCCGCGGCGTCCAGGTCCACCAGGGCCACGGATGCGCCCTCGGCGCAGAAAAGGCGCGCGGTCGCCGCGCCGATTCCGGCTCCGCCGCCGGTGACGAGTGCGGCGCGGCCCTGCAGCCGGCCCGGCTTGCTTGCGCTCATCTCCGTCTCCTTATTCCGGCTTCGCGCCGGTGGCCTTGAGGACCTTGCCCCAGCGCGGAATCTCTGCGCGGATACAGCTCGAGAGCTGCTCGGGGCTGCTGGCGATGATTTCAAATTCCATGCCCTGCAGCTTGTCGTGGATTTCCGGCGAATGGAGGATCTTCACCAGCTCCTTGTTGTAGCAGTCGATGATGTTGCGCGGCGTGCCGCCCACGGTCAGGAAGCCGATCCAGGACACGGCGACGAAATCCGGATAGCCGAGCTCGATCAGCGTGGGCACGTTGGGCGTGGAGGCGAATCGCTTCTGACCGCTCGAGGCGATCAGCCGCAGCCGGCCTTCCTTGACGGACTGCAGCATGTTGCCCGGCACGAAAAAGTCCGTCTGCACGTGGCCGGCCAGCAGGTCGTTGATCGCCAGGCCGGCGCCCTTGTAGGGCAGGTGGGTCAGGTCCACCTTGGCGGTGGACTTTAGCATCTCCATCGTCAGATGCGAGGCGCTTCCCACTGCCACCGAGGCGTAGGAGATCTGGCCGGGCGCCGCTTTGGCGCACGCCACCAGGTCCGCCACGTTGTTGATCTGCGCGTTGGGATTGACGACGGTCAGGTACTGCGGCGAGCTCACGGCCAGCGTGATCGGCGCCAGGTCCTTGAGCGGGTCGTAGGGCATCTTCTCGAAGAGCGTCGGATTGATCGCCAGCGGGCCGTTTTAGCCGACCAGAAGCGTCAGCCCGTCGGCCGGCGACTTGGCTACGTATTCCGCGCCGATGTTGCCGCCCGCGCCGGGCTTGTTCTCGACGATCACCGGCTGGCCCATCGCCTTTTGCAGCTTGGGCGCGACCAGCCGCGCGAGCACGTCGTTGGTGCTGCCGACGATCGGCACGATGATGCGCACCAGCTTGTTCGGCGCCCATTCGCCGGCCGGCTGGGCGGGCTTCGCCGAGCGCGGCGGCCAGGGCCAGGCCGGCGGCGAGCGTGTGCGCGGAAAGCTTCTTCATTGTCTTGTCTCCAGGTGTTTTATCGTGCGTTGTGTGTCCGGGTGGCCGTCAGATCGAATACACCGGTTCGTTCACGCTGTCGGCCAGATGCCGCTTCGCCCATTCCTGCGGATTGTCGCCGTGCTTGAGCAGCACGCCGGCGGCGCGCACGCGCTGCGCGGCAGCGTCCAGGGCGGGCGGCTCGACGCCCTTCTCTAGGTTCAGCGCCGCGTCGTGGAGCATGCGCCGGGCCATGCCGATGGCCTTGTCGGTGGGCAGAAGATGCTCGCGCTTGTGGTCCTGGATCGGGCCCATGCTCTCCGGCAGCGAGGCGTCCTGCATCGAGAAGCCGAACACGCCGCTGTAGGTGCGCTTCTCCTTCTGTGCGCGGCGGTCGATCAGATAGTCGTTGGACTTGTTGGCGAGCGAGCGGAAGGTGCCAGGCTCGTATTCGACGTGGATGCCCTTGCCTTGCTGCATCGCCTCGCGCTCCTCGGCCGAGAGCGGCTTGCGCGGATGGAAGTTGATGCTCCAGGCCCAGCAGCTGTGGTCGTCGATCGGCACCCAGACGTGGCCGCCCAGCGCATGGTCGCCGAAGGGCGGGATCCGCGTGAACAAGGGGAAGAGCCACTGAGTGATGCGCCAGTAGTAGGAATCGGGCTCGCCGTTGCGGCGGCCGTAGAGGGTGAGGCCGAAGTCGGTCTTCTCGATATCTAAGATCACGTTGCCGTCGGCCTTGATGTAGTCGTTGGCCTTGGTGCCTTGGTGCATCGGGTCGACGTGGACCTCGTAGCGGTGCACATAGGAGGCGTGGCTGATGTCGATGCCGCCTTTCATCGCCTGGAGGTAGTTGCTTTCCTGCAGACGCTTTGGGACGAAGCGGTGGCTCTCGGGCAGGCCGCACCATTCCACCTCGGGCGGCTCGGGCTTCTTGTCGGGCGGGCCCATGTAGGCCAAGAGGATGCCGCCGCGTTCGATGCAGGGATAGGCCTTGATGTTCATCTTCGGCGCCATGTGCGGCGCGGAGGGCACGTCCACGCACTTGCCCTCGATATCGAACTTCAGGCCGTGATAGGCGCAACGGATTCCGCATTCCTCGTTGCGCCCGAAGAAGAGCGAGACGCCGCGGTGCGAGCAGAACTCATCGATCAGGCCGGGGCGGTTCTGGCTGTCGCGGAAGGCGAGCAGCTTCTCGCCAAGGATCTGCACGCGCACCGGCGGGCAGTCGGGCTCGGCGATTTCGCTCGAGAGCAGGATCGGCACCCAGTAGCGCCGCATCAGCTTGCCCATGGGAGTGTCCGGGCCGGTGCGCACCAGGATTTACGACATCGCCCTGTCCATCTTGAGTCTCCTTGTTGTCAGCGCGGCGATTATATGTTCGCATTACGATAACGATGTCCATAGAATGGACACCTCGCCGAGCCAGCGGAACTCGCCGCGGCCTTGGCGCGCAAGGAAAGGCAAGGCCATGAATCAAAAGGGAAATGGCGGCGCGGAAGGTGTCCGCGCCGTGGACAGGGCGCTGCAGATCCTGCTCGCATTCATCCACGGGCAGCAAGGTCTTGCCGTGGGCGAGCTGCTCGGCCTCGTCGACCTTAGCCGGCCCACGCTCTACCGGCTGCTCTACACGCTGGAGCGCAACGGCTTCGTCAGCGCCTCGGGCGAGCTGCAGCGCGCATCTCGCACGCCTGGACCTCGAGCCTGGACATCGCCGTGCTGGCCCAGCGCATGCTCAAGCGTCTCTGGAACAAGACCAGCGAGACGGTGGCGCTCTTCGTGCGCCAGGGCGACTACCGCATCTGCGCCGCCGAACTGCCGAACGCGCAGCCGCTTTCCTTCAAGCGCGGCGTCGGCTCGTGCGAACGCATTGTGCTGGGCGCGAGCGGGCGGGTGATGCTGGCCTTCGAAAGCCTACAGAAGGAGGAGCTGGAAGCGAGCGCGCGCGGCCTCGATCTGGACCTCGCCGCGATCGAGCGCGAACTCGCGCAGATTCGCCGGCGCGGCTATGCGGTCAGCCGCAACGCGCTGATCCAGGGCGCGGTGGCGGTGGCCGCGCCTTTCTTCGACGGAGCGGGCCGGCTGCATGGCGCGCTCGGCGTGTTCGGTCCGAGCGTGCGGGTGCTCGCGGCGGAGACCGAAGCCTTCGGCCAGCAGTTGATCGAGGAATGCGCGGCGCTGTCACGCGCCCTCAGCGCGCGGGCCGGAGCGGCGGCGCGGGACTTCGGGCTTTCGCTTTGGAGAGCTAGGCCGCGCGCGGCGCCGGCATCACCATGATGGTTGATGTGCCGTGCGCAAGCACCTTGCCACCGGGGCCGAGGAGTTTCGCCTCGGTGGAAATGATCTGCCGCGTTTGCGACACCACCACGGCCTCGGCGCGTACGCGGCCGGTGTCGTGCAGGATGGGGCGCGAGAAATTGCCCTTGGTCTCGATCGTGGTGAAGGCGGTGCCGGCCGGCAGCAGCGAATAGGCGGCGCAGGCGGTGACGCTGTCGATGATGGTCAGCGCCCAGCCGCCGTGCACGGTGCCCACGGGATCGAGCAAGTGCTCGCCCGTCTCGCCCTCAAAGGCCACGAAGCCCTCGCCGACCTCGGCCAGCCAGTAGCCGAGCGTCTTGCACATCGGCGGCTTCGGTAGCTTGCCGTCGACGATGGCCTGCAGGAATTCCCGGCCGCTGTGGATGCTGAATTTGTCGGATGTGGCCACGCCGTATTCGTAGTGCGGGATGCTCATCCGTGTCTCTTGTGTCTGTCTTGTATCGGGACGCCTACTGTAGCCGCATTCGGCCGGCCTCGCCGGAGGCGGCCTCGGGGCCGCCGCTCAGATGGAGGCCGCCGCCCGCGCCGCCTGGTCGTAGGCTCCGGAGAGATGGCGCAGCAGGCGCGTGACTTCGGCGATGCGCTCGTTGTCGCCGGCGTCGGGCACCAGGCTTTCGATCAGGCAGCGTTCGCGCACCTCGCGGTAGGCCTCGACGATCCGGCGGCCGAGGTCGGTCACCGAATAGAGCATTTCCTTACCGATCTTCTCCGAGGTCACCGCGCCGGCGGCGATCAGCTTCTTGAGCGAATAGCTGACGATGTGGGTGTCCTCGATATTCTGGATCAGGCACAGGTCGGCGAGCTTCTTGGCGCGGCCGCGGTGGTAGACGTGGTGCAGAACGTTGACGTCGGTGATCGCCAGATCTGGCAGGCCGGCGGCGGCCATGCAGCGCGTCGCCCAGCGGCTATAGGCGTTCCAGGCGATGATCAGGCCGAATTCAAATTCGGAGAGCTCGGGGCTGCGCGGCGAGACGAGATGGGAGGAGGAAACGATGCTCTGCGATTTCTTGGAGGCCGTGGCCATAAAAACCTCGAATATTTGCCGTTAAGTTATCGTTATTTTACGCTTATTCGCGTGGCCGTAGCGTCTCCCCCGAGTTTTTCCCGCAGTTTCTCCGCGAGCATTTCGCCAAAGGCTTCCGGCCGGCCCTGGAAAATCCTGTCAAGCGGCTGCCGTCTTCCCGCTGATGGTAGAGCGCGGCGCGCTGAGTCTCACTGGGACGAGCTCTTCCTCCTCGACCATGGTAGGCATCTACTTCAACACCACGGGCACGGCCAACGTTTCCGCCGGTGGCGGCAGCCTCAATGTGACGGCCTCCTCGGCGGGGACCGCGCTGGCGCTGTACATGAGCGCCTCGGGATTGAATAAAATCGCCGCGACGGGCAGCGGTCTGGTGATCCTGAGCGACGGCGGCAAGGTCTCGAGCATCCTGACCAACGCCACCGCCGCGCCCAGCACCCAGGCCATCCAGTCCGGGCTGGTCGAGATGCGGCTGGCGAGCCTGACGGGCGGCGTGGGCCGGGACACCGGCGGCTACCAGGTCGACGCGCCGAAGATGAGCATCAACGCCGGCGGGCCGCGCGCCGACACGGCAGCGGGTGCGATCGGCGCTGGCACGGGTGGCGCGGGAACGAACAATGCGGGTGCGGCGGGCGACGCCGGCGTCGCCCCGGCGAGAGACGAGGACGCAAGAAGATGGAGCAGATGCGGCATGCATGGAAAACGGCGGCGATCGCGGGGGCGGTCGCCTCGGCATTGGCCTGCGGCCGAGCCTGGGGCGCAGACAAGAAGCGCGGCGAGGAGCACGACAACTTATACCTGCTCGGCGAGATGAACAAGGCTTCGCTGGTGATGACGGTGGAGCAGGGCATCGTGCCCAAGGACCTGGGAAAGAAGATCGTGGTGGCCGTGGACCAGGTGATCCGCGACGGCGAGACGCCCGGCACTGACGCCTACAGGCGCCGCCCCGGCGACTATCTGCAGCTCGAGCCGTATATCGTGCGCCTGGCCAGCCCCGACGCGACGCACATGCATTCGGGCTGCAGCCGCCAGGACATCCTCGCGACCACGCGCCGGCTCACAGAGCGCGAGCACATGCTCGCCTTCCTCGACAGCCTGAACCTGGCGCGCGGCCGCGTTCTGGCGCTGGCCGAGAAAAACGTCGGCACCATCGTGCCCGCCTACACCAATGGCGTGCAGGCCCAGCCAACCACCTACGCCCACTATCTTCCGGGCTTCGCGGCGGCCTTCGAGCGCGACGCCGAGCGCCTCAAGCAGGCCTATGCGCGCCTCAACATGAGCCCGCTGGGCGGCGCGGCCCTGGGCACCTCGAGTTTTCCAGTGAACTGAAAACGCCTGGCCGAGATGCTCGGCTTCGACGGCGTGATCGAGAATTCCTACGACGCGGCGCAGCTCGCCACGCTCGATCAGGGCGCTGAACTCGTCGGCGTGCTGATCCAGGACATCCACACCCAGTATCACCAGACCGCGCCCTGGATCATGATCCGCGAAGGCCGGTTCACCGGAACGAGCAGCATCATGCCGCAGAAGCGCAATCCCAACGCCCTGAACGTGTTGCGCCTGCAGGCCAGCGACATCGGCGGCGGCGCGGTGAACGCGCTGATCGAAGGACACAACACCACGCCCGGCCTGCCCGACTACAAGCGCGAGCAGGTGGACCGCACGCTCGAGCTCTCCGCCGACACCTTCGCCAAGCTCGCCGACCTGCTCGACAACCTCGTGCTCGACAAGGACCGCGCGCTTGCCTAGGTGGACGCCGACTATTCGACGACCACCGAACTCGCCGACATCCTGCAGCGCGATTCCGACGCGCCCTTCCGCGTCGGCCATCATTTCGCGTCGGACCTGGTGACCTTCGGCCGCGCCAACAAGATGAAGCCAGCCGACATTCCCTTCGACAAGGTGCGTGAGATCTACGCCGAGGCGGTGAAGACATTCAACTTCCCGAAGACTGAATTCCCCCTGAGCCAGGCGCAGTACCGCAAGTCGCTCACCGCCAAGAACATGCTGGCCTCCAGCCTGGGCCTGGGCGGCCCGCAGGAATCGGAGGTGAAGCGCATGCTCGCGCAGACGCAGAAGAACCTCGAGGCCGACCACGGCTGGCTGGCCGAACGCCGGCTCAGGCTGGCGCGCGCCGGGCTTTTTCTTTCGGGGGGAGGCTCAGTCGTTGAGCCTGGAAGCCCGAAGCCTTCACCGCCTTTTCCCAGCGCGCCATGTCCGACTTGATCGTGGCGAACAGCTCCTGCGATGTGCCGCCCAGCGGATACATGCCGTTGGCGAGAAACTGCTGGCGCACCTCGCGGCTCGCGATGGCGCGGTTGAAGGCCTGGTTGAGCTTCTGCGCGACGGCCTCCGGCAAGCCACGCGGCACGACGAAGGCGAACCAGGCGCTGGCGATCATGTCCTTGTAGCCCAGCTCGACGAAGGTCGGCACGTCGGGCAGGAAGGGCGAGCGCTTCAGGCCGCTGGTGGCGTAGACTTTGGCGCGGCCCGCGCGGAAATACATCACCGTGCCGCCAACCGTGTCGAAGAAGACGGGGATCTGGCCGCCGGTCAGGTCCTGTCGCGCCGGCGGCGAGCCGCGGTGGGGCACGTGCGTCATGTGCAGGCCGGCCGCCTGGTTGAGCATTTCGCCGAGGAAGTGCGAGGGCGTGCCCTGGCCGTAGGAGGCGAAGCTGAGCTTGCCTTCCTGGCTCTTAGCCCAGTCGATGAATTCCTTGAGGTTGTTGGCCTGCACGCCCGGATGCGCGTTCATCGCCAGCTCGAAGCTGGCGGCGTTGACGATGTGCATGAAGTCCTTGAGCGGGTCGTAGTTGAGGTTGCGGTAGACCCAGGGATAGATGGCGATCATCGCGCAGGTCGCCAGCAGCAGGGTGTAGCCGTCGGGCGGCGCGGTGCGCACCGCGTCCAGCGCGATGCGGCCGGCCGCACCGGATTTGTTCTCGACGACGATGGGCCGAGTTCGGCGCGCGCATGCTCGGCCACGGCGCGCACGAGGATGTCCTGGGTGCTGCCCGGAGGAAAGCCGATGAGGATGCGGATGGGCTTGGCGGGCCAGGCTTCTTCGCGCGCGGCGCTGGCGGCTTGGATGAGTTGACGGCGTTTCATGCTGTTCGGCTCATGGATGAGGAATGGGTTCGGCTTCGCCGGCGCGTGGACCACGGAGCACGGACTTCAGGACCGGACGGCGCTCCAGGCTGGCGGCGCGCCCAGCGAGCAGAGGGCATCGTACAGGGGCCGCGCGGCTTGCGCCATCCGGGCGATGCTGCGCTCGCGCAGTCGCCACGGATCCTCCGCGGCGGCGTCCTCGGTGCGCATGCCCGTCCAGGCGAGCAGGGCGGCGCGCGCCTCGGTACGGTCGAAGAGGTCGTGCAGATAAGTGCCGAGGATCTGCCCATCGGCGCTGAGCGCGCCTGGGCGTCCGCGAAGGCGAAGACGCCGGCGACCTGCCTGAGGGTCTTGTCGCGCGCGAGCTCGGTGTCGATGGCGAGCAGGCCGAGGCCCTCGTCCGCGCCGCGCTCGCCTTCCACGCCGTGCGGATCGGCGACGCTCATGCCCAGCATCTGCATGCCGCCGCAGATGCCGATCACCTTGCCGCCGTAGCGCAGGTGGCGGCGCAAGGCCTGGTCCCAGCTCTGTTCGCGCAGCCAGCGCAGATCGGCACGGGTGTTCTTTCTGCCGGGCAGGATGACGAGGTCGGCGGCGGGAATGGCGGCGCCGGGGCTGACGAAGCACAGGTCCACGCCGGGATGGGCGCGCAGGGCGTCGAAGTCGGTGTGGTTGCTGATGCGCGGCAGCACGGGCACGGCCACGCGCAGCCGCGCACCTGCGCTGTCCTGGGCCTGCTGGGTCTGCACGGCATCCTCGGCGTCGAGATACAGGCCGTGCAGATAGGGCAGCACCGCGAGTACCGGCTTGCCGGTCTTTTGCTCCAGCCAGTCGAGGCCGGGCTGCAGCAGGTCGAGGCAGCCGCGGAAGCGGTTGATCACAAAGCCGGCGATGCGCGCGCACTCGCTTTCCGAAAGGCAGTCGAGCGTGCCGACGATGTGGGCGAAGATGCCGCCGCAGTCGATGTCGGCCACCAGGATCACCGGGCAGTCCACCGCCTCGGCGAAGCCCATGTTGGTGATATCGCGCTCGCGCAGATTGATCTCGGCGGGGCTGCCCGCGCCTTCGACGGCCACGGCCTCGTAGCGCGCGCAGACGGCCATACGATTCGAGCACTGCGCCCATCGCCACGGTCTTGTACTGGTGGTAGTTGCGCGCGTCCATGTCGCCGCGCACCTTGCCCTGGATGATGACTTGCGCGCTGGTGTCCGAGGAGGGCTTGAGCAGTACGAGATTCATGTCGGTGTGCGGCGCCACGCCGGCGGCGAGCGCCTGCAGAGCCTGGGTGTGGCCGATCTCGACGCCGTCCTCGGTGACGGCGCTGTTCAGGGCCATGTTCTGCGGCTTGAAGGGCGCCACGCGCAGGCCTTCCCGCGCGAGCAGCCGGCACAGCGCGGCGGCCACGGTGCTCTTGCCGGCGTCCGAGGTGCAGCCCTGCACCATCAGTGTGTGGAAGGGGAAGCGGCTCATGCCGTGGGCGTCATTTGTCCGGGCGGCGCTTGCGCGCGGTGTCGAGCGCTTCGCAGATTTCCGCCGCGCCCTGCAGGATGCGCGGACCGGGGCGGTTGATCAGATCGGCGTTGACGGAGAACAGGTTGTTGCGCTTGACGGCGGTGACGCACGGATAGGCCTGCCACATCTCCAGGCCGGTTTCGCTGCGGTCGCTGTGCTTGCCGGTGATGATGGCTTCCGGGTTGGCGCCGATCACGGCCTCGGGGTCGAAGGTGGGCGCAGTGGTCTGCAGACTGGCGAAGATGTTTTCGCCGCCGCACAGGCGGATCACGTCGCTGACCATGTGCGTGCCGTTGAGCGTGTAGAGCGGGCGGTTCCAGACCTGGTAGAAGACGCGCACCGTGGGCCGGCCGCGGTATTGCGCCTGAAGGGCGTCGTACTGGCGGCGGAAGTCGGCGCCGGCCTGGCGCGCCTGGGCTTCGACGCCGAGCAGCATGCCGAGGCGCGCATAGGCTTCGGGGAAGTCGGCGAGCTTGTGCGGCTGGCTGTAGAAGAAGGGGATGCCGAGGCGGCGGATCGGCTCGAGCTGGCGCTCGGCCGATCCATGCAGCCAGACAACGAGCAGGTCAGGCTTGAGCGCGAGGAGTTTCTCGAGATCGATGCGGCTGTTGTCGGAGACGCGCGGGATGCTCTTGGCGGCTTCGGGGAAGTCGCTGTAGTTGGCGACGCCGACGATCTTCGCCCCCGCGCCGATGGCGAAGAGCATTTCAGTGACGTGGGGCGCGAGGCTGACCACGCGCTGCGCGGGGCGCTCGAGCTTGACGGTGTTGCCTTCGTCGTCCTTGACTCTGACAGCGGCGGAGGTGGGGGTGCAGAGCAGGCCGGCGCTGAGGGTGAGTAGGGCGAGGGCGGCGGTCAGGCGTGGGGAACGCGGTTGCGGATGCAGGTGCGAGGCGCTTGCGGCGCGGGTGTGTCGGGTCATGGTGTGCATGGGCTGTGCGTCTGTCTCGATCTTTTGGGGGCGTCTGCTCAAGAGGCCGCCTGTCCCAGCGCGCTTGGCGCGTGTGGTGCAGTCACGTCCGCGCCGCCGAGGACGGCTTCGAGGGCTTGCGCGAGGCGGATGCTGTGGGCCGCCGAGCCGGCGGGGAAAAGGCGGGGCCAGATATGGCGTTCAGCCATGCGCGCCTGGAAGTCCTCGGGCGCGAGGGCCATCGTGCGCGCAGGCCACCATTGGAAGAGCGGCGTGCAGGCGCTGCGCAGGCCGTGGCCAGCGAGCAGCGCCTGCAGGCGATGGCGAGTCGCAGTCTGCCAGGCAGCGTCGGCGAGGGCCGCCGCGCAGATGTCCTGCGCCGGGCCGCTGATCTGCCAGGGGCCGAGCGCCTCGGCGAGCGCGCCGAGCAGTTCGGTTTGCGCGCAGACGAAGCTCAGGCGCAGGCCGGCGAGCCCGAAAAATTTCCTCACCGAGCGCAGCACGATCAGGCCGGGCGGGCCGGCGCGCGGCGCGATGCTCGCGGCGGGATCCGTGTCGGCCCATTGCAGCAGGCGTTCGGGCGCGATGCGCGTGCCGCTGGGGTTGTTGGGATTGCAGACGACGAGGACGTCGAAGCCGCGCAGATCGAGGCCATGTGTGGCGGCGGCATTGGTGGCGTTTTCGGCGTCGAGGGAGATGCCGGCGGCGCTCGGCGCGGATAAAGAGCCGAGCACGATCTCCTGCACCGCATGCCCGGCCTGTTTCCACCAGTGCGCGTATTCGCCATAGGTGGGCGCGGCGATGGCCACGCGCGCGGGCTCGCGCAGGCGCGGCAGGGCCTGGATGTCGGCCTGGGTGCCGGCGACGGGCAGCAGATGCGGCTCACAATAGCAGGCGCGCGCGGCGGCGAGCAGCGCCTGGCTCGGCTCAGGCAGGCGGTGCCAGGCGGCGTCGGCGAGTGCGGGCGCGGGATAGGGATGCGGATTGATGCCGGTGGACAGGTCGATCCAGCCGTCCCGGCTGCCGCCGTGGATAGCGATGGTTTGCGCGAGGTTGTCGCCGTGGATCATGGGCACAGGGAGGCGTGGAGCATGGCGGGGCCGCCCGCGTGCGGCAGCGCCAGGATCAGCGCGGCGACCGCGACGGCGCCGGCCCACAGCAGGGCGCAGAGGGCGACCAGGAGCCAGGCGCCAGGCGCGGCCGATGTCGCGGGCCTCGGGTGCGCGGCCTTCGCCCAGGTGCGGGCGTATTTCCTCGACGCTGTCGTAGACCGTGCTGCCGCCGAGCTCCAGGCTGAGCGCGCCGGCGCCGGCGGACATGGCGGGGCCGCCGTTGGGGCTGGGCCAGGCGCGCGCCTGGGTGCGCCAGCAGTGCAGCGTGAGGTGCGTCCTGCCGACGAGCGAATAGGAGAGCGCGGTGAGGCGCGCCGGCACGAAGGCGAGCGCGTCGTCGATGCGCGCCGCCGCGACGAGGAACCAGAAGAGCGCGCCGAAGACGGCGTCGTTGCCGTTTTCGAGCAGGGATTCGACCGCCGCCTTGGCGATCTCAGGCGGCGCAGCCTGCTGCGTGTCGCGGCTGACGATGCGCCCGGCGAACGCGCGTGCTTCGTCGAGCTGGCCGTCCTCGAGCGCGAGTTCGACGGGCCGGGTGTGGTCGCGCAGGCTGCGCAGGCCCAGGCCGAAGTAGAGCAGCAGCGCATGCAGCGGCCAGGCGGGGAAGAGGCTGTCGCGCGTGGCGAGCCAGGCGAGCAGGCAGAAGGGGAGGACGGCGAGCGTCCAGGTGAGAAGGCCGCGCAGGACAGCGGTGGAAGCCGGATACGCGGAGGCGGTGGAAGAGGCGGAGGCGCCTGCAGGCGCATGCGCCGGATTCAGGCGCCGCTCCAGCCACGCGGTGAGCCTGCCGAAGCCCACGAGCGGATGCCAGCGGCGCGGCTCGCCGAGCAGCATCAGGCGGGCCTCTTGATCGGCATGCCCAGGCCGGCCGCGACCCACCATGCGCTCTCGCAGCGCTTGGCGGTCTCCTGGTTGAGGCGGCCGGATTCGTCGACGAACCAGCGGTTGACCGCGCCCATGGGCACGACGCCCAGGCCGACTTCGTTTCCGACGAGGATCCGCGGCGCATCCTCGCCCGCATCTTCGCCCGCATCTTCGCCCGCGTTCTCGTCAAGGCTGGAGAGGAAGGCGGCGCGTTCGGCGGCGAAGCGCGCGGGCGCCTCGATGGGGCCGTGCTCGGGAAATTCTTCCCCACCGCTGAAGATCAGATTGGTGAGCCAGACGGTGAGGTAGTCGACGAGCACGACGTGGCCGTGGCGGCGGCGCGCGCGGATGGCCGCGCCGAGCGCGAGGGATTCGGTGTAGCGGCTTTTTTCGGAGCGGGCGCCGCAGAGGATCAGGGTGGCGCTCATCATGGCGCCCGGAGGGGAGGTTGGCTTGCGTGCATGCCTGCATTGTCTCCGAACCCAGCCGCCGGCTTCGGCGGCGCCGAAGAGCGGGGCCGTCGCCTGTGGGCTGTATGGGAAATAGGCATGAAAATACGAGGCGGTGAGGCTGCCGTCGCGGTAGACCGGCTCGCCCTGCGCGCCGCTCGGATTCTTGAGGGCATGCGCGACCGGCTCAGGTCTGGCTGCGAAGGTGGAGTAGTGGAAGGCGTGGCCGCGCAGTTCGAGCCCGGGCCGCGCATCGACGCACCAGACCTGCGGGCCGAGGGCCGCGAGCCGCTTCTGCATGTGCACGTGGCCAGGCAGAAGGCCGGCCATGGATGCGCCGCCGATGTCCTGGGCGAGCGCCATCATGCCGCCGCATTCGGCGAGGATGGGCCAGCCGGCGCGATGCGCGTCGCGGATCGAGGTGCGCCAGTTCGCGGCCTGGGAGAGCGTCTGCGCATGCAGCTCGGGATAGCCGCAGGGCAGCCAGACGGCGTCGGCGCGCGCGGGCACGGGCGCGTCGGCCAGCGGCGAGAAGAAGACGAGCTCGGCGTCGAGTTCGCGCAGGCAGCCGAGGTTGTCGGGATAGTGGAAGGCGAAGGCGGGGTCGCGGGCGACGGCGACAGTCTTGCCGGCGAGCAGGCGCGGGACCGGCGGCAGGGCCGCGTCCCCGGGAGCGGGCGCGAAGATGGGCAGCTCGTTCCAGAAGGCGTCGTCGATGCGTAGCGCGGTGGCCTGTTTGCCGAGGCTGCCGGCGAGCGCGACGCCCTTGCCGGAGCGGGCGGCGGTCTGCGCGAAGGTCTGGGCCACCATCTCTTCATAATGCGCGCTGGCGACGCGGTTGGCGATCACGCCGGCGAGCTGCACGGGGCCGTGCTCGCGCAGGCCGAGCGCCACGGCGGCGGCGGTCTGCGCCATGGCCGAGACGTCGAGCACCGCGAGCACGGGCAGGCCGAAGGCGTGGGCGAGGTCGGCGCAGGAGGGCTGGCGGTCGTAGAGGCCCATGACGCCTTCGACGAGCACGGCGCGGCAGCGGGCTTCGCCGACCATCCACAGGTCGAGCGTGAGCACCGGGCCGCCGCAGGCGCGCGTCAGCACCATCGGATCGAGGAAGTCGGGCCCCGTCTTGAAGAGAAGACGCGCACGCGCTTTCCGGCGCGCGCGAGCTTGCGCACCAGCGCGGCGGTGAGACGGTGGTCTTGCCCTGGCCCGAGGTGATGGCGCTGATCAGGAGCGCCTTGGCGCCGGTCTGCGCCTGGCCGGATGCGGCGTTGTCCTGGGCGTGCACATGCGTGGCGGCGGCCTCAAGGAAGACTTTTCGCTGACGCCGGCCGAGGTGAAGGAGGCCATCTCGTTGAGGAAGGCGGCGGAGCGCACGAGCGGATAGGCCAGGGCCGCGCCGGTGCCTTCTCCCAGGCGCAGATCGAGTTCGAGCAGGGGCTGCGCGCCCAGGTGCGCGAGCACGGCCTTGTGGCCGTTATCATGTGAACGGTGCGAGAACACGCAGTAGCCGAGCACGGCCGGGCTGAGCTTGGTGGCGACGAGCAGGGCGGAGGTGGCGATAAAGCCGTCGACGAGGATGAGCATGCGCCGCGCCGAGATAGGCGCCGGCCATCATGGCGATTTCGAAGCCGCCGAAGGCTGCGAGAGCATCGAGCGGGGACTGCGCCTTGGCGTGCAGATCGAGCGCGCCCTGCAGCACCTGGAGCTTGCGCTGGACGCCGGCCGCGAGCGGCAGGCCGCCGAGCCAGCTTGCGAGGCAGGCGGCCGAGGAGTTGTTGGCGATGCCCATCTCGCCGAAGCCGATGACGTTGCGGCCGCCGCGCGCATGGCTGGCGGCGACCTAGACGCACGCCGCGAGCGCCTGCGAGGCTTGCTGGGGCGTCATCGCGGGCTCTTCGGCGAAGTTGCGCGTGCCGGGGCCGATGGCGTTCATCAGATAGCCGGCGTGGTGGCGGGTGCCGGCGCTGGCGAGCGACGGGATCTTGCGGGCGATGCCGGCGTTGACCACCTGGAGGATCAGGCCGTTGGCGCCGGCAAAGGCATTGATGGCCACGCCGCCGCCGAGGAAGTTGAGCACCATCTGCACAGTGACTTCCTGCGGGAAGGCGGACACGCCGGCGTGCGCCACGCCGTGGTCGCCGGTGAAGACGATGATGGTGAGGCGCTCGAGCGCGGGCGAGAGCGTCTGCTGCACGAGGCCGAGCTGAAGGGCCAGGGCTTCGAGGCGGCCGAGGCTGCTCTGGGGCTTGGTCTTCTGGTCGATCTTCTGCTGGAGCTGGGTCTGCAGGGCGAGGTCGAGCGGGGCGATGTCGGGTGTCTGAAAACGCATGGTTTTTTGCCTGGGTATGTGCCTGGGTGCTTACCATTCGACGCCGGCCTGCGCGGTGACGCCTGCGGCGAAGGCGTGCTTGACGACTTGCATTTCGGTGACGGTGTCGGCGGCCTCGATCATCTCGGGCGGCGCGCCGCGGCCGGTGACGACGACGTGCTGCATCTCGGGGCGGGACTGGATGTCGGTGATCACGGTCTGCACGTCGAGGTAGCGGTATTTGAGGGCGATGTTGAGTTCGTCGAGCACCACCAGGCCGACGGCCGGGTCGCGCAGGAAGCCGCGGGCGGTTTCCCAGGCGGCCTGGGCCTTGGAGATGTCGCGTTCACTGTCCTGGGTCTCCCAGGTGTAGCCCTCACCCATGGAATGGAAGCTGACTTCGCCAGGGAAGCGGCGCAGGAAGATTTCCTCGCCGGTGGACATGGCGCCCTTGATGAACTGCACGACGCCGACCTTCATGCCGTTGCCCAGCGCGTGCATGACCATGCCAAAGGCGCTGGAGCTCTTGCCCTTGCCGTTGCCGGCGTTGACGATGAGCACGCCGCCGGTCAGCGTGGCCTTGGCGATCTTGCCGTCGACCACGGATTTCTTGCGCCGCATGCGTTCGCGGTGGCGTTCGTTGATGCCGTCGTCGGCCGCATCCTCGGCGTTGGATTCTTTGTCGTTCATGCCTTGTTTTCCAAAACGGGTTCGTCGTAGACGGGGACGAAGATGCACCGCCCCGCGTGTTCGATGGCCTGCACGCGGTGGCCCAGGCATTCGCCCAGCCGCCGCGCCTCGAGGATTTCCGCGGCGGGGCCGGCGAGCCAGCAGCCGACTTCGAGCATCAGCAGGGCGTGGGTGGCGGCCGCAGCGGCGAGGTTGAGGTCGTGGCTCACGAGAACGACGCCGCGTCCTTCGTTGCGCAGCGCGTTGGTGAGCCGCTGCAGGCCGATCTGGTGGGCGAGGTCGAGCGCGGCGGCGGGTTCGTCGAGCAGGAGCAGGGGCGCGTCCTGCGCGAGCAGAGCGGCGATGGAGACGCGCTGGCGCTCGCCGCTGGAGAGGCTGCGCACGTCGCGCCGCGCGAGTTCGGCGACGTCGAGGCGGCGCAGGCAGCGCATGGCGGCTTCGATGTCCTCGGGCGCGTCCCAATAGCCGGACTGCTGCTGGTGGCGCGCGGCGAGCACAGTGTCGAGCGCGCTGTAGCCGAAGGCGTCGGCGCGGCCCTGAGGTAGATAGGCGCAGAGCCGGGTGCGCTCGGCCAGGGGCACGGTGTGCAGCGGCCGGCCCGCGAGTTCGACGCCGCCGCCGGTCGTGTCGCCGAGGCCAGCGAGGGCACGCAGCAGGGTGCTCTTGCCGGCGCCGTTGCGGCCGACGACGGCCCAGCATTCGCCGGGGCCGACCTGCCAGTCGAGCGCACGGAGCAGGAACTTGCCGCCGACTCCGAGGCTCAGGCCGCGGGTGGCGATGAGGGGGGGCGCGTCCGTCCTCGGGTTGGCGAGGCTGACGAGGCTCATCGCGCACCTCTTCTGACCTGATGCAGCTGCAGCAGGAAGGTGGGCACGCCGATTAGCGCGGTGATGACGCCCACGGGCAGCTGCTGCGGGGACAGGACGGTGCGCGCGGCGGTGTCAGCGAGGGTGAGGAAGACGCCGCCGGCCATGGCGGCGGCGGGAAAGAGCAGGCGGTGGTCGGGGCCGAGTGCGAAGCGGCAGGCATGCGGCACGATCAGGCCGATGAAGCCGACACTTCCCGCGCCGGTGACCGCGCAGGCGGTGGAGAGCGCCGCGCCGAGGAACAGCCCGAGGCGCAGGCGGCCGACGGCCACGCCGAGGGAGGCGGCGGTCTCGGCGTACATGGCGAGCAGATTTACGGCGCGCGCGTTGCGCAGGCAGAAGACGAAGACGAGCAGCAGGGCGGCCCAGGGCAGCGCGCGGGCCTGCGCGCCGGCGAGGTCGCCGATCATCCAGAAGACCATGCCGCGCAGTTTGTTGTAGGGGGCGATGGAGAGGATGAGCGCGATGAGCGCGGAGCAGCCCGCGGCGAGGATGACGCCAGTGAGCAACAGCAGGGGGGCGCTGCCGGCGGCGGCGCGCAGGTCGCGGTGGGCGAACAGGAGCAGCAGCAGCGAGACGGCGGTGGCGCCGGCGAAGGCCGAGGCGTCGACGATCCAGCCGGCGGCGGAGAGGAACATGGCGGCGAGGGCGCCGACGGAGGCACCGCCGGAGACTCCGAGCACGTAGGGATCTGCGAGCGGATTGCGCAGCAAGGCCTGCATCATCGTGCCCGCGAGGGCGAGCAGAGCGCCGGTGGACCAGGTGGCGAGCGCGCGGTGCAGGCGCAGTTCGAGCAGGGCGGCCGGCAGGGAGCGGGTGGCCGGATCGGCGCAGGCGAGCAGTTCGCCGGTGGCGCGCCAGAGGTCGGCGGGGCTCAGCTTGACCGAGCCGATGGCGCAGGCGAGGAGCAGCGCAAGAAGAGAGAACGCGGCGATGACCGCGAGCGTGAGCGTGGGGCGCAGCGGGGCGGGCGCACGGACCGGGGACGCTTGCGCGCTCAAGGCCGCGCCGACCGCTTGGGTTGCATGCGCCGCATGGGCTGTGGCGTCGACCCCGCCGCCGCCCGCGCCCGCCTCCACGGTCCTTGCGGACGGGGCGGCGGCAGGGCTGGCGGGCTGGGTCATGGCGGCTTGGCGGCGTAGGACGGCGGGTTCAGGCCCGCCTCAAGGCCTGTAGCTTAGCTGGACGAAGAAGTTGGCGCCCGGCGTGGCATAGCCGCGCGCCAGTTCATAGCCTTTGTCGAACACGTTGTTCAGATGCAGCATGCCTTGCCAGTGCTTGTCGATGTCGTAGCTGGCGAAGAGGTTGGCCAGACTGTAGCCGCCCAGGGCGTTGGTGTTGGCGGTGTCGTCGTAGCGGCGGCTGGTGATCAGGAACTCCGCGCCGACGACCCAGGCGGCCAGACGGTGTTCGGCGCTGAGCTTGGCGGTCTGCTTGGCGCGGCGGATGAGCAGATTGCCGGTGCTGGCGTCGTGCGGGCTCTGGAAGTCCACGTCGGCGCGCAGCGTGGTGTTGCCAAGACCTTGCATCAGCGACAGGCCGACACCTTGCGGCACGGCGCGGTTGACGTTGTAGGCGCAACTTCTGCCGAAGCCGGAGACCGGGCAGGGCGTGGTCGAGACGATCAGGTCGGTGACGCGGCTCTGATAGGTGGTAAGGCTGGCCGAGGTTTGGTTGGCTTGGTAGCGCAGGCCGGCCTCGATGTTCTTCGAGCTCTCCGGCCGCACCGAGGTCTGGCCGAAGCTGGGGAAGTAGAGCTCGTTGAAGGTCGGGGCGCGGAAGCCCGTGCTCGCGCCGAGGGTAGCGCGCCAGGCCTTGTCGATGTCGTAGCCGTAGGAGAAGCCGCCGGTGACCTTGCTGCCGTACTGCGTGCTGTTGTCGCCGCGCATGAACAGGCTGGTGGTGCTCTGCGGGCCGCCGGTGGTGGGCATCTCGATGCCGTGCTCGAGCTGCAGCAGCTGCGTGAGGCTGGTCTGGCCAGAGCGCGCGATGGTCTCGGCGTCGATGACGGTGACGTCGGCCAGGGCCTCGGGCCGGGTCTGGGCGAGAAGCAGGGGGTGCTGGGTGGACTGCTGGGATTGCGCTTGAGACTGGGCCTGGGCGTAGGCCGAAACCGCGCAAGACAATGCGCAGGCTGCACCGAGAAGGCGCCTGGTGCAGGATTTCATTTCCGACTCCGGTTGGCGTGCATCCCCGCACGCCGCGTTGGGAAGGCTCTCCTCCTGGGGGGAGGTCGAGCATCGCGGCCGGTATCCGGGCTTGCATCCGTGGCGGAGTCACCTTCCCATGGCCGGGGCCACAGTGGATTTTTCGACGACGGCTTCCGCCCTGGGGCGGAGGATGCTTACCGTTGCGGGGACAGCACAGGTTGGGATCTATCCCTCCTGTTTCCTGTTTACCCCTCCGAGGAGGGAACCAACGACGGCGAGACTATACCATCGAAAGAAAAATCATTTAATAGTTGCGAAGAAAACTATTTAGTTTTATAATAATAAAATTATTTATAAATGCATCTATTTAAACAGCGCTGCGCTGGCCTGCGTGCTCGACCACGCCCGGGTCGACGCCTTCGCAGGCCTTTCTGCTGCGGGCGGTGCTGGGTCAGCCGGGGATGCCGCAGTGGGAGCAGGCCCAGGAGATGGCGATTTAGCGGCCGACGGCCACGCATTCGCTCGATGGCATGAAGGGGGAAGGGTTTGGTGGAGAGCTGCGATTCGGAGCGCGAGCGCCTGGACGCCAAGACCATGACCTGGCTGATGAGGCTGGGTGTGAAGGCGCAGAAATTCCTCGAGTTGAAAAGCAAGTTGACCCTGGTGGGCGCGGGCCGCGCCAAGACCGGAAAGACAAAAATGGAGGTCTGATATGGAAGCGCATCTCTCTGATCCGCTGCTGCTCGCGCGAATCCAGTTCGCCGCGAACATCAGCTTCCACGTCCTCTTCCCGATGATCTCGATCTCGCTGGGCTGGGTGCTGCTCTACTTCAAGATCCGTCACAACCGTAGCGGCGAGGCGCTCTGGGCTGACGCCTATCAGTTTTGGGTCAAGGTCTTCGCGCTGTCCTTCGCGCTGGGCGTGGTCTCGGGCGTAACGATGAGCTTCCAGTTCGGCACCAATTGGCCGGGCTATATGCGCACGGTGGGTAATATCGCCGGGCCGCTGCTGGCCTACGAGGTGCTCACCGCCTTCTTCCTGGAGGCGGGTTTTCTGGGGATCATGCTCTTCGGCGGCAAGCGCGTGTCGCGCCGCGTGCACACGCTGGCGACCTTCCTGGTGGCGGGCGGCACGACGCTGTCGGCCTTCTGGATCCTCGCGCTCAATTCCTGGATGCAGACGCCGGCGGGCTTCAAGATGGTGGACGGAAAGGCCCATGCGACGGACTGGCTGGCGATCCTCTTCAATCCTTCGATGCCTTACCGCGTGGTGCACATGCTGCTGGCCTCGGCGCTGACGGTGGCCTTCCTGATGGCGGGCGTCGCGGCCTACCGCTGGCTGCGCGGCGACCGCAAGGCGGATGTGGTGGTGACGCTGCGCACGGGGGTGCTTCTGGCGGCGGCGCTGATCCCGCTGCAGATTCTCGCGGGTGATGCGCATGGATTGAACACGCTCGAGCATCAGCCGGCGAAGATCGCGGCGATGGAGGGTGTGTGGCGCACGGAGAAGGGCGCGCCGCTGCTGCTCTTCGCCTGGCCCGACACGCAGGCCAAGGAAAACCGCTACGCCCTGGGCCTGCCCAAGGGTGCGAGCCTAATCCTGCGCCGCGACCCCGAGGGTGAGATCAAGGGCTTGAATGAATTCGGCGACAAGCATCCGCCCGTTTCGCCGCTGTTCTTCGGCTTCCGGCTGATGGTGGGCATGGGCATGCTGATGCTCTTCGCCTCCTGGCTGGCGGCATGGCGCATCAAGCCTTGGCGCGCCGGCGCGGGCACGCCCGAGGGCGTCGCGGCGCTGGGCGTGTGGCCGGCGCGGCTGCTGCTGGCAATGACCTTCTCGGGCTGGGTGGCGACGCTGGCCGGCTGGTACGTGACCGAAATCGGCCGCCATCCCTGGCTGGTCTACGGCGTGCTGACCACGGCGCAGGCCGCCTCCGATCATGCGGCGGGTACGGTGGCTTCGTCGCTGGCGATGTATCTGCTGCTCTATCTGGGGCTGATCCTGTCCTACGTCAGTGTGATCTTCCTGCTGGCGCGTAAGGCCGGTAAAGGGGAGGTCGGCGATGTGGGCCGTGGCATGATGCCCGGCGAACTGCAAGCCACCCAAGGAGCGCACCATGTCTGAGCTGATTCCCGATCTGAGCCAGCCGCAGGGCTGGCTGCCGCTGGTCTTCCTGATCCTGATGGGCCTGTCGATGGCGATCTACGTGGTGCTCGACGGCTTCGACCTGGGCGTGGGCATCCTGCTGCGCAACGCGGAGGGCGCCGACAAGGACGTGATGATTTCCTCCATCGGCCCCTTCTGGGACGCCAACGAGACCTGGTTGGTGCTGGGCGTGGGCCTGCTGCTGGTGGCCTTTCCTGAGGCGCATGGCGTGATCCTAGGTGAGCTGTATCTGCCGGTGGCGGCGATGCTCGCGGGGCTGATCCTGCGCGGCGTGGCCTTCGACTTCCGCGTCAAGGCGCAGAACAGCCACAAGGCGGCGTGGAATACAGCCTTCTGGGCTGGCTCGGTGCTGGCGGCCTTTGCGCAGGGGATGATGCTCGGGCTGTATGTGGCAGGCTTCGGGCGTACGCCGGGGCATATCGCCTTCGCGCTCTTCACGGGGCTGTGCCTGGTGGCGGCCTATGCGCTGCTGGGCGCGACCTGGCTGCTGCTCAAGACTTCGGGCGAGCTGCAGCGGCATGCGGCGGCCTGGGCGCTGCGCAGCCTGCTGTTCTGCGCGCTCGGGGTGGCGGCGGTGTCGGTGGCCACGCCCATGGTGAGCAGCACGATCTTCGAGAAATGGTTTTCCTTTCCCAACGTGCTGATGCTCGCGCCGGTGCCGCTGATGACGGCGGGGCTGTTCGTCTTCATCTGGGTGGTGCTAAAGTGGTTGCCGCCGCGGCTGGCGGCGGGCAATCAGTCCTGGTGCTGGGCGCCGTTCGCGGCGAGCGTGGGGATCTTCGTGCTGGCCTTCAACGGGCTGGCCTACAGCCTGTTCCCGTATCTGCTGATCGACCGGCTGACGATCTGGGAGGCGGCGAGCTCTCCGGATTCGCTGATGGTGATCTTCGTCGGCGCGGTGGTGGTGCTGCCGGCGATCGCCGGCTACACGGTGTATTCGTACATGGTCTTCCGCGGCAAGACGCGAGAGCTGAGCTACGGCTGAGCGATCCGAGCCTGTGCCAGGGTCAGGGCCGGCGCATGACGAAAAGCCCGCGCGAGCGGGCTTTTTTCATCGGCGCTGACTTCCGTTCAGAAGTTGCGGTTGGGCAGCAGCCACTTGTCGATGGGCTGATTGCCCGCGTAGATGGTCATAGCGAAGGGTACACTGAAGATCTGCGCGATCGCGCGATCGCGCTCACGGTTTCCTGCTCGGTGCCGTAGCTGGTGGTGCGGGAGTGTTAATAAGGAGTCGACTGCATGGGCGCCTGCGGATAGTGGCTCAGATCGAACCAGAATGGCCTGTCGTTGGCGGGCCGTGCACAGCTTCAATATCTTGACCTGCATGCTCGGGAAAAAGGTGTTTGAACCTACGTTGAAGCTGAGTCTGAGAATGCGAACCAGCTCGAAGCCGTCGTGGATCCGCATGTCCTTGCCGATATCTTCGTAGAGCTTATCCATACCTGTTCCACGTTTCTGTTATGAAATTTATTATCAATTCCCAAAGACGCGAAAATTCTAGCGTAAGGATGCTTCCCATACGCTAGTTTTGCTGCGGCACGGATAAAGTTTTTTCAGCGGTGCCAGCGATGGCCCCAGCCGCCGCGCCAGCCGAAACCGATGCCAACGGCGACCGGCCAGAGGGGCGGTAGTACGGATAGTAGGGATAGGACTCGACGTAGACCAGCTGCGGGTAGACCACGTCCACTGGGGCCGAGACCACGGTCTGGACCGGCTGGACGGTGGTGATGGACTGCACCGGCTGGACGGGCTGGACCGCTGCGACCGGTTGCACGGGGATGGGAGTGGCGGATGCGGCAGGGGCGCCGGTCTAGATCATCACCCGGCTGCCAGGGTCGCTGGGCATCAGCACGGTGTAGGTCTGGCCCTGGTAGGAATAGGTGACCTGATAGCCGGCCAGGCGGGACTGGCCGGCCACTGGGTGTTCCACCACGGTGGGCTTGGACAGCACCGGGGCGTATTCCTGGTGCGCTGGCGGCGCCTGCCGCGCTCAGCAGCAGGGCGATAACGATGGTCTTCTTCATGTCGTGCTCCTTGTGCCGGGCCGGCTCTTATCTGGATCGTGGATGCTTATTTTGCTCCTCCGGCCGCTCTGCGGCCATTGCCATTGGCACGGGGGCAGGCGTATTTTCTTCCAAATATTGGGGCTCATTTTTATAGAAAAGTGCTTGCATCCTGGATTTAGTTTTTTACTATTTTTATCGTATTTAGCAAATATATCGATTTTTCCGATGCCATCCGCTCGGCCGAACCGGGATCAAATAAAAAAAGGGGGGGCATCATGAAACTCGGACTGTTGGGCAAGATTCTCTTGGTGGTGACGGCCGCGGTGGCCATGTGCCTGGTGATCAGCACGCTGCGCACGCAACGCACGCTGCGCAAGTATCAGCGCGTCGCCGAGGTCAATTTCCCCAACATCAGTTCCCTGGGCGCGATGGAGCTGGCAGGCGAGAAGGTCTCGTCCGCGACCAATCTGCTGATCGATGCCCCGACCACCGCCGAGGACACCGCCAACGCCAGCCGCCTGATCGACGCGGCGGTCAAGCAGTTCGACGCCAATGCCAAGGACTACGAAAGCCTGCACTTCGTGGACGGGAGGAAGCGGCCTGGACCAAGTTCAGGGGAGGCTTCTGGAAGGACTATCTCGCCAACGCGCGCAAGATCGTCGCCCTCTCGGGCGCCGGCAAGGCCGAGGACCGTGCCGCGCACGACAAATTCATGCACGGCGACTGGGCCAAGATGGTGGACGGCAAGGACGCCGCCTTCGGATCCGTGACCCGCTTCAAGAAGGAAGACGCGCGCATGGTCAACGAATCGGCCAAGTCCGAGGCCGCCATGCTCGCCTGGCTGGTGCCCACGCTGCGGGCCTCGGCCGGCGCGCTGGCCCTGCTCCTGGGCTTCGTGATGGCCCGCTCCATGGTCAAGGGCCTGAACCGCATCGCCAGCACCATGGCGCTGTCGAGCATGCAGGTCGGCGGCGCGAGCCAGGAGCTGGCCTCCGCCAGCCAGATGATTTCCGATAGCGCCACCGAAGGCGCGGCCTCGCTCGAGCAGACTATGTCCACGATGGACGAGCTGAGCGCCACCGTCAAGAACAACGCCGAGAGCGCCAACGAGGCTTCCACGTTGTCGCAGGAAAGCCGCGGCCTCCGTGGTGCAGAGCAATGAAGAGATCGGCCGCCTGATCGACGCCATGGCCAGCATCGCGCAAAGCTCCAAGCGCATCGAGGAAATCATCAGCGTCATCGATGGCGTCGCCTTCCAGACCAATCTGCTGGCGCTGAACGCCAGCCGTGGAAGAGGCGCGCGCCGGCGAGCAGGGCAAGGGCTTCTCGGTGGTGGCCTCCGAAGTGCGCAACCTGGCGCAGAAGAGCGCCCTGGCCGCCAAGGACATCGCCGACCTGATCAAGAACTGCGTCGCCAAGACCGAACACGCCTCGCGCATCGTCGATCAGAGCGGCGAATCGATGAAGGTGATCGTGGATTCGGTGAAGAAGGTCTCGGGCCTGAACGAAGAGATCGCCCTGGCCAGCCGCCAGCAGTCCGAAGGCATCAACGAAATCAGCAATGCCCTGAGCCAGCTCGACCAGGTCACCCAGAGCAACGCCGCTTCCGCCGAACAGGCCGCGGCCTCGTCCGAAGAAATGAACGGCCAGGCCCAGCTGCTCCAGGAGATGGTCGAGGAGCTCAACCAGATGGTCACCGGTCGGCGCCGCGGTCATCTTGGTCTGGTGGCCGCCTCGCGCGAAATCGGCCAGAAGCAGCTCGAAACCCATCATCCGAAGTTCCGCCTGCTGTCCGACTCGAAGGACAGAGCGGCCTGAAATCCGGGGCCGCTGGGGCTGGCGCTCCGCGCGGCTTTCCTGCGCCAGCCGCTGCGCCGTCCGGCGCCTCGGTCCGCACCACCGCTTTCTGCCCCCCCCCCCTGCCGCGTCGGGCCGCCCGCTCCCCCTGGGTCTGGTCCGACATGCCGGCGGGGTTTTTCATGGTGGCGCTTGCATGAATGCCCGCTATCGAAAAAAATGAGAATTGTTATCATTCAATGCAGCGGCGCGTCATATGTACATCTGCATCTGCAACGGAGTTTCCGAGAAAGCTATTCACGCTGAAGTGGCGGACGGCGCACGGACCTATGCGGACCTGCAGGCGCGCACCGGCGTGGGAACCTGCTGCGGCCAGTGCACGGGCTGCGCCTGCGACACCTTGGCCGACGCGCTGGCCGTGCAAGGCCAGCCCTGCTATCTGGAATAAACGCTGGCGGTGGCCTGAGCCAAGGCTCGTCCGGCCCGAACGCACGGAACACCGCTCCTTCGGGAGCCGAAAAAAGCCCCGTCAGGGGCTTTTTTCATGCCCATCGCGGGGCCGTTTCCTGGCGGCGTCCGATGCCGCTCTCAGCCGGCCTGCGACTGCAGATAGTTCTCCAGCCCCAGGGCCTTGATCAGGCAGAGCTGCTGCTCGAGCCAATGCGCGTGGTCGCTCTCGGTGTCGTGCAGCAGTTCCAGCAGGGTTTCGCGCGTGACGTAGTCCTGCTCGGACTCACACAGCTTGATCGCGTCCTTGAGCGCGCCGGCCACTTCATATTCCGTGTCCAGATCGTTCTCGAGCATCGCCGGCACGCTCGCGCCGATGCGCAGCATGGTGCGCGTGGCCGCGTCGGGCGTGCCTTCGAGGAAGAGGATGCGTTCGATCAGCTTGATGCTGTGGCCGATCTCGTCCTGGCGTTCGTGGTCGATGCGCTCGTAGAGCTTGTGATAGCCCCAGTTGCGGTACATCTGACTGTGCACGAAGTATTGGTCGATCGAGGCGAGCTCTGCCGCCAGGAGGTGGTTGAGCGCGTCGATGATGGATGGCTTGCCTTGCATGATGGGTTCCTTGCTGGGTCGTGCGCTCAGTCGCCATCGGACTCGCCGAGCTGCGATTGCAGGTAGTTGGGCATGCCCAGATCCTTCTGCAGGGTTTGCTGCGTCTCGAGCCAGTCGAGATACTCCTCGTCTTCTTCCAGGATCTCGGTGAGCAGTTCGCGCGAGATGAAGTCCTTGTGCTGCTCGGTGAGCAGCACCGCCTCGCGCAGCGCGGCGACGTGGCCGGTCACGAGCTTGAGGTCGCAGCCGAGAATCTCCACCGGCTCCTCGCCGATCAGCAGCTTATCCAGGCTCTGCAGATTTGGCAGGCCTTCGAGGAAGAGGATGCGTTCGATGAGTTTGTCGGCGCGCTTCATCGCACGGATGGACTCGCGATAGACGCGGCCGTTGAGCGCCTCGTAGCCCCAGTTTCGGTACATGCGCGCATGCAGGAAATACTGGTTGATGGCAACGAGCTCGTTGCCCAGCACCGCATTGAGGGCTTGCGTGATTTGTTTGTCGCCTTTCATGACGCCTCCTTCGCGGCTTGAAAACATGGCGCTATTGTAGATCGGCGCGCCGCTGAAAAAACGTCTTGGGGCGAAAAGTAATCCTTTAAATTCAATGGCTTGAATGAATAAAAATCATTCGCAGACTTATTCGCGCGCAGGCGTCGCGACAGGCGCCGCGACGGGAGCCGACGGCTCTTACCTCAATGCGCTGGCCGCCTCGGCGGACAGGCGTGCGCGCTGCGCATAGTCGCGTGCGGCGTCCTGGCGGCCCTGCTTCCTGGCGAGGGCTTCGAGGCGCAGCAGGTCTTCGGCCACGCGCTGCGGCAGGTTGATCTTCTTGTCGAGCGCGAGCGCCTGGAGGTAGGCCTGTTCGGACTGTGCCGGATCACCGGCGGCGGCGAGCGCGTCGCCGAGCATGCGCTGCGCGTTGGCCGTGTCGCGCTCGGAGAGGCCGGGCTGGGCCAGCGCCGTCAGCGCGCCCTCGCCGAGCACGCCGCGCGCTTCATGCAGCGTGGGCCGCAGTTCGCGCTACACCGTGGCGACCAGTCCGCTCGAGGTCTCCACCTTCTGCGCGATGCTCACCGACGCGTTCTTGATTTGCTCGAGCGAGGCGGCCACCTGGGCGAGGCTCGCGTCGATGCGGCGGTCGTTGATGCGGTTGTCCAGCGAGGCGAGGATGTGGTTGGTCTTGTCCAGCGCGTCCTGGGTGTAGCCGAGCAGTTGGTCCACGCCGTGCGGACCGCTGGCGAGCTGGCCGGTGATCTTGGCGAGGTTGTTGAGCAGCGGGCCAACCTTGGCGATCAGGTCCTTGAGCGTGTCGGTGGCGGAGCCCGGGCGGTTCAGCGCGATCTGCGCGCTGTCGGCCAGCGGCGTGCCGCCGGCCGACAGCGCACGACCTCGATTTCGCTGGAGATGAGGTTCTCCTTGCTCACGCGCAGCTCGGATTCGGTGGTGAGGAACTGGCGGTGCTTGGCGAGCACTTCGATCTCGCCGCTGATCGCGCCGTCGCAGCCCAGCTCCACGCGCTCGAGCGTGCCGACGCGAAAGCCCGCGAGCATCACGGCCATGCCCCTGTGCAGGCCCACGCCCGATTCGGTCTGGAAGAGCAGGTGCAGCTTCTCCTCGAACAGGCCATAGCGCTTGGCGAGCATCAGGCCCAGGAGCAGCAGAACGAGCACGGTGAGCCCGGTTGCCAGGAAGAAGCCGCCGTGTTTGCGCAGGGTTTGCGTCGCTATGTCGTCTACCGCAACAGATAAAAGAGATACGAATCCAGTCCTTCGATCGCAAGCAGCCCGGCCCCGTCCAGCAACAGCGCGCGGATCTGTGCGCGGCTCTCGGGACCGGCCATCACGATCAGCTCCAACTGCGAGATCCAGCCCAGCCACACGCCCTGCACCGCCACGCGCAGGAGGGCGCGCTCCAGGTGAGCGAACTCGTAGCGGCGCAGCACCTCTTCCACCAGCGCCGGCCCGTAGGTCGTGACACCCGCGCTCTCCCCCGAGAGGAAACCCGCCAGCGCCGCTAGCGCGAACACGCAGTAGCACAGCCGCGAGGCCCAGACCCGGGCGGCTCGGCGTGCGTCACCATCAGGAAACGGTGCGACACCACCATCGTTAAGGCTATGATAATGCCCACGCTGATGCTGGCGAATTTCCCGAATAATACATTGAATATGAGAATCGAAATCAATTCGATATTGCCGGGCAACAGACGCAATAATTCGTAGCCGAACAACAGCCCAACGAAGAAGCCGAGGAAAATGCTAATTCCCAGACTGCGCCGCAATATCAGCTTCGCTTCGACGGCGATGGAGTCCGGGAAAGTATGATTCATCGTGTACTGGAGTGAATCAATGCCCGTCTTTAAGGAAAGCTGGCGCGCCGCGGTATTTATGTCTATGTTGTCCTGGCGATATTGTGTTCGACATTCGCGCTGGTCGATCTGAAATATACCGGGATAATTAGCCTCACTGAAATAAAAATTTTCGACCTGCTTGTCAAGGCGCTGCTCTTCGTCAAGAAGCCTTCGCCCGACGTCGTCATCGTCGACATCGATGAGGGCAGCCTGAAGGACATGGCCAAGCAATATAGCCGCTGTCCCTGGCCGAATCAGATCTTCGCCGATCTGCTCACGGGCCTGGACCGGCAGAATCCCAAGGCGGTGGTCTTCGACATCCTCTTCAGCGACCGCGACACCCTGCGGCCCGAGAGCGATGCGGCCTTCAACGCCGCGGTGGCGAAGTCCTCCACCGCCTTCTTCCCTATGGTGCGGCTTTCCGCCGAGAACGACGCCAAGAGCCGCATCAAGACCGCCTGGCTGCCCGGCGCGCGCCGCCTCGATGACCCGCCCACGGCCGACAGCGGCATCTCGCTCATCCTGCCGCAGGTGCCCGCGGCGCTGGAGTCGGGGCGCATGGGTTTCCTCAACGTCTACCAGGACAAGGACGGCATCCTGCGCCGCTATCCGTTGCGTCTGGACAACGACGGCTTGCGCTTCGATTCCTATGCGCTGAAGGTGGCGTGCACGGCCGGCGCCAAGCCTCGCGAGGACGCGGCGGACTTCCTGATCAAATGGCGCGGCTGCCCCTTCACCTACCGCTTCCTCTCCTTCAAGGACCTGTACCATGGCCTGCGCGGTGATCCCGGCGCCAAGCCGCCGCTGGAGCTCAAGGACAAGATCGTCATCGTCGGCTCCACAGCGCCGGCGCTCTTCGACATCAAGGCCACGCCGGTGGCGCGCCTGCATCCGGGCGTGGAAATCCTGGCCACGGCCATCGACAACCTCTCGGCCGGCGACGCGATCCATACGTTGCCAAACATCGTGCCGCCGCTGCTTGGCATTCTCTTTATGTGGGTGGTGGGCTACGGCTTCTTCCGCAACGTGCCCGACAGCAAGATCAATCTGCTATTCACCGCCAGCCAGGGCGGCTTCATCGCCACGTCCTTTATCTGCCTGAGTTTCTTCGATCTGTACGTCGATCTGTCGGCGGCGATCACCTACGGCCTGATTTATTTCTCCGCCGCCAGGCTGTATGCCAAATGGCGGCGCGATCACCTCGCTTCGTTATCTTTGTTACAAGAGAAGAAAGGCGAGGCATTTTCCGGGGAGATTCTCAGCATCATGCATTCCCCCGGAGATAAAAAGGCCGCGGACATGACGGAATTCATTTTTCTGCGCTGGCTGGAAATCTCGCCACCGAATTCACGTGTTTATTTACCATGGGGTCTGGAGAAAAACTCGATCGATGATCTGGTTTGCGGTAACTTTATTGTTAATATTTTCGGAGCGAAAACCGGAGATAGTCATTTTCCCGAGATAGCCGCCTTGCAGAACAAGATAGCAAATAAATTTGCTGACGCTGGACTGTCGCCGCCTCGCTGCGCATTCCGCTCCATCTCGCTGGAGGCCGGCGCGAATATCGATCCCCTCGATTATGTGCGCGCGCAGATCTTCATCAATCAAACGCAAACGGAAAGCAGTTCATGAAACCCTTCCCCTCGAGCAAGACCGCCGGCCGCATGCTGGGCGCGGCCTTCCTGGGCGCCGCGCTGCTGTCCCCGGCCGCCTGGGCCGCGGATCCGCCGCCGCCCGCCAAGAAGCCCGCCTCCCCCAGCGCAGTGCAGATGTTGTCGATGGATTCGGGCCGCGACAGCCACGACCTCGTCGTCACCACCGGAATCCGCGGCTTCAAGAAGCCGGCCAGCGAATCGATGCATGCGCTGATCATGATCGCCGGCGCGTATCAGAACGGCATTCCGCAGCTCAAGGGCGTGTATGAAGACGCCAAGACCGCCAGCGAGATCGCCGAGCGCATGGGCGTGCCCAAGGAAAACCTCACGGTGCTCTCCAACGTGCAGCTCACGCTCGAGGGCATGCGCAAGGCCTTCACCGACCTGGCAGCGCGCGTGCGCCCCGGCGACGATGTCTTCATCTATTACTCCGGCCACGGCGGCCGCCAGCTGATCCAGGACGACAGCGGCGAACGCTGCGCCGAATCGCTGGTGACCATCGACGGCTATGGCTATCTCGACAAGGAGATGTCGGCCCAGCTCAAGGTCCTCTCGCTCAACGCCAAGAAGGTCGTGGTCTTCGTCGACTCCTGCCATTCGGGCGGCGTGATCACGCGCGCCATCGGCTCCAAGGCGCCGGCGGGCTGGGTGCCCAAGAGCGGCCGCGCGGGCGACGTCTGCTCGGTGCCCACCAACGTGGTCAAGCGTTCGCTCACCGCCGGCCAGGGCGTGCCGGGCAGCAGCGCGGCCAACTTCGTCTACGTGGCCGCCGTGCGCGACGACGAAATCTCCTTCGACCAGCCAGGCCTGGGCGGCATCGCCACCCAGGCCTGGCTCGCCTGCATGCGCGGCCATGTCAAGGACGCTGACGGCAGCGGCGGCATCAGCGCCGAGGAGCTCGCCAGCTGCGCGCAGGAGCGCATCAACCAGGCGCTGGCGAACGCCGACGGCCTCAAGCCGCACCACGTGACGATGAACGGCAACCGAAATTTGGTGCTGACCTACATGGAGAAGGACGCGCCGGCCCCGGCGTCCGCTCCCGCTGCGGCCGCTGCCGCCGCGCCGGCGCCCAAGCTCTCGCCCGCGGCCACGCTCAAGGACATCTATGAAAACCTCGACGACCGTCGCCAGGTGCTGATGAGCGCGGCCAAGAGCCAGATGAAGATCAACGCCGACGCGCTCGATCTCACGGTGGAGTCGCGCGAGGGCGGCTACGTCTATCTGCTGATGGTGGGCTCGGACGGCGAGACCTTCGACATCCTCTTCCCCAACCAGATCGACGCCAACAACCGCATCGCGCCGGGCGAGAAGCTGCGACTGCCGCGCAGAAGCGGGAAGGTGACGGCCGGCGGCCCGGTGGGCACCGACACCGTGCTGGCGATGGTGACCGACGCGCCACGCGACTTCACCTCGCTGGGTCTGGCGAAGGCGGGCCCCTTCTCGGTGGTGCAGGCCAACGCGGTGGCGGCTAAGGACATCCTGCTCGTGAGCACGAGCGCGCTGGCGGCCGCGAGCAAGGAATGCAAGGACATGCGCACGCGCAACCTGGTGGTGGACAAGAGCTGCTCCAACAGTTACGGCGCGGCGATTCTAAGCATCAACGAAGTGCGCTGAGTCTGGGAGACACACAGACATGACGAATTCCGCTACGCGCAAGACCTTCAGCCTCAGGACGCGGCTGGTCTGCCTCTCGGTCGCGGCCGGGCTTCTGATGCCCGCGCCGGCCAGCTTCGGTCAGACCAAGGATGACGACCTGCAGCCCAAGTTCATCTGGGGAATCCTGATCAAGATCGCCATCGACGCCATCTTCCCGGCCATCGCCAAGTACATGGTGCAGAAGCTGACGGCCAACTTCAATCCGGCGACCTACGTGAACATGCTGCTCAAGAGCAAGGACGTGGAATTCACGCCCGTGCCCTCGATCGCGGCGCCGCCGGATTTCGGCATGGTAGAGAACACGGTGATCTGCAAGCCCGACAAGCCGCTGCTCACGCCCGAGGGTAAGGAAAACTACCAGGGCCTCACCGTGAGCCTGGCGATGTTCGACAAGCAGGGCACGCCGGCGGGCTTCCGCGCGATCGGCGCGAGCTTCGCCGGCGGCGAGCGCTTCAAGCTGCGCGTGCTGGCGACCTTCGACGCGGCGGTCTCGATCGACGCGATCAACCCCCCCTCGGGCGCGCGAGGCGGGCTCTATCCCACCGGCGGGCGGATCGCGCTGCTCAAGCGCGGCGAGGAAGTGCTGTTGCCGGTCGAGCCCGACCTGTTCTTCGAGTTCACCGGCTAGACCGGCGAGGAGAAGCTGGTGGTCAAGGTGCTGGAGCGCCGCAGCGACGGCAAGCCCGTCTAGATCGCGCCGGTCTACCGCTCGGACGAAGGCGGCAATTCCTTCTTCGCGCAGGAGACCCGCAGCGACAGCGCGGCGGCCATCGTGCAAAGCATCAAGCTCAACCACAACTGAGAACCGGGACGCAGCCGCCATGCGCCTGATCCGACTCTGCCTGCTCGGCGCGGACGCCCTGGCCGTGCTGGCAGCCTGCCAGGCCCCGACCATGCCTCCGGAGGAGGCCGGTCAGATCATCCTAAAGAAGCGCACCGACAACGCCAACCCCGGCAACGCCAATCAGTTGGCGCGGCGTCCGCTTCCTTCGCCGCGGTGCCGTTCAGCGCGCCGCGTCTCCGATCACCGTGTACGGCGCCCAGAACATGAGGTGCGCATAGCTGTAAACCAGGCGCTTGCTGGCCGGGTCGAGATAGTCCTCGCTGTCGATCAGCTCGTTGGACGCCGCCGTATGGCCTTGGCGCGGCTCAGGCCCTGGCTGGCGTAGCGTTCGAACAGGCGCGTGACGAGCGTTCGCTCCGATTCGCTCTCCACCGGCCAATGCGCGACGAGCAGGGCGCGCGTGCCCGCGTAGAAGAAGCTGCGGCCCAGGCCGGAGATGGCGTCGCCGCCCGCACCGTCGCCCGCGCCGCTGTTGCAGGCGGAGAGCACCACCCAGTCGGCGTCGAGCTTGAGCTTGAGGATATCCTCCTGCGTGAGCAGGAAGCTGTCCGCCGGGTCGGCGAGATTGGCGGGCATGGCCAGCGCCAGCACCAGCGCGGGCTGGGCGAGGCCGGGCACGTCGCCGGGGATCAGGCCGTGGGTGGCGAATTCGATGATGCGGCGCGTGCTCAGATCGAGCGACATGACTTTCCTGCGGCTCGCGTCGAGGCCGAGGAAGACGTCCTGCGCGGGATCGGCCTTGAGGATGGCGGCCACGGTGAGGATTTCTTCGCGCGTGTCGGGTAGCTGTGGAATCTGTGGGAGGGCCGCTGCCGCGGCCTGCATGGAGGCGGCGGTGTCGCGTTCGATATTCAGGTTGCGCAGGGGCAGGATGTCGTCGCCGCCGCGCGGCGGGCGCACGGTGCGCGAGGCGAGCTGGCGCGTGGACGAGCCGGTGGTGTTGGCGGCGGCCACGGAGGCGGAGCCGTCGGGCGTGAAGTCCGGATCGCCGAAGCCGTTAGAAGACTTTGCGCGAGGCGTTGCCCGCGGGCAGGTTGAGCAGCGACAGGAAGGCGGTGCCGGTGGGCACGTAGGCGGTGGCGATCTCGCGGCTCAGCCAAGGCATGTTCTTGTATTCGCTGAACAGCAGCCGGCGGTCGGGCTGCACCTTCGATTCGCCGGTGACAAGCAGCGCGAGCGGCGGGCGCGTGAGCGCGCCGGAGGTGTAAACGACGAGGCGCTCGTCGCCGCTCCAGGCTTGCTTGAGCGGCAGCAGCAATTCCTTGTAGAGCAGATAGGCTCTGTCGAGGTCCACCGGCGGGATCTTTTTCAGCGGCACGTCGCCGGGGTCGAGCGAGGCGCGCAGTCGGTCCACGGCCTGCGCGACCTGCTTTTCGTTGAGCGTGGAGCGCAGGAAGGCGACCTGTCCCTTGGCGGAGACGCCCCGGATGTAGGTGGCGTCGGCGCTGATGTAGATGCTGACGAAGGCTTCCTGCGGCGCGAGCTTGGCGGCGATGGCGGCGAGCGTGGGCGCGCGCGGATGGACCAGGGCGTCGTAGTCGGGGAATTTGCCGGCGATGTCGCGCTGCAGGGATTTTCGACGGCTGTCGGCGTCCTCGATCTGCCGGCGCAGGCGGCCGGCCTCGGCGTTGGCTTCCTTTTCGGGCAGGCGGTCGTAGAGCTCGGCGAGGGTGCAGTAGAGGTTTTCGACGAGCAGGCCGGTGTCCTGTTCGTCGCGGATCAGGCCGGCGATGGCCGGAACGGTGGCAGCCATGCGCGTGGCGCTGGCAGAGAGGGCTTCCTGCACGGAGCCGTTGCGCAGTTCGTCGACGTAGCGGAAGGCCTGGTCGAGGGCGGCGTCCTTGGTGTCGCCGCCGTGCAGCAGACCGGCCTTGTGCTGGATGGCGAGATAGCCTTCGATGATCAGGCTGATCTTTCGGCGCAGGAAGGCCTTGCCATCGCCGTTGAGGTCGTGCGAGGGATCGAGCAGGATGGGGATGGCGTTCTGGAAGCGCGGCAGGGCTTCGGCGCCGCGGCCGGCGTTGGCCAGCGCCAGCGCGTAGAAGCCTTCTGCCTCGGCGCGGCGCGTTCTTGCCGCTGATCTTCTCGGCCTTGGCGAGCTGGGTCTGGGCGATCTCGATGGCGAGCGCCGGGTCGCCGGCCTTGCTCTCGGCGAGCGACCATTCGGGATTGATGCGGTCGCCCATGCGCTCGGAGGCCCATGGCGGCGTAGTAGTCGCGCATGGATTGCATGGCGGCAGCCCATTTTCCTTGGCCGATATAGGCCTCGGTCATGATGGCGTGCGCCACGCCGGCGCGCGCGCTCCCAGCGCCCAGGCCGGCGCGCTGCAGGGAGCGGATGGCGCTGGAGGCGAAGGCGATGCAGTCGGCGTAGTTGCCCTTGGAGAGCATGATGCCGGCCAGCGCGAGCTGGGTGCCGATGGCGGTGAGGTCGTCGATGGAGCCGCGCCGCAGTTGCTCGTAGAGCAGGACGCGCGCCTGGGCCTCGGCCTGCACGGACTGGCCGGAGAGGCGCAGGGAGTTGATGTATTCGACGGTGCGGTTGTCGATCAGGCCTTGCAGCTGGCGCTCGGTGGGCGCGCCGGGGAAGCGCATCTCCAGCAGCTTCTGGTTGGCGAGGGCGGCCTTGTAGCCGGCGATGTTCTCGGCGCCCATGCGCACAGCTTCGCGGTATTTGTCTTCGGCGAAGGCGAGCGCGGATTCGGCCGAACGCAGATTGGCGATGGAGATCTGCCGTATCTCATAGGGCCGGCGGTCGGCGTTGAGCAGCCCATGGGCGATGGCGATCTCGCTACGGGCTTCGTCGAGCTTGCCGTAGAAGCGCGCATAGAGGATGGCGGTGGAGACGTGCGCGGCTATCCGAAAGCCGATCATCTGCGAGGTATCGAGCTCCTTGGCGATCTCCAGCGCCTCGGAGAGGTTGCCGGCCTGGATCGTCGCGGTGCGGTATTCGTTGAGGTATTTGAAGTAGTCTGGGCCGCCGCCTTGGACGCGCGCGACGCCGAGCAGCTCCTTGTAGGTGGCGGTCTAGGCGTTCCAGCTGCCGGCGCGTTCTTCGCGCAGAGCTTTTTTCTCGAGCCAGACCATCAGGTCGCGCGGACTGCTGTCGGGGGGGGGGGCGCGGGCCTAGGTCTTCGAGCTGGGCGCGTCCGCTTTGCTGGATGGCGCGGCCTTCGGCATGGCGGATCATGTGCATGAGGTCGGTCTTGCCGAGCGCGGCCGGAGCGGGAGTCTGGGCGGAAGCCTGCGTGGAGGCTGCCGCGTTCTGGGCCGCATGCCGTCTGGCTGCCCGATGTGTGTGTTCCTGGTCTCGATGCACGCCCTGTCCGCCTGTGTTTTTGATCGTTGTCCGCCGCGCGGCGGGGTCTGTTGCCTTGGACTCAGCGCTTGGCGTTGAGCGTGCTGAGCTGGGTCTGCATGAGGCGGGTATAGGCGGCTTCCATCTCAGTGTATTCTACCACACGTCGCTTTTCGAAGCAGCGGCGCTGGCGGGTGAGCATGGCCTTGGTGTTGCGGGGGACTTCGGCGAGGACGTAGCGCGCGGCGATGGCGCAGACCATAAGCACGGCGAGCAGCGACCAGTGTTCGAACCAGGCCGACAGGGCCATGCTGCCGAAGCAGACGGTGACAACTCAGCGCAGCATTTCAATGCGGCGCTGGGCGGTCGCCGCGCGCCTGTTCGCGGGCGGCCACGTGGGCCTCGTAGGAGGCGAATAGGTCATATTGCGTGTCGAGCGGGTTGGCGTTCATGGCGATGTTCCGGTGGGTGCTTGCACCGAGAAACGGATAAATCGCCGAAAGCGATTAGGGGGCGGAAAAATGGCTCAGGAAGAGGCCAGGCGAAGAAAGTAGAGGTTGGCGGCTATGATCAGCTCGAACAGGCTCCAGGCGGCGGCCTTGAGGAACCGGCCGTTGGCGAAGACGCCCATGATCCAGCTGTCGCTGGTGAGGCGGATGAGCGGCCAAATGGCGAAGGGTACGCGTGCATGGCGACGACCTCGGGTATCTGTTGTGCGAGCTTAGCGCGCTTGGCTGGCGTCTTGGTCAGCTCATCCTGGTCTGGCGAAAACTCGTCTTCACCCAGCAGGGCGATCGGACGGAACCAGGAATGTCCTTCTGGTCTGGCCAGCATGGGCTGCCAGTCATTCCAGCAGAGTTTCATGCCCTCCACAAAGCCATAGGCACAGCCTTCGGCATCGTCGTACTCCTTGCCCCGGTATCTCGTCGTGGCCCAGGCCGGGTCGATCTCGCGCGGGGCAGCCTTGAAGCCGGCAATGATGCTGTTGAAGTGGCGCATGACCATCCCTAGACATGATTGAGCTGATCGAGCGACTCCATCGGGGGCATGATGTTCTCTGAGCCCCAGATCTTGGGCAGCCATTGCCCGGGATGCATGGTGGTCGGACCGATCGAGATGGCATGCAGAAATCCGTCCATCATGTCGATCATTATCACTTCCTCGGTGTCAATCTCGTAGAGCAAGAACTTGTCGAGCTCATGAAATTCGTCATCAGTCAGAGGGGTCAGGGGTGTCATCATAGAAATATCCGGCGTGGGCTGAAGTTGTGATTTCCACACGCCCGCCAATGCAGAAATCAAACCACTCGATTCGTCCACTCGTAAACTTTTGATTTTATTGGTGTCTCGCCGTTTGGCTTGTGGACTTCGGCGTGTCGCTGTACCCGAAGGGCACTGAGATAAATGGCCCAAAGAGAGCGAACCAGGAACAGAACCGGCCCGGTGGAGCTGAGGGTCAGGTCCGCAATATTCTGCACGAGCCCGCAGCAACACGGGGGAACCAGCGCGATCGGGAAAGAAAAAGCCCTAACTGAGAACAGTTGGGGCTTCAATAGTGGTGGAGCCGGCGGGAATCGAACCCGCGTCCGCAAGCACTCTACAGAAAGTTCTACATACTTAGCTGTGTCATTTGATTTAACTCCGGCGACGCGGACGAGCACGCTGCGACGGAGCGATCCACTAGGTTTTCGGCCCGGGCTACGCGGCGCTTCCCGGGATTAGCCAATATTAGTGACCTCAGATGGCCTTGCGGCCCTAACTCATTGGCAAGTTAGTCTGAGGCTGGAGCCCTTAGGCAGCCAGTGCGAACTTTTCGTCGTTAGCAGTTATTGCTGTCCCATTGATTTACGAGGTGACGGGTCCTCGGTATGCCCTCGCTGCTTTGCAACCCACGTCGAAACCAGATCGGCCCCAAAGTGCAGGAATTATAACTCCGATGGTGCTAAGCCGCAAAAGTTCCTAGCCAGGGGAGCAGCTCGGCGGGGCTGCGGATGAGCAGGTCGGCGCCCCATTGCTCGGGCGGATCGGCGTCGCCGCAATAGCCGTAGGCGGCGGCCACGGTGGGCATGCTGGCGGCCTTGCCGGCTTGGATGTCGCGCAGGTCGTCACCGACGTAGACGCAACGCTGGGCCGCGACGCTGGCTAGTTCGGCGGCGTGCAGTAGTGGCAGGGGATGCGGCTTGGTGTGGGCGGTGGTGTCGCCGCCGACGATGGCCGCGGCACGCGCCGCCAAGCCGAGTTCGCGCAGCAGCGGCAGGGCGAAGCGCTCGGCCTTGTTGGTGACGACTCCCCAGCTGCAGCCGCCAACTTCGAGCTGGTCGAGCAGTTCGGGGACTTCGGCGAAGAGGGTCGTGCGTGCGCAGAGATCCTGCTCGTAGCGGTCGAGGAAGGTGTGCTTGAGCGTTTCGAATTCGTCGTCGCCGGGTTTGATGCCCAGCGCCGCGCCGATCAGGCCGCGGGCGCCGGCCGATGCGACGGGGCGCAGAACTTCGAGCGGCAGCGGCTCGAGGCTGCGGTCCACGCGCAGGCTGTTGGCGGCGGCAGCGAGGTCGGGCGCGGTGTCGGCGAGCGTGCCGTCGAGGTCGAAGAGGATGAGTTGCGAGTCGGGTTGCATCAGCCGCGCCTGCTTGCCAGGAGGTAGTTGACGTCGGCGTTGCCGCCGATGCTGAAGCGCCTGGTGAGCGGCGAGTAGTGCAGGCCGGTGAGATCGAAGGGATCGAGGCCGGCCTGGCGGGCCTTGGATGCGAGCTCCGAAGGGCGGATGAATTTGGCGTAGTCGTGCGTGCCCTTGGACAGCATGCGCAGCACATATTCCGCGCCGAGCACGGCGAGCAGATAGGCTTTGGCGTTGCGGTTGAGCGTGGAAAAGAAGACGTGGCAGCCGGGTTTGACGAGCGTGGCACAGGCGCGCACGATGGAGTCGGGGTCGGGTACATGCTCGAGCATTTCCATGCAGGTCACGACGTCGAAGGCGCCGGGCTCCTGGGCGGCCAGATCCTCGGCGGAGATTTCGTGGTAGTCGACGTGGACTCCCGACTCCAGGCCGTGGAGTTCGGCCACGCGCAGGGGCTTCCTGGCGAGGTCGATGCCGGTGACCTTGGCGCCCGCGTGGGCCATGCTCTCGGCGAGGATGCCGCCGCCGCAGCCGACGTCGAGCACGCGCTTGCCGGCGAGTGGTGCGTGGCCTTCGATCCAGGCCAGACGCAGCGGGTTGATTTCATGCAGGGGGCGGAATTTACCTTCCAGGTCCCACCAGCGGTGGGCGAGTTCGCTGAATTTGTCGAGTTCCTGGGGATCGGCGTTGGCGGCCATGGTGCTCATGCTGGGTCTGATACAAAAAAGAAAGTATAAAAAAGCCCGGCATCGCCGGGCTTTTTATCGGCCTTTCAGCCTTGGCACATTACTGGGTCACAGTACGGGTGCCGACCACTTCGATTTCCACGCGGCGATTCTTGGCGCGGCCTTCCTTGGTCTTGTTGTCGGCGATGGGCTGCTTCTTGCCCTTGCCTTCGGCGTAGATGCGGTTCGGCTCAATGCCCTTGGAGACTAGATAGGCCTTCACAGCTTCGGCGCGGCGCACCGAAAGCTTCTGGTTGTAGGCGTCGGCGCCGACCGAGTCGGTGTGGCCAGCGGCGATGATCACTTCCAGGGTGATGCTTTTGAGCTTGCCGACCATGTCGTCGAGCCTCTCTTTGCCTTCGGCCTTCAGGACCGACTTGTCGAAGTCGAACAGGGCGTCAGCAGCCAGGGTGACCTTCTCGGTGGTGACCTTGGGAGCGACCGGAGCGGGCTTCGGAGCCGGCTCCGAAGCCTTGGGAGCGGGAGGAGGAGAAACCACGACCACCAGTGCCAGGGCGCCGTCGCACTTGGCGTTGGCGGCGGCAGGGGTCCAGAAGTTGTTGCGCCAGCACAGTTCGTTGGTGCCGTTCTTGACGACGACGTCGCCGGAGCCGTTGCCCCAGTTGTCGTTAACCGCCTTCTTTTCGTAGGTTTGGGCGTTGACCGATGCGGCGGACACCAGGGTAGCCGCCACGAGCGCAAACTTCGCGAGTTGTTTCATGATTCTCCTCTCGGGTGAGATTTTCCGCAGCCAAGCTGCGATCCTTCAACACATTAATCGCCGAGCAGTATACACTGACCCTGGCACCCGCTGACTTTACTGCACTTGGCAACGGAACGTCATGAGAGGTTGGGTTCCGCCTCTCCCGACTGCGCCTGTATTCTGCCACAAGCGGACAAAAAGCCACGACTTGGCGGTAAAATTCGACACAAATGACTGAAAATAGTTTCAATTAAAGTTTCTTCATTATGTTGCGTTATTGCAACATCTGTCATCTCTGAATTTGATGAAGGCTTGACGCGCTCCGCCAGGTGCTGATTCGGACGGCTTGGAGAGCTTGGTCGAGGAGGAGAGGGAAGAGGCTGGGAGGCCCTCCCTGGTCCGCATGCTAAAATCGCCCGTTTTCCATCAATCCCCAGCCGCTCCATCGCATGGATCAGTTCGCCAAAGAAACGCTCCCGGTCTCCCTGGAAGAGGAAATGCGCCGCTCGTATCTCGATTACGCGATGAGCGTGATTGTGGGGCGGGCCCTACCGGATGTGCGCGACGGTCTCAAGCCTGTGCACCGCCGCGTGCTCTTCGCGATGCACGAACTCGGCAACGACTGGAACCGCGCCTATAAGAAGTCGGCGCGTATCGTCGGCGACGTGATCGGTAAATACCACCCCCACGGCGACTCCGCGGTCTACGACACGATCGTGCGCATGGCGCAGGACTTTTCGCTGCGTTACATGTTGGTGGACGGCCAGGGCAACTTCGGCTCGATCGACGGCGACAACGCCGCTGCGATGCGATACACCGAAGTGCGCCTGGCGAAGATCGCCAATCAGCTGCTCGACGACATCGAAAAGGAAACCGTCGATTTCGGCCCGAACTACGACGGTAGCGAAAAAGAGCCGCTGATCCTGCCGGCGCGCATCCCCAACCTGCTGATCAACGGTTCGTCGGGCATCGCGGTGGGCATGGCGACGAACATCCCGCCGCACAATCTGAACGAGGTCATCGACGGCTGCCTGCATCTGCTTCGCAATCCGGAATGCAGCATCGACGATCTGATCGAACGCATCCCCGCGCCGGATTTCCCGACCGGCGGCTACATCTACGGCATCGGCGGCGTGCGCGAGGGCTACCGCACCGGCCGTGGCCGCGTGGTGATGCGCGCCAAGACCCATTTCGAGGACATCGACCGCGGCCAGCGCCAGGCGATCATCGTCGACGAGCTGCCCTACCAGGTGAACAAGAAGACCCTGCTTGAGCGCATCGCCGAGCTGGTCACCGAAAAGCGCATCGAAGGCATCTCCGACATCCGCGACGAGTCCGACAAGGACGGCATGCGCGTGGTCATCGAGCTCAAGCGCGGCGAAGTGCCCGAGGTGGTGCTCAACAACCTGTACAAGAACACGCAGCTGCAGGACACTTTCGGCATGAACATGGTCGCCCTGATGGACGGCCAGCCGCGTCTGCTCAATCTGAAGCAGATGATCGAGGCCTTCCTGGCGCATCGCCGCGAGGTCATCACCCGCCGCACCGTGTTCGAACTGCGCAAGGCCCGCGAGCGCGGCCACGTGCTCGAAGGCTTGGCCGTCGCGCTGGCCAACATCGATGAATTCATCGTCATCATCCGCGCCGCCCCAACGCCGCCGCTGGCCAAGGCCGAGCTGATGGCTAAGACCTGGGACGCCGAGCTGGTGCGCACCATGCTCGCGCGCGCCGAGCCCGAGGCGCCCGGCGGCCGCGAGTCCTACCGCCCCGAGGGCCTGGACAAGAGCTACGGCATGCAGGTCGACGGCCTGTACCGCCTCTCCGACGATCAGGCCCAGGAAATTCTGCAGATGCGTCTGCAGCGCCTCACCAGTCTGGAGCAGGACAAGGTCGTCAGCGAATACAAGGAAGTGATGGCGCAGATCGCCGATCTGTTCGACATCCTCTCCAAGCCCGAGCGCCTGACCTCCATCATCTCCGACGAGCTGCAGGGCCTGAAGGCCGAATTCGGCGACGCGCGCCGTTCCGAAATCATCCTCAACGCCACCGACATCGACACCGAGGACTTGATCGCGCCGCAGGACATGGTGGTGACGCTCTCGCACTCGGGCTACATGAAGAGCCGGCCGATCTCCGAATACCGCGCGCAGAAGCGCGGCGGACGCGGCAAGCAGGCCGCGGCCACCAAGGAAGACGACTGGATCGACACGCTCTTCGTGGCCAACACCCACGACACCATCCTGTGCTTCTCCAACCGCGGCCGGCTCTATTGGCTCAAGGTCTATGAAGTGCCGCAGGGAAGCCGCAGTTCGCGCGGCCGGCCCATCGTCAATATGTTCCCGCTGCAGGACGGCGAGAAGATCAACGTCATCCTTCCGGTCAAGGGCTTCGACGAGAGTCACTACGTCTTCATGGCCACGCGCCTGGGCACCGTCAAGAAGACCACGCTCACCGAATTCTCCAACCCGCGCAAGGCTGGCATCATCGCCGTGGACCTGGACGAGGGCGACTTCCTCATCGGTGCGGCCATCACCGACGGCGCGCACGACGTGATGCTCTTCGCCGACTCCGGCAAGGCCGTGCGCTTCGACGAGAACGACGTGCGTCCCATGGGCCGCAACGCCCGTGGCGTGCGCGGCATGAATCTGGAGCAGGGCCAGTCCGTCATCGCCATGCTCGTGGCGCCGGCCGAAGTCGCTGCCGAGGGCGTTCAGCCTGAGGACGCGGCGGGCGCCGCCAGCGTGCTGACCGCCACCGAGAACGGCTACGGCAAGCGCACCCCGCTCACCGAATACACCCGCCACGGCCGCGGCACCAAGGGCATGATCGCCATCCAGACCAGCGAGCGCAACGGCTGCGTCGTCGTCGCCGCACTGGTCTCGCAGGAAGACGAGATCATGCTGATCACCACCGGCGGCGTGCTGATCCGAACGCGCGTCGCTGAAATCCGCGAGATGGGCCGCGCCACGCAAGGCGTCACGCTGATCAACGTGGATGAAGGCACCAAGCTTTCCGGTCTGCAAAGAATTGTTGAGACAGATGCAGAATCCGCAACAGATGCAGGAACGGAACTCTGTGACGAATCCCCTGCCGAATGATCCTCGGCGCCCAAGCGGCGCCGGATCCTCGGGAGGGGTGATGTGGAATCTGCATGGCTTCGCCGCGCATCGCCGGCACTTCTGTTTTTCTCTTTTTTCCTTTCTTCTTTTTCTTGATGCTGCGCGCGGCGCACGCCGCGCCTGAGGCGCCGGTCAGCGGCGCAGCGGGTTCTTCGGCGGCCAGCGCCGGCGCAACAACAGCAGCAAGCGGCAGGTCAGCCCGGCGCGCGTCCGCCCGCACAGCCGCGTCCCAATGTGCCGCCCCAGGCCCAGATCGACCGCATGATCGCCACCCGGGAAATGCTGGCCGTGCTGAATTTCCCGCAGGTCATCAGTCAGTGCGGTGCACGGCTGGAGAAGGGCGCGCGCGACGAGGCGCCGCAATTCCTGCGACAGGGCGTGCTGTCCGCCCAGCAGCTCACTGACCGCCAAAAGGAATTGCTGATCATCAAGCTCAATGGCAATGGCAATGGCTCGGTGGAGCGGGTTGACAATATTGCCAGCGGCAGTTTCACTTCGGCAGAATTCCGCGCCGAGGCCGCCAAGGCCTATGCCGAAGTGCTCGCCAAGCACTACACCGTGGAAGAAATGCATGTGATCACCGCATTCTTCCTCACGCCGGCCGGCAAGAAATTTGATTCCACGAAGGAGGGCGTGGTCGGCGGAGCGCTGGAATCGGTGCTGCAGAAAATCCGTCCCGGTGTGGTCAAGTCCATGCAGGACGTAGCCGTCAATGAAATCATCGCCGTCGCAAATTGACGCTTTGAAGCGGTTTGGCCGGGGTTCGGCGGCCCAGGCGCGCGGTTTTGGCAGATAATAGCGGTTTTAATATTTTCGGCGCGGCATGCCGGTCTTCGCTTAGCGACGACCGGTGCAATGTCCGCACCGGATGCTGCCCGAACCGTTCCTCTGCATGAAACGCGTATTCAATTTCTCCGCCGGCCCCGCCGCGCTGCCCGACGAAGTCCTGCGCACTGCCGCCGAAGAAATGCTCGACTGGCACGGCAGCGGAATGGGCGTGATGGAAATGAGCCATCGCGGGCCCGAGTTCATTTCCATCTGCGACCAGGCCTTTTCCGATCTGCGCGAGTTGCTCGCGGTGCCGGCCGACTACGACATCCTCTTCCTCCAGGGAGGCGGCATCGGCGAGAACGCCATCGTGCCAATGAACCTGATCGGCCGCCTCGCGGAGCAGGGCCGGCAGCCCGCCGCCGACTACGTCGTGAGCGGCTCCTGGTCCGTCAAGTCCTTCAAGGAAGCACGCAAGTACGGTGACATCCGCGTGGTCGCGAGCAACGAGACCGAAGGCTTCACCGCCTTCCCAGATCCGGCCGGCTGGAAGCTCAACGACGACTCCGCCTACGTTCACGTCTGCACCAACGAGACCATCCACGGAATCGAATGCCACGTGCCGCCCGAAGTCGGCCAGAAGGACGGCCGCGTGCTCGTGGCCGACGTCTCCAGCCACATCCTCTCCCGCCCCATGAACATCAGTCGCTTCGGCGCGGTCTACGGCGGTGCGCAGAAGAACATCGGCCCGGCGGGCGTGACCATCGTCATCGTGCGCAAGGACCTGCTCGGCCACGCGCTGCCGATTACGCCATCGGCCTTCGATTGGAAGATCGTTTCCGAATTCGGCTCCATGTACAACACGCCGCCGACCTATGCGATCTACGTCGCCGGTCTGGCCTTCCAATGGATCAAGCGCCAGGGCGGCCTGGCCGCGATCGAGCAACGCAATGTCGCCAAGGCCAAGCTGTTGTATGACTTCATCGACGGCAGCGACTTCTACCTGAACAATGTCGAGAAGGGCAGCCGTTCGCGCATGAACATCCCCTTCTTCCTCGCCGACGAGTCGCGCAACAAGGACTTCCTGGGCGGCGCCAAGGCGCGCGGCATGGTCCAGCTAAAGGGCCACAAGTCTGTGGGGGGCATGCGCGCGAGCATCTACAACGCCATGCCGCTGGAGGGCGTGCAGGCGCTGGTCGACTACATGCGCGAATTCGAGCGCAAGTCCTGAACACGAGACGATGAGCGACAAAGAAAAACAACTCGCCGAGCAGCTCTCCCCCCTGCGCCAGCAGATCGACGCGCTCGACCGCAAGCTGCTCGACCTGCTCAGCGAGCGCGCGCGCGTCGCCATGCAGGTGGGCGAGGTCAAGCAGAAATTCGACGCGCCGGTTTTCCGCCCCGAGCGCGAACTTCAGGTCATGGCCAAGATGCAGCAGGCCAACCCCGGCCCGATCGACGGCGAGAGCATTGCCGCCATCTGGCGCGAGATCATCTCCGCCTGCCGCGGCCTGGAAAAGCGCCTCACCGTGGCCTATCTCGGCCCCGCCGGCACCTTCTCCGAGCAGGCCGCCCATGTCTACTTCGGCCATGCCATCGATGGTCTGACCTGCGGCAGCTTCGACGAAGTCTTTCGCACCGTGGAGTCCGGCGGCGCTAGCTACGGCGTGGTGCCCGTGGAGAACTCCACCGAGGGCGCCGTCTCGCGCACCCTGGACCTGCTGCTGCGCTCACCGCTGAAGATCACCGGTGAGCTCGACCTGCCCATCTATCATTACCTGATGACCGCCAGCGGCAACATGCAGGGTGTCACCTCCGTGCGCGCCCATGCCCAGGCGCTGGCCCAATGCCAGGCCTGGCTCAACGCCAGCTATCCCGGTGTCGAGCGCCAAGCCGTCTCCAGCAACGCTGAAGGCGCGCGCCTCGCGGCCCAGGACAAGACCTGCGCGGCCATCGCCAGCGAGGAGGCCGGCGTCAAGTTCGGCCTGCTCGTCGTGCGTCCCGACATCCAGGACGATCCCTACAACCGCACCCGCTTCGCCGTCATCGGCCGCGACGAACCCGACCAGGGCGACCACGACCAGACTTCGCTCATCATCTCGGTCAGCAACGAGCCCGGCTCGGTGCACCGCATGCTCGAGCCCCTGGCCCGCCACGGCGTGTCCATGAGCCGCCTGGAGTCCCGTCCGGCGCGCAACGGGGGCAACTGGGAATACTATTTTTATATCGATATCTCCGGCCACCAGCGCCAGCCCGAAGTGGCCAAGGCGCTGGACGAGCTGCGCAAGCAGGCGGCGTTCTTCAAGCTGCTGGGGTCTTATCCCCGCAGCCGCTGAGCGCGGGGATGCCCCGCCGGAGTCCGCTCCATCGGAGGCGCTGCAAATGAGCGCCACCCCGGCGGCAAGTACGGAAGGAATGGAACAGCAATGACAGCCACACCGCAATTCGGTCCCGACTACATCCGCGCCATCGCGCCCTATATCGCCGGCAAACCCATTAGCGATGTCGCCCGCGAGTTTGGTCTCGACCACGAGAAAATCATCAAGCTGGCCTCCAATGAGAACCCGCTTGGCATCCCGCCCTCGGCGCGCAAGGCCATGGAGAAAGAGTTCGCCGAGCTCGGCCGCTATCCCGACAGCAACGGCTTTGAATTCAAGCGCGCCATCACCGCCAAGTACGGCGTCGGCGACGACTGGGTCACCATCGGCAACGGCAGCAACGACGTGCTCGACATCGCCGCGCGCGCCTTCGTGCGCAACGGCGAATCCATCGTCTTCAGCGAATACTGCTTCGCCGTCTATCCGCTCGCCGCGCAGTCCATCGGCGCGATTGCCAAGCAAGTTCAGGCGCTCAATTACGGCCACGATCTCGACGGCATGCTCGTCGCCATCGACGCGACCACCAAGCTCGTCTTCGTCGCCAACCCCAACAACCCGACCGGTAGCTGGGTCTCGGCCGAGGCGCTGCTCGCCTTCCTCGACAAGGTGCCGCCGCACATCGTCGTCGTCCTCGACGAGGCCTACACCGACTACCTGCCGCCCGAGCTGCGCTACGACTCCATCCCCTGGACGCGCCGCTATCCCAACCTGATCGTCTCGCGCACCATGTCCAAGGCCTATGGCTTGGCTGGCCTACGCATCGGCTTCGCCATCGCCAATCCGGTGCTGACCGATCTGATGAACCGCGTGCGCCAGCCCTTCAACGTCAACAGCCTCGCCCAGGCCGCGGCCGTGGCCGCGCTGACCGACGACGCCTTCCTGAAAAAGAGCTACGAACTCAACCGCGCCGGCTATCTGCAGCTCACCCAAGCCTTTGAACGCTTGGGGCTGTTCTACGTGCCCTCGGCCGGCAACTTCGTTCTGGTCAAGGTCGGCGAGGACGAGCAGGCCGACGTGCGCGTCAACCTCGCCCTGCTCAAGCAAGGCGTGATCGTGCGGCCGGTGGGCAACTACAGGCTGCCGCGGTTCCTGCGCATCTCCATCGGCCTGCCCGAGGAAAACGCCGCCTGCATCGCGGCGCTCGAAAAGGCGCTCGCTTGAACCCGGCCTCCCGACAAGGCAAGGCCGCGGCGCCCACGCTGGGCATCGTCGGCGTCGGCCTGATCGGCGCCTCGCTCGCGCTGGCGGCCCGGCGCGCTGGCGCGGCCGGCCAGGTGCTGGGCGCGGACCGCTCGGCCGCCTCGCTGGACAAGGCGCTGGCGCTGGGCGTGATCGACGAACGCGCCGCGCTGCATGAAATCGCCAAGGCGGATCTGATCGTCGTCTGCGTGCCCGTCGCGAAGATGGGCGCCGTCTTCCAGGCCCTGGCGCCGCATCTGGGGCCCAGCACCATCGTCAGCGACACCGGCAGCACCAAGGTGGACGTGGTGGCGGCGGCCAAGACCGCCTTCGGCGAGCGCGTCGGCCAGTTCGTGCCCGCGCATCCGATCGCGGGGCGCGAGCAGCACGGCGTCGAAGCCGCGCTGCCCGATCTCTTCGTCAACCGCCACCTGCTGCTCTGCCCGCTTCAGGAAAACCCTGGCGCCGCCGTGACGGCGGTGCGCATGCTCTGGGAATCCGCCGGCGCGCATTGCCACGCCATGTCCGCCGTGCAGCACGACGCCGTGCTCGCGGCGGTCAGCCATCTGCCGCATCTACTCTCCTATGCGCTGGTCGCGCAGGTCGTCAACGCCGAGGACGCCCTGGTCAAGCTTGATTTTGCCGGCGCGGGCTTCCGCGACTTCACCCGCATTGCTGCCTCCGATCCCGAGATGTGGCGCGACATCTTCCTCGCCAACCGTGGCGCGCTGCTGCACGAGCTCGACATCTATCAGGCCATCCTCATGCAACTGCGCGGCATGATCGAAAAGGGCGACGGCGAAGGCCTGCGCAAGGTCTTCGATAAGGCCAGCCAGACCCGCTCCGCCTGGGGCACGCCCGCCTGGGGCAACCCAGCCTCGGGCGAGGCGCCCAAGAGCGTGCCGGCCTGGCCGCAGTAACCCATTACCCAGCCGCCACCGTCAAGCCGATGTCCGACAGCGCCACCGAATCCCAATCCAGCCCGGCCCGTCCGGCGCAGCTCACGCTCGGTCCGCTCACGCGCGCCGGCGGCAGCATCGTCCTGCCCGGCTCCAAGAGCATCTCCAACCGCGTGCTGCTGCTCGCCGCGCTCTCCCGCGGCAAGACCCGCGTGCGCGACCTGCTCGATTCCGACGACACCCGTGTCATGCTCACCGCCCTGGCGGAGTTGGGCGTGGCCTGCCGGCCCGGCGACGACGGCAAGGACTATCTCGTGCAGGGCGTCGGCGGCGCCTTTCCCGTGCGCGAGGCGCGGCTCTTCATGGGCAACGCCGGCACCGCCATCCGGCCCCTGACCGCCGTGCTCGCCCTGCAGGGAGGCAGCTATGCGCTGTCGGGCGTGCCGCGCATGCACGAGCGGCCCATCGGCGACCTCGTCGACGCGCTGCGCCAGCTCGGCGCCCGCGTCGACTACCTCGGCAACGACGGCTATCCGCCGCTGGCCGTCCGCCCGGGCGAAGTCCGCACCGGTGAAGATGGCGGCATTAGCATCCAGGTGCGCGTCAGCGCTTCCAGCCAATTCCTGACCGCGCTGCTCATGGCCCTGCCGCTGACCGGCAAGCCGGTGCTGATCGAAGTCCTCGGCGAACTGATCTCCAAGCCCTATATCGACATCACGCTCAACCTCATGCGCCGCTTCGGCGTCGAGGTGGAGAACCGCGGCTATGCCGCCTTCGCGATTCCCGCCGGCGCCTGCTACGCTGCGCCCGACTCCGTCTACGTCGAGGGCGACGCCTCCTCCGCCTCCTACTTCCTGGCGGCCGGCGCCATCGGCGGCGGTCCGGTGCGGGTCGAAGGCGTGGGCAGCGCCAGCATCCAGGGCGACATCCGCTTCGCCGAAGCCCTGGCCGCCATGGGCGCGGTCGTCGAAAGCGGTCCCAACTGGATCCAGGCCTCCGCGCCGGCCTCTGCCAAGCTGCGCGCGGTCGAGCTCGACTGCAACCACATCCCCGATGCCGCCATGACCCTGGCCATGGCCGCGCTCTTCGCCCAGGGCGCGACGCGCCTGACCAATATCGCCAGCTGGCGCGTCAAGGAAACCGACCGCATCGCCGCCATGGCCAAGGAGCTCGCCAAGCTCGGCGCGGCGGTGGAGGGGGGCTCCGACTATCTGGCCGTGACCCCGCCGCAAGCCTGGAAAACGCCGGCCGAGGGCATCGACACCTACGATGACCACCGCATGGCCATGTGCTTCTCCCTGGCCGCCTTCGGTCCGCTGCCGCTGCGGATCAACGATCCGGGCTGCGTCGCCAAGACCTTCCCCGACTATTTCGAAGCCTTCCGGCACGTCGCCGACTAGGCGCCAGTCCGGACCTTTCCCGCAAGCGAGTCTCATGATTCCCGTCATCGCCATCGACGGCCCCACCGCCTCCGGCAAGGGCACCGTCGCCCAGCTCGTCGCCCAGGCACTGGGCTACCACTACCTGGACAGCGGCGCGATCTACCGCTTGGCGGCCCTGACCAGCCTGCGCGCTGGGCTGGCCGCGGATGACGAGCCGGCCCTGGCGTCCCTGGCCGCCCTGGCCGCCGGTCTGGACATCCGCTTCATGGACGGACAAATCTGGCTCTCCGGCGAGAGCGTCGGCGACACCATCCGCGCCGAGGAGATCGGCAACCTGGCCTCAGCCATCGCCGTGTTTCCGGCCCTGCGCCAGGCCCTCCTGGCCCGCCAACAGGCCTTCCGGCGCGCGCCGGGCTTGGTCGCAGATGGCCGCGACATGGGTACGATCGTCTTCCCGGACGCCGGTTTGAAGGTCTTTCTGACAGCCAGCGCGGAAGTGCGCGCGCAAAGACGATATAAGCAATTGATTGAAAAAGGATTTCCTGCTAGTATCAGCACCCTTTTGCAGGATTTGAAAGATCGTGACGCACGCGACGCCAACCGCGCCGCCGCGCCGCTCAAGCCTGCAGAAGGAGCCAGTGTGCTGGACACCACGGAAATGACGGTGGACCAGGCGGTGGCGCAGGTACTGGCCTGGCAAGCGCAGAAGACAAGCAGTTAGCAGTACAGGGGCGCTCCCGGTCGGTTTGTACAACCCAACCCGCAGCGGCATGGTGCCGTGGGCGGTTAACCGAAACCACTTGTGTCCAACCTCCAAACTGCAACCCAATCGTCCGGCATGGAATCCTTTGCCGCGATGTTTGAAGAATCCCTCACCCGCGCGAACATGCGAACCGGTGAAGTCATCACTGCAGAAGTGGTGCGCATCGACCATAACTTCGTGGTCGTCAATGCAGGCCTGAAGTCCGAAGCCTTCATCCCCATCGAAGAATTCACGAACGACAAGGGCGAAGTCGAAGCCCAGGTCGGCGATTTCGTCTCCGTCGCGATCGACGCGCTCGAAAACGGCTACGGCGACACCATCCTCTCGCGCGACAAGGCCAAGCGCCTGGCGTCCTGGATGAACCTCGAGAAAGCCCTCGAATCCGGTGAACTGGTCACGGGCACCGTGACCGGCAAGGTCAAGGGCGGCCTGACCGTCATGGTCAACGCGATCCGCGCCTTCCTGCCCGGCTCGCTCGTCGACGTGCGTCCCGTCAAGGACACCACGCCGTACGAAGGCAAGACCATGGAATTCAAGGTCATCAAGCTCGACCGCAAGCGCAACAACGTGGTGCTGTCGCGCCGCGCCGTGGTGGAAGCCAGCCAGGGCGAGGAACGCGCCAAGCTGATGTCCAAGCTCAAGGAAGGTGCCATCGTCAACGGCGTGGTCAAGAACATCACCGACTACGGTGCGTTCATCGACCTGGGCGGCATCGACGGTCTGCTGCACATCACCGACCTGGCCTGGCGCCGCGTCCGCCACCCGAACGAAGTGCTCACGGTGGGTCAGGAAATCACCGCCAAGATCCTCAAGTTCGACCAGGAAAAGAACCGCGTCTCGCTGGGCGTCAAGCAACTGGGCGAGGATCCCTGGGTCGGCATCTCGCGCCGCTATCCGCAGAACACCCGCCTGTTCGGCAAGGTCACCAACCTCACCGACTACGGCGCGTTCGTCGAGATCGAAGCCGGCATCGAAGGTCTGGTGCACGTCTCCGAAATGGACTGGACCAACAAGAACGTCGCTCCCAACAAGGTGGTGCAGCTTGGTGATGAAGTCGAAGTCATGGTTTTGGACATCGACGAGGACAAGCGCCGCATCAGCCTGGGCATGAAGCAGTGCCGCGCCAATCCGTGGGACGACTTCTCGCGCAACCACAAGAAGGGCGACAAGCTCAAGGGCGCCATCAAGTCGATCACCGACTTCGGCGTGTTCATCGGCCTTCCCGGCGGCATCGACGGCCTGGTCCACCTCTCCGACCTGTCCTGGAGCGAAGCCGGTGAAGAAGCCGTGCGCAAATACAAGAAGGGCGACGAGCTCGAAGCCATGGTTCTGGCGATCGACGTGGGGAAGGAGCGCATCAGCCTGGGCATCAAGCAGCTCGCCGGCGATCCGTTCAACAACTTCGTGTCGGCCTTCGACAAGGGCAGCATCGTCGACGGCACCATCAAGGTCGTGGACCCGAAGGGCGCGACCGTGCAGTTGGCCGACGAAGTCGAAGGCTATCTGCGCACCTCGGAAATCTCCAGCGACCGCGTGGAAGATGCACGCAACGTCCTGAAGGAAGGCGAGACCGTCAGTGTCATGATCGTCAACATCGACCGCAAGACCCGCAACATCATCGTGTCGATCAAGGCGAAGGACAACACCGAGCAGCAGGAAGCCATGCAGAAGTTCCAGGGCGATTCCAGCGCCGCCGGCACGACCAATCTGGGCGCGCTCCTCAAGGCGAAGCTCGACGGCCAGAACAACGGCTGATTGTTGTCCACGACCTAAGGACGCCGCGGCGCAATGACCAAGTCCGAGCTTGTTGAAAAACTGGCGGCCCGCTTCACGCAGCTTCTGCAACGTGACGCGGATCTGGCGGTCAAGGCGATTCTCGATGCGATGTCCGAGGCGCTGGCCAAGGGCCATCGCATCGAGATCCGCGGCTTCGGCAGTTTTGGCCTGAACACCTGCCCCCCACGGGTGGGCCGCAATCCCAAATCCGGCGAGAAAGTCATGGTGCCGGAAAAGCGCGTGCCGCATTTCAAGGCAGGTAAAGAACTTCGCGAGCGGGTAGACCGCAGCGATGCCTAATTTCCCGAGAGTCCGGCGATGAGAATCCTGCTCTGGATCTTACGCCTGGCGATCTTCCTGACCCTCTTCGGGCTGGCTCTTCTCAATACCGAGGACGCGACCATCAGGCTGTTTTTCGGCCAATTCTGGCGCGTCCCGCTGATTCTTCTGTTGTTCATATTTTTCGCCGCCGGCATGCTCTTCGGCATGCTGAGCGCCATGCTGCGCTGGAGCCGAAAGAAATGAACCTCGAATGGTGGTGGCTGCTTGCCGCCGTGCCGGTGCTTTTCGGTCTAGGCTGGGTCGCCGCCCGGCTCGACGTCCGTCAACTGCTTTCCGAGGGCGGTCAGTTGCCGCGTTCCTATTTCCGTGGCCTGAATTTCCTGCTCAACGAACAGCCCGACAAGGCCATCGACGCCTTCGTCGAAGTCGCCAAGCTCGACCCCGAGACGGTCGAGCTGCATTTCGCCCTGGGCAATCTCTTCCGCCGCCGTGGCGAGACGGAGCGCGCAATCCGCGTGCACCAGAATCTGGTCAACCGCCCCGGCATCGACGTGCGCGAACGCGACCACGCCCTCTTTGAACTGGGCCAGGACTTCCTGCGCGCCGGCATGCTCGACCGCGCCGAAGACGAACTCGGCCGTCTGATCGGCACCGAGGCCTACGGCGAACGCGCCCGCGCCGGCCTGCTGCAGATCTATGAGCTCGAAAAAGACTGGACGCGCGCGATCGCCGCCGCCAAGGAGCTCATGGTACAGAGCGAAGGCAAGCCGCTGGCCGAGGGCGAGCAGCCCTATGCCGTGCGCATCGCCCAGTTCCACTGCGAACTCGCCCAGGAGGCGCTGCGCCGCGGCGACGGCCAGGCCGCGCAGGCCGAGATCCGCGCCGCGCTCGAGATCAATCCCGACTCCACCCGCGCCATGATCCTGCGCGGCGACATCTGGGCCGCCGCCGGCGAAGGCGCCGCGGCCATCCAAGTCTGGCGTCATATCCAGCCCGCCTGGCTGCCGCTGGTGGCCGAGCGCTTGCTCTCGGCCTATTCCACCATCGGCCATCCCGAGCAAGGCCTCGAATGGCTTGAGCAGCAGCTCGGCGGCCCTTCCGCGGCCGACTTAGTGGAAATCGCCCGCGCCCACGTCGGCAAGCTGCGCGGCGGCGAGGCCGCCACCGAGGCGGTGCGCAAGGCGCTCGCCGCGAGCCCCGGCGTCGCCACCCTGGCGGCGCTGTGCGAATCCAAGCTGCAGGAATTCAAGCAAGACCCCGGCAAGCCCCGCGCGCTGGAAATGCCCGAGATCGAACTGGCCGCCAAACTGCTGCGTCAGCAGGCCTCCGAACACGCCCGCTACACCTGCCGCGATTGTGGATTTCGCGCAAGGTTGTTCTACTGGCAATGTCCAGGATGCAGCCGTTGGGAAACGTATCCTCCCGTGCGTTCCGGGGCCGCCCAAGCGGCGCCTTCGATGAACTGAGCAGTCAGCGAACGAGCTAAAAAACACACAATGAAAGTCACGATTATCGGCAGCGGCTACGTAGGCCTGGTCACCGGCGCCTGCCTGGCCGACCTTGGCAACGACGTGTTCAGCCTGGACCTGGATCCGCGCAAGATCGACATCCTCAACAGCGGCGGCGTGCCTATCTACGAACCCGGCCTGGCCGAGCTGATCGCGCGCAACCGCGCCGCCGGCCGCCTGCAGTATTCGAGCGACATCGCCGCCAGCGTCGCGCATGGCGAGGTGCAGTTCATCGCCGTGGGTACGCCCTCGGGCGAGGACGGCTCGGCCGATCTGCAATACGTGCTGGCCGCGGCGCGCAACATCGGTCGCCACATGAAGGGCTTCAAGATCGTCGTCGACAAGTCCACCGTGCCCGTGGGTACGGCCGGCAAGGTCGCCGCGGCGATCCAGGACGAACTCGCCAACCGCGGCCTCGGCCAGAGCGAGGCGGCTTTCTCCGTGGTCTCCAATCCCGAATTCCTCAAGGAGGGCGCGGCGGTGGAGGACTTCATGCGCCCGGACCGCATCGTCATCGGCTGCGATTCCGACGCCACCGGCGAACAGGCCAAGGCGGCCATGCGCAAGCTCTACTCGCCATTCAACCGCAACCACGAGCGCACCCTCTACATGGACGTGCGCTCGGCCGAATTCACCAAGTACGCCGCCAACGCGATGCTCGCCACACGCATTTCCTTCATGAATGAGCTGGCCAATCTGGCCGACCGCGTTGGCGCCGACATCGAACACGTGCGCCTGGGCATCGGCTCGGACCCGCGCATCGGCTACAGCTTCCTCTACGCCGGTACCGGCTACGGCGGCTCCTGCTTTCCCAAGGACGTGCAGGCGCTGATGCGCACCGCCGAGGAGAACGGCCAGGGCCTCAAGGTGCTGCACGCCGTCGAGGCGGTGAACGAACAGCAAAAGCGCGTGCTCGTCGACAAGATCGTGCGCCGCCTGGGCGAAGACCTCTCGGGAAGGACCTTCGGAATCTGGGGGCTGGCCTTCAAGCCCAACACCGACGACATGCGCGAAGCGCCCAGCCGTGTCGTGATCGCTGAGCTGCTGCAGCTCGGCGCCTCGGTGCGGGTCTACGATCCGGTGTCGATGAAGGAGGCGCGCCACGCGCTCGAGGCCGACCTCGGTCCGGCCATGTCCAAGGTCCATTTCTGCGACGCGCAGATGGACGCGCTCAAGGGCGCCGACGCGCTGGTCATCGTCACCGAATGGAAAGCCTTCCGTAGCCCCGATTTCGACGCCATCAAGACCGCGCTCAAAGAGCAGCTGATCTTCGACGGCCGCAATCTCTTCGAGCCCGAGGCCATGCGCGACGCCGCCATCGAATACCAAGCCATCGGCCGCAATAGCCTTCCGGCCTGACCCCATCCGCATATCGCCCATGAGCAACGCCAGCAGCGCCGAACGCATCCTCGACCTGAGCCAGGCCCGCGTCCTGATCGCCGGCGACATCATGCTCGACCGCTACCTCTTTGGCAGCGCCGAGCGCATCTCGCCCGAAGCGCCGGTGCCGGTGGTGCTGGTGCGCAAGACCGAATCGCGCCTGGGCGGCGCGGCCAACGTCGCGCGCAACGCCGCCTCGATCGGTGCCAAGGTGGGCCTGGTGGGCATCATCGGCGACGACGAACCCGGCCGCAGCGTGGATGCGCTGCTCGCCGAGGCCTGCATCGCCCGCCATCTGGAGATCGAGCCCGGCCGGCCTACCACGGTCAAGCAGCGCGTGCTCGCCCAGCAGCAGCAACTGCTGCGCCTGGACTTCGAGCAGACGCCCGCGCAGGAAGCCGTCGACGCCTCGCTCGAGACCTTCGAATCCGTGCTACCCAACTACGATGTCGCGGTGCTCTCCGACTACGGCAAGGGCGGTCTGGCCAACGTGGCGCGCAAGATCGCGCTGATGCGCGCGGCGGGCAAGAAAGTGCTGGTCGATCCCAAGGGCGAGGACTACAGCCGCTACCGCGGCGCCACGCTCGTCACGCCCAACCGCGCCGAACTGCGCCGCGTGGTCGGCGTCTGGCGCACCGAGGCCGATCTGCATATCCGCGCCCAGAACCTGCGCCGCGAACTCTCGTTCGAGGCGCTGCTGCTGACCCGCTCGGAAGAGGGCATGACGCTCTTCACCGAGGCCGAGGTCTTGCATGTGCAGGCCGAGGCACGCGAAGTCTTCGACGTCTCCGGCGCCGGCGACACCGTGGCCGCCGTGCTTGCCGTGCTGCTCGCCACCGGCATGCCGCTCAAGGAAGCCGTGCAGCACGCCAACCGTGCCGGCGGCATCGTCGTCGGCAAGCTGGGCACGGCCACTGTGACCCGCGAAGAACTGTTTGGAACCGCCCCATGACCCTCATCGTCACCGGCGCCGCCGGCCTGATCGGCAGCAACATCGTCAAGGCGCTGAACGAGCGCGGCGAGCGCAACATCATCGCCGTCGACAACCTGACCCGCGCCGACAAGTTTCGCAATATCGTCGACTGCGACATCGCCGACTATCTGGACAAGACCGACTTCGTTGAGCGCTTCGCCGCTGGCCAATTCGGCAAGGTCCGCGCGATCTTCCATGAAGGCGCCTGCTCCGACACCATGGAGACCGACGGCCGCTACATGATGGAGAACAACTACCGCTACTCGCGCCGCCTGTTCGACGCCTGCCTGACGCAGAAGACCGCCTTCCTCTATGCGTCCTCGGCGGCCATCTACGGCGGCTCCGAGCGCTTTGTCGAGGACCGCGAGGTCGAGCGCCCGCTCAACGTCTACGGCTATTCCAAGTTCCTCTTCGATCAGGCGGTGCGCGCCGTGCTGCCCCAGGCGCAATCGCAGGTCGTTGGCTTTCGCTACTTCAACATCTACGGCCCGCGCGAGAGCCACAAGGGCCGCATGGCCTCGGTGGCCTTCCACCACTTCAACCAGTTCCGCGCCGAGGGCAAGGTCAAGCTCTTCGGCGAATACGGCGGCTACGCCCCCGGCAAGCAGAACCGCGACTTCGTGTCGGTGGAAGACGTGGTCAAGGTCAACTTCCACTTCTTCGACAACCCCGGCAGCTCGGGCATCTTCAATCTCGGCACCGGCCGCGCCCAGCCCTTCAACGACGTGGCCTGCGCCGTGGTCAACAGCCTGCGCAGCGGCAAACCCGCGAGCCTGGCTGAGCTCGTGCGCGAAGGCCTGATCGAATACATTCCCTTCCCCGACGCACTGCGTGGCAAGTATCAATGCCACACCCAGGCTGACCTCACGCGCCTGCGCGCGGCCGGCTACGCGGCGCCCTTCCTCGACGTGCAGGAAGGCGTGGCGCGTTACTGCCGCTGGATGCTCGCGCAGCAGGGCTGATCCCGCCGGGCAGGCGTCGGCCTGGATCTCCGTGGCCGGTGTGATGCGGAAGACGCCGCGCACAGGATTCCAAGAGGCCGCTTGTCCGGTTGTCTCCTATTTTGTGAAGTTTTGTCGTTTTTTCGGCTTGCAGCGGTTAAACCGTTTTTGCGTATGCAGAATGGCCTTGCCGTCACAACTCAGTAGGAGATTTTCATGTTCAAGCACGCGCTGAAGTTGCTGTTGCAAAGCGCAATCCTGTTCGCCTCGTTCGGCCTGGGCGCCGCCCAAGCCGCGGTGGAAGTCAACGACGCGGACCTCGCCCAACTGGAGACCATCCCAGGCCTCGGTCCCGTCCACGCCAAGGCCATCATCGATGAGCGCAAGAAGAACTGTCCCTCCAAGGACTTCGCCGATCTGGCGAGCCGCGTCAAGGGCATCGGCCCCAAATCGGTGTCCAGACTGCAGGACAAGGGACCGACCGTGGCGGGCGCTTCGGCCAAGTCAGACGGCCAGTCCGGCAGCAAGAGAGGCAAGAAGGCCGAGACGAAAAAAGAGGGTGGAGACAAAGCAGACCCGGAAAAGAAGTAGTCCGCAAAGCAGGCTCCGGCAATGTCGTCACACCGGGGCCGGCGCAGCGGCCTGTGCTTTTCCACGCTTCATCTTGGGCCCGCACCTCGCGCGGGCTTTTTTGCGCCCGGCACGGGCTTTTTCCTCGGCGAGTACAATCCCGGCTTTGAAATCAATGCGCAAAGCAGCGGGAAACAGCATGTCCTATCTCACCTTGGAAGACTCCGTCGGCAACACGCCCCTGGTCAGGCTGCAGCGGATTCCCGGCGCGGAAAACGTCCGTCGCGGCAACGTCATCCTCGGCAAGCTCGAAGGCGACAATCCCGCCGGTTCGGTCAAGGACAGGCCCGCGCTGTCGATGATCCGGTGCGCCGAGGAGCGCGGCGAGATCAAGCCCGGCGACACCCTGATCGAATCCACCAGCGGCAACACCGGCATCGCCCTGGCCATGGTCGCGGCGATGCGCGGCTACAAGATGGTGCTGATCATGCCGGAGAACCTCTCGGTGGAGCGCCGCCAGAGCATGGCCGTCTACGGCGCCGAGATCATCCTCACGCCCGTGCAGGGCGGCATGGAATACGCGCGCGATCTGGCCGAACAGATGAAGCGCGACGGCAAGGGCGTGATCCTCGACCAGTTCGCCAACCCGGACAACCCGCGCGCTCACTACGAAACCACCGGCCCCGAGATCTGGCGCGACACGGGCGGCAAGATCACCCACTTCGTCTCCGCCATGGGCACGACCGGCACTATCATGGGCGTCTCGCGCTACCTCAAGGAGCAGAACACCGGCATCGTCGTCGTCGGCGCGCAGCCCGAGGAAGGCTCCTCCATTGCCGGCATCCGCAAATGGCCCGAGGCCTATCTGCCGAAGATTTTCAATCCCGCCCTGGTGGACCGCACCGAGCAGGTGAGCCAGGCCGCCACCGAGGACATGGCGCGGCGCTTGTCCAGGGAGGAGGGGATCTTCTGCGGTGTGTCCGCCGCCGGCGCGCTCATCGTCGCGCTGCGCGTGGCCGAGGATCTGGAGAACGCGACGATCGTCTTTATCGTCTGCGACCGCGGCGACCGCTATCTCTCGACGGGGATCTTCCCCGCCTGAGCCGCCCGCGGTGTCAGGGATGCGAGCCCGCCGGGCGGCGCGGCTTCTTCGCCGGCTTGCGCACCGCCTTCTTCTGCGGCGGCAGCTGCTTGAGCTCGGGATAGTGCAGCTCTTCGCGGATCGCCTCGCCCAGCTCATAGACGGCGGTCGCATAAGAGAAGCTGCGGTTATAACGCGTCAGCACATAGAAATTCTGCAGCCCCACCAGATAGAGCGTGGGCGCGTCCGCTGAAGGCAGGTCCACCACCAGCGCCTTCGTCTGCTCCTCCTGCATCGTGTTCACCGGCTCTGCCAGACGCAAGCTCTTGTCCAGGATTTCCTTGAGCGTCAGCTTCGGGTCGGGCTTGCCGTCGGCGAGTTCGGCGGCGATCGCGAGATTGGGCTCGTCCACCGCCACTTTCCAGTACACGGGGCGGCCCTTTTCCCAGCCGTGCTGATAGAGGAAATTCGCCACGCTGCCGATGGCGTCCACCGGGCTCATGCGCAGGTCCACGCCGTGCTGGCCGTCGTAGTTCACGGCGTAGCGGCGCAGGCTCGAGGGCATGAACTGAGGAATGCCGATGGCGCCCGCATAGGAGCCGCGCATCGAAAAGACCGGCAGCCTGGCTTCGCGGCTCCAGAGCAGGAAGTCCTCGAGCTGTTCGCGGAACATCAGCATGCGGCTGTCGCGGTTGGGCGCCTCGGGATAGTCGAAGGCGAGGGTGGCGAGATTGTCGATGACGCGGAAGTTGCCCATGTTCGAGCCGAACAGCGTCTCCGCGCCGATGATGCCGACGATCACGCTCGCGGGCACGCCGAACTGATGCTCGGAGCGTTCGAGCGCGGTCTTATGCTCTTTCCAGAATTTCACGCCGGCCTGGATGCGGCGCGGTTCGACGAAGCGCCGCCGATAGGCGTTCCAGTCCTTGCGGGCAGTGATCGCGCCGGGCGAGACCAGGGAGATCACGAGGTCGAGCTTGCGCGTCTGCGCGAAGACCTTGGCCAGCTCGTTCGCGTTGAAGCCGTGCCGGGCGCGCATCTCGGCGATGAAGGCCTTGACCTCGGGGCGGGCGGCGTAGCCGGAGGCGATGTCTGTGGCGGCCTGCGCGGGCTCCTGCGGCGAGATCGTCGCGGGAGCGGAGGTGGGAGCGTTTGCAGATGCGCTTGCAGAAGGGCTTGCGGAAGCGGCTGGCGAAGAAGCGGCGGGTGCGGCGGCGTCCTGCGCCGTGGCGGCGGGGGACCATGCCGTCAGCAGCAGAGCCGCGGCGAGCATGCTGGCGGCGTGGTGGGACTGATGCAAAGACTTGGGAAGAGACATATGCCGCAAGTGTAAGCCATCGACAGGTTGATACAGGTCAAGTTTGTATACGGAATGACGGGGGAAGGGCCTCCGGAAAGGGCCCGCACCAATGGCGTTCCGCTGCAGCTTGGAGTAAGGTGGTGCGCCATGACGACCGGCTATTACAGTCATCCGGACTGCCTTCTCCACGAAATGGGTCCTCACCATCCGGAATGCTCCGAGCGGCTCGAAGCGATGGAGGACCAGCTAATTCTTGCCCGCATCGACGGCTTCCTGCGGCGCATGGAAGCGCCGCTGGCCACCGAAGAGGACTTGCTTCTGGTGCACAGCCGCTCGCACGTGGACTATGTGCGCGAGCATGCGCCGCAGTCGGGTTATTACGCCATCGACGCCGACACCACGATGAACTCCGCCACCTGGCGCGCGGCGCTGCGCTCGGCCGGCGGCGCGGTCGCGGCGGTGGACGCGGTGATGCGCGGCGATCTCGACAACGCCTTCTGCGCGGCGCGCCCGCCCGGCCACCACGCCGAGCCCGACCGCGCGATGGGCTTCTGCTTCTTCAACAACGTGGCGATCGCAGCGCACCACGCCGTCGAGCGGCACGGCCTGCAGCGCGTGGTGGTGATCGATTTCGATGTGCATCACGGCAACGGCACCGAGGCGGCTTTCCGCGACGATCCGAACGTGCTGATGTGCAGTTTCTTCCAGCATCCGTTCTATCCCTACAGCGGTGCCGACGCGCCCGCACAGAACATGATCAACCTGCCGATGCCGGCCTACACCACCGGCCTGCAGGTGCGCGAGGCGATCGACATGCTCTGGCTGCCGCGCTTGCACGCCTTCCAGCCCGAGCTGCTGGTGATTTCCGCGGGCTTCGATGCGCACCGCGAGGATGACCTCGGCCAGATGGGCCTGGTGGAGGCGGACTATGCCTGGATCACCGGCCAACTGATGGACATCGCCAAGCGCTACGCGCAGGGCCGCATCGTCAGTTGCCTGGAGGGCGGCTACAACCTGTCGGCGCTGGCGCGCAGCGTGGTCGCGCATCTGCGCGTGCTCGCCGACATATAAACAAGCCATGAAACCGGAGATGTGATAGGCAACAAATTTGAACATGGCCTGGGCAAGAACCCCGCCAACTACACGCCACTGTCACCGCTGATGTTTATCCGCCGAGCGGCCGAGATCTATCCCGAGAAGCCGGCCATCGTGCACGGCGCGGTGCTCCGCAACTGGGCGAAGACCTATGCGCGCTGCCGGCGGTTGGCGAGCGCGCTCTCGCGGCGCGGCATCGGCCTGGGCGACACGGTGGCGGCCATGCTGCCGAACACGCCCGAGATGGTGGAGGCGCATTTCGGCGTGCCGATGCTGGGCGCCGTGCTCAACGCGCTTAACACGCGCCTGGACGCCGAGGCCATCGCCTTCATGCTCCAGCACGGCGAGGCCAAGGCCATCATCGTCGACCGCGAATTCTCCGCCGTGATGAAGAAGGCCATCGCCATCATCGGCAGCGAAGCCTTCGTCGTCGACGTGGACGATCCCGAATACAAGGGCGCCGGCGAGCTGATCGGCAGCGTCGGCTACGAGGGCTTCCTCGCCGGCGGCGATCCGGAGTTCGCCTGGGCGCCGCCCGCCGACGAATGGCAGGCCATCTTCCTGAACTACACCTCGGGCACGACGGGCAATCCCAAGGGCGTGGTCTATCACCACCGCGGCGCCTACATCAACGCTATCTCCAACATCCTCGAATGGGACCTGCCCAAGCATCCGTCCTATCTCTGGACGCTGCCCATGTTCCACTGCAACGGCTGGTGCTTCCCCTGGACAGTGGCGGTGCGAGCGGGCGTGAACGTTTGCCTGCGCCGCGTCGAGGCACAAGCTATCTTCGACGCCATCCGCAACCACGGCGTGACGCACTACTGCGGTGCGCCCATCGTGCATGCCATGCTGGTCAACGCGCCCGCCGAGATGAAGCAGGGCATCCCGGCCGGCGTGAGGGTGATGGTCGCGGGCGCGGCGCCGCCGGCGGCGATGATCGAGGGCATGGAAAAGATGGGCTTCGAAATAACCCACGTCTACGGCCTGACCGAAGTCTACGGCCCGGCCACGATCTGCGTGAAGCATGAAGAATGGGATGCGCTGGACATCGGCGAGCGCGCCCGCCTCAACGCGCGCCAGGGCGTGCGCTACCACTTGCAGGAAGAGGCCGCGGTGCTCAATCCCGAGACCATGCAGCCCGTGCCGCAGGACGGCGAGATCATGTTCCGCGGCAACATCACGATGAAGGGCTATCTCAAGAACGAGAAGGCCACCGGCGAAGCCTTCGCCGGCGGCTGGTTCCACACCGGAGATCTGGCCGTGGCCTATCCCGACGGCTATATCAAGATCAAAGACCGCAGCAAGGACATCATCATCTCCGGCGGCGAGAACATCTCCTCTATCGAAGTGGAGGACGTGCTATACCGCCATCAGGCCGTGATGATCGCGGCCGTGGTCGCCAAGCCTGATCCGAAGTGGGGCGAGACGCCTTGCGCCTTCATCGAGCTCAAGCCCGGCGCGCAGGTCAGCGCCGAGGACATCACGGCCCACTGAAAGAAGCATCTGGCCGGCTTCAAGGTGCCGCGCGCGGTGGTCTTCGGCGAACTGCCCAAGACCTCCACCGGCAAGATCCAGAAATTCGAGCTGCGTAAGCGCGCCGGCTCGGCGGAGGCGATCGATGTCTGACCTGTCCGATTCCATCCAGGGCGCGCTCGTCCTGCGTAGCGTCGACGCCCCCGGTGTCGTGCGGCTCACGCTGAACCGGCCGCAGTCCTTCAATACCTTGTCCGAGGCGATGCTCGACGCGCAGCAGGCGGCGCTCAACGAATCCGCGGCCGATCCCGCCGCGCGCGTGGTCGTGATCGCCGCCGAGGGCAAGGCCTTCTGCGCCGGGCACGACCTGAGGGATATGCGCGCCAAGCTCTCGCTCGACTATTACTATGAGCTCTTCGCGCGCTGCACGAAGGTGATGCTGGCCATCCAGGCCATGCCCAAGCCGGTGATCGCGCGGGTGCAGGGCATCGCCACGGCGGCCGGCTGCCAGCTCGTGTCGATGTGCGACCTCGCGGTGGCCGCGGCCTCGGCGCGCTTCGCGGTGTCGGGCATCAACGTGGGCCTGTTATGCGCCACGCCGGGCGTTGGCCTGTCGCGCAACCTCTCGCGTAAGCAGGCGATGGAGATGCTGCTCACGGGAGAGTTCATCGACGCCGAGACCGCGCGCGAGCGCGGCCTGGTCAACAGCGTCGCGCCCGACGACAAGCTCGACGAGGCGCTGGCCGCCAGCATCGTCGCCAAGCTGCAGGTGGCCGTGAGCATGTGTAAGCAGTTGTTCTACAAGCAGGCGGAGATGGGCATCGCCGACGCCTACCAGCTCGCCGGCCAGACGATGGCCTGCAATATGATGGACACCGCGGCGCTCGAGGGGATGCAGGCGTTTATCGAGAAGCGCCCGCCGGACTGGAAGTAAGCGGGTCGGCGCCGGACGGTGCGGACAAGGCGGCCCGCCTATCCGGCAAAAAACCGAATAAATGCTCTATTGATACGGCAATATAAAGATTTAA
>JALBVF010000011.1 GCA_025050535.1 Candidatus Protistibacter heckmannii
ACGTTGATTACAAATAAATAACGCGGCTGGCAAAGACGAGTTAGCGACTTTTCTGATTTTTGGCCCTCTGATGCGTGATGACTTTACGGATGTCCTATATTCCTTATTAAACTTGCCTGCCAGAAAGTCACTATCCGGTTCTTCTATTGATTCGAGCCAAATATCCGTAACTGAAGATAATTGACAAAAGCAAATTAATTTTTGATAGTAGGGCCAAGTCCCCAGCGCGGCTGCGTCTTTTTTCGGAACGGCGCGCAGGCAGGCTTGTCACATTGACGGAGCAACTATGATCAACGGAGAGGGCGAGTATTGCTCGACCCGGGAAGCGGCCTCGATGCTCGGCGTTTCGCTGCGCACGGCGCAACTGTGGGTGGAGAACGGCGTGCTGCGGGCTTGGAAGACCGCAGGCGGCCATCGCCGCATCTTGCGGCAGTCGGTCAACCACATTCTTGAGGAGCGCAAGAATATCCTCAACACGCACAGCACCGACGACCGCAGCATGAAGGTGGTGATCGTCGAGGGCGACCCCGACCTGCTCAAGCTGCTCGGCATGACGATTTCCGGTTTGAACCTGGGCATTGAAATCGAGACCGAGCAGAACGGCTTCGAGGGCCTGGTGCTGGTCGGCCAGTTCCAGCCTGATCTGCTGATCGCCGACTTGAACATGCCCGGCATGGACGGTTTCCGCATGATCCGTTCGCTGTACGGCTCCACCGAATACCGGCCGCGCCGCATCGTCGTCGCCACCGCGCTCAGCCCTGCGGACATCCAAGACCGCGGCGGCCTGCCCGAAGGCGTCACCGTGTTCCAGAAGCCCATTCCCTTCTCCGAACTGGAAGTTCTCGTGCGCGAAGAGCACGCCCGCTACATTGCCTTGCAGGCTAGCGAAGCGCCGGGAGCCTGAGCCCGGGCTCACGATTCCGATTTCACAGATGCAGACTGCACCGGGGTTTTCTCCGCAACGGCTTTCCCCCGAGACTTTCTCCATCCCCAGCACTGTTATCCCCGTCATCACCAGCTGCCCGCAATCTGCCAGCTGGTGATCGGCCCCCCGAGCAGCCACCAGCCCAGGAACATGGTCGACACCGGCTCGATTATGCCCGCCTGCGAAGCCGCGAGCGCGCCGATGCGGGCGATGCCGATCATCGTCAGGAACACCGGCAGCACGGTGCAGAACACCGCATTGATCGCCGACAGGTTGTTGTAGACTTGCAGCGGCTGGATCAAGGCCTACATCGGCTTGAGCAGCAGGAACTGGACCGCGCAGAAACCGGTCGAGACGCACATCGCGAGCGCCACCAGGCGCAGCGAGCTCAGCTGCCCCACCAGTTCGCCGCTGGCCACGAGATAGATGGCCTGGCTGATCGCCGCCGCCATCACCAGCGCGCCGCCCAGCCAGACGGCCCGACCGACGAAGCCCAGGCCGTGGGCGAAGACCAGCACGATGCGCCGCGTAGGCCAGCGCCATCGCCAGCCATTGCGCGCCGCTGATGCGGCGCTTGAGCATGCGCGTGGAGATCAGCACGACGAAGCTCGGGGTGAGATACAGAATCAGGCGCTCCAGGAACGCTGTGATGTACTGCAGGCCCAGGAAATCCAGAAAGCTCGACAGGTAATAGCAGAAGAAGCCGAGCGGCACGATACGCCAGCTGTCCGGCCCGGACAGCGACTGCGCGCCGCGCGACTTCCACACCGCGATGGCGATGAAGAACGGGAAGGAGAGCAGAATGCGCAGGCTGATCACCATCACCGCGTCCACCGGATATTGATAGATCAGCTTGGCGACGACCGCCTTGCCGGAAAACAGCGCCGAGGCGAGCATGGAGATCGCCAGGCCGTTTAGGTAGTGGCGGCGGGCGTGGTCCACGGGCAGGCCGGTTGAAGCGGGAGATGAAGACATGCAGTCGAATCGAAATGTTCGCCCCGCGCCCGTTGGCTGGCCGCGGAGACTCGGCATTCTATGCCAGGAAGCGGAAACGCCTCGGCGGCGGTGTAAAATTCGCGCTTGGCGCGCGGCCGGCCGCGCAGCGCCGGACAAGCGCAACGCGACCCCGCAACACCACGGAGAACACATGGCAGGGCATTCCAAATGGGCGAACATCAAGCATAAGAAGGCTGCGACGGACGCTAAGCGCGGCAAGATCTGGACTCGCCTGATCAAGGAAATCACCGTGGCCGCCAAGCTCGGCGGCGGCGACGCGGACGCCAATCCGCGCCTGCGTCTGGCCATCGACAAGGCCACCGACGCCAACATGCCCAAGGACAACATCCAGCGCGCCATCCAGCGCGGCGTGGGCGGCGCGGACGGCGCCAACTACGATGAAATCCGCTACGAAGGCTACGGCATAGGCGGCGCGGCCCTGATCATCGACTGCCTAACCGACAACCGCGTGCGCACCGTCGCCGAAGTCCGCCACGCCCTGTCCAAGCACGGCGGCAACCTCGGCGCCGAAGGCTCGGTGGCCTTCATGTTCCAGCACGTCGGCCAGTTCTTCTTCGCGCCCGGTACGCCCGAGGACGCGCTGATGGAAGCCGCCCTCGAGGCCGGCGCCGACGACGTGATCGTCAACGACGACGGTTCCTTCGAAGTCGTCTGCCCACCCACCGAATTCCTGACCGTGAAGGCCGCGCTCGAGGCCAAGGGCCTGAAGGCGGAGGCCTCCGAAGTCACCATGAAGCCCGGCAACGAAGTCATCTTCACCGGCGAGGACGCGGAAAAGATGCAGAAGCTGCTCGACGCCGTCGAAGCCCTCGACGACGTGCAGGACGTGTACACCAACGCCGTGATCGGGGGCTGAGCATGAAGATTCTGGTTGTCGGCGGCGGCGGCCGCGAGCATGCCCTGGCCTGGAAGCTGGCTCAATCCAAGCGCGTCGAGCGCATCCTGGTCTCGCCCGGCAACGGCGGCACGGCCATCGATTCGAACTTCCGCAACATCCCCTACAAATCTCCCGAGGCGCTCGCCGACTTCGCCCAGCAGGAGCATATCGACCTGACCGTCGTCGGCCCCGAGGCGCCACTGGTGGCCGGCGTCGTCGACGTCTTCCGCGAGCGCGGCATGCGCATCTTCGGCCCCACCAAGGCCGCCGCGCAGCTCGAAAGCTCGAAGGACTTCGCCAAGGCCTTCATGCACCGGCACGACATCCCCACCGCAGCCTACCAGACCTTCACCGACGCCCGCCAGGCGCATGCCTACCTGGACAAGATGGGCGCACCCATCGTCATCAAGGCCGACGGCCTGGCCGCCGGAAAAGGCGTGGTCGTCGCCATGAACTTCGAGGAGGCGCATGAGGCCGTGGACCGCATGCTCGAAGGCAACTGGCTGGGCAACGCCGGCGCGCGCGTCGTCATCGAGGAATTCATCGAAGGCGAGGAAGCCAGCTTCATCGTCATGGTCGACGGCCTGCACATGCTGCCGCTCGACACCAGCCAGGACCACAAGCGCCTGGGCGACGGCGACACCGGCCCCAACACCGGCGGCATGGGCGCCTATTCGCCCGCTCCCGTGGTCACGCCCGCGCTGCATGCGCGCATTATGCGCGAAATCATCCTGCCCACCGTGCGCGGCATGGCCAGCGAAGGCATTCCCTACACCGGCTTCCTCTACGCCGGCGTCATGATCGACAAGCAGGGCAACCCCCGGACGCTCGAATTCAACTGCCGCATGGGCGACCCCGAGACCCAGCCCATCATGGCCCGCCTCAAGAGCGACTTCACCGAAACCCTCGAGCACGCCGTCAACGGCACGCTCGACCAGGCCGAACTCCAGTGGGACCGCCGCACCGCGCTGGGCGTCGTGCTCGCCGCCCACGGCTATCCCGAGAAGCCGCTCGCCGGCGACATCATCACCGGCATCCCGCGCGAGACCGACGACTACGTCACCTTCCACGCCGGCACCAAGCTGCAGAACGGCAAGCTGCTCACCTCTGGCGGGCGCGTGCTCTGCGTGGTGGGGCTGGCCGACAGCGTGCGCGTGGCCCAGCAGCGCGCCTACGACGCGATCGAGCACATCCATTTCGACGGCATGCAGTTCCGCTCCGACATCGGCTACCGCGCGCTGCCGCGCTGCTGATCCGCGAGGCCCGATGCACACGGACATCTCCTCCGACGTTTCCGCCGAAGCCATCCGCGGCTATCTGCTCGACCTGCAGCAGCGCATCGTCGTCGGCCTCGAGGAGGCCGACGGCAAGCCCTTCTTCACCGACGCCTGGGAGCGCCCGGCCGACGGCAAGCTGCGCGGCGACGGCCGCTCGCGCGTAATCGAGGAAGGTGCCCTCTTCGAGCGCGGTGGCGTCAACTTCTCGCACGTGCGCGGCGACGCCATGCCGCCCTCGGCCTCCGCCTCGCGCCCGCAGCTCGCGGGCAAGGGCTTCGAGGCCATGGGCGTGTCGCTCGTCCTGCATCCGCGCAATCCCCATGTGCCCACGGTGCACATGAACGTGCGCTGCTTCATCGCCGGCTCCGGCCCCGACGCGGTCTGGTGGTTCGGCGGCGGCATGGACCTCACGCCCTACTACGGAAAGGACGAGGACTGCCGGCATTTCCACGCCACCTGCAAGCAGGCCCTCGCGCCCTACGGCGAGGACAAATATCCGCGCTTCAAGCGCTGGTGTGACGAATACTTCTTCCTCAAGCACCGCGGCGAGGCGCGCGGCATCGGCGGCATCTTCTTCGACGACTTCAGCGAGCTGGGCTACGCGGAAAGCTTCGCCATGACCCGCGCCGCCGGCGACGCCTTCCTCGACGCCTATCTGCCCATCGTGCGCGCCCGGCGCGACACGCCCTACGGCGAGCGCGAACGTGAATTCCAGGCCTACCGCCGCGGCCGCTACGTCGAATTCAACCTCGTCTTCGACCGCGGCACCCTCTTCGGCCTGCAATCGAGCGGACGCACCGAATCCATCCTCATGTCCCTGCCGCCCATCGTGCGCTGGTGCTACGACTGGAAGCCCCAGCCCGGCAGCCCGGAAGCCGTACTCTACACCGACTTCCTGCCCCCGAGGGATTGGGCCTGAGATGCAGACCGCAACGCCGGGGCCGATGATGCGCGTCGGCGTGCTCGGCGGCACCTTCGATCCGCCCCATGCCGGCCACCTGGCCCTGGGCGCGCACTTCGCACGCCTGCTCGACCTCGACCGCCTGATCCTCATCCCCGCCGGCCATCCCTGGCAGAAACAGGACGTCTCGCCCGCCGCCGACCGGCTCGCGATGACCGAACTCGCCGCCGCCCTGCTGCGCGAGGAGCTCGGTAAGGACGTGCATCCCGCCCGAGTCGAGGTCAGCCGCATGGAAATCGACCGCACCGGTCCCAGCTACACGGCCGACACCGTCAAGACGCTGCGCGCGCAGCTCGGCGCGCAGACCTCCATCGCCTGGCTCATGGGCGCGGACCAGCTGCTGCATCTGAACAACTGGGAGCGCTGGCGAGACATCTTCCTGTACTCGCACGTCTGCGTCGCCAGCCGTCCGGGCCATGGAACCCAGGTGCCCAATCCCGCGGTGCAAGGCGAGGCGCGCAGTCGCGAAGCCGACACCGCCTTGATACAATCCCGCCCGAGCGGAGGCCTGCTTCGCGAGTACAGCCTGGCGGTCGACCTCTCCTCCACCGGCCTGCGGGCGTCGCTAGAGCAGGGCCGGGACACCACCGGGCTGCTTCCCGCGTCGATCGCAGCCTATATCAAAGAACACCACCTTTACCGCCAAGTCCTGGACACGAGACACATGGATCTTTCGCAACTGCAGTACACCATCGTCGACGCCCTCGAAGACGTCAAGGGCCAGGACATCCAGGTGTTCGACACCATCCACATGACCGGCATGTTCGACCGCGTCATCGTCGCCAGCGGCACCTCCAACCGCCAGACCCGCGCGCTCGCCATGTCGGTGCGCGACAAGGTCAAGGCCGCCGGCGGCGAAGTCATCTCCGTCGAAGGCCTGGACACCGGCGAATGGGTGCTGGTCGACTGCGGCGACGCCGTGGTCCACATCATGCAGCCCATGGTTCGCTCCTACTACTCGCTCGAGGAACTCTGGGGCGACAAGAAGCTGCCGCCCAAGCCGGTGGAGAAGAAGGCGCCGGCGAAGAAGCATACCGCCAAGAAGGTCGCTCCCAAGGAGGCCGTGGAGCAGAGCGAAAAGGCCGAGAAAACGCCCACCGTGAAGAAGACGCCGGTGAAGAAACCGGCCGCCAAAAGGCCGGCTGCGAAGAAAGCCGCCGTGAAGAAAGCGGCCGTGAAAAAGCCCGCGGTGAAGAAGACGCCGGCGAAAAAGGCCGTCGTGAAGAAGGCTTCCGCCAAGACCCCGGCAAGAAAAGCCCCCGCCAAAAAGGCCCCGGCGCAGAAGGCCCCGGTGAAGAAGCCCCCCGCCAAGAAGGCAGCCAAATCCGTGAAATAATCGGTGCAGCTTCTGATCACCGCAGTCGGCAACAAGATGCCCGCCTGGGTGGAAGAAGCCTTTACCGACTACGCCAAGCGCATGCCGCCGGAGCTTCGCGTCGAACTGCGCGAAATCCGTCCCGAGCCGCGCACCACGGGCAAGACACCGGCCGCGATGATGCAGGCCGAGGCCGAGCGAATCCAGGCCGTGCTGCCCAAGCCCTGCCATCTGGTCGCGCTCGACGAACGCGGCAAGGACTGGACCTCGCAGGAGCTTTCGCGTCAGCTCGCGCGCTGGCAGGAGGAATCCCTGCCCGTGGCCTTCGTCATCGGAGGCCCCGACGGCCTGGCGCCCGAGATCAAGTCCCAGGCCCAGACCCTGCTGCGCCTCTCCAGCCTGACCCTGCCCCACGGCATGACGCGCGTGCTGCTCGCCGAGCAGCTCTACCGCGCCTGGAGCATGCTGGCCAATCATCCCTACCACCGCGCCTGAGCCGGCCCGGCAGCCAAGCCGGCACGGCGCCGTCCCATCCCGAGCCTCCCCGACACACCGCCCGATAAGCCCAAGACAAGCCGCTCCGCCCCATGTCCTCGCCCAGCACCGCGCACAAGCCGCCGCACATCTATCTGGCCTCGCAAAGCCCGCGCCTCCGCGAGCTGCTCGACCAGCTCGGCGTGCGCTACACCCTGCTGCTCGGCGGCCCAGAGGAGGACGCCGAGGCGCTCGAAGCCGTGCTCGAGGGCGAGGCCGCCGTGGACTACGTGCAGCGCGTCACCCTGCTCAAGACCAAGGCCGCGCTGCAACGCCTGGCTCGGCGCCGGCTGCCGCCCCTGCCCATGCTCTGCGCCGACACCACGGTCAGCCTCGGCGGCGCGATCCTCGGCAAGCCGGCCGACGCCGCCGAAGCCAGCGCCATGCTCGCGCGCCTCTCCGGCACCGAACTCCTCGTCTACACGGCGGTCGGCGTCGGCGATCCGGCCGGCGGCGGGCATGCCGCGCTGTCCACCTCTCGGGTGCGCATGCGCCCTCTCGAAGCCGACGAGATAGACCGCTACGTCGCCGACGGCGAACCCATGGGCAAGGCGGGCGCCTACGGAATCCAAGGCCGGGCGGCGGAGTTCGTTGAGGTGATCGAAGGCAGCTATTCCGGTATCATTGGCCAGCCGCTTTTCGAGACCGCCGCCCTGCTGCGTGGCCTGAAGGTGGACTTTCCCTGAGCGCGGACTCTCCAAGAACATGACAGAAGACATCCTCGTCAACATCACGCCCCAGGAAACCCGGGTCGCCATCGTCCAGCAGGGCGCCGTCCAGGAATTGCACATCGAGCGCACGCTCTCGCGCGGCCTGGTTGGCAACATCTACCTCGGCAAGGTCGACCGAGTGCTGCCCGGCATGCAGTCCGCCTTCGTCGACATCGGCCTGGAGCGCGCCGCCTTCCTGCACGTGGCCGACATCTGGCAGCCGCGCGAAGGTAAGGATGCCAAGACGCCCGCGCAGCCCATCGAGAAGATTCTCTTCGAATGCCAGGCGCTGATGGTGCAGGTCATCAAGGACCCCATCGGCACCAAGGGCGCGCGCCTGTCCACGCAGATCAGCATCGCGGGACGCACCCTCGTCTTCCTGCCGCACGACAGCCACGTCGGCGTGTCGCAGAAGATCGGCGACGAACAGAGCCGCGAAGCTCTGCGCGCCCGCGTCCAGGCCCTGCTGCCGACCGAATCCGGCGGCGGCCTGATCGTGCGCACCATCGCCGAGGAGGCCAGCGATTCCGAGCTGGCCAACGACGTCGCCTATCTGCGCAAGACATGGAGCACCATCCGCCAGCGCGCCTCCACCCTGCCCGCGCCGGCGCTGCTCTACCAGGACCTGAGCCTGGCTGAACGCGTGCTGCGCGACTTCGCAGGCGAGACCACGACCCAGACCCAGGTCGACTCGCGCGAGAATTTCCTCAAGCTCGAAGCCTTCGCCGCCGAATACATGCCCGCGGTATCGAACAAGCTGCGCCACTATAGCGGCGAGCGGCCGATCTTCGACCTGTTCAACATCGAGACCGAGATCGCCCGCGCGCTGTCGCGGCGCGTGGATCTGAAGTCCGGCGGCTATCTGATCATCGACCAGACCGAGGCCCTGACCACGATCGACGTCAACACCGGCGGCTACGTCGGCGCGCGCAATTTCGACGACACCATCTTCAAGACCAATCTCGAGGCGGCGCAGATGATCGCCCGCCAGCTGCGCCTGCGCAATCTGGGCGGCATCATCGTCATCGACTTCATCGATATGGAGAATCCCGAGCACCGCCAGGCGGTGCTCGCGGAGCTCAACCGCGCCCTCTCCCGCGACCGCGCGCGCCACACCGTCAACGACTTCTCACCCCTGGGCCTGGTGGAGATGACGCGCAAGCGCACCCGCGAATCCCTCTCCCACTTGCTCTGCGAGCCCTGCCCCACCTGCATGGGCAAGGGCGAGGTCAAGACCGCGCGCACCGTCTGCTACGACATCCTGCGCGAGATCGTGCGCGAATCGCGGCAGTTCAATCCGCGCGAATTCCGCATCATCGCGCCGCTGGCGGTAATCGACCTCTTCCTCGAGGACGAGAGCCAGCACCTCGCCATGCTCTGCGATTTCGTCGGCAAGCCGATCTCTCTGCAGGTGGAGAGCAATATGGGCCCAGAACAATACGACGTCGTGCTGATGTAACCATGGAGCGCAACTTGAGCAGCTATACAGTAGTCATCCCGGTCCTGAACCAGCTTCACTACACCCGGCAGTGTCTGGAAAGCCTCACCGAATCGGGCACCTCCAAGGACGCCATCCTGGTGATCAACAACTCCAGCACCGACGGCACCGGCGAATGGCTCGAGCACAACGGCTACCGCCACATCGACAACACCGTCAACCTCGGCTGCGGCGGCGCCTTGACCCAGGGCGCACTGGCCGAGGACACCGAATGGCTGTTCTTCCTCAACAACGACGTGGTGGTCTGCAAGGACTTCTTCCAGCGGCTGATCGATTCGGCCGTCCAGCACAAGCTCGACCTCGTCTGCCCGGCTATGGTGGAAGTCGAACTCGACTACAACTTCGAGGAATTCTCCGCCAAGGCCGTCACCTCGCTACGCAGCATCGTGCGAAATGGCGCGGCCAATGGCGTGTGCATCCTGGTGCTCAAGAGCCTGTTCTACGAAGTCGGCTTCTTCGACACCGACAAGCTTCTCGGCGGCCACGAGGACAGCGAATTCATCATCCGCATCAAGCGCCAGGGCTTCAAGGCCGGCACCACCGGCTACGCCTTCCTCCACCTCTTCGGCTCGGTCTCGCAGAAGGCCATGGCGCTGGAAGCGGGCGTGAGCAAGCACGGCGACCATCTCTACTTCTACCGCAAGATGGGCATGGGCTGGTTCGCGCGCAAGATGTACCGCCGCACCAAGCGCCGCCTGCTGCGCAAATGCGCCACGGCCGAGCTCAAGGCGCGCGGCCTGACGCTGCACATGGAGCGCCGCGAGGGCGCCTGGGTTTACCTCTAAGCGGCCCATGAGAAAGCTTTCCTCCCTGTTCAGCCTGAGCCCCAACCTTCGTCGCCTTGTCGGCTATCTCAAGCCGCACCGGCTCTGGCTGGCCGGCGCGCTGCTGAGCATGGGCCTGGTGGCGGCCACCGAGACGGCGATACCCGCGCTCATGAAGCCGCTGCTCGACAAAGGCTTCGAGAAGGACGCGCAGCAGTTCCTGTGGATGGTGCCGGTGGCGCTGATCGGACTCGCCCTGATCCGCGGCGTCGCGCAGTTCGGCTCCAGCTATCTGCTCAACCGCGTGTCCAACACCGTGCTGCTCACCCTGCGCGACAACATGTTCGCCAGCCTGCTGCGCGCGCCCGCCGCCTACTATGTGCGGCAGACGGCCTCCTCGCTGATCAACGCCGTGGTCTTCGAGGTCAACCAGGTGCTCTCCATCCTCTCGGGCACCCTCGTCACCCTGATCCGCGACAGCCTGACCGTGCTCGGCCTGCTCTGCTATCTGTTCTGGCTCAACTGGCGGCTCACGCTGATCGTCGCGGTCATCCTGCCGGTGATCGGCTTCCTGATGTCCAAGATCAGCCGCCGCCTGCGCCAGCTCAACCGCGACTACCAGACGGTGACCAACGCCCTGTCCTATATCGTCGAGGAGACCGCGGCCGGCTACAAGGTCGTCAAGGTCCACGGCGGCGAGCCCTACGAACTGGCGCGCTTCCGCGAGAAGGCCGAGCGCCTGCGCAGCTATTCCATGCGTATGGCCGTGGCCGGCGGCCTCAATCAGCCGATCACCCAACTGCTGGCGGCCGTAGCGCTGTCGGTCATAGCCTCCATCGCCATCGCCCAGTCCGGCGCACAGCAGACCACTGTGGGCGGCTTCGCCGCCTTCATCACCGCAATGCTCCTGATCGTCTCGCCGCTCAAGCATCTGGCCGACATCAGTCAGCCGCTGCAGCGCGGGTTGGCCGCCGCCGACATGATCTTCGGCCTGATTGACGAGCCGGGCGAAACCGCCGTGCTGCCCGGCCGCATGGATAAGCCCATGGGCCGCGCACGCGGCGAGATCGAATTTGACCAGGTGTCCTTCTCCTATTCGCTCGAGGACGGCGGAGCCCGCACCGTCCTGCACGGCTTCTCGCTCAGGCTTTCGCCTGGCCAGCTAGTGGCCCTCGTCGGCCCCTCGGGCAGCGGCAAGACCACCATCGCCAATCTGCTACCGCGCTTTCTCGCACCGAAGTCGGGCGCGATCCGCCTCGACGGCCTGCCCATCGAGGACGTCGAGCTCGCCGATCTGCGCCGCCAGTTCTCCCTGGTCAGCCAGGAAGTCGTGCTCTTCAACGACAGCATCGCCGCCAACGTCGCCTACGGCACGGGCGGCCCGGAGGAGATCGACATCGAGCGCGTGCGCCGCGCCATCGACGCCGCCTCCCTCTCCGAGATGGTCGCCGGCCTGCCCGAGGGGCTCGACAGCTCCATCGGCGACAACGGCAACAAACTCTCCGGCGGACAGAAGCAGCGCCTGGCCATCGCGCGGGCCATCTACAAGGACGCGCCGGTTCTTATCCTCGACGAGGCCACCTCGGCGCTGGACTCCGAATCCGAGCGCCAGGTGCAGGCCGCACTGGAAAAGCTGATGCAGGGCCGCACCACCCTGGTCATCGCGCACCGGCTGTCGACGATCGAACGCGCCGACCAGATCGTCGTGCTCGACCACGGCCGCATCGCCGAGCAGGGAGCCCATGCCGAGCTGCTGGCCCTGGGCGGCCTGTACGCCGGCCTCTACCGAACCCAGGAGCATTGAGCATGACGGCAACCCCACCCCGGCACCTGGACCTGGGCTGCGGCTTGCATCCCAGGAATCCCTACGGGTGCGACCAGGTCTACGGCATCGACATCCGCCGGCCGCCGAGTCTGGGCGAGGAATTCTTCCGCGCCGCCAATCTCTCGGTGCAGGGCATTCCCTTCGAGGACAACTTCTTCGATTCGATCTCGGCCTACGATTTCCTCGAGAACGTGCCGCGCGTGCTGCTCAGCGGCGAAGGCACGGGCACCGTGTTTCCCTTCGTGCGCCTGATGGACGAAATCTGATGCATGCTCAAGCCCGACGGCAAGCTCTACGCGGTCACGCCCTACTATCCTCGCAGCGAGATCTTCACCGATCCCACGCACGTCAATCCGGTGCCCCTGCACACCCACACCTATTTCGCCGAGCCGCATCTCGACGCCTCGGCCTACGGCTTCAAGGCCCGCTTCGCCGGCCTGCGCATCAAGTACGAATACGAGCCGCACCGCCTCGCAGGGCGCTGGATTTCATCAAGCGCCGCAATTCGCACATCCTCTGGGAACTGGCCGCGCGAAAGTGAGCGCGCCTCCCTAAGGCAACCGGAAAGAATCCGCATGAAACCCCGGATCTACGACTGCTTCCCCTTCTTCAACGAGAACATTCTCCTCGCCCTGCGCCTGGAGCTGATGTACGAGCACGTCGACCATTTCGTCATCGTCGAGTCCACCCACACCTTCACCGGCCAGCCCAAGAAGATGTACTTCAGTTGGGAAGGCCTGGAGCGCTACCGCGACAAGATCATCCACGTGATCGTGGACGACATGCACATCCACCTCGACGACCCGGTGAAGAACGAGACCTATCAGCGCAACGCCATCCTGCGCAACCTCAAGGACGCGCGGCCCGATGATCTGGTGCTGATCTCCGACCTCGACGAGATCCCCAACCCCAAGGCCATCGGCCGCTATGATCCGCGCCACGTTTGAGGCGTGCTGGTGCAGCCGCTGTACTGCTATTTCCTGAACAATCTCTCGATCTCCGGCAAGACCGGCCAGCCAGACCGCTGGATCAAGGGTAAGATCACCACCATGCGCCATCTAGTAAACCTCTACCGCGAGCCCAAGTTCTTCCGCCATCTGCGGCCCAAGGGCCTGCTCGACATGCTGCACCGGCTCTGGCACCGCATCGACGCCCAGCCCATCGAGCGCGGCGGCTGGCATTTCTCCTGGGTGATGACGCCCGAGCGCATGATCCAGAAGATCGCGGCCTTCTCGCACACCGAATACGATTCGAACGATTTCAAGAACGTGGATTCGATCAAGGCCGCGCTGCGCGACGGCAAGGACATCTTCGGCCGCGAAATCCGCTACCGCATCGTGCAGCTGGACGACAGCTTCCCGCCCAACCTGCTGGCCAGCCGGGAGAAGTATGCGCAGTGGATCGTGGAGCCCGCCGCCAAATAGGCGCGGGATAGGCGCGATTCAGGCTGGAGCGGATAGCCTCAGGCGGCGCGCAAGCACGCAGTAGCCCGCCAGGATCGCCACCAGATTGGCGTAGAAGGCCGTGCCCACTTGGCGGATGAACATCACTTCCGTCAAGCCGAACAGGATGTAGGCCAGAACGACGACCATACCGGTCGCGGCGAAGAGCTGTTCGTCCTCCGCATCCCCGGCGGCGGCCTCGCGCCAGCGGCGCGCGAAGAACAGCAGCGGCGCCAGATAAGCGAGCAGCAGTGCGGCCACGCCGACCAGACCGCGCTTGGCGGCCGCATCGATGACGTCGTTGTGGGCGTGGCTGTAGTCGTTCTTGTCATCCAGGCCCCGGCCCGCCATCTTCTCGCGCACGGCGGCCGCATAGCTGTGCTCGCCCAGCCCCAGCATCGGATGCTCGCTGAACACCAGCCAGGAGGCGCGCCACAGTTCGAAGCGGATGCCGATGGAGGTGTTGCGCATGCCGTCCTGGTAGGCCTGGATGTCCGAGCCGACTTCGCGGATCCGCGCGCCGACCGGCGAATGCGGGAAGAACACCACGCCCGCGGTCAGCACCGCGATCAGCGCCGCCGAAATCAGCAGCTTGGCGCACGCGCCGATGCGGAAGATGACCCACAGCGGCAGGAAGGCCAGCAGCAGGGCCGCCCAGCCGCCCCGGCTCTGCGACACCACCGACACCGCCACGCCGGCGACCAGGCCCGTCAACAATAGAAGCCGCTTCCACCATGCCCGCAGCTGACCGACGCCGGCCAGCGACAGCAGGCCGAGCAGGATGGCCGTGTCGCCGAAGACGATGAAATGGTAAGTGTTCGGCCGGTAGACGTCGCCCAGATACATCTGCTGCAGGGCCACGGCCAGCAGCACCAGCGCGCCGGCGGCCGCGCCCGTCCACAGGAAGGCCGCCCTGGGCCGCAGCAGCAGCACGATGGGCAGCCAGGCCAGGGCAAGCAGGAAGCGCGAAGGCCGGTCCAGCTGCGCCAGGGGCAGGCCCTGCAGAGCGTAGTTCAGAAGGTGCAGCACGAAGACGCCCGCGAAGGCCAGGCACAGACAGCGCGGCTCGGTCAGCGCCTGCCGGAACTCGGTCAGGTGGGTCGCGGCCAGGGTGAAGGCGAGGCAGACCAGCAGGAAAAGCGGAATGGACATCCCGCCCCGGAAGGAAAGCGGCAATACCAATGCGCTGAAAATCGCCAGTGAGGCCAAAGCCGTCAGGAGCGGCTTGTGGTCTCGGGTGGGTGTTGCAGTCAATTGAAATCCAGACAAAGCAAGGCTGTAGAATCCCGCCATTATATGCTTGCGGCACAGCCTCCCATGCGCATCTCCGTGATCGTCACCACATATAACCGGCCCGATGCGCTGGCCCTGGTGCTCGACGGCCTGCTGGAACAGACCGATCCCGACTACGAAATCATCGTCGCGGACGACGGCTCGGGCGCGCCCACCAAGGAAGTCGTGCAGACACGCCAGGCCCGCAGCCGCGTGCTCCTGCTCCACGTCTGGCAGCCCGACGAAGGCTTTCGCGCGGCGGCGGTGCGCAACCTCGGCGTGCTCGCGGCGAGCGGCGACTACATCGTGTTTCTCGACGGCGACTGCATTCCCCGGCCCGACTTCGTCGCCAATCACCGCCGGCTGGCCGAGGCCGGCTACCTCGTCTCCGGCAGCCGCGTGCTGCTCGACAAGGACCTCAGCGCCGAGCTCGCCGCGCATGCCCAGGCCGCCCCCGCTCCCCAGCGCTGGCCGCTGTGGCGCTGGCTGTGGCTGCGCCTGAGCGGGCGCTCGAACAAATTCTTCCCGCTCATCGGTCTGCCCGACCATCCCTGGCGGCGACACAAGAGCGTGCGCTGGCGGCGCATCAAGAGCTGCAATCTGGCAGTGTGGAAAAGCGACCTGATCAAGGTCAACGGCTTCGACGAAGTCTTCGTCGGCTGGGGCCACGAGGACGCCGATCTGGTGCTGCGCCTGGCCAACGCCGGGCTCGGGCGCAAGAGCGGCGCCTTCGCCACCGAAGTGCTGCATCTCTGGCACAAGGAGAACGGCCGCGCCGCCGAGGAAGCCAACCGCCGGCGCGTCGAACTGCGCCAGACGGACGGCACCATGCGCGCGGAGTCAGGGCTGGCGGAAAACGGCGTGGCCTGACTCTAATCCCGGCTCAATACTGCAGCTGCACGCCGCCTTCGCTCAACAAATCCCTCAGGCTGCGCAGCAGATCGTCATTGGGCAGCACCCGCAGCTGCTGCGGAAACGCCGCCTGGCAGACGTCCGAACTCGAGGTGCGTACCTCGGCGACCAGGTTCAGGCCCGGCTGCTCGCGCGCCTGATACTGGTCGAGCACCGTGCGCAGGCGCGCCAGGTCCACACCCGGCGCCAGCGCGATCTGCACATGCTGGCCGTAGCGCGAGCGCGCCGCGGTGATGTCCATCACCTCGTCCGCGGCGATGCGTAGGCCGCTCGTGAAGCTGTCGTTACGCATGTTGCCGCGCACCAGAAGCAGCTCGTCCTCACAGAACATCGCACGGTTGGCTTCGTAGAGCTCGTTGTAGATCGCCACTTCCATCTGCGCTGTGCCGTCGTCGAGCAGCGCCACCAGCATCTTGCCGCGCTGGGTCATCTGCGTGCGGGTGGAGGCGATGATGCCGGCGATCAGTCTGTCCTTGCCTTCTCTCAACTGCACCAGCGGCGCCTTGGCGAACTGGCGCACCTCCTCGCGGTAGGCGTCGAAGAGATGGCCGGAGAGATAGAAGCCCAGCGCCTGCTTTTCCTCTTGGAGCGAACGCTTCATGCTCCAGGGCGGTTCCTTGGCGAGCTCGGGCTTGTGGTCGCCCGCGCCGAAGGCCGCCTCGAAGAGGCTGGACTGGTTGGCGGCGGCGGCGGCCTGATCGGCCGCTTCCACCGCCCGCGAGATCGAGGCGAACATCACCGCGCGGTCGGCGTTCACGCCGTCGAAGGCGCCCGAGCGCACCAGGGCTTCGATGGCGCGGCGGTTCACCGTGCGCCGGTCAATGCGCGCGCAGAAATCGAAGAGGTCGGCGAAGGGGCCGCCTTGCTTGCGCGCGCGGATGATCTCCTCGATCGCCGCCTCGCCGGTACCCTTGACCGCGCCCAGGCCGTAGCGGATGGTCTTCTTGTCCACTGGCTCGAAGCGGTAGGCGCCGCTGTTGATGTCGGGCGGCAGCACCTTCAGGCCGTTTACCTTGCAGTCGTCGAAGAGGATCTTCACCTTGTCGGTGTCGTCCATGGCGAGCGACATGTTGGCCGCCATGAATTCGGCCGGATGGTGGGCCTTGAGCCAGGCGGTGTAATAGGCCAGCAGCGCATAGGCCGCCGCATGCGACTTGTTGAAGCCGTAGCCGGCGAACTTCTCCATCAGGTTGAAGATCTCGTCGGCCTTCTGCTCGTTCAGGCCGCCCTTGGCCGCGCCCTCGCGGAACATGGTGCGCTGCTGCGCCATCTCCTCGGGCTTTTTCTTGCCCATCGCGCGGCGCAGCAGGTCGGCGCCGCCGAGCGAATAGCCGCCCACGATCTGCGCCATCTGCATCACCTGCTCCTGGTAGACCATGATGCCGTAGGTCTCCTTGAGAACGACCTCGACACGCGGATCCGGATACTCCACTTTCTCGCGGCCGTGCTTGCGCGCGCAGAAGCTGGGGATCAGGTCCATGGGGCCGGGGCGGTAGAGCGCCACCAGGGCGATGATATCCTCGAAGCGGTCGGGCTTGGCGTCCTTGAGCATGCCCTGCATGCCGCGGCTTTCCAGCTGGAACACGGCCACGGTGTTGGCTTTCTTGAGGATGTCGAAGGCGGCCGGATCGGTCAGCGGAATCTGCGCGCAGTTCCACCCTTCCTTGGAAGGGTCGAGCATGCGCACGTAGCGCTCAGTCCAGTCGAGGATGGTCAGCGTGGTCAGGCCGAGGAAGTCGAACTTCACCAGGCCCACGGCTTCCACGTCATCCTTGTCGTACTGGCTGACCACGCCGTCGTTCTCGCCTTCGGCGCCGCGTCCGCCCTGGGCGTAGAGCGGGCAGAAGTCGGTGAGCTTGCCCGGCGCGATCAGCACGCCGCCGGCGTGCATGCCGACGTTGCGCACCATGCCTTCGAGGCGCTGCGCCAGCTCCAGCAACTGGCGGACTTCTTCTTCGTTCTTCTCGCGCTCGCGCAGCAGCGGCTCCTCGTCCATCGCATCGGCGATGGTGACCAGCTTGCCCGACTTGAAGGGAATCAGCTTGGCGACGCCGTCGACGAAGTTGTAGCCGAGGTCGAGCACGCGGCCCACGTCGCGCACCGCCGCCTTGGCCGCCATGGTGCCGAAGGTGGCGATCTGCGAGACCGCGTCCTTGCCGTGCTTCTCCTTCACGTACTGGATCACGCGGTCGCGGCCGTGCTGGCAGAAGTCGATGTCGAAGTCGGGCATCGACACCCGCTCCGGATTCAGGAAGCGCTCGAACAGCAGGTTGTAGTGCAGCGGATCGAGGTCGGTGATGCCCAGCGAATAGGCCACCAGCGAGCCCGCGCCCGAACCCCGGCCGGGGCCCACGGGCACGCCGTTGTTCTTGGCCCAGTTGATGAAGTCGGCCACGATCAGGAAGTAGCCGGGGAAGCCCATCTTGATGATCGTGTTGGCCTCGAAGCTCAGGCGATCGGCATAGCGCGGATATTCCTTCTCGCGCTGCGCTGCGTCCGGATAGAGCACCTCCATGCGCTTGGCCAGGCCCTGCTCGGCCTGCTGCACGAGGTAGGCGTCCAGCGGCATGTTGTCGGGCGTGGGGAACAGCGGCAGGCGCGGCTTGCCCAGCTCGAGCTTGAGGTTGCAGCGCTTGGCGATCTCCACGCTGTTGGCGAGCGCCGAGGGAATGTCAGGGAACAGTGCGCACATTTCCTCCTGCGTGCGGAAATACTGCTCGCGGGAGAAGCGGCGCACGCGGCGCGGATTGGCGAGCAGCTCGCCCTCGGAGATGCACACGCGCGCCTCGTGGGCGGTGAAGTCGTCCTCGGACATGAACTGCGCCGGCTGGGTGGCGACCACCGGCAGGCCCAGCTTCGCGGCCAGCTGCACCGCGCCGGAGACGTAGGCTTCCGTGCCCGGCGCGCCGGCTCGCTGCAGTTCCACGTAGAAGCGGCCTGGGAACAGCTCCATCCAACGGCGCGCCAGGCGCTCGGCCTGCTCTGGGCCGGCGTTCGCGAGCGCCGCGCCGATGTCGCCGGCCATGCCGCCGGAGAGCGCGATCAGGTTGTCGCAGAGGCGGCCTGGGTCCTTTCCCTGCTCAGCGAAGATGCCGCCGGCCTCGGCCGGCTGGGAAAACCAGGTGGCGTCGATCTCGGCCTTGCCGCGCTGCTGGTTCTGCAGCCAGGCGCGCGAGAGCAGCGTGCACAGATTGAGATAGCCCTGGCGGTTCTGCGCCAGCAGCAGCAGGCGCGAGGGCGCGTCGGGGCGGTCGGGATTGGAGATCCATGCGTCCACGCCGGCGATCGGCTTCACGCCCGCGTCGCGCGCCGCCTTGTAGAACTTCACCAGGCCGAACATGTTCGCCAGGTCGGTCAGCGCCAGGGCCGGCTGAGCGTCGTCGGCAGCGGTGGCGACGGCGTCGTTCAGGCGCACGATGCCGTCGGCGACGGAGAATTCGGAATGGAGGCGGAGATGGATAAAGCGGGGCGAGGTCATGGCCGCCATTTTACTGACAAACCGCCAGCGCCGGGATGCGCAAGCGCTCTATTGACGCGGCAATATAAAGATTGAACTTATTATCATTTCTGGCATTGAATTGGCATAGAAAAAGAAGACGCTCGATACCAGAAACTGAAGCAACTGCACGAGAGGCGAAAGCAGGTCGTGAGGTTGCATCGGAAGGGATACGGAGTCATGGCCATCGTGGAGTTGACGGGGCTGAGTTACCCGGCGGCTCGACTGGCCATTGATCTCTATGAAGAAGGGGGCGCGGCGGCCCTGAAGCCGTGCCCACGAGCTCGTACGCCAGGAGACGGAAGACGGCTGAATGCGGATCAAGAAGAAGCAATCCGGCGCACGATCTGCGACAAACGTCCGGAGCAGTTGAAGATGGAATCTGCGCTCTGGACGCGAGGCGCGGTCATGCTGTTCATCGAACAGGAATACGCGTTCAGACTCTCAATACGTGCGGTCGGAGACTACCTCAAGCGCTGGGGTTTCACGCCGAAAAAGCCGATCAAGCGCGCTTACGAACAGCGACCGGAGGCTGTCAAGCAGTGGATCGATCAGGAGTATCCGGCCATCGAGAAGCGTGCCAAGGCCAAAGGTGGCGAGATTCACTGGGGTGACGAAACCGCGTTGGTGAATACGGATGTTCGGGGCCGCAGTTATGCTCCCAAAGGGCAAACCCCGGTCACGATGACGGTTAGAGGTACGCGACAGAAGCTGTCGATGATTTCCACAGTGACCAATCAGGGCAAGGCAAGCTGGATGATCATAGATGGTGCCTTTAACCACGAGAAGCTCATCGAGTTCTTCGAGGCGCTGGTGGCCGATGGCAAGCGCGCGGGCAAGAAAGTGTTCCTGATCCTCGACAACCTCGGCGTGCATCACTGCAAGCCGGTCAAGGCATGGCTTGCCGAGCACCAAGCCGACATCGAAGTCTTTTACCTGCCAAGCTACAGCCCGGAGCTCAATCTGGATGAGCGACTCAACGCCGACCTGAAACATGTCATCAGCACACGAGTCCCCGTCAGAACAAAGGCCAAATTACACGCTGCAGCAAAGAACCACATGGCGTTCATCGAAACCCATCCCGAACGCGTGAAGTCCTACTTCCAGGATCCCCGCGTCAAATACGCCGCATAAAAACTTCTTCCTGCCAGATCAATAACGCAGGCGCGCCGGAGCCCCGGCGATATAATTCCGCCTCCATGCAATACGTCAACATCTCCGCCTACCGCTTCGTCACCATCGACGACCACGAAACCCTGCGCGAACAGCTGCGCGAGCGTTGCGCCGCGCTCGGCCTCAAGGGCACTGTCCTGCTCGCGCCCGAAGGCATCAATCTCTTCCTGGCCGGCACCCGCGCCGCCATCGACGCCATCGTCGGCTGGCTGCGCGAGGATGCGCGCTTCGCCGGCCTGGAACCCAAGGAAAGTCTCTCGGAGACGCAGCCCTTCCGGCGCATGCTGGTGCGGCTCAAGAAAGAGATCATCACCATGCGCATGCCGGTGATCCAGCCCGAGAAAGGCCGCGCGCCCGCTGTGGCGCCGCAGACGGTCAAGCGCTGGCTCGACCAGGGGCATGACGACGCCGACAGACCGGTGGTGATGCTCGACACGCGCAACGCCTTCGAAGTCGCTGTGGGCACTTTCGAGAACGCGGTCGACTACCGCATCGCCAAATTCAGCGACTTCCCCGCCGCCATCGAAGCCGGCCGCGCCGACCTGGAAGGCAAGACCGTGGTCTCCTTCTGCACCGGCGGCATCCGCTGCGAGAAGGCCGCCATCCACATGCGCAGCATGGGCATGGACAGCGTCTATCAGCTCGAGGGCGGCATCCTGAAGTATTTCGAACTCGTCGGCGGCGACCACTACCAGGGCGATTGCTTCGTCTTCGACAGCCGCACCGCGCTCGACCCCGTCCTCAAGCCGGCGGGCGCCAAGACCTGCTTCGCCTGCCGCGCCGTGGTCACGCCCGAGGAGCAGCAGGACCCGCACTACGTCCCCAATGCAAGCTGTCCGCATTGCGCGGGCAGCTCTTGAACCACACAGACCAGGGGCGCGGCGCCCCCGGCCTCACATCATCGGACCTCAGGCGGACTTGCCGCGGTTGTCCAGCGCCATCGCGCCCGCGCCGTAGACCGAGAGCAGCAGGAAGCCGCCGGCGATCGCCAGGTTCTTCATGAAATTGATCTTCTGCATGCCATCGGCGAAGTTGTTGTGGAAAATCAGCGCGGAGACGATGCAGAACAGCGCCAGGATCAGCGCCGCCAGCTTGGTGCGGAAACCGAAGAGGATGGCCAGACCGCCGCCCAGCTCCAGCAGGATCACCAGCGGCAGCAGCGCGCCGGGCACGCCCATCGCATTCATGTAGCCCTGCGTGCCCGCATAGCCGGCGATCTTGCACAGGCCTTCGATGATGAAGATCTGCGACAGCAGGATGCATACGACGAGGCTTCCGTATTTTTCCATGGTCAAGTCCTTTATCCGTTGATGTTGTGCGGCTTACCAGTCTTACTTCGCGAAGCGCAGCGACAGTTCGGCGATGCGCTTGCCGAACAGCTTCGCGGTTTCCAGATCGCTGGGCAGGGGACCTTCCTCGGGGCTGGAATCCGAGGGCGATTGAGTCATGAGACCGGAGAAAGAACCAACGTAGTTGATGTCGTTGCGCTGCGCGGCCTTGCTGTTCGAGGGCATCAGGCCGGTGCCGGCCCAGATCATCGAATGCTGCATCGCAAGGGTGAACAGGTTAGTGCAGCGTGGAGAGCTTGTCCCCGTTCATCGTCGCGGAGTCGGTGAAGCCGGTGGCCAGCTTGTCCTTCCATTGCTGGGTGAACCAGGGCTTGCTCGTGGCGTCAAGGAATTTCTTGTACTGCCAGGGCACCGTGCCCATGTAGGTTGGCGCGCCGAAGATGATGCCGTCGGCGGCGGCCAGCTCGGCCCACAGCGCCTCGGGCACGTTGCCCTCGCCGTCGACCGCGGTCAGGGTGGCGCTCACGCCGGGCACGGCGGCCGCGCCGGCCTGCACGGCCTCAGCTTCTTTCTTGGTGTGGCCGTAGCCGCTGAAGTAAACGAGGGAAAGCTTGCTCATTGCTGCTCCTATTGATCCGGCAGGAAGAAGTTTTCATGCGGTGTATTTGACGCGGAGATCCTGGAAGTAGGACTTCACGCGTTCGGAATGGGTTTCGATGAACGCCATATGGTTCTTTGCTGCGGCGTGTAATTTGGCCTTTGTTATGACGGGGACTCGTGTGCTGATGACATGTTTCAGGTCGGCGTTGAGTCGCTCATCCGGATTGAGCTCCGGGCTGTAGCTGGGCAGGTAAAAGACTTCGATGTCGGCTTGGTGCTCGGCAAGCCATGCCTTGACCGGCTTGCAGTGATGCACGCCGAGGTTGTCGAGGATCAGGAACACTTTCTTGCCCGCGCGCTTGCCATCGGCCACCAGCGCCTCGAAGAACTCGATGAGCTTCTCGTGGTTAAAGGCACCATCGATGATCATCCAGCTTGCCTTGCCCTGATTGGTCACCGTGGAAATCATCGACAGCTTCTGTCGCGTACCTCTAACCGCCATCGTGACCGGGGTTTGCCCTTTGGGAGCATAACTGCGGCCCCGAACATCCGTATTCACCAACGCGGTTTCGTCACCCCAGTGAGTCTCGCCACCTTTGGCCTTGGCACGCTTCTCGATGGCCGGATACTCCTGATCGATCCACTGCTTGACAGACTCCGGTCGCTGTTCGTAAGCGCGCTTGATCGGCTTTTTCGGCGTGAAACCCCAGCGCTTGAGGTAGTCTCCGACCGCACGTATTGAGAGTCTGAACGCGTATTCCTGTTCGATGAACAGCATGATCGCGCCTCGCGTCCAGAGCGCAGATTCCATCTTCAACTGCTCCGGACGTTTGTCGCAGATCGTGCGCCGGATTGCTTCTTCTTGATCCGCATTCAGCCGTCTTCCGTCTCCTGGCGTACGAGCTTGTGGGCGCGGCTTCAGGGTCGCCGCGGCCCCTTCTTCATAGAGATCAATGGCCAGTCGAGCCGCCGGGTAACTCAGCCCCGTCAACTCCACGATGGCCATGACTCCGTATCCCTTCCGATGCAACCTCACGACCTGCTTTCGCCTCTCGTGCAGTTGCTCCAGTTTCTGGTATCGAGCGTCTTCTTTTTCTATGCCAATTCGATGCCAGAAATGACAATAAGTTAAATCTTTATATTTCCGCGTCAACAGGTAGTGGGAGTGTTGGGGGTAAAAATCATTGGGATCAGGGCAGGTCGAAGACCAGAACTTCGGCTGCTTCGCCCTTGCCCAGGCTCAGCTTGCTTTCGCCGCTGAGCTTGAGCGCGTCGCCATGCTGGATGCGCCGGCTATTCACTTCAAGCGCGCCGCGCGCCAGATGCACGTAATAGCGGTGCGCCGGATCGAGCTCGACCTCGGCGGCTTCCGCGCCGTTGAACAGGCCGACGGAGAGCTTCGCGTCCTGATGGATGCTCACCGAACCGTCCACGCCGTCGGAGCTGGCCACCAAGCGCAGGCGGTCGCGCTTTTCCTCGGCGCTGAAATTCTTCTCTTCATAGCTGGGCTCGACGCCGCCGACGTTGGGCGCGATCCAGATCTGCAGCAGATGCGTCTTGCCGCAGTCGTCGTGCTTGTATTCGGAATGCATCACGCCGCGGCCCGCGCTCATGCGCTGCACGTCGCCGGGCTTGATCACGCTGCCGTTGCCCAAGCTGTCGCGGTGCGCGATGCGGCCCTCGAGCACGTAGGTGATGATTTCCATGTCGCGGTGGCCATGGGTCGGGAAGCCGGCGCCGGCGTCGATCCAGTCCTCGTTGATCACGCGCAGCGGGCCGAACTGCATGTGGCGGGGATCGTAATAGTCCGCGAACGAGAAGCTGTGATAAGACTCCAGCCAGCAGTGGGTTGCATGACCACGTGAGAAGGAGGGTCTTTTTTCAATCGTTTTGAACTCACAAACTATTTTTAATCTTCAATGTTTGTGGATAATAGAGACAATTACGCAGCACATTAAGATTAATTATTTGTTTTAGTTATTCATTATTTTTGAATAACTGAACGACTGAACAATTTCCGGGAAAAATCCAGAAATCAACAACGAAAACCGCATAAGAAGCCCGAGCCATGCAGCTCACCCTCGAATCCCTGCAAGTCATCGACGCCATCGACCGCAAAGGCAGCTTCTCGGCCGCCGCCAACGAACTGGGCCGCGTGCCCTCGACCCTCACCTACGCGGTGCGCAAGCTCAAGGACGATCTCGACGTGCTGCTCTTCGACCGCAGCGGCCACCGCGCCAGCCTCACGCCCGCCGGCCGCCTGCTGCTCGACGAGGGCCGGCATCTGCTGCGCTCGGCCGACATGCTGAGCATGCGCGTGCGCAAGGTGGCGAGCGGCTGGGAATAGGAACTGCGCATCGCGCTCGACGGCCTGCTCAACTTCCGCGCCATGCTGCCGCTGCTGCGCGACTTCTACCGCGAGAACCCCGCCAGGCACCTGCGCTTCGCCCAGGAAACCCTGGGCGGCAACATCGCTGCCCTCGTCGACGGCAGCGCCAACCTCGCCATCGGCGATCAGCCGCCGTAGGGCCTGCAGATCGCGCCGCTGGGCAGCATGCGGTTCATCTTCTGCGTCGCGCCCGAGCATCCGCTCACTGCCCTGCCCGAGCCCCTGGCCCATGAGCAGATCGCCCTGCACCGCATCGTCGCCGTGGGCGACACCTCACAGCGCCTGCCCGCGCGCTCCATCGGCGTGCTCGAAGGCCAGGACATCCTCGTCGTGCCCACCATGGCCGACAAGGTCGCCGCGCAGGCCGCCGGCCTGGGCTGCGGCTGGCTGCCCGAAAATCTGGCCGCGCCGAATCTGCGCTCCGGCGCCCTGGTCACGCGCAACACGCTCGAAACGCGCCAGCGCGCGCAGCTTCTCATCGTCTGGCGCAGCAGCGCGCGCGGCAAGGCGATGAGCTGGCTGCTCGACCGGCTCGACGACCAATTGCTGCGCGACGCCCTCTTCACCTGCCCGCAGAGCGCGGTAGCCGCATGAGCGCAAGCGGCTACCGCGGACGCTTCGCACCCTCGCCCACCGGGCCGCTGCACGCCGGCTCGCTCGCTGCCGCGCTCGCCAGCTGGCTCGATGCGCGCGCCCACGGCGGCGTCTGGCTGGTGCGCATCGAAGACGTAGATGCGCTGCGCAACGCGCCCGGTGCGGCAGATGACATCCTGCGAACGCTCGACGCCTGCGGCATGCACAGCGACGAACCCGTGGTCCTGCAGTCGGCGCGCGGCGCGCTCTACCAGGCCGAGCTCGACCGCCTCGCGGCCGCCGGCCTCGCCTATCCCTGCGGCTGCAGCCGCAATGAGATCGCCGACTCGCTCGCCAATCCCACGCAGTGCCACGGCAACCTCGTCTATCCCGGCACCTGCCGCGGCGGCCTGCACGGCAAGCCCGCGCGGGCATGGCGCGCGCACCTGCCGTCCATCGAACCGGGCCGTCCGGAGAACCTCGTCGCATTCACCGACCGCATGCAGGGAGCGCAGCGCCAGGATCTCGCCGCCGAGGTCGGCGATTTCGTGCTCAAGCGCGCCGACGGCCTCTGGGCCTACCAGCTCGCCGTCGTCGCCGACGACGCCGCGCCAGATCTGGCTGCAGCGCCAGATCGGCCATGCGCAGCCGCGCTATCTGCACGTGGACGTTTTGCTCGCCGCCGACGGCAGCGGCGAAAAGCTGAGCAAGCAGACCGGCGCGCAAGGCGTGGACGCGCGGCGGCCGCTCGACGCGCTGGACGCGGCCGCCGCGCATCTGGGGCTCGCGCCCACGCCGCGCGCCGATGGTCTGCAAGCATGGCTGGAGCAGGCCGTGGCCGCATGGCGGACCCGGCTCGAAGCAGGACCGGAGAACAAGCCCGCCTGAACCTTCGGCCTCACCGGGAGACTCCGGGAGAATCCATTCCGGCATGGAGGCCGCCATGCGCTTTCTCCCGCTCACGATCCTCGCCCTCAATGCTTGCGGCTGGGCCGGCGGCGGCGCGGAACAGAACGCGGTGCGGCGCGCACCGCGCAGCCGCCGGGCACCGCCTTTCAGGCGCTGCGGCACCCGCCGCCGCGGCGTCGACGAATCCATCATGGGCGCCGAACGCTTCGCCACGCTGGCCGACAAATTCAGCGGCACGCGGACCGGCAGCCTGAGCGACGCACTGCGCGTCTATCACCGCCTCGGCGACGAGGCCATCGCCGCGCGCAGATACTCTCGGATATGTGCCAGATCGTGCTCGGCTTCCTGCAGCGCGCCGGCCTCGATCCCGCCGCCAGCCTGCCCTCGCCCTTCGATCAACTGCTGCGCCAGATAGACGCGCGGCTGAGCGGCCTGCTGGTGTCGGCGCCCAAGAAGCTGCACTTCGTCTGGCTCAGCGACCTCAAGCCGATCGCGCAGGACTATATGCAGCTGCTCGCCAGCGTCAACAGCGACTACGAAGCCCACCTCTGGGTGGACACCGGCGCCCTGCTCGCGCTATATCTGGGAGAGCGCATCCGCGAGCTCGCCGCCGCATCCATGCATTTCCCCAGCGAGACCATCGGCGGAGGTTTCCTCGGCATGGGCCACGAAGAGGAAGGCGTGCTGCTGCGCGCGATCGACATCCAGAACTGCGCCTATCACCAGATCCTCGTCGACAACCTCGCGCAGACCGGCGCGAACACGGCGGCCCAGGCTGACGAACTGGCGGCGGCGGTGACGCGGATGATCGGCGGCGAGGAATCCGAACTCACCGCCTTCGTCCTGCGGCTGACCCGCTTCGCGGACCGCGCCGCCGGCGCGGTCGCCGGGCCGGTGTCGGTGGGTCTGGACATCTATGAACTCGTGCACGCCACCGACGCGGAGCAGCACCGCACCGCCGGCATCCAGCTCACCCTGGACGGCGCATCGACGGCCGCCGGCATCGCGGGCGTCGCGGCGGCGGCGCTGGCCGAGGCCATGGGTCCGGGGAGTATCATCCTAGCCGCCGGCGCGATAATCATCGGCGAGATCGAAGCCGCGCATCAGCGGCATCTGGCCGCCGTCGCCGATGCCAGCGCCACGGCCGGCTATCTGCGCCTGCTCGACGCATCGCATCGCGGCCACGCCTTTGTCGCCGCCCCCAGCAGCGGCATGCTCGCGCCGCAGCCCGGCGTGGCCGTGGCGCGCATCGACTTCGTCGACGGGCGGATCGGCTTCGGCGATCAACGCTTCCGGCCGCCGCTGCTCACCGACGAGGCCCGCAGCCTGCAGACCGCTGACGCCTCGCCCGAGGACCCGCTAATGTCCGCCTTCCTCAAGTCCCGCTGTGAAACCGCCAATCCGTATGCGCTGCCGCTGCGCGCGCTGTTCGGAAAGTCCGGCGCGCAAACGCGGCCCCAGCCACGCAGGCCGCCGCCGATGCGCCCGCCACGGCGCGCCGGCGCTTCGCGAACGCCGCGGGCCTCTTCCTGACAGTCACGCCCGGTGGCACGCTCTGGCTCGGTGGCCTGCCGCCCGAGCGCGCGCTGGAGCAGCTGCGCGAAGCGCGCACGCGTCCCAACGCGGCGTCCGCGCCCGCGCCGGAGGACGACATCGCCTTCCTGCGCCGGCTCGCGGACCGCTGGCAGGATCTCGCTCAGCCAATCGGCGAGTGCAGCCTATCCATCCAGGCCGATCCGCCGGTGGCCGCCTCGCAGCATTTCATTCCGGCGTCCACAGCCGTGGACATCCGTCTCGATGGCGCGGCGCGTCTGCTCGTCACGCCAACGATTCCCGAGAGCTGGCGCGGGCTGCTCGAATACCGTATCGTCGGCGGCGGCGTCTGCCATCTGCTGCCCGCGCACGGCGCGCGCTACCAGCTCGGCAACACCGGCGACGCACCGGGCTCGCGCTGGATCGTCGACACGCAGCGGCTCGACGCGGATGCGCTGCGCATCCGCGTCGACGACGCGGGCGCGCCGGAATGGACGATCGGCGGCGTGGCCATCACATGGCGCGACGGCGCAGACGCGGCAGGCGTCACCCTGCTCGGCAAGGATGGGCGCGAATGGCGCATGGACGCCGCCAGAGGGGAGCGCCGGCTCGCCGGCATCGACCTGAGCCGTATCGGCGGCTGCGGCAACGCGACCGAGACCATCCCCGCGCTGTGCGCACAACTGGGCGCCGGCGCGGATCCCTTCCTACGGCTCTCGGGCCTGCTCGACGCGGCCGGCAATCCCTTCGCGGCATGACTGCATGCGCAAACGCGGCAGGTCGTGCTCGCGCCGCGCTCGGCGCTGGGCGCTGCGCTGCTGCCCGATGGCCGGCTCAGCGTGCGCCGCGAGGACGGCGTGCGCTTCGCGGCCGGCGCCGACGGCGTGGCGCGCATCGCCGGGGTGAGCGCGGACTGGCGCGCCGTCCAGGGCGAATCGCTGGACCGCAATATCAGCATGCTCGCGCTGGAGCGGCCCGCCATTCACTTCATCTCGCTCGATCCGCCTACGGCGGCAGGCGCGGCGAACTCAGCGAGCGTCGTGAATGCAGCGAGCGCATCGGATGCAACAAGCCACGGGGCAAGCGATGCGGCAAGCGTGGCGAACACCGCCGGCACGGCCGCCGCGCGCCCCGGCACGATGCACGAGATCTTCGACCCCGCCGTCGGCCGGCGCTACCGCCTCGGCGGCGGCGCGGCCCCGGACTATCTCGGCGCGGCGCCGCAAGACGAGGTCTTCTACGTCTACAACGGCACGCAGTTGCTCACGCAGTACGCGGGGAGCGGCACGCGTATGCCGCTGGGCGTCTTCGCGCTGGCGCGCCGTGCGGGCGGCCACGTGTGGCTTGCGCCGACCGGCAAACACTGCCAGCCGCCGGCGTTGGCGGGCGCGGGCAGCCTCACGCTGCTGCCGGCGGGATCGCGGCTCAAGCTGCTCGTCGACGCGCCGGCCTTGGCGCGGGGCAACACCAGCCTGTGGCGCGAGGGCGAGGATCTGGTGCTGCAGGATGAATGGGAGGAAGACGCTCAGATCCGCCCGCAGGGCATCCTGGCGGCGAACGCCGGGCGCATCGACCTGAGCGTCGAGGCCGGCAGGAACACGCTGAATCTGAGGCAGTCCACTCTCACCGGACTGGCGAAGAACTTCGCCATGCGGCTCGGCGACTAGTCTTGCTGGCCAGACTTACTTGCGCAGACCGCCCAGCAGCGCGGCGACAGGCTTGCGGGCTTTTTCCTGCGCCTTGGAAGAGGCGTCCGCGGCGGCCGGCGTCTCGGTGCGCGGACGCGGCTCGTAAGGCTGGCTGAACAGAGGATCGTCGGGCTGGCGGCGCGGCGCGGCGTAGCTGGTGGACGTGGAGCGCTCACGGCGGTCTTCACGGTCCTCGCGGCGCGGCCGGCGGCCTTCGTCGCGCCCTTCGCGGCTGCGCTCGCGGTCGTGGCGGACGTGGGCTTCCGCGGCCACCCCCTGCAGTGTCTCCACCGGCAGCTTGCGCTTGGTGAGCTCCTCGATGTCGGCCAGCAGCTTCTCGTCGCCGGGCGAGAACAGCGAGATCGCATCACCCGAGGCGCCGGCGCGGCCGGTGCGGCCGATGCGGTGGACGTAGTCCTCGGCGTTGTAGGGCAGGTCGAAGTTGATCACGCAGGGCATGTCGGAGATGTCCAGGCCGCGCGCCGCCACGTCGGTGGCGACGAGCGCGTCGATCTCGCCCTTCTTGAAGGCTTCCAGCGTCTGCATGCGCTCGATCTGGGTCTTGTCGCCGTGGATCGCGCTGGCCTTGATGCCGTCGGTGACCAGGGCGCGCGCCAGACGTGAGCAGTTGATCTTGCTGTTTGAGAAGACGATGCACTGCGCCGACTGTCCGGCGGCCGCGCGCTGCGCGAGGATATGGACCACGGCGGCGCGCTTGAGGCCTTCGCTCACGCCGTAGATCACCTGACGGACGTTGTCCGAGGTAGCGTTCTGGCGCGCGACTTCGATGGCCTGAGGATTGCGCAGATAGCTGCCGGAGAGCTTGCGGATCTCGGCCGAGAAGGTGGCGGAGAACAGCAGGGTCTGGCGCTGCTGCGGCAGCAGATTGATGATGCGCTGCAGATCAGGCAGGAAGCCCATGTCGAGCATGCGGTCGGCCTCGTCGAGCACGAGCATCTGTACCTGCGACAGATTGGCCGTCTTCTGCTGCACGTGGTCAAGCAGGCGGCCGGGCGTGGCGATCAGGATCTCGACGCCGCTGCGTAGTTGCGCGGTCTGCGGCGATATGTCCACGCCGCCGAAGACCACGGCTGAACGCAGCGGCGTGTGGCAGCCGTATTTGGCGACGTTGTCGGCGACCTGGTCGGCGAGTTCGCGGGTCGGCGTGAGGATCAGCGCGCGCACCGGATGCCGCGCCGGCGAGGCGCTGGTGTTCGCCTGGGACAGCAGCAACTGGATGATCGGCAGGGTGAAGGCGGCCGTCTTGCCTGTGCCGGTCTGGGCCGCGCCCATGACGTCGCGGCCCTGCAGAACGACGGGAATGGCCTTGGCCTGGATCGGAGTGGCTTGGGTGTAGCCCTGTTCCTTGATGGCCTGGAGAATGGATGCGTCCAGGCCGAAGCTGTCGAATCCCGCCGTGGCCGGCGCTGTGGGGTCTGTTTCCATAGCCCGCAAGTATACGGCAAAGTGGAAAAACCCCTGATGAAAAGCCGCTTCTCCGGCAAAAACGGCGTAAATTCCAAAAAAATTGGCGCAGTACCGCAGATTTTTCTATTGTCCGATACACTGTGCTTTTGGTTTTTTCAAAAGAGTCTAACGTGCCCTTCCGTCATCAGTCTGAAACCAAACTTCCCTCCCCGCTTTCCCCTCCTCCGCCGCCGAACTGTCCGGCCAGCATCCGGGCGCTTCCCGCGCTGGCGTCCTCGCGGCCTGCGCCCTGGCCGCGGCCCTGCTCGCCGGCTGCGGCGACAAGGCCAGCGCGCCCCCGGGTGGCGCGCCCGAAGTCACCATCTACACCGTCCAGCCGGCCGCCATCGTCTCCGCCACTGAGCTGCCCCAGCCGCGTCGAGGCGCTGCGCACCGCGCAGGTCCGCGCGCGCCGAGGCCCTGGCGGCCACCGCCCGCCAGAAGGCCGCGCGCTACAAGCCTCTGGTCGAGACCAATGCGGTAAGCAAGCAGGAATTCGACGACGCCGTCGCCCAGGCCGCCCAGACCGAGGCCGATGTGGCCGCCGCCAAGGGCGGCCCTGGTGGGCCAGGGCGAGGCCACGCAGCTCGCGCTGATCCAGCAGCTCGACAGCGTCTACGTCAACTTCGTGCAGTCGGCCACCGATCTGGCGCGCCTCAAGCGCGCGATGAGTCAGGGTAAGCTCAAGAGCCTGTCCAACGAACAGATGGGCATTGGCCTGATGATGGAGGGCGGCACGCCGTATCCGCTGCAGGGCAAGCTGCTGTTCTCCGACATCAGCGTCGATCCGGGCACCGGCTCGATCACGCTGCGCGCGCAGTTCCCCAATCACAAGCACGACCTGCTACCCGGCATGTACGCCCGCGTGAAGCTCAAACTCGGCGTGGACGAGAAGGTGCTGGCGGTGCCGCAGCAGGCGGTGAGCCGCAATGCGCTGGGCGCGTCGGTGTTCATGGTCGGCGCGGACGGCAAGGTGAACGTGCGCCCGGTCAAGGCCGACGCCGCCTACGGCGACAAATGGATCATCAGCGACGGGCTGGCCGCCGGCGAGCGCGTGATCGTCGAAGGCCTGAAAAAGGTCAAGTCCGGCGCCTAGGTCAAGGCGAACGAAGCCGCGCCCAAGCCGGCCGCCGCCCCGACCGACAAGAAGTAGGCGCCGCCGGGACCGCAGCCGCGCCGACGCGCCTTCAAGACAACCATCACCGAACGGATTTTCCGTAAATGGCCAAATTTTTCATCGACCGCCCGATCTTCGCCTGGGTGATCGCCCTGATGATCATGCTCGCCGGCGCCCTCGCGGTGCGCGGCCTGCCGATCGCCCAATATCCGAGCATCGCGCCGCCCCAGGTGGCGGTGACGGCGACCTATGGCGGCGCTTCCGCCAAGCCCCTGGAAGAATCGGTCACCACCGTGATCGAACAGGAGATGAACGGCCTGGACGGGCTGCTCTACGTGGAATCGAACAGCGAATCCTCGGGCCTCGCCACCATCACCCTGACCTTCCAGCCGGTCACCGATCCGAACATCGCCCATGTGCAGGTGCAGAACCGCCTCAAGCGCGTAGAAGCGCGCCTGCCCGACGACGTGCGCAACCGCGGCGTGCTGATCGACAAGGCGACCCGCAACTACCTGATGTTCATCACCCTGTCCTCCACCGACGGCAAGATGAGCGACGTGGACCTGGGCAACTACGCGGCCGCGAGCATTCTCGATCCGATCCGCCGCGTGAAGGGCGTGGGCACGGCCGACCTCTTCGGCACCGAATACGCAATGCGCATCTGGCTGAACATGGCCAAACTCACCGGCTACAACCTCTCGCCCGGCGACGTGGCCGCCGCCATCCGCGAGAAGAACGTGCAGATGACGGCAGGCGAACTCGGCGGCCTGCCCGCCGCCAAGGCCATCAGCTCAACGCCACGGTGCTCGGCCAGAGCCGCCTGTCCTCGCCCGAGCAGTTCACCAACATCCTGATCAAGGTCAATCCCGACGGCTCGCGAGTGAAACTATGCGACGTTGCCATGGTGGAGCTGGCCGGCAGCGACTACGGGACCCAGGCGCGCATCAACGGCAAGCTCTCGGCGGCCATCGCCATCAAGACCACGCCCACCGCCAACGCGCTCGAGACCGCCAACCTGATCAAGGCCAAGATCGCCGAGCTGTCCAAGTACTTCCCGGCCGGCGTGCAATACGACATCCCCTACGACACCTCGCTGTTCGTGAACATCTCGATCGAGGAAGTGGTCAAGACCCTGGTCGAGGTGGTGGTGCTGGTGTTCCTGGTGATGTACCTGTTCCTGCAGAACTTCCGCGCCACGATCATCCCGACCATCGTCGTGCCGGTGGCGCTCTCGGGCACCTTCATCGCGCTGATGGCCTTCGGCTTCTCGATCAATGTGCTCACGCTGTTCGGCATGGTGCTGGCCATCGGTATCCTGGTGGACGACGCCATCGTGGTCGTGGAGAACGTCGAGCGCATCATGGCCGAGGAAGGCCTGGGGCCTCTCGACGCCACGCGCAAGGCCATGGGCCAGATCACCAACGCGCTGGTCGGCATCACCCTGGTGCTGGTCGCGGCGTTCGTGCCGATGGCCTTCTTCGGCGGCTCGGTGGGCACGATATACCGGCAATTCTCGCTGTCGATGATCTCCGCCATGCTCTTATCGGTGTTGATGGCGCTCACGCTCACGCCCGCGCTGTGCGCCACGCTGCTCAAGCCCATTCCCAAGGGCAACCACGAGGTCAAGCGCGGCTTCTTCATCTGGTTCAACCGCACCTTCAACCGCAGCAGCGACAGCTACCAGGGCGCCGTGCGCAAGATCCTCACGCGCACCACGCCCTATCTGATCGTCTACGTGGTGATCGTCGCCGCGGTCGGCTTCCTGTTCACGCGCAGGCCCTCCTCCTTCCTGCCTGAAGAGGACCAGGGCTACTTCCTCACCTCCATCTCCCTGCCGCTGGGCGCCACGCGCGAACGCAGCCGCGAGATCATCAAGCAGGTCGAGGACTACTACCTGAGCCAGACGGACGCGGTGGACAAGCTCGTCACCGTGGCTGGCTTCAGCTTCTCGGGCCGCGGCCAGAACAACGCCATCGCCTTCGTCAAGCTCAAGGACTGGAACGAGCGCGGCGCAAAGGACAACGTCAAGCCCCTGATCGGCCGCGCCTTCGGCTTCTTCTCGCGGCTGCGCGACGCGATCATCTTCCCGATCAATCCGCCGCCGATTCCCGAGCTGGGCACCTCCTCGGGCTTCGACTTCCGCCTGCAGGACCGCTCCGGCGCCGGCCATGAAAAGCTGATGGAAGCGCGCAACATGCTGCTGGGCCTGTCACGCTCCAATCCGTCCCTGGCCGGCGTGTGCCACGAGGGCCTGGAAGACACGCCGCAGTACCAGGTGGACATCGACCAGGAAAAGGCCCGTGCCCTTGGCCTCTCGCTCACCGACGTCAACAACACCCTGTCCATCGCCTTCGGATCAGTCTACGTCAACGACTTCACCCGCGCCGGCCGCGTGCGGCGTGTGATCGTCCAGGCGCAGCCCGAGGAGCGCATGCTGCCGCAGGACATCGGCAAGCTTTACGTGCGCAACAACGTCGGTTCGATGGTGCCCTTCTCGTCCTTCGCCAGCGCGCACTGGATCGTCGGCTCGCCGTGCCTGGAGCGCTACAACGGCTTCCCCTCGGTGAAGATCGTGGGCAACGCTGCGCCCGGCCACAGCACCGGCGAGGCGATGGCCGAGCTGGAAAAGATCTTCATCCGGCTGCCGCCGGGCTTCGGCTAAAAATTCTCCGGCATGTCCTATGAGGAACGGCTCTCGGGCCAGCAGGCGCCGGCGCTGTTCGCGCTGTTCATCGTCGTCTTCCTGTGCCTCGCGGCGCTCTATGAGAGATGGTCGATCCCGTTCTAATTGATGCTGGTGGTGCCGCTCGGCGTGCTCGGCTCGCTGCTGCTAGCCAGAACGCGCGGACTGCCCGACGACGTGTACTTCAGGAGGGCCTGCTGGCGATCATCGGCCTGTCCACCAAGAACGCGATCCTGATCATCGAGTTCACCAAGGACCTCGTGGCCCAGGGCCGCGACGTGGTCTCGGCAACGCTCGAGGCGGTGCACCTGCGACTGCGTCCGATCATCATGAACTCCATGGCCTTCGTGCTCGGCGTGGCGCCGCTCGCCATCGCGCGCGGCGCCGGCTCCGCCAGCCAGCAGGCCATCGGCACGGGCGCGGCGCTCGCCGCGCTGGCCCTGGCCGGCTGCACGCTCGCGCCGACCTACGAGCGCCCCGGTGGCCGCGGACTTCAGCAACAGCCTGATCAAGGCCGGCGCCGAAGCCGCCGGCGACAAGACTGCGGCCAAACTGCCCTGGAAGCAGTACTTCGGCGATGTGCGCATGCAGGCCCTGGTCGAGCTGGCGCTCGCCAACAACCGCGACTTGCGCGTGGCCGTGCTCAACATCGAGCAGGCCCAGTAAAGCATCAGACGCGCCGACCTGCTGCCCACGATCAACGGCGCCGCCAGAGGCACGCGCTCGCGCACGCCGGCTGACGTGTCGGTCACGCGCAGCACGCTGATCTCCACCAACTACAGCGCGGGCCTATCGGTCAGCAGCTTCGAGCTCAACCTCTTCGGCCGAGTGCGCAGCAACAGCAACGCCGCGATGGCCTCCTATCTCGCCACGGCGGCGGCGCAGCACGCGGTGCGCCTGTCGCTGATCACCGAAGTGGTCAAGGTCTATCTGAACGCGCGTGCGCTCAAGGAGCAGCTCGACCTCGCGCTGCGCACCCTGACCTCGCGCGAGGACGGCTACAAGCTCACCGAGCAGCGCTTCGACAACGGCGCCTCCTCCGCACTCGACCTGCAGGCCTCCGAGACCCTGCTGTATCAGGCGCGCGGCGACGCCGCCAGCCTCACGCGCTCGGCGGCGCAGGCCGAGAACGCCCTGGTGGTGCTGCTCGGCGCGGCGCGCGCGACCTTCTTCCCGCGCATCCTGATCACCGCCAGCGTCTCGCAGCTGGCCTGGTCCTTCGCGCCTAGCCTCACGCTGCCGATCTTCGACTTCGGCCGCAACATGGCCAATCTCGACGTGGCCGAGGTGCGCAAGAACATCGGCGTGGCCCAGTACGAGAAGACCATCCAGACCGCCTTCCGTGAAGTGGCCGACGCCCTGGCGGGCCGCGCCACGCTCGACGACCAGCTCGCCGCCGCCGAAGGCTAGACGAAGTCCGAGCTCGAACGCAAGCGCCTGGTGGAGCAGCGCTTCGCCAACGGCATCGCCGGCGCGCTCTGAAACTGATCGGGAGTTCCTTGTCCTGGCTATAGAATTGGGGGTTACGTAAGATCGGCGCCGGCCCGGCGTTCAACGAGATCAGAACAAGGATCCCCTCCCGATGAAATTCAAAGTCTCCCGCAAGCAGGCGCTGATCGGCCTGCTCGTCGTGGCCGTGCTCGGCGCCGGCGGAACGTGGTACTACTTCCATCAGCAGGAGGCCGGCAAGACCACGGCGCAGGGAGGACCCGGAGGCTTCGGCGGTCCGGGAGGCCCGGGCGGTCCCGGCGGCATGCGCAACCGGCCGATGTCGGTCGTGGCGGCCACCGTGAAGACCGGGGACATCGTCGTCACGCAGACCGCTCTGGGCACGGTCACGCCGCGCAACGTGGTCACCGTGAGTTCGCGCGTGGACGGCGAACTCACCCACGTCTATTTCAAGGAAGGCGAGGAAGTCGAGGCCGGCCAACTGCTCGCCGAGATCGATCCGCGCAGCTTCCAGGGCGCGCTCGACCGCGACCGCGCCCTGCTGCGCAACGCCGAACTCGACCTGCAGCGCTACAAGACGCTGATGTAGCAGGACTCCATCTCCAAGCAGACCCTCGACATGCAGGAAGCCCTGGTGCGCCAGTACCAGGGCTTCCTGCTCGCCGACCATGGCCAGGTGGATCCCGCCAAGCTGCAGCTCGACTACACGCGCGTGATCGCGCCGATCACCGTGGCCTTCACCATTACCCAGGATCAGCTGCCCGTCTTCGACCAGCGCCTCAAGGCGGCCAAGGCCGCCGAAAACAGCACCAAGCCCGGCGCGGCCGGCCCGCGCGCGGGCGGCAGCTCGTATGCGGCCACGCTGGCCTTGGGCGACGCCGGCGGCACGAGCGGCCAGGGCATGTCCGGCATGGGCTCGGTGCGCCAGGGCGCGGGCGGCGACCGCCCATGGGCCGGCGGACAGCGGCCAGGCGCATGCGCTCAGGCGGGTGCGCAAGCCGGCGGCCAGGCGCGGCCGCCGTCGCCCCCATCGACGAGGAACGCAGGAAAGCCTGGATGGAGAAGAAAGCCCAGCGGGAAGCCGCGCAGCGGGCCTGACAGCAATAAGCGCAAGAGGACGCGTCCATGAATCCCTCGCGCATCTTCATCCTCCGGCCAGTCGCCACCTCGCTGCTGATGGTAGCGATCCTGCTGGCCAGCCTGATCGCCTACCGCATCCTGCCGGTGTCCTCGCTGCCGGAGGTCGACTATCCGACCATCCAGGTGGTGACGCTCTATCCTGGCGCCAGCCCCGACGTGACCACCTCCTCCATCACCGCGCCGCTGGAGCGCCAGTTCGGCCAGATGCCTGGCCTGAACCAGATGTCCTCGGTGAGCTCGGGTGGCGCTTCGGTGATCGTGCTTCAGTTCAGCCTGGAGCTGGGCCTGGACATCGCCGAACAGGAAGTGCAGGCCGCCATCAACGCGGCGAGCAATCTGCTGCCGGCCGGACCTGCCCGCGCCGCCGATCTACAGCAAGGTCAACCCCGCCGACACGCCGGTGGTGACGCTGGCGATCACCTCGGACACGCTGCCTCTGACCAAGGTCGAGGACCTGGTGGACACGCGCCTGGCGCAGAAGATTTCGCAGTTGCCGGGCGTGGGCCTGGTGAGCCTCTCTGGCGGCCAGCGCCCCGCTGTGCGCATCCAGGCCAATTCCAAGGCCTGGCCCGCGCGCGGTCTTTCGCTCGACGACGTGCGCACCGCCATCGGCAACGCCAACGTCAACACCGCCAAGGGCAGCTTCGACGGCCTGGCGCACGCCTCCACCATCGATGCCAACGACCAGCTCAAGTCCGTCGACGAATACTGCAACCTCGTCATCGCCTACAAGAACGGCGCGCCGATCCGGCTCTCCGACGTGGCCGACATGATCGACGCGGGGGAGAACATCCGCCTGGGCGCCTGGGCCGACACCAGCCCGGCCATCATCCTGAACATCCAGCGCCAGCCCGGCACCAACGTGATCGAGGTGGTCAACCGCGTCAAGCAGTTTCTGCCCCAGCTCTCGGCCACGCTGCCCGCCTCGGTGCGCGACGTGCAGTTCGAGCTGCTGCTCTCCGTGGCCCTGGTGGTGATGGTGATCTTCCTGTTCCTGCGCAGCGTGCCGGCGACGATCATCCCCAGCTTCGCCGTGCCGCTGTCGCTGGTGGGCACCTTCGGCATCATGCAGCTCGCGGGCTTCTCGCTGAACAATCTCTCGCTGATGGCGCTGACCATCGCCACGCGCTTCGTGGTGGACGACGCGATTGTCATGATCGAGAACATCTCGCGCTACATCGAGGAAGGTGAATCGCCGCTCGAGGCCTTGCCCAAGGCGCTCCAAGCAGATCGGCTTCACCATCATCTCGCTGACGGTGTTGCTGATCCCGCTACTCTTCATGGGCGACGTGGTGGGCCGGCTGTTCCGCGAATTCGCGATCACGCTGGCGGTGTCGATCATCATCTCGGCCGTGGTCTCGCTCACGCTCACGCCCATGCTCTGCTCCAAGCTGCTGCGCCACATCCCCGAGGCGGAGCAGGGCCGCTTCTATCACAAGAGTGGCGAAATCTTCGAGCGCATCATCGGCGCCTACGGCCGCACCCTGGGCTGGGTGCTGGACCGCCAGAAGTCGACGCTGCTGGTGGCCGTCGCCACCCTAGCGCTCACGGTGCTGCTCTACGTCTTCATCCCCAAGGGCTTTTTCCCGAGCCAGGACACCGGCCTGATCCAGGGCATCTCCGAAGCCTCGCAGGGCGTCTCCTACGGCGCGATATCGCAGGGCCAGCAGGCGCTGGCCGACGCGTTGCTCAAGGATCCGGACGTGGAGAGAGTGTCCTCCTTCATCGGCGTGGACGGCACCAACGCCACGCTCAACAGCGGCCGCATGCTGATCAACCTCAAGCCGAACGGAAGCCGTGCGAGCGTGCAGAAGAGCACCCCACGGCTGCAGGCGCTGGCGGACAAGGTGGCCGGCGTACGCCTCTATCTGCAGCCGGTTCAGGATCTGACCATCGAGGACCAGGTGAGCCGCACGCAGTATCACTTCACCGTCGAGGACGCCAATCCCGAGGAATTCGGAACCTGGGTGCCCAAGCTGGTCGACAAGCTCTCCACCCTGCCCGAGCTGGCCGACCTCGCCATCGACTACCAGGACCGCGGCCTGCAGGCCTATGTGGAGATCGACCGCGACAGCGCCGCGCGCCTGGGCGTGACGGTGGTGGCGGTGGACAACGCGCTGTACAACGCCTTCGGACAGCGCCTGATCTCGACCATCTTCACGCAGACCAACCAATACCGCGTGATGCTCGAATCCAAGGCCGGAACGGGCATCGGCCCCGACTTGCTCAACGACATCTACGTCGCCTCGACCGCCGGCCAGCAGGTGCCTCTCAACGCCGTGGCGCGCATCCAGGAGCGCTACGCCTCGCTGTCGATCAACCACCAGGGCCAGTTCCCCGGCCTCGACCATCTTCTTCAACCTCGGCGGCAAGGCTTCCCTGGGCGAGGCGGTCAAGGCCATCGAGAAAGCCGAGGAGGAGATCGGCATGCCGGTCAGCATCGCCACGCGCTTCCAGGGCGAGGCGCTGGCCTTCAGCGCCTCGCTGGACAAAACGCTGCTGCTGATCCTGGCGGCGATCGTCACGATGTACATCGTGCTGGGCGTGCTCTACGAGAGCTACATCCATCCGGTGACGATCCTCTCCACCCTGCCCTCGGCGGGCGTGGGCACGCTGCTGGCGCTGCTGGTCTCGGGCAACGACCTGGGCATCATCCTGCTGATCGGCATCGTGAAGAAGAACGCGATCATGATGATCGACTTCGCGCTCGAGGCCGAACGCATCGAAGGCAAGGCGCCGTGCGACGCCATCCACGAGGCTTGCCTGCTGCGCCTGCGCCCCATCCTGATGACCACTATGGCGGCCCTGCTCGGCGCCCTGCCGCTGATGCTGGGCGGCGGCGTGGGCTCGGAGCTGCGCCATCCGCTGGGCATCACCATGGTCGGCGGCCTGCTGGTGAGTCAAGTGCTCACGCTCTACACCACGCCGGTGATCTATCTGGCCTTCGACCGCGGCTCGCGCCGCCTCAAGGCCTGGCGCGAACGCCGCGCGCAGGACGCCAAGACGGGCAAGGATGGCGTCCAGGGAGCCTGAGCCGGGCCGCGATCACACCGCGATGAACATTTCCACGCCCTTTATCCACCGGCCGGTTGCCACGAACCTGCTGACCATCGCCATCCCGCTGGCCGGCATGGTGGCCTTCCGGCTGCTGCCGGTGGCGCCCCTGCCGCAGGTGGATTTCCCAACGATCTCGGTGTAGGCCAGCCTGTCCGGCGCCAGCCCCGAGACGATGGCGGCCACCGTCGCCACGCCGCTGGAGCGCGCCATGGGCCGCATCGCCGGTGTGATGGAAATGACCTCCTCGAGCGCGCTCGGCTCCTCGCGCGTGACGCTGCAGTTCTACCTGAACCGCGACATCGACGGCGCCGCCAACGACGTGCAAGCCGCGATCAACGCGGCGCACACCCTGATGCCCTCGGGCATGCCGAGCAATCCGACCTACCGCAAGGTCAATCCGACCGACGTGCCGATCATGATCCTGAGCCTGACCTCGGATTCCATGACCCGCGCCCAGCTCTATGACGCGGCCTCCACCATCCTCGTGCAAAAGCTCGCCCAGGTGAGCGGCATCGGCCAGGTGACGGTGGGCGGCAGCTCGCTGCCGGCGGTGCGCGTCGAGGTCAATCCGATAGTGATTACACACTACGGCATCGGCTTCGAGGATATCCGCGCGGCCATCGCTGCGACCAATGCCAACCGGCCCAAGGGCGCCAACGACCAGGCGAAGAAGGCGGCGGACTACATGCTGATAATCGTCGCCTACCGCAACAAGGCCACCGTACGGCTGCAGGACGTGGCGGAGGTGGTCGATTCGGTGGAAGACCTGCGCAACGGCGGAATCGCTGACGGCAAACCGGCCGTGCTGCTGGTGCTCAACCGCCAGCCTGGCGCCAACATCATCGAGACGGTGGACCGGGTGAAGGCCCTGCTTCCGCAGCTGCGCACCTCGATCCCGGAAGCCATCGACTGAAGGTCTCGCTGGACCGCACGCCAACAATCCGCGCTTCGCTCAAGGAAGTGGAGCGCACGCTGGTGATCTCCATCGCCCTGGTGGTGATGGAGGTCTTCCTCTTCATCGGGAACGTGCGCGCCACGCTGATCCCGAGCATCGCCGTGCCGGTGTCGCTGATCAGCACCTTCGGCGTGATGTATCTCTGCGGCTTCTCGCTGAACAATCTGTCGCTGATGGCACTGACGGTGGCCACCGGATTCGTGGTGGACGACGCCATCGTCGTGCTCGAAGCCATCTCGCGGCGCATCGAGCAAGGTGCCAAGCCGCTGGATGCAGCCATCGCCGGCGCCAAGGAAGTGGGCTTCACGGTGCTGTCGATCAGCGTGTCGCTGGTGGCCGTGTTCATCCCCATCCTGCTGATGGGAGGCATCGTAGGCCGGCTGTTCCGCGAATTCTCGGTGACGCTGTCGGTGGCGATCGGCGTGTCGATGATCATCTCGCTCACCGCCACGCCCATGCTCTGCGCCAAGCTGCTCAAGCCGGCGAAGCACGGCGACGCGCCGCTCCCAGAGCCCGTCGTGCAATACAAGCCCACGCGGGACGCGCGCTGCGCCGCTTCTTGCGCCCCGTCCTGCGCATCACCCGGCTGGACCGCTTCCGGCTCGCCTGGCTCAATCCCGCGCGCCTGAGCCGCGGCCTGTTCGGCGGCATCCTGCGCGGCTACGAGGTCTCGCTGGACTTCGCGCTGCACCACAGCCTGCTGACCATGCTGACGCTGGCAGTGACCGTGGCGCTTAACGTCTACCTCTACATCATCGTGCCCAAGGGCTTTTTCCCGCAGCAGGACACGGGCCGCATCGTCGGCAACATCCAGGCCGACCAGGCTTCCACCTTCCAGTCGATGCAGATCAAGCTGGCGCAGTTCATCGGTATCCTCAAGAGCGATCCGGAGGTGGAGAACGTGGTGGGTTTCACCGGCGGCGGCCAACGCAATTCGGGCTTCGTCTTCGTCACGCTCAAGCCGATCGCCGAGCGCCAGGCCAGCGCCGACAAAGTCATCGCCCGGCTGCGCTGCAAGCTCAACATCGTGGCCGGCGTGAGCCTCTTCCTGCAGGCGGTGCAGGACATCCGCATCGGCGGACACATAGGCAATGCGCAGTACCAGTATACGCTGCTCGGCGACAACCTCGAGGAGTTGCGTCTCTGGGGGCCGCGCATCCGCTTCGCGATGATCGATCTGCCCGAGCTGGTCGACGTGAACATCGACGCCCAGGACAAGGGCCTGCAGGCCACGCTCACGATCGACCGCGACAACGCCGCGCGCCTGGGCCTGACTACCAAGCTGATCGACACCACCCTGGGCGACGCCTTCGGCCAGCGCCAGGTGTCCACCATCTACAACCCGCTGAACCAGTACCACGTGATCCTGGAAGTGGCGCCGCGCTACTGGCAGAGCTTCGAGACGCTCAAGCAGATCTACGTGAGCACCACAGCGCCGCCGGCGACTTCCTCCTTCACGGCGGGCGCGGCGCAGTCGATCTCCACCATCACCACGCCGATCACCGCCAACACCGGCGGCGCGACCACGTCCGCCCAGGTGCCGCTCTCGGCCTTCGCCAGATACAAGGCGACCAACACGCCGCTGGTGTTCAACCACCAGAGCCAGTTCGCCGCGACGACGATCTCCTTCAACCTGCCGCCCAACGTCTCGCTGGGCAACGCCTCGGAGGCGATCGCCAAGATGATGGAGCGCCTGAACGTGCCCAACACCGTGCGCGGCAGCTTCCAGGGCACCGCCAAGGCCTTCCAGGATTCGCTCTCGAGCCAGCCCTGGCTGATCCTGGCGGCGCTGGTGACGGTGTACATCGTGTTGGGCATCCTCTACGAGAGCACCATCCATCCGGTCACGATCCTCTCCACTCTGCCCTCGGCGGGCATCGGCGCGCTGCTGGCGCTGATGATGTGCAACACGGAGTTCAGCATCATCGCGCTGATCGGCGTGATCCTGCTGATCGGCATCGTCAAGAAGAACGCGATCATGATGACCACCATGGCCGCCATCCTCGGCGCGATCCCGTTGGCGATCGGCTCTGGCGACGGCGCCGAATTCCGCCGCCCGCTGGGCATCTCCATCGTCGGCGGCCTGGTGCTCAGCCAGCTGCTCACGCTCTACACCACGCCCGTGGTTTATCTTTACATGGAACGCTTCCACCTCTGGAAGGCCAAGACATGAAGACCGACATCCCGCGCCGCGCGCGATAGCGCCCCTTCGCCCACATTCGCATGACTGCGCGCCTGCCTGCGCGCATAAGCGCCACCTTCTCCGCCGCGCTCGCCCTCGCCTTGGCGGGCTGCGCGGTCGGCCCTGACTACAAGCGGCCCGAGACGCCAATCCAGCAGAGCTTCAAGGAAGCCCCCGGGCTGCGCCTGGCCAAGCCCGGCGACGAAGCGCCGCGCGGCAAATGGTGGGAAGCCTACGGCGACACGGTGCTCAACGGCCTGATGGAGCAGGTGGACATTTCCAACCAGAACATCCGGCCGCCGAGGCGCAGTACCGCCAGGCGCTGGCGCTGGTGCAGTCGGCGCGCGCCTCCTTTTTCCTGACGGTGGGCGCCTCGGCCTCCGACACGCGCAGCCGAAGCAGCGCGGGTTCGTCCTCACTCAGCCCCGGTAGGGTCAACGAAAGCATCAGCCTGGGTCTGAACGCCAGCTATGAGGTCGACGTCTTGGGCTACATCCGCCGCACGGTGGAGGCCAACGAGGCCAGCGCCCTGGCGAGAAACGCCGACCTCGAGGCCGCCCGCCTGCTGGCGCGCGCCACGCTGGCGCAGAGCTATTTCCAGCTATGCGTGACCGACATGCAGAAGCGCATGTACGACGACACGGTGGAGGCCTACCGCAAGTCGCTGGAGCTCACGCAGAACCAGTACAAGGCGGGCGTCTCCAAGCAGGTGGACGTGGCGCAGGCGCAGACCCAGCTCAATTCGACGCTGGCCGCGGCGATCGACCTGAGCGTGACGCGCGCCCAGCTCGAGCATGCGATCGCGGTGCTCACCGGCAAGCCGCCCGGCGCGTTCTCTCTGCCGGCGCAGCCGCTGGCGGTGGACTCGTCCACGGGCATGGTGCAGAGCGCCGCCTCGGTGCTGGTGGAGAACCTGCCGCAGGTGCCGCTGGCCCTGCCTTCGGCGCTGCTGGAGCGGCGCCCCGACGTGGCCGGCGCCTAGCGCCGTATAGCCGCGTCCAACGCCAAGATCGGCGTGACCACCGCGGCTTTCTTCCCGACGCTCTCGCTCTCGAGCACCGACGGCTATCAGAACAGCGTGCTGCCCGGCCTGCTCGACATTCCCAACCGCTTCTGGTCCCTGGGCCCCTCGCTGGCGATGACGCTGCTGGACTTCGGCGCGCGCGCCGCAGCGACGGACCAGGCGGTCGCCACCTACCGGCAGAAGGTGCTGGCGGCCTTCCAGAACGTGGAGGACAACTTCGTCACCCTGCGCCTGCTCGAAGATGAGACGCGCGCCCAGGAAGCCGCAGTGAAGTACGCGCGCGACGCGGTGCGCATGACGCTCAACCAGTACAAGTCGGGCGTGGTCAGTTATCTGAACATGGTGACGGCGCAGGCCACCACCCTGTCCAACGAACGCACGCTGCTCACGCTGATCAGCCTCCGGCTCAGCTCGCACGTGGCGCTGGTGAAGGCATTGGGCGTGGGCTGGCAGGTGCCGAAGGTCTGAGGCGCTCTGCGCCGGCGGAGGATCAAGGCGGGCGGATCAGAGCGGGCGGAAAAGGTGGGCGTACTGCCGGCTCACCGGCAGCAGCTCCTCACGCTGCCTGAGCCACAGCTGCAGGCGGCCGAGCGGCCCGGAGACGGAGCCGGCGACGTGGTCGATGTTGACCAGGGTGCCGCGGTGGACCTGCCAGAATTTCTCGGCGTCGAGCTGTTCGATCAGTTCCTTGATCGGCGTGCGGATCAGGGCTTCGGCGCCGGTGGTCACAACGAGGACGTATTTGTTGGCGGCTTCGAAGTAGCACACCTCTTCCACCGGAATCAGCCGCAGCTCCTGGCCCATGGAGGCGCGCACGAATTTCATCCTGCCCGCCGGGCGCGGCTGCAGTCCGAGGTGGCGCGCCAGGTCTTCGAGCAGCGCGGGATCGATGGTGGACGCCGCGCCCGCGCGATGTCCGCGCCCTTCGCTTCCCGTTTCGCCGCTTGCTTCGCCGCCTGCTTCGCCGCCCGCAGCGCCGCTTCCCTCTGCGCGCGCCTCGCCGATGCTTTCCAGCCGCCGGCGCAGGCGTTCGACGCTGGCGGCGAGCCGGTCGCGGCGCACGGGCTTGAGCAGATAGTCGACGGCGGCCTGCTCGAAGGCTTCGACCGCGTATTCGTCATAGGCGGTGGTGAAGACCAGCAGCGGCCTGTCCTCTTCCGGCAGTTCCGCCAAATGTGCAGCGACTTCGATGCCGCTGGCGCCGGGCATGAAGATGTCGAGAAAGGCAATGTCGGGCCGGTTTTCCTCGATGGCCGCGATCGCCGAGAGGCCGTCGTGCGCGAGCGGCAGCAGCCGCAGTTCGGGCCACAGCGCCGCAAGCTCGGCGGCCAGGGTCTGGGCGAGCAGCGCCTCGTCGTCGGCGATCAGCGCCAGCGGGCCGGCGCTCATGCGGCGGCTCCCGCCAGGGGCAGGCTCAGCGTGGCGCGCAATCCGCGCGGCGCGTTCTCGGCCAGCTCCAGCGCAGCCTGCGCGCCGTAGAGCGCGCGCAGGCGTTCACGCACGTTCTGCAATCCGACGCCGCCGCCCTCCTTGGAGGAGGTGGCGGCAGGCTGTCAGCCGATGCCCACTCCGGTGTCGGCGACGACGATCCGCAGCGCGTCGCCCTCACGCCGCGCGCTCACCTCGACTTCACCACCCGCTGCGGCGGGCCAGATGCCTTGCTCGAGCGCGTTCTCCACCAGGGGCTGCAGCAGCATGGGCACGAAGGGCATGGAGGCCAGCTCGGGCGGCAGAGTGAGGGAGAAGCGCAGGCGCTCGCCGAAGCGGATCTTCTGGATTGCGAGATAGGCGGAGAGTAGGAGCAGGCCAGCAAGGTCAGCAGGGCGATGCCCAGCGCGCAGGAGCCGTTCGCGGGCCGCGTCCACCAGTGCAGGTCCAGGCCTTCGCCGAGCAGATAGGAGGCGATGGACTTTCCGCCGAAGATGATGGTGAAGGCAAGCAGGCCGATGCACTGGCTGACGAGGAAGTTGTGGCCGAAGTCGCCGCCGATCTTGAAGAAGTAGGTCAGCAGGAGAGCGATGCCGGTGTTGACCAGCACGACCCGCAGCATGCCGCGCAGGAATTGCGCCGCCGGCGGGAGCTGCGAGAATTGGCCGGGCTGCAGACGGGCGAACATGGAGAACGTCTTTGGAATCATGGCCGCATGGTAGCCGAGAGGCTGCGCGGGAAGAAGCGCCGGCCGGCTTTCGCTGTGTGCGCGGCCTGCCCGTGCATGCGCCAGCTCAGGAGACCGCGCCCGGCGCCGGCTGGGCGGCCTTGGAGCCGGCGGAGCCGAGGATGTGGATGCTGCGGGCCAGGAAGGCGCCGCTGAACAGGCCGTAGCCAAGGGTCACGGCGGTGGCAAAGCTGGAATCGGACGCGAGTTCCGGATGCAGCGCCATGCTGTAGCCGACGAAGTACTTGATCGCGAACAGGCCCATCATGAGCGCCAGCGGCACCCAGCTTCCGGGCACGACGATCTTGTCGGGGTTCGCCTCCGAGACACGGGCGCCCTTGGGCAGCTTGAGCGAGAGGTTGAGCAGCGGCAGCACGACCACGGCCAACAGCCAGATGCCCAGTTCGGCGGGGCTGCTGCCGAAGGCTGAGGTCACGCCCATCAGCGACAGGGTGAGCAGGACGGCGGGCAGCAGCAGGCGGCGGCGCGACACGGAGCGGGTGTAGGCCTGTGTCATCCCGAACTCGCCGGTAAATCGCATCAGACCCTGGACGTCTCGATACAAAGAGGGCCTTATACCGCGCTACCAGCCTGGGGGGATTTCCTGACGCCCCAGCGGCGGCCAATTGCTAAATAGCCCAGAGAATCAACGACCACGGTACTCATGTGGCCGGTATCATCGCTGCTGCCAAGAACGGCCGCGGCATGCACGGTGTGGCCTACGGCAGCCAACTGATTGCAGCATCCAACGTAGTCAACTCACTGGCGCCAGATAGTGAACTCCCTGGCAACCCATTGAACCCCTGGATCAGCTATCAGCTCGATGCCGCCGCGCTGGGCCAACTGGTTGGCAGTGGCGCCAGCATCATCAACAACAGCTGGGGACTTCCCAACCGCGAAAAGCGCGGCCTACCGGAAATCAATGAGGAATATGCGCTGATCGTCAAGGAAATTCCCGACTTCATCGAGCGCGCCCGCAAGGCCAGATCGGACAACGTGCTCTATGTCTGGTCATCCGGCAATAACAGCACGGCCAATCCCAATGCTCTGGCCTCGCTGCCGTATTTCATCGAGGAAGCCCGCCACAACACGATCATCGTGGCGGCGCAGGAAGTTCAAGATTCCATCCTGTCCTTCTCGACGCGGTGCGGCGTCGGCATGCTCTAGTGCATGACAGCACCATGTCTTTTCGTCAACTCGCCAGGAATCGATGTCGAGAATGACGGAACCCTCGAATATTTTTTATATCAGCATGAGTGGCACCTCGATAGCGGCACTGCATGTCTCTGGCGCCGCCGCGTTGCTCAAGGAGCGCTTTCCCTATTTTCCCATGCACGGCATCCAGAGCGTGCTGCTCACTACCACCCACGACCAGGGCACACGCGGCGTCGACCCGACATTCGGCAGGGGTTTCCTCAATCTGCGACGCGCCCTCAACGGCCCGTACCAACTGCTCGCCGACGTCCGCGTCGACATGGACGCCTCCATGGGAGGCTGGTCGGCCGAGGACACCTGGACCAACAACATCGGCGACCCCGGCAGATACAACAGCCGGTACAACATCGGCAGTCTGATCAAGGCCGGCACCGGCAAGCTCATCCTCGCTGGCGACAGCCACATCGGCGGCGTCACCGTCGTCGAGGGCGGCACCCTGCGCGGCACGGGGGTCATCGCCTCGCCCACCACCGTGGCCGGCACGCTGAGCTTCACCGCCCCGCTCACGCTCGCTGCCGGCAGCACCACGCGCCTGGACATCGACGGCACGGGCGACAGCCAGGACGCCGGCAATTATTCGCGCATCGTCGCACAGGGTGAGCCCGTGCAGCTTGGCGGCGGCGTCGAGGGAGACGCCTCCAACACCTATACGCCGGCGCTGGGCGAGCGATTCGCTGTGCTGCAATCGGAAGGCGGCTTCTCGCGCCTGGAACAGCCCGAGGGTCTGGACGCGGGCACGCGCATGGATTTGCTCTTCGCGGACAATGCCGCCACGCGGCAGGTCAACCCCGACACCCTGCCGGGCCAGACCAAAGCGCCCGGCAACCAGAGCGGCGGCTCGGCGCTGCTCAATATGCTACGCGACGCCCCGCTGGCCCTGCAGCCCGGGACCTTCAACACCTGTCTAGGCAAGACCTTGGCAAGCCCCTCCGCCAGCGTGCCGGACGCCGCCACCGCCAGCCTCTACACGCGCACCGGCGGCCAGATCCACGCCGATGCCCACGCCCTAATCTGGAACTAGCATGCACGGCTCGGCGAGCTGCTCTCGGAGCGCGCCTCCGGATGGCGGACGCCCGGTGCACAAACCGGCGCGCCGGCGGCGGACGGCACGCCGGGCGGCGCACGCTCTCCCGGCCACGTTCCCGACCGTGGACTGTGGCTCCGCGCCCTGCACAACCAGTTCGACCAGGACGGCGCCCCAGGCCGTCTCGATGCGCGCGAGCGCGTCAGCAGCGGCATCCTCGGCGCCGATGGCGCACCCCCCCCCCCGGCCTCGCGCCTGGGCGCGGCCCTGGCCTTCAGCAATGAGCAGACTACCCAGGACGGCGCCTCGACCAGGTCCGATTCCGTGGCCGTGGCGATCTATGGCCGCCATGGTATGGAAGGCAGCGCCGGGCGCGGCTTATACATCGGCGCCCAGGCGGCGCTCAGTCATCACGACACGCGCACCAGCCTCAGCCTGGGCGGGCTTGGCAGCTATTCTGGCAAGGTGGGGGGCTGGTGCCTGAGCGTCGAGCGCACCAGCATCCAGGCGCTGACCGAGCAGGGCGGTCCGCTGGCGCTGCGCGTGCAGGACGACGCGCAGACGCGCAAGAGCCTACGCGCCGACCTGCGCATCAACCGCAGCTGGACCGAGGGCAAGTGGCGGATCGAGCCCGGCTTGAACCTGGGCGTGACGCAAACCCTGGGCGAGGCCGCCGCGCAAAGCCACGCCAGCGTGGTCGGGCGGGAAGCCTGCCGAACGGCTCGGTCAGCCAGGTCTCGACGCGCGACGGGCGCCAGCTCTACCGCGCGGGCCTCGCCGTGCAGGCCGCCAACGGCGCCTGGAATCTGGACGCCGGCGTGCAGGGCTATCGCGGCACCGGCGCCACCGGCTACAGCGTCAACTTCAGGCTTGGCTACGCCTGGTGAACGGATGCCGTGCCGCATAGTTTCGGAAGCGCTCGGCGAGAAAGTCGGCGCAGACCTCGAAGCGGCGCGGCCTGTATTCGCGGGCCTTGCTCAGTAGCTGCAGCGGAATCTCCGGCCCGCTCCATTCCGGAAACAGCGGCACCAGCCGGCCGGCAGCCACGTCGGCCGCCACATCCAGCCATGACTTGAAGGCCAACCCGCGGCCGGCCAGCGCCCAGAGGCTGATGATCGCGCCGTCGTCGCTGCAGGCCACGCTTTCCACCGTCACTTCCATCGGCCCTTTCGGGCCGCCGAAAATCCAGCGGTTGATCCGCTCTCCACGCCGCAGATGCACGAGGCAGCGGTGTGCGCCGAGGTCCTCGGGCGTCCGCGGCCGGCCATGCGTCTCCGGATACGCGGGTGAGGCGACCATCGCGCGCGGACTGCTGGCGAGCACGCGGCGCACAAGCGTGGAGTCGTCGAGCATGCCGTGGCGCAGCGCGAAGTCCACGCCCTCCTCGAAGAGATCGGCGAGATGATCACCGAGCAGCAGGCTGATGCGCAGCTCCGGATACGTGTCCTGCAGTTCCTCGAGCCAGGGCACGAGCACGTGGCGGCCGAGGTCGGAGGTGGCGGTGATGCGGATGTAGCCGGCGACGCCTCGGGCGTCGGAGCTAAATTTTTCGGCCGCGTCGTCCAGGGCCTGGAGCGCGCGGCGGCAGCTGTCCAGATAGACCAGGCCCACCTCGGTGGGCCGCACCGCGCGGGTGGGGCGGTCGAAGATGCGCACGCCCAGCTCCGCCTCCACGCGCTTGAATGCGGCGCTCGCAGTGGCCGGCAACCAGCCGAGCTGCCGGGCGGCGGCCGAGAGATTGCTGAGGTCGGCGATCCTCACGATCAGGCGCAGGTCGTCAATGGCGATCATGGCGGTTTCCCCGAAATTCCCCGATTATGTGGATATTTTTGATAAATATTCAAAATTGACCGCTATTATCAAATAGAGTGCGGCGCATCATAATAGCCGAGTCATTTAATTAGGTATTCGGAGATAAACCATGAACCAGCTGTCCACGCATACCGGAGGCCCGACATGATGGTCTTCAGCTTCCCCATCCCCCTGATGGCCGTGGCGCTATCCTCCTTCGCCATCGGCACTACGGAATTCATCATCATGGGCCTGCTGCCCGAGATCGCCACCGATCTGGGCGTGAGCCTGCCTTCGGCCGGTATGCTCGTGAGCGGCTATGCGTTCGGCGTGACCGTCAGCGCGCCCATCCTCGCCACACTCACCGCGCGCGTCGCACCCAAGAAGGCGATGCTCGCGCTGATGGGTCTGTTCGTGATCGGCAATCTGATGTGCGCCTTCGCCTCGGGCTACGGCATGCTGATGGCCGGGCACGTCGTCGCTTCCTTCGCCCACGGCGCCTTCTTCGGCCTGGGCGCGGTGGTCGCGGCCAACATGGTGCCCGCCGACAAGCAGGCCGGTGCAATCGCGCTGATGTTCACCGGCCTCACGCTCGCCAACGTGCTCGGCGTGCCCGCGGCACCCTGCTCGGCCAGGCGCTTGGCTGGCGCGCGGCCTTCCTCGCGGTGACCGCGCTGGGCGTGCTGTCGATGGCGGCCATCACGGCCTTGGTACCTTCCAGCGTGAAGGCGGCGCAGGACGGCCTGGGCGCTGGCGTGGCGGTGCTGCGCGATCCGCTGATCTGGCTGGCGCTGGCCTTGACCGTCGTGGGCTTCGGCAGCGTGTTCGTTTTTTTCACTTACATCGCGCCCATCCTGCGCGAGATCACCGGCATCCCCGCGCAAGGCTTGGCCGGCGTGCTGGTGCTCTTCGGCGTGGGGCTGGCGATCGGCAACACGCTCGGCGGCAAGCTCACCGACCATCCGGGCTTCGGCCCGCTGCGTTCGCTGCTGCTGGTCCTGGCGGCGCGGTCCTCAGCGCCGGTCACGGCCTTGCCAAGGTGCCGCTGGCGGGCGCGGCGCCGACTGAACCGGCGCCCAGGCCGGGCCCGCGCGGCGCTAGCCGCCCGCGGCGCCCTGCCCGCGCAGCAGGCGGATGCGTTCGGCGCTGAGCGGATGCGAATAGAGCAGGCCGAGCGCGCCGCCCTCCTTCTACCGTTCCAGTTCGCCCGGCGCGCAGGCCTTGCTTCCGCAGGCGAGCTGTTCGAGCAGATCGGCGAAGCGTTCGGGCGGCAAGCCCTTTCTCCGCATCAACGCCAGCGCACGGGCGTCGGCCTCGCGCTCCTGCTCGCGCGAATAGTGGGCGGAGAGCACGGCGGCCGACCCCGCCGCGAGCAGCCCCGATATGTCGCCGAAGAGCCAGGCCGAGAACCCGCCGAGGATGGAGGCGCGTATCAGCATCTGCATGCCGTGGTGCGGCTCGACGTGGCCCAGCTCATGCGCGAGCACGCCCTGCAGGCCGGCCTCGTTGCCTTCGGCCAGCTTGGCGAGATCGTCGGTGACGATGATCATCCCGCACGGCATGGCAAAGGCGTTGGGGCCGATGCGCCAGCCGCGGAATTCGAGGCGGTGCACGAGACCGCCGGGGTCAATGCGCCGCAGCGCCTGCCGGATTTCCTCCTGCCGCTCGGGAGTCAGGCGCGACGCGGCGAGCAGGCCGCTCTCCTGCAGCGAACGCAGCACCGCGTCGCCCAGCGACCGCGCGGCCGGCTCGGGCACCTGCGGCGCGATCCCCCCCGACAGCCAGAGCAGGCCGTAGAGATAGCCCGACACCAGGAAGGCCACCGCACCCAGCGCACTCGCCGCCGCGACACGCCAGCTGCGCTGCGCGAGCGCCGCGCGGATGCGTTCGCCGTCCGCGCCCTCGCGAATTTCGACGAAGGCGCCGTCGGAGAAGCGCAGCAGGTTGGGACCGTGGCACATTGATTCGGAGAATTCGATGTCGCGCGCGGCTTCACTGCGCAGCAGCCGCTCTTCGGCCGCTCCAGGCCCCTCTTCGTTCAACCAGACCTCGAGCACCGGGCCGCGGCCCTGGCCGGGATGCGCCTCACGCACGCCCAGGCGCACGGCGCGCGCACGCGAACTCAAGCCATCGAAATAATGCGCGCGGACCGTGACGGCACGCTCAGAATGCGATGTCGAATCCATTCCACTCCAGACCTTCATCGCCGAAGGCGCCCGCCGTTTTGGATTGCGCCGCGGCGAATTCGTCCAGGCAGCCCACTGCAAGCATCTCCATCGCATCGGTGCGCAGCCGCATCGTCCGGATTTTCGCGAAGGGATAGTAAAGACGCAGGCGCAGGATGATGAACAGCGCATTTCTCGCCAGCACCCACAGCACACGCCAGACGGAAAGCCGGCTGCGGAAAGCGTGCGGCCCCAGGCGGGTGGCGCTCCAGGAGAGGTTGAGCAGCAAGACGGAATAGACCTGCCAAGCCAGCCAGACGAGGAAGAAGGCGGCGGGAAGGCCCACCATCACCCGGATATAGCCGGAGGTGTCGAGCTTGTCGTGAAGAGTCTGCAGGAGAGGCGCCACCACGAAGACGGCGATCAGCACGAGCGCCGGCGCCATCACGGCCAGAAAGTGCCGGAAATACTCCGTGGCCGTGGCGCTCATCTCGAAGCGCACACCGCCGTAGCCCATGTGGCCGACGACATAACGGCGGATACGCTGCAGGGCCATCGGCAGGAGCAGGAACAGCGTGAGCACGGCCAGCACCGGCCAAAGCAGAAAGGCCTTGTAGCTTTCACCCCGGCTGCTGGAAAACGCGAAGCGCAGGCCGCGGTAGCTTGTGAAGTGCGTGCGAAAGCGCAGCGACTGCATCGCCATCCAGGGAAACACGGCCGCGAAGACCAGGCCGAACACGAAGTTCAAACCGGGCATGGATTTCGACAGGATCTGCAACATCCCGAAGATCAGCAGCACAATGATGCGTCCCTTGAGGATGGCGAGGGGCAGGCCGTGATAGTCGAAGCAGAAGCCGTCGAGCAGGGTGTTGCTGTGGAAGTACTGCTGCCAATAACCTTGGCCCAGGCGGAATAAATACCCAGGGTCAGCACGCTTAGGCTCAGATTGACGATCCAGATATAGAAGTATTCGGACCCGCTGCCGGTGAAGCGCATGGGCAGTGTGCGTGTTTCGCCGGAGGGCGCGGCAGCGTTGTCGGTGTCGGCTTGCATTGGCTCTCTGTGGTCATGTGGAACGACAGGGGACGGCAGCCGCATGCTAGACCGGATCGGTGAGCCCGGTCGAGCCGGTATTACCCCCGGCCCGGGGTTTGAAGCAATTTTTTACCGCAAGCCAACTTACTTTTCGACGAAGGCCCGCTCGATCACGTAGTCGCCAGCGGTGCCGGTGCTGGGCGAGATCTTGAAGCCGCGCTTGTCGAGGATCACGCACATGTCGTGCAGCATGTTGGCGCTGCCGCAGATCATGGCGCGGTCCACGCTCGGGTCGAGCGCGTCGATGCCCAGGTCCGCGGCGATGCGGCCGGCGTCGAGCAGGTCGGTGACGCGGCCCTGGGTGGGGAAGTCCTCGCGGGTGACGGTCGGGTAGTAGAGCAGCTTCTCGCGGACGACCTCGCCGATGTACTCGTGCTCTGGCAGTTCCTTGGTGATGTAGTCGCGATAAGCGAGCTCGCAGACCAGGCGCACGCCGTGCACCAGCACCACGCGCTCGAAGCGCTCATAAGTGTCGGGGTCGCGGATGATGCTCATGAAGGGCGCCAGCCCCGTGCCGGTGGCGAGCAGACAGAGGTTGCGGCCGGGCAGCACGTCGTCGATCACCAGCGTGCCCACTGGCTTGCGGCCCACGAGCAGGGCGTCGCCTTCCTTGAGGTGCTGCAGACGCGAGGTCAGTGGGCCGTCCTGCACCTTGATGCTGAGGAATTCGAGCTGCTCTTCGTAGTTGGCGCTGGCGATGCTGTAGGCGCGCAGCAGCGGCTTGCCGTCCACCGGCAGGCCAATCATCACGAAGTGGCCGTTGTGAAACCGCAGCGCCTGATCGCGCGTGGTCTTGAAGCTGAACAGGGTGTCATTCCAATGATGGACGCTGATCACCTTTTCCTCGAAAAACGCTGCCATGACTATCTTCCAACAATAACGGGTATTTTGGTTGCAGGCGGGGTGTTGCGGCTGCGGCCGCAACGCACCAGGCCGTCGATCATCACCATGCCCACGCTGGGGATGCCTCCCAGCGCGACGCTCTCGAGCAGGTCCTTGCCGACGCTGTGCAGTGCTTTGTCCATGAACACGAAATCCGCCGAGCGGCCCGTTTCGATCAGGCCTTGCGGCAGCTCGCGCACACGCGCGGTGTTGCTGGGTGGCGAAGCCAAACACGATTTCGGCGGGGATGTCAGTCATGCTGGAGAGCAAGGCGATCAAGCGCAGGATGCCCAGCGGCTGGACGCCCGAACCCGCCGGGCCGTCGGTGCCGAGGATGATGCGGTGCGGGCATTTTAATTCAATTGCATGCCGGGCTGTGAGTATCCCTATACGCTCATTCCCGTTATGCACTATTTCCAGGGCGCGGCTGGATTGCTCGCATAAATCGCATACATGCCGGTAGGAAAGCGAGGTGTGGCCGCCGTTCACGTGGCCGATGATGTCGGCGTCGGCCTCCAGCACCACGTCCTTGTCGATCAACCCGCTGCCCGGGATCGAGGGGCCGCCCGTGTGGATCGTGCTCTGGATGCCGTACTTGCGCACCCAGCCCACCATCTGGCGCGCCTCGTCGCCCGCCTTGACCGAACCCAGGCCGATCTCGCCAAGGAGCTTGACCCCGGCGTCGGCCAGATCCTTGAAGTCGGATTCGACCATGCCCTTTTCGATCACGGGCGCGCCGTCCAGGACCTTCACCCCGCCGCCCACGCCCGCGGCGCGCATGCAGTCGAAGGCGCGCTGGCTGGTGATGGCCAGGGCCTTGAGGCCGACGATGTCCTTGGGCCGGCCGGGATAGTGCACTTCGCCAGCGGAGATCATCGTCGTGAACCCGCCGTTCATGCTCGATTCGATCCAGCTCAGCTGGTTCTGGCGCGGCGTCCAGTCGCCGGCGACCGGATGGACGTGCGAGTCGATCATGCCGGAGCTCACTGCGGTGCCCTTGCAGTCGATCTCGGTCTTCACGCTCTCGCGGTCCATGTCGGCCAGGCGGCCGACGGTGCTGATCACGCCATCGTCGACGAGGATGGGCTTGTCGATGTCGCCGGACAACAGCAGTCCGATATTGCGGATCAGCACCCTTCCCGATTTCGCTCCGATGATGTCAGCTGCCATGGCCTTGCTCCTGTTGCATTGATTGCGCCGCTCAAGCGGCGATGTCGCCCGACTGGATGCGCTTGACGCCCTTGGCCTTCATGTCGGCCCAGGCCTTTGCGACCGAGCCGTTCAAGTCGATGCCGCGCGTCGCGTCTTCCACGACGTAGACGTTGAAGCCAAGCTTGCGCGCGTCCATCGCCGTCCAGGCCACGCAGAAGTCGGTCGCCAGGCCGGTGACGAACACCGTCTTGATCTTGCGCTGCTGCAGATAGCCGGCCAGGCCGGTGGAGGTCTTGCCGTCGGCCTCGAGGAAGGCGGAATAGCTGTCCATGTCCTTGTGGAAGCCCTTGCGGATGATCAGCTCGGCCTGGGGAATCTTCAGGTCCTTGTGCAGGGCCGCGTCCTCCGTGCCCTGCACGCAGTGGTCGGGCCAGAGCACCTGGTTGCCGTAGGAAAGCTTGGTGGTCTCGAAAGGCTTCTTGCCCGAATAGGCCGAGGCGAAGGAGGCATGGTCGGGGGTGTGCCAGTCCTGCGTCATCACCACGTTCTCGAAGACCGTAGCGATCTTGTTGATCACCGGCACCACCTCGTCGCCCTTGTCCACTGGCAGCGTGCCGCCGGGGATGAAGCAGTTCTGCACGTCGACCACGATCAGGGCGCTGTCGGCGCCGGGCTTGATCTTGGCGTCGGCCGCGAAGGCGTTGAGCGAAGCCAGGCCGCTGCCGGCCGCCAGACCGCCAACGGCGGCGGCGGAGAAAGTTTTCAGAAAGGCCCTGCGCTGATTCGTTTGCATGATGTTCTCCAATGGTTTGGGACAACAATAAAGACAGGCACTAAATCGACAGATACTTCTGCTGCAATTGCGTTTCTCCTGCAAATTCCTTCATCGGTCCGCTATGGCGGATCTGTCCTTGTTCCAGAACGTACACCCGGTCCGAGACGAGCTCGGCGAAGTGCATATTCTGCTCCGAGAGCAGGATGCTCACGCCCTGGCTCTTGAGTTCGAGAATAGTGTTGGCCATCTGTTCGACGATGATCGGCGCGACGCCCTCGGAAGGCTCGTCGAGCAGCACCAGATAGGGGTTGCCCATCAGCGTGCGCGACACCGTGAGCATCTGCTGCTCGCCGCCGCTCATGCGCCCGCCGGGCCGCTTGGGCATCTCGCCCAGGTTGGGGAAGAGGCGGTAGAGCTTCTCGGGCGTCCAGTGCGGCGCGGCGCTGCCGTCGCTCCAGCTGCGCGCGCCCTGGCGGCCGATCTCCAGGTTTTCCTCCACCGTGAGTTCGGTGAAGATGCGCCGGTCCTCGGGCACCCAGCCCAGGCCAAGACGGGCGATCTGGTGCGAGGGCATGCTCATGATGTTCTTGCCCAGGAAGCTCACCGCGCCCTTGCGCTGGCCGACCAGGCCCATGATGCTGCGGAAGGTGGTGGACTTGCCCGCGCCATTGCAGCCCATCAGCGCGACGACCTCGCCGCGTTTCATGTTCAGGCTCACGTCGAAGAGGATCTGCGCATGGCCGTACCAGGCGTTGACGTGGTCGAGCTCGAGGAGGACTTCGCTCATGCCGTTTCCTTCTCGAAGGTCTTACCGCTGCCGAAATACACGCTCTTCACCTTGTCGTTGTTGCGGATCGCCTCGACGCCGCCTTCGGCGATCAGGTTGCCGCGCGCCAGCACGATGACGCGGCTGGAATAGGAAAACACCACGTCCATGCTGTGCTCGGTAAAGAGCACTGCCAGGCCGTTCTCGGTGACCAGCCGCTTGATCAAGGCGATGAGCGCGATGCGCTCGGCCGGCGCCATGCCAGCGGTGGGCTCGTCCATCAACAGCAGCTTGGGCTTGCTGGCGAGCGCGATGGCGAGCTCGACGCGCTTGACGTCGCCGTAGGCCAGATCGGAACAGGGCCGGTCGGCCTGCGCCGCCATGCCCACGCGCTCCAGCAGGGCCAGAGCCTCGGCGCGGTAGAAGCGCGCGGCGGGCTTGAACCAGTGGAAGATCTTGCCGGCGTGCGAAAGCAGCGCCATCTGGATGTTCTCGGCCACGGTCAGCGAGGCGAAGGTCGCGGCGATCTGGAAGGTGCGGCCCACGCCGCGCCGCCAGATCTTGCGCGGCGGCAGGCCGAGAATGTCTTCGCCGTCCAGGGTGATGGAGCCGCCATCGGCCTGTAGCTGGCCGTTGATCATGTTGAAGCAGGTGGACTTGCCCGCGCCGTTGGGGCCGATCAGCGAGAGCATCTCGCCCTGGGCGATGCTGAAGCTCACGTGGTCCACCGCCTTCACGCCGCCGAAGGACTTGGTCAGGCCCGTGACCTTGAGCAGGCTCGCGTTCGCACTCATTGCGCGCCCCCCATGGAAGCGACGGCCTTGCGGGCCTTCGCGCCCTCATACAGCCTGCGCGCCGAGCCGGCGATGCCCATCGGGAAGGCCAGCACCAGGAAGAGCACCACCGCGCCCATCGGCGCACGCCAGTATTCGGTGTTGCGGATCACCGCGTCCTGCAGCCAGGTGAAGACGCTCGCGCCGACCAGCGGCCCCGCGAGATTCTGCACACCGCCCAGCAGCACCATCACCAGGCCGTCCACCGACTTGGAGGTGGCGATGGTCTCTGGCGAGATGCTGCCCTTGGAGAAAGCGGCGAGCGCGCCGGCCAGGCCGCAGAACACGCCCGCGATCACGAAGGCCGCGAGCTGCACGCTGCGCACGTTGATGCCGATCGCCTCGGCGCGCAGCGGCAGATCGCGCGCAGCGCGCAGCGCATAGCCCAGGGGCGCGAAAAGCATGCGCCGCATCAGCCACAGGCTGAGCATGCACAGCGCGAGCGTGAGATAGAAATACGCGCCCTTGTCCCTCAGCCATTCTGCCGGCCAGACGCCCGTGAGGCCGTTGCTGCCGCCGGTGAAGCCGTCCCACTGGAAGACGATGGACCAGACGATCTGCGCGAAGGCGAGCGTCAGCATCGCCAGATACACGCCCGAGAGCCGCACTGCGAACCAGCCAAAGAGCAGCGCCCCCAGGCCAGCGACGAGGGGCGCGCCGATCAGCGTGGCGATCATCGGCAGGCCGGCGGACTTGAGCAGCAGCGCCGCGCCGTAGGCGCCCAGGCCGAAGTAGGCGGCGTGGCCGAAGGAGTGCATGCCGCCCGGACCCATGATAAAGAAAAGGCTGCCGGCGAAGAGCGCCGCCGTGAGGATGTCGATGGAGAGCACGGTGACGTAGGGGAAGCTCTTGCCGACCAGCGGCAGGAAGAGCAGCACGGCGACGATACCCAGCGTGGCCGCCTGCATCGCGCGGCCCGGCGGCACGAGCGGCGCTTCCACCGCGGCGGCGTTGCGCACCGGCGCATTGGGCTTGCCCATCAGGCCCCAGGGCCGAAGCACCAGGACCACGGCCATCACCAGGAACTCCAGAACCAGCGTGAGCTTGGAGAAGGAGAAATCGAAGGCGAGGCCGAAGAGATTGAAATGCACCTGGCCGATGCCGATGCAGATGGCCTTGATCTCGGCGATGATCAGCGCGGCCACGTAGGCGCCGGGCACCGAGCCCATGCCGCCGACGACCACCACCACGAAGGCGTCGCCGATGGTCTGCAGATCGAGCGTCAGCGCCGCCGGTTCGCGCGGCAGCTGCACCGCGCCACCCAGTCCGGCGAGGAAGGCGCCCAGGGCGAACACGCCCGTGAACAGCCAGGCCTGGTTCACGCCCAGCGCACTGGCCATCTCGCGGTCCTGCGTGGCGGCGCGGATCAGCGTTCCCCAGCGGGTGCGGGTCAGCAGCAGATAGAGGAGGCCCAGCACGGCCGGGCCGATGAAGATCAAGGCGATGTCATACGAGGGGAAGCGCCGGCCGAAGATTTCGACCGCGCCCGCCAGCCCCGGCGCGCGCCGGCCCAGCAGGTCTTCCGGGCCCCAGAACCAGAGCGCCGCATCCTTGATCAGCAGCGCCAGGGCGAAGGTGGCGAGAAGCTGGAAGAGCTCGGGCGCCTTGTAGATGCGCCGCAGGACCAGCGGCTCTATCACCGCACCCAGCACGCCCACGAGGATCGCGGAGAGCAGGATGCAGCCCCAGAAGCCCAGGACGCTGCCACCGAATTTCTCGGTCAGGCTGTAGCCGGCGTAGATGCCGAGCATGTAGAGCGAGCCGTGCGCGAAGTTGACGATGCGGATCACGCCGAAGATCAGCGACAGGCCGACGGCGACCAGGAACAAGGAGGACGCGCCGGCCAAGCCGTTGAGCAGCTGGACCAGGAAACCGGAAAAATCCATGGGCTTGTTTTTGCTTGTTGGTCCGTTCCGGCGACGCCTGGATGCGGCGGCGCGGAAACGGGGGATTGCGTTGCTCGGCTACGCCGCTTATTCGAGGACGCGCAGTTTCTTCACATCGGCGTCCGAAGGCTTGACGTTGGCGCCGTCGATGTATCGGTAGCCCACCATCACGCCTTTGCCGCCGTCGTTCTTGGTGCGGCCGACGAAGGCGCCCATGGTCGACTGGTTGTCCTGAGGGCGATAGGTGATCTTGCCGAAGGGCACCGTCACCTGCAGGCCGCGGAAGGCGGCGACCATCTTCTCGGTGTCGGTCGAGCCGGCCTTCTTGATGCCTTCGGCGATGGACTTGATGGAGCTGTAGCCAACGACTGAACCCAGGCGCGGATAGTCGCTGAATTTCTTCTGATACGCGGCGACGAAGGCCTTGTGCTCGGCGCTCTGGATGCCGTACCAGGGATAGCCGGTGACGATCCAGCCATCGGGCGCTTCATCCTTGAGCGGGTCCAGATACTCGGGCTCGCCGGTCAGCAGGCTCACAACTTCCTTGCCCTTGAACAGGCCGCGGGTGTTGCCCTCGCGGACGAACTTGGTCAGGTCGGCGCCGAAGAGCACGTTGAAGATCGCGTCGGGCTTGGCGTCGGCGAGCGCCTGCACCATGCTGCCGGCGTCGAGCTTGCCCAGCGGAGGCGCCTGGTCGGCGACGAATTCCACGTCGGGCTGGGCGGCCTTGAGCAGCGCCTTGAAGGTCGCCACGGCGGACTGGCCGTATTCATAGTTGGGATACACGACGGCCCAGCGCTTCTTCTTCAGCTTGGCGGCCTCGGGCACCAGCATCGCGGCCTGCATGTAGGTCGAGGCGCGCAGACGGTAGGTGTAGTGGTTGCCGTTCTGCCAGACGATCTTGTTGGTCAGCGGCTCGCCGGCGAGGAAGAAGACCTTCTTCTGCTTTGCGAAGTCGGTCAGCGCCAGGCCGACGTTGGAGAGGAAGGAGCCGGTGAGCACGTCCACCTTCTCGCGCGAGAGCAGTTCCTCGGCGGCGCGCACGGCGTCCGCTGGGCTGCCGTTGTCGTCGCGCACGATCAGTTCGAGCTTCTTGCCGCCGACACCGCCGGCCGCGTTGATCTCATCGACCGCCAGCTCCATGCCTTTCTTGTAAGGCTCGAGGAAGGCGGGCTGCACCTTGTAGCTGTTGATTTCACCGATGCGGATCACGGATTGCGCCATCGCGCCTTGCGTGCCCAGCACCGAAGCGAGCGCCAGCGACGATGCCAGCAGAGTTTTGCGTAGATTCATGGAAAGCTCCTTCCCCCTGAAAAAAGAATGACCGCTAAAAACCGAAAACGACTGAGTGTTCAATTCCGCCGAACCCTTGCACCGCTTGCTGTTTCCACTTACTTGAGACCGCCCTACCTCTTGATCTCGTGCTTCTGCATGCCGCCTATTCTAGCCAGAGGCCGGCCGCTGTCCGTCACCGCGACGGCGACGACGATTTCCTTGGCGCGCGGCGCCTCCACGACGCGTGCTTCCACCGCGTCGAAATGGCTGCGCACATAGGCGGCGTCATTGTGACCGAGAGGCACGTCGACCGCGGTGCTCAACGTGCCCTTCTTCTTGGCCGAGGGCACCAGCGCCGCACCCTTCTCCACCATCTTGCGCAGCGGCGCGCAGATCGGCGCACAGCCCGACGCGCCAGGACTTCCCCGGCGCGAGATGCAGCGCGATGTCGCCGCCGTTGTTGTTGACATATGCACGTTGCATGCCGTCGCCGCGGTAGAAGCCGATGAGTTCGTCGGCCACCACGCCGGCCACGGCGGCCATCGGCGTGATGAAGGTCGGCGCATGCGGCGCGCGACCATGCCGTGCGGCAGCGGCCCGCCCGTAGAGACCGGGCGCTTGAGCGCGCTCAATTCGGAGACCAGCTCCGGCAGCACCGTCTGGAAGCGCGCCCAGGCGTTTTCATGGGCGGCGTGCACCGCTTCGCGCTCGCCTTCGGCGGCAATGACGAGATCGACGGGGCCGTGCTGGAAATGCCAGCGGCCGCCGTCGAGTGGGGAGCGGGTTGCGTGCATCGTCTCAGCCCAGTATCGGAGGCTGGCCGATCGGCCAGGCGTTGAGGGAGGAGGCCGCGTCGATGGGGCGCGCGACGGGCGCGCCATCGTCGTTCCAGGCGCCGGTGGCGAGCGTCTGCTCGAGGCTGCGCACGTGGCCCGGCATGGCCGCCGAGCCGCACGTAGTCTTCCAGGCGCATGGTGAATTCGATGGGCGCGACGACCGCGGGCGTTGGCACCTTGCCTAAGGAATTGTCCGGCATGCGCAGCACGTCGGCCATCAGCGTGATGCCGCCGCAGGTGACGTTGACCAGCGATTGCTTGACCGATTGCGTGAGCTGCACGGGATTGTCGGTGACGCCGGCGCGCAGCTAGCTGCTCGCGCCCGCGAGGAAGAGCACCGAGACCAGGAAGGGTTCGCAGTTCTCGCCGATGCGGTCGACGACGGCCTGCACCTCGGCGGGCATGGCGGCGGGCTGGGGCTTTAGCCCGGCGTCGAGGACGTACCAGGCGGAATGCTCGCCGGTGGTGGAGACCATGAGCAGGAGCTTGCCGGGCCAGGCGACCTTTAAGTAGCAGCCCGGCGTGGACTTGCGGCCGCGCATGCTGATGCCGGAGGGACGCATGTCGAGGCAGCGCCCGGCCTGGTGCTCGGTGAGCACGCCGGTGATGTGGTCGTCGACGACCACGACTTCATCCACCAGGCCGAACCACTGCTTGGCGAAGATGCCGATGGTGGCCGAGCCGCAGCCCATGCGCATGCGCTTTTCTTCCACGCCGTTGACGATGGGCGCCTTTCCGGCCTGGATGACTAGCTGCGCGCCGCCGTCGATGGAGAGCTCCACGGCCTGCTTGTTGCCCAGGGCGACCATCATCTCGCAGGTCAGGCGGCCCTCTTTCTTTCCGCCGCCGGTGAGGTGGTGCACGCCGCCCAGGGAGAGCATCTGCGAACCGTATTCGATGGTGGTGACGTGGCCGACGGCCTCGCCATTGTAGAAGATGGTCGACTGCTCGGGGCCGAGCCAGCGGTCGGTTTCGATCTTGATCTTGAAACTGCAGTAGCTGAAGATGCCCTCGTTCACGACGGTGACCATGTCCAAGCCGAGCTGCTGCGAGGAGACGATGAAGGGCGCGGGCTTGTAGTCGGGATAGGTGGTGGACGCGCCCACGCCCGTGACGAAGTATTCCTCTCCGCGCAGCAGGCTGCCATTCCAGTCGCCCTGGCCAGCGGCGGCAAAGGAGACCAGCTCGCCGCGCGCGGTTTCTCCCGTCGCGGCGGCGTTCTCCAGCGCCCGAGGCGCGCCAGCTTCGCCCACCGCCTCGCCGACCGAGGTTTCCCCGAAATGCTCTCCGATGTTCGATTCATCCATGTCTGTCTCTTCTGTCGCTCGCTGCTCAGGATTGAGGACCGACCGCCAGGATCGCGGCGCGCACGCGGTCCAGCGTGGCCGGGATCTGATGCATGCGCACGCCGGTCGCGGCATGCACGGCGTTGAGAATGGCCGGCGCGTTGGCGATCAGCGCGGGCTCGCCCACGCCCTTGGCGCCGTAGGGCCCCAGAGGCTCGTTGTCCTCGATCAGATAGGTCGTGATCTGCGGCAGGTTGCCGACAGTGGGGATCAGGTAGTCGTGCAGATTGTCGGTGCCACCATTGATTTATTCCTCCATCAGCACCAGGCCCATTCCCTGGGCGACGCCGCCGTGGATCTGGCCTTCGACCTGGGTGGGATGCACCGCGCGGCTGCAGTCTTGCGCGGCGTGGATGTGCAGCACCTTGACCGAGCCCAAGCCGGTGTCGACTTCCACCTCGGCCATCTGCGCCGCGAAGCCGTAGGTGGCGTAGGGGACGCCCTGACCGTTTTCGTCGAGCGGCACGGTGGGCGGATTGAAGTAGTCCTTTCCCACGGCCACGTCGCCGAGTTCGTTGGCCGGCAGGCTGGCGAGGTCGAGCGTCTTGCGCGCGCCGCCCTCGGCGCCGATCAGCGTCGCACCCTCGACCGAGCGCACGGCGTTCTGCGTGATGTCGAGCATCTCGCAGAGCTGGCGGCACAGATGTTCGCCGGCAAATTTGGCTGCGTTGCCGGAAACGAAGGTCTGGCGCGAAGCGGAGGACTTTCTGGCGTCCTGCGTGAGGTCGGTGTCGCCCATGACCTGGTCGATGCAGGCGATGGACACGCCCAGCACGTCGGCGAAGATCTGCGGGATCACGGTGGCGGTGCCCTGGCCGATTTCCTGCGCCCCGTTGTAGAGGAAGAAGCGGCCGTCGCGGTGCAGGCTGCCTTCCATCGTGGATGGGTTGGCGATCACGGTGTTACCGATGCCGTACCACATGCAGGCGACGCCGACACCGCGGCGCATGGGGCTTGCCTGCGCCGCTAGCGGCGGCGTTGAATGCGGCGGTGGATGCGTTGGCGGCCTTCCATGCCGGTTCGAGCGCCTCGATGCAGGCCTTGATGCCGATGCTGGCGGAGAGAATCTGGCCGGTGGCGGTGGGCTGGCCGGCGACGAGCGCGTTGCGGCGGCGGAATTCGAGCTTGTCGATGCAGGTCTTCTCGGCCAGCTCGTCCATCAGCGCCTCGCTGACGATGCAGGCCTGCGGAATGCTGAAGCCGCGGAATGCGCCGCCGATGCTGTTGTTGGTGTAGACCGCGCGTGTCAGCGCACGCAGATGCGGCACGAGATAGGGGCCGGTGGCGTGCACCGGCACGCGGCTGGCCATGGTGCTGCCCCAGGAGGCGTAGGCGCCAGTGTTGAAGTCGCAGTGGAAGTCCATGGCCGTGAGCCGGCCCCGAGCGTCGCAGGCCAGGCGCGCGCGGATGCGCGCGGGATGGCGCTTGGCGGTGGAGATCATGGACTCGGGGCGCGTGTAGATGGCGCGCACTGGCCGGCCCAGCTTCCAGGCGGCCACGGCGAGCAGCGGCTGGATGCTCACGTCGAGCTTGCCGCCGAAGCCGCCGCCGATGGCCGAGGGGAGGATGTGCACCTGCTCGGGCTTGAGCTTGAGCTTGAGCTTGAGCACGCGCGCGACTTCATCGCGGTCCATGTAGGGTGTCTGGGTGCAGGCGAAGAGGCGGATGCGCTTCGCGCCGCCCTCATCGAAGACTTCGGCGTAGCCGGCCTCGGGCTCGATGTAGGCATGCTCAATGAATCTGGTTCGGTATTCGTCCTGGGCCTCGAAGCCGGAGGCGGAGAAGTCCTTGGCGATTTCGCCATTGACCACGCGGCCGCGGCACAGCACGTTCTCGGGCGCGAAATCGTGGATCAGATCGCCGATGGCGGTGAGCGCGGCCTCGGAGGTCTCGAGCGCCGGCAGCGGCTCCCAGACGATGGGAATGTCGGATTCAGGAATCGCCTGCACGGCCTCGGCCTCGCCGACCAGGCAGAGCACCGCCTCGCCCCGGAAGCGCGCGTGGCCGTCGGCCAGCACGGGCTGATCCTTGGGCATGGCGAAGACGGAGAAGCTGTTCTCGGGCACGTCGGCGGCGGTGACGACGTCGACCAGGCCCGGGTTTTTGCGCTTGAGGGCTTCGACGTCGCCGATGACGAAGCGCGCGGACTGGTAAGGCGAGCGCACGGTGCGCAGCCAGAGCGAACCGGCGGGATAGCTGTCGGCGCCGTAACGTTCCGCGCCGGTGAGCTTGCCGTGCGCGTCCAGGCGGCGCAGGCGCGCGCCGACGGCATTGCCGGCGGCGGGCGTGACTTCAGCGGCGGGCGCCTCGCCAGCCACGGACAGCACCGCCTCGACGATCTTGCGATAGCCAGTACAGCGGCAAAGCACGCCGCCCAGGCTGTCGAGCACCTGCTGCTCGGTCGGATCCGGATGGCGGCGCAGGACGTCCATGCCGGCCATCAGCATGCCCGGCGTGCAGCAGGCCTTCGACGGTGGTCACTTCCGCACCGGTGCACTGGCCGGCGGCGGTGATGCAAGCGAAGGCCTGATGGCCGTCGATCAGCTCGGTGCAGGCGCCGCAGTCGCCGGCGTGGCAGCCGACCTTGGTGCCGATGAGGCCGAGGTCGTCGCGCAGCATCTCGGAGAGGCGCTTGGAGGGATGGGCGTCGACTTCCTGGCGGATACCGTTGACGACCAGACGGATCGGTTCGAGCGCGCGGTTGGGCAGATCGAGCTGCGCTTGTTCGACGGGGTGGTTCATGGCGTTCTCTCTCAGGAGAGGGCTTCGCGCACCGCGCGGCGCACGAGGGTCAGGGCGGCGTCGCGGCGATAGTCGGCCATGCCGCGCACGTCGTCGATGGGCCGATGCCTTGCAGATGCGCCGCGCCCACGGTGTCGGCCAGGGCGGGGTCGCTCGGCTTGCCGAGCAGCAGCGCGGACAGCGCGTCGAGGCGCACGGCCTTGGCGGCGCAGGATCCGACGGCCGCGGCGGCGTGGCTGATGCGGCCCTGCGCGTCGAATTCGACCGTGAGCGCGACCATGGCGATGGAGATCACCAGATAGCTGCGGTGGCAGTGCTTGAGAAAGACGGAGCGCGCGCGGGGATGAAGATCTCGGTGAGCAGCTCGTTAGGGTGGCGCTGGGTGCGGCGCTTGCCGAGGATGATGTCTTCGAGTAGCATGATGCGTTCGCCGGCGGCGCTGTCGAACGTGACGCGCGTGCCCAGGGAGATCAGCGCGAGAACGCCGTCGGAGGCGGGCGAGGCATTGCACAGATTTCCGCCCACCGTGCCCCAATTTTGCACCTGGATGCCGACCACTTTCAGCGCACAGTCCTTGAGGCCGTCGAAGAGCGGCGGCAGATCGGCCTGCGCGACGTCGGTCCAGGTGGCGCCAGCGCCGATGCGCCAGCCGCCGTCCATGGCAGCGATGCCGCGCATTTCGGCGACCGCGCTCACATCGAGCATGGGCGCGGCGATCGGCCTGCCGACCCTTGCGGCGTAATAGTCCATGCCGCCCGCGAGAATGTCGATGGTCTGCACATCGAGCGAACGCAGCGCCTGCGCCAGACTCGTCGGCCGCAGATAAAGCTGGGCCTGGCGGCCCTCCCCTTGTTGATTTCCTGGCGTCATTGCCGCACTATTTAATTGAGTATTCACTTATTGATCCGGCAGGAAGAAGTTTTCATGCGGCGTATTTGACGCGGAGATCCTGGAAGTAGGACTTCACGCGTTCGGAATGGGTTTCGATGAACGCCATATGGTTCTTTGCTGCGGCGTGTAATTTGGCCTTTGTTATGACGGGGACTCGTGTGCTGATGACATGTTTCAGGTCGGCGTTGAGTCGCTCATCCAGATTGAGCTCCGGGCTGTAGCTTGGCAGGTAAAAGACTTCGATGTCGGCTTGGTGCTCGGCAAGCCATGCCTTGACCGGCTTGCGGTGATGCACGCTGAGGTTGTCGATGATCAGGAACACTTTCTTTCCCGCGCGCTTGCCATCGGCCACCAGCACCTCGAAGAACTCGATGAGCTTCTCGTGGTTAAAGGCACCATCGATGATCATCCAGCTTGCCTTGCCCTGATTGGTCACTGTGGAAATCATCGACAGCTTCTGTCGCGTACCTCTAACCGCCATCGTGACCGGGGTTTGCCCTTTGGGAGCATAACTGCGGCCCCGAACATCCGTATTCACCAACGCGGTTTCGTCACCCCAGTGAATCTCGCCACCTTTGGCCTTGGCACGCTTCTCGATGGCCGGATACTCCTGATCGATCCACTGCTTGACAGACTCCGGTCGCTGTTCATAAGCGCGCTTGATCGGCTTTTTCGGCGTGAAACCCCAGCGCTTGAGGTAGTCTCCGACCGCACGTATTGAGAGTCTGACCGCGTATTCCTGTTCGATGAACAGCATGACCGCGCCTCGCGTCCAGAGCGCAGATTCCATCTTCAACTGCTCCGGACGTTTGTCGCAGATCGTGCGCCGGATTGCTTCTTCTTGATCCACATTCAGCCGTCTTCCGTCTCCTGGCGTACGAGCTCGTGGGTGCGGCTTCAGAGCCGCCGCGGCCCCTTCTTCATAGAGATCAATGGCCAGTCGAGCCTCCGGGTAACTCAGCCCTGTCAACTCCGCGATGGCCATGACTCCGTATCCCTTCCGATGCAACCTCACGACCTTCTTTCGCCTCTCGTGCAGTTGCTTCAGTTTCTGGTATCGAGCGTCTTCTTTTTCTATGCCAATTCAATTCCAGAAATGAAAATAAGTTAAATCTTTATATTGCCGTATCAATAGTCCCGTAACTCTCGAATACTCACGCCGGCGCGAGGTGTGGTGAGGTGTTTGAGGGGATTTTTGTGGCGGCGGCGTGTCGAAAGGATGACGCGCGGCGTTTCAGAGCGCCTGGCGCACGCGCGCGACGACCTCGGCCCAATCGCCGGGGCTGGCCTGGCGATGGATGAGGGTGTTGGGATACCACGGGGTGTCTTCGCGTTCTTCCATCCAGCGCAAGTCGGCGAACCAGGGCAGCAGCAGATGGCAGGGCTTGGCGAGCGCGCCGGCGAAGTGGGCGACGGAGTTGTCGATGCTGACGACGGCGTCGCAGTGTTAGATCAGAGCGAACACGCTCTCGAAGTCGTGCAGGTTGTCGACGTCGTCGAAGTGCAGCGGCGCCATGCCGGTCTCGGCGCGCAGAGCGGCGCGTTCGGCGGCGGTGTCGCCGTATTGCAGATCGATGAAGACGCAATCGGGCATGGACAGCAGCGGGAGCAGTTCGCGCAGCGCGAGCGAACGGTCGGCGCCGGTCTTGACGTTCTTGCTGTGCCAGGCCAGACCAATGACGCGCTTGCGGCTGGGCGCGTCCGCCGCCGGCCGAGCGAGCCGAGGGCGATGGCGGTGTCATGGCCGCCTGCATAGGCCTGTGCGCCCATGGGATGGATCTTGATGCGAGGATGCACGCGCTCGAACAAACCGGCCAGGCGCGGCGAGACTTCGAGCACGAACTCCCTGGCCATGGCCGCGAGGCGCGTCGCATAGCGGCCGAAGAAGACGTGGTCGCCGATGCCTTGCTCGCCCCAAGCCAGCAGGGTGCCGTCGAGATACTTGCCGTCCCAGGGCTTGTCGTCCGGATGGCGGCGGGCGACGGGCGCGGAATTGCGCCAGCGCCACTCGTACTGTTCCAAGCCGCGTTCCCAATCGCCCATGCGCAGACGGCAGAGGCTTTCGTTGTAATGCGCGTCGGCGAAGTCGGTGGCGATTTCCTGAGCGCGCGCATAGCTCGCCAGCGCTTGGCCAGAACTGCCTGGTGCTTTCGTAGAGGATGCCGATGTTGTTCAGGGGCGCGGGATAGTCGGGCTGCAGGGCCATGGCGCGCCGATAGTCGGCGATGGCTTCGTCGTGGCGCCGGCGGTCGCGCAGCAGGTTGCCGCGGTTATTGAGCGCCTCGGCGTAGTCGGGTCTGGCTTCGAGCGAGCGGTTGAAGACCTGCAGGGCTTCGTCGTCGCGGTACAGATCGTGCAGGGTCATGCCCATGTTGTTGAGCAGCGCGGCGTTGCCGGGGCGCAGCGTGTCGGCGAGCCGGAAGCTGGCGAGCGCATCTTCGGCGCGGTGCAGGTCGTGCAGGAGGTTGCCGCGGTTGGAGAGGGCCTCGAAGTAGGCGGGGCGCAGGGCCAGGGCCTTGTCGTAGCACTGCAGCGCGGCTTCGCGGTAGCCCATGGCGCCCAGGCCGGCGAGGGCTTCAGGGAATTCGTTCTTGCAGGCCGCCATGGCCTTGTCGAAGGTGAAGGCGGCTTCCTGAGGCTAGCCGAACTGGTGGAGCAGATTGCCACGGTTGAAATGCGCCTCGGCGAAATGCGGCCGCAGCCGCAGCGCCTCTTCATAGAGCGCGAGGGCCTGCAGATGGTGGCGCAGTCCTTCGAGGACGTTGCCGTGATTCACGAGGATGGCGGCGTAGCGCGGGTCGGCCTTGCCGTCGGGCAGGTCGGCGAGCAGCGTGAGCGCCTTGCGCATGCGCCAGTCGGCTTCGTCGTTGTCGCCGTGCTCGTGATGGATGATAACGCTGAAGTTCAGCGCGTCGACGTGCGCGGGTTCGTTTAACAGGATTGTTACGTAGAGGGCCAACGCCTGGTCGAAGCGGCCGGAGCCGTGCAGTTCCAGGGCCTGGCCGAACAGGTCAGCGACAGGCGTTGCGCTCGTATCCATCGGCGTTGAACGTCCGGGAGGTTTGTCTTCTTACGAGATTCTCACAGATTTGCGCGAGGCTCAGTCCGTTTGCCGGGCGCGCCAGGCGAGCAGGCCGATCAGGCAGACCGCCGCCGCGCCCAGGCTCACGCAGCTAGCGAGCCAGAAGCCGGCCGCGCCGGTGACGGCGGCGGGCAGCCTGTCGCTCCAGGCGAGGCCGACGTGGTAGCCGCCTCCCAGGCCGATGCCCCAGAGCGAGACGGCGTAGACGGCCATGGGCAGGAAGGCGATCTTGTAGGCGCGCAGCACGAAATTGGCGATGACCTGCGCGCCGTCGACGATCTGGTAGAAGGCGATGAAGCCGAGCAGCGGCAGGGCGACAGCGATGACCTTGGGGTCGGGCGTGTAGGCGGAGAGCAGTGCGCCTTTGAAGACGGCGATGAGCACGGCGAGCGTGAGCGTGCAGAAGAGGCCCAGGCGCAGACCGTTCCAGCCGATGCGCCGCGCTTCGTCGAGGCGGTGGCCGCCGACGGCCTGGGCCACGAGCGTGGAGCTGGCGATGCCCAGCGAGAGCGGCAGCGTGTAGAGCACGGTGTCGATGTTGGCGACGATCTGATGCGCCGCCAGCATGGACGCGCCGAGCCGCGCGATGAACAGCGCCATAAAGGTGAAGGAGGTGACTTCGATGAGCTGCGTCACGCCAATGGGCAGGCCCAGGCGCAGCAGCCCGCCGATGGCCTTGAAGTTGGGCGGCGCGAGGCGCACGAAGATGGCGAAGGGCACGTAGAAGCCGCCGCGCTTCAGCAGCCACAGGCCGGAGAGGCCCATGGACCAGCTGATGACGGTGGTGGCCAGGCCGCAGCCGGCGGTGCCCATCGCGGGAAGGCCGAAGCCGCCGAAGATGAAGAGATAGCTGAGCGGGAATTTGAGCGAGAGACCGCCGATCTGGATAAGGCTCACGGCCAGCGGGCGTGACACCGCGGTATTGAGCGCCGCATAGACGCGAAAGGCGAGCGCGCCGGGCAGGCCGGCGGCGAGCAGCAGCAGATAGACGCGGCTTTTGTCGAGCAGCTCGGGCGCGGCGCCGGAGATGCGCAGCAGCGGTCCGGGGAAGCAGAGGATGAGCGCGCCGAGCGCGGCCAGGACCAGGGCGAGCCAGGCGGATTGGCGGATTTCCTCGCCGATGTCGGCGTGGCGCTGCGCGCCGTGCAGCTGCGCGACGACGGGAGTGATGGCCTGGAGCACGCCGATCAGGCCGACGTAGGTGCTGATGTAGACGGCATGACCCATGCTCAGCGCAGCCAGGTCTTCCGACGAATAGCGCGCGACCATGACGGTGTCGACCACGCCGAAGCCAATGGTGGCGAGCTGGCCCAGGAAGACAGGCCAGGCCAGCCGGATGATGGAGACGAAGTCTCCGCGGGTTGGGCTCATGCGCGCTTGCGGCTCTTATTCTTCGGCGGCGTCGCCCCGCTCATTGCGCTGTTCGCTGCGCTGGTATTTGCGCAGCGGCTTGCGCGTGGGGCGTTCGGCACCCTGCTCGAGCACGTAGAGGCGGAAGCGTTCGTCGCGATCGGCGGGGCGGTGACCTTCCCAGAGCAGTTTCCAGTGGTAGCGCGAGACGGAGGTGGGCGCGCCGAAGTCCTGGCGGTCGTAGCGCAGCAGCAGGTCGCAGTTTTCCTCGGGGCCGCCGAAGCGAATCTGGCCGAAGTAAGCGAAGGAGGCGAGCTGGGCGTCGCCCATGCGCATCGCCTGCACGCAGCAGTATTCCTTGGGCAGCACGGCGGCGGCCTCGGAGACGACGTCGCGATAGGTGCGCGCGTAATTGATGGTGGGCAGCCAAAGCGTCATCATCAGCACCCAGGTGAGCGTGGTGCCGGCGGCGGAGATGACCACGCTACGCCAGATGACCTTGCGCGCGCGCGCAAGGCGCCAATGCACGATCAGCACCCAGGCGGCGGTGATGAGCAGCGCGAGGACCAGGGCGGTGATGCTGAATTCGGGCCGCAGGCCAGGCACGAGGCGGTAGAGGTTGCGCGCGGTCTGCTCGGGGTAGCCGGTCATCTTGGCGAGCCACACCAGCCAGACGAAGATGCCGATGACGGTGGCCACGAGCAGGGCGAACCAGTCGATGGCGTTGCCCGCGCCGCGCTTGAGCGTGGGCAGGCCGAAGGCCGCGGCGATCGCCAGCGCGGGCGCGAGCAGCATGAAGAGCATGTCCTCGGCGTTGGTCTGCAGCAGGATCAGCAGCAGCACCGCGCCGGCCAGCGTGAGCGGCACCGCGATGTGCGGCGCGCGGCGCCGCACGCCCCAGCTGCGCCAGGACCAGATGGCCAGCGGCCACAGCGGCCAGGTGTAGAGCAGGATGTTGCGGCCGGTGTAGGTCAGGGCCGCCCAGGAGGGGCCGCGCAGATAACGGTCGAAGTCGTAGCGCCACCATTGCTTGAGGTGCAGCAGGCCGTCGCCGCCGGCGTGCAGATGGCCGTCGAGCCAGAGCAGCAGCGGCCAGACGAGGCCCACGGCGAGCGCGATCGGCAGCACGATGCGCAGCATCGACAGGCCGGCGAGCGGCTTGCAGATTTTCTTCGCCACGGCGGTGGCGATGCCGAGGAACACGGCCAGCACGGGGCCCGCCGCCAGCAGCAGCATGCCCAGCACGGCGCCGGCGATGGCCGAGCCCTGGCGTGGATGGTCGAGGCTGCGCACGATGCCGTAGCAGAGCAGGCTCACGAGGGCCAGCTGGCCGACGGCGGCGGTGGTCTCGTGGCCGTGCTCGGCCAAGCCGGCGCAGGCCAGGAAGGCGAGCAGGGCGCTGTCGGCGATGGCGCGGCCATAGTCGCGCGGATTGGGCTGGCCGCCGAAGGTGAATTCGTAGGGCTGCACTTCGGAACGGCGGCCGAGCAGATAGACGGCGCGCCAGATCAAGGCGCAGCAGGAGAAGAAGCTGAAGGCGGTGATCAGGCGCGCGGCGGCGGGCGCGCCGAACACGGGGCCGAAGATCTTGATGGCGCCGCCGCCCAGCCAGAACACGAGCGGGCCGTGTTCCAGATAGGGCCGGCCGGCGATGTTGGGCATGAGCCAGTCATAACAGCCCCCCTGGGCCATGCTCCACATGACGCCGAAGCCGGCGGCGTCCGCGCTCTTCCAGGGGTCTCGGAAGAACAGGCCGGAGAGGCCGTAGACGACGCAGATGCTCAGCAGGATCCAGCGCGGCAGGGTTCGCGTGGCGCCTGCGGTGAGGGTGACCGGGGTTTGCTGGGCGGACATGAAGTCGGTTGGTACCGCGGAAAAAAAGAGGCGGCCTAGGCTGCCTCTTTTTTCCGCGGTGCCGAAGATCAGGCGCTGGCGACCTTGCCGGTCTTTCTGCCGAACTTCTGGCGGAACTTTTCCACGCGGCCGGCGGTGTCCATGATCTTCCGGGTGCCGATGTAGAAGGGGTGCGATTCCGAGGAGACTTCGATCTTGGCCAGCGGGTATTCCTGGCCGTCGACGGTGATGGTCTCGCGGGTCTGGATGGTCGAACGGGTCTTGAACTGGAAGCCGTTCGAGATGTCGACGAACACCACTTCGCGGTAGTCGGGATGAATGTCTTGTTTCATGATTTTTCCTCTTTGTGCCTGGTCCAGATCCATGATCGGAGTGGGTGCCAAACAGTTAAAAAATGGTAAGCCGTTGATTATAGGTGAAAAAGCCGTTTTAACCAGCTTTTTCACCTTGCCAGTAGGGCGTTCAGCCGCCTTTTCGCATCAAATCGAAGAATTCCGTATTGCTCTTGGTCGATTTCATCTTGTCCAGGATGAAGTCCAGGGCCTCGATATCGTCCATGTCGGAGATGAATTTGCGCAGGATCCAGACCTTCTGAAGGATGTCCGGCTTGATCAGCAGCTCTTCACGGCGGGTGCCGGACTTGTCCAGGTTGATCGCCGGATAGACGCGCTTTTCGGCCAGACGGCGCTCCAGGTGCACTTCCATGTTGCCGGTGCCCTTGAATTCTTCGTAGATCACGTCGTCCATGCGGCTGCCGGTTTCGATCAGGGCGGTGCCGATGATGGTGAGCGAGCCGCCTTCTTCCAGATTGCGGGCCGCGCCGAAGAAGCGCTTGGGGCGTTGCAGGGCGTTGGCGTCCACGCCGCCGGTCAGCACCTTGCCCGAGGAGGGCAGCACGGTGTTGTAGGCGCGGGCCAGACGGGTGATCGAGTCGAGCAGGATCACCACGTCCTTCTTCATTTCCACCAGGCGCTTGGCTTTTTCGATCACCATTTCGGCGACTTGCACGTGGCGCGTGGCAGGCTCGTCGAAGGTCGAGGCGATGACTTCGCCGCGCACCGAGCGCTGCATTTCGGTCACTTCCTCAGGGCGTTCGTCGATCAGCACGACGAAGAGCACTGCTTCGGGATAGTTGGTGGAGATGGCGTGGGCGATGTGCTGCAGCATCACGGTCTTGCCCGACTTTGGCGAGGCCACCAGGATGCCGCGCTGGCCGTGGCCGACCGGGGCGATCATGTCGATGATGCGGCCGGTGATGTTCTCCTCGGCGCGGATTTCGCGTTCCAGCGTGAGCGGCCGATTCGGATGCAGCGGCGTGAGGTTTTCGAACATGATGCGGTTTTTGACCGCTTCTGGGGGAAGGCCGTTGACCTTGTCCACCTTGACCAGGGCGAAGTAGCGTTCGCCGTCCTTCGGGGTGCGGACCTCGCCTTCGATGGTGTCGCCGGTGTGCAGATTGAAGCGGCGGATCTGGCTCGGGCTGATGTAGATGTCGTCCGGGCTCGCGAGGTAGGAGCTTTCCGGGGAGCGCAGGAAGCCAAAGCCGTCGGGCAGCACTTCGAGGGCGCCGTCGCCGAAGATGGTTTCGCCGCTCTTGGCGCGCTTTTTCAGGATCGCGAACATCAGCTCCTGCTTGCGCATGCGTTGGGCGTTCTCGATTTCGAGGCTAGCTGCCATCTCAAGCAGTTGCGAGACGTGCTGCGATTTGAGTTCGGTTAAATGCATAAGGGAAATCGTGGGAGCTAAGATATACGGGACCGGTCTGGGCCGCGGATGAAAGACGGCTTATTGGACGGATTGACTGCGGAAAGAACGGGGATTTTTTGGAATCAGACGAGCGGACGCTCGAAGAATTGCAGGGCAGTATAGCACACAGCCCTATTTATCCGGCAGGAAGAAGTTTTCATGCGGCGTATTTGACGTGGTGATCCTGGAAGTAGGACTTCACGCGTTCGGAATGGGTTTCGATGAACGCCATATGGTTCTTTGCTGCGGCGTGTAATTTGGCCTTTGTTATGACGGGGACTCGTGTGCTGATGACATGTTTCAGGTCGGCGTTGAGTCGCTCATCCAGATTGAGCTCCGGGCTGTAGCTTGGCAGGTAAAAGACTTCGATGTCGGCTTGGTGCTCGGCAAGCCATGCCTTGACCGGCTTGCAGTGATGCACGCCGAGGTTGTCGAGGATCAGGAACACTTTCTTTCCCGCGCGCTTGCCATCGGCCACCAGCGCCTCGAAGAACTCGATGAGCTTCTCGTGGTTAAAGGCACCATCGATGATCATCCAGCTTGCCTTGCCCTGATTGGTCACTGTGGAAATCATCGACAGCTTCTGTCGCGTACCTCTAACCGCCATCGTGACCGGGGTTTGCCCTTTTGGAGCATAACTGCGGCCCAGAACATCCGTATTCACCAACGCGGTTTCGTCACCCCAGTGAGTCTCGCCACCTTCGGCCTTGGCACGCTTCTCGATGGCCAGATACTCCTGATCGATCCACTGCTTGACAGACTCCGGTCGCTGTTCATAAGCGCGCTTGATCGGCTTTTTCGGCGTGAAACCCCAGCGCTTGAGGTAGTCTCCGACCGCACGTATTGAGAGTCTGACCGCGTATTCCTGTTCGATGAACAGCATGACCGCGCCTCGCGTCCAGAGCGCAGATTCCATCTTCAACTGCTCCGGACGTTTGTCGCAGATCGTGCGCCGGATTGCTTCTTCTTGATCCACATTCAGCCGTCTTCCGTCTCCTGGCGTACGAGCTCGTGGGTGCGGCTTCAGGGCCGCCGCGGCCCCTTCTTCATAGAGATCAATGGCCAGTCGAGCCTCCGGGTAACTCAGCCCTGTCAACTCCGCGATGGCCATGACTCCGTATCCCTTCCGATGCAACCTCACGACCTGCTTTCGCCTCTCGTGCAGTTGCTTCAGTTTCTGGTATCGAGCGTCTTCTTTTTCTATGCCAACTCGATGCCAGAAATGATAATAAGTTAAATCTTTAATCTGGTCAGCCTCATCAAGGCCAAGCTCGTGCAGAAGGACCGCGCCAGCGGCTGCTACGAACTCGGCCCGATGGCGATCCGCCTGGGCGTCTCGGCCCTGCTCGGCCTGAAGCCCGTGAAGCTGGCCTCCGCCGAGCTGCCCGGCTTCGCCCGCGAGATCGACCACACCGTGTCCCTCGCGGTCTGGGGCAACAAGGGCCCGGCGATCGTGCAGATCGAGGAATCGAGCCATCCGATCCACGTCGACATGCGCCTGGGCACGGTGATGTCCATCCTCGGCTCGGCCACCGGACGCGTCTTCGCCGCCTGCCTGCCCGAGGGCAAGGTGCGCGCGGCGGTCGCCGAGCAGAAGCCCAAGACCGAGGAGGGGCTCCTGCGCTACGAGGCGCTGCGGCCCGAACTTGAGAAGATCGCCGCGAGCGGCATCGCCCTGGCGCGCGGCCTGGCGATCCCCTGGATCAACTCCATGTCCGCCGCCGTCTACGACTACACCGGCTCGATCTGCATGGCAGTGACCACCCTCGGTCCCGCCGGCGACTTCGACGCCGCGCCCGATTCGGCGCTCGCCCGCGCCCTGCTAGACTTCGCCGCAAGGCTATCGGAGCAGAACGGCTACATCCGCCCCGGCTGCTGAGTTTTTCGGCCGCACGGCGCCCTGGCGCGCGGCTTGCTTGTGCATACGGAACAACAAAGGTGTCCGCTGCCCCGGCGGGCCGTCAACCCATAGAGGGGTCCATGCGCAGTTTCCCTCGTTCACTGTTCGGCCAGGTCCTGATCGCGCTCATGATCAGCGTCGTCCTCGGCATGCTCTTCCCGTCCTTCGCCACCACGCTCAAGCCGTTGGGCGACGGCCTCATCAAGCTGATCAAGATGCTCATCTGCCCCATCGTCTTCTGCGTCGTGGTGCTGGGCATCGCCGGCGCGGGCGAGCTCAAGACAGTGGGCCGGGTGGGACTCAAGGCGGTGGTCTACTTCGAGGTCATGACCACCATCGCCCTGTCGCTGGGCCTGCTGCTCGCCTTCTCCTCCCAGCCCGGCGCGGGCATGAACGTCGACCCAAAGTCGCTCGACGCCTCGGCGCTCGCGGCCTATGTCGACAGCGCCGGCAAGGTGCGCGGCGTGGCGGAATTCCTGCTCAAGCTCATTCCCTCCACCATCACCGACGCCTTCGCCAAGGGCGACATCCTGCAGATTCTGCTGATCTCGGTGCTCTTCGGCTGCGCGCTGTCGCTCGCCGGCGAGAAGAGCAAGCCGCTCATGGGCCTCATCGATCAGCTCTCGCACGCGCTGTTCCACGTGATGGGCATGATCATCCACCTCGCACCCCTGGGCGTGCTCGGCGCGGTGGCCTTCACCGTGGACAAGTACGGCATCGGCTCGCTCAAGCAGCTCGGCTTCCTGGTGGGGCTGTTCTACGTGTCGGTGGCGCTCTTCGTGGTGATCGCGCTGGGGCTGGTGATGCGCTTCTCGGGCCTGTCGCTGTTCAAGCTCATGCGCTATCTGCGCGTCGAGCTGCTGGTGGTGCTGGGCACCGCCTCCTCGGACAGCGTGCTGCCGCAGATCATGGCCAAGCTCGAGCGCATAGGTGTGGAGAAGTCGGTGGTGGGCCTGGTGATTCCCACCGGCTATTCCTTCAGCCTCGACGCCTTCTCGATCTACCTCACGCTCGCCGCCGTTTTTATCGCACAGGCCACCAACACGCCGCTGGCCATGTCCGATCTGCTCGCCATCCTCATCGTGGCGCAGATCACCTCCAAGGGCGCGCACGGCATCCCCGGCTCGGCCATCGTCATCCTCGCCGTCACGCTCTCGGCCATGCCCGCGATTCCCGCCATCGGCCTGGTGCTCGTGCTGTCGGTGGACTGGTTCATCGGCATCGCGCGGGCGCTGGGCAATCTGCTCGGCAACTGCGTGGCCACCGTGGCCGTGGCGGCCTTGGAGAAGGATCTCGATCTGGAGAAGGCCCGCCGGTGCTCGACGGCATTGAGGAAGACTGAGGGCCATATCCCACGCCCCCGTGCTTGCCGGGCGGCCAACAAAAAAGGCGTCCAGTGGGACGCCTTTTTCATCGCGGCGGCAACGCTCAGCGGTAGTTGAGCACCGAGTTCAGGCGGCCGACCGGGCCGTTGGCCGGTTCGGTCAGGCGCGCCTGGCGGCATTGTTCGAAGAACTGGCGGCGGCGGTTCTGGATGTTGGCGATGATCTTCGTGACCTCGGCATGCTCCCAGGCGAACTTCTGCTTCGGATGCATCGCCTCGATCATGATCAGCGCGCGCTTGGCGTCGGTGTTGCCCAGCTCCGCAGCGAGGTGCAGGTAGAGATAGCCCTGCGAGAAATCGTGGTCCAGCAGCTCTCTGAGGAAGAGGGCCCAGCCCAGCTTGTAGGCGGCCTTGGAGATGCCCATGTCGGCGGCGGCGCGTAGCAGGGCCGCGCCTTCGCGCTTGTCCTCGGGCAGGCCGTTGCCGTGGATGTAGAGCGAGCCCAGGCGGCCCATGGCTTCGGGCATGCCGACGGACATCGCCGCTTCGTACATCGCGCTGGCGCGGCGCGGATTCGCGTCCATGCCCTGGCCTTTTTCCAGCATCAGGCCAAGGAAGTAGCAGGCAAGGTATTGGTGACGGGGCGCATAGCCTTCGAGCCACTCGACCATCTCCGCGAGACGCACGGCCTCGCGCTGTTCCTGTGCGGGACTGTCGGTGCGCCACTTCGCCGGCAGCTGCAGCTGCTCGGGCGCGAGGGTGGTCAGTTCGGTCACCACGCGTTCGAGCCAGCCGTCGGCCAGAGCGGTTTCGATTTCGTCGAGTCTAGTTTTTGCCATGTCGATCCGTTGAGCGCTTCGCCGGTCAGGCGACAGCACGCGAGGCTCCGCTCATCCACGTGTGGTGGCTGCGGGCCATGATGGTTTTCTCAAGCTTGCTGGCGGCGCGGAGGGTTGCGTCGCAGCCGGCTTCGTAAAACTGCTTGCGGCGGTTCTCCACATTCTGGAGGATCGCCGCCACTTGTCCTTTTTCCCAACCGAAGGTTTCCTTCAGATGCATCGTTTCGATGATCACCACCGCGCGGCGGCTGTCCTCGTTGCCCAGCTCGGCGCCGAGCAGCAGGTAGAGGTAGCCGCGCGGGCGTGGCCCATGCTGGCCGCTTTGCGCAGCAGCTCCACGCCGTCGAGCACTTCACCGTAGATGCTGTTGCAGTGCAGATAGATGCGGCCCAGCTTGTAGGTCGCCTCGGGAACACCCGCGTCGATCGCTCTTTCGTAGAGAGCGATGGCGGTGCGCATGTTCTTTTCGATGTGGAAGCCGTGTTCGAAGATCAAGGCCAGGCAGTAGCAGAACAGGTCTTGGTAATAGGACACGTGCTGCTCGAGCCAGGAGAAGAAGTCGTCGAATTTGATGTTCACAGGGTGTTCCTGCGCCGGACCCTGGTCGATCCAGGACGGCGGGACGTTCAATTTCTCGGGTGAAATCGCCGCGAGCGTTGCAATCGCCTGTTTAAGCCGTCCGCCAAGCAGTGCGGTTTTGACTTCCTCGAGCGATACGGGCATAGAAATCTTCTGATCTTTCGGGGGAGAAGCCGGTGCTGCCTGGTTTCTCACAAATGCTGCCAGTGCGCGGGTACACATCCTATGTGCCTACTCACGAAGGCTGGCGGCACCTCCATGGATGAAGTTTGGTATAAATTTTCTAATTTTGCAACTTGCACTATCGGCCTTTTCTGTAAGTTTTTTAAAGGCTTTTAGCAGATGGGGAGGGCTCCTCCGAGCATGCCGGAACCCGCCCGGAAGCGCGGCGTGGGGTTATGCAAGGGGTAGCGGCCTAGGCCGCGCGCGGCGGCGGTGCGCTGGTCAGCTTTTGCTGCGCTGCGAAATTGCTGAAGACGGCTGGGGACGTTGCGCAGGATGGCGTCCACCTGGCCTTTTTCCCAGTGGAAGCCTTCCTGGGGATACATCGTCTGGATGATCACCAGGGGGCGCTTGCTGTCGTCGTGGCCGAGTTCGGCGGCGAGCAGCAGATAGAGGTAGCCGCGCGAGAAATTGCGCTCGACCAGTTCGTCGCGGAAAAAGGTTCTGCCCAGCATATGCGCGGCGCGCGCCACGCCAAGGCCGGCGGCGGTGCGCAGCAGTTCGGTGCCGTCGACGACCTCGCCGACCGCGCCGTTGGCCTGCAGATACAGGGGGCCGAGCCGGTAGGCCGCCTCGGGCACGCCGGCGGCGATGGCGCGCTCGAACATGGCCAGAGCCTTGCGCAGGTCGCGCTCGCAGCCGTGGCCGTGCTCGTACATCAGCGCAAGGCAATGGCAGGCCAGGCCCTGCGCGCGCAGGGCGGCGTCCTCCAGCCACTCCCGCAGCCCCTCGGTGGACAGCGCCAGCAGCTCGCCACGCGCCGGCCAGAAAGGCTCCAGGCCCGGCGGTACCAGCAGCTCGGCAGGCGCCAGGGCGGCCACATTGAGCATCGCCCGATGGTAGGCGCCCGACAGCAGGGCTTGTTCAGCTTTTTCCAACGAGTAAGACATAACGAGGCTTCTGGATGGGTTGACCCCCATTTATTTTGGCGGCAATATAAAGATTTAACTTGTTATCATTTCTGGCATCGAATTGGCATAGAAAAAGAAGACGCTCGATACCAGAAACTGGAGCAACTGCACGAGAGGCGAAAGCAGGTCGTGAGGTTGCATCGGAAGGGATACGGAGTCATGGCCATCGCGGAGTTGACAGGGCTGAGTTACCCGGAGGCTCGACTGGCCATTGATCTCTATGAAGAAGGGGGCGCGGCGG
>JALBVF010000012.1 GCA_025050535.1 Candidatus Protistibacter heckmannii
CCCGCATCAAATACGCCGCACGAAAACTTCTTCCTGCCGGATCAATAAAGGAAAATTTTCAGAAAAAAGTCATTTTTTCCTTTGACTTCCTTTTGAAACCTTCTTAGACTTTGCAACTTATTGGTGCAGAACCGCTTGAAACTATTTGTTTTGTAAGCGAAATTGATTTTTTTGACTGCCTTATGATGCGAAAACTTGCAGACCAAGACCGCAGATTCGGCCAATCCGGAATGTCCGCGTTCATGAAGCGCGCGGCAAAGCAACTCGCTCTGGTTTGCGTCTGCGCGGGTCTCTTGACGGTCGCGCATGCCGAGCCCGGCACTGACGATGCGCTGGCCAAGCTGCAAGCCGCCCAGAAGCAAACCAAGCCCGGCCTGATCGGCAGCGCGGTGGCCTCGACCACCAGCATGGCGACGAGCGTCGCCTCCAAGGCGGGCGATCTGGTGCTCAACGCGCTGTCGATGATCGGCGTGCGCTACCGCTTCGGCGGCAATACGCCGGACTCCGGCCTTGATTGCAGCGGCTTCGTGCGCTATGTCTTCAACGACACCCTGGGCTTCCTGCTGCCGCGCCGCTCGGCCGAGATGAGCAAGGTTGGCGAGACGATCAGCAGCAATGAACTCAAGCCGGGCGACCTGGTGTTTTTCAACACCATGCGCCACGCGTTCTCGCACGTTGGCATCTACATCGGCGATAACAAGTTTGTGCATGCGCCTTCGCGCGGCCAGGAAATCCGCATCGACGACATGAAGCAGGCCTACTGGTCGCAGCGCTACAACGGCGCGCGCCGTATCGAAGTGGTCCAGGCGAGCCTGCAGAGCAAGGGCGGTGAACGCATCAGCACGGGCGATCCACGCATCGACGCGATTCTCGATCAAATGAAGAAAGATGGAAGACTTTAGTCTCCCTGTGTTCCACAGTCTAAGCCGCCTTCGGGCGGCTTTTTTATTGTCCGGATTATTGCGCGGCTTGCTGCGCGGCCGGCATGCCGAGCTTGGCGCGGATCTCCGGCAGCTTGGCGAGCACGGCCTGTTCGCCGGAGAGCACCGCGACGTTGCGCGCTTGAAAGTCGGTGCCGCGCATGGTGGGCAGTGCGGGGCACAGCACGACGTCCGCGCGTTCGAGTTCGAACTGGTTGATGCTCTGGCCCATGATGGCCGTGGTCTGGAGCAGGGCGCCGAGCAGGCCGCTGGCGTCCTGGGCCGAGGGCTCGGCGGAGATGTTCACGGCGATGACGAAGTCCGCGCCCATCTGCCGCGCGTAGCGCACGGGCACGGGAGAAACCAGGCCGCCATCCACATAGTCCTTGCAGCCGATATTCACCGGCTGGAACACGCCCGGCACGCTGGAGGCAGCCTGCACCGCCAGACCGATGTTGCCGTAGCGGAAGAGCACGCCCTGGCCGGTCTGCAGGTCGGTGGCGGCGATGCCCAGGGGGCGCGGCATCTGTTCGATGCTGCGGTTGCCGAGCAGGCGGTTGACGTAGCGCTGCAGCGCCTCGCCGCGGATCAGCCCGCCGAAGCGGCCGGCGAAGGGCGAGACCCAGTCGGCCAGCGCGGCTTCGTCCATTTGCAGGCCGAGCTGGTTGATCTCTACGCCGATAGGCCGCTGGCGTAGAGCGCGGCGATTAGGCTGCCGGCGCTGGTGCCCGTCACCAGATCCGCCTTGATGCCGGCGGCGTTGAGCGCCTTGATCACGCCGATATGGGCGAAGCCGCGCGCCGCGCCGCCGCCCAGGGCGAGGCCAATGCGCGGACGCGCGGGCGGCGTGCTGCCGTTGGCGGCGGACGAAGCGCCGGGCGCGCTGGCGGGGGGCGCTGCGGCGTTGTGGTGCAGGAGGCCAGGCCAGCGAGCGCGGCGGCGCTGGCGCTGTAGAGCGCGGTCTTGAGCAGGGTTCTTCTTTGCATCTCGGTTCTAGCGTTTGATCGCGAGGACGGTGGACAGCAGGACCAGGGCGCCGCCCGCGAGCATGGCCGGCGTGGCCGACTCGTGCAGGAAGACCACGCTCCAGAGCAGTGCGAACAGCGGGATGAGCAGCGTGACGGTGGTGGTGCGGGCGGGGCCCACGTCGCGCAGCAGTCGATAGTACAGCGTATAGGTGAGAACGCTGCACAGCAGGATCAGCGCGGCGGCGTTCAGGCGGATCTTGGTCAGGCCCGCCTGCTCGACAGCGGCAACGTCCGGCGCGAGGGCGAAGGCCAGCGGCACGGTCGCGAGGCCGCCCATGAACTGCGTGCCGCCGGCGAGCACGGTGGGCGGAATGTCGCCGGCGTGCCTGCGGATGAGGACCGCGCCCATGCCGTAGAAGGCGATGGCGATTAAGAAGGCGGCCTGGCCGCCGGGCGGATCGGCGCGCAGATAGTCGCTGCACACCAGGGCCACGCCCATGAGCAGGCCGGCGCCGAAGATGCGCACGGTCGTGGTCGTCGCCGGGCCGAGCACCGGCGCGAGCACACGCATGAAGATAAAGGAGAAGCCCCACACCGCGGCCAGGAGCAGCCGCCTGACCCAATCCTGCAGACGCATCGAGTTTTGCATCGGGGCATTATAATTCGCGCCATGAATAAACCCGTCCGCACCCGCTTCGCACCTAGCCCCACGGGGTTCATCCACCTGGGCAATCTCCGCTCCGCTCTCTATCCCTGGGCCTTCGCCCGGAAGATGGGCGGCCAGTTCATCCTGCGCATCGAGGACACCGACGTCGAACGCTCCACCCAGGAAGCCGTGGACGTGATCATCGAAGGCATGGATTGGCTCGGCCTGGACATCGACGAGGGGCCCTTCTATCAGATGCAGCGCATGGACCGCTACCGCGAGGTGGTGACGCAGATGCTTCAGTCGGGCCTGGCCTATCACTGCTACATGTCCACCGAGGAGCTCGACGCGCTGCGCGAGGAGCAGCGCGCCAAGGGTGAGAAGCCGCGCTACGACGGCCGCTGGCGGCCGATGCCGGGCAAGACGCTGCCCGAGCCGCCGGCCGGCGTGCAACCAGTGGTGCGCTTCTGCAATCCGCTCGCGGGCGCGGTGACCTGGGACGACGCCGTCAAGGGCGCGATCACCATCTCCAACGATGAGCTCGACGATCTCGTCATCGCCCGTCCCGACGGCACGCCGACGTACAACTTCTGCGTGGTGGTGGACGACATGGACATGCGCATCACGCACGTGATCCGCGGCGACGACCATGTGAACAACACGCCGCGCCAGATCAACATCATGCGCGCGCTCGGCGGCGAACCGCCCGTGTATGCGCATCTGCCCACGGTGCTCAACGACCAAGGCGAAAAGATGAGCAAGCGCAACGGCGCGATGAGCGTGCGCGACTACGAGGCCGCCGGCTATCTGCCCGAGGCCCTGCTCAACTATCTGGCGCGCCTGGGCTGGGCGCATGGCGACGCGGAGATTTTTTCGCGCGAGCAGTTCGTCGAATGGTTCGACCTCGAGCATCTGGGCAAGTCGCCCGCGCAGCACAATCCCGAGAAGCTCGCCTGGTTGAACAACCACTACATCAAGCAGGCAGACAATGCGCACCTGGCCGCGCTGGCCGCGCCGATGATCGCCGCGCGCGGCTGCGACGCAGCGCAGGGTCCGGCGCTTGAAGGCGTGGTGGCGCTGCTCAAGGAACGCGCGAACACCGTAGCCGATATCGCCGACGCGGCGCTGCTCTTCTATCGCACGCCGCAGACGCAGAGCGAGGAATTCAAGAAGACGCATGCCGAACAGATCACGCCGGAAGTGCTGCCCGCGCTGCAGGCGTTGAAGGCCGCGCTGGCCGATTGCGTCTGGGAGCGCAGTGCGATTTCCGCCGTGTTCAAGGCAGCGCTCGCGGCGCACAACTTGAAGATGCCCAGGCTTGCGATGCCCGTGCGTCTTCTCGTCACGGGACAGCTGCAGACGCCGGCGATCGATGCGGTGCTGGAGCTGTTCGGCCGGGAAATTGTGTTAGCGCGAATTGGCTCCTTCGTCTGAAGCCTTGTAAAACCAAGGGTTTGCGGAGCACAAATAAAAGAAACTGCAATCACTCTTTACAGAGTCTGATAGGTACTCTATAATCTCTGCTTCTTTGTTTGGGGCTATAGCTCAGCTGGGAGAGCACTTGCATGGCATGCAAGAGGTCAGCGGTTCGATCCCGCTTAGCTCCACCAAAACATAATTTGCGGTAGCCGCGCGAAAACGAAAGTTGTAGTACGGATTGCAGTGAAAAAGGTTTGTCCCTATCGTCTAGAGGCCTAGGACATCACCCTTTCACGGTGAGTACCGGGGTTCGAATCCCCGTGGGGACGCCAGACAAACCGGCCGGCACATCATTGCCGGTTTTTGTCAGTTCAGGCAGCCGGTGCGCAAGCGCCGCTGCCGATGCAGTTGGAGCGGTAGTTCAGTTGGTTAGAATACCGGCCTGTCACGCCGGGGGTCGCGGGTTCGAGTCCCGTCCGCTCCGCCAAAATTCATCGCAGCACCCATCAGTCTTTCTTCCTGCCGCGTTTATCCCGCTGCGTTCAGCCCATTCAGGGCTTGAGCCCGTGCAGCACTTCCTGCGGATTCGGCAGCGCCAATATCGTCTCGGCCACCTCCGAGATGCGCCGGTTCAGATCCATCGCAGCCTTGCGCAGCATCTTGTACGCGTTCTCCTCGGTCACGCCCATCTGCGCCATCAGCACGCCCTTGGCGCGCTCGATCACCTTGCGTTCGTTCAGCGAGCGCTGCGCCTTGTCGAGCTCCTGCTCCATCGCGGCGAGCCGGTCCGACTGCGCCTGCAGCATCGCCACCATGGATGGCGCGGCGGGCGCGCGGGCGTGCATGACGGCGATCAGGCCTTCGGAGTCCTGCAGTTCGCGCACGGCCTAGGCGATCTGCAGGCCGCAGAGTTCTTCCTGGCTTTCGGGCAGCATGCGTTCGAGCGTGCGCATCGCGGTGAGGCGCACGCTTGAACAGTCGAACCAGGCGTCGCTGCGGCCAGGATCCAGCGACGCGCCGGCCTGGGCGTCGTGCAGGATGCGGCGGAAGTATTCCAGACGGGCCGAGTTGTCCGATTCCACAATGACCCGCCAACTCCCCAGCGCGCTGGGCGAAGTGAGTTCGGTGAAGGCGGGGAAGCTGTATTCCTGCTGCTCCACCAGATGCTGCAGGCGCTGGCGCGCGGCGTCGTCGCAGCGGCCCGAGGCGAAGCACAGGGCGCCGAGCGCGCGTTCCTGTCCGGCCTGCTCCTTGCCCTGGATAAAGTGGAAGAGGGCGGCGAGCGAGCGGGAGATGTCGGGCGAGATGGCGGTGTCGACGATCTCGAAGATTAGCGAAATCAGGTAGGCGATGATCTGGATATAGGCGCGGATGGCGTCGTCGGCCTCCATCGCCAGGCCGGCGATCTGTTCGTGCACCGTTTTCAGGCTGTCCAGCCCGATCAGCACCCAGGCCATCTGCGTGTACAAGCGCGCGGCGGCCGGCGTGTGGCTCTCCAGCTGCTTGTCGAGCAGCGAGCGCACTTCCTCCTCCAGCGGGCCATTCTCCAGGACGATGTCCGCACGGATATTGCCGAAGCGCCGGCCCGCCGAGGCCAGGTAGATGCTGGACGCGCCGCGTTCCTTCTGCAGCGAATGCACCAGATGGCCGATGACGATCACCAGCTCCGTCTTTGCAGCGAGCTGGCGGAGCTCGTCGATCTCGTGTTGCTTGGCGGCGAACAGAAAGTCCTGGACTGAGGCGGTCATCGTGTTCCATCAGCAATATTCGGGCCGGGTCGGATCAGCCGCGGCGGCGTCAAACAGCCCGTGTATCATCTCCGGAAAAATCCAATCCGAGACAGGGACATGATCCCCAGCATCCATCCGGCCCGGCGCCTATTCTATGCGGCAGTCTGCATCGCATTCGCATTCTCCCCGGGGGCCTTTGCCCAGGAAAGCGAAGCCCTGCCCAGCGGCGACACCCGGCTCGACGCCGAACTGCGCGCCCTGGCCGACCCGCCGCTGCCGCGCACGAACGACACCCAGGAACAATGCATCGCCCTACACAAGCGCGGGAATGCCTACGACCGGCTCGGCCGCTATGACGAAGCGCTGCGCGATCTGAAGCAGGCGCTGTCGCTGAGCGCGCCAGACCGTCTGACGCCATACCTCTGGTGCGACCGCTGGCGTCTGCAGAACGATCTGCGCGGGATCTACGCCACCATCGGCGAGCGCTTCGCAGAGCTGGAGTTCGTCGAGCGCGTCACCGCGGAATGGAAGCCGCAGAACGCACGCTGCTATTTCTTCACGCAGATCTGGGAGGTGGACACCTATCTCACGTTGAACAAAAAAAAGGAAGCCGACCAGGCCTACCGCAACGCCGCCGACGCGATGGCGCAGTCGCGCACGCTCAAGGATTGGCAGACCGAGTCGGACAACGTGCTCGATCTCTACACCAGCACCGCCGCGCTGATCCTGGAGTCGTGCGGCAACTGGGTGGAGGCGGAGCATCAGCGCCGTGCCTCCGCTGACCCATGCCCAGGCCTACCTCGCGCGCTATCTCTCGCGCTACAGCCCGGACAGCGGCTTCGTGCGTCCAGCGCGGCTCAACGTCTACAGCGCCGAGCGCTTTCTGTCGAACAATTTGGCGGTGCAGGGCAAGCTGGGTGAGGCCGAATACTACGCGCGCGTGGCGCTGGGCGAGCTGCTTGGCTATTCGTCGCTGAATACGGCGAACGTGTTCTATGCGCTCGCCTCGGTCTGCTATATCAAGCTGCAGCAGGGCCGCCTCGACGAGGCTGAGCGCTGGTACCGCCAGGCGCTCAAGTCTCATGAAGCGAGCAATGCCAAACCCTGGTCGGTGGGCCGCGCGAATCTGCGCGCCAGCCTGGGCCTGATCCTCAGCGCACAGCGGCGCTGGAAAGATGCCGACGCGGTCTTCCGCGAGCGCGAGTACGGCCTGCGCAGCGACGCGCAGCAGTTCGCCGTGCGTGGCTCGCGCCACAGCGACTGGGCGCTGGCCATGCTGCGCCTGGGCGAGTCGGACCGGGCCGTGCGCATGCTGGAGAACATCTACAACTACCAGAGCAAGGCCTTGTTCTCGGATCCTTTCTCGGTGGCCGTGATCCGCGGCTATCTGGCGATGGCGCAGTCGGCCGTGGGCCAGGGCGGGCGCTGGCGGGCTTCCGCGAGGCGGTGTCGACGATGACGCGCCGCGCCGCCGACGATGGCGGCGATGAGGGCGGAAGCTATTCCCGCTAGATGCGCCAGCGCCTCGTGCTCGAAGGCTATCTGCATCTGCTGGGCGACATCGCCACCGGCGCCGCGGCGATGCCCTCGGGCAACGCCGGGCTCGATGCGGTGACGGAGGCGTTCCGCATCGCCGATCTGGCGCGCGGCTCAAGCGTGCAGCGCGCGGTGGTGGCCAGCGCGGTGCGAGCAGGACACCGCCAACCGCATCCAGACGCTGGGCAAGTTTCTGATGCGTCTGGGCGCTGCGCCGGAGCAGCAGCGCTTGAACAGCGTGATCGCCAACATGCAGCGCGACATCGTCAAGCTGCAGGCCGAGCGTGCGGCCCTGCGCAAGCAGCTCGTCGAACGCTTCCCCGATTATGCGCAGCTCGTCGAACCGAAGCCGCCCACACCCGCGCAGGTGCAGGCGGTTCTGGGCGAGGGCGAGGCGGCGGTGTCCTTCTACGTCGCCGAGACGCGCATCTATATCTGGACGATCAACCGCGAGCGCGTGTCCCTGCGCGTGCAGCCCTACGGCTGGGCGCAGGCCGAGGCGGACACCGCCGCACTGCGCCGCGGCTTCGATCTCACCGACGGCACGGTCAAGCATTTCGATATGGCGGCGGCGCGTGTATCAGACACTGATCGAGCCGGACGCGGGCATGTGGGCCGGGGCGCACATGCTCAATATCGTGCCGCATGGACTGCTGGCCCAGGTGTCGTTCGCGGTGCTGCTGACCTCCGCGCCCAATGGCGGCGAGACGGCCGCCAACAGCGCCGCGCTGGCCGGCCAGCCCTGGCGGCTCGAGCGCGTGGCGTTGGCGCAGCAGCCTTCGGCTAGCGGGCTGCTGGCGCTGCGCCGCCGCCCGCCGCCGAAGACGCGGAGCCTGGCCTTCGCGGGCTTTGGCGATCCGCTTTTCTCCGGGGCCGAGCGCAAGCCGGGCGGGGTTGCTGGAACAGGAACGACGGTGCGCAATCTGCAGATCGCCAGGCCGGCCGATGTGGCTGCTGCGCTGCCGGAGGGCGCGCAGAAAAATGCCGCGCAGAGCGGGCCGCAAAGCGCGGGCGCGCGCGTGCAGGCGCTGCAGGTGCCCACGCTGGCGCAGGCTTTCTCGCTGCTCACGCCGCTGCCCGACACCGCGCAGGAGCTCGAGGAGATCGCCGCGAGCGTGAGCGCCGATCTGCGCCGCGATCTTTTCCTCGGCGCGCGCGAGCGAAGGCAACGTGAAGAAGGCCGATCTCTCGCGCTACCGCGTGCTGGCCTTCGCTACCCACGGCCTGGTTCTCAGCGATCTGCAGGGTTTGGACCAGTCGGCGCTGGCCCTGGCCAATCCGCAGCTCGCGGGTGACGCGGAGAACGACGGCCTGCTGATGCTCGACGAGGTGCTGGGCCTGAAGCTCAACGCCAACTGGGTGGTGCTCTCGACCTGCAACACGGCGGGCGCGGACGGCCGCGGCGGCGAAGCGATCTCCGGCCTTGGGCGCGGCTTCTTCTTCGCCGGCGCGAGCAGTCTGCTGGTGTCGAACTGGGCGGTGGAGATGGTGTCCGCGCGGCGGCTCACCACGGGCCTGTCCCGGCGTCAGACCGAGCAGGCCGGCATCACCCGCGCGGAGGCGCTGCGTCAGGCGATGCGCGATCTGATGAACGATCCCGCCGGACAGTACCGCCATCCGGTGTTCTGGGCGCCGTTCACGCTGGTTGGGGACGGCCTGCTCTGAGACCGCGCCGGAGAGAGATTCAGTCTTCCTTCTCGGCTGCTGCCGCGGCGGCAGCGGCGGCCAACGCGGCGACCGTGGCGTCGATGTCGACGTAGATGATCTTGGCCGCTTCCATGGCTTTTTCGGCCTTGCCGTTCTTAGTCTTGCCTTCGATCTGGAAGACAAAGGAGCGCGCGTCGAGCAGCACGCGCACGTCGAAGCTGCCGTGCCGGCATTTCACCGCAATGCGGATCGCCGGAAACTGCAAGACGCTGATGATCGCCACATGGAAGGCGAAGGCGTCCGCCGCGTACTTTTCCTTGAATTCGGTCAGGACGTTGGGCAGCTCCGTGTTGCAGAAGAGCCTGAAGACGTTCCAACTTCCTTTCTGGTCGAGAAGGCGTTCGATCGTCTTGGGATAGAAGGCGGAAAGGATGATCGATGAATTCAGCGCTGCCATGACGCGGCATGAGGTGAGCAAGCGGTTGGGCCGGACTTCTCGACGGGACGGAGCGCCGCGCCGTCTTGGACGAATGCATGCGGGATCCAAATGACGCATTCTAGGCTGGTTCTGTGTGCCGCCGCAATTTTCTGGATGGCTTATTGATTAGGCAGGAAGAAGTTTTCATGCGGCGTATTTGACGCGGGAATCCTGGAAGTAGGATTTCACGCGTTCGAGATGGGTTTCGATGAACGCCATGTGGTTCTTTGCTGCGGCGTGTAATTTGGCCTTTGTTCTGACAGGGACTCGTGTGCTGATGACATGTTTCAGGTCGGCGTTGAGTCGCTCATCCAGATTGAGCTCCGGGCTGTAGCTTGGCAGGTAAAAGACTTCGATGTCGGCTTGGTGCTCGGCAAGCCATGCCTTGACCGGCTTGCAGTGATGCACGCTGAGGTTGTCGAGGATCAGGAACACTTTCTTGCCCGCGCGCTTGCCATCGGCCACCAGCGCCTCGAAGAACTCGATGAGCTTCTCGTGGTTAAAGGCACCATCGATGATCATCCAGCTTGCCTTGCCCTGATTGGTCACTGTGGAAATCATCGACAGCTTCTGTCGCGTACCTCTAACCGCCATCGTGACCTGGGTTTTCCCTTTGGGAGCATAACTGCGGCCCCGAACATCCGTATTCACCAACGCGGTTTCGTCACCCCAGTGAATCTCGCCACCTTTGGCCTTGGCACGCTTCTCGATGGCCAGATACTCCTGATCGATCCACTGCTTGACAGCCTCCGGTCGCTGTTCGTAAGCGCGCTTGATCGGCTTTTTCGGCGTGAAACCCCAGCGCTTGAGGTAGTCTCCGACCGCACGTATTGAGAGTTTGACCGCGTATTCCTGTTCGATGAACAGCATGACCGCGCCTCGCGTCCAGAGCGCAGATTACATCTTAAACTGCTCCGGACGTTTGTCGCAGATCGTGCGCCGGATTGCTTCTTCTTGATCCACATTCAGCCGTCTTCCGTCTCCTGGCGTACGAGCTCGTGGGTGCGGCTTCAGGGCCGCCGCGCCCCCTTCTTCATAGAGATCAATGGCCAGTCGAGCCGCCGGGTAACTCAGCCCTGTCAACTCCGCGATGGCCATGACTCCGTATCCCTTCCGATGCAACCTCACGACCTGCTTTCGCCTCTCGTGCAGTTGCTCCAGTTTCTGGTATTGAGCGTCTTCTTTTTCCATGCCAATTCGATGCATGAAATGATAATAAGTTAAATCTTTATATTGCCGAGAAAATAGCATCCGCCGCATGGAAAAACGAATCACCGCACTCGAAATCAGGTTCGAGACCGTCCTTCCCACGCTGGCGACCAAGGCCGATCTGCACGAGGTCCGGTCTGAGATCCACGTGGTGGAGACAAGACTGGAAACCGTCCTGCTCACCTTGGCGACGAAGGTCGACCTGCCGGAAGTCAGGATCGATATCCTGGAGGTCAGAACTGAAATTCAGGGAGTCAGAACCGAAATGCAGGAGGTCAGGACTGAAGTCCAAGAAGTCAGGACGGAGATCTATGGGGCCAAGGCGTGGCTGATCCGATGGGTCGTCAGCACTGCGCTCGCCCTGTGCGCCGCGACGCTTTCCTATGTATTTAAGCCGCCGCAGCTGGTCGTGATCCAGATTCCGTCCGCTGCCCAGGCCGCCGCGGGCCTGGATCATCCGGGGCGTTGAGTCCGGGCGGGAAACGCATTCAGGACGCGCTGTTGATCACGTCGATCTCTTCCTGCGTCGTCATCCAATCCAGTTCCAATTCGTCCAGCTCCGCGCTCAGCTCGGCCTGGCGGCGGAGCATCTCGGTCAGTTCGGCCTTCTTCTCGGGGGAGTAGCTGGACTCGTCGGCGAGTCTGGCTTCGAGCGCCTTCTTTTCCTCGCTTAATACCCCAAGGCGCTTGTCCAGCGCCGCGAGCCTTTTCTCCAAGGGCTTGCGGGCCTGGGCGAGGCGCTGGCGTTCCCCGGCTTCGAGGCGGCGCTGTTCCTTGCGGTCGGCGGACGAGACGCCGGTGTCGTCCGGAGACTCGCCTGAGGGCTTGCCTTCACCGGCGGCCGACACCTCGGTGCGGCGCCTCGCCGCCTGCTCCATCAGCCAGTCGCGGTAGCGGTCGAGATCGCCGTCGAAGGGCTGCACCCGGCCCTCGCCCACGAGCAGGAACTGCTCGGCGCTGGCGCGCAGCAGGTGGCGGTCGTGCGAGACGAGGATGAGCGTGCCTTCGAATTCGGCCAGCGCCACGGTCAGGGCTTCGCGGGTGTCGGCGTCGAGGTGGTTGGTCGGTTCGTCGAGCAGCAGCAGGTTGGGCCGCTGCCAGACGATCAGCGCGAGGGCCAGGCGGGCTTTCTCGCCGCCGGAGAGGGGGGCGATGGGCTGGGTGGCCATGTCGCCGTGGAAGGCGAAGCTGCCGAGGAAATTGCGCAGTTCCTGTTCGGTCGTGTCGGGCGAGAGGCGAACCAGATGCAGCAGGGGGCTGGCCTTTTCGTCGAGGGTTTCGAGCTGGTGCTGGGCGAAGTAGCCGATCTGCAGGCCGCGTCCGCCTTGGCGGCGGCCGGCCAGCGGCTTGAGCGTGGCGGCCAGCGTCTTCACGAGGGTGGACTTGCCTTGGCCGTTCGCGCCGAGCAGGCCGATGCGCTGGCCGGCCTGGATGGAGAGGCTGACCTTGTGCAGCACGGGCTGGCCTTCGACATAGCCGCAGTCGGCGTCTTCCAGCACGATCAGCGGATTGGGCGCGGCGAGCGGTTCGCGGAAACTGAAGTCGAAGCCCGACTCCGCGCGCAGCGGCGCGATGCGGGCGATCTTCTCCAGCGCCTTGAAGCGGCTCTGCGCCTGCTTGGCCTTTCTGGCCTTGGTCTTGAAGCGATCGATGAAGCTTTGCAGATGCACGATCTGCGTCTGCTGGCGCGCATAGGCGGCTTCCTGCAGCACGAGCTGCTGGGCGCGCTGCTCTTCGAAATCGGTGTAGCCTCCCTTGTAGCGGCTGAGTTTGGCGCCGTGCAGATGGATCACCGCGCCGCAGACGGCGTCGAGGAATTCGCGGTCGTGGGAGATGCAGATCAGCGTGCCGGGATAGCGAAGCAGCCAGTCCTCGAGCCAGACGATGGCGTCCAGGTCGAGGTGGTTGGTTGGTTCGTCCAGGAGCAGCAGGTCGGAGCGCGCCATCAGCGCCTGCGCGAGGTTCAGGCGCATGCGCCAGCCGCCGGAGAAGTCCGACACCGGCTGCGCGAGCTGGCGCGGCAGAAAGCCCAGCCCGAGCAGCAGCGATTCGGTGCGCGGCTTGGCCTGGTAGCCGCCAGTGTCGGCATAGGCCTGGTGGCCTTCGGCTTCGAGATGGCCATCGTGGGCGGCGCGGCCTTGTTCGATCATGGCTTCTGCCGCGCGCAGGGCGGCGTCGCCGTCGCAGACGTAGTCCACGGCGCTGCGCGGCGAGGCGGGCGTCTCCTGCGCGACGTGGGCGATGACCCAGGCGGGCGGGATGGAGAGGTCGCCGCCGTCGGGCAGCAGACGGCCCATGAGCATGGCGAACAGGCTGCTCTTGCCGGCGCCGTTGGCGCCGATAAGGCCAATTTTTTCTCCGGGGTGGATGGACAGGCTGCTGTCGTCGATCAGCAGCTTGTCGCCGCGGCGCAGCGACAGCTTTTCGATTCGGATCATAGGATGGGGGAAAACAGCCGCACGAGCCTCGCGGCCAGCTTGGTCCAGCGCGAGGCTCCTTCGTATTCCTCACGGCCGATGAGCCGGGAGTGCGAGAAGTCGCGCTCGAACATGGCCTGGACCTCGGCGGCGAAGCCGGCGTCGAGCGTGAGCACCGTCATTTCAAAATTCAGACGGAAGGAGCGGTTGTCCAAGTTGGCGGTGCCCACCGAGGCGGCGTCGCCATCGATGAGGACGACCTTGCTGTGCATGAAGCCTTCGCGCATGCGGTAGACCTTGACGCCGGCGCGGACCATGTCGTGGGCGTAGAGCGTGGAGGCGAGGAAGACCGAATGGTGGTCGGCCTTGCCGGGCAGCAGCAGGCGCACGTCCACGCCGCGCAGCACCGCCAGATGCAGCGCCGCGCTGAGCGCGTCGTCGGGGATGAAGTAGGGCGAGGCGAGCCAGATGCGGTCGCGCGCGGAATGCACGGCTTCCAGAAAATAGAGCAGGCAGGTGTCCTGCGAATCGGCCGGGCCGCTGGGCAGAACCTGGCAGATCATGTCGCCGCAGGGTTGGGCGCGCGGCAGCCGCAGCTCGGGGACGCCGGCGGTGACCCAGTGCCAGTCCTCGGCGAAGGCGAGCTGCAGCGCGGCCACGGCGGAGCCCTGGATTTCGATCTGCGTGTCGCGCCAGGGCGAGAGCGCGGGATCGAGGCCGAGGTATTCGTCGCCGATGTTCATGCCGCCGACGAAGCCGATCTCGCCGTCCACGACCACGAGTTTGCGGTGGTTGCGGAAGTTGATCTGGAAGCGGTTGACGAGGCCGCGGTGGGCGAGGAATTTCTCGGCTTCGACGCCGCCGGCGCGCAGCGCCTGAAGATAGGTGTCGGGCAGGGAATAGGAGCCGATGCCGTCCACCAGGAAATAGACCTTCACGCCGGCGGCCGCGCGTTTGAGCAGGGCGGCCTGCATGCGCTTGCCCAGGCCGTCGTCGTTGACGATGAAGCTTTGCACGATGATCAGCGTGCGGGCGCGGGCGATGGCCGCGAAGATCGCGTCGAAGGTCTGCGCGCCGTCGATCAGCAGGCGCACCTGGTTGCCGCCCAGCGGCGGCGTGTGCGCCAGGTGCGCGAGCGCGCGCAGGCGCTGGCGTTCGGGAGCGTTGGCGGGCTGCATTTCACCTTCGCCAAGCTTGGGCCTCCAGGCGGCGTGTTCGTCGTTGTTGAGATGCCCTTTGATGCGCGCGTCGCCGATGCGGCGCGCGCGCACGTAGCCTTCAAGCCGGCTGCGGCCGAAGACCAGGTAGGGAAGGATGGTGACGTAGGGCACCATCACCAGGCCCAGCGCCCAGGCGATGGCGCTTTGCGAGGTGCGGGCGTAGAGGATGGCGTGGACGGCGGCGCCCCATCCCACCACATAGGCGAGGATGGCGAGCGGCGTGAAGAAATGCCAGTCGGCCGTCATCCCGCTCGTCCCCGGCGCCTCAGGGCAGGTCGGCCGCGTAGACCAGGAAGACCTGCTCGTCGCCGGCGCTGGTGTCCAGCCAGGTGACGTTCAGCCCGGGGAAGGCGGCGTTGAAGTTGGCGAATTCGTTGCCGATCTCCACCACCAGCAGGCCGTCGGGCGTGAGCCGCTCGCGCGCGCCGGCGAGGATGTCGCGCACGAGGTCCATACCATCCTCGCCGCCGACCAGGGCCATGTCTGGCTCGGCGCGGTATTCGGCGGGCAGGGCGTCCATCGAGGCTTGGTTGACGTAGGGTGGGTTGCTGATGATCAGGTCGTAGCGCTTGCCGGCCGGCAGCGCCGCGTACAAGTCGCCGCGGTGCAGGCTCAGGCGCCCGGCGAGGCCAAAGTCGGCGCGGTTGCGCTTGGCGACTTCCAGCGCGTCGGCGCTCAGGTCCACGGCGTCCACCTCGGCCTGCGGGAAGGCCAGCGCGCCCATGATCGACAGGCAGCCGGAGCCGGTGCACAGGTCGAGCACCGAGCCGACTTCGTCGGGCGAGGACACCCAGGGCGCGAGCCCTTCCTGCAGCAGTTCGCCGATCAGGCTGCGCGGCACGATGACGCGCTCGTCCACGTAGAACTTCAGGCCATGCATCCAGGCTTCGCGCGTGATGTAGGCGGCGGGGATGCGTTTTTCCGCGCGGCGTTCGATCACCTGCATCACGGCTTCGATCTCATCGTCGAGTAGGCGCGCGTCGAGGAAGGGCTCGAGCAGATCGAGTGGCAGAGAGAGCGTGTGCAGGATCAGATAGGCGGCTTCGTCGTAGGCGTAGGCGTTGCCGTGGCCGAAGGTGAGGCCCACCTTGTTGAAGCGGGTGACGGCGTAGCGCAGAAGGTCGCGCGTGGTCTGGAACATGGGCGGAGGCGCCTTCGGTAACTGGACTAAACAGCGAAGAGGCCGGGAAGCGGTGGCCCGATCAGGCGATCAGGGTTTCCAGAACCCGGCGGTAAATGTTCTTGAGCGGCTCGATCGCGGACAGTTCGATGTGTTCATCGATCTTGTGGATGCTAGCGTTGACCGGGCCGAATTCGATGACCTGCGTGCAGATCTTGGAGATGAAGCGTCCGTCCGAGGTGCCGCCGGTGGTGGACAGTTCGGTGTCGACGCCAGTCTCGGCCTTGATCGCCGCGCTGAGCGCGGCGGAAAGATCGCAGGGCTCGGTCAGGAAAGGCTCGCCGCCGAGCACCCAGTCGATGCGGTAGTCGAGCTTGTGCTTGCGCAGCACGTCCTCGAGGCGCTGCTTGAGGACGTCGGGCGTGCTCGCGGTGGAGAAGCGGAAATTGAAGTCCGCGACGATCTCGCCAGGGATGACGTTGGCCGCGCCGGTGCCAGCCTTGAGGTTGGAGACCTGCCAGCTGGTTGGCGGGAAGAAGGCGTTGCCCTCGTCCCACTTCACCGTGGCCAGTTCGGCCAGGGCCGGGGCGAGTTCGTGAATCGGGTTGCGCGCCAGATTCGGATAGGCGATGTGGCCCTGGATGCCGCGCACGACGAGCCGGCCCGAGAGCGAGCCGCGCCGGCCGTTCTTGAGCATGTCGCCGAGGGTGTCCACGGCGGTGGGCTCGCCGATGACGCAGTAGTCGAGGCGCTCGCCGCGCGCCTTGAGCGCTTCGCAGACCTTGATCGTTCCGTCGTTGGCGGGGCCTTCCTCGTCGCTGGTGATCAGCAGCGCGATGGAGCCTTGCGGGTCGGGATGGCGGGCGAGGAATTCCTCGATGGCGACGACGAAGCCGGCGATCGAGGTCTTCATGTCGGCTGCGCCGCGGCCGTAGAGCTTGCCGTCACGCTGCGCGGGCGCGAAGGGGGCGGAGGACCACTGCTCGAGCGGCCCGGTGGGCACGACGTCGGTGTGGCCGGCGAAGGCCAGCAGCTTGCCAGCCGTTCCGGACTTGCCGCGGCGCACCGCCCACAGGTTGGTGACGCTGAAGTCCTCGGGGCCGCTGACGATGCTCTCGCAGGCGAAGCCCAGGGGCGCCAGGCGCGCGGTCAGCAGCTGCTGGCAGCCGTCGTCGCTGGGCGTGACGGAGGGCAGGCGGATCAGGGCTTCGGTCAGCGCCAAGGTGGTGCCTTGCTGCGGGGAGCTGGCGCTGCGGCTGAGGTCGTTCATCGCGGGTCTTGTTTCAGAGGCTTATTTCAGGGTGTCGGCGTAGCGGTCGGGGTCGAAGCCGACGAGCAGCGCATCGCCCGCGGCCAGCACCGGCCGCTTGATGATCGAGGGCTGGGCCAGCATCAGCGCCACCGTGCCGCTTTCGCTTTCGGCGGCGGCCTGCACATTCTCCGGCAGTTTGCGCCAGGTTGTGCCCTTGCGGTTGATCAGCACGTCGCGCGGCACCTTCTGCAGCCAGCCCTTGATCATGTCGGCGGTGATGCCGTCCTTGCGGAAATTGTGGAAACGGTATGCCACGCCCTGCGACTCCAGCCAGGTGCGGGCGCGCTTGACGGTGTCGCAGTTGGGAATGCCGTGGACCACGATCTCGGCCATGCTCAGTCTCCGCGCAGCAGCTCGTTGATGCCGGTCTTGGCGCGGGCCTGGGCGTCGACCTTCTTGACGATGATGGCGGCGTAGAGGCTGTACTTGCCGTCTTTGGAGGGCAGGCTTCCGGGCACCACCACCGAGCCGGTGGGCACGCGGCCGGTGAGGATTTCTCCGGTCTCGCGGTCGTAGATGCGGGTGGACTGGCCGATGTACACGCCCATGGAGAGCACCGAGTTTTCCTCGATCACCACGCCTTCGACCACTTCCGAGCGCGCGCCGATGAAGCAGTTGTTCTCAATGATCACCGGGCCGGCCTGGATGGGCTCGAGCACGCCGCCGATGCCCACGCCGCCCGAGAGGTGCACGTTCTTGCCGATCTGGGCGCAGGAGCCGACGGTGGCCCAGGTGTCGACCATGGTGCCTTCGTCCACGTAGGCGCCGATGTTCACGTAGGAGGGCATCAGCACCGCGTTCTTGCCGATGAAGCAGCCGCGCCGGGCGGCGGCCGGCGGCACCACGCGGAATCCGCCCTTGGCGAAGTCCTCGGCGGTGTAGTTGGCGAACTTGGAGGGCACCTTGTCGTAGAACTGGGTCACGTTGCCGGCCGCGCTACCGACGGGCATCGGCACGTTGTCCTCCAGGCGGAAGGAGAGCAGAACGGCCTTCTTGACCCACTGGTTCACATGCCATTTGCCGACCGATTCGCGCACCGCCGTGCGCAGCGTGCCGGCGTTGAGGCCTTCGATAACCTCGCCGACGGCGTTGCGCACGTCCGAGGGGGTGTTCTTGGGCGAGAAGTCGGCGCGCTTTTCCCAGGCGTCGTCGATCAGTTGTTGCAAGGCTTGCGTCATGGTTCTGGTCTTCTTGTGGTGAGTCTTAGGGTGAAATCGTTGTCGTGCGGGAGGCTCAGGCGGCCTGCTTCGCCTTGGCGGCGGCGAATTCCGCGATGCGCTTCGCGCCGGCGATGCATTCCTCGGTGTCGGCCACCAGAGCCAGACGCACATAGTCGGTGCCCGGATTGGCGCCGCGCGCCGCGCGCGCCAGGAAGCTGCCCGGCAAAACGGTCACATTATATTCGGCGAGCAGTTGCCGGGTGAACTCGGTGTCGGACAAGCCGGTGCGCCGCACATTGGCCCAGAGGTAGAAGCCGGCGTCGGGCATGCCAACGTCGAGCACCTCGGCGAGCATCGGCATCACCGCGGCGAACTTGGTGCGGTAGCGCTCGCGGTTGTCGCGCACGTGCTGCTCGTCGTTCCAGGCGGAGATACTGGCCGATTGCACGGGCAGGGCCATGGCGCAGCCGTGGTAGGTGCGGTAGAGTAGATAGCCCTTGAGGATGGCCGGGTCGCCGGCGACGAAGCCCGAGCGCATGCCCGGCACGTTCGAGCGCTTGGACAGGCTGGAGAAGGCGATCAGGCGCAGGAAGTCGCGGCCCAGCAGCCGGGCCGCCTGCAGCGAGCCCAGGGGCGGCTTGCTCTCGTCGAAATAGATCTCCGAATAGCATTCGTCCGAGGCGATCACGAAGCCGTACTTTTCCGAGAGGGCGAAGATTTCCTTCCAGTCCTCCAGGTTGAGCACCGCGCCGGTCGGATTGCCGGGGCTGCACACGAAGAGCAGCTGCACGCGCCCCCATTCCTCCTGGGTGACGGCGCTCAGATCAGGCGCGAAATTGCGCGCCGGGTTGCTGTTGGCGAAGGCCAACTCGGCGCCGGCCAGCAGGGCCGCACCCTCATAAATTTGATAGAAGGGGTTGGGGCAGAGCACCAGGGTGCCGGGCCGTCCGCCGTCCACGACCGTCTGGGTCAGGGAGAACAGGGCCTCGCGCGAGCCGTTCACCGGCAGCACCTCGGTCTCCGGATCGATCCGCTCGATGCAGTAGCGGCGCTCCAGCCAGCCGGTGATGGCGCGGCGCAGCTCTGGGCTGCCGACCGTGGCCGGATAGGCGGCCAAGCCCTGGAGATCGCTGGTTAGGGCCTGCTTGACGAACTCGGGCGTGGGATGGCGCGGCTCGCCGATGCCGAAACTGATGGGGCTCAGGCCGGGATTGGGTTTGACGTCGGCGATCAGTCCGCGCAGGCGGGTGAAGGGGTAGGGCTGAAGCTTCGAGAGGAACGGATTCATTCGTTTATTGCATTGGAGCCGCCGGGATCGTCCGAGGGAGGGACGGCCGGGTGGCATGGGGTATCATTTTATCCTCTGTGTCATCTTTCCCAGGCAGACAGTGCGTCTTTCCTCGATGAAACTCGCGGGCTTCAAGTCCTTTGTCGATCCGACCAACTTCCAGCTGCCGGGCCAGCTGGTCGGCGTGGTGGGGCCAAACGGCTGCGGTAAATCCAACATCATCGACGCCGTGCGTTGGGTGCTGGGCGAATCTCGGGCCTCGGAATTGCGCGGCGAATCGATGCAGGACGTCATCTTCAACGGCTCGACCCAGCGCAAGCCCTCGGGCCGCGCCAGCGTCGAGCTGGTCTTCGACAACGCCGACGGCCGCGCCGCCGGTCAATGGAGTCAGTATGCGGAAATCGCGGTCAAGCGCGTGCTGACCCGCGACGGCACCTCCAGCTATTTCATCAACAACCAGACGGTGCGCCGCAAGGACATCCACGACATCTTCCTCGGCACCGGCCTGGGCCCCCGCGCCTACGCCATCATCGGCCAGGGCATGATCTCGCGGATCATCGAGGCCAAGCCCGAAGAGCGGCGCATCTTCCTGGAAGAGGCCGCCGGCGTGTCCAAGTACAAGGAACGCCGCCGCGAGACGGAAAACCGCCTCTCCAACACCCGTGAAAACCTCACCCGCGTGGGCGACATCCTGCGCGAGCTGGAAACCAACCTCGCCAAGCTCGAAGGCCAGGCCGATGTCGCCGAGCGCTACGCCGGCCTGAACCAGGACGCCACCCTCAAGCAGAACCTGCTCTGGCTTCTGCGCAAGCGCGAAGCCGAGACCGAGCAGGATAAGCAACGCGTGGCCGTGGCCCAGGCGCAGACCGCGCTGGAAGCCGAAGTCGCCAAGTTGCGCGAACTTGAGGCCTGCCTGGAAACCCTGCGCACCGACAACTACGCCGCCACCGACAAGGTCAACGAGGCCCAGGGCGCGCTGTATGAGGCGAACGCCGAGGTCAGCCGGCTGGAAGCCGAAATCCGCTTTATCGTCGAATCGCGCAACCGCGCGCAGGCCCAGCTCACCGGCATGCAGGCGCAGCGCGAGCAATGGCTCTCGCAGGCCAGCGGTGCGCGCGCCGAGCTCGAAGCCACGCGGGCGCACCTGGAAGACGCCAGCGTGCGGGCCATCGCCGTGTCCGAGCAGGTCGCCGGCCATGCCGAGCAGCTACCCGAGATCGAAAGCCACTGGCGCGAAGCTCAGGAGGCTCTGGCAGCCGAGCGCGACGCCATCGTCCAGGCTGAACAGACCCTCAAGCTCGAAGCCCAGCAGCAGCGCAACGCCGATCAACTGATCCAGCAGCTCGAAGCCCGTCAGGACCGCCTCAAGGCCGAGCACGGCGGACTCGCCCGCCCCGACGCCGAGAGGCTCTCCGCCCTGGAAGAAGACCTCGCCGTGCGCGAAGCAGGCCTGGAAGACGCCCGCGCTGCGCTGGAGACGGCCGAGGCTGCCGTGCCCGAGCGCGAAGCCGAGCGCCGCGCCGCCCAGCAGGCCGTGCAGCAGCAGGCCGCCGCGCTCTCCAGCCTGGAAGCGCGCAGTCAAGCGCTCAAGCAGCTGCAGGAACGTGTCCAGTCTGAGAGCAAGATCCAGTCCTGGCTCGCCAAGCACGAGCTGGCCGGCCTGCCGCGCCTGTGGAAGCAGCTGCAGGTGGAATCCGGCTGGGAAACTGCGCTCGAAGCCATGCTGCGCGAGCGCATGGCCGCCCTGGAAGTCTCGAATCTGGACTGGGTCAAGGCCTTCGCGGCCGACGCTCCGCCCGCCAAGCTGGCCTTCTATGCGTGTCCGCAGAGCGCCCCCAAGGCTGCCCCCTCCAATTTCAACGAAGGCAAGCCGCTGCTCGGTCTGGTCAACGCCGCCGACGCGGGCGTGAAGGCGCTGCTGGCCGACTGGCTCGCCGGCGTGCATGCCGTGGACTCCCTGCCTGCCGCGCTGGCAATGCGCACGCGCATTCCCGCCGGGGATTGGGTGGTGACGCCCGAGGGCCATCTGGTCAGCCAGACCACGGTGCAGCTCTACGCCACCGATTCCCAGCAGGACGGCGTGCTGGCCCGCCAGCACGAAATCGAAACCCTGGCCGCGCAGATCCAGGAGCAGCAGATCGTCTGCAAGGACGCGCACGCCGCGGTGCAGCGCGCCGAGTCCGCCTATGCCGACGCGGTCGTCGCGCTCTCCGGCAAGCGCGCCCAGGTGGAGCAGGCCACTCAGCAGATCCACGGCCTGCGCATCGAATCCCTGACCCTCGCCAAGGCCCTGGAGCAGTACACCCAGCGCAGCGGCCAGATCGACGAAGAGCTCGCCGAACTCAACGCTCAGCTCGAAGTCCAGCGCGAAATCCGCGACCGCGCCGAAGCCGTGTTCTCCGAACTCGACGCCAAGCTCGGCGACCTGCAGGGAGCCTACCAGGAAAGCCTCGACGCCTTCGACGGCCTCGAAGCCAGCCTCGCCGACGCCCGCGAAACCCTGCGCAACCTCGAGCGCTCCGCCCAGGAGTCCGATTTCGCCCAGCTCAACCTGCAGCAGCGCATCGGCGAACTCGAGCGTAGTGAGCAGACCGCCATCGAACAGGCCGAGCGCCTCGCCGCCGCCTTGCTCGAGACCGAGGACGAACTCAAGAACATCGACGAGCAGAGCGCCCAGGCAGGCCTGCAGCAGGTGCTGGCGGTGCGCACCGAGCGCGAGCGGGCCCTGACTGAGGCCCGCACCGCGATGGACGCGCTGTCCTTCCAGCTGCGCCAGGCCGACGAAACCCGCCTGGGCATCGAGCGCAGCCTCGAGCCCCTGCGCATCCGCATCACCGAACTGCAGCTCAAGGAGCAGGCCGCGCGCCTGACCCAGGAGCAGTTCTCCGAGCAGCTCGCCGAGGCCCAGGCTGACGAACAGGCGCTCGAGCCCTTCCTCACGACCGATCTCAAGGCGAGCAATCTGCAGGGCGAACTCACGCGCATCCAGAACGCCATCCAGTCGCTCGGCCCGGTCAACATGGCCGCGCTCGACGAACTCAAGGCCGCCAAGGAGCGCAAGGAATTCCTCGACGCGCAGTCCGCCGACCTCACCGACGCGATCAACACCCTGGAAGACGCAATCCGCAAGATCGACGGCGAGACCCGCGAGCTGCTTCAAGGCACCTTCGACAAGGTCAACCACCACTTCGGCGAGCTTTTTCCGACGCTGTTCGGCGGCGGCATGGCCAAGCTGATCATGACCGGCGAGGAAATACTCGACGCCGGCGTGCAAGTCATGGCCCAGCCGCCCGGCAAGAAGAACTCCACCATCCATCTGCTCTCGGGCGGCGAAAAGGCGCTCACCGCCATCGCCCTCGTGTTCGCGATGTTCCTGCTCAATCCGGCGCCGTTCTGCCTGCTCGACGAAGTGGATGCGCCGCTGGACGACGCCAACACCGAGCGCTACGCCAACATGGTCAAACGCATGTCGGGCAAGACCCAGTTCGTGTTCATTTCGCATAACAAGATCGCCATGGAAATGGCCGAGCAGCTCATCGGCGTGACTATGCAGGAGCAGGGCGTGTCACGCATCGTGGCGGTCGACATGACCGAAGCGCTGTCGCTGGCGGACGCCGCCTGAGCCTGGGCGCGTGCCGATGGGCGACTTCCAGCTTGGCTTGATCCTGATCGGCGGCGCTTGCCTGCTGGCGGTTCTGCTGTACAACTGGCTGCAGCTGCGGCGCAGCTGCCGGGAGTCGCCCATCCTGCCCGCCGGCCATGCCGAGCACGCGGGTGAAGGCCGCGTCGAGCCAGCCTTCGATATGCAGGACGAGGCGCAGCCCTCGGACACCGCCGCCGCGCATGCGGTTTCCCCCTTCTCCGCGCAGGACGAAGGCGGCGATCCCGAAAAGATCCTCCATGTCTCCATGGGCCATCCGGCCGCCGGCGCACTCGGGCCGGTGATCGATCCGCAGATCGACTGCCTGGTGCCAGTGGAGCTGTTTTCGCCGGTGGCGAGCGAGCGGCTGATGCCGCTGGCGGTGAAGATGCGCCGCACCGGCAACAAGCCGGTCCACGTCGAAGGCCTGCATTGGGAGACTGGCTGCTGGGAGCAGGTGCGCGCCGGCCAGCGCTACACCGAGCTGCAGCTCGGCGTGCAGCTCGCCAACCGCAACGGCGCGCTGCATCACGTCGAATACGCCGAGTTCTATCAACAGGCCCAGCAGCTCGCCGCCGCGCTCGACGCCCAGGCCGATTTCCCGGACGCCGAGGAGACCCTGAACAACGCCAAGGAGCTCGACGAGTTCGCCCAGCAGTGCGATGTGCAGATGGGCATCAATCTCGAGGCCGAAGACGCCGGCATGCCGCCCTGGTCGGCGGCGCTTATACAGTCCATGGCGCTGGAGGACGGGCTGGTGCTCTCGCGCGACGGCAGCCGCTTCAACTGGTACGCCGAAGCCCAGGGCCGCGAGCCGCGCCTGGTGTTCAGCCTTCAGTTCGCCGGCACGAATTTCCTGCGTGACGATCTTTCGCGCCGTGCCGCGCGCCGCGTGAGTCTGGTGCTCGACGTGCCGCGCACCGATCCGTCCACCGATCCACTGCGCACCATGTGGTCGTATGCGGCGCATATCGCGCAGAAGCTTTCCGCGCAGCCGGTGGACGAAAACGGCCGGCCGCTCGACGAGGCCACGCTGCAGGCCATCGACGCGCAGCTGAACAAGATCTTCGTGTGCCTGAGCGCCAGCGGCATCCACGCGGGCTCGGCCGCCGCGCTGCGCCTGTTCTCCGATTGAAGGCGGGCCCGCGCCCGCGCAGGAATTTTTCACCGAAACGACCATGGCCGAGCCCAGCACGCCGGCGCCGGATGCCACGCCCTCCGCCCAGGACGCCGAACGCGCCGCCCAGCTGCGCGCGGAGCTCGAGCGCCACAACCGCGCTTATTACGAGCTCGACGCGCCGCTCGTCCTCGACGCCGAATACGACCGCCTGTTCCGCGAGCTGCAGGACCTGGAAGCCGCCTATCCGAGCCTGCTGACGTCCGACACGCCCACGCGCCGCGTCGGCGGAAAGCCGGTGGACAGCCTCAAGCCCGTGCGCCATGCGCTGCCCATGCTTTCGCTGAACAACGGCTTCGAGGACGACGACGTCTTCAACTTCGACCGGCGCTGCCGCGAGGGGCTGGCGGCGGCGCGTCAAGCACAGGCCGCGACGGCGCAGACGTGCGCGGGGCAGGGGGCGACGGGTGATCTCTTCGGCGAATCCGCGGCCGAGGCCGCGCCGCCGGCCGACTTCACGCCTGCCGCTTCAGCCGCCAGCGCGGCGGCGGGCGCCACCACGCCCGAGGTGGAGTACGCCTGCGAGCTAAAGTTCGACGGCCTGGCGATTTCGCTGCGCTATGTGAACGGCGTGCTCGAACAAGCCGCGACGCGCGGTGACGGCGCGACTGGCGAGGAGGTGACCGAGAACGTACGCACCATTCGCACGCTGCCGCACAAGTTGAAGCTGGACAAGCCGCCCGCGGTGCTCGAGGTGCGCGGCGAGGTGCTGATGTTCAAGGAGGATTTCCAGCGCCTGAACCAGCGCCAGCGCGACGCCGGGGAGAAGGAATTCGTCAATCCGCGCAATGCCGCGGCCGGCGCGCTGCGCCAGCTCGATTCAAGGATCACCGCGCAGCGCCGCCTGTCCTTCTTCGCCTACGGCCTAGGCGAATTCGAGGCCGGCGCCAGCGGCCTGACGCGCCCGCCCGGCCACAAGGAAATCATCGACTGGTTCACCGCGATCGGCCTGCCGGTCTGCGAGGAGCGCAGGCGCGCCGTGGGCGCGCAGGAGCTGCTCGACTTTTACCGCGACATCGGCGAGCGCCGCGCGAGCCTGCCCTACGAGATCGACGGCGTGGTCTACAAGGTCAATCTCTACGCTGAGCAGGAGGCGCTGGGCTTCGTCTCGCGCGCGCCGCGCTTCGCCCTGGCGCACAAATTCCCGGCGCAGGAAGAGCTGACCGTGGTCGAGGACATCGTCGTCCAGGTGGGCCGCACCGGGGCGATCACGCCGGTGGCCAAGCTCAAGCCGGTCTTCGTCGGCGGGGTGACAGTCACCAACGCCACGCTGCATAACGAGGACGAGGTGCGCCGCAAGGACGTGCGTATCAGCGACACTGTCTTCGTGCGCCGCGCCGGCGACGTGATTCCCGAGGTGGTGAAGACGGTGCCGGAGCGCCGCCCGGCGGACGCGCGCGAATTCGTGATGCCGACGGCCTGCCCGGGATGCGGCTCGCACATCGAGAAGCTGCCCGACGAGGCGATCGCGCGCTGCACCGGCGGCCTGATCTGCCCGGCGCAGCGCAAGCAGGCGCTGCTGCATTTCGCGGGGCGGCGGGCGATGGACATCGAGGGTCTGGGCGAGAAGCTGGTGGATCAGCTCGTCGAACTGAGCATGGTGCGCACGCCGGCCGATCTCTTCAGCCTGGGGCTGATGCAGCTCGCGGAGATGGAGCGCATGGGCAAGAAGTCGGCGGAGAATCTGCTCGCCAATCTGAACAAGGCCAAGGACGCGACGCTGGAGCGGCTGATCTTCGCGCTGGGCATCCGCAACGTGGGCGAGGCGACGGCGCGCGATCTGGCGCGGCATTTCGGCAAGCTCGACGCGGTGATGGAGGCCAGCTCCGAGACGCTGCTGCAGGTGAAGGACGTGGGGCCGGTGGTGGCCGAATCGATCCGCAATTTCTTTGCCGAGCCGCACAACCGCACGGTGATCGATCAGATCCGTGCCGCCGGCGTGCATTGGCCCGAGGGCGAGCCGCAGATGGCGCTGGCCGGTCCGCTGGCGGGCAAGATGGTGGTGCTGACCGGCACGCTGCCCACGCTCAGCCGCGACGCGGCGAAGGACATGCTGGAAGCGGCAGGCGCGAAGGTCTCGGGCTCAGTCTCGAAGAAGACGCACTACGTGGTGGCCGGCTCCGACGCCGGCAGCAAGCTGGCGAAGGCCGAGGAACTGGGCGTGCCGGTGCTCGACGAAGACGGTCTGCAAAAACTGCTGGCGGGAGAACTCTGATGGTCCACGACATCCTGAAAATGGGCGATCCGCGCCTGCTACGCGTGGCCAAGCCGGTCGAGCAGTTCGACACGCCGGAGCTGCACGCGCTGATCACCGACATGTTCGAAACGATGGGGGCGGTGAACGGCGTGGGCCTGGCCGCGCCGCAGATCGGCGTGGACCTGCAGCTGGTGATCTTCGTCTTCACACACAGCGAACGCTATCCCGACGCGCCGGAAGTGCCGCGCACGATCCTGCTCAATCCCGTGCTGACGCCCTTGTCCGACGAGATGGAGGACGGCTGGGAAGGCTGCCTGTCGGTGCCGGGCATGCGCGGCATGGTGCCGCGCCACACGCGCCTGCGCTACACGGGCTTTGACTAGTACGGCAACGTGATCGACCGCACGGCCGACGGCTTTCATGCACGCCTGGTCCAGCACGAATGCGACCATCTCTGGGGCAAGCTCTATCCGATGCGGATCGTGGATTTCAGCAAGTTCGGCTTCACCGAGGTGCTGTTCCCTAGCATGGATCCGACGCTGGACGACTGAGACACCGGCTTAGAACGCTTCGCCTTCACGCAGCAGCCGCCACTTTCCGGGCGGCAGGGCGCCGAGCGCCACTTTGCTGATGCGCACGCGCTTGAGGCCCACCACTTTCAGGTCCACAGCTTCGCACATGCGGCGGATCTGGCGGTTGCGGCCTTCCTTGAGAATAAAGCGCAGCTGCTCGCCGTTCTGCCAATCGACCTTGGCGGGACGCAGGGCCACGCCGTCGAGCGAGAGGCCGTGGCGAAGCATGGCGAGCTTGGCGGCGGGAAAGGCTTTGTCGACGCCTTGCTCGACCGCCTTGCCGCCCACCGCGTAGCTCACCCGCACGAGGTATTCCTTTTCCACTTCGCTGTGCTCGCCGATCAGGGTCTTGGCGACGCGGCCGTCCTGGGTCATGACGAGCAGGCCGGTGGAGTCGATGTCGAGACGGCCGGCGGGCGCCAGGCCATGGAATTTCACCGGCGCCTGGCGCGGCGCCTCGCCGGGCGGCTGCCAGAATCGGTCGGGCGTGACGAGCATCCAGGCGGGCTTGTAGCCGTCCTCGGCCTGGCCGGAGACGTAGCCGACGGGCTTGTGGATCAGGACGGTGAGCAGGGCCTGCTGCTGGCGCTTGGCGACGCCGGCGACTTCGATCCGGGCCGAGGGCTGGATGCGGGTACCGAGTTCCGAGATGACCTTGCCGTCGACCTTGACCCAGCCCTTGGCGATCCATTCGTCAGCCTCGCGGCGCGAGCACAGGCCGAGTTCGGCCATGCGCTTGGACAGGCGCACGCCGTCGGAGGAGGGCGTGGAGGGAGTGGATTGCGCCGATGACGCAGGGCGGTTCTGCGGGCCCGCGGGCTTGCCGGCGCGGCAGGCGGCGGTCTTGCCCGGCACGGCGGCGTCCCGCTTGATGCGCGTGAAGCTCACGATGCGGCGGCGCTCAAGGCGTCAGAGCTTCGAGCAAATCGGTCTCGAGCCGGATCTGGTGCTTCTGGTCCTGGGCGAGGGTGCTGCCGTCGACCAGGAAGACGTCCTCGACGCGCTCGCCCAGGGTGTGGATGCGGGCGGTCTGCAGGGACACGCCGTGCTTGGCGAGCACGCGGGCGATGGCGTAGAGCAGGCCGGTGCGGTCTGCCGCGGAGAGCGAGAGCAGGAAGTACTGGCCGCGTTCGTCGGTGCGCAGCTCGACGCGCGGATTGATCGGGAAAAAGCGCGATTGGCGCGAGAGCCGGCCCTGGCGCGGCTCGGGAAGCGGCGCCTCGGTGGCGAGCTGCTGGGCGAGTTCGTGTTCGATCCGCGTGATGATGGCGCGGTAGGCGTCGACGTCGTGGCCGGCGTCGACCACCTGGAAGGTGTCGAGCGCATAGCCCTGGCGCGTGGTGTGGATGCGCGCCTCGCGGATCGCCAGGCCCTTCTGCTCGAAATAGCCGCACAGGCGGGCGAAGAGATCGGGCTGGTCGGGCACGTAGACGGCGATCTCCAGGCCCTCGCCGAAGGGCGAGAAGCGGCCGCGCACGACGGGCGCCTTGTCGGCGACGCGGTTGTAGAGATGGCGCGTGAGCCAGGCGATGTCGTCGGCGTCGTGGCGCATGAAGAAGCCCACGTCGAGCTGGCTCCAGAGTTCGTCCTGTGCGTTCTCGGGCAGGGCGGCCAGGCGCAGCAGGCCGAGTGTTTCCTCGCGGCGCTGTTCGAGTTCGGCGCCGGGTTCGGGCGCGGAGCCGCCCAGGCTGCGCAGGGTGGAGCGGAAGAGGTTTTCGAGCAGACTGCCCTTCCAGGCGTTCCAGACCTTGGGGCTGGTGCCGCGCACGTCGGCGACGGTGAGCAGGTAGAGCGCGACGAGATAGCGTTCGCTGCCGACGAGGGCAGCGAAGCGGCGGATGACCTCGGGGTCGCCCAGGTCTTGCTTCTGCGCGACCTGGCTCATGGTCAGATGCTGCTCGACGAGCCAGACGATGAAGTCGGCGTCCTCGCGGGCGATGCCGTGCTGGCGGCAGAAGCGGCGCGCATCGACCTTGCCGAGGTTGGAATGGTCGCCGCCGCGGCCCTTGGCGATGTCGTGGAAGAGCGCGGCCACGACGAGCACCCAGGGCTTGTCGAACTTGGCCATGAGTTCGCTGCACAGCGGGAATTCATGGGTGTGCTCGACGATGGCGAAGCGGCGCACGTTGCGCACGACCATGAGGATGTGCTGGTCCACGGTGTAGACGTGGAAGAGGTCGTGCTGCATCTGGCCGACGATGCGGCGGAAGGCGACGAGGTAGCGGCCGAGCACGCTGGTCTGGTTCATCAGGCGCAGGGCGTGGGTGATGCCGCGCTCGGACTGCATGATCTGCAGGAAGAGCTTGCGGTTGACCGGGTCGCCGCGCCATTTGGCGTCCATCAGGCTGCGCGCGTTGTAGAGCGCGCGCAGGGTCTTGACGGAGAGGCCCTTGATCTCGGGCGTCTGCACGAAGACCAGGAAGGTTTCGAGGATGGCGAAGGGCTCGCGCTCGTAGAGCAGGTCGTCGGCGATCTCGATCATGCCCTGCTTCTCGACGAAGTGTTCGCCGAGCACGCGCGTGACCTGCGATTCGCGCGGGAAGAGCAGGGCCTCGGCGTTCTGCACGAGGATGGTGTTGAGCTGGGACACGGCCTTGGCGGCCCAGTAGTACTTGCGCATGAGCTGTTCGCTGGCGCGGCGCGCACCGTGCATGCCGAGGTCTTGCGTGGCGTCGTGCAGATCGAATTTGCCGGCGAGCGCATTCTGCAGATCGAAGACGAGCATGTCCTGGCGGCGGCCGGCGATGATGTGCAGCCGCGCGCGGATGGTTTTGAGCAGGCGTTCGTTGCGGGTCAGCTCGAAGAACTCGCGGCGCGTGAGCAGGCCCTTCTGGAAGAGCTCGCGCCAGCTCGAACCGAGGCCCGCGGCGCGGCACACCCAGATGATGACCTGCAGGTCGCGCAGGCCGCCGGGGCTTTCCTTGCAGTTTGGCTCGAGCGAATAGGGCGTGTCCTGGTAGCGGGCGTGGCGCTGGCGCACCTCGAGCATCTTGGCGCGGAAGAAGAGCTTGGGGTCGAGCGCGGAGAGGTAGCTCTCGTGGGCCTTGCGGAACAGAGAGCGGCTGCCGGTGAGCAGGCGCATTTCCAGCAGCGATGTCTGGATGGTGACATCGAGCGCGGCTTCCTGCACGCATTCGTCGACGGTGCGCACCGAGGAGGCGATCTCCAGGCCGAGGTCCCAGCACAGGCCGATGAAGCTTTCGATGCGGGCTTCCATGGCGGCATCGGGCGCGGCGGGCAGGAGCAGCAGCACGTCGACGTCGGAATAGGGGAAGAGCTCGCCGCGGCCGTAGCCGCCGACGGCGCCGAGGCCGGCCTCGGCGGGCATGGCGACGCCTTCCCAGGCGCGCGCGAGGATGCCGTCGACGAGGCGGCGCAGGCCGTGCAGCAGGTCGGTGACGGGGCCGCCGGCCTCGAAGGCGGCCAGCACGGCGGCGCGGCCGGCATTGAGGTCGGTGCGCAGGGCGTCGCGCATGGCCGCCAGGGCCATGGTGTCGGGCAGGCCGGGGCAGGCCGCGGCCTGCGGGCCGCCGGGGGCGTCGCCGGTCTTGGGAATCGCGCTCATCGGGAAGTCGCCGTCAAACGGTCGGGAAAAGGTGGCGGAAGGGCCGCGAAAACGCTCAGGCGGTCTCGACCAGGCTCACCGCGGGCGGTGAGGTGGCGGGCTGCCCGCGGACAGGGTCAGCACCTCATAGCCGTTCTCGGTGACGAGCACGGTGTGCTCCCACTGGGCGGAGAGGCTGCGGTCGCGGGTCTTGACGGTCCACTGGTCGGGCATGGTGCGGATGTCGCGCTTGCCGGCGTTGACCATGGGTTCGATGGTGAAGATCATGCCGGCCTTGAGCTCCATGCTGGAGCCGGGGCGGCCGTAGTGCAGGATCTGCGGCTCCTCGTGGAAGGTCTTGCCGATGCCGTGGCCGCAGTATTCGCGCACGATGCTGTAACCGGCGGTCTCGGCGTGCTTCTGGATGGCGTGGCCGATGTCGCCCAGATGCTTGCCGGGGGCGACCTGGGCGATGCCCAGCCACATGCATTCGTAGGTGATCTGGGTGAGCCGCTTGCACAGGATGGAGGGCTCGCCGACCATGAACATGCGGCTGGTGTCGCCGTAATAGCCTTCGGGCGTGATGACGGTGATGTCGAGATTGACCGCATCGCCGCTCTTGAGGATGCGCTTGTCATCGGGGATGCCGTGGCAGATGACGTCGTTGACGGAGGTGCAGATGGCCTTTGGATAGGGCAGATAGCCGGGCGGCTGGTAGTTCAGCGGCGCGGGCACGGTGCCCTGCACCCTGACCATGTATTCGTGGCAGAGGCGGTCGAGCTCGCCGGTGCTCACGCCGACCTTGACGAAGGGCGTGATGTAGTCGAGGACTTCGGATGCGAGCCGGCAGGCGATGCGCATCTGCGCGATGTCTTCGGGCGTCTTGATGGTGACTTGCATGAAAGCGGTGCGCTGTCTGAGCCGGGGCGCGGCATTGTTCGGTCGCGGGATTATCTCACCATTTACCCCCTTTGCTCACCCTGGACTTGGCCTGCGCTGCCTGGCTCACGTTATGCGTTTTGCGGCGCGCCGCCGGGAGGTGGGGTCAGCGCGAGCAGTCTGCGCACCGTCAGCTCGGACAAGCGCGAGCGGTAGATCTCCACGCGGTCGGACTCGGGCCGCTTGGGCGTGACCGCCGCGGCCGCGCCGGCTAGCCGGGGCGAGGAGCCGTGGAAGCGCTGCACCTCGTTCTTGAGATGAGGGGCGAGCAGCTTGTCCTCGGCGTCGCGGTGGACGTGCAGATACCAGGTGGGGATGCGGCCGCCCGGCGGGGCGTCGCCGCGCTGGAGGCGGACCTCGTATTCGTCGAGGAAGTCGGCCTTGAGCCTGTAGAGGGTGCGCGCGGCCAGCATCGAGAGCGGGACGCCGCGTTCGAGCAGGTGGCGCAGCCCGGCCTCGTCGGTGGGGTCCTGGATGCGGATCATGGCCAGGCGCAGCGCATGGCCTTCCTGCTCCAGGGCCTGCAGCTGTCCGCGCAGGCGGGCGGCCATGGCGGCGGCGTCGGCTGCTGCGGCGGCGCCCGCGTCCGCGGCTTTTGCGGGCGCGGCCTCCTCGGCGCGCCGCAGGCGGGCTTCGTTGTCCTCGATGCGTTCGAGCGCCTTGCGCAGGGAGAGGATGTGCGGCTGCAGATAGCCCTGCACCTGGGCCGGCGCGAGGCCGGGCTGGCGCCCGAGGTAGCGCACGGCAGTGAGCCGCGCTTCGGTGCAGGAGCACAGGGCGGCGGCTTTTGCCACGGTCTGGGCGAGGCGGCGGCGCAGCGCGGGCATGGTCTGCGGCGCGGCCTGGGATTCCGAGCGGTCGAATTCGCCGGCGATGGGGTCGGGCTGAGGGGCGATCTGGAGCCAGGTGTTTTTGTCGGGCGCCTGCTCGTAGACGGCGATCAGCTGCTGGGCTTCGTTGAAGATGCCGACGAGCTTGTCCTGGCCGGGCAGGTGGGTGCCGGCGAACAGGTTGCCGCTGTCGGTTTCGATGACTTCGATGCGGGTTTTCGGCTCGGTGGAGGCGGCGGCGTTTCGGGTCAGGGGGCTGGCCTCGGCTTCTTCGAGCAGCGCGGCGAGATAGACGCCGTAGTTGTCGCGCAGGATGTGCAGCTCGGCGAGGATTTCCTCGAACAGCGCCGCGCTGGGCATCTTGCGCTCGACGAAGCCGGTCTGCGGCCAGCGGTATTGCGCCAGCGCGCTGTCCAGGCTGCGCACCGTGTCCTCGACGACGCGCAGCTTTTCCTCCAGGGGCATGGCGCTGTAGCTCTGCATCGCGGCCTGTCCGTGGCCCGGGTGCAGGCCGACGAGCTCCGGCACGTCGGTGTGCATTACCGCGGTGATCGAGGCGACGAGTTGCGCGAGGGTGGCGTCGGTGACCACCTTGGATCAGATGAGGTCGCCGTTTTCCATGCGGCGCGGGTCGCCGTGCAGGTTCTGGCTAAGGTCGATGGCGACCAACAGCAGGCCGATGTTTCCGGCGACCATGGCCTGCTCCAGGATGGACTGGATGTGGCTGGGGAAGCGGCCTGAGTGCAGGCTTTGCGCCTGGTTGCTGCGCTTGGCGTGGGCGCGCACGGATTCGATGATCCGCAGCGTTTCGCGGCACAGGTCGATGCGCTGGATCAGGGAGAGCCGGTGCGGTTCGTCGGGCTGGCCGCCGAGCATGGCGTTTTTCCGCCAGATGGCGGCCTCCTGCTCGGGATCGTCGCCCATCATGGTGGTGAGCCTGTCGTGCAGGAGGTCGTGGATTTCCCAGATCAACACGGCGTACTGGCTGTCGACGATGCCCATGATGGCGTGGCTGCGCTCGCTTTCCACCGCCGGGGCGTTGGACGGCAGCCGGTCCAGGGCGGCGCGGATGCGGTCGAAGAGGCCGAGCATGACGCTGACCAGGCCCATCTGGTGCCGGTGCAGCGCGGCCCATTTGCGCAGCATGCCAGCGTCGGCGGTGGGATTGGCCGGCCCGCCCATCTCGACGCCCAGCTGCGCGAGCAGCCCTTCTATGGTCTGGAATTCCACGAATTTCAGGTTGGCTTCATCCCGCAGGGGCTGGGTTTCCTGCTCGTTCTGGTGCAGCTGCCCGGCCAGGGTCTGGTTCCAGGCGCGCATCTGGGCGATGGTGGTGTGGCGTGGAGCCCCGGCAGGCTGGATTCTGGGCATGGCAGTCTCCCGGCTGGATGCGGACACCCTGTCGGTGTCCGCCACCACGGGTTCGTTCTGCCGGCCGTCGCTCACCACCACGCCGCCCCGTTGGCGTCTCGTTGACGGCCCCATTCGCCTCAAGGCTTTGTTTTTTCGACTTTTTCCTGCTAGAATCGTAGCCTGTCGGATTTTTTTAAATCGGCAAATCGCAAGCCAGCCCACCCGAGGGTGTCGGCGTCGGAAGGGGTGAAAGTCCGGATCCGGCGCGGATGCGGGGCCGGTTTAAGACCTAACCCATTGGAGAAAACATGTCCGTCACCATGCGTGAAATGCTGGAAGCCGGTTGCCATTTCGGCCACCAAACCCGCTTCTGGAACCCCAAGATGGCCCCCTTCATCTTCGGCCATCGCAACAAGATCCACATCATCAATCTGGAAAAGACGCTGCCGCTGTTTCAGGACGCGCTGAAGTATGCGCGCCAGCTCTCTTCCAGTCGCGGCGCCATCCTGTTCGTCGGCACCAAGCGTCAGTCGCGCGAGCTGATCGCCGAGCAGGCCCAGCGCGCCGGCATGCCCTACGTCGACAACCGTTGGCTGGGCGGAATGCTGACCAACTTCAAGACGCTGAAGACCTCGATCAAGCGCCTCAAGGACCTGCAGGCTCAACTGGACGCCGGCGAAGTCGAGCGCATGGGCAAGAAAGAAGCGCTGATGTTCGAACGCGAAATGGGCCGTCTGGAGAAGTCGATCGGCGGCGTGAAGGACATGGCCGGCATTCCTGACGCGATCTTCGTGGTCGACGTCGGCTATCACAAGATCGCCGTGACCGAAGCCCAGAAGCTGGGCATCCCCGTGATCGGCGTGGTCGACACCAACCACTCGCCAGAAGGCATCGATTACGTGATCCCCGGCAACGACGACTCGAGCAAGGCCGTCGCGCTGTACGTGCGCAGCGTCGCCGACGCCATCCTGGAAGGCCGCGCCAGCGCGGTCCAGGAAGTGGTTGAGGCGATCCGCGGCGAAGACGAATTCGTCGAAGTTCATGGCTGAACCTCAAGCCCGCGCGCTCCGGGCACGGAGCGCGCGGGGGCTATGCAGCAAAGGGGCGGATTGGCCCCTTTTTTTTAAGAAAATTCCGGATTTCAAGTTTCTAGGAGCAAGCAGAATGGCAACGATTACCGCAGGCATGGTGGGTGAACTGCGCGCGAAGACCGACGCGCCGATGATGGAGTGCAAGAAGGCCCTGACCGAGGCCGAAGGCGACTTGGGCAAGGCCGAAGAGATCCTGCGCGTCAAGCTGGGCAACAAGGCCAGCAAGGCCGCTTCGCGCGTGACCGCCGAAGGCGTGGTGGTGTCCTTCATCGCCGGCGGCAAGGGCGCGCTGCTCGAAGTCAATTGCGAAACCGACTTCGTGTCCAAGAACGACGACTTCCTGGCCTTCTCCAACGCCGCGGCCAAGCTGATCACCGAAAAGGCGCCCGCCGACGTGGCCACCTTGTCGGCCCTGCCGCTGGACGGCAAGACCGTGGAAGAAGTGCGCTCGGCGCTGGTGGGCAAGATCGGCGAAAACCTGTCGATCCGCCGCTTCGTGCGCTTTGACACCGACGCCAAGCTGGTGACCTACCTGCACGGCTCGCGCATCGGCGTAGTGGTGGAATTCACCGGCGACGAAACCGCCGCCAAGGACGTGGCGATGCACGTCGCCGCGATGAAGCCTGTGTCGCTCTCCGCCGACCAGGTCCCTGCCGACCTGATTGCCAAGGAACGCAGCATCGCCGAGCAGAAGGCCGCCGAATCGGGCAAGCCCGCCGAGATCGTCGCCAAGATGGTGGAAGGCAGCGTGCAGAAGTACCTCAAGGAGGTCTCGCTGTTCAACCAGCCCTTCGTCAAGAACGACAAGCAGACCGTCGAGCAGATGCTCAAGGCCGCCAACACGGTGGTGCGCGGCTTCTCGCTGTACGTGGTGGGCGAGGGCATTGAAAAGCACCAGGACGACTTCGCCGCCGAAGTCGCCGCCCAGGTGGCCGCCGCCAAGGGCGCCTGAGCGCGAGCAGTCGACGTCGCAGTACGCGGAGCGGAACGGGTCGGCGACGGCGGCTCCGCGGGGCTCGCGTGCCGAGCCGGCCAGGGGTTGAAGCATCGGCCGGACCGTAGGGGCATAAATCCGGACCCGGCCCAGCGAGTCGCTATAATTGCAGCGGTCAAATGCTGCGATTTGTTGCAGTAGCGCATGTTTTTGTATCGCCGGTCTGATCGGCCCGAATTCGCGACCTTCATCTCAGGGAACTACATGCCAGCTTATAAGCGCGTCCTGTTGAAACTGTCCGGCGAAGCGCTGATGGGCGACGACGCCTTCGGCATCAACCGCGCGACTATCGAAGGCATGGTCAACGACATCGCCGAGGTGGTGCGCTCGGGCGTGCAACTGGCGGTGGTCATCGGCGGCGGCAACATCTTCCGCGGCGTGGCCGGCGGCGCGGCGGGCATGGACCGCGCAACCGCCGACTACATGGGTATGCTTGCCACCATGATGAACGCGCTGGCCCTGCAGGACGGCCTGCGCCAGGCGGGCGTGGAAGCACGGGTGCAGAGCGCGCTGCGCATGGACCAGGTGGTCGAACCCTATATACGCCCGCGCGCCATCCGCCAGCTCGAGGAAGGCCGCGTGGTCGTCTTCGCCGCCGGCACCGGCAACCCCTTCTTCACCACCGACACCGCCGCTGCGCTGCGCGGCGCCGAGGTGGGCGTGGAGATCGTGCTCAAGGCCACCAAGGTGGACGGCGTCTATTCCGCCGACCCCAAGAAGGACCCGACAGCCACCCGCTACGCCACCATCAGTTTCGACGAGGCCATCGCCCGTCATCTGCAGGTCATGGACGCCACCGCCTTCGCGCTGTGCCGCGACCAGAAGCTTCCGATCAAGGTGTTCTCCATCGTCAAGCCCGGTGCGCTGCTGCGCGTGGTGCGCGGCGAGGACGAAGGCACCCTGGTTCACGTCTAAACGCTGGAGATTTGAATGAGCATTGCCGACACCAAGAAGGGCATGGAGCAGAAGATGGAGAAGTCGATCGCCGCCTTCAAGGCCGACCTCGCCAAGATCCGCACCGGTCGCGCCCACACGGGCCTGATCGAGCATGTCCAGGTCGACTACTACAGCTCCATGGTGCCGATCGGCCAGGTCGCTAACCTGACGCTGGCCGACGCCCGCACCATCTCCGTGCAGCCTTGGGAAAAGAAGATGGTGGCCGCGGTCGAGAAGGCCATCCGCGAGGCTGATCTGGGCCTCAATCCCGCCACCCAGGGCGACGTGATCCGCGTGCCCATGCCCCCGCTGACCGAGGAGCGCCGCAAGGAACTCACCAAGATGGTCAAGGCCGAGGGCGAGAACGCCAAGGTGGCGGTGCGCAATCTGCGCCGCGACGCCAACGAGCAGGCCAAGAAGCTGGTCAAGGACAAGATGATCTCCGAGGACGATGAACGCCGCGCCCAGGATGACATCCAAAAGGCCACCGACAAGTTCATCGCCGAGATCAACAAGCTGGTCTCGGAAAAAGACAAGGAAATCATGACGGTCTGAGGCCAGCGGCCAGCCGATCGTCAGCCCAATCCCGCCATGTTCACCAGCTCGACCCACGAAGTCCCGGAAGTCACAGCAGTGCCGCGCCATGTCGCCATGATCATGGACGGCAATGGTCGCTGGGCCACCGCGCGCAAGCTGCCGCGCGTGGCGGGGCACAGCAAGGGCGTGGAGACGGTGCGTGCGATGGTCGAGGCCTGCGCCCAGCGCGGCGTGGAATACCTCACGCTGTTCACCTTCAGTTCCGAGAACTGGCGCCGCCCGGCCGACGAGGTGTCCTTCCTGATGCGCCTGTTCCTCTCTGCGCTTGAGCGCGAGGTGAGCAAGCTCGACGAGAACGGCATCCGCCTGCGGGTGGTCGGCGATCTGGAGAAATTCGATCCCCTGATCCGCGACCGCATCGCCAAGGCCGAGGCCAAGACGGCCGAGAACAAGCGCCTGGTGCTGACCGTCGCCGCCAACTACGGTGGCCGCTGGGATCTGCTGCAGGCTGCGCGCAAGCTCATGGCCGAGGGCCGCAAGCCCGAGGAGATCTCCGAGGACGATCTGGCCCGCCATCTGGCCATAGCCTACGCGCCCGAGCCCGATCTCTTCATCCGCACCGGCGGCGAGCAGCGCATCAGCAACTTCCTCCTCTGGCAGCTCGCCTACACCGAGCTCTACTTCACCGACGTGTACTGGCCGGACTTCACCGCCGTCGAGCTGGACCGCGCCATCGCCTCCTACTGCACGCGCGAACGCCGCTTCGGCCGCACTAGCGCGCAGGTGGTCGGCAACCCGGTGCACCAGACCGCCTGATGCTGCGCACACGGGTCATCACCGCACTGCTGCTGCTGGCTGTCCTGTTGCCCATCGTTTTTCTCGCTCCGCCGCTCTGGCTGGGCTGGTTCTTCGCGCTGGCCGTCGCGCTGGCCGCCTGGGAATGGGCGCGCCTGCTCGGCATCTCGGGCGCCACAGCCGTGGGCTATGGCGCGCTGGCGCTGCTGGTGCTCACCGGCTGCCAGGCTTTCGCCAAGGGGCTGGGCAAGTCGATCTCACAGCCGGCCTGGATCGCCTCGGCGGCCTTCTGGGCGGTGTACGTCCCCTGGATACTGTTCAACGGCGTGCGCAAATTCCGCCTGCCCGATCAGGGCGGCCTGCTGATCGCCGGCCTGCTGATCCTGCCGGCCTGCTGGCTGGCGCTGATGGCGGCGCGCGAACGCGGCATCGCCTACATGCTCTCGCTGCTGGTGCTCGTCTGGGCGGCGGATGTCGGCGCCTATTTCGCCGGCAAGGCCTTCGGCCGGCGCAAGCTCGCCGAGCGCATCAGCCCGGGCAAGACGGTGGAGGGCGCCATCGGCGGCCTGCTGCTGGCCCTGGGCGCATCGGCCGCCGCAGCCGCCAGCGGCCTGGTCGAGCCGACCTTCTTCGGCGCGGCGCTGGCGCGCCACGGCTGGGTCTGGGCCTGTGCGGTGCTGGTGCTGCTCGTGGCGGCGAGCATCGCTGGCGACCTGTTCGAATCGCTGCTCAAGCGCCAGGCCGGCGTGAAGGACAGTAGCGGCCTGCTGCCCGGCCACGGCGGCGTGCTCGACCGCATCGACGCCTTGCTGCCCGTCCTGCCGCTGGCGATGCTGCTGAATTGAGCCGCCCGATCACTCCACACAGACCTAATTCATGACACGCGGCATCACCTTGTTGGGCGCCACCGGATCGGTCGGCGCGAGCACGCTGGAAGTCGTGCGCGCCAATCCCGAGCGCTTCCGCATCCACGGACTCACCGCCCACACCCAGGTCGAGAAGCTCTTCGAGCTGTGCTGGGAATTCCGGCCCGACGTGGTCGTGGTCGCCACCGCCGAGGACGCCAAGGGGCTCTTCGATCGCCTGCGCGACGCGGGCGTCTTCACCCAGATAGAATACGGCGCGCACGCGCTGGAAGAGACGGCGGCCTCGCGCGGCGCGGACGTCGTCGTGGCCGCCATAGTCGGCGCGGCGGGCTTGGCGCCCACGCTGGCCGCGGCGCGCGCCGGCAAGCGCGTGCTGCTCGCCAACAAGGAAGCGCTGGTCATGTCCGGCCGGCTCTTCATGCAGGCGGCGCGCGAAGGCGGCGCCGAACTGCTGCCGATCGACAGCGAGCACAACGCCATCTTCCAATGCATGCCCCGGATCGTGGGCCACGGCAAGCTGCGCGTTGGCGAGGGCGTCGAACGCATTCTGCTCACCGCCTCGGGCGGCCCCTTCCGCCAGCGCGATCCGGCCACGCTAGACAGCGTCACGCCGGCAGAAGCCTGCGCCCATCCCAACTGGAGCATGGGCCGCAAGATTTCGGTGGATTCGGCGACGATGATGAACAAGGGTCTGGAAGTGATCGAGGCCCACTGGCTGTTCGACGCGCCCGCCGAGCGCATCGAGGTGGTGGTCCATCCGCAGAGCATCGTGCATTCGCTCGTCTCCTATGCCGACGGCTCGGTGCTGGCGCAGCTCGGCAACCCCGACATGCGCACGCCCATCGCGCATGCGCTGGCCTATCCCGAGCGCATCGGCGCGGGCGTCAGGCAGTTGAACCTGACGGTGATCGCCCGGCTCGATTTCGAGCCGCCCGATTTCAAGCGCTTCCCCTGCCTGAAGCTGGCCTATGACGCGCTGGCGCAGGGCGGTGCGGCGGCCGTGCTCAACGCCGCCAACGAAATCGCGGTGGAAGCCTTTCTGCAGGGCCGCATCCGGTTCACCGGCATTGCGCGCATCGTCTCGGCGGTGCTCGACGCCGGGCTTGCGGTGCAGCCCGATTCTCTGGAGCATGTGTTGCAGTTGGACAAGACGGCGCGCGCTGCGGCCCAGATCCTGGTCGCCGCGGAAGCCCGCTGATGCGCGTCTAGTCCGCTGGAGTCTTCGATGGCGCTTCTTCAAACCGTGCTTGCCTTCGTCGTGGCCCTTGGCGTGCTCGTCACCGTGCACGAATTCGGCCACTACCTGGCGGCGCGCGCCTGCGGCGTGCGGGTGCTGCGTTTCTCTGTGGGCTTCGGCTGGCCGCTTCTGCGTTGGCAGCGCAGCCCCGAGGACACGGAATGGGTGGTCGCGGCGCTGCCGCTGGGCGGCTATGTGCGAATGCTCGACGAGAACGAGGAAGGCGCGCGCGTGCCGCCCGAACTCGCGCACGAAGCCTTCAACCGCAAGCCGCTGGGCCAGCGTGCCATCGTCGTGCTGGCCGGTCCCGCCGCCAATCTGCTGCTCGCCGTGGCGTTCTACGCGGGTCTTTGGATGGCGGGCCAGTCCGAGCCGGTTGCGCGGCTCGCCGCGCCGCCCGCGGATTCGGCCGCCGCCGCCGCCGGGCTGCATGGCGGCGAGACCGTGACCGGCCTGCGCCTGGGCGCGGGCGGCGAACTGCTGGCGGTGCGCTCCTGGACCGAGCTGGCCTGGAACGTGGTGCGCTTGCACGGCGAGGATACGGGCGGCTCGCCCGTGCTCATGGCGGCACGCGGCGCCGATGGCCGCGAGGGGGAGTATCCCCTCGTGTTGCCACAGGCCGAGAGCGCTGATTCCCTGCTCGAAGCCTCCGGCCTGCGTCTCGCGCCGGGCGAGGTCGTAGTGCGCGAAGTCCTGCCGGGTTCCGCCGCGCAGCACGCCGGCGTGCGCAAAGACGACCGCATCATGCAGCTCGACGGCAAGCCCGTGACGCGCGTGACCGATTTCCTGGCCGGTGTGCAGGAACGCGCTGGCCATCAGGTGCGCATCGTGCTGCGCCGCGCCGGCCGCGTGATGGCGATCGAGAGCGACGTCGCCGCGTCGACCGACGCCAAGACCGGCAAGCCGGCGGGCAGGGTGGGGCTGGTGCTGGCCGAGGCGCCCGTGATGACGCGCGTGAGCTATCCGCCGCTGGAAGCGTTGACGCGCGGCGTGCGGCAAGTCTGGGATCTGTCCGTGTTCTCGGTGCGCATGTTCGGTAAGATGCTGATCGGCCAGGTCTCGCTTTCCAACCTGAGCGGCCCCCTGACCATCGCCGACTACGCGGGCAAGACGGCGCGCCTCGGCATCGAGCCATTCATCAGCTTCCTGGCCTTGATCAGCGTGAGTCTCGGCGTCTTGAACTTACTGCCGATTCCCGTTCTTGACGGGGGGCATTTGCTGTATCATTGCGGGGAGTTTTTGCTCGACAAGCCGCTGCCAGAGCGCTGGACTTCGGTGTTGCAAAGAGTTGGGATGAGTTGCCTCCTGTTTCTCGCCTTGCTTGCTTTGTTCAACGACGTCAGCAGATTACTCGGTTAGCGAATCATCCGATTTTGTCGCTCATTGTCGCTTAGGGGGTTTGACTTGTTGAGTACCACCCATCGTTTTCCGCTGGGCGTGATGGCAATTGCCGCCTCTACCTTCATGGTGACAGCGCCGGCCAAAGCGGCCGAACCGTTCGTAGTCGAAGACATCCGCGTCGAAGGTCTTCAGCGTGTCGAACCCGGCACCGTCTTCGGCTATCTCCCCGTCAAGGTCGGCGACAGGTTCGATGACGAAAAAGCCGCCGAGTCCGTCCGCGCTCTGTTCAACACCGGCTTCTTCAAGGACGTGAAGCTCACGCAGGACCAGGGCGGCGTGCTGGTCCTGCAGATCGAGGAACTGCCCTCGATCGCGCAGCTTGATTTCTCCGGTCTCAAGGAATTCGACAAGGACGCCATCCGCAAGTCCCTGCGTTCGGTGGGCGTGGCCGAAGCCCGCTTCTTCAACCGCTCGGTGATCGAGCGCGCCGAACAGGAGCTCAAGCGCCAATACGTGTCGCGCGGCTATTACGCCGCCGAAGTGCAGACCACGGTCACGCCGCAGGAACGCAACCGCGTGGCCATCACCTTCACCGTGGACGAAGGCCCGGTCGCCAAGATCCGCCAGATCAGCATCATCGGTAACAAGACTTTCAAGGAAGGCGACCTGCTCGACGAGATGCAGCTCTCCACGCCGAACTGGCTGTCCTGGTACACACGATCGGATCAATACTCCAAGCAGAAGCTTACCGCCGACCTCGAAGCCCTACGCTCCTACTATCTGGACCGTGGCTTCCTCGAATTCGAGATCGAATCCACCCAGGTTTCGATCACGCCAGACCGCCAGGACATCTACCTGACGATCAACATCAAGGAAGGCGAGCGTTTCACCGTCTCCGAGATTCGTCTCGCCGGTGAACTGCTCAACAAGAAGGAAGAACTCGAGGGCAAGCTGACCATGAAGAAGGGCGACACCTTCTCCGCCTCCAAGCTGAGTGCCTCGACCAAGGCCATCACCGACCTGCTCGGCGTCTACGGCTACGCCTTCGCGGCCGTGAATCCGCAGCCCGTCACCAACCGCGAGAAGCATGAAGTCATGCTCAACCTCGTGGTCGACCCCGGCAAGCGCGTCTACGTGCGCCGCATCAACGTGGTGGGCAACCAGAAGACCCGCGACGAAGTCGTGCGCCGCGAAATGCGCCAGATGGAAAGCTCCTGGTTCGACGGCGACCGCCTCAAGCTCTCAAAGGAGCGCGTCAACCGCACCGGCTACTTCACCGGCGTGGACATCACCACCGATGACGTGGCCGGAACGGCCGATCAGGTGGACGTCAACATCAACGTGACCGAAAAGCCCACCGGCTCGATCACCCTGGGCGCGGGCTATTCCTCGACCGACAAAGTTGTACTGTCCGCGGGCATCCACCAGGAAAACGTGTTCGGCAGCGGCACCAGCCTGGGCCTGGACGTCAACACCAGCCACGTGAACCGCACGATCGCGCTGAGCCAGTACGATCCGTACTTCACCATCGACGGCGTGAGCCGCGTGACCGACGTCTACTACCGCACCTCCCAGCCGCTGTACTACCTCGGCGACTCGGACTACAAGGTGGTCACGGCGGGCGGCTCGTTCAAGCTGGGCATGCCCTTCACGGAAATCGACCGCGTGTTCTTCGGCCTCGGCGCCGAGCGCACCAACATCACCCTGTCGATCAACAGCCCGCCGGCCTACCAGACCTACGTCTCGAAGTTCGGCACGCAGACCTCTAACATTCCGTTCACCGTGGGCTGGTCGCGCGACGGCCGCGACAGCGCGCTGGTCCCGACCAAGGGCCGCTATCAGCAGGCCAACGCCGAAATCGGCACCCCGATCGGCGACCTGACCTACTACCGCCTGCTCTATCAGAACCAGTACTACGTGCCGCTGAACAAGGGCTATGTGCTGGCCTTTAACACGGAAGCAGGCTGGGGCCACGGCTACGGCGGCAAGTCCTTCCCGATCACGAAGAACTACTTCGCCGGCGGCATCGGCTCGGTGCGCGGCTACGAGACCAGCACCCTTGGCCCCTCGCAGACCGACGTCCTGGGCAACACCATCCCGACCGGCGGCTCGTCCAAGCTGGTGGGCAGCGTCGAGTTCACCTTCCCGATCCCGGGCAGCGGCGTCGATCGCACGCTGCGTCTGTTCACCTTCATGGATGCCGGTAACGTCTTCCAGGAAGGCCAGATGTATAACATTTCTGAACTGCGCTATTCTTACGGCCTCGGCCTGTCCTGGATTTCTCCGCTGGGTCCGCTGAAATTCAGCTTCGGCTTACCGTTCCGCAAGAAAGCCGGCGACCGGACGCAGCGTTTGCAATTCCAGATCGGTACCGCATTCTGACCATCACGAACATGAGAGAAGAGAGCATTATGAATTTGAATTTCCCGGGCCACCGCCTGGCCGTTGCGCTGCTGGCGGCCTGCGTCCTCGGCTGCGTCGCGTTCGCCGCCCAGGCCCAGGAGCTGCGCGTCGCCGCGGTCAATTCGGAGCGCATCATGCGCGACTCCAATCCCGCCAAGGCCGCGCAGACCAAGCTGGAACAGGAATTCTCCAAGCGCGACAAGGACCTCCAGGAACTGGCCGCGCGCATCAAGGCCTCCGCCGAGAAGCTCGACAAGGAAGCGGCGGTCATCGCCGAATCCGAACGTGCCCGCCGTCAGCGCGACCTCACCGAAATGGACCGCGAATTCCAGCGCAAGCAGCGCGAATTCCGCGAAGACCTGAACCAGCGCCGCAATGAAGAGCTGGCCCAGGTGCTGGACCGTGCCAACAAGGTGATTCGCCAGATCGCCGAGCAGAAAAAATATGATCTGATCGTGCAGGAAGCCGTGTATGTCAGCCCGCGCATCGACATCACCGACGAAGTCCTGCGCGTCCTCAACGGCGGTAAATGACCAGCTGGAACACGCCGGCCGAGGTTCTCGTCAGTGCGGTCGAATTGGCCGCCCGCTGCGGCGGTGAAGTCGTCGGTTCCCCCGAGGGCTCGCTCGGGGGCGTGGCCCCGCTGGAAAGCGCGGGGCCGGATAAGCTGGCCTTTCTCTCCAACCCCAAGTATCTGAGCCAGGTGCACGACACCGGCGCGGGCGCCGTCGTGCTCTCTCGCGCCGACCTGGACAAGCTTGGCGCGGACAGCGACGGCCGCACCTGGATCGTCTCGGCCAATCCCTACGCCTTCTTTGCGCGCGCCGCGCAGCTCTTCGCCAAGGTGCGCGAGGTCCAGCCGGGCCGCGCGGCCTCCGCCCATGTGGCGCCGGACGCGGTGGTGCCCGACTCCTGCGAGATCGGCCCCTTCGTCAGCATCGGCGCCGGCGCGGTGCTCGGCGAGCGGGTGCGCCTGCTCGGACACGTGCATATCGGCGAAGGCGCGGCGGTCGGTGACGACAGCGTCATCCATCCGCACGTCTCGCTGTATCACGGCTGCGTGATCGGCAAGCGCTGCATCGTCCACAGCGGCACGGTCATCGGCTCCGACGGCTTCGGCTTCGCACCCGACTTCGGCCCCAAGGGCGGCGAATGGGTCAAGATTCCGCAGACGGGTAGGGCAGTGGTGGGCGATGACGTCGAGATCGGCGCCAACTGCTCGATCGACCGCGGCGCCATGGCTGACACCGTCATCGAGCCCGGCTGCAAGCTCGACAACCAGATCCAGATCGCGCACAACGTGCGCGTCGGCGCCTTCACCGTCATCGCCGGCTGCGCGGCCATCGCCGGCAGCACAACGGTGGGCAAGTTCTGTATGATCGGCGGATCCGCGAATCTGGCGGGTCACTTGACGGTGGCCGACAAAACGATCATCTCCGGCGGCACCTCGGTGACCAAATCGATCGCCAAACCGGGGCAGTACACCTCGGTGTTCCCGATCATGCCGCACGGCGACTGGGAGAAAAACGCCGCCCTGGTCCGGCAGCTGAGCAGCCTGCGTGAGCGCCTGCGCAAACTGGAAAACCTGTTCAAATCCAACTCTTCGACATGACAGCACCCAACATCGACATCCACCAGATCATCAAGCTGCTGCCGCATCGCTACCCGATGCTGCTGGTGGACCGCGTCCTCGAGCTCGAACCGCGCCAGCACATCGTCGCGCTGAAGAACGTCACGATCAACGAGCCTTACTTCACTGGCCACTATCCCGATCATCCGGTCATGCCCGGCGTGCTGATCCTCGAAGCCCTGGCGCAGACCGCGGCGCTGCTGACCTTCTACGAACAGTCCGAAGAGCTCAAGAACGCGCTCTGCTACTTCGTCGGCATCGACGGCGCGCGCTTCAAGCGCCCCGTGGGCCCTGGCGACCAGCTGATCCTGCACGCCTCGGTCGAGCGCTACATGCGCGGCATGTGGAAGTTCAAGGCGCACGCCACGGTGGATGGCCAGATCGCCTCCGAGGCCGAGCTGATGTGCACCGTCAAGAAGGTCGAAGCCTGAGATGGCCCGCATCCATCCCACCGCGGTCATCGAGGACGGCGCCAGGATCGGCGCCGACGTGGACATCGGCCCCTATGCCGTGATCAGCCCGCGGGTCACCGTAGGCGACGGCTGCGTGATCGGCTCGCACACCGTGATCGAAGGCGTCACCACGCTTGGCAAGGAAAACCGTATCGGCCATTTCGCCGCCATCGGCGGACAGCCGCAGGACATGAAGTATCAGAACGAGCCAACCCGGCTCGACATCGGCGACCGCAACACCATCCGCGAATTCGTCACCATCCACACCGGCACCACCCAGGACGGCGGCCTGACCAGCATCGGCAACGACAACTGGATCATGGCCTATGTGCACATCGCCCACGACTGCCACATCGGCAATCACACCATCTTCTCCAGCAACGCCCAGATCGCGGGCCATGTGCATGTGGAGGACTGGGCCATCCTCGGCGGCATGAGCGGCGTGCACCAGTTCGTGCGCATCGGCCAGCACGCCTTCCTCGGCGGCGCCTCGGCCCTGGCGCAGGACATCCCGCCCTTCGTCATCGCTGCCGGCGACAAAGCCGAGCCGCACGGCATCAACCAGGAAGGCCTCAAGCGCCGCGGCTTCGACGCCGACGACATTGGCGCCCTGCGTCAGGCCTACAAGCTGCTCTATAAGAGCGGCCTGACCTTCGAGCAGGCCAAGGGCGAGCTCGCTAAGCTGGCGCAGGAGCAGGGCAAGGCAGGCAAGCACGTGCAGACCTTCCTGGACTTCATCGCCGCATCCCAGCGCGGCATCATCCGCTGAACGGCGGGGCCGCCGACCCGATGAACGGCGCGCTTCACTCCCAGGCCGCTCCCCGCCCGCGCATTGCGCTCGCCGCCGGCGAGCCCTCCGGCGACATCCTCGGCGGCTATCTGCTCGCCAGCCTCATGGAGCGGCTCAAGAGCGCGGGCGGCACGGCCGTGCCCGCCTACGGCATCGGCGGGCCGCACATGCAGACCCAGGGGCTGGAAAGCCTCTGGCCGATGTCCACCCTGACCGTTAACGGCTATGTCGAAGTGCTGCGCAATCTGCGCGCCATTCTGCGTATCCGCCGCGAGCTGATCGCGCGCCTGCGCGCAGACAAGCCGCTCGCCTTCATCGGCATCGACGCGCCCGACTTCAATCTCGCAGTGGAGCTGCGGCTTCGCGAGGCCGGCGTGCCGGTCGTGCATTTCGTCAGCCCCTCGATCTGGGTCTGGCGCTTCGAGCGCATCCACAAGATCAAGCGCGCCGTCGATCACGTGCTCTGCCTCTTTCCCTTCGAGCCGGAGATCTACGCGCGCGAAGGCATCCCCGCGACCTTCGTCGGCCATCCGCTGGCGGCGAGCATTCCGCCGCAGCCCGACGTCGCCGGCGCCCGCGCCGCCCTTGGCCTGCCGGCGCAGGGCAGGCTGCTGGCGGTGCTGCCGGGCAGCCGCGAATCCGAGGTCAATCATCTGGGCCCGACGCTCTTCGGCGCCATGCAGGAACTGCAGCGCACCGACGTCGATCTGCGCTTCGCCATCCCCGCCGCCACGCCGGCCCTGCGCGCGCGCCTGCAGCAGCTCGCCGACGCGCATCCCGGCCTGCCGCTGCATCTGATCGACGGCAATTCGCACCGCGTTCTCGAAGCCAGCGACATCGTCCTGCTCGCGAGCGGCACGGCCTCGCTCGAAGCTGCGCTCTACAAGAAGCCCATGGTCATCACCTACAAGGTGCCCTGGCTCACGGCGCAGATCATGAAGCGCAAGGGCTATCTGCCCTATGTCGGCCTGCCCAACATCCTCGCCGGCCGCTTCATCGTGCCCGAGCTGCTGCAGGACGCGGCCACGCCGCAAAGCCTGGCCGGCGCCGTGCGCGGCATCTTCGCCGACGCGCCTCGCCAGGCGGAGATGCGCGCCGAATTCGAACGCATCCACGCCGCGCTGCGCCGCGACACCGGTGAGCTCGCCGCCGGCGTGGTCCTCGAGCTGCTCAAGTCCCGTGGCCGCCTCTATTGACG
>JALBVF010000013.1 GCA_025050535.1 Candidatus Protistibacter heckmannii
TCCGAACGCATGAAATCCTACTTCCAGGATCCGCGCGTCAAATACGCCGCATGAAAACTTCTTCCTGCCGAATCAATAATGCATTGGGTATAATCGCGAAATTGCAATATATCGATATTGTTTTTTGAGGTTCGGGATGAGTGACCAGAAAAATGTGGATAAAAGCCGGCGCAACTGGCTGATTGCAACATCGGTAACCGGTGGCATAGGCTGCGTCGCGGTGGCATTGCCGCTGGTCAGCACCTTCGCACCATCCGAGAAGGCAAAGGCGGCGGGCGCGCCCGTCGAAGTGGACATCGGCGGCATGGCGCCTGGCGAGATGCGTACCGTCGAATGGCGCGGCAAGCCCGTCTGGGTCGTGCGCCGCACGCCGGAGATGATCGCTTCGCTGAAGAAGGTGGACGGCGAGGTGGCCGACCCCAACTCCGAGCGCAAGCCCTCCGAACTGACCCCCGAATACGCGCGCAACGAATACCGCTCGATCAAGTCGGAATATCTGGTCGTGGTCGGCATCTGCACGCACCTGGGCTGCTCGCCCGGCGCCAAGTTCCAGACCGGCGCGCAGCCTTCGCTGCCCGACGACTGGCAAGGCGGCTTCCTGTGCCCCTGCCACGGTTCGACCTTCGACCTGGCCGGCCGCGTGTTCAAGAACAAGCCTGCTCCCGACAACCTTGAAGTGCCGCCGTACCAGTATCTGTCCGATACCCGGCTGCTCATCGGCGAAGACAAGAAGACCTGACCGGGCCCCGGTTCGATCCGACGTCACTAAGAAATAGACGAGAAAAACATGGCATTTCAAGAGAAACAAGTCCCGGCCAACGCCTCTGGCGCGCAGAAGCTGATGGTCTGGGTGGACTCGCGCTTCCCTTTGACCAAGATGATCAAGGAGCACATGTCCGAGTACTACGCGCCGAAGAACTTCAACTTCTGGTACTTCTTCGGCTCGCTGGCCCTGCTGGTCCTGGTCATCCAGATCGTCACCGGCATCGTCCTGGTCATGCACTACAAGCCGGACGCAGAAAAGGCCTTCCAGGCCGTCGAGTACATCATGCGCGAAGTTCCCTGGGGCTGGCTGGTGCGCTACATGCACTCCACCGGCGCCTCGATGTTCTTCGTCGTGGTCTACATGCACATGTTCCGCGGCCTGCTCTACGGTTCCTACCGCAAGCCCCGCGAGCTGGTGTGGATCTTCGGCTGCGCGATCTTCCTGTGCCTGATGGCCGAAGCCTTCTTCGGCTACCTGCTCCCCTGGGGCCAGATGTCCTACTGGGGCGCCCAGGTGATCGTGAACCTGTTCTCCGCCATCCCGCTGATCGGCCCGGACCTCTCGCTGTGGATCCGCGGCGACTACGTCGTGAGCGACGCCACGCTGAACCGCTTCTTCTCCTTCCACGTCATCGCCATTCCCCTGGTGCTGCTGGGCCTGGTCGTGGTGCACATCCTGGCGCTGCACGAAGTGGGCTCGAACAACCCGGACGGTGTGGAAATCAAGGAAAAGCTGGGCGCCGACGGCCATCCGATCGACGGCATCCCCTTCCACCCGTACTACAGCGTGCATGACCTGCTGGGCGTGGCCGTTTTCCTGTTCATCTTCGCGGTCGTCGTGTTCTTCGCGCCGGAGATGGGCGGCTACTTCCTCGAAGCCAACAACTTCATCCCGGCCGATCCGCTCAAGACCCCGCTGCACATCGCCCCGGTCTGGTACTTCACGCCGTTCTACTCGATGCTGCGCGCCACCACCTCGCAGTTCCTGCTGCCGATCTGGCTGTTCTCGGCTGTGCTCATCGGCATCATGTTCCGCAAGAACCCCAACGCCAAGGTGCAGGGCTTCTTCGTCGCGCTGCTGGTCGTCATGGGGTTCGCCTTCTACTTCCTCGACGCCAAGTTCTTCGGTGTGCTGGTGATGGGCGGAGCGGTCGTGATCCTGTTCTTCCTGCCCTGGCTGGACAAGTCGCCGGTCAAGTCGATCCGCTACCGCCCCGGCTTCCACAAGGCCATCCTCGGCGTGTTCGTTGCGGTCTTCGTGATCCTGGGCTACCTGGGCATCCAGCCGCCGTCGCCGGTGGGCGAGAAGGTCTCGCAGATCTGCACGCTGCTGTACTTCGCCTTCTTCCTGGCCATGCCGATCTGGAGCCGCATGGGCGAATTCAAGCCGGTGCCCGACCGCGTCACCTTCGCTGCGCACTGATGGCCTTAGGAATAGAACAAATGAACAAGCTTTTCGCCAAACTCACCGCAGCCCTGCTGATTTCCGTGGCGGCCGTGCCCACCATGGCCAACGAAGGCGGCCCGGCGCTCGACACCGCGCCCGACCTCGTCAACAGCCTGCCCGCCCTGCAAAAGGGCGCCAAGATCTTCGTCAACTACTGTCTGAACTGCCACTCAGCATCGAGCATGCGCTACAACCGTCTGCGCGACATCGGCCTGACCGACGACGAAATCAAGGCCAACCTGCTGTTCACCAGCGACAAGGTCGGCGATCTGATGAAGACCTCCCTTGCGACCAAGGACGCCAAGGAATGGTTTGGCTCCACGCCGCCGGACCTCTCCGTCATCGCCCGCTCGCACGGCGCCGACTGGCTCTACACCTATCTGCGCACCTTCTACCGCGACGACACCCGTCCGACCGGCTGGAACAACCTCGTCTTCCCCAACGTGGGCATGCCTCACGTGCTGTGGGAGCTGCAAGGCCAGCGCGTCGCCAAATACGAGGACGTCAAAGACCATCACGATCCCGCAAAGACCGTGCACGAGTTCAAGGGTTTCGAACAAGTCACCCCCGGCCAGCTCAAGTCGGCTGACTACAACGAAGCCGTTGCCGATCTGGTTGCGTACCTGAACTGGATGTCAGAGCCCGCGCAGAACGACCGCCGTCGTCTGGGCGTCTGGGTCCTGCTGTTTATCGCGCTGTTCTCGGTGATGGCCTGGGGTCTGAACGCGTCTTACTGGAAAGACATCAAGTAAGCTGCTTCATCCTGACGGGCCAGGCGCGCCTTAATGCGCGCCTTTTGCTTTATATCGGATACGAAAAAAGAGGAAGCCGATCATGATGGTTCTGTACTCGGGCACCACCTGCCCGTTCTCCCTGCGCTGCCGGCTGGTGTTGTTCGAAAAAGGCATGGATTTCGAAATCCGCGACGTCGACCTGTTCAACAAGCCCGAGGACATCTCGGTCATGAACCCGTACGGCCAGGTGCCGGTGCTCGTCGAGCGCGACCTCATCCTCTACGAATCGAACATCATCAACGAATACATCGACGAGCGCTTCCCGCATCCGCAGCTCATGCCCGCTGATCCGGTGCAGCGCGCCCGTGCCCGCCTGTTCCTGTTCAACTTCGAGAAAGAGCTCTTCGTCCACGTCTCCACGCTGGAAAACGAAAAGGGCAAGGCCGCAGAGCGCGCCCATGAAAAGGCCCGCCTCGCCATCCGCGACCGCCTCGCCCAACTCGCGCCCATCTTCGTCAAGAACAAGTACATGATGGGCGAAGAGTTCTCCATGCTCGACGTCGCCATCGCGCCGCTGCTCTGGCGCCTGGACCACTACGGCATCGAACTCTCCAAGAACGCCGCGCCACTGATGAAGTATGCAGAGCGCATCTTCAGCCGCCCAGCCTACATCGAAGCGCTCACGCCCTCGGAAAAGGTGATGCGGCGCTGAGACCTTCTGTCTCGCCGCCAACCCGCGCCACCATGGAACAGCCGCCCTCCACGTCGACCAAGCCGTACATGCTGCGCGCCATCTATGAGTGGTGCACGGACAACGGCTTCACGCCGTACATCGCGGTCTTCGTGGACACGCGCACCCAGGTGCTGCCCGAGTACGTGAAGAACAACGAGATCGTGCTCAACATCTCGTTCGAAGCCACCAGCGAGCTGTCCATGGGCAACGACTGGGTCAGCTTCCGGGCGCGCTTCGGCGGCGTGCCGCGCAAGATCGACGTGCCCGTGGACAACGTCCTGGCCATCTACGCCCGCGAGAACGGCCAAGGCATGGCTTTTCCCGTCGAGCGCGCGCTGCCCGTCACCCAGGCCCGCACCGAGCACGCCCCCCCGCCCAAGCTCGCAGCCATCGACACCGAAGCGGCCGACAAGGACGCCCAGCCCACCCCCACGCCCGACCCCGATCCCAACCGCCCGGGCGGCGGCCGGCCCAGCCTCAAAGTCGTCAAATAAACCCGCCGGCGGCCGCGGCTGCCCGTGACGACCCGCTCCATGAGGCCCCTCAGCCAACCGGGCTTGCCGTATGCTCACGCAAGCACTCGAAGCGACAAAAAGTAAATTCCGCAAAATACAAAAATATGATATTTTTATCCATTGGAGATTCGTAAGTTATTGATCCGGCACTTAAACATTGAACTTATTGAGTGATATAGAGTCTGCTGTTACATGGAAAAAATCGACTCGAGAACGCTGCCGGTAGCCGCCCTGAACGAACGGCGCCGACGTGCGGTGAAGATGCGGCTGGATGGCGTGAGCCTGAAGGACACGGTGGCGCATGCGAGATGTCGCGCACGACGCTCATTGCGGCGGTGAAGGCGTATCGCGCGGGCGGGGTGGAAGGCCCTCGACGTTGAGCGCCCCGGGCGCCCGCAGGGTACGGGCAGAACGCTGACGGCGGAGCAGGAGCGCGAGGTTCAGCGGCTGATCCGCGACCGCACGCCCGACCAGTTGAAGATGATCTATGCGCTGTGGAGCCGCCAGGCAGTTGCCGAGTTGATCCTTAACCGATACGGCATCAAGCTGGCCGTTCGCACGATGGGCCTGTATCTGGAGCGTTGGGGCTTCACGCCGAAAAAGCCCATGAAGAAGGCCTACGAGCAGTCGCCGGCGGCGGTGAAAAAGTGGCTCGACGAGGACTACCCGGTGATCGCCGCCTGCGCCAAGGCTGAGGGGGCCGAAATTCACTGGGGCGACGAGACCGGCGTGCGCCGCGACGACGTGCGCGGGCGCAGCTATGCCCCGCAGGGCCAGACGCCCGTGATTCGCGTGAACAACAAGCGCCACGGCTTGTCGGTGATCTCCACCGTCACCAACAAGGGCCAGATGCGCTGGCAGGCCTTCGACGGAGCGTTGAGCGCCGACATCCTGATCGACTTCCTGCGCCGGCTGGTCAAGGATGCCGGCCGAAAGATCTACCTGATCCTGGACAACCGGCACGTGCACCACAGCAAGCCTGTGAAGGCCTGGCTGGCCGAGCACAAGCACGAGATCGAAGTCTTCTACTTGCCCAGCTACAGCCCCGAACTGAGCCCCAACGAAATGGCCAATGCCGACCTAAAGCAGGTCGTCACCAAACTCGCTCCAGCTCGCTCGAAGCTGCAACTGGTGAAGGCCATCGACGCGCTTGTTGCTGCCGTTCTGCAGGAACTGGTCGATCAGATAGCTTTTTCCGGCATGGATTTCCACGCCGTCGAAGCCAGCGGCCAGCGCGCGGCTCGGCGAGGGCTTCACCCAGCCCTTGGCGGTGTAGGTCGCGCCTTCGAATTCGATGGCGGACGGAGCCACGGGTGCTTAGCCGCCGGTGAGGTCCACGTGCGACACGCAGCCCACGTGCAAGAGCTGCATGACGATGCGTCCGCCCTTGGCATGCACGGTGTCGGTCACGCGCTGCCAGCCGGCGATCTGGCTGTCGTCGTAGATGCCGGGCGCGCCGAGATAGCCGTGGCTGGTGTAGGCCACGGTGGCTGCTTCGCTGACGATGAGGTCGCCGTCGGAGGCGCGCTGGCCGTAGTACTCGACCATCAGGTCGCCGGGCTCGTCGGCCGGCTGCTCGGAACACATGCGCGTGAGCGGCGCCATGACGACGCGGTGCTTGAGCTGGATGTCGCCCAGCTTGTAGGGCAGGAATAGAAGATGGGGACGGATCGGCGTGTTCATAATGACTCTCTTTCGTTCATTGCCGTTTTGCTCGTGGCTGGCGGCATTCAGTTTGCTTGGAGCCGGCCTCGTTGCCGGCTCCGTTGGATTCGATGCCTTGCCTAGCTGGCCGTCTTGCCGCCGTTGACGGCGACGATCTGGCCGGACATGAAGCCGGCCTTGTGGGAGGCGAGGAAGAGGACCTCGTCGGCGATCTCTTCGGGGCGGCCGATGCGCTTGAGCGGCACGGCGGTGGCCATGGCAGCCTTGCGCTCGGCGCCGCCGCTGAAGCTGTCGAGCATTTCCATGTCGACGGGGCCAGGCGCGACAGCGTTGATGCGCACGCCGAAGCCCGCAGCCTCAAGCGCCGCCGACTTGGTCAGGCCTTCCACCACGTGCTTGCTCGCCACGTACATCGACGCACCCGGCGCGCCGCGATGGCCAATGGAGGAGGGACAGATTGACGATGCTGCCCGAGCCCTGCGCCTGCATGACGCGCAGCTCGTGCTTGAGGCTGAGCACGGTGCCAAGCACATTGGTGTCGAAGGTGGCGGCGTAGCTCTCCGCGGTCTGCGCGGTGAGCGTGCCGGGCGGGCCTTCGGTGCCGGCGTTGTTCACGGCGGCGTCAATGCGGCCGAAGCGCGCGACCGCCGCATCGACCAAGGTCTGCACCTGGGTTTCGTCGCGCACGTTGGCGCGCAGCTCGGCGGCCAGGGCCTGGCCGGCTTCTTCCTTGCGGCCGGAGACGACGAGCCGGGCGCCTTCTTGCGCGAAGGCCAGGGCGGTGGTGCGGCCGATGCCCGCGAGGGCGCCGGTGATCAGGACGACGGGAGCTTCCACGGTAGAGTTTCCTTGTTATGTGCGGTGCAGCGATAATAAATTATGTACGAACGTATTATTTGAAGCAAGAAAAAATACGTTTATCCATATTAAATTTTTGAGGGAGTTCTGAAAGCCGGATCCGTCGCCGCAACCGAAAGCTGGCCAGCGATCGAAAAATCCTATTGAAACAAGGGATTGGAGAAAGGTGAGGCTGAAATGGCCGGCTTGCTCCGGCCGTTGCAGGCACCCGCGCGCCCGGCTAGGCGGAGCCGGTGTGGCGCAGGATGCTGGAGAACAGGATTTCCTTGAAGCGCTCCACCGGCACGGTGCTGCGCAGGGTCTTGGTCATCAGGTTGGCGCCCTGCAGGGAAGAGACGATAAAGGCCGCCGTTTCGTCGCAATCGAGGCTGGGCGATACTTCGCCGGCCTTGACCGCGGCGCGCAGGCAATGCGCGACGGCCGCCTGGACCTCGTCGAACACTTCTACCAGGCGCTGGCGGATCGGCTCACTGACTTCGCTGGCCTCCGCCGCAAAATTGCCGAATAGGCAGCCGTTGCGCATCTCGTTGCGGATCAGGCGCTCCTTGGTGCGGTCGATATAGGCGCGCAGGCGCTGCAGCGGCGGCAGCTCTTCGTTGCGCAGGGTCTCGGCCATGGTCTTGAGCGCGTTGGCGTAATACAGGTCGATCACCTCCAGGCCGAAGGCTTCCTTGGAGACGAAGTGGTTGGTGAACGAGCCCTGTGGCACGCCCGCCGCCTTGACGATGTCGCGCACGCTGGCGCCAGCGAAGCCGTGCCGGTGCACGACCTCCATGCCGACGCTCAGGATTTTTTCGCGGTGAGAGGATTTAGCCATGATGAGAGGTAATATATTCGTCCGTATTGTTCCTGTCAAGCCTCGCCTGCAAGTAACGGCGGCCCGGACCTCCGGACCGGAATCTGCAGGCGGGCGGGCCGCCGATTCCGCCGCCGCGGCGAAGCGCTATTCCGCTGTGATCTTGCGCTCGCGGATCACGCGGCCCCAGGTGGCGTATTCGGACTGCATGTAGCGGCCGAGTTCGTCGCGGGTTCCAGGCAGCGGCGTGAGGCCGTGCTTGTTGAGCTGCTCGATGACGTCGGGCGCCTTGAGCACCTTGATCAGCTCGGCGTTCCAGCGCTCGAGGATGGGCGCTGGCACCTTGGACGAGGCGACGAAGGCGTACCATTTGGTGGCACTGAAGCCGGGGAAGCCGGATTCGGCGATGGTCGGCACATTGGGCAGCGCGAGCCGGTGCTCGCGAGCGGGATCAGCTTGCCGGTCTCGATAAAGGGCTGGGCGGTGGAGAAGGTGGAGTAGTAGGACGCGACCCGGCCGGCGACGAGATCCTGCATGGCCGGCGCGCCGCCCTTGTAGGGCAAGTGCACGGTGTCGATGTTGGCGACCACGTTGAACAGTTCGCCGGCCAGATGCGAAGCGGAGCCCGGACCGGTGGAGGCGAAGGTGAGCTTGCCGGGATTCTTCTTCGCGTAGGCGATGAAGTCCGCGAAGCTCTTTATGCCGGTCTCGGCGCTGACGACGAGCACGTTGGGGAAGTTCACGCCCATGGTGATGGGTGCGAGATCCTTGAAGGGATCGTAGGGCAGCTTCATCAGATGCGGCGTGATGGTCAGCGGACCGACCGAGCCGAAGAGGATCAGGCTGCCGTCGGTGGGGCCGGTGGCGGCGATCTGGTGGGCGATGTTGCCGCCCGAACCCGGCCGGTTGTCGATCACGATCGACTGGCCGAGGTTGTCGCCGAGATTCTTGGCGATGATGCGCGCCGCGGTGTCGGCGCCGCCGCCGGCCGCGAAGCCGACCACTATGGTGATTGATTTCTGCGGCAGGCCCTGGGCCAGCAGGGCGGCCTGGGCCGCGGTGAGCATCAGTCTGCGCATCGTCATGCAAGTCTCCTCGTTAGTCTTTCTCTTTGTTATCGTTCTTTGGTGCGCTATTCGCTGCCCACGCCGATGCGGTTTGGCTGGCGCCGCTCCACCGCATAACGCAGTAGCGCTGCGCAACGGTAGATGCCGTGGGCGAACTTGCCGTAGGGCAGCGTCAGGAACAGCGCCATCACCATGCCAAGATGCAGCGTGAGCAGCATCGGCATGGCCGCGGCGAAGAAGAGCAGGCCGATAAAGCCCAGGTCCATCGTCTTCTGCGCCGCGTCGCCGTGCTGCGGATGGTGGCGCAGATTGAGCCGGAAGAGCCCCGCCGCGCCGAGCATCATGCTCACGCCGCCAAGCGCGCCGAGCAGCTTGGACAGGCTCGTCAGGTCGTAGGGCGCGCGCCAGCCGAAGGCGTAGTGATAGACCGTGGCCACCGCCGTGGCGGCGAAGCAGAGCATGAAGCCGTAGAAGGTCAGGTGGTGGGCACGGCGGCGCGAGAGCGTGAAGGCGTCGTCCCCGTTTTTTCAGCCTTCGCCGTGGCCGCCGTCCAGATACTTGAGGCGCAGCGCGGCGTGCGTGGCTTCGGCGGCTGCCGACGCCGCTCGTCGCCGTCAGCACCGCGCGCCCATGCCCAGCGCGAACACCGCGCAGAGGAAAACCGCGGAGAACATCGCGGCGAGCATGTTGTGCGGGAAGATCGCGTAGAAATCGCCGGCCGGCTTGCCGCTCCAGGAAGAGCCCCAGAGCGCGCCATTCATCGCCAGCGCGATGGAGAGCGTGAGGCCGTTGCGCTTGTAGAGCGCGCCAAGCGCTCCCGGCCAGGCGTAGTCGGCATAGGTCTCGACGCGCGCCTTGGCCATCGCCTGCGGCAGGTTGACGCCGAAGGGATTGGGCGGCGCGTACTGGCAGGCGTGCAGGCAGGCGCCGAAGTTGTGGCAGATGTTGGCGAGGTAATGCACGTCGGCCTTGCCGAATTCGAGCCGGCGCGTCATCTCCGGAAACGCCGCGCAGAAGCCTTCGCAATAGCGGCAGGCGTTGCAGATCTACAGTTGGCGCGCGACTTCCTGCTCGGCGCCGGTGAGCGGCAGTTCGCCGTGCGCCAGCGCGCCGGCTTCGCGGGCGAGGTCTTCAAGCGCTTGCATGCCGGGCTTCCTTGATCTTGGCCTGCCGCGCCGCATGCGCCGAACCGAGCGCGGCGCGCGCCGCGCCCGCACCGGCGATGCGGCCGAAGGCGGTGCCGATGGCCATGCCGAAGCCCGCCGTGTAGCCCTTGCCTAGCACGTTGCCGGCCATCATCTCGCCGGCGACGAAGAGGTTGGCTCTGGGCTCGCCGCCAAAGCGCACGGCGGCGGTCTCTTCGGTCTTGATGCCCAGATAGGTAAAGGTCACGCCGGGCCGCAGCGAAAAGCCGTAGAAGGGCGCCGTATCGATGGGCCGCGCCCAGTGCATCTTGGACGGCGTGATGCCTTCGGTGTGGCAGGCGTCGAGCGCGGTGTGGTCGAAGCTGCCTTGGAGGCAGGCGGCGTTGAAGTCTTGCACGGTCTGCATGAAACTGTCCGGGTCGAGCCCGAGCTTCGTGGCGAGCTCGGGCAGGATGTCGGCGCGCTCGCCGGGAAAAACCGGCGACATGAAGCGGCCGATGGCCTTGGCGTCGATGATGGAGTAGCCTATCTGGCCGGCTTGGTGCGCGACGAGCCGGCCCCAGATGGCACAGCGCTTGGGCCAGAAGTCCTCGCCCTCGTCGTAGAAGCGCTGCGCGTCGCGGTTGACGACGATGCCCAGGGTCACGCTGTCCAGGCGCGTGCTGATGCCGCCATCGTAGAGCGGCGAGCATGCGTCGATGGCGACCATGTGCGCCTGCGTCGGATCGCCGATGCTGTCCGCGCCCAGATCCATCATCTGGCGGATCAGCACGCCGCGGTTGTAGCGCGTGCCGCGGATGAGGAAATTTTTCGCCGGCCATTCGCCGCGCTCGTTCTGCCCCCAGGCTTCGCGCAGCCATTCGCGGTTGGATTCAAAGCCGCCGGCCGCGAGCATGCAGGCCTTAGCGGCGATGCACTCCTCGCCGATCCGGGCCGCGGCGAAACGCCCGCCATCCATCTCGATGCGGTCCACCGGCGCCTCGTAGCGGATGCGTAAGTCCAGCGCCTCGGTGCTTCGGTAGTAGGCGTTGACCAGGGCCTTGCCGCCTCCCATGAAGAAGGCGTTGGTGCGCGCCAGATGCTGCGTGCCTGAGAGCGAAGCCTGGAAATGCACGCCGTGCTTGCGCATCCAACCACGGCAGGTGGAGGAGGCGCGGATCACCAGGCGCGCGAACTTTTCGTCGGTGATGCCGTCGGTGACCTTGAACAGGTCCTGCCAGTATTCCTCTTCCGGATAGGCCTCGACGAGCACGTCCTGCGGCGCGTCGTGCATGCAGCGGATATTGCGGGTGTGCACGGAATTGCCGCCGCGCCAGTCGCGCGGCGCCGATTCCAGCAGCAGGACGCACGCGCCCGACTCGGCCGCGGTGAACGCGGCGCACAGCGCGGCGTTGCCGCCGCCGACGACGAGCACGTCGACCGGATCGTGCGCGGCGGAAGAAGTGGGGGTGAGACTCATGAAATGCGTGAAGGCCCGGCGAACGAAAGCACTATTGTCGGGACAGGCGGGGAGACGGTAAATCGGGATTAATGGCTAGAAGATCCATGCGCGGCGCGTTTCATGTGGATACATGTCGGCGCATTGGTCCGCTCGATGGGCTGCGCCGATCGGATCGGCCTGATGTGCGTTGCGCGCTTGGCGCGCTCAGTTCGCGTCGGCGATGCGCACCACACGGAAGCCGGTGAACACGCTGCGCTCGACCAGGCCGCCGTTGCCGTGCGTGGTCACGCGCTCGGTGCCGAGCATGGTGTCGCCCCAGCCGCCGCCGCGCAGCACGCGCGCCGAGCAATTCTCGGCCTTCCATGCCGTGCCGTTGGCGGGCGCGCCGAGGAAGCTGTCGTGCCAGCAGTCTTCCCCCCATTCCCAGACGTTGCCCGACATGTCGTAGAGGCCGTAGGCGTTGGGCGCATAGCTTGCCACCGGCGCGGTCCAGGCCGCCTTGTCGCGGCAGGCGTGGTTGCTCCAGTTGGCCACCAGAGGGATGCGGGTCTTGAAGGTGATGTCGACGACGTTGGCGTACTTGCAGACGTCGGCGGGATTGTCGGTGTCGGCGTCCCAGTAGTGCGCGCCCGTGGTGCCGGCGCGCGCCGCGTATTCCCATTCGGATTCGCTGGGCAGGCGGTAGAGATGGCAGGTCTTCTTGGTGAGCCATTTCACGTAGGCCTGCGCATCGTCCCCGCCGACGCAGACCACGGGATGTTTCTCGTCCTGAACGAAACCGGGATCCCGCCAATTGATCCCAGTCGACGCCGTTCCACCCGTAGCAGTCGCCCTTGACCGAGTAGCCGCTGTCGCGGACGAATTCGGCGAATCGGCCCATCGTCACTTCGGTGGAGCTCACGTCGAAGGTGGGCAGCTTCACACGGTGCTGCGGACCTTCGTGGGGGAAGCGCTCTCCTTCCGCGTCTGGCGCGGCCATGTCGAAACTGCCGGCCGGCAGGGTGATCATGGTCGGGCAGTTTCTGCAGTCCATGGCGAGATAGGCCGCCTTGGTCACTTGGTCGTTGCGCTTGAACACATTGCCGGTGAAATGCTGCAGCGAAGCAAGCATGGAATCGCTCTCGCCGATCATTTCGACGAGCGCCTTCGTGCACGCCCCCTTCGAGGCGATGCGCATCTTTCTGTTGCTGACACTCTCCAAATACACCACCGTCGAGTACGCAAAGCTACCCGATTTATTCATAAGAATTTCATCTCCGGACAAGCCAGCACCCAGGAGATTAGGCCACGACTGTTTCGTCAACTTGACGATTGCATGACAGGGAAGCGGGAGAAGCCGGCGCCCGGGGGATGGCTCGGCGCCGAGACTCAGCGCTTGAGCAGCGGATGGACGAGGGAATAGGCAGTGGCGGCCGCCAGCGCGCCGCCCAGGACCAGAGCGATCGAGCTCATGCTGCCGTCGCAGGCGAACAGCGTGACCTGCCCCGCCAGACCGGCGGCGAGCGCGCCGGCCGTGCCGGCCAGCGCCATGTGCAAGGCGCGCAGGGTTTTTCGGCCGGGATGCAGGGACCAGGCGGCAAAGCCGATGGCTGCCCCCACGAACAGCATCCCCAACTCGCCCATTTCCGCTCCTTTTGCGCCGCAGCCGATAAAAGATGCGGCATTTTGCCCGCATTTTCGCCGCCGAGAGCGTCCGAAAGGGCCGAGGGGCATAAGGAAATACGCACGGGCGGTATAATCGCGGCCAATTTCAGGCTTGTTCTGGCATATAGCGCCGTCATCCCCGTCGACATGCAGCTGCTGACCATCGGCATCAACCACAACACCGCGCCCGTAGCCCTGCGCGAACGCGTGGTGTTCCCGCTTGAGCACATCAAGCCGGTGCTGGGACAGTTGCTGGAGCTGCTGCCCGCCGGCCAACGCGGCGAGACTGAACGCGCCGGCCCGGAAGCCGCCATCCTCTCGACCTGCAACCGCACCGAACTCTACTGCGCCGCCGCCAACGACGAGCCCGCCGAAGCCAACCGCAGCCGCGCCCTGGCCTGGCTGGCCGACTATCACCAGATCCGCCAGGCCGACCTCGCGCCCCATCTCTACGCCCTGCCCCAGTCCGACGCGGTCCGTCACGCCTTCCGCGTCGCCAGCGGCCTGGATTCGATGGTGCTGGGCGAGACGCAGATTCTCGGCCAGATGAAGGACGCGGTGCGCACCGCCGGCGAGGCCGGCGCGCTGGGCACCTATCTGAACCAGCTCTTCCAGCGCACCTTCGCGGTCGCCAAGGAAGTGCGCGGCACCACCGAGATCGGCGCGCATTCCGTCTCCATGGCCGCCGCCGTCGTGAAGCTCGCGCAGCGCATCTTTGACCGCCTCGACAAGCAGAAGGTGTTGTTCATTGGCGCCGGCGAAATGATCGAACTGTGCGCCACGCACTTCGCCGCGCAGCGCCCCGCCCTGGCTGTGGTCGCCAACCGCAGCATCGAACGCGGCGAGAGGCTCGCCGAGCGCATGGCCGAGCAGGGCATCGCCAGCAGCGCCATGCCGCTCTCGGACCTGCCGCAGCGCATGGCCGAATTCGACATCGTCGTCTCCTGCACCGCCAGCACCCTGCCCATCATCGGCCTGGGCGCGGTCGAGCGAGCGCTGCGCGCCCGCCGCCACCGCCCGATGCTCATGGTCGACCTGGCCGTTCCGCGCGACATCGAAGCCGAGGTCGGCCAGCTGAGCGACGTCTTCCTCTACACCGTCGACGACCTCGGCGCCATCGTCAGCCAGGGCAACGCCATGCGCCAGGCCGCCGTGCAGCAGGCCGAGGCCATCATCGAAACCCGCGTGCAGAACTTCATGCACTGGGCCGAGAACCGCAGCGTGGTGCCCGTCATCCGCGCGCTGCACAGCCAGGGCGAAGCCCTGCGCCAGATGGAGCTCGAGCGCGCCAAGCGCATGCTCGCCCGCGGCGACGATCCGCAGGCCGTGCTCGAAGCCCTGGCCAGCGCGCTCACCAACAAATTCCTGCACGGCCCCACCCACGCCCTCTCGCATACCCAGGGCAGCGAACGCGACACCCTGCTCAAGCTGCTGCCCGAGCTGTTCCGCAAACAATGAAAGCGGGCATGCAAGCCAAGCTCGACCAGCTCGACGGTCGGCTGGTCGAACTCAACCGTCTGCTCTCCGACGAACACGCCACGCGCGACATGGAGCAATACCGCAAGCTTAACCGCGAGCATGCCGAGCTCATTCCCGTGGTCGAGGAATATCAGCACTGGAAGCAGGCCGCGGCCGACATCGACACCGCGCAGGAGCTGCTCTCCGACGCAGAGATGAAGGGCTTTGCCGAGGAAGAAATCCGCGCCGGCCAGCAGCGCCTCGTCGATCTCGAAGCCAGTCTGCAAAAGCTGCTGCTGCCACGCGACCCCAACGACGAACGCAACATCTTCCTGGAAATCCGCGCCGGCACCGGCGGCGACGAAAGCGCGCTCTTCGCCAGCGACCTGCTGCGCATGTACGCGCGCTATGCCGAGCTCCAGCGCTGGAAGGTGGAAGTCATCAGCGAATCGGCCTCGGACCTGGGCGGCTACCGCGAAGTCATCGTGCGCATCGTTGGCCAGGGCGCGTATTCGCGGCTCAAGTTCGAATCCGGCGGCCACCGCGTGCAGCGCGTGCCGGCCACCGAGACCCAGGGCCGCATCCACACCTCGGCCTGCACCGTGGCCGTGATGACCGAGGCCGACGAACTCGCCGACGTGGTCATCAACCCGGCCGACCTGCGCATGGACACCTTCCGCGCCTCGGGCGCCGGCGGCCAGCACATCAACAAGACCGACTCCGCGGTGCGCCTCACCCATATCCCCACCGGCATCGTCGTCGAGTGCCAGGACGACCGCAGCCAGCACCGCAACCGCGAGCAGGCGATGAAGGTGCTTGTCGCACGCATCGCCGACAAGCAGGCGCGCGAACGCCAGGAGAAGGAAGCCAGCGAGCGCAAGAGCCTCATCGGCTCTGGCGACCGCAGCGACCGCATCCGCACCTACAACTTCCCCCAGGGCCGCGTCACCGATCACCGCATCAATCTCACGCTCTACAAGATCGACGCGATGATGGATGGCGACCTCGACGACCTGCTCACCGCCCTGGCCACCGAGCATCAGGCGAAGCAGCTCGCCGCACTCGGCGACGCCTGAGCGGCCGAGCGCGCCCGCCTCCGGTCCGCCGCAGCGCCTTTCCGCACCGCATGCGCCAGCGCCCATGAGCCCCGACGACCTGCTGCGCCAAAGCGGCCTCCCGATGCACGAAGCTAGGCTGCTGCTCGGCCACGCCACCGACCTCTCGCGCGCCGCGCTGATCACCCGCGACGCGCTGCCCGAGGTGCAGGAGGCCGCCTTCCTCGCGCTCGCCGTGCGTCGGCGCGCCGGAGAACCCGTGGCCTATCTGACCGGCCGGCGCGAATTCCACGGGCTGGACTTCGAGGTCAATCCCGCCGTCCTCATCCCGCGCCCCGAGACCGAGCTGCTCGTCGAACTGGCGCTGGAGAAGATCGCCGGCCTGCGCGCGCCCGCCGTGCTCGACCTGGGCACCGGCAGCGGCGCCATCGCCGTGGCCATCGCCCATGCGCGTCCCGACGCCCGCGTCTGCGCCAGCGACGCGTCCGAGGCCGCGCTGCAAACCGCGCGCGCCAACGCCGCGCGCCTGCTCGGCGACCGGTCCGGCGAAGCCGCTTCGCCAGCGCCCCTCGAATTCTTCCTCGGCGACTGGTACGCCGCCCTGCCCGGGACGCGCCGCTTCGACCTCATCGTCTCCAACCCGCCCTATATCGCCGACAGCGATCCGCATCTCTCCCAGGGAGACCTGCGTTTCGAACCCGTCTCGGCCCTCACCGACGGCGTGCCCGGCGCGCGGGGCCTGGCCGACCTGCGCGCCATCGCGGCAGGCGCGGCCTCTCGTCTGAACCCGGGCGGCTGGCTGCTGATCGAGCACGGCTACGATCAGGCCGAAGGCGTGGCCGGCCTGCTGGGCGAGGCCGGGCTGGAAGCGTTGTTTTCCGCGCAGGACCTGGCCAGTATTCCGCGGGTCGGCGGTGGGCGCAAAGGATGAAAGTCCGATAAAATCAGGTCTGACACATTTCTGAATTAGGATGGGACTCCGCTGGCTAATGCAGCCGGCCAGCCAGGCGAGCGCTCCCAGCGCGATCCCAGCCAAGTGCACGAGGCGAAGCAATGGACATCCAAGAGAAAATCGGTCAGATCGTCGGAAACCATCCGGTGGTGCTGTTCATGAAGGGCACGGCCCAGTTCCCGATGTGCGGCTTCTCCGGCCGCGCCATCCAAATCCTCAAGGCCTGCGGTGTGGAAGAACCCTTCACCGTCAACGTGCTCGAGGACGAGGAAATCCGCCAGGGCGTGAAGGTCTACGCCAATTGGCCGACAATTCCCCAGCTGTATGTGAAGGGTGAATTCATCGGCGGCTCCGACATCATGATGGAGATGTATGAGAGCGGCGAGATTCAGCAGCTGCTCCAGGCCTGAACGGGCCGCGGCCCGCCCCTCAACTCCCTTCCAGGGACGCTCTGAGCAGATTCGCCGCGCGGCTGCTGGTCACCAGCACCAGCTTGAGCCGCGAGCGCGTCATGCCGACGAAGAGCTTGCGCAGCGCGCGCTCGTCCAGAGCCTCGAAATCGATCTCCGTGAACACCACCGCGGGGGCCGACTGGCCGCTTGAAGCGGTAGACCGTATCCGCCAGCAGCTCGCCCTCCCGGTACAGCGGATTGCCGAAGAGGTCGTAGCCGCCGGTGAAGGCGTGCAGCGTGTGCGGCCCGAGTTTCTCCAGCGGCAGCACCTCCGAATTCTCCCGCCCCCGATACGAAATCAACGCAATGTCCTTGCGCGCGAAGCCGCCCGCGAGGCAATGCGTGATCGCCTGCTTGGTGGCCTCGAAGAGGCTTTCCGTCTGAGTGGGGTCGTATTCGAACACCGTGATCTCCGCGCTCAGGAAGGGGCTCGCGGCCTCGATGCCGGTGGCGCCAAGGTCGGCGAGCAGCCCCACCACCTGGCGCGGACTGCGGTAGTTGGACGGCGCGCGCAGCACCGGCCAGCCCGGCAGCGCCACCGGCGCCTTGTCGTAGAGGTTCTGCATCGGGTCTTCCAGCCACACCGCCTTACCCTCGGGCTTGAGCAGGCGCAGCAACGCGTCGCGCCATGGCTCGGAAAAGTCCTGGCCCTCGTCGACGATCAGCACGTCGTGGACCCACGCCGGCGGCAGCGGATGTTCGGCCAGCACCGTTTCCATCTTCTTCCACACTTGCGCGCCGCCGTAATCGAGCGTGATGCCCTGCTCGCGCGCGAAGGCGTCGCCCAGCATGTGGAAGGTGGCGATCCGGCCGCCGCCCGCGGCCATGTCCTCGCCGACGAGGCGCTGGATATGGTCGGCCAGCGGCCGGTTGAAGCAGACGTAGAGCGGACGCTGCCCGGCGTCGAGTGCGTCGCGGATCAGAGCCAGCGCCAGCTGCGTCTTGCCGCTGCCCGCCGTGCCCTCCACGTGCAGGCGCAGCGGCTGCATCTCCAGGCGGCGCGCCCAGGTCGCCAGACCGCCGGAGACGCGCGTCACCATCGCCTCCGCCTGGCCGAGCATGGCGCTGGGGTCTGGGCTGAGCGAGAGTTCGTCGGCAAAGAATTTACGCAGCTTGCGCACCGCGTCCTCACCCGCGCGTTCGCCGGAGGAAGCGGCGGGACGGTCGGCGTGCACCAGCCCGCCGATTGTGCGCGCCAGCTTGTCGCGCGTGCGCGCGTCGACGATGCGCATCGGATCCAGGCCCGCATGCTCGGGCTGCTTGAGCAGATGGTCGGGGCAGTACAGCAGATATTCGAGGTTGGGCTTGAGGCCCGCGCGGGCCAGCTTGGTACGGATGACCTGCAGCGTGCGCTGCATCTGCGCCGGCACGCTCTTCTCCCTGCCGGCGTAGCGCTTGACCAGGCCCTCTGGCATCTCGTCGAGGAAGCCTGACTTCTGCTCGATCAGAAGCACCGCGCCCTCGGGACCGATGACCACGAAGTCGATCTCGCCGTAGACCGAATAGCCAGAGCCGTCGTCCGGGCCGTGGCGTTCGACGTTGGTCCAGTGCACGCCGTGATAGACGGTGCAGTTCGCCGGCAGCCCCTGGGCCAGCAGGGAAAGGGTTTCGATCTCGCGCTGGGCGGCGCCGGCGACGGCCAGTTCGCGCCAGCCCGAAGGATAGATTTGAGCCATGGCCGAGATTTTCCCATGCCATGGGCTTTTTTGATTTTAGCGTTTTTTCGTCGCCGCGGCGATGCAGTTCATCTCCACGCGCGCACCCAGCGGCAGCCCCGCGACCACATAGGTGATGCGTGCCGGCCGGCTGTGCAGGAACTGCTTGGAATAGGCGGCGCTCATCTTCTCGTAGTCGGCCATGTCGACGAGCAGAACGTCGCATTTCATCACGCGGTCCAGCGTGGAATAGTTGCGCTCGAGCGTGGCGCGCAGATTGTCCAGCGCCTGCGTGGTCTCGGCCTCGACGCCGCCCGCTCACCAGCTTGCGCTCGCCGCCGGGAGCCATGCCGATGATGCCCGACACATACACGGTCTTGCCCCAGCGCACGGATTCCGATACCGGCGATCCGCCCTCGGTGGGCGGCGTGGTGTAGTAGGGCGCGCTGCCCTCCTTGTCTTTGTCTTCCACCGCCGAGGCGGGGTCGGACAGCATAGTGAGCGACGCGCGGCCGGCGGGGGTGTGCTTGATCGGATGAGACATGGTGCCTTCCTGTTCTATTGACGCGGCAATATAAAGATTGAGCTTATTATCATTTCTGGCATCGAATTGGCATAGAAAAAGAAAACGCTCGATACCAGAAACTGGAGCAACTGCACGAGAGGCAAAAGCAGGTCGTGAGGTTGCATCGGAAGGGATACGGAGTCATGGCCATCGTGGAGTTGACGGGGCTGAGTTACCCGGCGGCTCGACTGGCCATTTATCTCTATGAAGAAGGGGGCGCGGCGGCCCTGAAGCCGCGCCAACGAGCTCGTGCGCCAGGAGACGGAAGACGGCTGAATGCGGATCAAGAAGAAGCAATCCGGCGCACGATCTGCGACAAACGTCCTGAGCAGTTGAAGATGGAATCTGCGCTCCGGACGCGAGGCGCGGTCATGCTGTTCATCGAACAGGAATACGCGGTCAGACTCTCAATACGTGCGGTCGGAGACTACCTCAAGCGCTGGGGTTTCACGCCGAAAAAGCCGATCAAGCGCGCTTACGAACAGCGACCGGAGTCTGTCAAGCAGTGGATCGATCAGGAGTATCTGGCCATCGAGAAGCGTGCCAAGGCCAAAGGTGGCGAGATTCACTGGGGTGACGAAACCGCGTTGGTGAATACGGATGTTCGGGGCCGCAGTTATGCTCCCAAAGGGAAAACCCCGGTCACGATGGCGGTTAGAGGTACGCGACAGAAGCTGTCGATGATTTCCACAGTGACCAATCAGGGCAAGGCAAGCTGGATGATCATCGATGGTGCCTTTAACCACGAGAAGCTCATCGAGTTCTTCGAGGCGCTGGTGGCCGATGGCAAGCGCGCGGGCAAGAAAGTGTTCCTGATCCTCGACAACCTCAGCGTGCATCACTGCAAGCCGGTCAAGGCATGGCTTGCCGAGCACCAAGCCGACATCGAAGTCTTTTACCTGTCAAGCTACAGCCCGGAGCTCAATCTGGATGAGCGACTCAACGCCGACCTGAAACATGTCATCAGCACACGAGTCCCTGTCAGAACAAAGGCCAAATTACACGCCGCAGCAAAGAACCACATGGCGTTCATCGAAACCCATCCTGAACGCGTGAAATCCTACTTCCAGGATTCCAGCGTCAAATACGCCGCATGAAAACTTCTTCCTGCCGGATCAATAAGTCATCGCCTCTCTTGACTATGTTGGAGCGCAATCCGCAGCGGCAGAACGCGACGCGCCAGGAACGCGAGGATGCGCCGCGCGGCGAAGCCTCCGCCTCCCGGCCCGCGGCCATGGCGCGTGCCACGCGCTTCGACGCCACCGTGATCGCACCCTTCGGCGTCTTCGGCGTGCGCACCGGCGGCGGTGCGATCACGGCGCTGCTCTACCTGCCGCGCGGCACGCCGGCGATCACGTCCGCCAACGCACTGGCCGAGCGTGCCGTCAAACAGGTGCTGCGCTACGTCGACGACCCCGACTACCGCTTCGACCTTCCCCTGGCGCGGGCCGGCACCGACTTCCAGCGCCGCGTGTGGCAGGGCATCAGCGCGGTGCTGCGCGGCAAGCTGAGCACCTACGGCGCGCTGTCGCAAGCCGCCGGCGGCACGCCGCGCGCCGTGGGCCAGGCCTGTGGCGACAATCCCTATCCCCTCGTCGTGCCCTGCCACCGCATCGTCTCGGCCAAGGGCATCGGCGGCTTCGCGCACGCCAGCGATCCCGACAGCTACCAGCTCGTCGCCAAGCGCTGGCTTCTCCAGCACGAGGGCGCGCTGCTGATCTAGGCATGGCCGAAGGACAAGACATGCCGCCCAGCGCCGCGCTCTCGCAGAGCCTGGGGCAGATCGACTGGTTCTGCGAAACCGCCTGGATGGAGGACGGTCTCGCGCGCAACACGCTCGAGGCCTACCGCCGCGACCTCACCCTGATCTCGCGCTGGCTCGACGAACAGCGAACCAAGCCGCTGCTCGCGGCCGCCGAGGCCGACCTCGCCGCCTATGCCGCGCACCGCAAGAGCGACAAGCCGGCCACCGCCAACCGCCGGCTCGCCGTCCTGCGCCGCTTCTATCAGATGGCGCTGCGCAACGGCCGCGTCACCGCCGATCCCTGCCTCTCGCTGATGAGCGCCAAGGCCGCGCAGCGCTTTCCAAAGACGCTCTCCGAAGCCCAGGTCGAAGCCCTGCTCAGCGCGCCCGACGTCGACACTCCCGCCGGTCTGCGCGACCGCGCCATGCTCGAGCTGATGTACGCGAGCGGGCTGCGCGTTTCCGAGCTGGTGGAGATGAACACGGTGTCGGTGGGGTTGAACGAAGGCGTCGTGCGCGTCGTCAGCGGAAAAGGCAACAAGGAGCGTCTCGTGCCCTTCGGCATCGAGGCCGGGGACTGGCTGCGCCGCTATCTGCAGGAAGGCCGGCCGGAGCTGGCCAAGGGCCGCGCCTGCGACGCGCTCTTCGTGTCGCCGCGCGCGCTGGCAGACGGCGGCGGCAAGGACAGCGGCCATCTCACGCGCCAGGCCTTCTGGTACGCGGTCAAGCGCTATGCGCTGGCCGCCGGCGTCAACGCGCCGCTTTCGCCGCACACGCTGCGCCACGCCTTCGCCACGCATCTGCTCAACAACGGCGCGGACCTGCGCGTGGTGCAGATGCTGCTCGGCCATGCCGACATCTCAACCACGCAGATATATACTCACGTCGCCCGCGAGCGCCTGAAGAACCTGCACAAGGCGCACCATCCGCGCGGCTGATCCGTCCGCACCCGATCTCCATGAGCAAGGCAGACAAGCACATCTCCGAAACGCCGGCCACGCAGTTCCTGCGCAAGCATGGCGTCGCCTTCACCTGCCATCCCTACGACTACGTCGAGCACGGCGGCACGTGCTAATCCGAGTCGCAGCTCGGCGTGGACGAACACTACGTTGTCAAGACCCTGGTGATGCAGGACGAGCAGGCCAAGCCGCTGATCGTGCTGATGCACGGCGACCGCATGGTCTCCACCAAGAATCTCGCGCGCCAGACCGGGCGCAAGCACATCGAGTCCTGCAAGCCCGACGTGGTGCAGCGCCACAGCGGCTACCAGGTTGGCGGCACCTCGCCCTTCGGCCTGCGCAAGCCCATGCCGGTGTACGTGGGGGCGAGCATCATGGCGCTGCCAAGGATCTAAATCAACGGCGGGCGGCGCGGCTTCCTGGTCGGCATCGACCCGGCCGCGCTGAAGACCACGCTGGACGCCGAGGAAGTTTCCGTCGCCAACGAAGGCTGAGCGGCGGTGCCGGGCATTGCGGCGGCGTGGTTTTCACGGCGAGGCCGCGTATACAATACGGCCACCGCAATCAAAGGCCACCGCCAATGTCCGCACTGCTCGCCGCCCTCGTCTCCTATCTGATCGGATCGGTGTCCTTCGCCGTCGTCGTCAGCAAGGTGATGGGCCTGGCCGATCCGCACACCTACGGTTCGGGCAATCCCGGCGCGACCAATATCCTACGCACCGGCAACAAGCTCGCCGCCATGCTCACGCTGCTGGGCGACGCGGCCAAGGGTTGGGTGGCGGTGATGCTCGCGCGCATGTTCGCGCCGCCCGGCGAGGACGTTTCCCTGCTGGTCGCGCTCTCGGCCGTCGCCGTCTTCCTCGGGCATCTCTTTCCGGTGTTCCACCGCTTCGCCGGCGGCAAGGGCGTGGCCACCGCGCTGGGCATCCTTCTGGCCATCGCCCCCGTGCTGGGCCTGGCGACGCTGGGCGCCTGGCTGATCGTCGCGGTCTTCTTCCGCTACTCCTCGCTCGCCGCCCTGATCTCCGCTGTGTTCGCGCCTTTCTACGACGCGCTGCTCTTCGGCTGGGAGCCGGACAACCGCTCCGTCGTCCTCGTCATCGCCGCGATGAGCCTGCTGCTCATCTGGCGTCACCGCGCCAATCTGCGCAAGCTTGCGGCGGGCCAGGAAAGCAAGATCGGGCAGAAGAGCAAGCCGGCCGAGCCGGACGCCTGAACGCGCGGCGCTCAACACCCGGCGCAAGCCGCCGCCGCCCCACCCTGCGTGCGGATGTCCGCTGGACTTCCCGCCCCGCTCAAAGCACCAGTTCGCTCAACCCCGGATGATCATCGGGCCGCCGGCCCTGCGGCCAGTGGTATTTGCGGTCCGCCTCGCGGATCGGCAGGTCGTTGATCGACGCATGCCGCGCGCGCATCAGGCCGTGCTCGTCGAACTCCAAGTTCTCGTTGCCGTAGGATCGGAACCTGTTGCCGGCGGCGTCGCGCCATTCGTAGGCGAAACGCACGGCGATGCGGTTGCCCTCGAAGGCCCAGAGCTCCTTGATCAGCCGATATTCGACTTCCTTCGCCCATTTTCGCTGCAGGAAGCTCACGATCTCGGGGCGCCCGTTGACGAACTCCGCGCGGTTGCGCTATTGGCTGTCGGGCGTGTAGGCGAGCGACACGCGCTCGGGATCGTGCGAATTCCAGGCATCCTCGGCCATGCGGATATTCTGGATGGCGGTCTCGTGGGTGAAGGGCGGAAGCGGCGGGCGCGGCTGCAGGGGCTGGTTCATGGCGTCTCCGTGGATGGGTCGTGTATGATCTGCGCCATGTAGACAGGTCTGCCTACATGGCAACTCTATCCAAGATAGACGATCCTGCCTACAATGGCGCCATGGCTTCCCGACCCGTTCCCGCCGCATCCGTCCAGCCACCCGGCGCCCAGCCGGTGGACCTCTCCGCGCTGCCCGCCCGCGACCGCATCCTGCACGCCGCGCATGATCTGTTCTACGCCGAAGGCATCCGCGCCACCGGCGTGGACCGCGTGATCGCGGAATCCGGCGTGGCCAAGCTGACTTTCTACCGGCATTTCCCGAGCAAGAACGATCTGATCCTCGCCTTCCTCGGCTTCCGGAACGAGCGCTGGATCGCCTGGTTCTCCGACGCGCTGCGCCGCCACGGCGGAAGCCTAAAGGCCATGGTGCCAAGCCTGCGCGAATGGTTCGACGCGGGCAGCTACCGCGGCTTCGCCTTCATCAACGCGGTGAGCGAGCTCGGCACGAACATGCCCGAGGCGGTGGAGATCTCGCGCAGCCACAAGCGCGACATGGAGGTGCTGATCGCCAATCTGCTGCCGGCCTCGCGCCGGCGCGGTGCCGACGCCAAGGCGATCGCCGTGGCGGTAGACGGCGCGATCATCCGCGCACAGATGGACCGCGGTCCGGACGCCGCGCTCAAGGCGCTGGCGGAGCTGCTTAAGGGTTTTGCGCCGCGCGCGGCGGCTTAGCGGCGACAGTCAGCAGGAATTCCCGGCGCAGGCTTTCGCTGCGCTCGAAGTCGCCCGCGAAGGCTTGGGTGACGACGCGCTCGTCACCGCGCCGGTTCTCGCCGAGCAGCAGACAGAGCTGCTCGGTCTCGATCACGCAGGCCGCGCCGTGCGCCTTGCCGGCGCCGCAGAGTAGATTGACGACGTCGCGCGTCATCCATTCCTGATAGGTGAAGCGGTGGCCGATGGCGTCGACCATGCGCGCGATGCGGCCAAAGCCGTGCAGCCGGCCGCCGGGCAGATAGGCCACGTGGGCCACGCCACGAAAGGGCACGAGGTGATGCGGGCAGACGCCGTGCACGGCGATGTCGCGCACGATGACGAGATCGGAGCGCGCATCCTCGAAGCCGTCCCCCAGCACCTGCGCGGGATCGAGATCGTAGCCGCCGAGCAGGCGGTTCTGCCAGAGTTCGCGCACGCGGCGCGCACTCTGGCCGGTGTGTTCGGTGCGCGGGTCGATGCCGCAGGCGCGCAGCATGTCGTCCACCGCGTGCTCGAAGGCCATGGGGTCGAAGCGCTCGGCGCGGGCAATGCCCACGGCGCCCTGGGTGTCGGAGGGCGCCGGCGGATGGTCGTAGCAGTGCTCGCTCAACGGGGTTCCGGGCGCGATGTTCCGCTCAGTCGCGGAAGTTGTTGAAGTCCAGCGGAACCTCGGTGACTTCCTTGCGCAGCATGGCGATGGCGCACTGCAGTTCGTCGCGCTTGGCGCCGGTGATGCGCACCGCGTCGCCCTGGATGCAGGCCTGAACCTTGAGCTTGGAGTCCTTGACCACGCGCACCACCTTCTTGGCGACGTCGCCGGAGAGACCCTTGCGGATGGTGGCGGCCTGCTTGAGCTTGTCGCCGGACATCTTCTCGAGCTTGCCGTATTCGAGGAAGCGCACGTCGACGCCGCGCTTGGCCATCTTGGCAACGAGCACGTCCTTGACCTGCCCCATCTTGAAGTCGTCGTCAGCGTAGAGCGTGAGAGCCAGTTCCTTGAGTTCGACGCGGGCGTCCGAACCCTTGAAGTCGAAACGCGTCGAGATCTCCTTGTTGGCCTGCTCCACGGCGTTCTTGAGCTCCACCATGTTCGGTTCAAAAATGGTATCGAAAGACGGCATCGGTTCCTCTCTTGGCGTACGTATAATCGCGCTGTTGTCGCGTTGCGTTCTTGTTATATGGGTCTGCGCCCATGCCTTGCATTCTAATCGACAGGCGCAGGCTTTGTGTCCGCGGATGGCCGTTTTGCGGCCCATCCGCCCACCGGAAAGGCCCGCCCAGGCTTATTCCATCCGCCTCATGCCCGATCTGCTCGAAGACTTTTCCCTCACCCGACACAACAGCCTGGGCCTGCCCAGCAAGGCCCGCTACGCCGTCGAGATCGACGCCGAATCCGCCCTACCCGACCTGCTCGAACAGCAGGAGGAAGACCCGCGCCTCTACGGCCTGCCGCGCCTGATCCTGGGCGGCGGCAACAATGTGGTGCTGCCGGCCTTCTATCCGGGCCTGGTGATGCGCGTCACGATCCCCGGCAGGACGCTGGCGGGAGAGACGGGCGCGGCTTGGCTGGTGGACGTGGGTGCGGGCGAGAACTGGCACAGCTTTGTGGAATGGACGCTCGCCCAGGACCGGCCGGGGCTGGAGAACCTGGCGCTGATCCCGGGACTGGCGGGCGGCGCGCCGATCCAGAACATCGGCGCCTACGGGCTGGAGATGGCGCGCTTCTGCGAATCGGTGCGCGCCTGGGATTTCGGCGAGGGCCGCTTTGTCGAGCTCGGCGCGACGGAATTCGGCTTCGGCTACCGCGACAGCGTGTTCAAGCAGGAGCCGGGCCGCTACCTCGTCACGCGCGTGCGCTTCGCGCTGCCCAAGGACTGGACGCCGAACACGGGCTATGCGGAGCTGGCTGCCGAACTAGCCCAGGCCGGCGCGGACAAGCCCACGCCTCGCGCCATCTTCGACGCAGTGGTGGCGATCCGCAGGCGCAAGCTGCCCGACCCGACCGTGCTCGGCAACGCAGGCAGCTTCTTCAAGAACCCCGTCGTGCCGGCCGCGCAGCGTGAGGCCATGCTGGCACGCTTCCCGGCGCTGGTGAGCCATGCCCAGGCGGACGGCGGCTTCAAGCTTGCAGCCGGCTGGCTGGTGGAGCAATGCGGTTTCAAGGGCACGCGGCGCGGCGCGGTGGGCGTGCACGATCGGCAGACCCTGGTGCTGGTGCACGAGGGCGGCGGCGCAGCGCAGGAGCTGCTGGCGCTGGCCGCGGAGATCAGCGCGGCGGTGCGCGAGAAATTCGGCGTGGCCTTGGAGATGGAGCCGGTGGTGGTCTGAGCGAGACGGCGGCCAATAAAAAAGCCGAGCGCGCAGCCCGGCTTTTTTATCCCGCGTGGATCAGCCGAAGTGGCAGATGTAGTGCAGCGGCTCGCCTTCGACTTCGATGTCGAAGTTGCTGTTGCAGGGAACGTTGAAGCGCGTGCCCACGGCATAGGTCTTCCAGTGGGTTTCGCCGGCCAGGCGCACGCGGCAGCTGCCGCCCACGAGCTCCATGATCTCCTGCGCGCCGGTGCCGAAGTTGAGCTTGGCGGGCAGGATCACGCCAACGCTCTTCTTGGTGCCATCGGCCAGCACGACGGTGTGCGAGACGCACTTGCCGTCGAAATGCACGTTGGCCTTGGCGATGATTGAAACTTGATCGAGTTGAGTCATTGTTCTTTCCTGGATGCTGTCTTGAATGCGGATGGAGAAGCAGGTCGAGAGGCGGCCGGCGGGTCGCTCCGGGGATTACGCATCGGTTGGCTTATTGGCCGCGCTTGCGGGCCGCGTTGGCCTGGATGCGCATGCGCATGGCGTTGAGCTTGATGAAGCCGCCGGCGTCCGCCTGGTTGTAGGCGCCGCCGTCGTCGTCGAAGGTGGCAATGGTCTTGTCGAACAGGGTGTTCTTGGAGTCGCGCGCGACCACGCTGATCGAGCCCTTGTAGAGCTTGACGCGCACCCAGCCGGCGACGTTCTGCTGCGTGTGGTCGATCAGCACCTGCAGCGCGCGGCGCTCGGGGCTCCACCAGTAGCCGTTGTAGATCAGGCTGGCGTAACGGGGCATGAGGTCGTCCTTGAGGTGGGCGACCTCGCGGTCCAGGGTGATGCTCTCGATGCCGCGGTGGGCCTTGAGGATAATGGTGCCGCCCGGGGTTTCGTAGCAGCCGCGCGACTTCATGCCGACGTAGCGGTTCTCGACCAGGTCGAGACGGCCGATGCCGTGCTTGCCGCCGATCTTGTTGAGCTCAGTGAGCAATTCGGCCGGGCTCATCTTCTTGCCGTTGATGGCGACGATGTCGCCCTTGCCGAATTCCAGGTCGAGGTATTCGGGCGCGTCGGGTGCGTCCTCGGGGCGCACAGTCCAGCGCCACATGGATTCCTCTGCTTCGGCCTCGGGGTTCTCGAGGTGGCGGCCTTCGTAGCTGATGTGCAGCAGGTTGGCGTCCATCGAATAGGGCGCGCCGCCCTGCTTGTGCTTCATCTCGACGGGGATGCCGTTCTGCTCGGCGTAGGCGAGCAGCTTCTCGCGCGAGAGAAGGTCCCATTCGCGCCACGGGGCGACGACCTTGATGCCGGGTTCGAGCGCGTAGTAGCCGAGTTCGAAGCGGACCTGGTCATTGCCCTTGCCGGTGGCGCCGTGGCTCACCGCGTCGGCGCCGGTGGCGCGCGCGATCTCGACTTGGCGCTTGGCGATCAGGGGGCGGGCGATGGAGGTGCCCAGCAGGTATTCACCTTCATAGATGGTGTTGGCGCGGAACATCGGGAAGACGAAATCGCGCACGAATTCTTCGCGCAGGTCGTCGATGAAGATGTGCTCGGGCTTGATGCCGAACTTCAGCGCCTTGGCGCGCGCCGGCTCGAGCTCCTCGCCCTGGCCGAGGTCGGCGGTGAAGGTGACGATTTCGCACTGGTAGGTGTCCTGCAGCCATTTCAGGATGACCGAGGTATCCAGGCCACCGGAATAGGCGAGGACGACTTTCTTTATATCAGACATGGTGGTTCTTCAGGTTTGTATTAAGCGGATTACGTGTCTGCCGGGCCGGCCCCGCGAAACCGGAAAAAACAGAGATTTTACGTGTTTCAGAAGCGGCGCAGGCCGAATCCGGGCCGCGGCCCGCCTTCAGTCGTCGAGCCGCCCGCAGAGCAGGTATTCCATCAGTGCCTTCTGCGCATGCATGCGGTTCTCGGCCTCGTCCCAGACCACGGACTGCGGGCCGTCGATCACGTCGGCGGACACTTCCTCGCCGCGGTGTGCGGGCAGGCAGTGCATGAACACGGCCTGGGGATGGGCGTGCGCCATCAGAACGGCGTTGACCATGTAGTCCTTGAAGGCCGCGAGGCGGGCTTCGTTCTCGGCCTCGTAGCCCATGCTGGTCCAGACGTCAGTGGTGACCAGATGCGCGCCGCTCACGGCCGCACGTGGATCCTCGAATTCCTTGACGAAGGGCCGGCTGGAGGCCGCCACGCGCGCGGGGTCGAGCTGGTAGCCCTTGGGGCCGCAGAAGTGGAACTGGAAGCCGAAGATCTCGGCCGCCTGGATCCAGGTGTAGGCCATGTTGTTGGCGTCGCCGATCCAGGTGACGATCTTGCCATCCATCGCGCCGCGGTGCTCGTAGAAGGTAAAGACGTCGGCCAGCACCTGGCAGGGGTGATATTCGTTGGTCAGCCCGTTGATCAACGGCACGCGCGAATGTCTGGCGAAGCGCTCAATGATTTCCTGGCCGAAGGTGCGGATCATGATCATGTCGGTCATGCGCGACATGACCTGGGCCGAATCCTCCACCGGCTCGCCGCGGCCCAGTTGGGTGTCGCGGGTGTTGAGGAAGACGGCATGGCCGCCGAGCTGGTGGAAGCCAGCCTCGAAGGACAGGCGGGTGCGGGTGGAGCTCTTCTCGAAGATCATCGCCAGCGTGCGGTCATGCAGCGGGTGCCAGGTCTCGTAACGCTTGAACTTGCCCTTGAGCACGGCGCTGCGGTGCAGGAGGTAGTCATACTCGTCCCGGCTGAAGTCGCTGAACTGCAGGTAATGCTTGATCGTTTTGGTTGTCATGGCTGCAAACTACCGCTTTGGTCTGCCGCTCGCGATGCTGTCCGGAACGGCGGGAAAGCCACCTATCATACGTGATGGCCTTGTCTTTATCGATCTCGCGGGTGCATTGCCGCGCGGACAGATGCACGGGCTTGTCCGGGAATCCGCCCGGCCCGCCGGCGAAGTCTGCGACCGGGAAACCCCTGCATCGGTTACAATATTGCACCGCAACGTAGCAAATTCTTTCAGAATTACAGCTAGCATTTCTGCTTCAACCCGCGCCCGAATGTCCGGCCAGCCCACCTACCGCGAATTCTTCATTCAGGGCCTGCCCCTGGATGGCAAGCCGTTCCGGCCCAGCGACTGGGCGGACCGGCTGTGCGGCGTGATGGCGCAGTTCCGGCCGCCCGGCGACACCGCCGATCCCCGCTTCTGCCATTCGCCCTATGTCCGCCCGGTCATGCTCGGCGGCGTGAAGAGTGTGCTGATCGATGAACGCCTGCGCGACATCGAGCCAAAGGCCCTGGATTTCGTTGTCAATTTCGCCCGCGACAACGGCCTGACCGTGGTCGACGCCCGCACTGTCCCCGAAGAGCTCCAGAAGAAATAAGCCACCGGGACCGACCCCGGCAAAGAAAAAAGCCCCCGATCCCAGGGGCTTTTCATTTTCCGCGCGGCCTGTCTGGCGGGGCGCGGAAACAGCGCCTTGCTGCTTAGGTGGCCATCGCCTTGATGGCGGCCGACAGACGCGACTTGTCGCGGGCGGCCTTGTTCTTGTGAACCATGCGCTTGTCGGCCAGGCTGTCGATGGTGCTCTGGGCGGCCTTGAAGATCTCGGCGGCCTTGGCCTTGTCGCCAGCGACGACGGCCTTGCGGACGGCCTTGATGGCGGTGCGCAGACGAGAACGCAGCGAGGAATTGTGGGCGTTGAGCTTGACAGCCTGACGGGCGCGCTTGCGAGCTTGTGCAGTATTTGCCATGAATCGATCCTGAAACTTTTACCCGATTTTTGCCTGGAATAAGCCAGGAACTTCCTAGCTTGGAAATACGTGAGTTAGCAAGTATACGAAATTCAGTGCAATTTGGCAATTATTCAACCGGAAAGTCGAAAAAGGATTGGGGGAAGGGCTCTTTCCGTAATGTGAAATTCTACCAGGCCTGGTAGCTGGCCCGGAAACCGTACTTCTCCATCAGCTCCCGGAGCATGCGGCGGTGGCCGGCCGCCACCGTGCCCAGGTCCGGATGCGCATAGTGCGCCAGCGGGTCCATGCAGCCGTAGCCGGAGCCGAAATCCAGTGTGCCGTCGCGGAAACGGCTGCCCAGGAATTTCATCGGCGTGTTGCAGGGGGGCAGCGAGTCGTCTAGACGGAAAGCGTCCGGCCCGTCGCCCTCGGGGACGATGGCCAAGTCCACCGCGCTGCCCCGGCCGTGGTCGCGATGCCTGGCGACGTATCCCTGCGCGGCGAGTTCGTGCTTGTCCATGCCGGGATGGAATTCGATGCGCATCCACCGCCGCCCCGGCTGCCCGCTCCAGAGCAGGAAATCCTCGCTGGCTGATTCCGGGTGATAGCAGTCGAAGACCTGCAGGCCCAGCCCAGATTGGCGCAGCTCGGACTGCACGCGGTCCAACGCCTCGGCCGCCTCGCGGGTGATGACGCAGACGGGCTTGCGGTAGACCGCCGCCGGGCGGCCCAGGAAGTTGTGACGGCCCGCGTAGCGGATGTCCTGCACGATGTCGGGCGCGACATCCTTCAGCCGCACGAAGCCCGGCGGCAGCGGCCGAGGGCCCGCGTTCCGCGCGCGGCACGCGCGTCTTTTCGCAGGCGCGCTCCCGGTTCCGCGGCGGCGCCAAGGCAGGCGCCGACAATCTTCATGGTGCTCGACATCGCAGTCTCCTTCGGTCTTGTTCCAGACGCGGCGGACGCCGCCCCCGGTCCTGCCGTCGCGCTTGCCGGCCAGAGCCGGGCGGCCCTTATAATGCCCGGCATGCGCGCGTCGATTTTTTCCGCCTTCCCGTTTTGAATCTCCTCAAGGCACTCGTCACCATCAGTGGCCTCACGCTGCTTTCCCGCATTACCGGGCTAGTCCGCGAAACCCTCATCGCCCGCGCCTTCGGCTCCTCCGAACTGACCGACGCCTTCAACGTCGCCTTCCGCATCCCCAATCTGTTGCGCAGACTGTTCGCCGAAGGTGCGTTTTCGCAGGCCTTTGTTCCAATCCTGGGCGAATTCCACGCCAGCCGCGGCGAGGCCGAGACCCGCGAACTGATCGCCGCCGTCGCCACGGTGCTGGTCTTGTCGCTGCTCGCGGTCTGCCTGCTGGGCGTGATCGGCGCGCCGGTCTTCGTCGGCCTGATCGCCACGGGCTTTCTCGACGCGGGCGCCCCCGGCGGCGGCAAGACCTTCACCGACGCGGTATGGATGACGCGCCTCATGTTCCCGTACATCGGCCTGATCTCGCTGGTCGCCATGGCTTCGGGAGTGCTCAACACCTGGAAAAAGTTTGCACTGCCGGCCTTCACGCCGACCCTGCTCAACCTGAGCTTCATCGCCGCCGCGCTGTGGCTCGCGCCGCACATGGACACGCCCGTCTATGCGCTCGCCTGGGGCGTGCTGGTGGGCGGCGTGGCGCAGTTCGCGATCCAACTGCCGGCGCTCACGCGCATCGGTATGCTGCCGGCAATCTCGTTCAACTTGCCGCGCGCCTGGCGCCATCCGGGCGTGCGCCGCGTGCTGCTGCAGATGGTGCCGGCCACGCTGGCGGTGTCGGTCTCGCAGCTCTCGCTCATCATCAACACCAACATCGCCTCGCATCTGCTCGCCGGCAGCGTCTCTTGGCTCGGCTACGCCGACCGGCTGATGGAATTCCCCACCGCGCTGCTCGGCGTGGCCCTGGGCACCATCTTGTTGCCCAGCCTCTCGAAAACGCACGCCGAAGGCAACGCCGCCGGCTATTCCGCGATGCTTGACTGGGGTCTGCGCCTCACGCTGCTTCTCGCCGTGCCCAGCGCCGCCGCGCTCTTTCTCTTCGGCGCGCCGCTCACCGCGACGCTCTTCAACTACGGCCGCTTCGGCGCGATCGACGTGGAGATGACCCGCCAGGCGCTGATGGCCTACGGCGTCGGCCTCACCGGACTCATCCTGGTGAAAATCCTCGCGCCGGGCTTCTACGCCAAGAAGGACATCCGCACGCCGGTGAAGATCGGCGTGATCGTCATGATCTTCACCCAGCTGTGCAACCTCGCCGTGGTGCCTTTTTTCCAGCACGCCGGGCTTGCGCTGTCCATCGGACTGGGCGCCTGCCTGAATGCGCTGCTGCTGTTCTTGGGCCTGCGCAAGCGCGGTATTTACAAGCCCGAGCCCGGGTGGGCGCGTTTCTTGCTGGGCATGGCCGTGGCGGTGATCGCGATGGGGCTGCTGCTCCACTGGCTCAACGGCAGGCTCGACTGGGTTGCGTTGGGACAACACCCCTGGGAGCGCATCGGCTGGCTGACCGTCTGCGTGAGCGCCGCCGCAGCAGTATATTTCATGACGTTGAAGTGCGTGGGCCTGGACTTTGCAGTGTTCTGCAAAAAAATGGCCTGAACGCCGGCGCCGCCGCCCGGGCGGAGCCGGACTGCGATAGAGGAGAAAAGACGAGATGCCGACGTAACTGCTCGATTATTTTTCCAGTCTGGTCGCCGACGAGGAGAGCCTCACACTGACCGAAGCCGCCCTGGCCGTCGCGCAAGACGCCTATCCCACGCTGGACATCATGGCTGCGCTGGCCGAGATCGACGGCTTGGCCGACCGCCTCAAGACCCGAATCGCCGAAGGCACCGAGCCGCTGCAGAAGATGCGCCTGCTCAACCGCTTCTTCTACAAGGAGCTGGGTTTCGGTCCCAACCGCAACGACTACTACAACCCCGACAACTCGCATCTGAACGTTCTGCTCAAGACGCGGCGCGGCATCCCTATCTCGCTGGCCATCCTCTACATGGAGATCGGCCAGCAGATCGGCCTGCCGCTGCGCGGGGTGTCCTTCCCGAATCATTTCCTGGTGCGCATGTCGGTGCCCGCGGGCGAAGTCTTTATCGATCCGCTGACCGGCACCACGCTCTCCAAGGAGTGGCTCCAGGAAATGCTCGATCCCTATCTCGAGCAGCAGCGCGACGCCATCGCCGACATGGACCGCGTCTCGCTGCCGCTCTTCCTGCAGCCCGCCACGCTGCGCGAAATCCTCGCGCGCCTGCTGCATAACCTCAAGGCTATCACCTGCGCGACGAGCGCTGGCAGCGCCTGCTCGGCGTGCAGCAGCGGCTGGTGATCCTGCTGCCGGACAACGTGGAAGAGGTGCGCGACCGCGGCCTGGCCTACGCCAACATGGAATATTTCCGGCCCGCTCTGGAAGATCTGCAGGCCTATCTCGACGCCCATCCCGAGGCGTGCGACGCCGAGGCCCTGCGCAACCGCATGCCAAAACTCAAGTAACTCGGACGCTCTGTTAGCCATTGACGCTGCAATATAAAGATTGAG
>JALBVF010000014.1 GCA_025050535.1 Candidatus Protistibacter heckmannii
CCTCCACCACGCTGCCCGCCGCGCGGCCCACGGCTTCCATCGCCATCGCGCCGAACAGATAGGGAATCAGGCCGCCGATGAACAGGCCGACGATCACCATGTGGTTCGACAGGTCGAAGGACACCGTCTTGCCCGAGGACTCCAGCGCATGCGTGTAGTCTGCGAAGAGCACCAGCGCGGCCAGGCCGGCCGAGCCGATCGCGTAGCCCTTGGTCACCGCCTTGGTGGTGTTGCCCACGGCATCCAGCGGGTCGGTTATGGCGCGCACCGATTCGGGCAGCTCCGCCATCTCGGCGATGCCGCCGGCGTTGTCGGTCACGGGACCGTAGGCGTCGAGCGCCACGGCGATGCCCGCCATCGACAGCATGGATGTCGCCGCCACCGCGATGCCGAACAGGCCCGCGAACGAATACGAGGCGATGATCGCCGCGCACACGAAGAGCACCAGCCAGGCCGTGGACTTCATCGACACGCCGATGCCAGCGATGATGTTGGTGGCATGGCCGGTGGTCGAAGCCTGGGCCACGTGCTTGACCGGCGCATAGTAAGTGCTGGTGTAGTACTCGGTGATCCAGACCATCGCCGCGGTGAGCAGCAGGCCGACCACGGTAGCGCCGAAGAGCTTCATCTGGCTGCCCGCCGCGCTCAGGACGTTGTCCGGGATCAAGTTGGTGGTGATGAAGTAAAAGCCGATCAGCGAGATCACGCCCGCGACGATCAGGCCCTTGTACAGCGCCGGCATCACGTTCTTCATGCCCGGCGAGGCCTTCACGAAGAAGCAGCCCACGATCGAGGCGAGGATCGAGAAAGCACCCAGCAGCAGCGGATACACCACGATCTGCGCAGCCGCCGCCTTGAACAGCAGCGCGCCCAGCACCATCGTGGCGATCAGCGTCACCGCATAGGTCTCGAACAGGTCGGCGGCCATGCCGGCGAAGTCGCCGACGTTGTCGCCCACGTTGTCGGCGATCACCGCCGGGTTGCGCGGATCATCCTCGGGGATGCCGGCTTCCACCTTGCCCACCAGGTCCGCGCCCACGTCGGCGCCCTTGGTGAAGATGCCGCCACCCAGGCGCGCGAAGATCGAGATCAGCGAGGCGCCGAAGGCCAGGCCCATCAGCGGATGCAGCGCGGCGGAGAGCTGCTCCGGCGCGACCTTGCCGCCCAGATACAGCGTGAAGCCGGCCACGCCCAGCAGGCCAAGGCCGACCGACCACCAGCATGCCGGTGATCGCGCCGCCGCGGAAGGCCACGTCCAGCGCCGGCCCGATGCCCTTGGTGGCGGCCTGCGCAGTGCGCACGTTCGCGCGCACCGAGACGTTCATGCCGATGAAGCCGCAGGCGCCCGAGAGCACCGCGCCGATGACGAAGCCCACGGCGGTCGTCGGCCCAATGGCGAAGAAGATGGCGATGGCGAGGATGACGCCAACGATCCCGATGGTCTTGTATTGCCGGGACAGGTAGGCCGCCGCGCCCTGCTGGATCGCGCCTGCGATCTCCTGCATGCGGGCATTGCCGGCGTCCTGCGAAAGAATCCAACTACGCGAGATAAAGCCGTACAGCACCGCGATCAGCCAGCAAGCCAACGCTGCGTAAAGCCCATTCAGTGTTGCTGACATCAACATCTCCTTCCTTGGAAAAGGCGTTTGGAATGCTTGTTATCTGTGTTGCACCTTATTATTCATGTTGCATCGGCCCGGCCATCCTAAGCGAAGGCCCAGGGGCAGGCAATAAGTAGAGCCCCGAACCTCCGAAAGCTGCCGCTTGCAGCCTCAAACCTGCTGGGAAGCCGCAAAAAGCCTGGATTCTTGCGCCGCAGCAGCCTCGCTCCGGCCCGGTATAATTGCGGGTTTTCACTCTCACCGGCATTTCTAGGAGCAACGCAGCATGGGCCTCGACCTCGTAACATCCGGCAAAGACGCACCCAACACCTTCAACGTCATCATCGAAATTCCGATGAACTCGGATCCGGTCAAGTACGAGGTGGACAAGGAAACCGGGGCGATCTTCGTCGACCGCTTCATTGGCACGGCCATGCACTACCCCTGCAACTACGGCTACGTGCCAAAGACCATCTCCGACGACGGCGACCCCGTCGACGTACTGGTCATCACACCCTTCCCGCTGATCGCCGGCGTGGTCGTGAAATGCCGCCCCATCGGCGTGCTCAAGATGACCGACGAAGCCGGCGGCGACGCCAAGCTGCTCGCCGTGCCCGCCGACAAGATCCTGCCGATCTACACCCACTGGCAGAAGCCCGAGGATATGAATCCCCTGCGCCTCAAGCAGATCCAGCACTTCTTCGAGCACTACAAGGACCTGGAGGAAGGCAAGTGGGTCAAGGTCGAAGGCTGGGAAGGTCCGGACTCCGCCAAGGCGGAGATCCTCAACGGCATGAAGACCTACGCCGCCCAGGGTGGCAAGTAAGGCGGAAAATATTGATCCAGCACTTAAACATTGAACTTATTGAGTGATATAGAGTCTGCTGTTGCAGGGACAAAATCGACTCGAGAACGCTGCCGGTAGCCACCCTGAACGAACGGCGCCGACGTGTGGTGAAAATGCGGCTGGATGGCGTGAGCCTGAAGGACGCGGCGGCGCAATGCGAGATGTCGAACACGACGCTCATTGCGGCGGTGAAGGCGTATCGCGCGGGCGGGTGGAAGGCCCTCGACGTGGAGCGCCCCGGGCGCCCGCAGGGTACGAGCAGAACGCTGACGGCGGAGCAGGAGCGCGAGGTTCAGCGGCTGATCCGCGACCGCACGCCCGACCAGTTGAAGATGATCTACGCGCTGTGGAGCCGCCAGGCAGTGGCCGAGTTGATCCTTAACCGATACGGCATCAAGCTGGCCGTTCGCACGATGGGCCTGTATCTGGAGCGTTGGGGCTTCACGCCGAAAAAGCCCATGAAGAAGGCCTACGAGCAGTCGCCGGCGGCGGTGAAAAAGTGGCTCGACGGAGGACTCCCCAAGACGCCCGTGATTCGCGTGAACAACAAGCGCCACGGCTTGTCGGTGATCTCCACCGTCACCAACAAGAGCCAGATGCGCTGGCAGGCCTTAGACGGAGCGTTGAGCGCCGACATCCTGATCGACTTCCTGCGCCGACTGGTCAAGGATGCCGGCCGAAAGATCTACCTGATCCTGGACAACCTGCGCGTGCACTACAGCAAGCCCGTGAAGGCCTGGCTGGCCGAGCAAAAACACGAGATCGAAGTCTTCTACTTGCCCAGCTACAGCCCCGAACTGAACCCCAATGAAATGGCCAATGCCGACCTGAAGCAGGTCGGCACCAAACTCGCTACAACTCGCTCGAAGCTGCAACTGGTGAAGGCCACGCGCCAGCATCTGCTCAGCGTTTAGCGACAGCCCGAGCGCGTCAAGAGCTACTTCGAACATTCGCCGGTTCGGTATGCTGCTTGAGTTCATTTTTTCAATGCTGGATCAATAATGGGCTCTAAATCCGCGCTTCCCAGAGGACAACGGCGGATCTGCCCTCCCCATGACCAACAAAGAGTACATCGACTACCTGTGGTACCTCATCACCCTGTGCACGGGGTTTTTGGTCATCGCCGCTTGGTACGAACGCTGGCTCATCTTCTGCATCCCCGTCGCCGTCATCGTCGTCACCCGCGCCCTGGTCGCCGAAGTCCACCAAGCCACCCGCAAAGTCCTCGTCCTGCAGCGCGCCCGCCTGGAAATGCGCATGAAGGCCGAGCAGGCCGAAATGGAACGCGCGCACATGGAGCTGCTCAACGCGCAGCTCAGCCGCTTCCAGAATAAATAGGTTTTTCATCTCTGCCGGTCTTGCCATCCTTGCCAGGCCGGGGGCTGTGCTGCTATAATGTGCGACTATGGCCCGGTAGCTCAGTCGGTAGAGCAGAGGATTGAAAATCCTTGTGTCGGTGGTTCAATTCCGCCCCAGGCCACCATTATTCAGCGCCCAACTGTTCTCAGTTGAGTGTTTTCATTTCTGCTTTCCGCACACCACGCGGGGTTCCTGGCCGTTCTGTGTGTGTCGACGGTCGGCGGACAAGGGGCCATGACGCAGCCCGGCTGCCCTCTGTTCCGCCCTCTCTTCTCTCGAAACCTGCGCCAACTTCTTCGCCGTGGCACACGCACATGGCCTTGCGCGACCGTGACTTATGCGCGTGCCATTGCCATCGGTTGTCCGGTGCGCCTGGAGCAGCAATCCATCACGCCAACGCGCCCGCCGCGCATGGCCTCCAGTACCCTCCCGGCCGCTGTGTTGATTTCACGAACGTGCGATACGCATGTAGCGGCCCCTCGTACTCGGGTTTCTCTTTGTTCTCTTTTTTGACCTTGAACAGATCGTTGGGCTTGTGGCTGTCCTGCCCGGCCTTGAGCATGATGCGCTCGGCATCCACTTTGACGCCCTTGAATGACCAGAGTGCAGCGAAGATTGCGGCCCGACCATCCGTGCAGTGAATCGGCCCATGTGGCCAGTCATCCACCGTCACAAACTCACACAGGGCCGCATCCACCGGAAGTTTGTGCAACAACTTGATCCAGGTCTTCTTCATGTTGTGGGTCCTTGTATTGTGTCGGGGGTCTGCGGTCCTGGTAGGGCTGGCGCTGGCTGCCGACATGACTAAACAAATTAACCTTACGGGTAAATCAGCGAAATACATCGCGATTATGAATTCCGGAAATCCGCTTGTCAATCAAAGTGGAACTTGTTTTCTTATTTTGTTCCATATTAGTATACTCCCGGGTTGTCGAATTGATCCGAGGACAGGAGCTGCCATGGCCTCTACTTTTGGAGCGCGCCTGCGGCGCTTGCGCGAGGCGAAGAACTTGACCCTGCAACAGGTCGCCGACGCAGTCGGCTGCACCAAGGCCTACATCTGGGAACTGGAAATGAAAGAAGGGCAGCGCCCCACCGCCGAGCGGATTCAGAAGATCGCTCAGGTGCTGGGCGTGACGATGGAGGATGTGATGGGCACGCCCATGCAGCAGGCACCCGAAGCCAGCCCAGAGGATGTGGCTTTTTTCCGCGAGTACGCCGGGATGACAGACAAGGAGAAGGATCGCTACCGTCAGGCACTCAAGATCATGTTCCCTGACAAAAGCCAGGGCGAGGACTGAGGATTGAGCGCAGCGCAGACCCTCACTGGCTCCATTGCCGCCAACACCGTCCAGAAGTAGCTACGGACGTGGTACAGCACGAGCATGCCCGACACCATCGATTTGGAGATCATCCGGCAGATGCTGCCGAGCACGCCCTACGGCATGGGCGTGTGGGAGACCAAGGCGCCGATGGTGCTCGACGTCGACAGTTGCGAAGGCATGCTGGTGCGCAACCCGAAGGACGCGGCCGAGTGGGGCATCTTCTACAACGGCAAGGCCAGCCCTGAACGTCGACGCTTCACCATCACCCATGAGCTGGGCCACTTCACCCTCCATCGCGGCCAGCAGCAGAGCTTCAACTGCGACAAGGAAAGCGTCTACTCCGGCGTCGACACCATCCGCGCCATCGAACGCGAAGCCGACGACTTCGCCAGCAACCTGCTGATGCCAGACGATCTGCTGCATGACTGGATTTCGAACCAGTGCGTCGACCTGCATGTCCTCAGCGCCATCGTCAAGCGGTTTCAGGTTTCGTTCGAGGCGCTATGCATCCGCTTCATCAAGTTCACCACGCTGCGCGCGATCCTCATCTATTGGGACAACGGCTACGTGAAGTACGAATGGCGCAGCAGCAGCGCCGTCAAGACGCGGGCGCGTATCCGGCGCAACGCCGATCCGCAGGAACTGTTGCCGGGCACGCTGGCCGCCGACGCCAGCGCCGATCAGGAATGGGATGGCGCAGAGATGTCCGCCGCGATCTGGTGTCCGGAGGAGGCGCAGCACATGAAGCTGCGCGAGTTCAAGCACAGCTACAGCGCGCATGATTGCATCCTAACGCTGCTCTTGCTCGAAAGCGCCGAACCGCGACGTTGGGATCGGTCGTGGCAGGATGAGGATAACTTCGACAGCTTTGACCAGTTCGTCTCGCAGTCGGCGTGAACCATGACAAGGAGTCCGAGAACTAACAGCGGAATCTGTCATGTGCGCCCCCGACAAGGGAGCCATCCCCGAGGAGTCAGGCTGGCTCCGTGACAAAGCCAAGCTTGAGCACACTCCGGCTGTACGATGTTCGACTCACTCTGCGTACGCGGCAGATTGAGTTTGACTGAGTGTGGTCAGCACTGGGCCAATGGCAAAAAACTACCGCCAGACGTCGGAGACGTGATGACAACCCGCAAGCACGACGCACCTGAAGAACTGTTAGCGGCGGCAAGAAGCAAGTAAAGCTGTTGCAGGATCAGACAGCGCTCCGCGCAGGATGCACGACTTGCACTGACCGAGCGTCAGCGACGCGGTGCCGCACCATGCGACGCTTTCCAACCCAGATATGGAGCGGCATGGCTACGATGCCGAACACGACGACGCCGATGTGCAGCCAGCGCACGATATCGCGCCACTCCTCGTCACCGTAATAAAGCAGCAGACCACTCAGACCGAGTAGCCCCATCACAGCCAACGCGCTCACGCCGGAGCGCAGATTGCGCCGGGTTCGCCATGCCAGGCGAATGTGCAGCGGGAGAAGATCGCCGACAACGGTCAACGACAGGGCTGCGCTCACGCCGTGGATGATGAGCAGCCGGTGTTCCGCGCCGAACCAGCCCCAGTGGAGCCAGTCGTGCAGGGCGAGCCACGCCACGCCGCTGGCTGCGACCACGGCCAACGTGCCGTAAGTTGCCCATCGCTGAAACGCCGGCAGGCGGATGCTGAAAACATGCGGTTTTTTTTTGTCATAGTGTCATAGTTTGATCACTTTGGCTTGGGAGCGCCACCGCAACTCGGTGGGCACGCGCCCTCGCGGGGCGACGATCTTGGTGAGCGCATCGGCCTGCATGCAGGTCTTTGCGATCACCGAGACACTGCCTGCAAGGTCGAGCCGTTGTCCGCATGCCGTATCTACGATAGCACTGGCTGTCATACCATCACTGCTGGCCTCACATGTAAAATAGCTCCCGGACGTCGCCACCGCGCCATCACGGAGGTGGCCGATCAAACGCTGCTCACTGGGTGCATTGGGACAGCGCACCCACACGGTCTGGTGATCGGGACCAAAGACGCGCAGGTCGCCACCGGCGTTGACCAGCCCGCCACGCACGCCTCGATCACGCAGGACACGCACAGCCCGATCCACTGCGAAACCATTGGCAATACCGCCGAGGTCGATGGACACGCGATGCATCAATCGCACGCGACCATCGCGGGTCAACGAGATGGACTTGCGCATGGGCTGGCGGCATTGGGCGACGGCCTTCCCTGAGCGCGGCAACAGTCCAGCTCGCGCGAGCACCGTGCCGACATTGCAGTCGAAGGCACCATCGCTGGCCTGGCTCAGATGAAGGGCTTCACGCAGCACCGTGTATGTCCAACGATGGACCCGCAGACGGGCGCCGGGCCGAGCGCGGTTGAAGCGGCCTATGTCGCTGTCCGCCCGGTGAAAATTCATCAGGCGCTCGACGCGTTCGAGAGCCCGGAAGGTGCTGTTGGTGGCCGATGTCAACTGCTCCGTCGTCAGCGTAGATGACTCGTGCGCACGGATCGTCAAAAACGTGCCGAGCAAGGGGCGCATGCGCTCAAGGGCAGACACCTGGCAAGCCCTTCAACGCCATGTCATACACCGCCAGGACGCGCCGAACGCCATCCGTGATGTGCTTGGACGAAAGCGTTACCCCGGTGATGTTGGCGATGTCCTGGTTGAGCTTCACCGGCGAGGCAGCCGACTTGCCGACGAACTGCTTGCGCCAGGCCGGATTGCGGACTTCCAAGCCGTATGTCTCCCGGTATTCCATGATCTCGATCTGCTTGACCGTACCGTCCCGGTTGATGCCGACTGCGTAGGTGATCAGTTCATGCTTCCCCACAACACGGTCCACGATGAAGAAGCCGCCGCTACCGGTTTGCCAGCCCCTATCCTCGTTGAAGGGTTCATGCACGCCGGTACGCTCGCGCAGCGCGTCGCGCTGTGCCAACGTCAGTGCGAAGCAGCACCTCACCCGGAAAGATCGTTTGCTGGGCCTGTTCCGCCGTGAGGTAGACGCTCGCCCATGCGGGTGCTGCGATGACCGCCAGCGGCGCTTCCAGTATGGATTCCCAACGCATGGTCAAAACGGAACGCCAAAGTTAATCGCGAATTCGTTGCGGGCATGCTCACCGCCATAGATGCGGCCACCCAGGACAACTTCGAGCTGTTCGTCCTTGAAAGTCTTTACCCATGGCATCTGCGCCCTCCACGCCACGTTCATCCACCAATTCTTAGTCGCATAGTGAACGCTTGGCCCGAAGAACCATGCCGAATGCTCATGATTACGGTAACCATAGCCCGAAAATTCGTGATGATTGCGCAGTTCGACGCCAGCCGACCAATTGGGCATGAAGCGATAGGAGACGCCGGTCTGCAAATTGAGCTCCGTCGCCTTCTCTACTTCAGCCCCGGCGGTGTCCTTCTCGATAGCGGTCTCAATATTGGTTGCCCAGATCATTCGGTCGTCGAAAAAGTTCTTCTGCAGGATCAGTTTGAGCTCCAGTTCCTTTTGTTCTTTCCCCACGTAGGCTCGACATAGAGCGCCAAGCCGACAGGGGCGACCAGAGGATTCATGATTTGGTAAATGTTTTCCCACGAGATCGATTCGAAATTTTTCTTCTTGTAGTGTGAGAAAGGATCGGCTCCGTCAGGGACGGTTGACGCCGGGGCCGCTCGTCGTGCCGTCAACGCCGTTGCGGTAAGCGTTAACAAAACGCGAGTTCATGTAGATCGATGCCTGGTACTTGGGCGTAATACCAAATTCCAATTCTGTGCGCGATAGGATATTGCTGTAGCTACCCTGCGATTTCCCTCTTTGCACTTGGAACTTCTGCTCGAACTCCTTGGTTCCAGATGGGTGAATGTCGGCTGTGTAGATCCCCCCGAAGGGAGGCTCCCCGGCACTGGCAACTTGCGTAACCAGCCCCCAAGGCAACCGCAACAACGGCAATATGCTTCGCAGGCTTCAAGACTATCTCCTTAAATAAAGAACGAGAATGATTGCTATTTTAGATGAGGTGTGTCGGGGTCAAGTTTGCACGTGTCGGCTTTTCGGATACGGCAACTGCGAGATTGCCGAACCCAAGGCGGACGGCAAGGCCTCCTCGAACTTTTCTTCCGGTGCAGGCCTGGGCAGCATCAAGCGCTCAAGGTGCGGACGGACGAAGGTCAGCGACACGGCCAGTCCAGCGGCCAAGCTCAGGCCGTACAGGGAAAGGAACCCCGTGTAGGTCATCATCGGGGCGATCAGGCGTGCCGCGCCGAAGAACGAGGCAAACAGCCACGTTACCGAGCTGACCGCACCTACGGAGGCGCAGACCGCTGAGGCGAAGGCCAATATGTGAGCGAACAGAAGGAGCTGGCGGGCGATAGTGGTCAGCATGTCCATGACGGCATCACTTCAGTCTTGTTGGTTTCACCCACGGTGCAGGGGGGTGGTCGTTTTGTTCATTGATCGCACGTTTCCACTAAAAATTGAGAAATGCCGGTTGGCGTCGGCCGGGACGGCGTGGCCAAGTCGAATGCTCAACAAGGACCGATATTTCAAATGCGAATAGATATCGTTTGCAAGCGCAGATCGCCCCGCAGCACCATCCTTTTCGGAGGACCAGACTCACTCGCACGCACATCCCCGCCAAATCACGTTACGCGAAGTGCCTTCGGTTCATAGCATGAGCAGCGTTTTCCATCGGAATGCCTGCCATGACAGAACTCGAATCCCTCTCCATTTCCCCGCCGTCTGACCGCCCACGGCACGCGCATCAGGAAATCGCCGACCTGCTGGCCGCAGCACTTCTGCGCCTGCGCGCGCGTCCGTCACGCGACACCGTCAAAAACAGCGAGTGCGTTCGCCTTGGTTTTTCCGGCCAACAGCGCGTGAATGCGAACCCCGATCACCACCACGGAGTTCGCCCATGAAGGCACACGCACCATCAACCACCACCTCGGTCGCCGCCCAGGTCGCCGGGCTTCCCCATCTCTCGATGGATGATCACTGGAAACTGTGGGACGAGCATTTCGAGGAGCGGCCCGGCCACCATCATCGCGGCTGGCTGGAGAGCCGACTGGCCTACCGGATTCAGGAGCGCGCCTTCGGCGGCTTGAAACCCGCGCTGCGCAAGAAGCTCGGGAACGTCGGCGAAACCAGCATCCTGCCCAAGCGACTGCACGGCGACCGCCAGCGCCTGCTTCCCGGCACCATCCTCACCCGCATCTATGACGACGTCGAGCATCGCGTGCTGGTGCGCGGCGCGAACGACTTCGAGTACCAAGGGCAACGCTTCAAGAGCCTGTCCGCGATTGCGGGCCACATCACCGGCAGCCATTGGTCTGACCCGGTGTTCTTCGGCCTCAAATCGCCCGCCGCGAAGAAGGTGGCGGCACGAGTTCGCCGCGCGCCAATCCGCTGCCGCCGGTCACGCCGAAGAAGCGTTGTGCCGTCTACACCCGAAAATCCACCGATGAAGGACTGGATCAGGAATACAACAGCCTCGAAGCGCAGCGCGACGCAGGCCTCGCCTTCATCGCCAGTCAGCGACACGAAGGCTGGATCGCCGTCGGCGACGGCTACGACGGCGGCGGCTACTCCGGCGGCAACATGGATCGTCCCGTCTTGCGCCGCCTGATGGCCGACATCGAGGCCGGGAAGATCGACACCGTGGTCGTCTACAAGATCGACCGCCTCACGCGCAGCCTTCCGGACTTCGCCAAGCTGGTCGAGGTGTTCAACCGAAACGGTGTGTCCTTCGTCTCCGTCACCCAGCAGTCCAACACGACGACCTCGATGGGACGGCTGACGCTCAACATCCTGCTGTCCTTCGCGCAGTTCGAGCGCGAATTGACCGGCGAGCGCATCCACGACAAGATCGCCGCCAGAAAGGCCAAGGGCATGTGGATGGGCGGAGTCCCGCCCTTGGGCTACGACGTGGTCGAGCGCAAGCTCGTCTCAACAAACGTGAAGCGGCGCTGGTGCGCAACATCTTCCGGCGCTACGCCGAGCAAGGCTCGGCGGCGCGGCTGGTGCGCGAGCTGGACGTTGAAGGTCACACCACCAAGGCCTGGCTGACGCAAACCGGGCGGAAGCGACCAGGTCGCACCATCGACCAGCAGCACATCTTCACGTTGCTGCGCAACCGCATCTACCTCGGCGAGATCTCCCACAACGGCCAGTGGTGCGTGGGCCAGCACGAATCCATCGTCGTGCCCGGCCTGTGGGACGGCGCGCATGCCTTCATTGAGCGTCGCAAGCAAGCGCCGCGCGAGCACGCTGCCAAGCATCCAGCGCTGCTGGCGGGCCTGCTGTTCGCGCCCGACGGGCAGCGCATGCTGCACTCCTTCGTCAAGAAGAAGAACGGACGGCAGTACCGCTACTACGTTCCCTACCTGCACAAGCGGCGCAATGCGGGTCCGAGCCTGTCTCCCCATACTCCGGATCGGCAGGACGTCGGCCATCTGCCCGCCGTCGAAATCGAGAACGCGGTGCTGGCGCAGATCCACGCGGCGCTCTGCGCGCCGCAGATTCTGATCGCAGTGTGGCGATCCTGCCAGCAGCATCCCGCAGGGTGCACGCTCATTGAGGCTCAGGTGGTCGTGGCGATGCAGCGCATCGGCGACGTGTGGGCGCAGTTTTTCCCTGCCGAGCAGCAGCGCATCACGCGGCTGCTGATCTAACGGGTGAAACTGCACGGGCACGGGCTGGACATCGTCTGGCGCGAGGACAGCTGGATCGGATTCGGTGCCGACATCGGCGCGCATCCGCTGGTCGAAGAAACCAGCGAACAGGCCGAGGAAACGCTGGCATGAGCGCCGAGCCCCATCCGCGCAAGCGCACCGTCCGTGTCGAGGTCGGAGCCGATGCCCGCAGCTACGTCAGCGGCAGCCAGCGCGTCACGCTGGTATCGCTGATGATCAAGCGCCGCCAGAACCGAAAACTGCTGATCCCGCCCGCGCCCGATGCTGCCACGGCGGCGGGCGGCTTCGACGTGCCGATGATCGCCGCCCAGGCGGTACGCGCGGCATGGGCGGTGGCGATGGCTTCCCCGACGTCGGCGGCGCTGGCCTGCGCGACGCGCCCATAGACTTCGCCGGTGGCGGGGTTCCATTTCAATATCAAAGCCCGCATTCATTCTGGCAAAACAAATTAAACCGTGTTTTAATGGGAAAATTCCAAATGAAAACAGGCTTTAGATGAGTTGCAGCATAGGCACCTACTCCACTTCCACGACGTTGGGCGAGTCGGTGCGGGCCTTCTTGCCGCCCCACCTTTGGCGACGGCGTCCTTCGACGACCTCAACCGGCAGGCGGAACTGGCGCTGGTGCGGCTGTCGGGTGTGTCGGGGCTGGTGCTCTCGGTGGATTGGCTGCTCTACAGCGCCGTCCGCAAGGAATCCTTGCTCACCTCACAGATCGAGGGCACACAGGCCACGCTGACCGATCTGTTCGACGAGGAAGCGGGGCTCAAGGTCGGCAACACCGACGATGTGGCCGAGGTGAGCAACTATCTGCGGGCATTTCGCTTTGTTCAAGAGCAACTGCGCGCCCCCAAGGGCCTGCCGATCAGCGTGCGCCTGCTATGCGACGCGCACCGGCTGCTGCTCGATGGTGTGCGCGGCGCGGGCAAGCAGCCCGGCGAACTGCGGCGTTCGCAGAACTGGATCGGTGGCACGCGGCTCGGCAATGCAGTGTTCGTTCCGCCACCACCGGAACGTGTGCCGGAACTGCTGTCCAATCTGGAGAGGTTTATCCACGAAGCGCCGGATGATTTTCCGCCTTTGGCCAAGATCGCACTCATCCACTCGCAGTTCGAGACCACCCATCCATTTCTGGATGGCAACGGGCGCATCGGGCGCCTGCTGATTGCCGCGTTGCTGGAACACTGGAACTTGTTGGCCGAGCCGTTGATGTACCTCAGCGGCTACTTGAAGCAACACCAAGCAGAGCATTACCGCCGTCTGTCGGTCATCCGCACCGAGGGTGATTGGGAGTCGTGGGTGTCGTTCTTTCTTGAAGGCGTGGCAGTCGCGGCGGCGCAGGCCGAGCAGAGCATCATCGCCATCGCCAGTCTGATCGCTGCCGACCGCAGGAAGCTGCTGCAATCGCCCAAGGCCAGTCCCAGCCACCTACTGGCTGATCGAGCTGCGGCCCATGATGCCGCGCTTCACCGTGGAGCGGGTGCGGCCGCAACTAGAAACTACATTCCCGACCGAGAACGCCTCCGTGCAGGCGCTGGAGCAGCTGGGCGTCGTAGTGGAAGTGGCGGGCCAGAAGAAAAACCGCAGCTACAGCTACCAAGCTTACATCGATCTGCTCACGCGGTGATGGCGAACAGAGAGGGCGCAATGGAACACCTCGATCTATCGCAACGAGAGTCTGGCCTTCACATAGAGGGTTTTCCTGATGCAGTAAAGGTTACACGCCGCTGGGCTTCGAGGTCAAAGACCGCAAGCTGGTCATTGAGGAAATGGATGCCGAGATCATCCGGCGGATCTTCACGCGCTTCGCCGAGCTGCGCTCGATCACCGACATCGTCCGGGAACTCTCCCTCGAAGGCCTGGCCACCAAGCTCAACCGCCTCAAGAATGGCGGCGTGCGCAACGGCACGCCGATGGACAAGAAGTACATCTCCAAGCTGCTGCGCAACCTCACAACCTGCTTTCGCCTCTCGTGCAGTTGCTCCAGTTTCTGGTATCGAGCGTCTTCTTTTTCCATGCCAATTCGATGCCAGAAATGATAATAAGTTCAATCTTTATATTGCCGCGTCAATAAGGGGTCCAATGGCGAACCACGCAGAAACTTCGGGTTCTCCAATCTGCCAGCGTTAACGCAGACGGCGAGCACAGGGCTCGCCGTCTGCGGGGAAAACGGGGAGGGGAGGAATCGGGGATCGAGGGCGTTGGTCAGGCGTCGAAGCAAGCTGAGCAGCCGACGCTGCTCGGCCCAGTCGCTCGGCAGCAGGTCCTGGCGGCCGCGCAGCGTGTGCAGGTTCAGATGCCGGGGCTGGCGCCCCTCGAAGATCGCCTCGACGATATCCGGCGCCAGCATGGTCATGCGCAGCACCTCGGCCGCCCAGCCGGGCTCCAGTTTGAGCGCGCGCGCCAGGTCGGCGGTCGTCGGATAGACGCCTTCGTCGATCAGCCGCTTCCAGTAGAACGCCTTGCCGAGCATCTTGATGCTCACCGCGGACCGCGAGGCGCTGCTGTTCAAGACGGCGGCGGCCATTGAATCGAAGAAGGACGAGATCCGCGACCTGATCATCAACGAGACAAGCTGGGTCTTCATCAAGGCGCCATGGGAAGTCGTCTACGAGGTGGAATGCCTGCGCGTGGCCGCCGGGAAGGTGCCGCCAGCCCAGCGGCGACATCTTCCCGGCGTCGATGCCGGGGCAGATCAGCATGACGATCCGCCAGCCGCTGGGCGTGATCGGCGGCATCGCGCCCTTCAACTCGCCCTTCCTGCTCTCGATCAAGAAGATCGCCTTCGCGCTCGCGGCCGGCAACACCTTCGTACTCAAGCCTTCGGAGCTCGCGCCGCTCTCGGGCCTGAAGATCTCCGAATGCTTCTAGCTCGCGGGCCTGCCGCCGGGCGTGCTCAACGTTGCCCCCGGCCCGGCGTCGGTGGTGGGCGACAAGCTCGTCGCCGATCCGCGCGTGAAGATGATCACCGGCTCGGGCAAGGTGGGCCGCCATCTCGCCGCCGAATGCGGCAAGCAGATGAAGCGCGTGTGCCTGGAGATGGGCGGCAAGAATCCGCTGGTGGTGCTCAAGGACGCGGACCTCGACTATGCGGTGGACGCCGCCGCCTTCGGCATCTTCTTCCACCAGGTCCAGGTGTGCATGGCGAGCTCCAAGATCATCGTGGAAGAGCCGCTCTACGCCGCCTTCTGCGAGAAATTCGCCGCCAAGGCCGCGACGATCAAGGTCGGTGATCCGCACGACCCCGCCACCGTCGTCGTCCCGCTGATCCGCCCCTCGCAATGAGGCTTCATCGCCGGCCAGATCGAGGACGCGGTGGCCAAGGGCGCCAAGGCGCTCAGCGGCGGCACCTACGACGGCCCCTACTTCAAGCCCACGGTGATCGCCGGCGTCACTCAGGAGATGATGATCTTTTATGAGGAATCCTTCGGCCCCGTCACCTCGGTGATTCCCGCCAAGGACTTCGAGGAAGCTCTGGCCATCTCCAACGACACCGCCTACGGTCTTTCCTCAGCCGTGGTGACCAACGATCTGCAGAAGGCCTTCGACTTCTCGCTGCGCTCGGGGTCTGGCATGGTGCACATCAACGACACGACGATCACCGACGAGCCGCACATCGCATTCGGCGGCGTGAAGGGGCAGCGGCTTCGGCCGCGAGGGCGGCAAGGCCTCCTTCGACGAGATGACCAAAGTGAAGTGGATCACGGTGCAGATTGGCAAGCGTGGCTTCCCGTTCTGAACGGGCGCAGCGCACCCCGTCGATGCGTCCCGTCATCCGGAAGAAATATTGAATTTATTCAATATGCATTAGTCAAACGCGCATCACGGCGGTGCCTGGCCGCCGCGGTTCGAACGAAGAAACGAGGAGTTATCGACATGGAACACCAACTGCCGCCGCTTCCCTACGCACTCGATGCGCTGGCGCCCTTTCTCTCCAAGGAAACCCTGGAATTTCACTACGGCAAGCATCATCAGGCCTACGTGACCAATCTCAACAAGATGATCCCCGGCACAGAATATGAAGCGCTGAGCCTGGAAGAGATCATCCTCAAGGCGCCCGCCGGCGGCGTCTTCAACAACGCCGCGCAGATCGGGAACCACACCTTCTACTGGCGCTGCCTCGCGCCCAATCCCAAGGGCGAGGCGCGCGCGCCGCAGGGCAAGCTGGCCGCCGCGATCGAGGCGAAGTGGGGAAGCTTTGACGCCTTCAAGACGGCGTTCAACGGCGTGGCCGTCGGCACCTTCGGTTCTGGCTGGGCCTGGCTGGTGAAGAAGGTCGACGGCGCGCTCGACATCGTCTCCACTTCCAACGCTGGCACGCCGGTCACCGCGAACATGATGCCGCTGCTGACCTGCGACGTCTGGGAGCACGCCTACTACATCGACTACCGCAACGCGCGTCCGGGCTATCTGGACAAGTTCTGGTTCCTCGTCGACTGGAAGGCGGCCGACGAACGCTTCGGCGCCTGACTCGACGGTTGAGCGCCACGAGTCCGGCGTCCCGCGCCGGACTCAGTCCCCAGCGGTGCCCGCGGAGCCTTCCGTGGCGTCCCGCACCAGCAGGCTGGTCTCGTACTTCACGAGGTTCATCACCACCATCGTCTGGAAGTTGCGCACGTTGGGATTGTCGAAGAAGAAAGTCTCGGTGAATTTCTCGTACTCATCCATGTTGCGCACGGAGATCACGAGCACAAAGTCGGCGTTGCCGGTCACGTAGTAGCACTGCAGGATTTCGGCGGCCTTGCGCACCGAATCCTTGAAATTGCCGATCAGGATCGACTTCTCGCGCTCCAGCGAGACCAGCACCACGAGCAGCAGCTCGCGGCCCAACGCCGCCGGATCCACGATGGCCACGTCGCGCTGGATCACCTTCTCGTTGTGCAGCCGCGCCACGCGCCGCTGGCAGGAGGCTGGCGACAGGCTCACTTGCTCGGCATTGGTGAGCTGGTTGTTCTGCTGCAAAAGCTCCAGCAGGCGCAGGTCGAAACCGTCGAGCTGGAGACGCGATTTTTCCATGATGTTTTCTCCCGTTTATTACATTCTTTTCGAGTAAATCACTCGACTCGGAGCGTGATTTAGCGCGTAGGCACTGCTAATTTTCCAGAAAATCATCGGAAACACCCAAACGGCTGCATTGCGCTCATGAATCTTTTCCCCAACCGGCACGCCGGCAAATCCCGTCCCTACAGCCGCCACGAAACCGAGATCTTCGACCGCGCCAAGGCCAGCTCGGCGCATGCGCTCATCGCCAGCTTTCCCGGCTATGCGGTCACGCCGCTGCATGCGCTGCGCGATCTGGCGTCTGAGCTCGGCCTGGGATCGATCCAGATCAAGGACAAATCGGGCCGCTTCGGCCTGGGCAGCTTCAAGGCGCTGGGCGGCGCCTATGCAGTCTTTCTTCTGGAGCAGAAGGCGGTGTCGGCGGCGATGCAGCGCCAGGCCTGCGTCGAGGACATGAAGAGCGCCGCCTGGCACGAAGTCGCAGCCGGCATCACCGTGGCCTGCACCACGGACGGCAACCACGGCCGCTCGGTCGCGGCGGGTTGCCGCTTCGTGATCTTCCTGCACCGCCACGTGAGCCCCGTGCGCGAGCAGGCTATCCGCGACCAGGGCGCGGACATCGTGCACGTGGACGGCAACTACGACGACGCGGTGGCCGAGGCCGACCGCACGTCCGCGCGCATGGGCTGGCACATGGTTTCCGACACGTCCTATGAAGGCTATGTGCGCGTGCCCAGTGACATCATGCACGGCTATGCGGTGATGATGGAGGAGATCTACGCGCAGACCGGCGCGCCCGCGCCCGACGCCGCGCGCCAGCCCTTCACCCACGTCTTCCTGCAGGCGGGCGCGGTCGGCATGGCCGCGGCCGTGGCCGCCTCGCTCTGGCAGGCGTTGGGCGAGGCGCGGCCGACCATCGTCATGGTCGAGCCCGAGGCCGCGGACTGCCTTTATCAGAGCGCGCGCGCCGGACTGCCGGCGCCGGCCAGCGGCGACATCGATTCCACCGCGATGGCGATTCTCGCCTGAGGCGAGCCTTCGATCCTGGCCTGGGAATTTCTCAAGACCGTGGGCGACTTTTTCATGACGATCCCCGACGCGCCGGCCATCGAGGCGATGCGCAGGCTGGCCCTACGCAAGGACGGCCCGCCGATCGTCTGCGGGGAGTCGGGCGCGGCGGGGCTCGCCGGGCTGCTGGCCGCCTGCGCCAACACGGGCGCGCGCCTGGCGCTTGGCCTGGATCCGGATTCACACGTGCTGGTGTTCGGCACCGAGGGCGCGACCGACCCCGGCCGCTACCGCGAGCTCACCGGCCTGGACCCCGCACAACTGCTTATGTAAGGAAAGAGCAATGACGCAAATCAACCTGAACGCCGACATGGGCGAGAGCTTCGGCAAGTACAAGATCGGCGACGACGCGGCGCTGATGACCATCATCAAGTCGGCCAACATCGCCTGAGGCTTCCACGCCGGCGACCCCACGGTGATGACCCGCACCGTGGCGCTGGCCAAGGCCAACGGCGTGTCCATCGGCGCGCATCCGGGCTTCAACGACCTGTAGGGCTTCGGCCGCCGGCAGATCAAAATGGATCGGCGCGCTGCAGGCCATCTCCCACGGCGCGGGCGTGAAGGTCACGCACGTCAAGCCGCACGGCGCGCTCAACAAAATGGCCCACATCGCCGCGGCCATCGCGCACGGCATCAAGGCCGCCAACCCGGAGCTGATCTTCGTCGCCAACGCCTGCTCGGAGATGGTGGCCGCCGGCCTGAACGCGGGGCTCAAGGTGGCCGAGGAGGCCTATGTCGACCGCACCTACGACGAAACCGGCGCGATGACTTCGCGCAGCCTGCCCAACGCCATCATCCACGACCCCAAGGTGGCCGCCGCGCAGGTGCTGCGCTTTGTCCGGGAGCGGGCGGTATTCTCCGCGAGCGGCAAGCGCTTCCCCTCCCGCATCCGCACCTTCTGCACCCACGGCGACGAGCCCACCGCGGTGGCGCTGGCGCGCGAGGTGAAGGCCGAGCTGGAGGCGCAGGGCGTGGAGATCGTTCCCTTGACCGACATGCAGTTCTGACCAGGAGTCCACGATGTCCGCATTTTCTTGCAGTGAAGACGGCGCGCGTTCGCGGCGCAGCACTCTGTGGGAAACGCTGCTGTGCCTGCTGGCCGGCGCGGCGCTCGGCGCATTCGCCGGCAACGCGGCCGCGCAGACCTGGCCCGCCAAACCGATCCGCCTGGTCGTGCCCTTCCCGCCTGGCGGCTTCTCCGACGTGATGGGCCGCACGCTCTCGCAGGAGATGGGCAAGACCTTCGGCCAGAGCGTGGTGGTGGAAAACCGCCACGGCGCGGGCGGCAGCATCGTCGCCAAGAGCCCCGGCGACGCCTATGCGCTGGTGATGGGCACGATCGGCACGCATGCGATCAACGTCTCGCTCTTCCAGAAGCTGCCCTTCGATCCGGTCAAGGACTTCACGCCCATCGCCTTCGTGGTGGACGCCGACGGCGTGCTCGTCGTGCATCCGGCCGTGCCTGCCAACAACACGCGCGAGCCGATCGCGTTGGCCAAGGCCAAGCCAGGCAGCCTCAGCTACGCATCGGGCTGCGCCGGCGCCACCGGCCATCTGGCCGGCGAGCTGTTCAAGAGCATCACCGGCGAGAATCTGGTCCACGTTCCCTACAAGGGCAACAGCCCCGCGCTGGTGGACTTGATCGCCGGCCAGGTGCAGGTCTCCTTCGCCACGCTGCAGACCGCGCTGCCCTACATCAAGGCGGGCAAGCTGCGGCCGCTGGCCGTGCTGGGCAAGCACCGCTCGCCGGCGCTGCCCGACGTGCCCACGCTCGCGGAATCGGCGCCGCCCGGCTTCGAGGTGCGCAACTGGACCGGGCTGCTCGGCCCGGCGGGCATGACCGAACAGGTCGTCGCCAAGCTCAACGCGGAAGTGAACCGCATCATACGGCTGCCCGAGATGCAGTCGAAGATGTATGCCGAGGGCCTGTCCTTCACGCAGATGACGCCGCAGGAATTCGGCGCCTTCATGAAATCGGAAACCGACAAATGGCGCCAGGTTGTCAAGTCCGCCGGCGTGCAGGTCGACTGAGCTTTCCGGCCCCCTTGTCCGGGTTCAGGCCTTGAGGTTCTCGGCCAGGTAGTCGATGAACACCCGAGCGCGGGCCGCCTGGTTGCGGCGGCTCGGGTAGTAGAGGTAGAGGTCGGCGCTGGGCAGCGAATACGCAGGCAGGACGGTCTGCAGCCGGCCGCTGTCGAGATATTTGCGCACGTCCCATTCCGAGCGCAGCAGGATGCCGTGGCCGTCGAGCGCCCAGCCCAGCACCACGTCGCCGTCGTTGGAGGCCAGGGCGCCCCGCAATTTCACCACTTCGCTGAATTCCGATTTCTTGCCGCGCGCAAAACGCCAGGTCTCGTAGGCCTCGTTGTTCTGGCGGTGGATGATGCAGCGGTGCGCGGCCAGGCCGGCCAGGGTCTGCGGCGCGCCGTGCTGCTTGAGATAGGCCGGCGAGGCGCAGAGGAAGCGGCGGTTGCGCATCAGCCGGCACGCACTCAGGCGCGTGTTGGGCAGTTCGCCGAAGCGGATCGCCAGATCGAAGGCTTTATCCACCAGGTCCACCGGCCGATCGGTGAGTTGGAGCTGGGCCGGTACTTCCGGATAGCGCTTGGCGAAGGCCGACGCCAGCGGCGCGATCACGGTGCGGCCGAAGCCCAGGGTGGCGTTGATGCGCCGCAGCCCGCGCGGCGCGCTGCGGCTGCTGGCGACTTCCTCCTCGGCGGCGCGGATGCTGGAGAGGATCTCGTCGGCGCGCGCCAGGTAGATCTCCCCTTCCGTCGTCAGACTGAGCTTGCGCGTGCTGCGGTTGAGAAGCCGCACGCCCAGACGCTGCTCGAGCAGGGCGAGGCGGCGCGTCACCGCCGGCGGCGTGACGTTGAGCGCGCGCCCGGCCGCCGAGAGGCTCGCGTGGCGCGCCAGCACGGAGAAGAAGGCGAGGTCGCCGAGGCTGCTCAGCGCGGCGGCGCGCGGGTCGCCGGAGGAGGCTAGGGCGGGGGTAGGATCGAGGGCCATCTTTCACCTCAATTGAAAAATGATTTGATTTTATGTGAATAATGCGCCGGATTTCCTCCGCTAGAATTTCGTCCATCCATTCAACCGCCGACGCCTGGGGGAGACACCATGAGAATCGTCGAAATCCGCGAAGCCACCCTGCCCATCGCCTCGCCGATGCGCAATGCCTATATCGACTTCAGCAAGATGATGCTGATCCTGGTGGCGGTGATCACCGACGTCGTGCGCGACGACAAACCGGTGGTCGGCTACGGCTTCAATTCCAACGTCCGCTACGGCCAGGGCAAGCTGATGCGCGAGCGCTTCATCCCGCGCGTGATGGAGGCCGAGCCCACGTCGCTCGTCAACGAGCGCGGCGACAACCTCGATCCGCACAAGATCTTGGACTGCATGTTCAAGAACGAGAAGCCGGGCGGCCACGGCGAACGCTCGGTCGCCATCGGCACGATCGACATGGCGGTCTGGGACGCGGTCGCCAAGATCGAGGGTAAGCCGCTGTTCCGGCTGCTGGCCGAGCGCCACGGCGACGGCAAGGCCGACCCGCGCGTATTCGCCTACGCCGCCGGCGGCTACTACCATCCGGGTGAAGGCCACCAGGCGCTCAAGGATGAAATGCAGAGCTACCTGGACCGCGGCTACACGGTGGTGAAGATGAAGATCGGCGGCGCGCCGCTCGCCGACGACCTCAAGCGCATCGACGCGGTGCTCGGCATGCTGCCCTCGGGCTGCCGCCTGGCGGTGGACGCCAACGGCCACTTCGACATGGACACCGCCGTCGCCTACGCCAAGGGCCTCTCGCAATACGACCTCTTCTGGTACGAGGAAGCCGGCGATCCGCTCGACTACGAGCTGAAGGCGATCCTGCGCAACTACTACGACAAGCCGATGGCCACCGGCGAGAACCTGTTCTCGATGCAGGACGCGCGAAACCTGATCCGCTACAGCGGCATGCGCGCTGACCGCGACTGGCTGCAGTTCGACTGGGCGCTCTCCTACGGCATGGTGGAATATCTGCGCACGCTCGACATGCTGCGCCAGCACGGCTGGTCCCCAAGCCGCTGCATCCCGCACGGCGGCCACCAGATGTCGTTGAACATCGCCACCGGCCTCGGCCTGGGCGGCAACGAATCCTATCCCGACCACTTCCAGCCCTTCGGCGGCTTCCCCGACGGCGTGCGCGTGGAGGACAGCCACATCGTCATGCCCGAGCTTCCCGGCATAGGCTTCGAGGGCAAGGCGGACCTCTACAAAGAGATGCGCACGTTGTCCGCATGATGTATCGCACGCGGCATATCGAACGGTTGTACGCCCCCGAACAGGACGCGGTCTTACGATAAAAACGCTTGACCGACGGCGGTTATAGTTTTAGCGTTTCTCGACAACAACAACCGGCGTTGGTCATGTCGGATTTCAGCAATCTCTTGCTTGACGAGTCACCCGACGCGGTGGTCGGCACCACGCCGGAAGGCCTGATCCTCTTCTGGAGCCAAGGCGCGGCGCGGCTGTTCGGCTATGCGCGCGAGGAAGTGCTGGGGCGTTCGGTCTACGACGTGATCGTGACCGGGGACTACGCCGAGGACGAGCGCGGCACACTGCACGAGGCGCTCCAGCATGAGGTCTCGGTCTATGAATCGGTGCGCTGCCGCAAGGACGGTTCGCTGGTCTACGTCGACATCTCCCGCCGGGTCCTCTATGACGACCAGGGCAGGCTGCGCCTTATCCTCTCGACCAAGAAGGACATCACCGAGTTGCGCATGCTGCGCGACGCCCGCGCGGTCGAGGCGCGGTTCCGCAATGTGCTGGAGTCGGTGCCCGATGGCATCATCATAGCCAATTCCACCGGCCGCATCATCTTCACCAACCGACAAGCCGACGAACTGTTCGGCTATCCGGCCGGCGCGCTGCGCGGCAAGGCGGTGGAAGTGCTGCTGCCCGAGCGCTTCCGCGGCCCGCACGTCCTCCACCGCACCACCTATCTGAACCAGCCTCGAACCCGCACCATGGGCAGCGGGCTCGAGCTCTATGGACTGCGGCTCGACGGCACGGAGTTTCCGGTGGAGATCAGCCTGAGCCCGGTCGAGACCGAGGAGGGCACGCTGGTGATGAGCGCGATCCGCGACATCACCGAACGCAAGCGCTTCGAGCAGGCGCTGCAGGAGAAAAACGCAGAACTGGCCCAGGCCAGCCGCGCCAAGGACGCCTTCCTCGCCAGCATGAGCCACGAGCTGCACATGCCGCTCAACGCCATCATCGGCTTCACCGGCACGCTGCTAATGAAGCTGCCCGGCCCGCTCACGCCCGATCAGGAAAAGCAGCTCGGCACCGTGCGCGGCAGCGCCAACCATCTGCTTTCGCTCATCAACGACTTGCTTGATGTGGCCAAGATCGCGGCTGACAAAGTGGAGCTGGTCTTCGAGGAAGTCGACTACGGGGCAATGGTGGAGGACGTGGCCGCGACGCTCAAGCCGCTGGCGGCGACCAAGGGTCTGCAATTCGAGATCGAGATCCCGCCGCAACGCGCGCCGGTCAACACCGACCGCCGCCCGCTGAACCAGATCATCATCAACCTGGTCAATAACGCCATCAAGTTCACCGACGCCGGCTGGATTTCCGTGCATTTTCTCCAGCAGGCGCGGGATGGAAGGACGACGACGGAATTCATCGTAGAAGACACCGGCATCGGTATCCACGAAGCCGATCAGGCCCGGCTCTTCGCCACCTTCTCGCGCGTGGAGACCGGCACCGGCCGCTATCAGTAAGGCACCGGGCTGGGCCTGCATCTGAGCCGCAATCTCGCCGCGCTGCTCGGCGGCGTGATCGAGATGCGCAGCATCCACGGCCAGGGCAGCACATTCACGCTCAAGCTGGAGGAATAGGCATGCCGGCCCGCATTCTCATCATCGAAGAAAATCCCGCCAATCTGGAGCTGGTGCGGTATCTGCTCACCGCCCGGGGCCACGAAGTTCTGGGCGCGGTCGACGGCCAGAAAGGGGTCGCGGCGGCGCTCGTCGAACATCCTGATCTGATCATCACCGACCTGCAGATGCCGGTCCTGGACGGCTACAGGGTGCTCAAGCAGCTACGCGAAGAGCCTTCGATGAACGGCTTGCCAATCATCGTGGTCACTGCATTCTCCATGCCCGAGGACAAGACGCGGGTGATGACCGCGGGCTTCAGCGGCTATATGTCCAAGCCCATCGTCCCGAAAAAGTTCGGCCAGGAGATCGAGCTCTTCCTGCCCCACGGCCTGCGCAAGCAGGGCGACGATGGCTAAGGCCCTGGCCGTCGACGACAACGCTGAGAACCACGGTCTCGTCGTGCCCCCCTCAACTACCAGGGCCACCGCGCCTACCAGGCAGCGGACGGCCACGAAGGCTTGACGCTCGCCAAGGCGGAAAAGCCGCATCTGGTCATCTGCGACATCCTGATGCCCACCATGGACGGCTATGAATTCGTCCATCACCTGCACTCCGACCCCGTCATCCGCAATACCGAGGTCATCTTCTTCACCGCCAGCTACCACGGCTCCGATGCGCAGAGTCTGGCCAAGGCGCTGGGCGTCTCACGCATCGTCACCAAGCCCTGCGAGCCCCGGGAGCTGATGCAGATCATCTCGCTCTCGCTCGGCGAATCGGCCTTGGGCGCCGCCTCCGCCAAGGTGGACGGGCTGGCCGACGGCCTGGAGTTCTTCGCCCGCGAAAACCTGAAGCCGGTCACCAACAAGCTCACCGAAAACACCGACCAGCTCCAGCGCGTGAACCACAAGCTCACCGCCCTGATCGAACTCAACCTGGCGCTGGCTTCGGAGCGCGACCCCAATGCACTGCTGGAAAAAATCTGCGGCAGCGCGCGCGCCCTGGTTGGCGCCAAGCATGCCTACATGCGCATCTCCGAGCCCGGCGCGCAGGGCAGCAAGGTCTTCTTCTCGAACGGCCCGCCGCCCGAGCAGGCGCGCCGCGTCGAGGCGCGGCCGCTGGACGTGGGCTTTTTCTCCGCACGCCTGCCGCGTGGCGGCACCTTCCGCTTCCGCAACGCCGGAGGCGCGCCCGACGCGGTCGTCCTGCCCGACGGCTATCCGGGTGTGCTCAGCGGCCTGGTCGCTTCGGTCCAGTCGCCGCAGCAGATTTACGGCTGGATCTTCATGGCCGACAAGGTCGGCGCAGAGGAATTCAGCGAGGAAGACCGCCAGGTGCTGGGCATCCACGCCGGCCGACATCCAGCGCCTGAACGACGATCTGGAACAGCGCGTGGCTGAACGCACCGCCGAACGGGAACTCGTCGTCAGCGATCTCGACGCCTTCAACTATTCGGTGTCGCACGACCTGCGCTCGCCGCTGGCCGTCATCGACGGCTTCTCGCGCAAGATCCTGGCCGACCATGGCGAAGTCCTCTCGCCCACGAGCCCGCGCATGCTGGGCAGCGTGCTGAACAACGCCGGCAAGATGGCGCAGCTCATCGACGGCCTGCTGGCCTTCTCACGCCCGGGCCGCAAGCCCGTGGTCAAGCGCCGCCTGGACATGGGCGCGCTCGCCGCGGAGGCGGTCTCCGACCTGTGCGCCGACGACGAGAGCCGCCGCGCGGTCTTTCACCTCGGGCCGCTGCTGCCGGCCGACGGCGACGTGGTGCTGCTGCGCGAGGTCTGGGCCAACCTGCTGTCCAACGCGCTCAAGTACAGCTGCAAGCATCCGCAGCCGCGCATCGAGATCGACTGCATGGCCACGCATGGTGAGCAGGTGTATTCCGTCAAGGACAACGGCACGGACTTCGACATGCAGGACTACGGCAGGCTCTTCGGCGCCTTCCAGCGGCTGCATCCGAGCCAGGAGTTTCCCGGCAGCGGCATCGGCCTGACCTTGGTCCAGCGCATCGTCAACCGGCACGGCGGGCGCGTCTTGGCCGAAAGCCGGCCCGGCGAAGGCTCGACCTTCTACTTCAGCCTGCCGTCCGCCCAGGACGCGGACGGGCAGGACTGAGCCCAGGACGGTCCGGGCTTTCCAAACCCGGTCGCCGCGCCTGCGCCGTCCCCGTCTGGGGCACAATAGCTCCATGACCGCACTGCTCCCCGCCATCGAAACCGCCACCGGCGACACCGCCACCTTTTCCATCATCTGGATGCACGGCCTCGGCGCCGACGGTTCGGATTTCGCGCCCATCGTGCCCGAGCTGGAGCTCTACGACAGAGCGGGCGTGCGCTTCGTCTTTCCGCATGCGCCGAGCATTCCCTTGACCTGCAACGGCGGCTACATGATGCCAGCCTGGTACGACATCTTTTCGCTGGACGTGCACAACCGCTCGGTGGATGAATCTGGCATTGTGCGTTCGCGCGAATCCATCCGCGCGCTGATCGCGCGCGAGAACGAACGCGGCGTGCCGAGCTCGCGCATCTTCCTCGCCGGCTTCTCGCAGGGCGGCGCGATCGCCTATTCCGCCGGCTTCACCCATCCAGAGCCGCTGGCCGGCGTGATCGCGCTGTCCACGTATATTCCCTCACCCACGCTGGTCGAGAACGAAGCGACCGAGGTCAACAAGACGCTGCCGGTCTTCGCCGGCCACGGCGGCATGGACAACGTGGTGTCGGTGGAGCTGGGCCTGCGCGCCAGCGACCTGGCGCTGCGCCTCGGCCATCCGGTCGAATGGCGCGACTATCCGATGCAGCATTCCGTCTGCCCGGAAGAAATCCACGACATCGGCGCCTGGCTGCGCGCGCGCATGGCGGCCATCGGCGGGTAAGCCCAGCGCCGGCGGGCAAAACCGAACGACCGCTCTAAAACCAGGTACAGTCTCCCCTCACATCACAACAATCCTCAGGAGACTGCTTCATGAATCTGTTCGACCTCAGCGGCTAGGTCGCCGTCGTCACCGGCTCGTCCCGCGGCATCGGCCGCGCCATCGCCGAGCGCCTGGCCGAACACGGCGCGCGCGTGGTGATCTCCTCGCGCAAGGCCGAGGCCTGCGACGAAGTCACCAAGGCGATCAACGCCGCGCATGGCGCGGGCCGCGCGATCTCCATCCCCGCGAACATCTCCTCCAAGGAAGACTTGCAGCGCCTGGTCGACGAGACCAACCGCCAGTTCGGCCGCATCGACATCCTCGTTTGCAACGCTGCGAGCAATCCCTACTAAGGTCCGCAGGACGGCATCGCCGACGAGCAGTTCCACAAGATCCTCGACAACAACATCGTTTCCAACCACTGGCTGATCAATTCCACCGTGCCGCAGATGATAGAGCGCAAGGCTGGCTCGATCATCATCGTCTCCTCCATCGGCGGCCTGCGCGGCTCGCCGGTGATCTGCGCCTACTGCATCAGCAAGGCGGCCGACATGCAGCTCGCGTGCGATCTGGCGGTGGAATACGGCAAGCACAACATCCGTGTGAACTGCATCACGCCGGGCCTGATCAAGACCGACTTCGCCCGCGCCCTCTTGGAAGACTAGGCGATGCTCAAGCAGCGCACCGCCACCACGCCGCTGCGCTGCATCGGCGAGCCCGACGAGATCGCCGGCGCGGCGGTCTTCCTGGCGTCGAAGGCCGGCTCCTTCGTGACTGGACAGAGCATCGTCGTCGACGGCGGCGTGACGATCTGAATCAGCCCGCCGCGCGGCGCAGCGGCGGCGCGCCCCGGCTCGAGAGCGGCCGGATCGCCAGCGTGTCGCGCTCGAAATGGAAGAGCGTGAGCCCAGGCACCAGGCTCACGCCGACGCCGGCCTCGACCATGCCGGTGACGGTCGCCAGATGCTCCACCTCCAGCACGGTCTGCATCTGCCGCGGAAAGATCGCAGCGTCCAGATTCTGGCGCGCGAGAGCTGGATAAAGGGCCAGGCGGCCACATTGTCCACGCTCACCGCCTTCTTCCGCGCCAGCGGATGCGCCCTGGGGCAGACGAGGTAAAAGCGGTCCGAGAATAGGGCTCGGCGCTCAGCTCCGGCTCGTTGACCTGGGTGGAGGCCAGCGCGAAATCCGCCTTGCCCGACTTGACCATCTCCACGCATTGCTCGGAGAGCGCATCGTAGAGCGCCAGCTCCACGCCCGGCCAGGCGGCGCGGAAGCCCGCGAACACCATGGGAAGCCAGCCGGCCGCCAGCGAAGGCAGGGCCGCCACCGCGATGCGGCTGCGGCGCATCGCCACGTGGTCGATCAGGTCGCCGAGCACACCGTCGAATTCGCGCAGCAGCGCGCGCCCAGCGTCTCCTCGAGCACGCGAATCAGGTCGCTGAACGCCGGCTGCGAGAGATGGCATTCGGCGGCGGCGCGGGTGAAGCTGCGGTGCCGGGCGAGCGAGAGGAAGGCGCGCAACTGGCGGGTGGAGAGATCGGCTTGCATGGGCGGATTTTTGTTCGGTCAATCCGATAAATCAATCAGAATTTTCCATTTCACAGATGATTCCGGCCGTCCTACATTTGCCAGCATGACAAAGGAGACGCTCTTCATCGGCTCGGCCGCCGGCTTTTCCGGCGACCGCTCGGACGCCGCCGGCCCGGTGGTGGACACCTTGATCCGCCGGCTGCAAAGCCACCCTGGCGCGCTGCCCGGCGCACGGCATCGGCATCGTCGGCAATTTCGGTGCGGCCAATCCGCGCGGCGCGGCCGAAGCGATCCGCGCGATGGCGCGCGCGCAGGGCTTGCCCGCGCCGCGCATCGCCGTGGTGTTGGGCGACGACCTCTCCACTCCCTAACAGCTCGCTGCGCTGCGCGCGCATCTCTCGCCCGGGGGCCTGCAGGCGCTGGGCGAGGCGCGCACCATCAGCGCCAACGCCTATATCGGCGCACGCGCCATCGCCGACGCCTTCCGCGACGGCGCGCAGATCGTGGTGGCTGGCCCTGGGTCCGGTGATGGCCCACTACGGCTTCGCCTGGGACGACTGGGAATTCCTCGGCCGCGCGACCATGGCCGGCCATCTGCTCGAATGCGGCGCCCAGGTCTGCGGCGGCTATTTCGCCGATCCGGAGAACATCGGCTTTCCGGTCGCGGAAGTCGCCGCGGACGGCCAGTGCACGATCGGCAAGGCCGATGCGGACTTCGCGCCCGGTGGCCTGGTGACGCGGCGCACCGTCACCGAACAGCTGCTCTACGAAGTGCACGACCCCGCCGCCTATCTCACCCCCGACGTCGTCGCCGACATCTCGCAGGCCTGGCTCGAGGAAGCCTGGCTGGACCGCATCGCCCTGCGCGGCGTGCGCGGCCACGCGCGGCCCGACACGCTCAAGGTCAACGTCTTCTACGAAGGCGGCTGGCTGGCCGAGGGCGAGATCTCCTACGCCGGCCCGAATGCCGAGGCGCGCGCACGCCTCGCCGCCGAGATCGTCGCCAAACGGCTCGCCGGCGTGATGGAGCTGCGCGCGGATCTGATCGGCGTGCGCAGCGTCTTCGCTAGCGACCTGGCCGCGCGGCCAGCGCTGCACGCCATGGGCGGCGAACATGCCGATGTGCGCCTGCGCATCGCCGGCGCGCATGCCGACAAGGCCACGGCGCAGCGCATCAACCAGGAAGTGCTCGCCTTCTACACCTGCGGCCCGGCGGGCGGCGGCGGCGTGCGCACGGCGCCGCGCGCGCGGCTCAATTCAGTCTCCTGCCTGGTGCCGCGCGAGATGGTCCAGGACCGCCATGAGGTGCTGCTATGAGTACGAAAACCCCGGCCCTGGTGCGCGTGCCGCTGCACCGCGTGGCGCATGCGCGCACGGGGACAAGGGCAACCGCTCCAACATCAGCCTGATCGCCTACGACTAAGGCGCCTATCCCTATATGGTCGAGCAGGTGACTGAGCTGCGCGTCTTCGGCGTCTTCGCTGAACGCCGGCCAACGGCCGTGACCCGCTATCTGCTGCCAAAGCTGCAGACGATGAATTTCGTCATCGACGACGTGCTCGACGGCGGCGTCAACAGCTCGCTCAACCTCGACACCCACGGCAAGGCCTTTTCCTTAATGCTGCTGGAGCTGCCGGTGCCTTCCGAATTCCTCTACGAATCCCTGTAACGCCAACCATCACACACGAGAGAGATAGACCATGAACGCCAGAATCCGCCTCCACGCCCTGGCCGCCGCCGCCGCGCTCGCCATGGGCTGCGCCGCGCCCGCGCATGCGCAGGGCTATCCCGACAAATCGGTGACCTTCGTCGTGCCCTTCGCGGCCGGCAGAACCACCGACCAGATCGCCCGCGCCCTGGGCCAGGCGATGAGCAACGAGACCAAGCAGTCCGTCGTCATCGACAACAAGCCCGGCGCCAGCGGCTTCATTGCCGCGCAGCAGGTTGCCAAGGCCGCGCCCGACGGCTTCACCGTGCTGATCACCACCAACACCATGCACGCCGCCAACGCGCATCTCTACAAGAAGCTGCCCTACGATCCGGTGAAAGACTTCCAGCCGGTGACCGCGCTGGGCAAGGGCGGGCAGATCATGGTGGTGCCGCCGACGCTGCCGGTGAAGACGGTGGCCGACTTCATCGCCCTGGCGAAGAAGGAGCTGGGCAAGCTGAGTTTCGGCAGCGGCAGCTCCTCGAGCCGCATCGCCGGCGAGCTCTTCCAGCAGATGGTGCACATGGAGCTGCTGCACGTGCCCTACAAGAGCAATCCACTTGGCGTGACCGACCTGCTCGGCGGCCAGATCAGCATGATGATCACCGACACCGCCACCGGCCTGCCACAGGTGAAGTCGGGCAAGCTGCGTGCGCTGGGCGTCTCCAGCCTGAAGCGTTTGCCGCTGGCGCCCGAGGTTCCGACCATCGACGAAGCCAGCGTGAAGGGCTATGAGATGAACTACTGGTTCGCCGCCTACCTGCCTGCCAAGACGCCCACGCCCATCGTGCAGAAACTCAACGAGCTGTTGGTGAAGGCCGCGCACAGCGCCGCGGCCAAGACCTTCTACGACACCACCGGCACGGAAATCTTCACTAACACGCCGGACGAGCTGGCGAAGTTCCAGCAAGCGGATTCGGTTAAGTGGGAGTGTATCATCAAGGTGGCGAATATCCAGCCGAAATGAGAGGCCGGGCGCAAGCCCGATTTTTTGACATGCGCACGTTCAGCACGACCCGACAGATCGCCGCCGCGCCCACGGCGGTATTCGCCTGCGTTGCAGGACGCGGAGCGCCTCGCCAAGTGGTGGGGGCCGGACGGCTTCACCAACCGCTTCAAACTCTTCGAGTTCCGCACGGGCGGCCGTTGGGTCTTCACCATGACTGGCCCCGATGGCAAGTCCTATCCCAACGAATCCACGTTCGCGAGCGTCGAGCCCGGCCGCCAAGTCGTCGTGCGCCATCTCAGCCAGCCGCACTTTCAACTCACCATCACCCTCGAGCCATCGGCGGGCGGCACCCTGCTGCGCTTGGACCAGGCCTTCGACAATGCGGTGGTGGCCGAGGCCCTGCGCCATATCGTGGAGCCGGCGAACGAGCAGAACATCAACCGCTGGTGCGCCGAGCTGGGCTTGACTTAGTCTTGCGAGCGGGCGCCCGCGCATCACGCATCACAATTCACCGCAGTTCGAGACATTGCATCCGTTTGATGTATTAAGTTTATTGATCCAACACTTAAACATTGAACTTATTGAGTGATATAGAGTCGGCATGTTGCAGGGACAAAATCGACTCGAGAACGCTGCCGGTAGCCGCCCTGAACGAACGGCGT
>JALBVF010000015.1 GCA_025050535.1 Candidatus Protistibacter heckmannii
TCAGTTTCTGGTATCGAGCGTCTTCTTTTTTCATGCCAATTCAATGCCAGAAATGATAAAAAGTTAAATCTTTATATTGCCGCATTAATAATTAAATATCACGGTTCTGGCGGCCTCGGCTCCCAAGGAACGAGAATTCGCCACCGCATGACTGATATATTACCAATTCGCCGCATTTCAAGTGCAGGACCCCCGAACCCAGGCCCTGAGGGGCCTCCGAACACGCTCCAACACTGTCCCGAGACATGACCCAGTACCGATTTCCAGCCGGCCCCGGCTTTGCCGCCGCCGCCGCCGCGGCGGCCAGGGCATGGCTGGCGGAGCAGGGCGGGGAAGCCGGTCCGCAAGGCCGCGCCGGGGAAGCGTCTCCCGTCTTCCTGCTGCCGACGCCGGCGCAGATTCCAGCCTTCCGAAAAGCTTGGACCGCCGCCTTGGGGCCTTCCGCGGCAGGGGCATTTCTGCCGCGCATCACCACGCTGGCGATCTGGCAGCAGGATTTGCCGCCGCTGCCAGGCGATCCCGCGCCGCGCAGCGTCGTCTCCCGGCTGCTTGAAATCCGCCAGGCGCTCAAGGAGCAGGCCTGGCTGCGCGGCGCGTTGGGCGCCGAGAGCAAGACGGGGCTCTGGAGCCTGGCGCAATCGATCGTCGCGGTCTGCGATGAACTCAGCGAGGTCTGGCTGCCCGAGATGGGCCTCGATCCCGATGCCGCCGGCAAGGCCGCGGTGCGCAAGCTCGAGGGCGCGCTCGAACGCGTCTATGCGCGGCTGCACCGGCGCATCCTCGGCGAGGAGGCGCAGCTGGTGCTGGTCTTCTGGAAACTGCTGTCCACGCCGGCTGATCCGCTCGCGCTGCGCTGGCGGCTGATGCAGCGGCTGGCCGCCGGGTTCGACTCGCCGGTGGTGTGGATCGATCCCGTCGAGCCTGGGCCGATGGAGGCCGGGTTCCTGGCGCTGGCCGCGCAGCGCGTGCCGGTGTGCCGCGTGCATTGCAGTTGGGCGACGGCCAGCGGCGGAGAGGCCGCGCAGGCCCTGCGCCCGCTGCTGGACTGCTGGCCTGAACTCGGCGACGCCGCGCCTGCCTTCGGATGCGGGCCTGTGTCGGACGCTTCCGCTGCCGCGAGCGCCGGGCGGCGCGGCGCGAAGGCGTTCGCGGATCAGCTTGATCTGTTCGGCGCGTTCGACGCGGTCGGCGCGACCTGTGTGCATTCTGATGCGGGCGAAGCCGCTCCAGATTCCGCCTCCGCGAAGACCCCTGTTTTTCCCGACGCCGCCATCGTCGCCGCGCGCGGCTTCGAGGAAGAAGCCTGGCTCGCGGCCGGCGCCATCATCGGCTGGCTCAACGCAGGACTGCGCGACATCGCACTCGTGGCGCAGGACCGCGTCGTGGCGCACCGCGTGCGTGCGCTGCTGGCGCGGGCGAACGTGCCCGTGCGCGACGAAACCGACTGGAAGCTCTCGACCACGCGCGCGGCCAGCGCGGTGATGTCCTGGCTCGATGCGCTCGGCGGCGCGGAAGAGGCCGGCGACGCAGCTCCCGTGCCCGACGTCGGCGCGTTGCTCGACTGGCTCAAGAGCCCCTTCGTGCTGGCGGACCTCGACACCCGCAGCGCATTGACCGCCATGCTCGAACGCGCCGCGCGCCGCTATCAAGTGGCGGCGGGCTGGGGCGGCCTGCGCCGGGCGCTCCGCACGGAGGCGCGCGACATGCAGAGGTCCGCGGCCCAGGCGGCGCAGAGAGGGGATGCGTCCTTCGGCACGCCGTTTGATGCGCAGGCAGATACACAGTCCGGCGCACAGTCCGTTGCACAAGCAGATGCACAGTCCGACGCGCCGGTCCCGGTGGCCGCATCATCGGGCGGCATTCCCGATCTCCACGCCTTGCTCGACCGCCTGCAATCCTGCGCCGCCCGCTGGAGCGCCGGCGCCAAGACGCTCGACGCCTGGTGCGCGCTGCTCGACGACACACTCGACCATCTCGGCATGCGCGGCCCGCTCGCCGCCGACGAAGCCGGCGCGCAGCTGCTCGACGTGATCGACGGCCTGCGCGGCGACGTGGCGCAGGCGCAGGCGGAGACAGGCCGCCAGCGCTTCAGCATCTCCGATTTCCGCGCGCTGCTCTCGCTGCTCTTCGAGTCGGCGGGCTTCCGCGAAGCCGCCGTGCGCGCTCAGGCCCGCGTCACCATCCTGCCGCTGTCGAGAACGCGCCTGCGCGCCTTCGAGGCGGCGGCCATGGTCGGCTGCACCGAAGCTGGCCTGCCCGCGCCGGCCCGCGAGACGCTGTTCTTCTCATCGGCGCTGCGCCGCGAACTCGGCCTGCCGGACCGCGAAGCCGCCCGCCGCCAGCAGGCGCGCGACCTTGCCGGCCTTCTGCTGGAGACGCCGCGCGCGCAGTTAAGCTGGCAGCAGCATGGCGCCAGCGGCGAGCTGCAGCGTGTCTCCGGGTGGCTCGCGCGCATGTGCCTGCAGCCGGGCCTTCTGCCCACGGGCCAGCTCCAGGGCCGCGGCTTCGCGGCGCTGCGCACCGCCGCGCGGCCCGGCGGCATGCCCGCGCCCGCAGCGCCTGCGCTGCTGCCGCTGCGCATCAGCGCCGCCGCCTATCAGTCGCTGCGCAACTGCCCCTATCAATTCTTCATCACGCGCATGCTCGGGCTGCGTCCGCTCGACGACATCAAGGACAAGCTCGAGAAGCGCGACATCGGCGAATGGCTGCACGCCATCCTGCTCGCCTATCACCAACAGCTGTGCGACGAAGGCGAGGGATGGGGTGCCGCGCGGCGAGAGGCGGCGCTTCTCGCGCAGTCCGAAGCCGTCTTCCTCCCCGCGCTTGAGCAGGACGGCGCGGCGCTGCCCTGGTGGCTGCGCTGGCGCAAGATGATTCCCTCGTATGTGGATTGGCAGATGACGCGCGAGCGTGAAGGCTGGCGCTGGCGTGACGGCGAAGTCGCCGTCACGCGGCCGCTGGGCCTGGAGGACGGCGACGAGACCTTGCTGCACGGCCGGATCGACCGAATCGAAACGCGCGGGCGCGCGGAGGCGGGGCCGGGCTTCGCGCTCCTCGACTACAAGACCCAGGCCCTGCACAAGCTGCGCGCCCGCGCCAAGCTAGGCGGCGAGGACGTGCAGCTGCCGTTCTATGCGCTGCTGGTGGACGAATCGGAACAGGGCGGTCCGTCCGTGGACGAGGCCGGCTGGGTGGCACTCGATGGCGACGCGGCCGGCATGCAGCCGCTGCCTGATTTGCGCGAGCAGGCGGCGTCCGTGCGGCATCAGCTCGTGCGCGATCTTTCCGCGCTCAAGCGCGGCGCGCCGCTGCCGGCCTGGGGCGACGCCTCGGCCTGCCGCTATTGTGAAGTCCAGGGGCTGTGCCGCAAACGCTATTGGCCCGCGCCGACCGATGCGGGCGCAGACAAGGGAGCGGACTGACCCATGGCCTACTTCCACGACGCGCGCGAAATCCCCGAACGCGAGTTCACTGCGCTGGCCTGCGACCCGCGCGGCTCCGCCGTGGTCGAAGCCTGCGCGGGCAGCGGCAAGACCTGGCTGCTTGTCGCGCGCATGCTGCGCCTGCTGCTCGACGGCGCGCAGCCGCGCCAGCTGCTCGCCATCACCTTCACCCGCAAGGCCGCTGCCGAAATGCGCGAGAGGCTGCTCGCGCTTGCGCGCACGCTCGCCGCCGTGCCGCGCGACGCAGCGCTCGCCGAGCTGCGCATGCGCGGTCTGGACGAAGCCCAGGCGCAGGCCGCCCTGCCGGCCGCGCGCCGGCTCGAGACCATGCTCCTCAGTCAGGGACAAGACTTGGCGATCGACACTTTCCACGGCTGGTTCGGCAGCCTGCTGCGGGCCGCGCCGCTGGCCCAGGGCGTGGCGCCCGGCTACCGGCTGCGCGAGGACGTCGCACGTCTGCGCGAGGAAGCCTGGGCGCCGTTCTGGAACGGCCTGGCCGCCGCTGGCGCGGACGAAGGCACGGCGCGGCTGCGCGCCGCCTATGAGCTGCTGGTCGAAGAGCTTGGTGACTATCAGGCCGGGCAACTTCTGCAATCGCTCTTCGGCTGGCGCAGCGAATGGCGCGCGCTGTGCGCCGCCGGCGATCCGCGCGAGCAGCTGCGCGAAGCCCTGGGTCCCGACGCCGAGCACGACCCACTCTTCGATCTGCATGCCGGCTCCTCCCTGGGGCAGGCGCTGATCGCCGATCTGCAGCCTGCCGCCGCCATGCTCGCCCAGGGCAGCGAGGCCGAGAAGAAGACCGCCGAAAAGATCGCGGCAGCCATCGACGGTCTGCATGCAGTCGCCGCCGGCGCGCCAACGGATTCTGCGTCCGCCGCTCCCGTGCGCGAGGGCGCCGCAGCCCGCCTCGAAGCCCTGCTCGAACAGCTTGCCGACGCCGTCTTCACCGGCGCCGGCAAGCCGCGCGGCATCAAGTACACCAAGGCGCTGGAGGCGGTGGCAGACAAGGCGGCCTACGAGACGATGCTGCTCGCCTGGGAATCCGCCGCCGACCGGCTCAAGGACCTGCGGCTGCGCCGCGAGGAAGCCAAGGTGCTGCGGCTCAACCTGGCGCTCTTCGCGTTGACCGACGCCTTGCTCGAACGCTATCAGGCCCACAAGTCCCGCCAGCGCGTGCTCGACTTCGCCGACCTGGAGTGGGAAGCCTCGCGCATGCTCGGCGACGCCGACACCGCAGCCTACGCCCAGGTCCACCTCGACGCGCGCTACAAGCACATCCTGCTCGACGAATTCCAGGACATCAATCCGCTGCAATGGCATATCCTGCTCGGCTGGCTCGACGGCTATGGCGACGCCGGCGATCGGCCCACCATCTTCATGGTCGGCGACCCCAAGCAGTCGATCTACCGCTTCCGCCGCGCCGACGCGCGCGTCTTCTCCGCGGCGCGCGACTATCTCGTCGAGACCTACGGCGCCGCCGCGCTGCGCACCGCGCGCACCCGGCGCAACGCCCCCGAAGTGCTCTCCTGGGTCAACGCGGTGTTTGAAGAGGCCGCCCGGCAGGAAGAGACTCCCGCCTACACCACGCAGGACAGCACCGTCCCGCGGCAGGACGTGGGCGATGTCGCCGCGCGGCGCGCCGGCGCGGTGCTGCTGCCGCTGGCCTTCGCGTCTGGCGCTGAAGAGCGGAGCGCGGCCGACGACGGCGCCTGGCGCGACACGCTCAATCAGCCGCGCCTCGGCGCGGAGCGCACCTCCGCCGCGCAGGCCCGCCTGGAAGAGGCGCGCATGGTCGCGGCGCGCATCGCGAAACTGCATGCGCAGGCGCGCGTGGATGAGAGGGGCGGGCGCCCCGCGCGCTGGTCGGACTTTCTCGTGCTCGTGCGGCGCAGGGCCTATCTCGGCGCACTCGAACAAGCCTTCCGCGAGCAAGGCCTGCCGCATCTGAGTCCGCGCAAGGGCGGTCTGCTCGCCGCGCTCGAAGTGCTCGACATGGTCGCCTTGCTTACCTTCCTGATGACGCCCGAGGCGGACCTCGCGCTCGCGCAGGTGCTCAAGAGCCCCATCTGCGGCGCCGACGACGAGGCCCTGATGCAGCTCGCCGATGCACGGCTGCATGGACAGGGCGCCAGCTGGTGGAATGCTCTGCGCGCGTTCGCAGGCAGCGAAGACTGCCCGGCGGTGCTGCGGCAGGCGCAGGCGCGGCTCGCGGGCTGGCTCTATCTGGCCGGCAGGCTGCCGGTCCACGACCTGCTCGACAACATCTACACCAGCGGCGAGATCAAACGCTGCTACGCGGCGGCAGCGCCGCCCTTGCTACGCGAACAGGCGCTCGCCAATCTCGACGCCTTCCTGCGTCTCTCGCTCGACCTGGACGGCGGCCGCTATCCCAGCCTCGCCAAGTTCGTCGGTGAATTGCGCGCCATGAGCGGCGGCGCCGAGGACGAAAGCCCCGACGAAGGCGATGCGTTCAGCGCGGACGAGGACGAAGACCAGCGCGAAGACGCCGCCGGCGTCGACGCCGTGCGCATCCTTACCATCCACGCCGCAAAGGGACTCGAGGCGCCCTTCGTCTTCCTGGTCGACACCAACCACAGCGCATCCCGGGCGCAGTCCTCGGGCGTGCTGCTCGACTGGGCGCCGAGCGAGCGCGCGCCCGCGCATCTGTCCGCCTTCGGCAAGGGCTGGAAGGGGCGCGCCCGGCAAGCGCTGTTCGATCAGGAAGCCGCCATCGCGCGCCGCGAAAACTGGAATCTGCTATACGTCGCGATGACGCGCGCGCGCCAGCTGCTGACGGTGAGCGGCGTGGACGAGCTCGATGGGGAGTCCTGGTACGGCCGGCTGCTTGCGGCGGCGGAAGCGGGCGGCGCGGCGGTGATCGAGCTGGACGAGGAGGGAGGGGACGTGGGCGGCGCAGCCGATCCTTTCACCGCAGAGGCCTTCGCCGCCGAGGTCTTCGCCGAATACCGAGATTTTTCCGCCGCGCTCGAGCCGGCAGCCCGCGAGGCGATCCGTCCGCGGCAGGAGGAGATCCTCGAGGCCTCCCGCGAGGAAGCCATCGAAACCGGTGTGCTCATGCACCGCCTGCTGGAGCGTCTCACGCCCGCGCCGGACCCAGCCGCCGCGCTGCCCGACACCGCCGCGCTCGCCCGCTGGCTGGACGCGCCGCCCCAGCGCTGCGTCCGCGCGGCGGCGGCGCTGCGCATCCTGCAATCGCCCGCCTGCCGCCGCGCCTTCGACCCGAAGCAATATCTGCAGGCATGGAACGAACGCGAGCTGATCACGGCGGATGAGAAGCTCATGCGCCTGGACCGCCTCGTCGAATTCGAGGATGAACTGCTGGTCGTCGACTACAAGCTCACGCTCGGCCCGAACAACCGCGAGGGCTACGCGGCGCAGCTGCGCGGCTATATCGAGGCCATTTCCGCGATTCGAACGGACAAGCCGGTGCGCGCCGCGATCGTGACGGCCGATGGCGACTGGGTTGACCTGGAGGACATGGAGCGCTAGACGGAGGAATGTGGCATCCGGACGCGCACGGATGCGGAGGAGGGGAGCGGGTGAAGCGGAAAGAAGGACGAGCCCGACCCTCGGCACTGGCGGATAACGGCTGTGGCTGCTTCGTTCCCAACCTGACCAGGTTGACCGCGCCGCCATGCGAGGAGGCCCGTCCAAATCGTATTGTAGCTCAGGGCAGCAGCACGAAGTCGTCGGGCTCCACCGCGTCGGTCTGCATATGCATCAGCACCTCGGCGACCACGGGCACGCGGCAGTCGCGCCACAGTCCGTCGGCGAAGGTGTCGCCGACATCCCGCTCCGCACGGCCTCCTCCGCCGCAGCGCCGCTGCGATCACCTCGCGCACGAAAGGAATCTGCATCCGGTAGCCGTGGGTCATGCGCAGATGGATGAGGTTGGCTTAGTGGATGCTGGCTCCCGAGGCGCCGACCTTGTCGCGCCAATCCTTCCATTCGAGCCCCGCCCGCGGAATCACGCGCTTGCCGCCGGTGCGATAACTGCGCTGCAGCTCCACGTCGTTCCAGTCGGCGAAGGCTTCGCGCATGGGGCTGAGGATTTCGATGCGCGCAATGTCGGCGATGCCGCCGTAGCCGCTGTCGAGCGGCTGCAGGGCCTGCCTGTAGATCTCGACGATGCGCTCGGTGCTGGCGTTTTCGATGCTGCCGGCGCGCGCCGCGGCCCAGATCGCATGGCCGATCATGTTGCGCGCTCTGGAGGAGCAGGCCGGCCTGGAATACGGCCAGGCCGGCGAGGGTCAGCACCGGCAGCGCGATCAGGAATTCCAGCATCGCGCCGCCGCGCGCGCCGGCTGCGTTCGCGCCCCGTCGCCGTGCGTTCAGCATGGGCGCGCGTCTGCGCCGCTGTCCACCGGCGCGCAGGCCATACCCTTGCGCAGCCCCAGCCTGAAAATCTCCCCTGTGTGCAACTCCAGCACGCTGCCCGCGCCCGGGCAGGCCGACAGCCGCCAGGGCCGAAGATCGGGTACGCATTTCAACACCCAGCCGAGTTCGCCTCTGCGCATGCCCTCCAGGTCCGTGTCGAGATAGACGATGTCCAGGCCGTAACGCATGCCGAACATATGCACGCCCTTGCAGGGCGTCAGCGTCGAGGCTTCGGGCCGGTAGATGTCGAAGCGTGCCGCGGGCGCGGCCTGCCCATCGGGATCGGCACCGCCCGCGCCGGGCAGCAGGCTGGAGAGATGGCGGTTGATGCCGGCGCGCCAGTAGTAGAAGGGGGTGCGCTTGTCGAGCGCCTTCTTCGAGAGGTCATAGTGCTCGGGGATGCCAGTGGAGAGGTTCTCAACCGTGCCTTCGCGGAGCGTGGACAGGCCGGGAATGCCGTGCTTGAAGGCGAAGAGGCTAAGCTTGTCCTCGGCCCTCCAGCCGCTCATGTCCTCGGCGAGACGTGTCCCGCCGCTGCGGGTCAGCACGTTGATCACGGGCACCCGCGTGCAGACCGAGGCGCCGATCTCCATCCAGCCGCGGCTGCGCACGAAGCCGTCGCGGCCGGCCGCGGCGACGATGAGATCGGCCATGCGCCTGCGTCCCGCGCCGGCATAGCGTTCAGTGAAGGCGTCTTCGAGCGCGCCCTGGGCGTCGTCCTCGGTGAGGCCCTGGAACTGGCGGTTCATGTGATAGGAATAGGGGACGTAGTCGGGCGAATCGCCGAGATTCGCCGCGAGGAGATCGCGCTGCAGCCGCTGGCGCGCGCCGGGAAAGGCCGCGTCCGCCTGCGCCTGCGCGGTGATGAGCAGGCGCTTGGCGCCTTCATGTCCGACCGCGGCCGAGCTGATGGTCTCGAGGTGGCGCTCGGCCGATGCGGTCCAGTGCGTGGCGGGCGCCACCGCCAGCGGCGTATAGCGGAAGAAGCCCAGGCCCAGCATCTCGCCCGCGCTGGGATCGCCCTTGCGGTAGTTCTTCCCGGCCTCCTGGGCATACCGACCCCAGGAGGCGAGGCTGCTGAGTTGGGCGAGCGAGATTTCGTTGGCCGCCAACGCGCGGTTGGCGTAGGACTGGGCGTTGAGCAGGCGCGCGCCGAGCACGCCGGCGCTGTAGGCGGTGGCGTCGGCGGTGTTGAGGATGCGCGTCTTCTCGTGGATCAGCTCCCCACCGCGGAAGACGTAGTGCAGCCCGAGCCAGGCGAGCACGAGCAGGAACAATCCGTAGACGAGAACCTGTCCCCACTGCCGCTTATTTGCCGCCGGCGCGCGCGGCATTGTCGTGATAGGTCGAGAGCGTGCGGTCGGTGGCGGCGTCGCTGCGCGCCTTGTCAGCCGAGGACTTGGCCTCGTTGATGGATTCGCCGGCGCTCTGGCCCGCGAGTTCGGTGGCGATGGCGGCAGTCTGGTTGCGGATGGCCTTGCCGAGCAGGGAATAGACGGCGATGGCGACGACGGCGACGATGACGATGTATTCAGTCATGCCCTGGCCGCGCTGATGGCGGTGCTTGCTCATGGCTTGCACTTTCTTGGGGGCGCGCCGCAGGATCTTTGGGAGGCTTGGCGGCGGAGCGGATCGCATTGCGCGTCCACTTTTCTGTGGTGACTCCCTGTGGGCGGAGTATCTGTAATCCTCCAGCGAATTGCTATCAGTGTTCTGTAGCGAATCGTCATTTGTACTCAGGCGGTAAAATGCCGCCATGACTGCGCATCCGGCCATCCTGGCCATCGAAACTTCCACCGAACATTGCTCCGTGGCGCTCGCCCTGTCGGGAGGCATCCTGCTGCGCCAGCTCAACGCCGGCCCGCGCTCGAGCTCCGAAGTGCTGCCGATGGCGCGCTCGCTGCTCGACGAGGCGGAGATGACGCTGGGCGACTGTGCGGCGATTGCCTTCGGCGAAGGGCCGGGCGCGTTCACAGGCCTGCGCATCGCCTGCGGCATGGCGCAGGGCCTGGCCTACGGCGCGGGGCTGTCGGTGATTGCGGTGGATTCGCTGCAGGCCTGCGCGCTGGCCTGTGTGGAGGAGACCGCACTGCGGGAACGGCCGGCGTCGATCCTCGTCGCGGTCGATGCGCGCATGGACGAGGCGTATTGGGCGAACTACCTGCCGGGAAAAAGCGGGCAGAGCGAAGGCGAATGGCTGCGCCAGGGTCCCGCGTGCGTCGGGCCGCCGGAGTCGGTGGCGCTGGCGCCGGAGCAGGCGCGCGATGGCTATGCCGTCGCCGGAAACGCGGCGGCGGTTTACGGCGGGCGGCTTGCCGCCGCGTCGCGCGCCGCGGGCGCCACGGCGGTCTATCCCACGGCCATGCCGCGCGCCGACCGCGTCGCCGCGATCGCCCTGCGCCACTACGCGCAAGGCCGGCTGCTCAAGCCCGAGGAAGCCGCGCCCGTCTACGTGCGCGACAAGGTGGCCTACACCAGCGCCGAGCGTGCGCTGCGCGCGGCCGGCAAGACGGCAGAGCGCGCTTGAGCGCCCAGGCCTTCCCGGCGTCCGCGCCCGAGCCCTCCTTCGCGCCGATGCGTGCGGCGGACCTGGACGAGGTGATGGAGATCGAGAAGGCCTCCTATTCCGTGCCCTGGGGGCGCGGACATTTTTCCACCTCGCTCACGTCCGACTATCTGGCCTTCTGCCTGCGCGGTGCGCGGGAGGAGCTGGCGGGATATTGCGTGCTGATGCCGGCGGTCGACGAGATTCACATCCTCAATCTCACTGTCGCCCACGCCTGGCGCCGTCTGGGTCTTGCGCAGCGCATGCTGGCCGAGGCGGTGGTGCGCGCGGACGAGCGCGGCATGTCGGGACTGCTGCTCGAGGTGCTGCTTTCCAACGAGGGCGCGATCGCCGCTTACCGCAGCTATGGTTTTGAAGAGATCGGCCGGCGGCGCGGTTACTATCCCACCGCGTCGGGCGGCCGCGAGGACGCCATCGTGATGCGCCTGCGGCTGGAAGAGTTTGGAGGAAAGAAGCGTGCGTGACGAAGCCATGCTGCATGCGATGGGGATCCGCACCCTCTGGGTCCCGCGCGAGACGAAGACGGAACAGGCGGTGGCCGATGCGGACGCCGTTGCGGCGCTCCGGCAGGAGCCGGCGGAACATGGCGCCGTGGACGCCGGCGGCGCGGTGCCGCGTCAAGCAGCGAATCAATCCATGGACCATGCGCCGCCAAGCGGAATCGCCGCGGAAGCCGCGACCGGCCGCGCCGTCTCCACGCCGTCCACGGCCGGCGGCGTCGCGGACCTGGACTGGCCCGCGCTCGAATCCGAGGTGAAGGACTGCAGGCTGTGCAAGCTCTGCGACATCCGCACGCAGACCGTCTTCGGGGTGGGCAACCGGCAGGCGATGTGGATGGTGGTGGGCGAGGCGCCCGGTGAACAGGAAGACCTCAAGGGCGAGCCCTTCGTCGGTCAGGCCGGCAAGCTGCTCGACAATATGCTGCGCACGTTGGATCTGTCGCGCGAGAAGAACGTGTTCATCGCCAACGTGCTAAAATGCCGCCCGCCCGGAAACCGCGATCCGCAGCCCGACGAGGTTGCGGCCTGCGAGCCGTATCTGCTGCGCCAGATCGCGCTGGTCAAGCCGAAGATGATCCTGGTGATGGGTCGCTTCGCGGCGCACACTCTGCTGCGCACCGACACGCCTGTGGGCAAGCTGCGCAGCAAGGTGCACGAATACGCGGGCGTGCCGCTGGTGGTCAGCTACCACACCGCGTATCTGCTGCGCACGCCGGCCGACAAGGCCAAGGCCTGGCAGGACCTCTGCCTGGCGAAGAGCGTGGTCGACGGCCAGCCGCCGTCTCTCTGAGCTTGCGCGCCGCCCGGAGCGGCGCTCCCGGGCGCGCAAGCCACACCCGCACTCGCACGGGGCTAGCGCGCTGCGCTCGTCGCGCTTACTCCCCCTTCGCTCCTGAGATCTGCACCACCCGTTTCCAGCTCTCGCGCTCCTTGCGCGCGGCGGCCGCCATGTCGGCGGGCGTGCCGGGCATCGGCTCGAATATGAATTCGAGCCAGCTTGGCGGCGAAGTCGGGCCGCTTGAGGATGAGATTGAGCTCGCGGTTCATGCGCGAGACGATCTCCGGCGCGGTCTTCTCCTGCGCCACCAGGCCGAACCAAGCGGTGGTGTTCATGTTGGTGAAGCCGGTCTCGGCCACGGTGGGCACGTCGGGCAGCTGGAACCAGCGCTTGGGCGCGGTGACGGCCAGCGCGTGCAGCTTGCCGGCGCGGATCTGCGGCAGCATCTGGGGCAGGTTGTCAGTGGTGATCTGCACCTCGCCAGCGAGCAGCGCCTGCATCGCCGGGCCGTTGCCGCGGTAGTCCACATGCAGCAGGTCGATGCCGGTGTTGGCTTTGAACAGTTCGTTGAGCAGATGGCCGGCGCTACCCATGCTGGAGCTCGAATAGGAGAGCTTGCCAGGATTGGCCTTGGCGTAGTCGGCCAGCTCGCGCATGGTCTTCACCGGCAGCGCGGGCGAGACCTCCATCACGTTGGGCGTCTGGCCCATCAGGCCGATGGGGACGAAGTCCGCATCGGGATCGTAGCCGAGCTTGGGATAGAGATACTGGTTGATCGCCATCATCGGCAGCGAGGTGACGAGGAAGGCATGGTTGTCGGCCAGCATCTTGGCGAAATAGGCGCCCGCCCCGCTGCCGCTGGCGCCGCCCCGGTTATCCACCACCACCGGCTGGCCCAGGGCCTTGCTGAGCCGCTGCACCACCAGGCGCGCGAGGATGTCGGTGGAGCCGCCCGGCGGGTAGGGCACGATGGATGCTCACTGCATGGCTAGGCCAGACCGCCTGCGTGGGCATGGCGCCCAGGCAGAGCAGACCGGTCAGGCCGGCCAGTACAAGCACGCTCTGCGCGGCGGCGCGGCCCGCGCGGCGCAGTGCCGGACGCAGCCTGGCAATCACCCTGGAAAACGCCCAGGCAATCATTCTGGAAAAAATCCCATGACCCGCGCCGCAGGCCTTCACGTCGGCGAGGCGCTCCATGGCCTCAGTCCAGCGTCGTGCCGCTGCGCTTGACGATGGCGCCCCAGGCCGCGTATTCGCTGCGGATATAGGCAGCGGCCTCCTCGGGGCTCGCGCTAGAGCGCGGCAGCACGCCGAGCTGCGCGAAGCGCTGCACCACCTGCGGCGAGCGCACGATGTTGTTGGCGGCCTCGAAGGTGCTGTGGATCATCGGCTTGGCGGTGCCGCTCGGGTACATCAGCATCAGCCAGGTGACGGCGTTGATGCCGGTGATGCCGTATTCGGCCAGCGTCGGCACGGCCAGCGGAGCGGCCAGGCGCTTGGAGGTGCCGGCGGCGAGCGCGCGCAGCTTGCCCGACTGCACGAAGGCCTGCACCGCGGGTGCGGTTTCCAGCGCGATCGAGACCGTTCCGCCGACGACGTCGGCCAGATTCTGTGAGCTGCCCTTGTAGGGGATGTGCACGATGTCCACGCCGGCCTTGCGCTTGAACTCCTCCATCGTCAGATGCGAGACGGTGCCGTTGCCCGAGGAGCCGTTGGTGAGCTTTCCGGGGTTGGCCTTGGCGTAGGCGATCAGCTCGGGCAGGGTCTGCGCGGGGATCGAGGGATTGCAGACCAGCACGAAGGGCAGGTCGCCGACCAGGCCAGCGGCTTCGAAGTCCTTGAGCGAGTCGTAGGGCACGCTCTTGTAGAGGTGCGGATTGGCGCACATGGCCGACATGTGCGCCAGCATCATGGTGTTGCCGTCGGGCGGCGACTTCGCGAGAACGCCCAGCGCGAGGCTGCCACCCTGGCCGGGGCGGTTGTCGACGATGTAGTTGTAGCCGGTGATCGGCGTGAGGCGCTCGGCGAGCAGGCGCGCGACGATGTCGGTGGCCGCGACGGTGAGCCACCAGCCGGGCACCATGACGCTGGCGCCGAGGCTGGCGGGAGCGCCGGCCTCGGCCGGCGCACTGGCTTGCGCGCCGGCTTGAGGATTGGCCGGCGCGTTCGCGCTCGCGCCAGCGGCGGAGACCTGCGCAGGCTTGGCGGCCGCGGGCTGCGCCGCCGCCTCGGGCGTGGCGAACTGTTTGCCGAAGGCGACGAAGAAGTCGTCGGAGAGCTTGCGCGCCACGCTGTCGATCAGGCGCGCGCCCACCTGGGCGAGCTTGCCGCCGACCTGGGCGTTGGCGGTGTAGCGCAGCTCGGTGCCGCCGGCCGCTTCGGCGAGCGTCACCGCAGCGCTGCCCTTGCCGAAACCCATCGCGCCGCCCTGACCTTCGAAGAGCAAGGTGCAGGAGGCCGGGGGACGGCATCGGTGATCTTGAGCACGCCGTTGAAGTGCGCGCGCAGCGGGACGATGGTGGCGGTGAGCACGATGCGGAAGGCGTCCGCGCCGTCGGCCTGCACCGATTCGCAGCCCGGCAGGCAGGCCTTGAGCACCGCCGGGTCGTTCAACGCTTTCCAGACCTGCTGCCGCTGGGTGGTGATCTGCCGGACGCCTGAGATTTCCATGCTTGTTCCTTCGCTTGCTGCGCCGAGGCGGGTGGGTTCAGTGGCGCTTCTTCATCGCCGCGGCGGTGTTCACCATGGAGTGCATGGCGCGCGCTTAGTCGATGGCGCTGAGTTCGTCCATGCGCGGCGCGATGTGCAGGTATTCCTTGAGGCCGAGCACGGCGGGGCGTGGACGGCTGAGCAGGACTTTCAGGAAGTTTTCCACATCGGTGTTCAGGTCATTGGCCGGGACGACGGTGCTGACCATGCCGTAGGCCAGGGCGCGCTGCGCGTTGATGAACTGCGCGGTGTAGGTCATCCACAGGATGGCGTTGCGGTTGACGCGGTCGTAGAGCGCGGACATCACCATCGTGGGCATCACGTTGTGGGTGATATCGGGGATGTTGAAGGTGGCGGCGTCGCTGGCGAAGGACACGTCGCCGAGCGCGGCGATGGCCGTGCCACAGCCCATCACGCGGCCTTCGAGCACGACGACGACGGGCACCTAGCAGTTGCGGATGGCCTTGTAGCTGTTGAAGATGGCTTCGTATTCTGGGCGGCGCGCATAGGCTTCGGGGGCGATGGGCCCGCGTCGCGAACGCGGCCGGTGCAGAAGTCGGGGCCGGCGCTGCGCACCACGACCACGTCGGACTCCAGATTGGCCTTGTCGAGCAGGGCGCAGAGCTGCGCGGCCATGCCGTCGGCGACGGCGTTCTCGGGATGGTTCAGGGTGATGCGCAGAATGCGGCCGTCTTGCTTGACGATCAGGTTTTCGCTCATGGTCTCGGGGCTCCGTTCAGGTGTGTTCTCGTGAAAAAGTTCGCGTGCCGGGTGTCGGGGGCTTCAGCGCCCGGCGCGCAGGAAATTGGCGAGCAGCGCGGCATTGAAAGCCGTCGGCTGGTCGATGTTGGGCAGATGGCTGGCGTCGGGGATGACGTCGAGGCGCGCGCCGGCGATGGGGCAGCGGATCTCCTCCATCGCGCCTGGCAGTGGGCCGTCGTTGGCGCCGACGATCAGCGTGGTGGGCGCGCTGATGCCAGCCACGTCCTTGAGATAGTCCCGGCCCTGCAGCGCGCGGGCTCAGCCGACGAAGCCGTCGAGCGGCGTGGCGGAGATGGTTGCGCGGAAGCGCTCGGACACGACGGGGTTGGCGTCGATGAAGGCCTTGCCGAACCAGCGCTCGACGGTGGACTGCGCCAGCATGGCCGCGCCGCCCGACTGCGCGGCGGTGATGCGTTCGTCCCAGGGCGCGGCGAAGGTGGCTGGCGAGTCGGTGCGGGCGTCTCACCGGCAGAGGCTGAGCAGGCGCGAGGCATGGCGGACGCCCAGGCCGAAGCCGATCATGCCGCTGAGCGACAGGCCGACGAAGTGCGCCTTGGCGACGCCGAGCGCGTCGAGCACGGCGACGGCGTCGTCCACCAGGCCGTCCATGGTGTAGGGCGCGGGGCTCGCCTTGGAGGCGCCGTGGCCGCACGTGTCCATGTTGATCACGCGCCAGCCCTGCGCGTCCCACATCATGCCGGCGGCGAGGATGGAGTGCGAGAGCAGCACGGCGGACGAGCCCTCGGGGCCTTGCAGGGCGACGGCGATTTCCGTCCCGCGGACGGAGAGCATCTTGTGCTCGATGGTGCTGCTCATGCGGCTTGATCCTTCCTGGCGTTGCGCAAAGTATTCCAGATGGTGTGCGGCGTCATCGGCAGGGCGCCGACGCGCGAGAGAGCGTCGTTGATGCCGCCAGCGATGGCGGCGGGGCTGCCGAGATAGCCGGCCTCGCCCGAGCCTTTCTGGCCGAATTCGGTGAGCGGCGAGGGCGTGCAGTGGTCGACGATGCCGGCGCTGGGCACTTCCAGCGCGCTCGGCAGCAGATAGTCCATGAAGGTGCCGGAGAGCAGTTGGCCTTCCTTGGAGAAGGCGAACTTCTCCATCAGCGCCGCGCCCAGGCCGTGGGCGATGCCGCCGTAGGTCATGCCGTGGACCACGTCGGGGCTGATCATCACGCCGCAGTCGTGGCCGCAGACATAGCGGTGGATCTTCACCTTGCCGGTGTCGGGGTCGACGCTGACGAGCAGCACGTGGGCCTCGAAGGAGTGGCAGGGATACATCTGCACCAGGTCGTTCTCGGGCAGCTTGCCGCCGGTGGGCACTTCCCAGACGAACTTCTCCTGCAGGCCTGGCTCGTCGCCGGGGGGCATGTGGTGGTATTCGCGGTGGGCGATCTCGACCAGCCGTGCCCAGCTCATCTTCTTGGCGGGATCAGCCTCGATGAAGACCTCGCCGCCTTCATAGCCGAGCCGGCCGCCGCGCCGCCGAGCATGATGGCCATGCGGCTTCCCACGGGGCTGTTCGAGGGCAGGGCGTTGAGCGAATCGGCGTGCAGCACGCGGATGCCGTCGGGCTCGCGCTGCAGGAATTCGCCGACCACGGTGGACACCAGGGTCTCGTGCGCCTGGCCCGAGGTGGAGGTGCCTATCAGCGCGGTGACGTTGCCAGCCAGGTCGATGCGCACCAGGCAGGAGTCCATCCAGGTGGTGGCGGTGTTCTTCAGATTGAGCAGCGGCTCGAAGGAAGAATTGCCGCCCGAGGGCCCAGGCAGGTGGACACGCCGATGCCGGCGCAGACCCTTGGCGCGCAGCGTGTTGCGCTCCTTCTCCAGCTCGGTGTAGGCGGCGGCGTTCAGCGCCTTGTCGAGCACGGTGGCGTAGTCGCCGGAGTCGTAGGAGGTGCCGCTGGGGATCAGATAGGGGAATTCGTCCTTGCCGATCAAGTTGTGCTTGCGTAGGGCGATGCAGTCCATGCCAAGGAAGCACGCCACTTTGTCGATGCCGCTTTCGATCGCGTAGGTGGTGGGCGGCTGGCCGAAGCCTCGCACCGCCTCCTGCGGCGTCTTGTTGGTGAGCACGGCGATGGCGTCGTACTGCACGCTGGCGATGCGGTAGGGGCCGACGATGGCGCCCACGGGCTTGCCCAGCTGCAGGGGCGAGCGGCCGGAATAGGCGCCGATGTCTTCCAGCGCGCGCATGCGCATGGAGCGGATAGTGCCATCGCCGTCGAAGGCGAGGGTCACGTCGAAGATGCGGTCCGGGCCCTGCATGTCGCCACCGTGCATGTTCTCCAGCCGGTCCTCGATGAAGCGCACAGGGCGGCTTAGCTTGCGCGCCAGGTAGCCGATGAGGATGGAATGCTTGAGGCCGAGCTTGACCCCGTAGCTGCCGCCGACGTCCACGTCGAAATGCACGCGCACGCCGTTGCCGGGCAGACGCAGCGCCTTGGCGAGCTGGTTGGGGAATTGGGGCATTTGGATCGAGGCCCAGACGTCGAGGATGCGGGTGGCGTCGTTCCGCCAGGCGCTCACGCTGAAGGTCTCGATGGGCACGGCGGAGCTGCGCGCCCAGTGCACGCGGTAGGAGAGCTGGTGTTCGGTGGCGGCGAAATGCTTGTCCACCTCGCCCCAGTCGAAGACCTTGCGGAAGATTATGTTGGAGCCGTGCGCCGAATGCACGCGCGGCGCGTCTTCGTTCATCGCTTCCTCGGGGTCGACCATGTGCGGCAGCGGCTTCGTAGTCGATCATCATGGCCTCGGCGGCGTCCTCGGCCAGGGCGCGGCTTTCCGCGACCACGGCCACGACCCATTCGCCGGCATAGCGCACGACGCCGTTGGTGAGCGCATAGCGCTTGACCTTGGGCGCGTCGATGCCGGGCAGGACGGCGTCGGTGTTGGCCTGGAGCTCCTCGCCGGTGAGCACGTCGTGCACGCCCGGCATGGCCAGGGCAGCGGAGGCGTCGATCGAGACGATCCTGGCGTGGGCGTAGGGGCTGGCGACGATGGCCACGTGCAGCACGCCGGGCAGCTGGATGTCGGCGGCGTAGCAGCCCTGGCCGACGACGAAGTAGCGGTGACGGCGCGGCGGTGGCGGCCGATGTAACGGAATTGGGTGGCGTGCTCAGCCATGGGCCTGCTCCTTGCCGCCTTGGGGCGAGGTGGCGTGCTTCACGGCGTCGACGATCTGTTGGTAGCCGGTGCAGAGGCACAGGTTGCCGCTGATGGCTTCGCGGATCTGGCCTTCGTCGGGATGCGGATGGCGCTCGACGAGCGAATGGCAGGCGATGAGCATGCCGGGCGTGCAATAGCCGCATTGCAGCGCATGCTTTTCGTAGAAGGCGTCCTGGATGACGGAGAGCTTGCCGCGTTCGGGCGCGAGGCCTTCGACGGTGGTGACGGACAGGCCGTCGGCCTGCACCGCGAACATGCAGCAGGAGCGCACCGGGTCGCCTTCGAGCAGCACTGAGAAGGCGCCGAAGACGCCGTGCTCACAGCCGATGTGGGTGCCGGTGAGGCCGAGGCCCTCGCGTAGGAAGTCGACGAGCGTGGTGCGCGGCTCGACGGCGGCCTGGCGCACGATGCCGTTGACCTTGATGGAGAAGAAGACGGGTTTGGACATGGTCTTTCCCTTATTGCTTAGCAATCTGCGCGGCCTGCCTGAGCACGCGCTCGATGAGCACGGCGGCGAGGTGGCGGCGGTATTCGGCGCTTGCGTGGAGGTCGTTGCCGGGCTTGCAGGCGGCGGCCGCATCGGTGGCGGCGGCGCGCACGGCTTCGTCGTCCAGGCGCGCGGCGTGCCGTCCACGCCGCCGGCGCCGAAGGCGGCCTGCACACAGACGCCGGCGGCGTCGAGGTGGACCTGCGCGCCGGCCGATGCGAGGGCGAAGTCGTCGAGTCGGATGGCGATCTCTTCAAAGGCGGCGCCGGTGCCGGCGGCCTCCCAGACCGGCCAGTCGATGGCGGTAAGGCATTCGGTTTCGCCGGTGGCGGTGAACATGGGGCCGAGGAAGAGGTCGGCGGCGTCCATGGTCCGCGCACCGCCTTCGGCGCTTTGCAGCTCCAGGACGGCGTTGAGGATCAGGGCGGCGAGCGGCAGCTCGGCGGAGGGGTCGGCGTGGACCAGGCTGCCGCCGACCGTGCCGCGGTTGCGGGTCTGCAAATGGCCGACCCAGCGCAGCGCGCGGGCCGCGAGCGGCAGGGTGCTCTGGAAGCCTGTATCGTCTTCCAGGGTCCGCTGGCGCACGCCGCCGCCGATGGTCATGACGGCGCCGCGGCGCTGCAGGGTCTTGAGTTCCTGCAGGCGGTGGATGTCCACCAGAAGGGCGGGGCGGGCCAGGCGCATGGCCATCATCGGCACCAGGCTCTGGCCGCCGGCGAGGAGCTTGGCGTCGCCGCCGTGTTCCTGCAGCAAGGAGAGTGAGTGGGCCAGATCGTCGGCGCGCAGATAATCGAAGGGGGCGGCTTTCATGGATGGGGGCGCAGATTGGGGCGCGGCTCAGGGACGCGGAGCGCGGCTCGTCGTGGTTTTCATGCGCGCAGTGTGATGGCACAACGCCTTGACGGCAAAGAAAAAATCTTCACGTAGCGTGAGTTAAACTCACGCTGCCAGAAAGTTCTCCGGCCTTCCCATAGCATCTGTCGATGCGAAAATTGCCTCCGCTCAACGCTGTCCGGGCCTTCGAAGTGGCCGCCCGGCACGTCAGTTTTACGAAGGCCGCTTCGGAACTGAGCGTGACCCACGGCGCGGTCAGCCGCCAGGTGGCCCTGCTGGAGTCCTGGCTGGGTACGCCGCTGTTCCACCGCTCCGCCTCGCAGCTTTCACTGACCGAGACCGGGCGCAGCTATCTGGCCGAGGTGTCGTCCTTGATGGACCGGCTGGCGGTGGCTTCGATGTACGTGTGCCAGCAGGCCGCGCCGGCCACGCTGCGCGTGAGCGCGCCGCCGACCTTCACGATGCGCTGGCTGATTCCGCGCATGTCGGTGTTTCAGCGCATGCGCTCCGAGGTGGAGATCCATCTGACCACCTCGCTGGCCCCCATGAACTTCAAGGAACACAACTACGACGTGGCGATCCGCGGCTATCAGAAGCCACCCGAGGGCTACGGCGCGGTGCCTTTCATGACCGAGCTGATCGTGCTGGTCTGCCACTCCGATCTGCTCGAGTCGCAGCCGCTGAAGACGCCGCGCGACCTGGAGCGCCACGCGCTGATCGGCTACGCCACCGAGCCCTACGCCTGGGCCGACTGGCTGGACAAGGCCGGCGTGGCGGGACTCAAGCCGGCCAACGTGCTGAAGTTCGAGCAGATGTGTTTCGCGCTGCAGGCCGCGTCCGAGGGGCTGGGCGTGGTGCTGGTGCCGCTGTTCCTGGTGATCGACGATATCGTCGCGGGCCGGCTGTGCACGCCTTTCGGCCTGCTGGCGGCGCACCGGCGCACGTATTTCGCCGGCTATGCGGGCAAGGCCAAGCCGAGCCCGGTGGTGGACAGTTTCTGCCAGTGGCTGCCTGAGGAGGGCATGGAAACCGAGCGCTCCACTTCGGACTGGGCCGCGGAGATGGGCTGGGAGCTCTAGGCTCCCAGGCACTCAAACGCTCAAACGATCAAGCGCTCAATATTTGTTGTCGGCCCGCTTGGGTTCGCCGATCAGAGAGAGCGAATCGAATTCGCGCTGATTGGCGGCGTGGCGGCGCATGACCATCCACATCGTGCCGCAGACGAAGACGCCGAAGAGCACGATCACCAGACCCACCGGCACCTCGAAGCGCACCAGCAGCGCATACATGCTCAGCATGATCAGCACGGAGAGGTTTTCGTTGAAGTTCTGCACGGCGATGGAATGGCCGGCGGAGAGCAGAACGTGGCCGCGGTGCTGCAGCAGCGCGTTCATCGGCACGACGAAATAGCCCGACATGGAGCCCACGAGCATCAGGAAGGCGTAGACGATGATCATGTACAGCGGCACGTGCATGCGGCCGATGGTGAAGACGACGTCGGGCACATAGCTGCGGTCGAAGAAGGCTATGGCCATGACCAGGATGCCGATGGCCACGCCGAAGGGAAGCACGTCGAGCGACTTCTTCAGCGGGATGCGCGCCGCGGCGATGATCGCGCCGGCGGCCACGCCGACGGCGACGATGGCCTGCAGGATCGCGCCCTGCGAGAGATTCATCCCCAGCGAATGCTCGGCCCACTTGAGCACGATGAACTGCAGCGTGGCGCCCGCGCCCCAGAACAGCGTGGTCACCGCCAGCGAGATCTGGCCCAGGCGGTCGCGCCAGAGGGCGACGAAGCATTCGGCGAAGTCGGTGACGAGGTTGACGACGCGCCGCTCCTGGTGCGGATAGACGGCGCCCGTGTCCGGTATGCGCAGGTTGAACAGCGCGGCCACCACGTACAGGCCCATGATCACGCCCATCGCCGCCTCGGGCGGGGTGTCGATGTAGTCGCTGAGGATGGGCACGTCCAGGTCGAGCAGGAAGGTGGCGACGTCGTGCGAGATCAGATTACCGCCCAGAACCGTGCCGAGAATGATGGAGGCGATGGTCAGGCCCTCGATCCAGCCGTTGGCCGCGACCAGGCGCTCGGGCGGCAGCAGTTCGGTGAGGATGCCGTACTTGGCGGGCGAATAGGCGGCGGCGCCGAAGCCGACAACGGCGTAGGCGAGCAGCGGATGCGAACCGACCAGCATCATCCCGCAGCCGATCAACTTGATCGTGTTGGTGATGAGCATCACCCGGCCCTTTGGCATGGAGTCCGCGAAGGCGCCGAAAAATGCGGCCAAGACCACATAAGAGAGCACAAAGAACAGCTTCATAAGCGGGGTCATCCATGCCGGGGCATGGGTCTGGAGCAGTAATGCGATGGCGGCGATCAGCAGCGCGTTGTCGGCCAGCGAAGAAAAAAACTGCGCCGCCATAATGGTGTAAATAGTGTAAAAGCCTTTCTTCATGCCGCGCTTTATATCATGAATTCATGACGCTGCTCCCCTCCGGACAGGGTAGGGGAAGCCCTGTGGCCCGATGGAGGCTGCTAGAATTCCAGCACAATGCCCAGACCAATCCGCGCAGTCATCCGCACCCAGGCGCTCTCCTCGAATCTCTCCCTGGTAAGACAGTATGCCAAGCAGTCCCGGATCTGGTCCGTGGTCAAGGCCAATGCCTACGGCCACGGCCTGCAGGCGGCCTGGCGCGGCTTGGCGGCGACCGACGGATTCGCGCTGCTGGAGGTCTTCGAAGGCGTCAGGCTGCGCGAATTTGGCTGGCAGGGTCCAGTGCTGCTGCTCGAGGGCGTGTTCGACGCGGCCGATCTGGAACTCGCGCGCCGCCACGGCTTCACCATCGCGGTGCATAAGGATGAGCAGATCGATCTGCTCGCCGCCGCCGTGGGGCCCGGCAAGACTGATATCTATCTCAAGATGAACAGCGGCATGAACCGCCTGGGCTTCGCGCCCGCGGCCTATGCGGCCGCCTACGCCCGGCTGCGCGCGCTGCCGCAGGTGGGCGAGATCGTGCTGATGACGCATTTCGCCAATGCCGACGCGCCGGACCGCAAGGGCATCGCGGGCCAGCTCGGCATGTTCGAATCCACCATCGGCGCTATGGGCCGCAGCCTTTCCCGCAGCCTTTCCAATTCCGGCGCCATCCTCCAGCATCCCGAGGCGCATTACGACTGGGTGCGTCCGGGCATCATTCTTTACGGTGCGGCGCCCAGAGGAAAATCGAAGGAGATCGCCGGCCTGGGCCTCAAGCCGGTGATGAGCCTGGAGAGCCGGATCATAGCCGTCCAGCAGTTGCGGGCCGGCGACACGGTCGGTTACGGCTCGCGCTTCGCGGCGCCCCGGGCGATGCGCATCGGCGTGGTTGCCTGCGGCTACGCCGACGGCTATCCGCGCCATGCGCCAGACGGCTGCCCGGTGCTGGTCGAGGGCGTGCGCGTGCCCATGGTCGGGCAGGTGTCGATGGACATGATCTGCGTGGGCCTGGAGAGCGTGCCGCAGGCGGGCCTGGGCAGCGTGGTCGAGCTCTGGGGAGAGAACCTGCCGGTGGACGACGTGGCCGAGGCCGCGCGCACGGTGGGCTATGAATTGCTCTGCGCGGTGACGCCGCGCGTGCCGGTGAGTGTGGTCTGAGGGCGGAGCGCATGGCGAAGGCGAAGACGGTCTACACCTGCACGGAATGCGGCGGGATCAACGCGAAGTGGCAAGGGCAGTGCCCGAACTGCCAGGCTTGGAACATGCTGGTGGAGACGGTGGCAGAGACGGCATCGGCCAACCGCTTCGCGGGGCTCGCCAAGGCGGCGCCGAAGAAGCTCAACCAGATCGAGGCGCAGGAGACGCCGCGCTTTCCGACCGGCATCGGCGAATTCGACCGCGTGCTCGGCGGCGGGCTGGTCAACGGCGCGGTGATCCTGATCGGCGGCGATCCCGGCATCGGCAAGTCGACCCTGCTGCTGCAGGCGCTCGCCAGCCTCTCCGAGACGCGCAAGACGCTCTACGTGAGCGGCGAGGAATCCGGCGCGCAGATCGCGATGCGCGCGCGGCGCCTGGGGCTCGAGGCGCCCGACATGAATCTGCTGGCCGAGATCCAACTGGAAAAGATCCAGGCGGCGATGGACGCCGAGCAGCCGGACGTGGCGGTGATCGATTCGATCCAGACGATCTATTCCGACGCCCTGAGCTCCGCGCCGGGCTCGGTGGCCCAGGTGCGCGAATGCGCCGCGCAGCTCACGCGCCTGGCCAAGAGCCGCGGAATCGCCATCATCTTCATCGGCCACGTCACCAAGGACGGCACGCTCGCCGGCCCGCGGGTGCTCGAGCACATCGTCGACACCGTGCTGTATTTCGAGGGCGACTCGCATTCCTCCTTCCGGCTGGTGCGCGCCATCAAGAACCGCTTCGGCGCGGTGAACGAGCTGGGCGTGTTCGCCATGACCGAGAAGGGCCTCAAGGGCGTCGCCAATCCTTCCGCGCTGTTTCTGTCACAGCACGAGCAGACGGTTCCCGGCTCCTGCATCCTCGTCACGCAGGAAGGCACGCGGCCGCTGCTGGTGGAGATCCAGGCCCTGGTCGACAGCGCGCACAACCCGAATCCGCGGCGCCTGGCCGTGGGCCTGGAGCAGAACCGGCTGGCGCTTCTGCTGGCGGTGCTGCACCGGCATGCGGGCATCGCCTGCTTCGACCAGGACGTCTTCCTCAACGCGGTGGGCGGCGTGAAGATCGCCGAGCCCGCCGCCGACCTCGCCATCCTGCTGGCCATCTATTCCTCCATGCGTAACAAGCCGCTGCCGCGCGGCCTCGTCGCCTTCGGAGAAGTCGGCCTCGCCGGAGAGATCCGGCCCAGCCCGCGCGGACAGGAACGACTGAAGGAAGCCGCCAAGCTCGGCTTCTCCATGGCCCTCATCCCGGCCGCAAACAAACCCAAGCAGAAGATCGACGGGCTGGGAGTGATTGCGGTGGAGCGTATCGAGCAGGCGATCGAGCGGGTGAAGGGGCTCTGAGAAGACCGGTCAAAACTGCAGTTTTGACAATATTGATCCGGCATTGAAACAATGAACTCAAGAAGCATACCGAACCGGCGCATGTTCGAAGTAGCTCTTGACGTGCTCGGGCTGTCGCTAAACGCTGAGCAGATGCTGGCGCGTGGCCTTCACCAGTTTCAGCTTCGAGCGAGCTGGAGCGAGTTTGGTGCCGATCTGCTTCAGGTCGG
>JALBVF010000016.1 GCA_025050535.1 Candidatus Protistibacter heckmannii
AGCCAATTCAATGCCAGAAATGATAATAAGCTCAATCTTTGTATTGCCGCGTCAATAGGCATTGCGCAATGGAAGTGCAGGGTTTGGGGATTCGAGAAGGTCATGCTTACTCAGTTGGGTTTTGGTTCGGAGCAAGGGGCAGCGTTGTGCGCTGGCCCCATGCGTGGTCGAAGACCATCTCGGACAGTGGTTGGCGCTGCGCCCGTCCGGCCAGCTCCAGCATGGGCTGCGCGTAGAAGGCATCTACCGGGCCAAGGCACAGCAGCGCGATGGTCTGCGCCCCTGAAGGCACGCCCAGCAGCATGCCAACGGCATCGGGCTCGAACAGCGACACCCAGCCGAGCCCTAGTCCTTCCGCGCGGGTGGCGAGCCACAGATTCTGGATGGCGAATGCGGCGGAGACCACATCCATCTCGGGCAGTGTTCGGAGACCGAACACATGGCGCTCCCGACCACCGGCGAGCACCACGGCCAGCACTTCCGCCACCTCGAGCACGCCATGCACCTTGAGCAGCATGAATTCGTCCTCGCGCTCGCCCAAGGCCCTCGCCGTCGCGCGGCGCTCCTGCTCTGCTCGCGCGTGCAGGCGCGTGCGCAGGTCGCCCCGGCTGCCGACGCGGATGAAGCGCCAAGGCTGCATGAAGCCGAAACTCGGCGCGTGGTGGGCAGCGGTGAGCAGTCGCACCAGAACCGCCTCAGGGACGGAACCGCCGGAAAAGTGGCGCATGTCGCGCCGTTCGAAGATCGCGCGGTACACCGCGGCGCGTTCAGCCAGGTCGAAGGCGTATCGGGGCGGACGCTCGGCCAAGGCCTTAGTCCTCGATGCCGCGCTGCGCCGGCACCCCGGCATTGAACGCATGTTTGATCTTCGTCATCTCCATCACCGTGTCGGCGAGTTCGACGATCTCGAGCTGGCAACGCCTGCCGGTGACGACCACGTGGACATCTTTGGGGCAGGTGCGCAGCGTCTGCAACACGTCATCGAGCGGCAACCAGCCGTAGATCAGCAGATAGGTGATTTTATCGAGAACCACCAGGAAATTCTGCCCCCCAGGATGGTCGCCTTCGCCTTCTCCCACCCATCTCGCGCGAGGCTGGCGTAGCGCTCTAGGTCCTGGTTTTTCCAGGAGAAGCCGTTGCCGAGTCCCTCGATGGGAATCCCGATCTGCTCGAACATCCGGTGCTCACCGAAGCACGCAGTCGGCACTTTCATGAACTGGTAAATCTTCACCGCTTTGCCGCGCCCGTGCGCCCGCAGCGCCAAGCAGAAAGCGGCGGTGCTCTTGCCCTTGCCGCTCACCCTCGGGCTTTTCGTACGGCTTGGCCGCCGGTGATGTTTCGATTTGCATGAGCGAACTCCAATGGTCAAACTGCAGCTTTGGACGAGGTCGGCAGCGTCATCCACTGACCGGCCAGGGAATGCACCGCGATGCGCCGCTCGAACACCGCTTCGAGCGCCCGGTTCCTGGGAGGCTCGGCGCAGGCGCCCTGATGCACGACGCGGCCGGCGTCCATCACCACCATCCCGTCTGCGTGCAGCGCAAGCGAGATCTCGTGCAGCACGCTAACCACCGTATGTCCGGAAGAGACCAGCTCGCGCACCAGGACCAGCCAGTCAGCATGGTGCGGCAGGTCGAGATTGGCCAGCGGTTCATCCATCAGCAACACCTTCGCCTGCACCGCCAACGCACGCGCCAGCAGCACGCGCTGCCGCTCCGGACGTTTTCACAGCTTCGCCTGATGCGGCCGGCAATCGACGACCACCAGCGTGTCCGGCGCGCTGTGTTCGATGAGGGCGCGCGCCAGCTGGATCGGTTCTTCCACCGTGAGCACCCCTGGAAGGCGCTTGGCCCACCGAGTTTGAACGCCGGTATTTCTCCGCTCGCTGCGAGCCGGTAGACCGTGCGCTTTCCTGCCTTCAGGTAGGCCGCAACCTCACCCAAGGTCAGGATTTCGCCATCAGGCTCTGCCATTGCCGTTCCTATGCAGATGTTGAATCGTCCATCAGGCTTCAACCTCCAGCATCTCGGCGCCGATGCTTTGCGGTGTGAATTCCTCAATCAAGGCACTCCAGCCGATCTCGCGCCACTTCATCTTGATGCCTTGCACCTCGCCGGCGTGCACGAGGTCGATGCGCTCGATCATCAGATTCGCGATGCGATGTCGCTTGGCGGGGAAGAACCGATCAACGACCACGAACACCTCGCCACGCTGCAGGGCTACTATGCCGAGCATCGGGTGCTGCCGTCGTACGCCCGTTTGATGAGCCTGCTGGGCTATGCGTCAAAGTCAGCGGTCAAGAAGGTACTGGAACGCCTGGAGCGCGTCGGGCATGCTCGAGCGAACGCCCGACGGGGACTTGGCGCCCAGTGAACGATTCTTCGAACGCGCCATTGCGACGCAAGCGATTCCAGCGGGCATGCCGATTTCGGCCGACAGCGACGTTCATGAGCAGATCACGGCGCTGGCCCGCTTCGCCCAGCATCACCTTGTTGAGCGCGGGCCGGGCGTAGTCCTTGGGTAGCACGCCCTTGAGCGACTCGTTGTCCTTCTCAAGGGCGCGCCTCCTTCTGCACCCAGAACACGTTGCCAGAGAGGTGCTCGTCTTTGTCCTCGACGGCCTGCGTGTCTTCGGTTAGAAGCGCCTTGTGCTTGGCCTCGAAGGCGTCCGAGATGTACTTCAGGAAGATGAGCCAGAGCGCAACATGCTTGTAGTCGGACGGCCCCATGTTGCCGCGCAGTTTGTCGGCGGCCTTGAAGAGATCAGCCTCGAAGCCGAGGTTGCCTCCGTTGCCGTTTTTGGCGGTGTCGTTCTGTGCCATCGTGTTCTTATCCTCAAAGTGCAGCAGAAGCCACAGCTCAAAGCTGGGCACGAAGGCAATGGCCCGAAACGTGACCGGCTTCCGGATGTCGTTCCTGAGCTGGCCGTTGATCTGATCGGCCTGTGCCAAGGCGTCGTGATAGCTGTCGTGGTCGTCTCGGTCGAACACCGCGAAGACCTGCTCGAAGGCTCGGGCTTGAATGCTCCGGTGTCGGTCGCCGCCCTCGAACAGTTTATTCGCGTACTGCACCACCTGAGTCGGCGCAGTGCCCAATTCACTGGGCCGGACTTCCACGTTGGCCTTGTGCAGGCGATAGGCAGCGCGGATCTCCCGAAAGTAGTTTGGCTCCGTCTTACTGCCTTCGGAAAAAATCAAGATGCGGTCGTAGCTCGCCCGTCGTCCCTGCTTGCGCTCCAGCTGCTTTTTCTGGTGCTCCTTGGGGGCATTGTCGCGGACCATCAGTGCTTCTGCCCCAGGGTGGCGCTGAGGAAGGGTACACCGCCGTAACGCCCCATAAGGTAGCCGCGCTCTAGCGCTTTGTTCTTGCGCGGGCTGAATTCAGACAGGGCCACCAGGCTGGAGGCCTGATCGCGATCTTTTTCAACGAGCCAGACCTGATCACGCCGCAGCAGATCAGGTGCATCAAGCAGCGAGGTGTCGTGGGTCGTGAAGATCAGCTGCGCGCCGCCGGTTTTGATATCCGGACGGTGGAACAGCCGCACCAGCTCACGTACCAGCAAGGTGTGCAGACTGGTGTCAATCTCGTCGATGACCAGTGTGAGCCCCTTGCGGAGGATTTCCAGCACGGGCCCGGCAAGAAACAGCAGATTACGCGTGCCATTGGATTCGTCCAACAAATCGAAAACGGCCCGGCCTTGCTCGGTGACGTGGTGAAAACGCAGCCTGTGCTCCTCCATCTCCTCCGTGCGCACCTCGGTGTTACCGGCAACCAGATCGAAATGCACCGTCTGGCTGGGCACCTTGCGGATTTCCACATCGATGTTGGCGATGCTGATGTCGGCAGCGGACAAGAAGTTGCAGATTTCTTGACGTCCTTCGGCCTGCTTGAGCATCTGGACAGGCACTTGTGGATTGAGCTGCGCCTGCTCGTTGAAGATGACCAGGCGGTTGAGGAACCAGTCGAACACCGGACGCAATGCCTCGCTGTTGAGCTGCACAGCCATCGACAGGAACAGCGAATTCGGGCGTGTCGCCCCTTCCCACAAATTCTTGAGCCCCTTCAGGCCGGAGCCGAAGTCATAGACATCCTTGCCGGCATCGATATCAAACTGGCGCGTGAACCAGCGTTGCGGCTTGAAAGCCTTGTAGACCAGCAGGTGCTCGCTAACGATGCGCTGCGCCGTCATGGCGAAGCCGTACTGGTAGCGCACCCCGTCGAGCAGGAAGGTTACCTCGAACTCGCTGGGCCGGTTGGAAAATTGCCGCATCAAGGCGGAAGGGCTGTACGGCAAAAGTCTGACCTGGCTGGATGATCGTTGCCGATTCGGCCACCACGCCGCGCATATACTGCAGAGCCTTGAGGAGGTTGGACTTGCCGCTCGCATTGGCGCCATAAACCACTGCGCTGCGCAAAAGGAGGGGAGCGGCGCTGATGCCGCTCGTCATAGTGTTTGGGTCCAGCAGGGTCTTGTCCTCGGACGCAACAAGACTGAACACCTGCTCGTCACGCAGGCTGCGGAAGTTCTTGATACGGAACTCGATCAGCATCGAATTCACCAGAGGAGTAAAAAATATACTGATACTATGCATTAATCGAACGGAATTTCAAGATATTTCAGCCCGGTGCTGCGCCGGCAATTCAAGGATGCCCTTGGCCCAGCGAAAGCGGATTCAGTTCCCGCCACAGGCACCGGCGCCTGCACAGCACCACAGTGCCCGCTGGTTACGCCTACCGCCCCTCTCCGCGCGATGGCCTGGGCTGCAGCTCGGGCCACAACACCCCGGATCGTCAGCAACCGGGCGGGAACTGCTCTGGCACTTGCTCGTCCGATAAGCGGCTTACGCCAATCAGCGTAGAATCACCGCCGAACGGTGCTCATCGCAGCCCATTGCAGCCGTGATAGGCCGCGTGGCGTCGCCTCAGCACCACCAATACACAACACCCAACCGTTCTCGGTTGGGTGTTTTTCATTTGCGGATTCCGCATACCACGCGGGGCTTCGAGCCATTCTGCGTGTGCCAGCAGCTCGTTGTCTGACCGCCGCCACGCGCCCGGTTCGCCCCTGTTCCGCCCTATCTTCTCTCGAAACCGGCACCAACTTCTTCGCCGTGGCACACGCACATGGCCTTGCGCGACCGTGACTTACGCGCGTGCCGCCGCCATTGGTTGTCCAGCGCACCTGAAGCAGCAATCCATCACGCCAACGCGCCCGCCGCGCACGGCATCCAGTACAAGCCTTCGCGTCTCTTCGATTTCACGAGCGCACCGTAGGCTGCATGCTGCGCCTCAGGTTCCGGGTTGCCCTTGTCTGTCCTTCGACTTGATCTTAAACAGATCGCTTGGTTTCGCGCTGGTCAAGCCTGCGCGCGGCATGATCAGTTCCGCCATCGTGGCTTCGCCCTTGAACGACCATAGCACCTCGAAAACTTTGGCCTGACCGTCGGTGAATCGGATTGGTGTGCCGCTGATGTCAAGCAGCGTCGCCCACCTGAAGTCCTCCGAGAACGGTCCGTTCACCGGCATGGCCGGATCGGCGGCCATTGGTTGCGCGGACGGTGACGGTGTGCCGACGAGTGCGATCCCGCCGCTGTAGAACATGAAGCGTTCCTCCAGCGCCAGCCATTCCTTCCCCGCGCAGAAAGGCGATCCGCGCGTCGTGCGCGGCCTTGGCGTGATTACCCGGATGTCGCCGCCCGCCACGCGCACGCGATCCAACAGCGCGGGTTCTTGCTGCACCCGCGCCAGGTCGCGGGCGAGCAGCACCGGCGAACGTCTCGCCTCGCCCAGCCGCCTGATCGTCAGCGACCAGAGGGATGGAGCCGCAGTCCGGACACTGGCAGACCAGTCCCCCCTGACCATCGGCGAAGATCTGACCATTGCGCAGCTGGCAGTACCCGATATCTAGAGTTATGCATCACCTCAGTGATCACCCCCTTCATTGGCAGCAGCTCTTCTTTGGCCAAGATTTAGTCCATAAATTTGAACGGCTTGCCCAAGACAAGGGCTTGCCTTGGGTATGGTGGATGCAGCGAGGGTTACGAAACTTGTATGCCGCTAGCTTGCTTAGGAGGGGCATGTACTGATTCCCGTGTAATCAGCAACCCAGTTTACACAACGTTCTGGTCTGACTATCCGCCCTACGGATCTAGGTTGGGGCAGCATGGCGGGCGGCAGCTTCCCGTGTCATCACAAAGCGTGTTTACGCAAAAATTCGCACACTCCCTGACTAGGAGTGAAGTCAGATTTGTTGATCTGGTGCCGGCAGCGGGACTCGAACCCGCACCCCTAAGGCAGGGATTTTAAGTCCCTTGCGTCTACCAATTTCGCCATGCCGGCAAGCAGTTTTACCCTCATGCCTATACGAGTAAGCATAGCGGATTTTGCTTTGCCGGCATTGTATCGGAGTGTCTTCTGGAGATCGGGAAGAGGAGCTTGAGGCGGCTGCCCACTATTTTTCGGCGCTGAAGCCTGTCGAGAACATCGTGGTCAAGGAGGCGGCGATGGTGCCGACGATCAGGCCACGCAACTTTTTCTTTGCCGTCGCCGAGGACGGCGCCACCGAGCCGATCGGGCAGCGCATTGTCGAAATCCCCGAAACGCTGCGCAACTTCGAGTTTTTCCGGGATGACCGGGTGAAATTCATTGCCTACATGCCGCCCAGCAGTATCACCGATGGCCCGGCACGCGCGGCACTCAAGAACAAGGAAACGGGCCTCAGCCTGTCCGCCTCGGAGCATTTGTAAATTACTGCGTCAACGGGTTTTCCAAATCCACCCGAGGAAGTCCTGACGATGGGCGAGTTACACAAAAATTCGCACACGCTCCGTACTATTGATCAGGCATTGAAACAATGAACTCAAGCAGCATACCGAACCGGCGCATGTTCGAAGTAGCTCTTGACGTGCTCAGGCTGTCGCTAAACGCTGAGCAGATGCTGGCGCGTGACCTTCACCAGTTGCAGCTTCGAGCGAGCTGGAGCGAGTTTGGTGCCGACCTGCTTCAGGTCGGCATTGGCCATTTCGTTGGGGCTCAGTTCGGGGCTGTAGCTGGGCAAGTAGAAGACTTCGATCTCGTGCTTGTTCTCGGCCAGCCAGGCCTTCACGGGCTTGCTGTGGTGCACACGCAGGTTGTCCAGGATCAGGTAGATCTTTCGGCCGGCATCCTTGACCAGCCGGCGCAGGAAGTCGATCAGGATGTCGGCGCTCAACGCTCCGTCGAAGGCCTGCCAGCGCATCTGGCCCTTGTTGGTGACGGTGGAGATCACCGACAAGCCGTGGCGCTTGTTGTTCACGCGAATCACGGGCGTTTGGCCCTGCGTGGCATAGCTGCGCCCGCGCACGTCGTCGCGGCGCACGCCGGTCTCGTCGCCCCAGTGAATTTCGGCCCCCTCAGCCTTGGCGCAGGCGGCGATCACCGGGTAGTCCTCGTCGAGCCACTTTTTCACCGCCGCCGGCGACTGCTCGTAGGCCTTCTTCATGGGCTTTTTCGGCGTGAAGCCCCAACGCTCCAGATACAGGCCCATCGTGCGAACGGCCAGCTTGATGCCGTATCGGTTAAGGATCAACTCGGCCACTGCCTGGCGGCTCCACAGCGCATAGATCATCTTCAACTGGTCGGGCGTGCGGTCGCGGATCAGCCGCTGAACCTCGCGCTCCTGCTCCGCCGTCAGCGTTCTGCCCGTACCCTGCGGGCGCCCGGGGCGCTCTACGTCGAGGGCCTTCCACCCGCCCGCGCGATACGCCTTCACCGCCGCAATGAGCGTCGTGCGCGACATCTCGCATTGCGCCGCCGTGTCCTTCAGGCTCACGCCATCCAGCCGCATTTTCACCGCACGTCGACGCCGTTCGTTCAGGGCGGCTACCGGCAGCGTTCTCGAGTCGATGTTGTCCATGCAACATGCCGACTCTATATCACTCAATAAGTTCAATGTTTAAGTGCTTGATCAATAAAAAAACAGGCCGCCGCAAGGCGCCTGCTTTTTTGTCGGCAGCCCGGGCAGGGGCCACCTCTTCACTGCGTCAACGCAAACCTGTTGGCCGGATCAGTCCAGCGAAATATTCTGCTGCTTGATCAGCTTGTGCCAGCGGCCGATCTCGCTGTGCAGCAGCTCGCTGTATTGCTGCGGCGTTCTGCCCACGGGCTCGACGCCGAAGTCGATCAGCTTCTGCTTCACGGCCGGCGTGTTGATCACGGCGACCGGCGTGCCGGCCGGAGCGACGATGCCCACCAGCATGGCGGCTTCCACGCCCTTGATGCCCAGTTCGGCGAAGGTCGGCACGTCCGGCAGCTTCGGCAGGCGCGTGGCGTTGGCGACGGCCAGGGCGCGGACCTTGCCCGCCTTGATGAAGGAATTGCCGGCCGCCAGGTCCACCATCATCGCGGGAATCTGACCGCCCACCAGGTCGGCCAGCGCGGGGGCCGCGCCACGGTAGGGGATGTAGTCCATCTGCAGGCCCATGGTCACCTTGAGCAGCTCCATCGCCAGATGGTGCGGGCTGCCGGCGCCGGCCGAGCAGGGTGATCGGGGTCAGGTCCTTGTCCGGGTTGTAGATGAGCTTCGAATACAGCGCGGAGTTGAACACCATCGTGCCGTTGTCGGCGTTCAGGATGGTGTAGCCGTCCGGGGCCGAGCGCGCGGTTTCCGCCACGGCGATCGCCGTGTTGCCGCCCTGCTTGTTGTCCACGATCACTGGCTGGCCGACCTGCGCGGTCAGAGTGTTGCCGATGGTGCGAGCGATAAAGTCCGAGCCGCCGCCGGCCGGGTAGGGAACGATCCAGCGGATGGGCTTGGAAGGATAGTTCTGGGCCTGGGCCGACGTGACGGCGGCAAAACCGGCCAATGCCAGCGCGACGCCGGTCATGAGTTTTTTCATGGGTGCTCCTCGAAAATTTGCGTAACATTACTTCGCATGGCGCAAGGCGATCACCGAGGGTAATTACCGAGGCCGCCTGACGCCATCGCGAAAAGTCGGCGCAAAGTCAGCGCAAGCTATCAGGAAACCAATGACATGACGAAGAATCCGCAAGGCCGCGGCGAACGCACGCCGGAACGCCGGGCGCGCGTGCAATCAGCCGAGATGGGCATGAGCATCCTCAAATCGCTAAGCCGCCTGGGCGGCGGCGCAAGCCTCACCACCGTCTCCGCCGACGTGTGCGAGAGCACCGCCAAGGTCCACCGCTACATGGCCAGCCTCATCCAGGAAGGCCTGGTCGCGCAGGACAGCGCCACGCAGCATTACTACCTCGGGCAGGAAGCGCTCCAGATCGGTCTGGCCGCGCTGCGCCGCTGCGACCCCATCCGCCTGGGAGAGGCTTCGCTGCTGCGCCTGCGCGAGGAACTGCAGGTCACCTGCTTCCTCGCGGTCATGGGCAACAAAGGCCCGACCGTGCTGCGCATGGAGGAGCCGGGTTTGTCGGTGACGGTGAATTTCCGCGTGGGAGCGGTGCTGCCGCTGCTGTGGTCGGCGACGGGACGCGTGTTTCTGTCTTATCTCGACGACGTCGAAGTACTGGCGCAGGCCGATGAAGAGCTCGCCGCCGCCGACAAAGCCCTGCGCGTCCTGCTGGCGGGGAAAAACCCCATCGCGCAGCTACGCAAGGACGTGCTGGCAGCGGGATGCGCGGCGATCGAAGACGTGATGCTCAGGGGCATCAGTGCGGTGGGCGCGCCGGTGTTCGACCACACGGGTCGCATCTGCGCGTCCCTGACGGCGCTCGGAACGAGTGGCGGCTTCGACCCCGCGCCAGGGAACAAGATCGCGGCCCGCGTCACGGAGGAGGCCCGGGCGATCAGCCTGTTGCTCGGGTATTCGGGATAAACCATCGACATTGCAGGAGGAAGGAATTTGCTGCATTCTTTCATATGAAACATGGATGTTTCCATGCAGGCCCTGTCTCCCGCGACCCAACCCGACAGCAGTACGGTCCTCACCAAGGCGGCCGTCCGCGCCGCCGCGCTACTCGAGCTCAAGGGCGCGACGCTGGCCAAGGTGCTCGGTGTCAGCGAGCCCACGGTGTCCCGCATCAAGAAGGGCGAAACCCTGATCGAACCCGGCAGCCGGGAAGGCGAATCGGCCCTGCTGCTGATCCGTCTCTATCGCTCCCTCGATGCGCTGGTGAGCAACGACGGCGAGCGGCGCAAGCAATGGCTCAGAAGCTACAACCGCGCCTTCAACGCCGTGCCGCGCGACTACATGCAGACCGTCGAGGGCCTGGTGCGCACCGTCACCTATCTGGACGGCATACGTGCGGCCATCTGAGCGGCGGCCCATGCAGCGCTGGCTGAAAGAGGACTGGATCGGTGCCAGCGCCAGGAAGGGCCAACGCATCCTCTGGCGTGACGTCGAAGCCACGCACGTGGTCGCGACGATGAGTCTGGTCGACACGCTCGACGAACAGTATCTGCTGGAAAAACTCCTCGAAGACAGCAAGCCGCCCATGCCGTTCGGCGCAGGCCATCTGGACTATCTGATCTTCACGCCCTTCCGCTACACCTCGACCTATCCCTCGCGCTTTCGCAAGCCGCACGAGCCGGGCATCTGGTACGGCGCCTTCGATCGCGAGACCGCTTTCGCGGAAGTGGGCTATTGGCGCTGGCGCTTCCTGATGAACAGCGACGGCCTCGGGGAGGGGGAAGTCAAAAGTGAGCACACCCTTGTTCCAGGCGAAGGCGAACGGCCGGCACATCGATCTCGGGCGGCCTCCATGGGATTCGGCGTCGCGGCTGTGGCGCGACCCGGACGACTACAGCCACTGCCATGCGCTCGCCGAACAATCCCGCGCGCGGGGAATCGACTGGATGCCGCTACCGTTCGGCGCGGCATCCGCAAGGCGAATGCGGAGCCATCTTCAATCCGCACGCACTCAGCCTGCATGAACCGACAAAGAGAGAGAACTAGATTTGCCGGGTAACAAAGCGCGGGGCCATTTTCCGGCATGATCAACTCGGCATCTCGATCGATCTGCCGGGCGACGGAGCCGGCGAGCGCTGAAGCGCCGGTAGTCGGCCATCCGCTGTCCGCTGCGCAAGCACCTGCCCGCATCCGCGGCCGCGCGCTCCCAAACATGGAGGCTTCGCTATGATTCCGCGCCCGTCGGCCGCATCGGCCATCCTGGCGGCCGCGTCCTCCCCCGCCGCACCCCACGCCCGGCTTCAAGCTGCCAAGCCACAGTCCGCTGGGACGCCGCCTCCCAAGCCACCGTCGACGTCACCTGCGACGGCAAGCCCGACCAACTCTTCGTCGGCTACGGGAAAGGCGGTGGCAAGACCGTCTGGCTCGGCGCCGTCCCAGCCGGCGCCCAGCGGCCGATCCTCATGGCCTTCCCCGTCGGCGGCCAGGCCAAGAACGCCTTCTGCGCCACGCCCGTGCGGATCGAAACCTCCCCGCTCGTCTGCGCCGACCCCGAGAACGGCGAGCGCCCCGGCTGCAAGCCTGCGCCCGGCTGTATAGCGTTCGCCATGGTCGACGAAGCCTTCGATTCCCTGCGCTTCTACTGGAACCGCGATCGCGGGCGGTTGAGCTGGTGGCTTCGTTAGACCCGGGAAGGCTGCGGGCGGCCTAGGGTTTTCCTCAGGCATTAATTACGCATTGCGTACTATGATTACGCAAAATATCGTCTGCCGGTCTTCACGGAGCGATCCAGTATGAACACACCCCAATCGCAGGCCTTGGCCTCGCAGTCCGCCGCGCAATCCGCCGCGCCATCCACGGCCAAGGCCGCCGCCTCCGGCTGCCCCATCGACCACAGCGCCCTGCGCTCGCCCACCGGCTGCCCGGTAAGCCACAAGGCCGCCGAGTTCGATCCCTTCGAGGACGCCTATCAGCAGGCCCCACCCGACTACGTGCGCTGGTCGCGCTAGCAAGAGCCGGGGTTCTACAGCCCCAAGCTCGGCTACTGGGTGGTGACGCGCTACGAGGACATCAAGGCGATCTTCCGCGACAACCTCACCTTCAGCCCCTCGATCGCGCTGGAGAAGATCACGCCCACCGGCGACGAAGCCAAAAAGGTGCTGGCCTCGTACAACTACGCGATGAACTGCACCCTCGTTAACGAGGACGAACCCGCCCACATGCCGCGCCGCCGCGTGCTGATGGAGCCGTTCACGCCCGAGGCGCTCAAGCATCACGAGCCCCTCGTGCGCAAGGCCGCGCGCGAATACGTCGAAAAATTCATCAACGACGGCCGCACCGACCTGATGGACCAGATCCTCTGGGAAGTGCCGCTGACCGTGGCCCTGCATTTCCTCGGCGTGCCCGAGGAGGACATGGACAAGCTGCGCGAATACTCGATCGCCCACACGGTTAAAATCTGGGGCCGGCCCAAGCCCGAGGAGCAGGTCGCGGTGGCGCATGCGGTGGGAAATTTCTGGGTGCTCGCCGGCGAGATCCTCGAGAAGATGCGCAAGGACCCGTCCGGTCCGGGCTGGTTGCCCTACGGCCTGCGCATGCAGAAGGACCATCCCGAGGTCGTCACCGATTCCTATCTGCATTCCATGATGATGGCCGACATCGTCGCCGCCCACGAGACCACGGCCAACGCGATGAAGCTGCTCCTGCAGCATCCCGAGGTCTGGCGCGAGCTCTGCGAAGACCCCGGCCTGATCCCCAACGCCGTCGAGGAATGCCTGCGCCACAATGGCTCGGTGGCGGCCTGGCGACGAAGGACGTGCAGGTGGGCGGCGTGGACATCCCTGCCGGCTCTAATCTGCTAATCGTGACCTCCTCGGCCAACCACGACGACCGCTTCTTCGACGACGCCGACCGCGTCGACGTGCGCCGCGACAACGCTAGCGAAAACCTCACCTTCGGCTACGGCGCGCACCAGTGCATGGGCAAGAACCTCGCGCGCATGGAGATGCAGATCTTCCTCGAGGAATTCACCAAGCGCCTGCCGCACATGCGCCTGGCCGAGCAGCATTTCAGCTACGTGCCCAACGCGTCCTTCCGCGGCCCCGAGCATCTGTGGGTCGAATGGTACCCGAGCCTCAACCCCGAGCGCCGCGCCCCCTCGATTCTCGGCGCCGAGCAGCCGGTGCGAATCGGCGAGCCCTCGGCGCACACCATCAGCCGGCCGATGATCGTGGAGCGCGCCGAGCTGGCCGTCGAGGATGTGCTGCGCCTGCGCGCCGCCGACGGCCGCGCGCTGTCGCGCTTGACGCCGGGCGTGCACATCGACGTGGAATGCGGCGACGCGGATCTCTCGCGCCAATATTCGCTGTGCGGCGATCCCGCCGAGACCGGCGTTCTGGAGATCGCCGTGCTCAAGGACCCAGAGAGCCGCGGCGGCTCGAGCTGGCTGCATGCCAACGTGAAGTCCGGCGACGTGATCAAGACCCGCGGCCCGCGCAATCACTTCCGCTTCGATGAAGGCGCGCGCAAGGCGATCTTCATCGCCGGCAGCATCGGCGTCACGCCCGTCGCCGCGATGGCCCGCCGCGCCCGGGAGCTGGGCATCGACTACGAATTCCATTACAGCGGCCGCTCGCGAAAGGCCATGGCCTTCGTCGACGCGCTCCAGGCTCTGCACGGTGAGCGCCTGCGCGTCTACGCCCGCGACGAAGGCCGGCGCGCAGATCTACGCCTGCGGCCCGCAGCGTCTGCTCGACGCTCTGGAGGCGGCGGCCGTCGCCTGGCCCGAGGACACGCTGAAAATGGAGCACTTCCACGCCGAGCTGCCCACGCTGGACTCGGACAAGGAGCACGGCTTCGAAGTCGAGCTCAAGGACTCCGGCCTCACGCTGCAGGTCCCGGCCGACCGCACCCTGATCGACACCCTGCGCGCCGCCAACATCAACGTGTAGAGCGACTGCTGCGAGGGGCTGTGCGGCTCCTGCGAAGTGCGCGTGTTCTCGGGCGAGGTGGACCACCGAGACCGCGTGCTCACGCGCGCCGAGCGCGGCGGGGATGAAACTGGTGCTGGAGCTATAAGGCGCCGCCGACCAACCGGGGCGCGCCTCACACCAAAACCCATCGAGGAACATCATGAAGATCTCGAAGATTCACCACGTCGCCTACCGCAGCAAGAACTCCAAGGAAACCGTGGAGTGGTACTGCAAGTATCTGAACATGGACTTCCAGCTCGCCTTCGCCGAGGATTACGTGCCCTCCACCAAGGCGCTCGACCCGTACATGCACATCTTCCTGGATGCCGGCAACGGCAACGTGCCGGCCTTCTTCAAGCTGCCGACCCAGCCCGACATGGGCCGCGACGAGAACACGCCCAACTGGGTGCAGCACATCGCCTTCGAGGTGGATTCGCTGCAGGACCTGGAGCGCGCCAAGGCGCGCCTGGAGGCCGATGGCATCGCCGTGGTCGGCGTCACCGACCACACGCTGTTCAAGTCGATCTACTTCTTCGACTCCAACGGCCACCGCCTGGAGCTGGCCGTGGACACCAGCACGCCCGAGCTGAACAAGCGCGCAGCGGACGTGAAATGGGAGATGCTCGAGGAATGGAGCCGCGCCAAGCGCGCGCCCAAGCACGCCGCCTGGATGCATGCGGCGGAGATGGAAGCCGTCAAGGCCTGAGGCGCAGGGGCGCGGGCCGGCCGCCTGCCGCTCAAGCCTCCAATCCATCAATCCGTGCGCCCCGCGCGGTCGCCGTGCCGGTGGTCGCGCGCTGCAGCGCCGGCCCCATCTGCGCCGACACCGCCGCGGCGCTCGCATGCAACCGTGCCAGCCAGGCGTCGAACTGCGCCGCCTCGTCCTCGTCGAGCACGCTCAGCACCTTGCGGTTGATCTCCCGCACCTGTGGCATCAGCTCCGCGTAGAGCCGCTCGCCCGGCGGCGTGAGCGAGACCACAGCCAGCCGCCCGTCGCCGCACGCGGCGCCGCGCTTGATGAGCTTCTTCTTCACCAGGGAGGTGATCGCCCGCGACACGCGCGTGCGGTCCAGCCCCACACGCTCGGCCAGCACCGAGGGCATCAGCCCCTCCTCGCCGTGCAGCATGCCCAGCACGCCCCATTCCCTGCGCATGATGCCGTAGCCGCCCTCGCAGAGCCGGATCACGAGCGTGCCCGCGGCCGCGGTCAGGCGGCCCAGCCGGTAGAGCAGCAGGTTGTCGATCGAAGCCAGTCGGCGGGACGGCGAAACGCCGGAGGAGTCCTTGGGCATCAGGGTATCCGAGAGGGATGATGGATTTTATCAATCGATGCTCCCGGCACTACATTGCCCTGAACAACACCTGCGCCGGCACCCCGGCCCCCGCGCAGGCGCAGGACAGGCCGCCGCTGCGCATCGTCGTGGGCTTTCCGCCGGGCGGCTCGGCCGACACGCTGGCGCGGCTCGTGGGCGACGCCCTGCGCGAGGACTTCAGCCCGGTCACCGTGGAGAACAAGCCCGGCGCGGGCGGACGCATCGCCCTGGCCTTCGTCAAGGCGGCCCGGCCCGACGGACAGATCGTCATCGTTCTCCCGAGCGGGCCGATGATGCTCTTCCCGCATGCGTACAAAAAGCTCGACTACGACCCGGTCAAGGACTTCACGCCGGTGTCGCTGATCGCACGCTTCCAGTTCGGCGTGGTCTCCAGCCCGACCAGCCAGGTGAAGAACATGGTGGAGATGACCGCCAAGGTGCGCACCGACCCCGCCGGTGCAACCTACGGCTCTCCTTGGCTGGGCACGCTGCCGCATTTCATGGGTGTGCTGCTCGAGCAGTCCGCCGGCATCCAGCTCACGCAAATCCCCTTCCAGGCTGGCGGCCCGGCCAACACGGCGCTGCTCGGCAGGCATATCGGCTACAAGTTCGACGTCGTTTCCGAGACCGCCTAGCTGCACCGCGCGGGCAAGGTGCACATCGTCGCCGTCACTGGCGCGCAGCGCGATCCGCAGGTGCCCGAGGTGCCCACGCTCAAGGAGCAGGGCATGAACATGGAGGCCACCGCCTGGTTCGCCATGTACGGCCCCGCCGGCATGAAGCCCGAGGCGCTGCAGCGGCTGGAAAAGGCGATGGTCAATGGCATGCGCACGCCGGCCATGCGCGAGCATCTGCTGCGGCTCGGCTATGAGCCGGTGGGCTCGACCTCGGACGAACTGGCCGCCATGCAGAAGGCCGACCTGGCGCGCTGGGAAAAGCCGATCAAGGCCACCGGCGTGGTGCTGGACTGATTTGAAGAAACGGAGATTGACCCAGATGCATGCATCGATCCACGCCACTGCGGCGAATACGCCGGGCGGCGCCCCACGCGGCAAGGCCTGGCTGCGCGCCGCCGCCGCCCTGCTGCTGGCCGCCGCGCCGCTCGTGGCCCTGGCCCAGGCCTACCCGAACAAACCGATCCGCTTCATCAACAACTTCCCCTCCGGCGGCCCCTCCGACATCCTCGCGCGCGCCGTCGGTGAGGCAGTGCAGACGGCGCTCAAGCAGCCCGTCGTCGTCGAGAACAAGCCCGGCGCGGCCGGCAACCTGGGCGCGGACCAAGTAGCCAAGAGCCCCGGCGACGGCTACACCGTGCTCTTCTCCATCGACACCACCTTCACAATCAATCCGCACATCTACAAGAGCACGCCCTTCAAGCTGGCCGACTTCAAACCGGTGATGCTGATGGCCTCCTCGGGCCTGCTGGTCGGCGTGCATCCGTCCACCGGCTTCAAGATGCTCAAGGACCTGGTGGCCGCCGGCAAGACGCGCGCGCTCAATTTCAGCAGCGCGGGAAGTGGCAGCCCCTGGCATCTGGCGGTGGAGATCTTCATGGACGCGGCCGGCGTGCATATCCAGCACGTGCTTTACAAGGGCAACGCCCCGGCGGTGACCGCCGTGTTCGCCGGCGAGGTCGACGCGGGCGTGCTCGCCACGCCGGGCATGCTGTACTACGTGCGCACCGGCAAGATCACCGCGCTGGCGGTGACCAGCCGGCAGCGTTCGCGCCTGGCGCCGGAGATCCCCGCCGTGGCCGAGGCCAGGCTCAAGGATCTGGAAATTGAGGTACTGTATCTCGCCTTCGTGCCCGCCAGCACGCCCGACGCCGTCGTGCAGACGCTGCAGAAGGCCTTTGCCGAAGCGCTGCGCTGGCCCGAGGCACAGACCCGCCTCAACAGCATGGAAATGCACTACGAAGGCCTCGTCGGCGCGGACGTCGGCAAGCGCCTCGCCGAGGCATCGCAACGCTACGGCCGCATCATCCAGGCCACAGGAATGAAAGTCGAGTAATCCCCCCGTCATGAACGCACGTCCCAACATCATCTTCATCGTCGCCGACGACCTCGGCTGCTACGGTGGCCGCGAAGCCGAGTTCGGCCCCGTCTCGCCCCAGCTCGACAAACTGGCCGCGGACGGCCTGCGCTTCACCGATGGTTATTCGAACTCGCCGATCTGCTCGCCCACCCGTTTCGCGCTGATGACCGCGCGCTATCAATACCGCCTGCGCGGCGCGGCCCAGGAGCCAATCAACAGCCGCAGCAAGGGCAGCACCACTCTGGGCCTCGCACCCCACCCTGCCCTTGCTGCTCAAGGACGCGGGCTACCGCACCGCGCTGATCGGCAAATGGCATCTGGGCTATCCGCCCAACTTCAGCCCGCTCAAGTCGGGCTACGAGGAATTCTTCGGGCCGATGTCGGGTGGCGTGGACTACTTCAGCCACGCCAGCAACAACGGCACGCACGATCTGTATTTCGGCGAGGAGGAGAAGACCGAGGAAGGCTATCTGACCGACCTCATCTCGCGGCGCTCGGTGGACTACATCGGGCGCATGGCCGAGGGCGCGAAGAACGGCGTGCCCTTCTTCCTGAGCATGCACTACACCGCGCCGCACTGGCCCTGGGAAACGCGCGACGACACGCGTCTGGCTGACGAGGTGAAGGACAATCTCTTTCATCTGCACGGCGGCAACATCCACACCTACCGCCGCATGATCCATCACATGGACGAAGGCATCGGCTGGGTGGCCGACGCGCTGCGCGAGTACGGCCTGCTGGAGAACACGCTGATCGCCTTCACCAGCGACAATGGCGGCGAGCGCTTCAGCGACAACTGGCCCCTGGTGGGCGTCAAGATGGATCTGACCGAGGGCGGCATCCACGTTCCCTGGATCGCGGCACTGGCCCGCCGGCATCGCGCTCGGCGGCGCGCGGGCCGCGCCGGACTATGCCTTCGACGGCGTCTCGCTCGCGGGCGTGCTGTGCGATCCCCGCAAGACCTTCGCGCGGCCGCTGTACTGGCGCATGAACCTCCGCGGCCAGCGCGCGCTGCGCGACGGCGACTGGAAATATCTGCGCGTGGACGGCAACGACTATCTCTTCAACATCCCCGCTGACGCGCGCGAGCGCGCCAACCTCGCCGCCCGACAACCCGAGCGGCTGCAGGCGATGCGCGCGGCCTGGGAAGCATGGAACGCGACGATGCCGCCGATCCCCGAGGACGCGACGGTCAGCCTGGGTTATTCAGTGAAGGACATGCCGCAGCGCTAGCGGCGCGGGCGGCCGCGCCGCTCAGACGTCGCCCCCCATCGTCGCAGAAGGCCGCACCGTCGTCCGCGCTGAAGTCGCCGTTGTCGGCGTAGCTCGTCTCAGTCGCGTAGCTGTTGTCCGCGTAGCGGGTCTCAGTGGCGGCGTCGCGATGCGCGGGCTCTCCGCGTGGCGCTTCATTGATGGTGGTGTAGTTGTTGATCGTGGTGGTTTCCAGCGGCGCGTTCATCGGCGCATTCATCGGCATGGACTGGCCCCAGCCGCCGCCCGAACCCCAGGCCCCGCCACGATGCCCCATCAGATTCTCGATCCCCTGGAAGAGGAAGGCGCCCGCCGCCACGCCGGCCGCCCTGGTCGCCAGGTTGCCCAGGAAGCTGCCGCCGCCGAAGGCAGACGGAGCGACCTGAGCGGAGGCCGCCAGCGTTTGGCCGGGCGGCGCTCGCCACTTCCGCGACCGGAGCATGGCGGCCCCAGTCGTTGGCGGAATCGAGGAAGCCAGACGGCTTGGTCTGGGTTTGCGTTTGGGTCTGCGCCTGGGCTTCGAGCTGGGCGATGCGGGCGCTGGCCTGCTTGACCGCCTGGTCGAGCATCATCGCGCGCTGCACGAGCAGGTAGGCGGCGTTGGTCTGCCGGGCGACGGCGGCGGCGATCGCGGCGTCCTTCTGGATGGCGCCGACCTGCGTCAGCTTGCTCAGGAATTCGTTCAAGGCCTGGGTTTCCTGCGGAGTCATGCCGGTCTCCTCAACGGGTCTGCTGCAAGGTGAAACATGGGTAAAGGCGCGATATCGATATTGCGGCGCGACCTGCGCCCGAATATCGGGCGCGGCGGCTGGTTTTCAATATGCGGGGCGAAACTGAAACTGGACTTAAAATTTGGCCGGCCCGCGGAATTTTTGGCCTAAGCCGATCCATCAAGCTTATATGTCTGATAATCAACTCCCGGTATCCCCGCCAGTCTCGTGCAACATGGCATAGCCTTTGCGAATGCGGGTTTGCATGGTATTTTTTTGGGTTAAACCTAATTTATTATCCCAAGGACGAATCCGGGATTGCCGCTATGCTCCAGTTTCTGACCAACCTTCTGTTCGGCGAACCCTGTCCGAAGCACAAACGCCCGCCGGCGTTCTGAATCAGGCCGTCCACGAGGCGCGCCTGCATTTTCAGCGCATGCTGCGCACGGCGCTCGTGCCTGATTTTCCGACGACCGCCGGACGCCTTTCCGAAACCCTCACAGGCTTTGTGTTCGATTTCGGCGAATTCGGTTTTCATCACGACGAGAATATCGATTTCAAGGATAAGGCGCGCCGCGCGCTCGAGGGAGTGCGCGCCTATAACCTGATTTCCCCCGACAAGCTGGCGATTCACCTCGTGCACCGCGCTTCGCGGGTGGACATCAATATCGAGGTGTTCGTCGAGCATACGAAGGACCTGGTGCGCCTTGGCCTGATCGCCGCCGGCCCGAAAACGCCCGCCACCGCGTTTTCCCTGCCGCAGAACAAGCCATACTACGACCGCATGCGCGGCATCGACCTGGACGAAGCGCGCAACATGAAGGGCAAGATCCAGACCCTGAAGACCGAGCTGGTGGAAGTGACCACCGAACTCGAGCAGCTCACCATCGACCAGGCATCCAAGGAAGCTGAAAAGAAGTCGGCGGAAGACGCGGCCAAGGCCGCGGAGCAGGCCGCCAAGGAAGCGCCGGCGCACGCCACCACCTCGGCCGCGCCCGCCGTGCAGGAGAGCCACGAGGACGAGATGACCTGCTTGGCCAAGCAAATTCTTGGCGGCTGAGCGCCCGCAGGCTCTCGCCAAAACGCAGCGGAAAGCACGCCCTTGCACGGCGTGCTTTTTATTTGCGTGCGCGGAGGATGCGCGGGGACGCGGGCATCCGCTCAGGTTTCACGGTTCAGGCGCCATGGTCGAGCGCCGTGGATCAAGCGCCGCGGATGCCTTCGCGCGTCAGAAGCCGGCCGAGCAGCAGGACGAAGATCATGCCCATGGCCGCGAGCGTGCCGGTGACGACGGGCGTCATGCTCCAGCCGCCAATGCGCGTGGCCACCCAGGCCACCAGCAGCGGCCCGGCGAACTGCCCCAGCGAGGACCACTGCTGGATCCAGCCCATCACGATCGACACCGTGTCCGCGCCCGGCGCGAGGCGCACCGCCATCGAGAAGGAGGTGGAGGGAATCATCCCGCCCATCGAGGAGAAGAGCAGCACGGCAAGGTACTTCGCTCAGGGCGGCACGGGCAGGCTGTAGGCGACGAGCGCGCCGGTCATCATCGCGGCGAAGGCGATCAGCAGCAGCGTGCGTGGATGCCAGCCACGGTGCATCAGGCGGCCCGAACCGATGTTGCCGACCATGTTGGCCGCGGCGGCCAGCGCCGTGAGCAGGCCCGCCGCGCCCGGCCCCACGCCAGCCTGGGTGTAGACCGAGGGCAGAAAGCCCACCACCGCCATCCACTGGCTCGAATACATCGCGAAGCCCATCGCCAGCAGCCAGGGGCCGGGCGCGCGCAGCGTGCGGCGCAGGCGCGAGCCGCCGGCCGCAGCCGTCTCCAGCGTGGCGCCTACGGCTTCGCCGCGCTGGCCGTCGGCCGGCACCACGCGCCAGACCACCGCCGCCAGCGCGAGCGTCACGCCCGGCGAGCAGCCACCACCACACGCTCCAGTCCGCCGCGTGCATCACGAAGAGCCCGAGAAGCATCGCCGAGGACATGCCGATGGGCATGTACGCGCCCCAGAAGCCGAACACGCGGCTGATCTGGCGCGGCTCGATGAGCTGGTGCAGCAGGCTGGGGCCGGGCATGCAGGTGAGCAGAAACCCCAGGCCCTCGACCGCGCGCATGGTCTGCATGCATGGGAGCGTCCGTCGCGAAGCCGCCCGCCGCGCTGCCCATGCCGAGCAGGACGAGCCCCGTGAGCACGCTGCGCTTGAGGCCCAGCCCGTCGGTCACGAGGCCCACGGCCAGCCACAGCGACATGCCCGCGAGCTGCGCGAGCGAGAGCAGAAAGCCCGCCTGCACGAGGGAGATGTGAAGCGCGGCCTGCAGCACGGGTAGGGCGGGAGGCAGCTTGCCGATATGCAGGGCCGCGGCGCCCCCTGCGAGGATCACGGCGGCGGCCGGATGGAAGAACTTCATCGAAGCGCGCTTGAAAAAATGCGGGTCGTGAAAAACCCGAATTTTGACGGCTTTTCAGAGGATGCGCCGCGCGGCGGCGCGCACCGCTACCAGGTGGTTTCGTAGTCGGGCGTGGCGCTGATCTTATGGATCGAGAGGTCGGCGCTGTTGAATTCTTCCTCGCGCGAGAGGCGGATGCCGGCCACGGCCTTGAGCGTGAGGTAGAGCGCGGTGCTGCAAGCGAGCGCGAAGACCACCGCGGCGAACGTGCCGATGAGCTGCGCGGCGAGGCTCACGCCACCCAGTCCGCCGAGCGCCGGCGATGGCGCCCACGGCCAGGGCGCCGGCCGGATGCATCAGGTCCCAGCCCGCGCACACGGCGACCAGGCCGGCGAGCGGACCGTTGTAGCTGAAGCCCGGATCGTTGCGTCCGAGCAGGGCGGCGGCGAGCGTGCCGCCGGCCATGGCCATGAGCGAATTGAGCGCGACCAGGCCGCTGACCTTGTCGATGGTCTGCGCGCTCATGACGTTAAAGCCGAATCAGCCCATCGCCAGCACCCACGCGCCCAGCGCGAGGAAGGGGATGTTCGAGGGTGGATGCGCGGCGATGCGACCGTCCCGGCTGTAGCACCCGGCGCGCGGGCCGAGGATGAGCACCACGGGCAGCGTGAGCCAGCCGCCCATGGCGTACACGACGACCGAGCCGGCGAAGTCGTGGAAGGGCGCGCCGCAGACCGAGGCGATCCAGGCCTGCACGTGCAGGCGCTCGCCCCAGATCATGCCTTCGAAGAAAGGATAGACCAGGCCGACGATGACGGCGGTGGCGATGAGCTGCGGGCCGAAGCGGGCGCGCTCGGCGATGCCGCCGGAGATGATGGCGGGAATCGCCGCCGCGAAGGTGAGCAGGAAGAAGAACTTCACCAGCTCGAAGCCATTCTTCAGCGACAGGGCCGAGGCCAGCGAGAAGAAATCCACGCCGTAGGCCACGGTGTAGCCGATAAAGAAATACGCCAGGGTGGACACGGAAAAATCCACGATGATTTTGATCAGGGCGTTGACCTGATTTTTCTTGCGCACCGTGCCCAATTCCAGAAACGCGAAGCCGACGTGCATGGCCATGACAATCACCGCGCCGAGCAGAATAAACAGCACATCTCCCGCTTGTTTTAAGTTTTCCATCGCTGAAGCTATTCGTCGAAGAGTAAAGAACGCACCAAACAAGCAATAAATTCTACAAAAATGCGCATATTCGGATATTTATTTTTATCCTTTTAAATCAAGTATTTGATTATTGTTTTGAGTAGTTTGGCCGGGAGGCGGTGTCCGGATCACACGATTTCGGTGCCACGCGCTCACCGAATCGGCGCGCGCCCAGGGCGCCAGCCCCGAATTGGTGCCGGCGCCGTGGCCGCAACATCACTGGATACGCGTTT
>JALBVF010000017.1 GCA_025050535.1 Candidatus Protistibacter heckmannii
TCCCGCGTCAAATACGCCGCATAAAAACTTCTTCCTGCCGGATCAATAACAGCGCGGGAAAGAGCTCCATGCTCAACGTCATCAACGGCGTCTACCACCCGCAGCTGGGCAGCATCGTCTTCCGCGGCGAGACGCGCCGCGAGATGAATCCCACGCGCGCCGCGCGCCAAGGCATCGCCCACACCTTCCAGAACATCGCGCTGTTAAAGAGAATGAGCGTGCTCGACAACATCATGACCGGGCGCAACACGCGGGTGCGCTCGAGTCTGCTGGCCAAAACCCTGTGGTGGGGTCCGGCGCGGCGCGAGGAGATGGCGCACCGGCGCAAGGTGGAGGAGGTGATCGACTTCCTCGAGATCCAGCACATCCGCAAGACGCCGGTTGGCCGCTTGCCCTACGGCCTGCAAAAGAGCGTAGAGCTGGCGCGGGCGCTGGCGGCCGAGCCCTCGCTGCTGCTGCTGCTCGACTAGCCGATGGCCGGCATGAACATGAAGGAGAAGCAGGACATGTGCCGCTTCATTCTCGAAACCAACCAGGAATTCGGCACCACCATCGTTCTCATCGAGCACAACATGGGCGTTGTGATGGACTTCTCGGACCGCGTGGTGGTGCTCGACTACGGCAAGAAGATCGGCGACGGCACGCCCGACGAGGTCAAGAACAATCCCGACGTGATCCGCGCCTATCTCGGCGCGGTCCACTGAGGAAAGGAACGGGGCGGGAATGCAATTTTTTATCGAAGTGGCCGTCGGCGGTCTGCTTTCGGGGCTGATGTACTCCCTGGTGGCGCTGGACTTCGTGCTGATCTACAAAGCCTCGGGCGTGTTCAACTTCGCCCAGGGCTCGATGGTGTATTTCGCTGCGCTGGCGGTGGTCGCGGCCATCGGCTGGGGCGCGCCGATGTGGCTGGCCATCCTCGGCAGCTTCGCAGCGATGCTGGTGGTGGGCATGGCGACCGAGCGCTTCGTGCTCGGCAAGCTGGTCAATCAGCCGCCGATCACGCTGTTCATGGCGACCATCGGCCCGGCCTTCTTCCTCGAGGGGCTCGGCCCGCTGCTCTTCGGCAACGAGGTGTGCGCCATCGACCTGGGCATCAGCAAGTTCGACCTCTTAGCCTCGGGCGTTGTGATCCTGCTGGTCGCGCTCTTCTTTCAGTACACCAAGGTTGGCTGCGCGCCGTGGACGACGACCACCAGGCCGCGCTCTCGCAGGGGATTCCGCTGCAGCACATCTGGACCGTGGTCTGGGTGCTGGCGGGCATGGTGGCGCTGGTGACGGGACTGATGTGGGGCTCGCGCAATGGCGTGCAGTACACGCTGACGCTCACCGTTCTCAAGGCGCTGCCGGTGCTGATCCTCGGCGGCTTCACTTCGGTGCCGGGCGCCATCGTTGGCGGGCTGATCATCGACGCGTCCGAGAAGCTCGCCGAGATCTACATCCCGCCGGTGCTGCAAGACCTGTTCGGCGGCAATTTCGGCGGCATCGAGTGCTGGTTCCCCTATGTCTTCGCCCCGTTGTTCCTTCTGGTGCGGCCCGAGGGGCTGTTCGGCGAGAAGCACATCGATCGAGTTTGAGGAAAGCGCAGCATGTTCTACCACGAAGCCGGACAGTTCAAGACCTCCTACGAGGCAGACAGCCAAATTCTGCCGATCCGCCAGGACCGCATCGGGCTGGCCCTGACGCTGGTGATCGCTTTCGTCGTGCTGCCGATGGCGGGCGACGACTATTGGTTCTCCGCCATCCTGATTCCCTTCCTGGTGTTCGCGCTCGCCGCCCTGGGGCTGAACACCCTCACCGGCTACGCCGGGCAGCTTTCGCTGAGGGCGGCGGCCTTCATGGCGGTGGGCGCCTATGCGGCCTACAACTTCCAGCCGCGCGCGCTGGGCATCAGCCCGATCACCTCCTTCCTGCTCGGCGGCCTGTCGGCGGCGGGCGTGGGGGTGATCTTCGGCCTGCCTTCGCTGCGCATCAAAGGCTTCTACCTAGCGGTGGCGACGCTGGCGGCGCAGTTCTTCGTGGCGTGGGCGCTGACCAAGTTTCCCTGGCAGTCGAACAACAGCTCCTCGGGCGTGATCAGCGCGCAGAAGATCGACATCCTCGGCTGGCCGGTTGACACTCCGATGAAAAAATACCTCTTCGTGCTGTGCATCGTCTGCGTGCTGGCCCTGGTGGCGAAGAATCTGGTGCGCTCCGCGACGGGCCGCGCCTGGATGGCGGTGCGCGACATGGACGTGCTGGCCGAGGTGATTGGCATTCCACTGATGCACACCAAGCTGCTGGCCTTCGCGGTGAGCTCCTTCTACTGCGGCGTCGCGGGCATGCTCTACGCGTTCTGCTACCTGGGTTCGGTGGAGTCGGACGGCTTCGGGCTGGATCTCTCCTTCCGCATCCTGTTCATGATCATCTTCGGCGGCGTGGGAAGCATCCTGGGCTCCTTCCTGGGCTCGGCCTTCACCCTGCTGCTGCCTATCTTCCTGGACAACGTGCTGCCGCCGCTCGCCACGGCGCTGCATCTGCCCTTCACCAACACCTCGGTGTCGCACATCCAACTGATGGTATTCGGCAGCCTGATAATTTTTTTCCTGATTGTCGAGCCGAACGGCCTGGCTCGCCTTTGGCAGATCGCCAAGGAGAAGTTGCGCTTGTGTCCTTTCCCGCATTGAAGTCGCGCATGGATGTCGCTGTATCAACAAGTACCAGACCTATAACGGAGACGATGATGAAGACACTCAAGCAGATCGCGTTGGCATCGATATCTGCGCTGGCCCTGCTGGCTCCCGCCGGTCAGGCGCTGCGCAGGCCAACGACTAGTTCGTGGCTCTGCCAAGCTACCGGGTCGGGCCCTACGGCGCCAACGGCCAGTCCTTCTACGGTTGGTTCGTCGACTACCTGAACTACGTGAACATGAAGGAAGGCGGCATCAACGGCGTCAAGCTCTCCTGGGAAGAGTGCGAGACGGAGTACAACAACGCCAATGGCGTGGAATGCTACGAGCGTCTAAAGGGCCGCAGCGCCGCCACCAAGGGAAGCGCGATCCACGTGATGTCCACCGGCATCTCCTATGTGTTGGTCGACAAGACGGCCGCCGACAAGGTCCGCTGGTGATGATGGGCTACAGCCTGACCGAGGCGGTGGACGGTTCGGTCTATCCCTTGGCCTTCCCGCTGGTGACGACGTATCAGATGCAGATGTCGACCATCGTCAAGTATCTCACGGCGCAGAACAAGGGCTCGCTGGCGGGCAAGAAGATCGCCTACGTCTATCACGACTCTTCCTACGGCAAGGAGCCGATCGCCGCGCTGCAGGCCGAATCGGTGCTGGGTAAGTTCAAGGTGGTGGAAATCCCGGTGGCCCACCCCGGCAGCGAGCAGGGCGCGCAATGGCTGCACGTGCGCCAGGAGAATCCCGACTACGTGATCCTCTGGGGCTGGGGCGTGATGACCCAGATGGCGATCAAGGCGGCGCAGAAGGTCGGCTATCCGCGCGAGCAGATGATCGGCTCCTGTTGGGCCGGCTCCGAGGAGGATACGGTTCCCGCGGGCGACGCCTCCAAGGGCTATATGAGCGCGACCTGGAGCTTTTCGGGAAAGGGCGTGCCGGTGATCGCCGACATCGACAAGGTGGTCTACGGCGCGGGAAATGGCAATGTGCAAGACCGCAGCAAGGTGGGTTCGGCGCTGTATAACCGCGGCGTGTCCGCGGCTGTGGCCACGGTCGAGGCGATCCGAGTGGCCCAATCCAAGTTCGGCAAGGGCAAGGTGATGAACGGCGAACAGATCCGCTGGGCGCTGGAGAATCTGAACATCACCAATGTGCGCCTCGTGCAGCTCGGCGCCACCGGTCTGCTGCCCGAGATCAAGACCGCCTGCGACAACCACGAAGGCTCGGGCAAGGTGAAGATCCATCGCTGGGACGGCGCCAAGTGGGAAGTGGTGTCCGACTGGCTGGAAGGCAACAAGGCGCTGATCCACCCGCTGTTCAAGGCCGCCGCCTAGTCCGCCAAGGACAAGGGCATCACCCCGGCCTGCATGAAGAGCTGAGAAGGAAACGCCCCGCCATGTCCAGCGCGCTCGTCGTCAACAACATCGAAGTCATCTACGACCACGTGATCCTGGTCCTCAAGGGCGTGTCCCTCGAGGTGCCGGATGGCAAGATCGTGGCCTTGCTCGGCGCCAACGGCGCCGGCAAGAGCGCCACGCTCAAGGCCATCTCCAATCTGCTGGCGGCCGAACGCAGCGTGGTGACCAATGGCAGCATCGAGTATCGCGGCGCGCGCGTGGACGCGCTCGCGCCCAACGAGCTGGTCAAGCGCGGCGTGATCCAGGTGATGGAAGGCCGGCATTGCTTCGCATACCTGAGCATCGAGGACAACCTGCTCACCGGCACGTATACGCGCAGTCTTTCGCGCGGGGAACTGGCAGAGCAGCTCGAGCGCATCTATGCCTATTTCCCGCGGCTCAAGGTGCGGCGCAAGTCGCAGGCCGGCTACACCTCGGGCGGCGAGCAGCAGATGTGCGCGATCGGCCGGGCGATGATGGCCAAGCTTTCGATGATGCTGCTCGACGAGCCTTCGATGGGCCTGGCGCCGCAGATCGCCGCGGAGATTTTCGACATCGTGCGCGACCTGAACAGCCGCGAGGGCGTGAGCTTTCTGCTCGCCGAGCAGAACACGATGGCGGCGCTGGGCGTGGCCGAATACGGCTACATCCTGGAGAACGGCCGCGTCGTGATGGACGGCAAGGAGGAGGATTTGCGCGACAACGAGGACGTGAAGGAGTTTTACCTGGGCGTGGCCGCCAACGACGGCGGCGAGCGCAAGAGCTTCCGCGACGTGAAGTCCTACCGCCGCCGCAAGCGCTGGCTGGCCTGAGGCCGGCGTGGATGCGAAGCCAGGGAACATGAGGTTGCCGACATGAACGATTTCTACGATGCACTCGATGCCCACTCCCCGGCCCAGCGCGATCGGGACCTGATGGCCGCGCTGCCGGGACATGTGGCGCATGCGAAAGCGCGTTCGCCCTTCTATGCCGGGCTGCTGGCGGAGGTGGACGCGGCGGCGGTGTCCTCGCGCGAGGCGCTTGGCGCGCTGCCGGTGACGCGCAAGTCGGCGTTGGCCGAGCGGCACAAGGCCGAGCCGCCCTTTGGCGGAGTCAACGTGATGCCGCCTGGCCGCTACCGGCGGGTGTTCCAGTCGCCGGGCAATCTGCACGAGCCGCAGACCGAGGGACCGGCCCCTTTCCGCATGGCGCGCGCGCTGCATGCGGTGGGCTTTCGCCCCGTAGATCTCGCCCACAACGGCTTCAGCTATCACTTCACGCCCGGCGCCTGGATCATGGAGACGGGCCTGCACAAGCTGGGCTGCGGCATGTTTCCGGGCGGAACCTGGCAGACGGAGCTGCAGGCGCAGGCGCATCTGCGGCCCGACGGCTATGTGGGCACGCCGTCCTGGCTGAAGATCATCCTCGAAAAAGCCGATGAGCTGGGCCTGGACAGCGGCAGCATGCGCCGCGCGCTGGTCTCGGGCGAGGCGCTGCCGCCTTTGCTGCGCGCGTGGTTTACGCAGCGCGGCGTGGCAATGATGCAGGCCTATGCGACGGCCGACCTCAGCCTGATCGCCTACGAGACGCAGGCGGAGGGTGCGCCGCTGCCGGGGCTGCTGGTGGACGAGGGCGTGCTGGTGGAGATCATCGAGCCCAATGGCGGCAAGCCCATGCTCGACGGCGAGGTGGGCGCGGTGGTGGTGACCACCTTCGCGCCAGACTATCCGGTGATCCGCTTCGCAACGGGCGACATCTCGGCCTTCCTGCCCGAGGCGCCCTCGGCCTGCGGCCGCACCGGCCGGCGGCTCAATGGCTGGCTGGGCCGCGCCGACCAGACCACGAAGATCCTTGGCATGTTCGTGCATCCGGGGCAGGTCGGCGAAGTGCTGCGCTGGCATCCGCAGGTAAAGAAGGCGCGGCTGGTGGTAAGCGGGACGATCGGTGCGGAGGTAATGCGCCTGCATGCCGAACTCGGCGGGGCAGAAGGCTCGGCTGATCTGGAAACGCAGATCGCGGGCAGCCTGCGCGAGGTGACCAAGCTGCGCAGCGAAGTGGTGTTCGCCGCGCCGGGCAGTCTGCCCGAGGACGGCAAGCTGATCGAGGACCAGCGGTCCTACGACTAGCGCATTCGCTTTGGGCGCTAGCTCCGCTAGCGAAAAGGATTGCCGGCCAGGATGTCCAGATTCCTGAAGTCGGCGATGTTGTGCGTCAATACGGTCAGGCCGTGGATGTCATCTTCATCCAGACCGACATCGGGCATGTCCATCAACATGATGATTTGCTGAATGTACGGGAATTCAACTATTGCTCGGGCGATTGAGCACGGCGCGCAGCCAGCGCTCGAGTTTGTCGACGTCCATGCGCAGGGCTTGATACAGCACGCCGCCGGGGCCGAAGAAGGTTTCGATGCGGCTGCGGTATTCGAGGTCGGCGGCGATGGCCTTGCGGCCGAGTTCGCTGCGGTAGAAATCCAGCAGGGCCTTCTGCTCGCCCGGGCTCAAATGCGCATAGACGGCCGCGCCTTCGCGGCGCAGCGCCTGCTCCACCTTGCCGCGCACGCGGCGCATGGTGTCGTCCACGATCTCCGGCCAGGCTTTGTCGATCAGGGGTCGCGCCCATTCCATGTCGGCTTCGGCGAGCCCGAGGCGCGTGCCGAGCAGGAGCGTGGTCTGCTGCTTGAAGATGATGTCGATCGCCGGGAGCAGATGCGTGAGCACGCGCTGCGCGGCCTAGGCCATGCCGACGGCTTCGTAGAGCTGCTCGGCGAGCGGTGCGGGCGAAGCGGGCGTTGGCGCGGGAGGCGTTTCCTGCGCGCGCACGGAGGCGGCGAGGACCAGGGTGCCGAAGAGCATGGAGACGCCCGGCAGCAGCAGGCCGGAGGCGGGGCGCGCCTGCCTAGGTGTTTCTCGATCTCTCATTCCCGCCGCTCCTTTTCGCCATGCCGTCGTGCTGAGCATGCTATTTATCCGGCATTTAAACAATGAACTCAAGCGGCATACCGAACCGGCGCATGTTCGAAGTAGCTCTTGACGCGCTCGGGCTGTCGCTGAACGCTGAGCAGATGCTGGCGCGAGGCCTTCACCAGTTGCAGCTTCGAGCGAGCTGGAGCGAGTTTTGTGCCGACCTGCTTCAGGTCGGCATTGGCCATTTCGTTGGGGCTCAGTTCGGGGCTGTAGCTGGGCAAGTAGAAGACTTCGATTCGTGCTTATGCACGGCCAGCCAGGCCTTCACGGGTTCGCGCTCGCGCTGGCGGTCCGCATTGAACTCCGCCAGGACGACCGATCCCTTGATGGCCACCCGCTCCTTGTTGTAACTAGCCGCCATTGGAGAACCTCACGAGGAAGTCATGCGGATTGCCAATTTTCGCTGGCATGACCTGCACCACACCTGGGCGAGCTGGCACGTCCAGAGCGGCACGCCGCTGCAGGTGCTCAAGGAGCTCGGGGGATGGGAGACGATCGAGATGGTGCAGAAGTATGCCCATCTGGCGGCCGATCACCTGGCTCAGTGGGTGAGCTCGATGATGGTGAAGGAAGGTGTTTTGGCTGGCGGCGACTGCAATTTTACTGCAGATTCCGCTGTAAAGCAAAAATACTTGCGTGCGGGAACACTCAAGTATTTGATTTACAATCAGTAAAATGGCGCGGCTGGCAGGATTCGAACCCACGACCCCTTGGTTCGTAGCCAAGTACTCTATCCAACTGAGCTACAGCCGCAAGAGGCGCGATTATAGCAACTTTTCACAGAAAGTCCAAAGGTAATACTGAAGCATGAATAAAGCATTCGTCCGCGAGGACAGCGAAGGCGACGAGGACGATCTGCCTGAGGCCCAGGCCCTGCCTGCCGGCGTGAAGAACTACATCACGTGCGCAGGCCATGTGCGCATGAAGGAAGAGCTGCTGCGGCTGATCGACGTCGATCGGCACGAGGTGGTGAAGATCGTTTCGTGGGCCGCGTCCAACGGCGACCGCTCCGAGAACGGCGACTATATCTATGGCAAGAAGCGCCTGCGCGAGATCGACCGCCGCATCCGTTTCCTCACCAAGCGGCTGGAGCTGGCGGAGGTGGTGGACCCCACCGCGCGAGAAGGCACGGACCAGGTCTTCTTCGGCGCGACGGTGACCTATCTGCACCCCAGCGGCGAGGAGACCACGGTGCGCATTGTCGGCGTGGACGAGGTGAACCTCGATCAGAACGACGTCAGCTGGCGCTCACCCGTGGCGATGGCGCTGATCAAAGCGCGCGAAGGCGACACGGTGCCGCTGCGCACGCCGGCGGGCGTGGAACAGATCGAGATTCTGGAAGTGCAATACCGCTGAAGAGCGCGGAGCGGGATGCGGAAAACGCGACAGGAAAGGCGCGGCCCGCGCCACATCGCGCGGCCGCATGCCGGAGGACTCAGCGCCCCGGCTTCTCCCGCACGATGCGCAGCACGTCGGGGTTGCGCCGCACGGTGCGCAGCACGTTCGCCAGATGCAGGCGGTCGGAGACTTGAAGCAGGAACCGGATCTGCGTCTCCACGCCGCTGCCGCCGTCTTCCATCGTGAGATGGGCGATATTGGCGTCGGCCGCGGTGACGTCGGCCGACACGCGCGCGAGAATGCCGCGCGAGTTGCGCACCATCACCTGCACCATCACTTCGAAGGCGCGCGCCGGATGCTCGGCCCAGGCCACGTCGATCCAATGCTCCGGATCCTTCTGGTGGATGCGGCGCGCCACCGGGCAGTCGTACTGGTGGATGTTCAGGCCTTCGCCCTTGCCCAGATAGCCGACGATGGCGTCGCCCGGGATCGGCCGGCAGCAGGACGAGAACACCACGGACATGCCTTCGCTGCCGTCGACCATGACGGCGGTGCGCTGCACCGCCCGGCCTTCCTGATCCGGCGCGGGCGCGGCCTGCGAGCCGTCCTGCAGCAGCATCTGGATGCGCTTGGCGGTGACGTTGGCCACACGCCGGCCCAGGGCGATGTCGGCATAGAGTTCGTTGCGCGTCTTCAGGCCGGCCCAATGCAGCAGCCGCAGCCAGGTCTCGTCGCCGAGGGTGGCCATGGAGATGCCCAGGCTGCGCAGCGCCTGGTCGAGCAGACGCTCGCCGAGCTGCATGGATTCGTCCAGGCGCACCGACTTGAGATAGTGGCGCAGCGCAGAGCGCGCCCTGCCCGTGCGCAGGAAGCTGAGCCACACCGGATTGGGCCGCGAATATGGCGCGGTCACCACTTCGACGATGTCGCCGCTCTTGAGCTCGGTTCGCAGCGGCAGCAGCTCGTTGTTGACCTTGACGGCCACGCACTGGTTGCCCAGGTCGCTGTGCACCGCATAGGCGAAGTCCAGCGCCGTGGCGCCGCGCGGCAGCGCGCGGATATGGCCCTTTGGCGTGAAGACGTAGACCTCGTCGGGGAAGAGGTCGATCTTGACGTTCTCGAGGAATTCCTCGGAGTCGCGCGACTGGCTCTGGATGTCGAGTAGCGACTGCAGCCACTGGTGGGCGCGGGTCTGCACGTCGGTGAATTCCGCCGCGCCGTTCTTGTACATCCAGTGCGCGGCTACGCCGGCCTCGGCGATCTCGTGCATGGCGTGGGTGCGGATCTGGAATTCCACCGGCATGCCGAATGGCCCGATCAGCAGCGTGTGCAGCGACTGATAGCCGTTGACTTTGGGGATGGCGATGTAGTCCTTGAACTTGCCCGGCAGCGGCTTGTAGATGCCGTGCAGCACGCCGACGGCTGCGTAGCAGTCGAGCCGGCTTTCCACCACGACGCGAAAGCCATAGACGTCGAGCACCTGCGAGAAGGAGAGATGCTTGTCGCGCATCTTGCGGTAGATGCTGTAGAGGGTCTTCTCGCGGCCCGAGAGTTCGGCCTTGATGCCTGCCTCGGCCAGCGCCTTCTGCGCGGACTCGAGAATCTTGCCGACCACTTCCTTGCGGTTTCCGCGCGCTGTCTTGAGCGCGCGCTCAAGCGCGGCGTAGCGCAGCGGAAAGGCGAAGCGGAAGCTCAGGTCCTGCAGCTCGCGGTACGTGGCGTTCAGACCCAGGCGGTGGGCGATGGGCGCATAGATGTCCATCGTCTCGGTCGTCACACGCTTGCGCTTGACCAGGGGCATGTAGCTCAGGGTGCGCATGTTGTGCAGGCGGTCAGCCAGCTTGACGAGGATGACGCGCACGTCGCGCGCCATGGCCAGCAGCATCTTGCGGAAGTTCTCGGCCTGGGCCTCTTCACGGCTGCCGAATTCGAGCAGGTCCAGCTTGGTCAGGCCGTCGACCAGCTCGGCCACCTTGGGGCCGAATTTCTCAGCGAGTTCGTTGCGCGTGACGCCCTTGTCCTCGATCACGTCGTGCAGCAGCGCGGCCATGATGGATTGGACGTCGAGCTTCCAGCCGGCGCAGATCTCGGCAACCGCGACCGGATGGGTGATGTAGGGTTCGCCGCTCTGGCGGTACTGGCCCAGATGAGCCTCGTCGGAATAGTGGAAGGCTTCCTTGATCAGCTTGCGCTCGGCGGGCTTGAGATAGTCGAGCTTCTCGGACAGGCCGGTGACGGAGACGACTTCCTGGCGGCGCGGCGCGGCCGGCCGCGAAGTCGGGCCGAACAGATGCCGGTACGACAGTTCAAGAACCGCGTTGACGAAACTGGAGGGGCTGGAGATTTCCGGCTTGCCCGGCGTTCTGGAGCCGGGATTGGGTGCAGGTGCGTCCGATTCGGTAGGGGCTGTGGGTTGCATGGCTTCCTCGACCGTTCCGGATTGGTGGCGGCGGACGCTGGACGCGCCCGCCCGGGATCAGATCGGTACCTTCTTGAGCATTTCCGTGCCGACGTGGCCGTCCGCGATTTCGCGCAGCGCAAGGACGGTGGGCTTGTCGTGGGCGTCGATCTTGGGCGTGTGACCCTGGTTCAGCTGACGTGCGCGACAGGCGGCGCACAGCACCAGTTCGAAGCGGTTGGTGATGCGTTTGAGGCAGTCCTCGACGGTAATACGTGCTATGGCGATTCCAGTGAATAGGGTGGTACGGAGACCGATAGGTCGTATTTTACAACATTGTCGCCAAAGGCCCTGGCGATGGGCTAATGGATGCCCAACTGCACGAAAAGTTCGGCGTGCCGGGCTTTCTGCGAGGAGAAACGCAGGCGGGTGGCGTAGACGACGCTGCGCAGGTCGCACAGCGCGCGCGCGAATTCCTCGTTGATGATGACGAAGTCGGCCTCGGGGGCGTGGGCCATTTCGCTGCCCGCCGCTAGCAGCCGGCGCACGATCACCACCTGCGTGTCCTGGCCGCGCTTTTTCAGGCGCTCTTCGAGGGCGTCGATGGAGGGCGGCAGGATGAAAATGCCCACCGCGTTGGCGAAATGCTTGCGCACCTGCTGGGCGCCTTGCCAGTCGATCTCGAGCAGCACGTCGGTGCCTTCACGCATCTGGTCGGCGATCCACTTACGGGAGGTGGCGTAGTAGTTGCCGTGGACTTCGGCCCATTCGAGGAATTCACCGGACTCGCGCATGACCTTGAACTGCTCCACGCTGATGAAGTGATATTCCTTGCCGTTGGTTTCCTTGGGGCGCGGAGGGCGGGTGGTGTAGGAGACGGAGAGCCGGATCGACGCGTCCTCGGCGAGCAGCGTGTTGACCAGGGTCGACTTACCCGCGCCCGAGGGCGCCACCACCATGAAAAGATTGCCGGGGTAATTCTTCTCGACCGCAGTGTAGGCGTTCAAGTCGTTCACGGCGGGCTATCCTGATATTCCGATGCCGGATTATAGCGGCCCGCCGGAGGGCGTCCGGCCGCACGGCGTTGAAGCTCGGGGTAAACGCTAGGCGCGCGTCCTTCTCAGCAGCTGGATCAGGCGGGCATCGACGCGGCCATGCCGCGGGCTTGCGTGACCACGCTTTCGGAAGCGCGGGCGATGCTGCCCTGCGTCCAGCCGCCCTGGGCCATGATGTGCTCGACTTCCGCGCGCGAATCGGTGATCGCGATCAGCTTGCCGGCCTGCATGATGGCGTAGCGGTGAAAACCGTTGATGCGTTTGCGCTCGAAATACATGACGCACTCTGTTCTGAGCCTCTTGCCCTGATTATTGACTCGGCAATTAAAAATTGAACTTATTGAGTGATATAGAGTCTGCTTTTGCAGGGACAAAATCGACTCGAGAATGCTGCCGGTAGCCGCCCTGAACGAACGGCGCCGACGTGTGGTGAAAATGCGGCTGGATGGCGTGAGCCTGAAGGACACGGCGGCGCAATGCGAGATGTCGCGCACGACGCTCATTGCGGCGGTGAAGGCGTATCGCGCGGGCGGGTGGAAGGCCCTCGACGTTGAGCGCCCCGGGCGCCCGCAGGGTACGGGCAGAACGCTGACGGCGGAGCAGGAACGCGAGGTTCAGCGGCTGATCCGCGACCGCACGCCCGACCAGTTGAAGATGATCTATGCGCTGTGGAGCCGCCAGGCAGTGGCCGAGTTGATCCTTAACCGATAAGGCATCAAGCTGGCCGTTCGCACGATGGGCCTGTATCTGGAGCGTTGGGGCTTCACGCCGAAAAAGCCCATGAAGAAGGCCTACGAGCAGTCGCCGGCGGCGGTGAAAAAGTGGCTCGACGAGGACTACCCGGTGATCGCCGCCTTCGCCAAGGCTGATGGGGCCAAAATTCACTGGGGCGACGAGACCGGCGTGCGCCGCGACGACGTGTGCGGGCACAGCTACGCCCCGCAAGGCCAGACGCCCGTGATTCGCGTGAACAACAAGCGCCACGGCTTGTCGGTGATCTCCACCGTCACCAACAAGGGCCAGATGTGCTGGCAGGCCTTCGACGGAGCGTTGAGTGCCGACACTCTGATCGACTTCCTGCGCCGGCTGGTCAAGGATTCCGGCCGAGCACAAGCACGAGATCGAAGTCTTCTACTTGCCAAGCTACAGCCCCGAACTGAACCCCAATGAAATGGCCAATGCCGACCTGAAGCAGATCGGCACCAAACTCGCTCCAGCTCGCTCGAAGCTGCAACTGGTGAATGCCACGCGCCAGCATCTTCTCAGCGTTTAGCGACAGCCCGAGCGCGTCAAGAGCTACTTCGAACATGCGCCGGTTCGGTATGCCGCTTGAGTTCATTGCTTCAATGCCGGATCAATAACGATCACCCGGCCATTCGAGAGGTGTTTTCTGGCCCGCATCTTCTGGATCTGGAGATCAAGTACTCGGTGGCCAACCTGCACGGCGAGCCGCAGGCCAGTGGCGAGCTGGTGCTGACGACTTGGGAGGTCGGCGCCGGGCAGCTATTTTATTGACGCAGCAATATAAAGATTTAACTTGTTATCATTTCTGGCATCGAATTGGCATAGAAAAAGAAGACGCTCGATACCAGAAACTGGAGCAGCTGCACGAGAGGCGAAAGCAGGTCGTGAGGTTGCATCGGAAGGGATACGGAGTCATGGCCATCGTGGAGTTGACAGGGCTGAGTTACCCGGCGGCTCGACTGGCCATTGATCTCTATGAAGAAGGGGGCGCGGCGGCCCTGAAGCCGCACCCAAAAGCTCGTACGCCAGGAGACGGAAGACGGCTGAATGCGGATCAAGAAGAAGCAATCCGGCGCATGATCTGCGACAAACGTCCGGAGCAGTTGAAGATGTAATCTGCGCTCTGGACGCGAGGCGCGGTCATGCTGTTCATCGAACAGGAATACGCGGTCAGACTCTCAATACGTGCGGTCGGAGACTACCTCAAGCGCTGGGGTTTCACGCCGAAAAAGCCGATCAAGCGCGCTTACGAACAGCGACCGGAGTCTGTCAAGCAGTGGATCGATCAGGAGTATCCGGCCATCGAGAAGCGTGCCAAGGCCAAAGGTGGCGAGATTCACTGGGGTGACGAAACCGCGTTGGTGAATACGGATGTTCGGGGCCGCAGTTATGCTCCCAAAGGGCAAACCCCGGTCACGATGGCGGTTAGAGGTACGCGACAGAAGCTGTCGATGATTTCCACAGTGACCAATCAGGGCAAGGCAAGCTGGATGATCATCGATGGTGCCTTTAACCACGAGAAGCTCATCGAGTTCTTCGAGGCGCTGGTGGCCGATGGCAAGCGCGCGGGAAAGAAAGTGTTCCTGATCCTCGACAACCTCGGCGTGCATCACTGCAAGCAGGTCAAGGCATGGCTTGCCGAGCACCAAGCCGACATCGAAGTCTTTTACCTGTCAAGCTACAGCCCGGAGCTCAATCCGGATGAGCGACTCAACGCCGACCTGAAACATGTCATCAGCACATGAGTCCCCGTCAGAACAAAGGCAAAATTACACGCCGCAGCAAAGAACCACATGGCGTTCATCGAAACCCATCTCGAACGCGTGAAATCCTACTTCCAGGATCCCCACGTCAAATACGCCGCATGAAAACTTCTTCCTGCCGGATCAATAGGAGCGGTCACGCCCGTGCCCGACGTGCTCTCCGAATATCAGTTCGCCAGCCTGCTGCGCGGCGGCCGCACCGAGCTGGCCGCCTGCCTGAGCCCGGAGCTGGAGCAGCTCAGAGTGCCGGCGCGCGCCGAAATCATCCTGGAAGGCCACATCCTCTTCCCGACCCCGCCCACCCCAGCGGCTACGAGCACGCCCTGGAAGGCCCATTCGGCGACCACACCGGCTATTACAACGAACAGGAATGGTTTCCAATCTTCACCGTCGTGCGCATCACCGCCCGCCGCGACCCCATCTACCACTCCACCTACACCGGCAAGCCGCCCGACGAGCCCGCCATCCTGGGCACCGCGCTCAACGAAGTCTTCGTGCCCATCCTGCAGAAGCTGTTTCCCGAGATCATCGACTTCTACCTGCCGCCCGAAGGCTGCAGCTACCGCATGGCCGTGGTCAGAATCCGCAAGGCCTACGCCAAGCGGGTGATGTTCGGCATCTGGAGCTTCCTGCGCCAGTTCATTTACACCAAGTTCATCGTCGTCGTGGACGAGGACGTGGACATCCGCGGCTGGAAGGAAGTCATCTGGGCCATCACCACCCGGGTCGACCCCAGCCGCGACACCGTCCTGGTGGACAACACGCCCATCGACTACCTAGACTTCGCCTCCCCCGTCTCCGTCCTGGGCTCCAAGATGGGCCTGGACGCCACGAACAAGCTGCTGGGCGAGACCAACCGCGAATGGGGCGCGCCGATCACCATGGACGCCGAGGTCGAGGCGCGGGTCGAAGCCATCTGGCGCGGGCTCGGGCTCTAGCGGCCGAGCTTCCCGGCCCGGCCCTCGCCGCCGCGCCGGCCCTGGCGCGCTCCCCGGCCGAGCCAGCCCCGCCCCAGCCGCGCTCGGACACGCGCCTCCTGTGCGCCGGCGCGCCTGAAGCCGCCACGCGCATGGAGTATTCTTTTTCTTTTGCGCAATTGGCATCAGAAGACAAGGCATGAACACCCCGGACAAGATCAACCCCCTCAAGCTCGCCGAACCCGCCCTGCTGCGCCAGCAGGCCTATATCGAAGGTGCCTGGGTGGACAGCGCCGACAAGCAGGCCTTCGCTGTGCACAACCCGGCCACCGGCGAAGTCATCGCCCAGGTCGCCAACCTCGACGGCGCCGGCGCCGAGCGCGCCCTGGCCGCCGCCGACGCCGCCCTGCCTGCCTGGCGCGCCAAGACCGGCAAGGAGCGCACCGGCCTGATGCGCAAATGGTTCGATCTGCTCATCGCCCACCAGGACGACCTCGCCGCCCTGATGACCGCCGAACAAGGCAAGCCCCTGGCCGAAGCCCGCGGCGAAGTGGTCTACGGCGCCTCCTTCATCGAATGGTTCGCCGAGGAAGCCAAGCGCGTCAGCGGCGACATCATGGCCAGCCCCTGGACCGACCGCCGCATGGTCATGATCCGCCAGCCCATCGGCGTGTGCATCTCGATCACGTCCTGGAATTTCCCCATCGCCATGATCACCCGCAAGTGCGCCCCGGCCATCGCCGCGGGCTGCACCATCGTCATCAAGCCCGCCGAGCAGACGCCGCTGTGCGCCCTGGCCATGGCCGAGCTTGCCGAGCGCGCCGGCATCCCCAAGGGAGTGATCAACATCATCACCGCCGACGCCGAGCGCTCCATCGCCGTGGGCAAGGTCCTGTGCGCCTCGCCCATCGGCCGCCACCTCTCCTTCACCGGATCCACCCCCGTTGGCCGCATCCTCATGCAGCAGTGTGCGCCCACCGTGAAGAAGGTCGGCCTCGAGCTGGGTGGTCACGCGCCCTTCATCGTCTTTGAGGACGCCGACATCGACGCCGCCGTCGAAGGCGCCATCGCCTCCAAATACCGCAACGCCGGCCAGACCTGCGTCTGCACCAACCGCTTCTACGTCCACGACAAGGTCTACGACGAGTTCTCCGCCAAGTTCGCTGCCGCCAGCCAGAAGATCGCCGTGGGCAGCGGCTTCAACAAGGGCGTCACCCAAGGCCCGCTGATCGACGAAGCCGCCCTCGCCAAGGTCGAGCAGCACGTCAGTGACGCCATCACCAAGGGCGCCAAGCTCACCGCCGGCGGCAAGCGCCACAGCCTGGGCGGCACCTTCTACGAACCCACCGTCCTCACCGACACCAAGCCCGACATGCTCGTCATGTACGAAGAGACCTTCGGCCCGGTTGCCGCCATCGCCCGTTTCACCGACGAAGCCGAAGTCATCAAGTTGGCCAACGCCTCCGAATTCGGCCTCGCCTCCTACTTCTACAGCCGCGACATAGGCCGCGTCTGGCGCGTCGCCGAGGCGCTCGACTACGGCATGGTCGGCATCAACACCGGACTCATCTCCAACGAAGTCGCGCCCTTCGGCGGCATGAAGCAGTCGGGCCTGGGCCGCGAAGGCTCCAAGTACGGTATCGACGAATATCTGGAGATGAAGTACCTCTGCATGGGGCTGTAAGCAGAGCAAGCAGACAGGGCCGCCAGGAGACGGGCGGCCCGCCACGCGGCGGACCGCGCCGCAATCCAAGCTGAACGAACGGGCCACAAGAGTCCGCCGCAGCCAGCGTCGGTGCCATCTGGTCCGTCTGCGTGCCAGACATAGGCCAGACAGCCGTGCTCGAACTCTTCAAGCAGATCGGGCCCAAGGTGCTGATCGCCGTGGACGGCTACCGCTACGGCGGCAAGGACTATGCGCGCGGCCTGAGCGAAACGCTCGAACACCTGGTGCTGCTGCCCGTCAGCGGTGAAGACCACGCAGGCTGGCTGCAGGCGGCACCGGCGCGCAATCCGCCGGTGCTGCCCAACTCCCCGCCCTGCACCGCAGGGACTCCATGCTCTTCGAGCCCGCTCCGCTCGAGATCGCGGCCATGCCCTTCGACCATCCGCTCTGGGTCGTCTACTCCTCGGGCACCACCGGCATGCCAAAACCCATCGTCCACGGCCACGGCGGCATCGTGCTCGAGCATCTCAAGATGAGTTCGCTACATGAAGACATCGGCCCCGACGACGTCTTCCACTGGTTCTCCAGCTCCGGCTGGATCATGTGGAACGCGCAGATCGGCGGCCTGCTCGGCGGCGCCACCATCGCCATCTACGACGGCAACCCCGGCTATCCCGACCTCGGCCGCCTCTGCCGCTTCGCCGAACAGGCTGGCGTCACTGTCTTCGGCGCGGGCGCGGCCTTCTACGCCAACTTCATGAAGGCCGGCATCCAGCCCGCGCGCATCGCCGATCTCGCGCGCGTGCGCGCCCTGGGCTCCACCGGCTCGCCGCTGGCGGCCGAAGCCTACGACTGGATCTACAAGGAAGTCGGCAAGATCTGGCTCATGCCCATCTCCGGCGGCACCTATTTCGCCGGCGCCTTCGTCGGCGGCTGCCCGAAGCTACCGGCGCATGCCGGCGAGATGCAATGCCGCTGCCTGGGCGCCGACGCGCAGACCTGGGACGAAGCCGGCAAGCCACTCGTCGATCAGGTCGGCGAACTCGTCTGCGCCGCGCCCATGCCCTCCATGCCGCTGCATTTCTAGAACGATCCCGGCGACAATCGCTACCTCGACAGCTACTTCGACGTCTATCCCGGCGTCTGGCGCCACGGCGACTGGATCAAGATAACCACGCGCGGCGGCGCGGTCATCTACGGCCGCTCCGACGCCACCATCAACCGTCACAGCATCCGCATGGGCACCAGCGAGCTCTACCGAGTCGTGGAGTAACTGCCGCAGGTGCTCGACAGCATGGTGATGGATCTGGAGTATCTGGGCCGCGAATCGTACATGCCGCTCTTCGTCGTGCTGCGCCCCGGCCACGCATTCGACCGGGCCCTGCGCGACGAGATCAACCAGCGCATCAAGACCGCCCTGTCCTCGCGCCACGTGCCCAACGACATCTTCGCGGCGCCATGGCCAATCCGGGCAGCATGGACTGGTACGTCGAATTCGCGCGGCGCCATCTGGAGAAAGCAGCCGGCGGAACGCTCTGAAACGAAGCGGCCGGCAAATTCGGATAAACTTGCGGCCTGCGCCGATGCGGGTGTAGTTTAATGGTAGAACGGCAGCTTCCCAAGCTTCATACGAGGGTTCGATTCCCTTCACCCGCTCCACGTCGACTTTCCAGGGACTTCCACCGAAATCCAAGGAGTGTTGTAATTCGCTGATCTTGTTGATGTTTTCAGCCTTGCCTCGATCCAGTGACACCCAGCGAAATCCACTGACAGCCGGTAAAAAATGGTACATAAAGTGGTACAAAATGCGGCGAGCCTTCGTTCCGCATTTTTGCTGGAGGAGCCGGGCCCCGGTAACGAACATGGCATCCAACTCGTTTTTCAGGAGTTGGACACATGCTCACCGAGATAACGATCCGGCAGGCCAAGACCACCGGCAAGCCATACACCATCACCGATTTCGATGGTCTCTACCTCCATATCTCCGCCGTTGGCGGTAAGGCTTGGCACTTCCGCTACACCTGGCTGAGGCAACGCACCCGCATCTCCCTGGGGGGCTACCCTGAGCTGTCGCTGCGCGAGACCCGGGAGCTGCGCGACGAAGCGCGCTCGCTGGTCGCCAGGGGCATCAACCCGCGTACCGAGCGCAAGAAAAAGCGCCAGGCCATCAAGCTCGCTGGCGAAAACACCTTCATGGCGGTCTATGAAAAAGTGGATGTGACACCGGCAGCTCACGCTCGAAGAGGGCCGCCAAAGTTTGCTGGAGCAGATTCGCCGCGTCTTCAAGAAGGACGTTTTTCCTTATCTGAAGCGGCTGACTATCTACAAGGTCACCCACGCGAGACATTCTACGATCACATCGCCAGCATGATCTTTGAGGTGATCTTCCATGCTTCGGCGGTCAGATCGCCGGAGTGGGGCTGCTGGTCGATTCAGCACAACTCGGTGTGGGGTGAGCTGTTCAACTTCAATCACCTCGACGGTCCCGCCGGCCGTGTTGTGAAGTTCAAGGTGCGCCAGCTTCTCTACGACGAGATTGCTGACATGAGGCGCTTCGCCAACTTCAAAGGAGCAAAGATTCTTAGCTTCTGCTTGAATGTGATGGGACTCGCTGTCAGCCAGGTCGACTACGACAAGGAAAGCCGGGCGCTTCAGAAAGCCGTCCCGGCCTGGACGAAGAAGAACTTCGTCTGGCTGCACAGGTACAACCCTCGCGTCGCCGAGTTGTGCCTGGTGGACGGCATGACCTACGATGCGGAGAACTTGCGATTGGTGCGCACGTCTCCGTCCGAGGGACTCCGGTGCGAGCCGAGCTACGTCTACCTCGAACTTGCCCCAACGAACCCGAGACGGAGGCGGCAGCCGCTCCTCTGCCTGAGCCTATTGATCCGGCAGGAA
>JALBVF010000018.1 GCA_025050535.1 Candidatus Protistibacter heckmannii
CCCCCTCATAACAAGGTTTCGCATTTTTTCAGGCTTTTCTAGTTAAAGCCTCATCTACGTTATCAAAATTTTCCAAAGCAAAACCCCCCGGCCGCGGCGAAGCGGGCGGGGGGTTTTGATTAAAGGATAGGCTTGGCGATTACCTACTTTCACACGGGCAATCCGCACTATCATCGGCGTGGAGGCGTTTCACGGTCCTGTTCGGGATGGGAAGGGGTGGTTCCACCTCGCTATGATCACCAAGCTTGAGCGGGGCGGTCTCGCTTGATACAGCGAGACCGCGCATAGGGCGGGATGTAGTAGTGTGGATAAAGGATTGCTGGCACGGCGCGCACAGCATCCAGACGTTCACGCAGAGCCTGCGCAGAAACGTACTGGTTATAGGATCAAGCCTTACGGGCAATTAGTATCGGTTAGCTTAACGCATTACTGCGCTTCCACACCCGACCTATCAACGTCCTGGTCTTGAACGACCCTTCAAGGGGATCGAGTCCCCAGGGAGATCTCATCTTCAGGCGAGTTTCCCGCTTAGATGCTTTCAGCGGTTATCTCTTCCGTACATAGCTACCCTGCAATGCCTCTGGCGAGACAACAGGTACACCAGCGGTACGTCCACTCCGGTCCTCTCGTACTAGGAGCAGCCCCCGTCAAATCTCCAACGCCCACGGCAGATAGGGACCAAACTGTCTCACGACGTTTTAAACCCAGCTCACGTACCTCTTTAAATGGCGAACAGCCATACCCTTGGGACCGGCTACAGCCCCAGGATGAGATGAGCCGACATCGAGGTGCCAAACACCGCCGTCGATATGAACTCTTGGGCGGTATCAGCCTGTTATCCCCAGAGTACCTTTTATCCGTTGAGCGATGGCCCTTCCATACAGAACCACCGGATCACTATGACCTGCTTTCGCACCTGCTCGACTTGTCAGTCTCGCAGTTAAGCACGCTTTTGCCATTGCACTTTAGGCACGATGTCCGACCGTGCCAAGCGTACCTTCGTACTCCTCCGTTACACTTTGGGAGGAGACCGCCCCAGTCAAACTGCCTACCATGCACTGTCCCCGATCCAGATAATGGACCTAGGTTAGAACCTCAAACAAACCAGGGTGGTATTTCAAGGATGGCTCCACGCAAGCTGGCGCCTGCGCTTCAAAGCCTCCCACCTATCCTACACAGACCGGCTCAAAGCCCAATGCAAAGCTACAGTAAAGGTTCATGGGGTCTTTCCGTCTAGCCGCGGGTAGATTGCATCATCACAAACATTTCAACCTCGCTGAGTCTCGGGAGGAGACAGTGTGGCCATCGTTACGCCATTCGTGCAGGTCGGAACTTACCCGACAAGGAATTTCGCTACCTTAGGACCGTTATAGTTACGGCCGCCGTTTACTGGGACTTCAATCAAGAGCTTGCACCCCATCATTTAATCTTCCAGCACCGGGCAGGCGTCACACTCTATACGTCCACTTTCGTGTTTGCAGAGTGCTATGTTTTTATTAAACAGTCGCAGCCACCATTTTTTTGCAACCCCTTCACCCTTCCGCTGTTCACGGTCAAGCTACAAGGGCGTACCTTATCCCGAAGTTACGGTACCAATTTGCCGAGTTCCTTCTCCCGAGTTCTCTCAAGCGCCTTAGAATACTCATCTCACCCACCTGTGTCGGTTTGCGGTACGGTCTCGCGTGACTGAAGCTTAGAGGCTTTTCTTGGAACCACTTCCAATTGCTTCGCAAACCTAAGTTCGCTCGCCCCACAGCCTTGAATTACGCGCCCGGATTTGCCTAAGCGCCTTCTTCACTGCAGGGACCGGGATATCCAACACCCGGACAACCTTCCGCGATCCGTCCCCCCATCGCATCACACGACGGTGCAGGAATATTAACCTGCTTCCCATCAGCTACGCATTTCTGCCTCGCCTTAGGGGCCGACTCACCCTACGCCGATGAACGTTGCGTAGGAAACCTTGGGCTTACGGCGAGGGGGCCTTTCACCCCCTTTATCGCTACTCATGTCAGCATTCGCACTTCCGATACCTCCAGCACCCTTTACAAGGCACCTTCGCAGGCTTACGGAACACTCTCCTACCATATGCTTACGCATATCCGCAGCTTCGGTGACTGGCTTAGCCCCGTTACATCTTCCGCGCGGGACGACTCGATCAGTGAGCTATTACGCTTTCTTTAAAGGATGGCTGCTTCTAAGCCAACCTCCTGACTGTTTTAGCCTTCCCACTTCGTTTCCCACTTAGCCAATCTTTGGGACCTTAGCTGGCGGTCTGGGTTGTTTCCCTCTTGACACCGGACGTTAGCACCCGATGTCTGTCTCCCGTGCTCGCACTCTTCGGTATTCGGAGTTTGCTATGGCGAGGTAATCCGCAATGGACCCCTCAACCATGACAGTGCTCTACCCCCGAAGGTGATACACGAGGCACTACCTAAATAGTTTTCGGAGAGAACCAGCTATTTCCAGACTTGTTTAGCCTTTCACCCCTATCCACAGCTCATCCCCTAGTTTTTCAACACTAGTGGGTTCGGACCTCCAGTACGTGTTACCGCACCTTCATCCTGGCCATGGATAGATCGTCTGGTTTCGGGTCTACACCCAGCGACTAATCGCCCTATTTGGACTCGCTTTCGCTACGCCTGCCCTATACGGTTAAGCTCGCCACTGAATGTAAGTCGCTGACCCATTATACAAAAGGTACGCCGTCACCCATTACGGGGCTCCGACTGCTTGTATGCACGCGGTTTCAGGATCTATTTCACTCCCCTCCCGGGGTTCTTTTCGCCTTTCCCTCACGGTACTGGTTCACTATCGGTCGATTACGAGTATTTAGCCTTGGAGGATGGTCCCCCCATCTTCAGACAGGATTTCACGTGTCCCGCCCTACTTGTCGCACCCCTAGTTCCACACAAGACCTTTCACATACGGGGCTATCACCCACTATGGCCGGACTTTCCATTCCGCTCTGTTAGATCTCATGCTAAATGATGCAGGCTCTTCCCATTTCGCTCGCCACTACTTTGGGAATCTCGGTTGATTTCTTTTCCTGCGACTACTTAGATGTTTCAGTTCGCCGCGTTCGCTCCCGCAACCTATGTATTCAGTCACGGATGACCCATTCGGGTCGGGTTTCCCCATTCGGACATCTGCGGATCAATGCTTATTTGCCAGCTCCCCGCAGCTTTTCGCAGGCTATCACGTCCTTCGTCGCCTGTAATCGCCAAGGCATCCACCACGCGCACTTGTTCGCTTGACCCTATAACCCGTACGTCTCGATCATAGGTATTTTTGAGTGCATTTGTGCCGTATTCCAAGTCATCTTTCGATCACTTTTCACACATACAATCTTTTACCCAAATGCCGAGATCAGACTTGCGTCCGACTACGCCTATCTCATCAATAAGCCTCGACACCCTTACTACATCCCTAATTGTTAAAGAACAGATACGTCTTCTACCTAAATCCACTCACCTTCCCGGCCGAGCGCGCTTAGGCAGAAGCGCCTTCTCTGTGTGCATTCGCTTGGTACCGTAATTCTGGTGGAGGATGACGGGATCGAACCGACGACCCCCTGCTTGCAAAGCAGGTGCTCTCCCAGCTGAGCTAATCCCCCAGCACCCTTGGTGGGTCTGGCAGGACTTGAACCTACGACCCCCGCCTTATCAAGACGGTGCTCTAACCACCTGAGCTACAGACCCTTGGCTGTAACATCAAACTAACCGATAAGCGTGGACACTTAACCGCGCTTGCGCGCTCTTGAAAGGAGGTGATCCAGCCGCACCTTCCGATACGGCTACCTTGTTACGACTTCACCCCAGTCATGAACCCTGCCGTGGTAATCGCCCTCCTTACGGTTAGGCTAACTACTTCTGGCAAAGCCCACTCCCATGGTGTGACGGGCGGTGTGTACAAGACCCGGGAACGTATTCACCGCGACATGCTGATCCGCGATTACTAGCGATTCCAGCTTCATGCAGTCGAGTTGCAGACTGCAATCCGGACTACGATCGGTTTTCTGAGATTAGCTCCACCTCACGGCTTGGCACCCCCCTGTTCCGACCATTGTATGACGTGTGAAGCCCTACCCATAAGGGCCATGAGGACTTGACGTCATCCCCACCTTCCTCCGGCTTGTCACCGGCAGTCTCTTTAGAGTGCCCTTTCGTAGCAACTAAAGACAAGGGTTGCGCTCGTTGCGGGACTTAACCCAACATCTCACGACACGAGCTGACGACAGCCATGCAGCACCTGTGCATCGGCTCTCTTTCGAGCACTCCCACATCTCTGCAGGATTCCGACCATGTCAAGGGTAGGTAAGGTTTTTCGCGTTGCATCGAATTAATCCACATCATCCACCGCTTGTGCGGGTCCCCGTCAATTCCTTTGAGTTTTAATCTTGCGACCGTACTCCCCAGGCGGCTGACTTCACGCGTTAGCTACGTTACCGAGGAAATAAATCCCCAACAACTAGTCAGCATCGTTTAGGGCGTGGACTACCAGGGTATCTAATCCTGTTTGCTCCCCACGCTTTCGTGCATGAGCGTCAGTGTTATCCCAGGGGGCTGCCTTCGCCATCGGTATTCCTCCACATCTCTACGCATTTCACTGCTACATGTGGAATTCTACCCCCCTCTGACACACTCTAGCCTTGCAGTCACAAGCGCAATTCCCAGGTTAAGCCCGGGGATTTCACGCCTGTCTTACAAAACCGCCTACGCACGCTTTACGCCCAGTAATTCCGATTAACGCTCGCACCCTACGTATTACCGCGGCTGCTGGCACGTAGTTAGCCGGTGCTTATTCTTCCGGTACCGTCATTAACCCCAGGTATTAACCAGGATCGTTTCGTTCCGGACAAAAGTGCTTTACAACCCGAAGGCCTTCTTCACACACGCGGCATTGCTGGATCAGGGTTGCCCCCATTGTCCAAAATTCCCCACTGCTGCCTCCCGTAGGAGTCTGGGCCGCGTCTCAGTCCCAGTGTGGCTGATCGTCCTCTCAGACCAGCTACTGATCGTCGCCTTGGTGGGCCTTTACCCCCCCAACTAGCTAATCAGACATCGGCCACTCCAATCGCGCGAGGCCTTACGGTCCCCCGCTTTCCCCCTCAGGGCGTATGCGGTATTAGCGCAACTTTCGCTGCGTTATCCCCCACGATAGGGTACGTTCCGATGTATTACTCACCCGTTCGCCACTCGCCACCAGGTGCAAGCACCCGTGCTGCCGTTCGACTTGCATGTGTAAGGCATGCCGCCAGCGTTCAATCTGAGCCAGGATCAAACTCTTCAGTTCAATCTCTATTTTTTCACTCTTTACTCGAGCGATCGCTCTCTCAAAGCATGACGTCGACTCCCTCCCCGACCCCTTACCAGAACCAGAGCGGAAATCTATTTCTTACTTTGCGCGAGCACTTCATTACCTGTTAGCTATCGACGAACTCCGAGGAATCCACCGACTGCAACCGCAATCAAGCACCCACACTTATCGGTTGTTTGTCTTGTTAAAGGTCACTTTGCACACCGAAGATTCGAGCTCTCTTTCCGCTCATCCATCGTGTGTCGCCGATCCGGGATCAGCGAAGAAGCGAGACTATAGCCAACCGGGATTACCCTGTCAACAGCTTTTGCAAAAACCCTCTTTTCCGCTCTGCCAATTCGATCAGAAACGCTGGCGGAAAAGCACAAAGAAATCGATTGACCGACCGGTTGGCTTTTTTATAATCAGACTCAAATAAGCCGGCGTCGCCAAGGCCGGCGTCCAGACAATACAGGAGGCAACACGCCATGTACACCCAAGGGCTGGATATTCCAGGCGGCGAGCCAGGCGCCGGGAATAGCGCGGCGAAAGGCAAGCCGCAGACGACCGAACCCGCCGAGCTGCAGGCTGATTTCGACGCCAAGATGGCGGCCGACCGGAAGATCGAGCCGCAGGACTGGATGCCCGAGGCCTACCGCAAGACGCTGATCCGCCAGATCTCCCAGCATGACCACTCCGAAATCGTCGGCATGCTGCCCGAGGGCAATTGGATCAGCCGCGCGCCCTCGCTCAAGCGCAAGGCCATCCTGCTGGCGAAGGTGCAAGACGAAGGCGGTCACGGCCTCTATCTTTCCTCCGCCGCCGAAACACTCAATGCCTCGCGCGACGACATGATCGACGCCCTGCAAACCGGCAAGGCCAAATACTTCTCGATCTTCAACTACTCGACGCCCACCTGGGCCGCCGTCGGCGTGATCGGCTGGCTGGTCGACGGCGCGGCCATCATGAACCAGATCCCGCTGTGCCGCTGCTCCTACGGCCCCTATGCCCGCGCCATGATCCGCATCTGCAAGGAAGAGTCCTTCCACCAGCGCCAGGGCTTAGAACTGCTGCTGAACATGATGCAGGGCACCGAGGCCCAGCGCGCCATGGTCCAGGAAGCCGTCAACCGCTGGTGGAGGCCGGTGCTGATGATGTTCGGTCCGCCCGACGCCGAATCCGTCCACTCCTCCCAGGCGCAGGCCTGGGGCATCAAGCGCATCTCCAACGACGACCTGCGCCAAAAATTCATCGACGCCGCCGTGCAGCAGGCCGAAGTCCTCGGCGTCGGCTTCCCCGACCCCGACCTCAAGTGGAACGCCGAGCGCGGCCACCACGACTTCTGCGCCATCGACTGGGACGAATTCTGGAACGTCGTCGGCGGCAACGGCCCCTGAAACCGCGAACGCCTAGCCACCCGCATCAAGGCACACGAAGACGGCGCCTTGGTCCGAGAAGCCACCCTCGCCCACGCCGCCAAACAAGCCCGCTGCGACAAGCCGGCGCTGGCCGCCTGAACACTAAGGAAACCGACATGAGCCAAACCAACGCAAGCAGGCCCCTCTGGGAAGTCTTCATGCGCTCCGAGATGTGCCTCGAACACAAGTACTGCGGCAGCGTGCACGCCGCCGACGCCGCCATGGCCCTGCGAGTCGCGCGCGACATCTTCACTCGCTGCATGGAGGGCGTCTCCCTCTGGGTCGTGCCCTCCGCCGCCATCGTCGCCTCCAACCCCGACGACAAGGGCGAGCTCTTCGACCCCGCGGCCGACAAAATCTACCGCCACCCCACCTTCTACAAGCTGCCCGATGCGGTCGACCACATATGAGCGCCACCGCACTCGCCTGGCCGACAACGCCCTCGTCCTCGGCCAGTGCCTAGCCGAATGGTGCGGCCACGGCCCCATCCTGGAAGAAGACCTCAGCCTCACCAACACCGCGCTCGACCTCATCGGCCAAGCCCGCCTGCTCTAAACCCACGCCGGCCAGGTCGAAGCCCGCGACGGCCACGCCCAGCCGCGCACCGAGGACAACTTCGCCTACTGGCGCAACGAAGGCGAATTTCGCAACTGGACCCTGTTCGAGATACCAAACGCCGGCGACGCCGTGCATCAAGACCTCGACTACGCCGTCAACATCGCGCGCAACTTCCTCTACAGCGCCCTCATGGTCGAACTCTGGGACCGGCTGCAGCAATCCGCCGACACCGAGCTCGCCGCCATCGCCGCCAAATACGTCAAGGAAGCCCGCTACCACCTGCGCCACGCCGCCGGCTGGGTCGTGCGATTCGGCGACGGCACCGCCGAATTGCGCGGCCGCGTGCAGGCCGCCCTGGCCCACCTGCTGCCCTAAATGAACGAAGTCTTCCGCGCCGACGCCCTCGAGCAGGCTGCGGCCGCCTCCGGTGTCGGCGTCGACCCGAGCAGTCTGCAAGACGCCTGGCTCGCAACCGTCCAGGATGTGCTCGCCGAAGCCACCATGCCGCTGCCAGACGCCACGCCCGCCTTCCTAAGCACCGGAAAATTCGGCGCGCACTCCGAGCACATGTGGGCTATCTGCTCGCCGAGATGCAAAGCCTCGCCCGGCAGCACCCCGGCGCCACCTGGTAAGCCCTCCGCGAAAGCCCACGCCAGCCAGCCCATTCACGCCGCCCAAGACCTTCTCGACCGCACCAACCGCGCGCTCGACGGCGTGCCCGACCCGGAAATCCCCGTGGTCTCCATCCGCGAGCTCGGCATTCTGCGCGGTGTCGCCCTGCAGGAACGCGACGACGGCCCGCATGTGGAAGTGATCATCACACCCACCTACTCCGGCTTCCCGGCCATGACCCAGATCGCCGACGACATCCACGCCGCCCTGAGCGCCACCGACCTGCCCAGCCACAGCGTTCGCACCATCCTCGCCCCCGCCTGGACCACAGACTGGATCACCCCCGCCGCGGGCGAAACCGCTGCCGGCGCGGCGCCCCCGGCACGGCCCATCCGCTGGACCCTGCGCGCCGACATCGAACAAGACCCGGCCTGCCCGCGCTGCGGCTCCCCGACCACCGAACGCATCGCCCAATCCAGCTCCACCGCCTGCAAAGCCCTCTACCGCTGCCGCAGCTGCCGCGAGCCATTCGACTACTTCAAACCCTACTGAAAAGCCTGGCCTCCCGCGCGTCCCGGCCTTCGCCGCGCCGCCCGCCAGCCCCTTCAAACCCATCCAGTGCCCACTTCGAGCCCCCGCCGCCATGACCGCCACCCAGACCGCCGCCGCTCAGACCACCACCTCCCAAGCCGCCACCCGATCGCCCAGCTTCCACGCGCTGCCCATCCGCGAAGTGCGCAGCGAAACCGCTGACGCCATCTCCGTCGTCTTCGACGTCCCCGGCGCGCTGCGCGACGCCTACCGCTTCACCCAAGGCCAATTCCTCACCCTCAAGACCGTCATCGGCGGCGAGGAAGCCCGGCGCTCCTACTAAATCTGCATCGGCGTGGACGACTACGAGCGCACCGGCCAGCTGCGCGTGGGCATCAAGCGCGTGCCCGGCGGAAAATTCTCCAACTTCGCCAACAACAGCCTGCGCCCCGGCCAGAGCCTCGACATCATGACCCCCGAAGGCCGCTCCTTCATGCCGCTCGACGCCGCGCAAAGCCGCCACTACGTCGGCTTCGCCGGCGGCTCCGGCATCACGCCCATGCTCTCGCTCATCAAGACCACGCTCGCCACCGAGCCCGGCAGCCGCTTCACCCTCGTCTACGGCAGCCGCAGCACCGCCAGCATCATGTTCTACGAAGAACTCGAAGACCTCAAAAAACGCCACCTCGGCCGCCTCTCGCTCTACCACGTGCTTTCCGAAGAACTCCAGGACACCGAACTCTTCAACGGCCTGCTCGACCAGGAAAAATGCGCCGCCTTCCTGCGCGGCCTCGTCAGCGCCGATCACATCGACGCCGCCTTCATCTGCGGCCCCGCGCCCATGATGGACCCGCCGAAGCCGCCCTGCTCGGCGCCGGCGTCGAAAAAAAACGCATCCATGTCGAACGCTTCGGCACGCCCCTGCCAGTCGCCGGCGCCGCTAAGCCCACCGCCCCGGGCGCCGACGCCGGCCGCCAGGCCGAGCTCACCCTCGTCCTCGACGGCAAGGCCCGCAATCTCAGCCTCCCCTTCGAAGGCCGCAGCATGCTCGACGCCGTCCTGCAGACCGGCCTCTCCCTGCCCTACGCCTGCAAAGGCGGCGTCTTCTGCACCTGCCGCGCCAAAGTCCTCGAAGGCGAAGTGCGCATGAAAAAGAACTACGCCCTCGAAGACGCCGAGATCGCGCAAGGCTTCGTGCTCACCTGCCAGGCCCATCCACTTACCGATCGCCTGGCCATCAGTTACGATGAGCGCTGATTAAAACCAGTACCCGCTCCCCAGCAGCCCAACCGCCGCATTCATGGCCCGCACCAAAGCCCCCGATTTCGAAGCCCAACGCGAACGCATCCTCGAACTCGCCGCAGAAGCCTTCGCCGCCACCAGCTACCCCAGCACCTCCATGGCCGACCTGGCCCAGGCATGCGGCACCTCCAAGGCGCGGCTCTACCACTACTACGAAAGCAAGGACGCCATCCTGCTCGACCTGCTCGACCGCTATACAGCGCGGCTCCAGCAGATCGTCGCCGAAGTCGGCGCCCAGACCGCCGCCGACAAACTCGACGACAAACAAGCCCTGGGCCTGCTCATCACCCGCTTCCTCGTCGAATACGAAAGCTCACAGGCCCGGCACGTCACCCTCGTCAACGACGTCAAATTCCTCCAGGACGCCCCGTGCGAACTCATCCTCGACCGCCAGCGCGCCATCGTCGACGCCTTCACCCGGCAGCTGCGCCGCACCTACCCCGGCCGCGTCACCGCCCGCAACCAGTCCGCCATAGCCATGATGGTCTTCGGCATGATCAACTGGACCTTCACCTGGCTGCGCCCCGGCGGCAAACTCTCCTACGCCGACTTCGCCCAGCAGGTCATCGACGTGCTCGAGCAAGGCCTGGGCGGCGCCCCCGCCTGAGCGCCGCGCAGGGAAACCGCCCCGGGGAATGACGTCTAGGGTAAACCCTGACAAAATCCTAAAAATGGCATAGAATCTAGTTTGTGCTGCGCACAAGATGCGTCGCGCATATGCGTCCGGAGGCTGTCAACCCGACGGCCGAAGGAAAATGCTGCCGCAAGGCAGGGAGGAAAAGCCATGGAAACCACTGCAACCGCAACCGCCGCCGTCAAGCCCCGCGCCCCCGCCCTGGTGCGCGAACTCAACGCCCGCCACCGCGACAAGCTGCTCGCCCACTTCCTCTCCCTGGGCACCGAAGACCGCCTGCTGCGCTTTGGCAGCATCATCAACGACGACGTCGTGCGCCAATACGTCGCCTCCATCGATTTCCAACGCGACACCGTCTTCGGCGTCTTCGGCAACCGGCTCGAACTCATCGGTGCCGGCCACCTCGCCTACCTCAAGCAAGACAACGCCAAGGAAGGCGGCGGCGTCGCCGAACTCGGCGTCTCCGTCTCCAGCGGCCAGCGCGACCACGGCATCGGCAGCACCCTGTTCGAGCGCGCCGCCATCCGCTGCCGCAACGCCGGCGTGAGCACCCTCTACATGCACTGCCTCGTGCAGAACGGCGCCATGATGCACATCGCCAAGAAGGCCGGCATGCAAGTGCAATACGCCTACGGCGAAGCCGACGCCTACCTCACCCTGCCGCCCGCCAGCACCGCCACCGTCTTCGCCGAAGCCGTGCAGGGCCAGCTCGCCGACTTCGACTACGCGCTCAAGCGCAACCTCGCGCAGGCGCGCCGCACCGTGCACAGCTTCTGGAATCTGGATAAGGAAACCGCCTGAAGCGGCGGTAAGTCGGCTGCGCGGCGGGCGCAGCTCTCAGCCCTTCGTGGCCGAGGAAGGCATGGGCAGGGCGGTCGTGCCCTTGATAGGGTCGAGCAAAAAGCTCGTCCGCACGTCCACCACCGCCGGATGCTCCAGCAGACAGTCGTGCATCAGGCGCGAAAAATGGTCCATGTCCTCCACGACCACCTTCAGCAAATAATCCATTTCGCCCGTCATCGCGTAGCAGGCCACCACCTCTGGCCACAGCCCCACCGAAGCCTTGAACGCGTCGTAAGGACCCTTGCCCGGCGCCGAGCCGCCGCGCTTGTCCAGCCGCACGTTCACAAACGCGGTGAGCCCCAGCCCGAGGATCACCGGATTGAGCTTGGCCGCACAGCCCCAGGGTGCCGACCACTGGGACAACCCCATGGGCACCGACGGCTTCGAATTCATCGAATTCAAAGCCCCCGATCTCGCGCGCCATGGGCCGCGTCTTCGAGAATATGGGCTTCGCCGCCATCGCGCGCCACCGCCACAAGAACGTCACCCTCTACCACCAGGGCGACATTAACTTCATCATCAACGCCGAGCCCGACTCCCACTCCCAGCGCTTCGCCCGCCTGCACGGCGCCTCCATCTGCGCCATCGCACTGCGCGTGAACGACGCGGCCGCCGCCTACAAGCGCGCGCTCGAACTCGACGCCTGGGGCTTCGAAGGCCGCGGCGGCCCCATGGAGCTCAACATCCCTATCATCAAAGGCATCGGCGATTCGCTGCTCTATCTCGTCGACCGCTGGCGCGGCAAGGGCGGCACGCAAAGCGGCGCCATAGGCGACATCTCCATCTACGACGTCGACTTCGAAATGCTCCCCGGCGCCGCGAGCAAGCCCCAGGGCTTCGGCCTCACCCACATCGACCACCTCACGCACAACGTGCACCGCGGCCACATGCAGGAATGGGCCGAGTTCTACACCCGACTGTTCAACTTCCGCGAGATCCGCTACTTCGACATCGAAGGCCAGGTCACCGGCATCAAGTCCAAGGCCATGACCGCGCCCTGCGGCAAGATCCGCATCCCCATCAACGAAGAAGGCGCCGACACCCCGGGCCAGATCCAGGAATACCTCGACGCCTACCACAGCGCAGGCATCCAGCACGTCGCCCTCTCCTCCAACGACCTCTTCGCCACCGTCGACGGCCTCAAGACCCGCCAGTTCCACCTGCTCGACACGCCCGACAGCTACTACGAACTCATCGACAAGCGCATCCCGGACCACGGTGAGCCCATCGAGGCCCTGCACCAGCGCAAGATCCTCATCGACGGCACGCCCGACAAACTCCTGCTGCAGATCTTCTCGGAGAACCAGATCGGCCCGATCTTCTTTGAATTCATCCAGAGCAAAGGCAACGACGGCTTCGGCGAGGGCAACTTCAAAGCCCTGTTCGAATCCATCGAGCTTGATCAGATGCAGCGCGGCGCGCGGGGCCGCATGCCCTTCGGGGCCGGCGACCCTGAACCCTGAACCTGCAGGGTGGGATTGCCCCGATCAGCCGGCCGTTGCGGCCGGCTTTTTTACGCCCGATTTGGCGTCCGGATTCGCGCCGGTCTTTCCCGAGGCGCTCTTGCCAGACTTCGCCGGCTTGCCAGTCGAGAGCTTGCCCTTCTTCGCCAGGCCCAACTCCTCGCGGGTGAGCTTGCCGTCCTGGTTCTTGTCCAGCTTGTCGAAATTGCGCAGCGTCGCCTTCATGCCCGCGCCAGCCACGCGCAACTCGTCCTTCGTCAGCGTGCCGTCGCCGTCCGTGTCCGCCGAGCCGAACTTGCCCGGCAGCTTGTCGTACTTCTTGCGCGGCTCACGCGGCGCATTCGCCAGCTCCATCATGTCGAGCTTGCCGTCGCCGTTCGTGTCGAGCTTGTCGAAGCGCTTGAGCAGCTCCGGCCGCGCAGCCACCTCCTCGCGCGAAATCATGCCGTCGCCGTCCTTGTCGATGCCGCGGTTCTCGGCATGCGAATACGGCGCGGCATTGCGCTGCGCCGACGCGGGGCCCGTGGCGGGAACTGCGGTGGAACCTGCCGCGGCATTCGCGCCGGCGTTCGCCGCGGGCGCGGCCTGCACAGCCACCGGCTGCGTCCCGGAAGGCACGCCGGGCGAGGTCTCCAGCGCGCCCTGCGCATGGACCTGCCAAGTCATCCCCGCCAGCATGGCCGCGCAGACGGCGCGCCGCAACATGAGCGGCAGGGGGGAAATCCGTTGATACATCCTGACTCCTCAAGAAAACGAGGCCGCGGCGATTATACTGAGCGCCGCTGCAACTATTCACATTTCACCGGTTCGACAATGAACAAACCCGCAAGCCTTGAACGACAGGCCGCCAAAGGCCTTACCCTGATCCAGCTGATGCTCATCCTGCTGGCTGTGGGGCTGGTGGTCGCCGCGGCCGCGCGCTATTTCAGCGCCTGAGTCAGCGCCCGAGCCCGCGCCTCAAGCCCCCAGTGCAGGCGCCAAGCGCCGCAGCGTTTTTTTCATTGTTCCGGCTCTTGATAGACGGCGCGACGCGCGGCGAGTTTCATCCATGCTAATCTTGCACATCTTTCGCTTATTCCGCGCGCCGGTCCGCCGCACGCGCGCCTGAGACCATGAAGAACCGGCCCGCCGCATCGCGCACCCTCCCCCATCGATCCGTCCGCCTGAGCGGACTCGCCGGCGCGTTCGCCCTAGCGCTCGCACTCGCCGGCTGCGCCGTGCCCTATCCCGGCACCACCGCCACCGACACTCAGGACGGCGAATCGATCCAGCAGAAACTCGCCGGCGATCTGCCCCTGCCGCGCAACGCCGTCATCGACCAGAAAGAAAGCCTGATCCTGGGCGGCGGCAACAACTGGACCGGCCGCATCGCGCTCAACGTCGGCGGCGACGTCAAGGAGCTCTTCACCTTCTTCCGCGACCAGTTGCCCAACGCCGGCTGGCAGACCGTCGCCACCGCGCTCTCCAAGAACAGCATCCTGACCTTCATCAAGGGCGAGCGCTCGGCCGCCATCGAACTCAGCGACGGCGCCCTGGGCAACCGCGTCGTCATCACCGTCGGCGGCATCGCCAGAAAAGCCGCGCCCGCGAACACGGGTGCGAGCGCCTCCGCTTCGCCCCCTCCCGCGGACAAGCCTTGACCCCGTTCTGATCGTGTGCCGGCCGGCGCCGATCGGCCCTCTTTCCTTCTGGATCCCACCGCAGCGGACACGCTGCGCCCGCCAAATCCCACGTGCGCATCCTAATCCATCCGCCTCATATCGCCGTTATCGTGATGAGACACACGCGCATCGCGTGCCGCCCTATCCGGTGTGGATTTCGGTGCATCTGCACAACCCGATGCGCTTTTTACAATTTATAATCCGTACTATTGATCCAGCATTGAAACAATGAACTCAAGCAGCATACCGAACTGGCGCGTGACCTTCACCAGTTGCAGCTTCGAGCGAGCTGGAGCGAGTTTGGTGCCGACCTGCTTCGGGTCGGCATTGGCCATTTCGTTCGGGGCTGTAGCTGGGCAAGTAGAAG
>JALBVF010000019.1 GCA_025050535.1 Candidatus Protistibacter heckmannii
CTCCTGTCGGATCAATAAAAGTGCATCGTGAGGGCTACGGAGTTTGCGGGATTTATACCCGTGACGTGGCGGCCACCAAGGTCGACCTGGTTTCAACCCATGCCCGGCAGGCCGGGCATCCTTTGCAGTGCGTAATGGAGGAAGCATGATTGCGCAGGAACTCGAAGTGACTCTGCACATGGCCTTTGTCGAGGCCCGGCAGGCGCGTCATGAATTCATCACTGTGGAGCATCTGCTCCTGGCCTTGCTCGACACTCCGACCGCGGCCGAGGTGCTGCGCGCCTGTGCAGCCAACGTCGACGATCTGCGCAGCCATCTGAAGAACTTCGTCACCGACAACACCCTCGTGGTGCCCGGCACCGACGAAGTGGACACCCAGCCCACGCTGGGCTTCCAGCGCGTGATCCAGCGCGCCATCATGCATGTGCAGTCCACGACCAACGGCAAGAAGGAAGTCACCGGCGCCAACGTGCTGGTGGCCATCTTCGGCGAGAAGGACTCGCACGCGGTCTACTACCTGCAGCAGCAGGGCGTGACCCGTCTGGACGTGGTCAACTACATCAGCCACGGCATCCGCAAGGACCAGGCCGAGCCGGCCAAGAGCGCCGAATCGAACGCCGAGGGAGAGGACGGCGCGCAGCGTGAAGGCGCGCTCGAGCAGTACACCCAGAACCTGAACGCCATGGCCCGCGCGGGCAAGATCGATCCGCTGATCGGCCGCGAATCCGAGGTCGAGCGCGTGATCCAGGTGCTGTGCCGCCGCCGAAAGAACAACCCGCTGCTCGTCGGCGAGGCCGGCGTGGGCAAGACCGCCATCGCCGAGGGCCTGGCCTGGCGCATCACCAAGGGCGAAGTGCCCGAGATCCTGGCGCATTCCAACGTGTTCTCGCTGGACATTGGTTCGCTGCTCGCCGGCACCAAGTACCGTGGCGACTTCGAGCAGCGCCTCAAGGGCGTGCTCAAGGCGCTCAAGGACAATCCCAACGCCATCCTCTTCATCGACGAGATCCACACGCTGATCGGCGCGGGCGCGGCCTCGGGCGGCACGCTCGACGCCAGCAACCTGCTCAAGCCGGCGCTGTCCTCGGGCGGCCTGAAGTGCATCGGCGCGACCACCTTCACCGAATACCGCTGCATCTTCGAGAAGGACGCGGCGCTCTCGCGGCGCTTCCAGAAGATCGACGTGATCGAGCCTACCGTCAACCAGACGGTGCAGATCCTGCGCGGCCTGAAGTCGCGCTTCGAGGAGCACCACGGCGTGAAGTACGCGGTGGCGGCGCTGACCGCGGCGGCCGAGCTCTCCGCTCGCTACATCAACGACCGGCATCTGCCCGACAAGGCGATCGACGTGATCGACGAAGCGGGCGCCGCCCAGCGCATCCTGCCCAAGTCCAAGCAGAAGAAGACCATTGGCCGCGCCGAGATCGAGGACATCGTCTCCAAGATCGCGCGCATCCCGCCGCAGTCCGTTTCCGTGGACGACCGAAGAAAACTGCAGACCCTGGAGCGCGACCTCAAGAGCGTGGTCTTCGGCCAGGATCAGGCCATCGAAGCCCTGCCCGCCGCGATCAAGATGTCGCGCGCCGGCCTGGGCAAGACCGACAAGCCGATCGGCGCCTTCCTCTTCTCTGGCCCCACCGGCGTGGGCAAGACCGAAGTCGCCAAGCAGCTCGCCTTCATCATGGGCATCGAGATGCTGCGCTTCGACATGTCCGAATACATGGAGCGTCACGCGGTGAGCCGCCTGATCGGCGCGCCGCCGGGCTACGTCGGCTTCGACCAGGGCGGCCTGCTGACCGAGGCCATCTCCAAGAAGCCGCACTGCGTGCTGCTGCTCGACGAAATCGAGAAGGCGCATCCGGATATCTTCAACATCCTGCTGCAGGTCATGGACCACGGCACGCTGACCGACAACAACGGCCGCAAGGCGGACTTCCGCAACGTCGTGATCATCATGACCACCAACGCCGGCACCGAGGCGATGGGCAAGGCGACCATCGGCTTCACGACCAAGCGCGAGCAGGGTGACGAGATGGCCGACATCAAGCGTCTGTTCACGCCCGAGTTCCGCAACCGGCTGGACGCCATCGTCAGCTTCAAAGTGCTGGATGAGTCGATCAGCCTGCGCGTCGTCGACAAGTTCCTCATGCAGCTCGAGGAGCAGCTGCACGAGAAGAAGGTCGAGGTGCACTTCACCGACGAGCTGCGCAAGTTCCTGGCCAAGAACGGCTTCGATCCGCTCATGGGCGCGCGCCCGATGCAGCGCCTGATCCAGGACACCATCCGCAAGGCCCTGGCCGACGAGCTGCTCTTCGGCCAACTGGCCGGCGGCGGCCGCGTGACGGTGGATGTGGACGATGACGAGAAGGTAAAGCTTGTCTTCGACGCGCCGAACACGCCGCGTTCGGCGCCCGAGCCGGAACCGGCGGCGGCGGAATAAGCCGCGTATCGGTGAGCAACGACAAGGGCCGTGTCAGCAGCCCTTGTCGTTTGTGGTGGTTCCGTGTGGCGGCCCCTGCCGCTGGCGGCTGTGCAGCTCAGCCCCAGCGTGGATTCCAGGGAGGCGGCAGCTTGCCCTTGCGCAGCGCCTTGATCTCATCGCCGCCGGCGGAGTCAGCGTCAATGTGCCGGGCCATGTCGAAATCGGTCAGCACAGCCTTGCCACCCCGGGACACGACGACGTTGCCGGGCACGTTCACATAGTGCAGCTTCAGGCCGCGCTGCTTGAGCTTCTTTTCGATGCTTCTGAGTTCGGGCTGATATGGCTTGCGGGCGGCCGTCTCGATAAACGGCGTATCCAGCGCCGGCGTGCCGTCGGCCAGCCTGACCGCCCGGGCCGTCACCAGCAGCCAGGTCTCCTCGTCCGCGCCGTGGAATTCATTCCAATATCTGGCGGTGCGCGTTGGCTTGTTGAACAGGAAGTCATCGGGCGCGTGCAGCACCTTGAGCACGCGCTCGCCGAGCCGGTAGGCGCCGCCGTTCTGTCCGGCGCCGAGGAACTGGCCCTGGCGTTTCAGATCCGCCAAGCTCAGCGGCATAACGCCGCCGTCGGACGGCGCCTGCATTTGCGCGGGCCGGTCCCGGCCGCCGAGAACAGGCGCGTCGCCGGTTGCGTCGTCGGCCCGGTTGCAGCTATTCCACTGCCGGTCATTGTTGTGCGAATGCCATCCGAATATTTTCATGACGCTCTCCCTGATACTGCTTTGTGCGAGGGAGAGTAAGGGAGCAGGCGCCCTTGTCGTCAGAGCGGCGGCGGAATCAGCGGTTTCGCCTGCCGTGCAAGGAGAAATGCGAGGTGGAGCGAGGATTTTTCAGCGAATCCTTTTGCTACAGGCAAGGCGCACGGCGTCAGGACGGTGCCTTGGCGTGCGCCTGGATTCACTGCTTGCCGGTGCTGCCGAAGCCGCCCGCACCGCGCTCCGAGGCAGCGAATTCTTCCACCACCTTGAACGCCGCCTGCGCCACCGGCACGATCACCAGCTGCGTCAGCCGCTCGAAGGGCTGCAGCGTGAAGGCCTGCGCGCCGCGGTTCCAGGTGCTGATCTTCAGCTCGCCCTGGTAGTCGGAATCGATCAGGCCAACCAGATTGCCGAGCACGATGCCGTGCTTGTGGCCCATGCCAGAACGCGGCAGGATCAGCGCGGCATAACCGGGATCGGCGAGGTGGATGGCGATGCCGGTGGGGATCATGTGCGTGCTGCCCGGTTCGAGCACCAGCGGCGCGTCGATGCACGCGCGCAGGTCCAGGCCGGCACTGCCGGGCGTGGCGTAGGCGGGGAGCTGTGAGCGCATGCGCTCGTCGAGAATCTTGACTTCAAGTTCCATGGGATGAAGGGGGAGGGGAGACGAAAGAAGAGGCGGAAGAAGCGATGGAGGAAGGCGCGGCTGCGCCTCACGACAGGCGTTTGGCGATCTCCGCGACCAGCAGCTGCGCGAGCTCGTCCTTGCCGCCGTGGGGCAGCTTCTTGCTGCCCTTGGCGTCGAAGAGGATCAGGGCATTGTCGTCCTTGCCGAAGGTCGCCGGACCCAGGTTGCCGACCAGCAGCGGCACGCCCTTGCTGGCGCGCTTGGCATTGGCGTGGGCCTCCAGGTTGTCAGTCTCGGCGGCAAAGCCCACGCAATAGGGCGCATCGGGCAGGGCCGCCACCTCGGCGAGGATGTCCGGGTTCTGGGTCATCTCCAGCATGGGCGCGGGCTTGCCTTTCTGCTTCTTGATCTTGGTCGGGCTCGCCTGCGCGACGCGCCAGTCGACCACCGCCGCCACGCCGACGAAGAGGTCGGTATAGGTGGCCTGGGCCATCACCGCTGCATGCATGTCGCGCGCCGACACCACGTTCGTGCGCATCACGCCCAGCGGTGCGTCCAGCGCGGTGGGGCCGGACACGAGCGACACCTCGGCGCCGGTGGCATGCAGCGCACGCGCGATGGCGTAGCCCATCTTGCCCGAGGAGAGATTGGTGATGCCGCGCACCGGATCGATGGCTTCGTAGGTCGGGCCGGCGGTGACGAGCGCGCGCTTTCCGGCGAGCAGCTTGGGCTGGAAGAAGGCTCCCAGCGCCTCGAGAATCTCTTCGGGTTCGAGCACGCGGCCCATGCCGGTTTCGCCGCAGGCTTGGTCGCCGGCTGCGGGGCCGAGGAATTGCACGTCGTCGGCGCGCAGCTGGGCGATGTTTCTCTGCGTGGCGGGCTTGTCCCACATTTCCGCGTTCATCGCCGGCGCCACCAGCAGCGGCACGCTGCGCGCCAGGCACAGCGTGGTCAGCAGATCGTTGGCGAAGCCGTGCGCGAGCTTGGCGAGGATGTCGGTCGAGGCGGGTGCGATGACCACGGCGTCGGCTTCGCGCACCAGATCGATATGCGGCATGTTGTTGGCGACGCGCGCATCCCACTGGCTGGTGTAGACGGTGCGCCCCGAGAGGGCCTGCATGGTCACCGGCGTGATGAAGTGTTCCGCGGCTTCGGTCATGACGACCTGTACCGTGGCACCGGCCTTCACCAGCAAGCGGGTGAGCACCGCCGACTTGTAGCAGGCGATGCCGCCGGAGAGGCCGAGCAGGATGTGTTTGTCGTTGAGCATGCACGAGAGCTTACTTGCTTTTGCTGACGCGGCGCAATTCATCGAGCACCAGCAGAGCGGCGCCCAGGGTGATCGCGCTGTCGGCCAGGTTGAAGGTGGGCCAGTGCCAATCGCCGACGTAGAAGTCGATGAAGTCCACCACGTGGCCGATCCACAGCCGGTCGATCAGGTTGCCCACCGCGCCGCCGAGCAGCATGGAGAGCGCGAAGCAGAACACCTTCTGGTCGGCGTGGCGCTTGAGCAGCCAGACCATCGCCAGCGCCGCGACCACCGCCAGCCCGGCGAAGAGCCAGCGCTGCCAGCCGCCGGCCGCCGCGAGAAAGGAGAAGGCGGCGCCGGGATTGCCGACCAGCACCAGGTTCAGATGCTTGGCGAGCACCATGGTCTGGCCGTAGGCGAGCGTGTGCTGGACCAGGGTCTTGGAGAGCTGGTCGAGTAGCACGACGAGCAAGGCCAGCAGAAGCCAGACCGCGAGCGAGCCGCCGCCGCGCTTGCCCGCCATCAGGCGACGCTCCGCGTTTCGCCCTTGCCGAACAGATTCGACGTGCAGCGCGCGCACAGTGTGGGATGCGAGGCGTCGTGGCCGACGTCTTCGCGGTAGTGCCAGCAGCGCTCGCACTTCTGATGGCCCGAGGCGCGCACCTTGACCTGCAGCGGCGTGCCTTCGCCTCCCTGCGTCTGCACGCTGGCGGCCGAGGTGATCAGCACGAAGCGCAGGTCGTCGCCGAGGCTGGCGAGGGCCTGGCCGGTGGCGCCGGGCGCGGCGATCTCCACCTCGGCCTGCAGCGAGGAGCCGATCTCGCCCTGCTCGCGGCGCGCTTCCAGCGCCTTGGACACGTCGGCGCGCGCGGCGCGGATCAGCGTCCATTTGTCGAGCAGAGCGGCGGCGTCGGCCACCTCGGGCAGCGTGTAATAGGTCTCGGTGAAGATGGTGTCCACGCTCGGCGTGCCATGCGGGAACACCTGCCAAACTTCCTCAGCGGTGAAGGAGAGGAATGGCGCCATCAGGCGCAGCAGCGACTGAGTGATGTGGAACAGCGCATTCTGCGCGGCGCGGCGCGTGGGGGCGTCGGCGGCCAGCGTGTAGAGGCGGTCCTTGAGGATGTCGAGGTAGAAGCCGCCGAGGTCCTCGGAGCAGAAGCTCTGCAGGCGCGCCACCACGGGGTGGAATTCATAGCGGTCGTAGTTCGCTAGCGATTCGGCCTGCATCTGCGCGGTCAGCGCCACCGCGTAGCGGTCCAGCTCCAACCATTGGCCGGTGGGCATGGCGTGCTTCGCATGGTCGTAGTCGGCCAGGTTGGCGAGCAGGAAGCGCAGCGTGTTGCGGATGCGGCGATAGCTCTCGGTGACGCGCTTGAGGATTTCGTCGGAGATCGACAGCTCGCCGGAATAGTCGGTGGAGGCGATCCACAGGCGGATGATCTCCGCGCCCATCTTGTTGGAGACTTCCTGCGGCTCGATGCCGTTGCCCAGCGATTTGCTCATCTTGCGGCCCTGGCCGTCGACGGTGAAGCCGTGGGTGAGCAGCGCCTTGTAGGGCGGCTTGCGGTAGAGCATGGCGCCGGTGAGCAGCGAGGAGTGGAACCAGCCGCGGTGCTGGTCCGAGCCTTCGAGGTAGAGGTCGGCGAGACGGCCTTCGGGGCTGTCGGCCTCGGCTTCGTAGAGCGTGCTCCGGTGCGAGGAGCGGATCACGTGCCAGTGGGTGGTGCCGGAGTCGAACCAGACGTCGAGCGTGTCGCGGTTTTTCTCGTAGATCTTGGCTTCTTCCGCGCCGAGCAGGTCGGCGGCCTCGATCTTCTGCCAGGCTTCGATGCCGCCGGTTTCGACGCGCTTGGCGACTTCCTCGAGCAGATCGGGCGTGCGCGGATGCAGCTCGCCGGTTTCGCGGTGAACGAAGAAGGCCATGGGCACGCCCCATTGCCGCTGGCGCGAGAGCGTCCAATCAGGCCGGTTGGCGATCATGGCGAGCAGGCGCTGCTTGCCCCAGGCGGGGAAGAACTGAGTGGACTCAACGCCGGCGAGCGCGGACTGGCGCAGCGTCGGACCGCCGTCGGCGGGCTTGCGGTCCATGCGGGCGAACCATTGCGAGGTGGCGCGGTAGATGATTGGCGTCTTGTGGCGCCAGCAGTGCATGTAGCTGTGCTTGAACTTGCTGGTGCGCAGCAGGCTGCCGGCGGCGTTGAGCGCCGTGACGATCTGCTTGTTCGCGTCCCAGATGGACAGGCCGCCGAACAGCGGCAGCGATTCGGCGTATTTGCCGTCGCCCAGCACGGGATTGATGATCTCCGAGTCGGGCATGCCGTGCGCCTTGCAGGACTTGAAGTCCTCCTCGCCGTAGGCGGGTGCGGAGTGGACGATGCCGGTGCCGGTGTCCAGCGTGACGTAGTCGGCCAGATAGATCGGCGCGGTGCGTGCATAGCCGGGGTGGGCGGCGGCGAGCGGATGGTGGAAGCGGATGCCGTCGAGCAGCGCGCCCTTGCAGGTGGCGATGATCTTGCCTTCCAGGCAGTAGTCCTTCAGGCAGGCTTCGACGCGGTCCTTGGCCAGGAGCAGCAGGCCCTTTCCGGTCTCGACGAGCGCGTAGTCGATGTCGGGGTGGACGTTCAGGGCCTGGTTGGCGGGCAGCGTCCAGGGCGTGGTGGTCCAGATGAAGAGCATGCCCTCGCCGGGCAGCGCCTTGAGCGCGAACGCGTCGGCGAGTTTTTCGGGCTCGGCGAAGCGGAAACCCACGTCCACGGTGTAGTCGGTCTTGTCCTGGTATTCGACTTCCGCCTCGGCCAGCGCCGAGCCGCAGTCGAAGCACCAGTTCACGGGATTGAGCCCGCGGAAGACGTAGCCGCCCTTGAGGATTTCCGCGAGCGCGCGGATTTCATCGGCCTCGTTGCGCGGGGCCATGGTCAGGTAGGGGTTGTCCCAGTCGCCGAGCACGCCCAGGCGCTTGAACTGCTCGCGCTGCTTGGCGATCTGCTCGGTGGCGTAGGCGCGGGCCTTGGCTTGCACTTCCTGCGCCGGCAGGTTCTTGCCGTAGGTCTTCTCGATCTGGATCTCGATGGGCATGCCGTGGCAGTCCCAGCCCGGCACATAGACGGCGTCCAGGTCCGCGAGGCCGCGTGCCTTGACGATCATGTCCTTGAGGATCTTGTTGACGGCGTGGCCCAGGTGGATGTCGCCGTTGGCATAGGGCGGGCCGTCGTGCAGAATGAATTTCTTCTTGCCGGCGCGCGCCTTGCGGATCTGCTCATAGATCTTCTTGTCCTGCCACTGCTTGACCCACAGGGGTTCGCGCCTGGGCAGGTCGCCGCGCATGGGGAAGGGCGTGTCGAGCAGGTTGACCGGATACTTGGACTCGGGCTTGGCCTGCTCGCGCGCCTTGGGTTTCTGGTTGTCGTTCTTGTCGGACATACTTGCCTTGATAAAAATGGGTCAGCGCACGCGCGCCGGTTCCGCCAGCCCGAGCCAGGCGCGGGCCTGGCGGCTGTCCTCGGCGATGGCTTCGCGCAATGCGTCCATGCCTTCGAAACGGGCTTCGTCGCGCAGCTTGTGCATGAATTCCACGCTCGCCGTGCGGCCGTAGACGTCGCCGGCGTAGTCGAACAGATGGGTCTCGAGCAGCCAGCGGCCGGAATCGTCCACCGTGGGCCGCAGGCCCAGGCTGGCGACGCCCAGCAGCGGTTCGCCGGACAGGCCATGCACGCGCACCGCGAAGCTGCCCGCGAGCGCCGGCTTGCGATGGTGGAGCCGGTCGGCCACGCGCATGTTCAGCGTGGGAAAGCCCAGCTCGCGGCCCAGCTTGGCGCCGTGCACCACGTGGCCGGAGATCGTATACGGGCGGCTCAGCAGCACGGCGGCGCGCGAGAGGTCGCCGGCAGCGAGTGCCTCGCGCACCAGGGTGCTGGAGACGCGCTGGCCGTCCTGGCTGACGGTGTCCATCGCCTCGACGGTGAAGCCGTTGGCCCAGCCGGCTTCGCGCAGGCTGGCGAAGTCGCCGGCGCGGCGCGCGCCGAAGCGGAAGTCGTCGCCCACCAGCACGTGGCGCGCATACAGGCCGCGCACGAGGACGTCGTCGATGAACTCCTCGGGCTTCTGCACCGCGAAGCGCGCGTTGAAGCGCGCCACCACCACCGTGTCCACGCCGCATTCGCGCAGCGCCGCGAGCTTGTCGCGCAGGCTGTAGATGCGCGCAGGCGCCTGGGCCGGCGCGAAGAACTCGCGCGGATGCGGCTCGAAGGTCATAACGCAGGTGGGCAGACTCAGCGCCGCGGCCGTGTTGCGCAGCTTTTCCAGCATGGCCTGATGGCCGCGGTGCACGCCATCGAAGTTGCCAATGGTCAGGGTGCAGGGTTGGCGTTGGTCGGCCGGGGGCAGGCCGTGAAACACGTTCACTGGGAGCTCAAAGCTTGGTGGCGCTTGTTGATAGCGTAGGGTATTGAATTATAACGGTTTCGGCCGGGGTGCCGGGCCGCCGTGTAAACTCGCGCCCATGAAAAGTCTGCTGATCCTGATTTCGGGCCGCGGCTCTAATGTGGAGGCCATCATCCGCGCCTGCCAGACGGAGCAATGGCCGGCCCGCATCGCCACCGTGATTTCCAACCGGGCGGACGCCGCTGGCCTGGAGATCGCACGCCGGGCGGGGCTGCGCACCGAAGTGCTCGATCACCGCGCCTTCCCCGACCGCGCCGCCTTCGATGCCGCTCTGGCCGAAAAAATCGACGCCCACGCGCCCGATCTGGTCGTGCTCGCGGGCTTCCTGCGCGTTCTGACCGACGGCTTCGTCGAGCACTACGCCGGGCGCCTGATCAATATCCATCCCTCGCTGCTGCCCGCCTTCCCCGGCCTGCGCACCCACCGCCAGGCCCTGGAGGCCGGCGTCAAGGTGCACGGCGCGACCGTGCATTTCGTCACGCCCACGCTGGACCACGGGCCGATCATCGCCCAGGCCGCCGTGCCCGTGCTGCCCGGCGACACCGAGGAAAGCCTCGCCGCGCGCGTGCTCGAGCAGGAACACAAGATATTCCCGCAGGCGCTGCGCTGGTTTCTCGAAGACCGGCTCGAGGTCGATGGCCATCTCGTGCGCCTCCGGCCCGAGGGTGCACAGGCGGCGCGGGCCGGGAAGGCGGTGAACGCATGAGCAAGAAGAAGAATCCCTTCCGCGGGAAAAGCGGCGGCAGTTCCGGCGGTAACAGCGGTGGCGGCAACGGTGGCAACACCGGCGCAAGAAACGGCGGTGGCCAGCGCGGCGGCAGGTCCTCCGCGCGCGGCGCCGGACGCGCCGCCACCTCGGCCGGTGTGATCGGCCATATCGCCACGCTGCTCGACACCGTGCTGCGTTTCGACACGCCCGCCGATTCGGAGGTCAGCGCCTACTTCCGCTCCAACCCTTTCCTGGGGAAGAGCGAGCGCGGCGAGGTTGCCGAGGCGGTGTTCGCGGTGCTGCGGCGCAAGCTCGAATTCGCCCACCTCGCCGAGAGCGGCGCCGGCAGTCAGCTACGCCGCCTCGCCCTGCTGGGGCTGGCCGCCACGCAGAGCCCGGCGCGCGTCGCCGGCATGCTCGGCGAAGAAGAGGCCGGCTGGCTCGACCGGCTGCGCGGCATTGACCGCGCGAGCCTGTCGCCCGCCTTGCGCGACAACCTGCCCGACTGGTTCTCCGCCGCGCTCGACGCGCGGCTCGGCCCACAGCGCCGCGAGGCCCTGGCCCAGGCGATGCTGCAGGGCGCGCCGCTGGACCTGCGCGTCAACCTCGTAAAATCCAGCCGCGAGAGCGTGCTGCAGATCTTGCAGACGGCCGGCGTGGCCGCCGCGCCCACGCCGTATTCGCCGGTGGGCATCCGTCTCGAGGGAAAGCCAGCTCTGAACCGCTTCGAGCTCTTCAACGAAGGCGCGATCGAAGTGCAGGACGAGGGTAGCCAATTGCTCTGCTGCCTGGTCGCGCCGCGCCGTGGAGAGATGGTGGTGGACTTCTGCGCGGGCGCGGGCGGCAAGACCGTGGCCCTGGGCGCGATGATGCGCAACAGCGGCCGTCTCTATGCGCTGGACGTGTCCGAGAAACGCCTGGCGCGCTTAAAGCCGCGGCTCTCGCGCAGCGCGCTGTCCAATGTGCATCCGGTGCTCATCGACAGCGAGCTCGACTCCAAGCTCAAGCGCATGGCCGGCAAGGCTGACCGCGTGCTGGTCGACGCGCCCTGCAGCGGACTGGGCACTCTGCGTCGCAATCCCGATCTGAAGTGGAGGCAGTCGCCGGCCAAGGTGGCGGAGATGACGGTGAAGCAGGCCTCGATCCTGGCCGCCGCCGCCAAGCTGGTGAAGCCGGGCGGCCGCTTGGTCTACGCCACCTGCAGCCTGCTGCCCGAGGAGAACCAGCAGATCGTCGATGCCTTCCTGGCCGCGAATCCGCAGTTCGCCAGGCTGGACGCCGGCGCGCTGCTGCGCGAGGCGCGCATTCCGCTGGAGATGGGGCAGGACCTGGAGCTGCTCCCGGATACGCATCTCACCGACGGCTTCTATGCGGCGGTGATGCAGCGCGAGGCTGCGGCGGGCGCACCGCAGGGCGAGGATGCGGCCGTGGAGGCGGAGAAAGACTGAGCGGGGCGGCGGAGCCGAACCAAGACTGTCCAGGTCACACAGTCAGGCCAGTGCAACCGGAACGAGGAGCAAGGATGGATGGGCTGGACTTCAAGCTGATGGGGCGGATGGTCGCCGACGTGATGGACGACTTCAGCCGCCCGCAGGTCGGCTGGCAGTTCGTCGCGCTGGCTGCCTGCCTGGTCCTGGCCTGGCTGCTCGCGCGCCGCATCCTCACGGCGGCCCAGGCGCGCGCCAAGGCGCGCGCAGCGCGCCTGCTCGAGGGCGAGTCGCTGACCCAGATCTACGCGCTCTCCAGCCTCTACCGCGCCGCCTTCCCCCTGCTCGGCTGGCTGTTCGTGGCGATGGTGCGCGCCGCGCTGATGGACCTCACCCACACCAATATCCTGCGTATCGCGCTCGTGCCGCTGCTGGGCATGTCGCTGCTCTATCTGTCTTTCTTCCTGATCCGCCTGATGTTCCGCGTGAGCAGCACCGCGATCGGCTCGATCCGGCTGGCCGAGCAACTGCTCTCGGCGGTGGCCTGGATCGGCATGGCGCTCTATATCCTGGGCGTGCTGCCGCAGCTGCTCGGCTGGCTCGATTCGATGCATTTCCAGTTCGGCCGCAGCAAGCTGTCGGTGCTGGAGATCACCTCGGCGGGGTTGTGGATCCTGCTCACCGTGGTCGGCGCGCTGTGGGTCAGTTCGCTGATCGACGAGCGGCTCGACAGCGCCGAAGGCATCAACACCAATTTCAAGATCGTGCTCTCGCGGGTGTTCCGCGCGCTGCTGATCCTGGCGGCGCTGCTGTTCAGCCTGTCGCTGGTGGGCATCGACCTGACCGTGCTCTCCGTCTTTGGCGGCGCGCTGGGCGTGGGGCTGGGCTTCGGCATGCAGAAGATCGCCAGCAACTATGTGTCGGGGTTCCTGCTGCTTCTGGAAAACTCCCTGCGCATCGGCGACCTGCTCCAGGTGGACAAATACCAAGGTGCGGTCGCGCAGATCCGCACCCGCTACACCCTGCTCAAGGGCGCAGACGGGGTGGAGGCGCTGATCCCCAACGAAACCCTGATTTCGGGCGTGGTCCAGAACCTGTCCTTCACCGAGCCGAAAATCCGCCTGGCGGTCCAGATCCAGGCCAGCTACCGCGACGACCCGGACACCGTGCTCGCGACCATGGCCGCGGCGGCCAGGGGCGTGTCCCGGGTGCTGGAAGACCCGCCACCGACCGGGTTTCTATTGGGTTTCGCCGACTCGGGCATCAACTACGAGCTTGACTTCTGGATTCTGGGCCCGGACAAAGGTCGGCTGGGCGTCATGTCGGACGTCAATCTGGCGATCTGGCGGGCTTTCAAGCAGAAGGGAATCGAGATACCTTATCCGCAGCGGGAGATCCGCATTCTTGGAGAATCGGGGACGGAGCCGGCAATTTGTCCGGGCAATAGCGCTGAAAACCCGTCTTATTAACGCGGCAATATAAAGATTTAACTTT
>JALBVF010000002.1 GCA_025050535.1 Candidatus Protistibacter heckmannii
CTACAGCCCGGAGCTCAATCCGGATGAGCGACTCAACGCCGACCTGAAACATGTCATCAGAACACGAGTCCCCGTCAGAACAAAGGCCAAATTACACGCCGCAGCAAAGAACCACATGGCGTTCATCGAAACCCATTCCGAACGCGTGAAATCCTACTTCCAGGATCCCCGCGTCAAATACGCCGCATGAAAACTTCTTCCTGCCGGATCAATAAGTATTCTCCGGTTTCGCGATTTCTAACATATTAAATAATTGACCCATCCGCTGGAATGACTGGCCTTTTCCGGCAGTGCGGCATAGGGCTAACCCGGTTGCCGGGGTGCGGCCCGGTTTCTACACTGCGCGCATTAACCGACCGGGTGATCGGTGAATTGGCCGGCGCTTCGCCGGCAGTCCACAGAACACTGAGCAGGAGACTGAGCATGTTGAGAGAGAAGTTTTCCCGGCTGGCGCTGGGTTTGGCCGCCATCGGCATGATGGCGGCCTCGGGCGCCGCCCAGGCGCAGATCAAGGTGGGCGTGACAGTGTTCGCCACCGGCCCCGCGGCCTCGCTGGGCATCCCTGAAAAGAATTCGATTTCCCTGCTTGCCCAAGACCATCGGCGGCAAGTCGGTGGAGTACATCGTGCTGGACGACGCGTCCGACACGACCACCGCCGTCAAGAACAGCTGCAAGCTGATTTCCGAGGACAAGGTCGACGTGATCATCAGCTCCTCGGTGACGCCCAACGCGCAGGCCATGATCGGCGCCGAAGCCGAGACGCCGATCATCACCCTGCCCGCATCGGCCCGCATCATCGAGCCGATGGACGCCAAGCGCCACTGGATGTTCAAGGTTCCACAGAACGATTCGCTGATGGCCTCGGCGATCGCCTCGCACATGGCGGACAATAGAGTGAAGACTGTGGCCTTCATCGGCTTCAACGACGCCTACGGCCAGGGCTGGGTGGAAGAGTTCGCCAAGTTCGCCGCGATCAAGAAGATCACCATCGTCGCCAACGAGCGCTTCACCCGCACCGACGCCTCGGTGACCGGCCAGGTCCTGAAGATGATGGGCGCCAACCCCGACGCGGTTCTGATCGCCGGCTCCGGCACCCCGGCCGCACTGCCGACCAAGACGCTCAAGGAACGCGGCTACAAGAGCAAGATGTATCAGAGACCCACGTCGTCGCCAACAACGACTTCCTGCGCGTCTACAGCAAAGACTGCGAAGGCACGATGCTTCCCGCCGGCCCGCTGTTCGTGGCCGACCAGCTACCCGACAGCAACCCGGTGAAGAAGTCCGCGCTGGCCTACAAGGCCGCCTATGAGAAGGCCTACGGCGCGGGCAGCGTCGCGACCTTCGGCGGCCACGCCTGGGACGCTGGCCAGCTACTGGCCGCCACCGCCCCGACCGCGCTCAAGCGCGCTCAGCCCGGCACGGTGGAATTCCGCCGCGCCCTGCGCGAAGCCTTTGAAGCCACCAAAAACCTGGCGGTCTCGCACGGCATCATCAACATGAGCCAGCAGGACCACCTGGGCTTCGATCAGCGCTCAGCGCGTGATAGTCGAGATCAAGGATGAAAAGTGGAAGTACGCGGTCACGAACTGACCGGACGTCAGACTGACAGCCGATTTAATTATAAACCATAATTAATTAGACAGGCGCGAGTGTTTATCATGACGCTCGCGCTTTTTTCAGGTCTGAGCTATGGATTTGTCTATCTCAGCCATTCTGTCTCAGGATGGAATCACCACCGGCGCCATCTATGCCCTGCTGTCCCTGGCGCTGGTGTTTTCCGTCACCCGGGTGATCTTTATTCCCCAGGGCGAGTTCGTCGCCTTCGGCGCGCTGACCATGGCGACGCTGCAGGCGTAGACGTTTCCGCTGACCGCGGTGCTGCTGCCGATCATGGGCCTCGCCTGCTTCGCCACCGAGGCGTATGCCGTGGCGCGCGGCCACCGCTCGCGTCCGGGCAAGGTGCTGTCCCGCGCCTTCGTGCGCTATGTGCTTCTGCCGGGGCTGGTCTGCGTGGTGTCGCTGTGGGGCGCCGACAAGAGCATCGGCATGCTCGGCCAGCTGGCGCTGACGCTGGCGATCGTGATCCCGCTCGGTCCACTGACCTACCTCCTCGTGTATCAGCCGCTGGCCAACGCCGCGGTGCTGGTGCTGCTGATCGTGTCGGTGGGCGTGCACTTTGCGCTGGTTGGCCTGGGCCTGGCGATCTTCGGCGCGGAAGGCCAGCGCACGGCGGCCTTCACCGACGCGCGCTTCGACATCGGCTCGCTGGCGATCTCGGGCCAGAGCATCGTCGAGGTGCTGGTGTCAGTGGTGCTGATCGGGCTGCTGTATCTGTATTTCGAGCGCTCGCTCTCGAGCAAGGCGCTGCGGGCCACCGCGGTGAACCGCCTGGGCGCACGCCTGGTGGGCATCGGCACGACGCAGGCCCGGCAGCCTGGCCTTCACGCTGGCGGCCGCCATGGGCACGCTGTGCGGCATCCTGATCGGCCTCAATGGCTTCGTGGGCGCGATCATCGGTGGGCTGGTGAGCTATCCGCTGGCCGCCGCCGGCGCGCTGCTCGTGGGTCTGCTCGAGCGCTACGCCTCGTTCTGGGCCAGCGCCTTCAAGGAGGTAATTGTGCTCACGCTGATTATCCCCGTGTTGCTGTGGCGTTCGCTGACCAGCACCCACGTCGACGAAGAATAAGGGGCGAGGCATGAAGCTGGGTTTCAACAAGATTGCGTTTGTCCTCTTCCTCGCCGTGCTGGTGGCGCTGCCGCTGCTGCCCACGCCGGAGTTCTGGATCACGCTGGCCAACTACATCGGCCTGTACGCCATCGTCGCGCTCGGCCTGGTGCTGCTGACCGGCATCGGCGGCATGACTTCCTTCGGCTAGACGGCCTTCGTCGACCTGGGCTCCTACACCTCGGCCTATCTGACGCTGCAGTACTGCGTCTCGCCCTGGCTCACGGTGTTCGCCAGTCTGGCGATCACGGGTCTGGCGGCGCTGGCGATCGGCTCGATCACGATGCGCCTCTCAGGCCACTATCTGCCACTGGGCACGATCGCCTGGAGTCTGTCGCTGTTCTTCCTGTTCGGCAATCTGGAGTTCCTGGGCAAGTACGACGGCCTGAACGGAATCGCGCCGCTTTCGCTCTTCGGCTTTTCGCTCTCGGACGGCCGCGAGATGTATTACCTGATCTGGGCGGTGGTGCTGCTGGCGCTGGTGGCCTTGACCAATCTGCTCGACTCGCGGCCCGGCCGCGCGCTCAAGGGCGGCGGCGTGATGGCCGAGGTGATGAGCGTGAACACGGTGTGGATGCACGTCGTCGTCTTCGTCTATGCCGCGCTGCTGGCAAGCCTCTCGGGCTGGCTCTACCCGCATCTGCAGCGCGCGGTGAATCCCACGCCCTTCGGCCTGAACCACGGTATCGAATACCTATTCATGGCGGTGGTCGGCGGCGCGGGCCACGTCTGGGGCGCGCTGCTGGGCTCGGCCCTGCTGACGGTGCTCAAGGACGTGCTGCAAAGCGTGCTGCCCAAGCTGCTCGGTGCCAACGGCAACTTCGAGGTCATCGTCTTCGGCGTGATGATGGTGCTGCTGCTGCAATATGCGAGCGACGGTCTGTGGCCGCTGCTGCGCAAGTTCTTCCCGGCCGCCGCGGGCACGGACGACAAGCCGCTGTCCAAGCGCGCCAAGCCCGCGCGAGGCAGCCTGGTGCTCGAGGTGGACAAGGTATGCAATGAATTCGGCGGCCTGGTGGCGGTGAACGACATCAGCTTCAAGCTGCACGCCGGCGAGATCGTCGGCCTGATCGGCCCCAACGGCGCGGGCAAGTCCACCACCTTCAATCTGGTCACCGGCCTGCTGCCCGCAACCTCGGGCGAGGTGAAGTATCTGGGCCGCAGCATCTCCGGCCTGCCTTCGCGCACCATCGTCAGCATTGGCCTGGCGCGCACCTTCCAGCACGTGTAGATCCTGCCGACGATGAGCACGCTGGAGAAAGTCGCTATCGGCGCGCATCTGCGCACGGCTGAGGGCCAGGGCGGCGGGTTTGGCAAGAGCGGCGGCAGCGTGTTCACCAGCTCGCTGCGCCTGGACCGCGTGGACGAAGCGCGTCTGCTGCGCGAAGCGGCCTTCCAGCTCGAGCGCGTTGGCCTGGGCGAGCTGATTCACGTCGATGCCGGCAGCCTGGCCCTGGGCCAGCAGCGCATCCTCGAAATCGCCCGCACCTTGTGTGCCGACCCCGCGCTGATACTCCTGGGTGAGCCCGCCGCGGGTCTGCGCTACAAGGAGAAGAAGGCGCTCACCGAGCTGCTAGCAAGCTGTGCGGCGAGAGCGTGAGCGTGCTGCTCGTGGAACACGACATGGATTTTGTGATGAACCTGACCGACCGGCTGGTGGTGATGGAATTCGGTACGAAGATCGCCGAGGCTGCCTGCTTAAGTGCAAAACGACCCGGCGGTGCTCGAAGCCTATCTGGGTGGAGTGGACGACTGACATGGCAACGATTCTCGAAGTCGACAACCTGCATGTGGGCTACGGCAAGGTCGAAGTCCTGCACGGCGCCAGAATCAAGATGGATGAGGGCAGCATCGTCACGGTGATCGGCCCCAACGGCGCGCGGGCAAGTCCACGCTGCTCAACGCTCTGATGGGCGCGCTGCCGGTGACGGGCGTGGTCAGCCACGGCAACCTCGCGCAGAAGGCCGGCGGCGGCATCCGCTTCCAGGGCCTCGACGCCGATGAGTGCGTGGCGCAGGGCATGTGCCTCGTGCCGGAAAAGCGCGAGCTCTTCGCCTCGATGAGCGTGGAGGACAATCTGCAGCTCGGCGCCGGGCGCCGCAAGAAGGCTGGCGAGCGCAACTACATGGACCAGCTCGACGTGGTCTATCAGATCTCCCGCACCTGAAAGAACGCGCGGTGCAGGTGGTGGGCACGCTCTCGGGCGGCGAGCGCCAGATGCTGGCCGTGGGCCGCGCGCTGATGGCCAAGCCGAAGCTGCTGATGCTCGACGAGCCCAGCCTGGGCCTGGCACCGTTGATCACCAAGGAAATCTTCCACATCATCTCGGGCATGCGCGACATCGGCGTGTCCACGCTGCTGATCGAGCAGAACGCCCGCGCCGCTCTGCACGTCGCCGACACCGGCTACGTGCTGGAGACCGGCGAACTCGTGCTCGATGGCAAGGCCTCGGATCTGGCGAGCAATCCGCTTGTGATCGAGTCCTACCTGGGTCTGACCAAGGGGCATTGACCGATCGGGGGCGGCTGGACCTTCCCGCCGCCGTCCGCCTGGGCGCCACCTGTCCGTGACACGCCCTTTCTCGTTCGCCAGGAGAACTAAACCTCCTTTCTCTTGCAATCCGGCGCGGCGGCCGCGAAGTAGTCCTGCATGTAGTGGATGTTCTTCACCGAATATCAGCCGCAGCTCTTGCGCGTGCCCGACAGCAGGTCGGGCACGCGCATGAAGGTCTCGCAGAACCATCCCCGGCCCCACATGATTTCCGCGTCTTCATGGACTGCGCCGCAGAGGTGGCTGATTTTTTGGTGGATGGTGCCCTTGTTGGCGATGGCGATCGCCGAGCGGTTGCAGACCGAGGCGATGCCGTTGGCCGTGGTGAAGCGGGACGTCGCCGCCATCGGGTGGAAGCGCAGCTCGCCGGCGATGAGCGGCATCGCGTGTTTGACGAGGACCACGAATTTCTCGTTCTTGGTCTGCCAGCGGGCGGTCTGCGGATCCTGGCTCAGGTGGAAGCGGTCGTTGATCTTGGCCGCCCAGGCGTCTCTGGCTTGCGCCGCCGTGTGGTGAGCCCGGTAGTCGAATTCCGTTAGGCCGGACTGGTTCTCGGCGAGCTCCAGGCGGACCGAATCGAAATGCGCACCGAAGAAGGTCCGGAAGTTGGCGAGCCATCCATCGAGGAGCTGGGTTTCGACCTATTTTCGGTGGTTCAGGCAGGACTGCATCACGGCCAGGGATGTGGCCTGACGCATGCATTCGGGGATGTAGTAGAGGTCGTCGTGGAGGAGGACGAGGAGGCAGAATTCTCTCGGGCAGGCGGGGCGGCGATTGAGGTCGGCGCCGATCCGGCGTGATTTCGCGGCCGGAAGAGGCAGGGTGGGCGCGGGGATGTCCGAGGCCTTCGGCGGGCGCCTGGCATGGCGTTTTTTGTGGGCGGGGTGTCCGGCCGTGGCCTGCGGGCCGGCATGTTCCACCACGGCCCGCGCGGGCATGGTGAGGTGGACTGGAGCTTGGGCTGGCAGGAGCGGCAGAATGGCGTTGCTGGTGAAGGCAAGGGGATGAAGCGGCATGGTGGATTTCCTCCGGTGTGTGTTTGGAGGGGTGGGGAGTGTGGTGGGGGGGCTGAGTTGCCTTACGCATGGGTGGAGTTCGGCTGTCAGACTGACGAGACAGGCTGACGAGGCGGGCAGACTGAACCGGTCGGGCCGAAACCTCGGGCCGGGCTGTCTGTTTCACGTGAAACATGCTTGGGGCAAAACCTGCAATGCCGATATAATCGCGCCTTCATTCCATTCCTCCCTTGGGGTTTGCGGTGCTTTTTCCGACCGAATTCGATGTGATCGTGGTGGGCGGCGGCCATGCCGGCGCCGAGGCCGCCTTGGCCTCGGCGCGCATGGGAGCCCGCACTCTGCTGTTGACCCACAATATCGAGACCCTGGGGCAGATGAGCTGCAACCCCTCCATCGGCGGCATCGGCAAGGGCCACCTGGTCAAGGAAATTGACGCCCTCGGCGGGTCCATGGCCGCAGCCACGGACGAGGGCGGCATCCAGTTCCGCATTCTCAATTCCAGCAAGGGCCCGGCTGTGCGCGCCACCCGCGCCCAGGCGGACCGCGTGCTATACAAGGCCGCCATCCGCCGCCGGCTGGAAAATCAGCCCAATCTCAGGCTGTTCCAGCAGGCAGTGGACGACTTGATGGTGGAAGGTGGCCGCGTCTGCGGCGCCGTCACGCAGGCCGGCCTGCGTTTCCGCAGTCGCGCGGTGGTGCTGACGGCGGGGACCTTCCTCGACGGCAAGATCCACGTCGGCTTGAACAACTATGTCGGCGGCCGCGCGGGCGACCCGGCGGCGGTGACGCTGTCGGCCCGGCTCAAGGAGCTGAAGCTGCCGCAAGGGCGGCTCAAGACCGGCACGCCGCCGCGCCTGGACGGCCGGACCATCAATTTTTCGCTGCTCGAGGAGCAGCCGGGCGACCTGGACCCGGTGCCGGTGTTCTCCTTCCTGGGCAACGCGAGCCAGCATCCGTGTCAGCTTCCCTGCTGGATCACCCACACCAACAGCCGCACCCACGACATCATCCGTGGCGGCCTCGACCGTTCGCCCACGTACACCGGGGTGATCGAAGGGGTGGGGCCGCGCTATTGCCCGTCGATCGAGGACAAGATCCACCGCTTCGCCGATAAGGAAAGCCACCGGATTTATCTGGAGCCGGAGGGTCTGGACACTCACGAGTTCTACCCGAACGGCATCTCCACCAGTCTGCCTTTCGACGTGCAGCTGGACCTGGTCCAGAGCATGCGCGGGCTGGAAAACGCCCATATCCTGCGGCCCGGCTATGCCATCGAATACGATTATTTTGACCCGCGCGGCCTGTCCGCTTCGTTGGAAACCAAGGCGATCGAGAGTCTGTTCTTCGCCGGCCAGATCAACGGCACGACCGGCTACGAAGAGGCCGGCGCCCAGGGCCTGCTGGCTGGGGCGAACGCCGCGCTCAAGGTTGGCGGCCGTGAGCCTTGGTATCCGGGCCGGGAGCAGACCTACCTCGGCGTGATGGTCGATGATCTGGTCACCCGTGGCGTGATGGAGCCTTACCGCATGTTCACAAGCCGGGCCGAGTACCGCCTGAGCCTGCGCGAGGACAACGCCGACCTGCGCCTGACCGAGGCCGGCCGCAAGTTGGGCCTGGTGGACGACGTCCGCTGGGAGGCGTTCTGCCGCAAGCGCGACGCTGTTTCACGTGAAACCGAGCGCCTGAAGTCGACCTGGGTGAACCCGGAAAGCTTCCCAGCCGAGGCGGCGGAGGCCGCCATCGGCAAAGCGATCGAGCGGGAATACAGCCTTGCCGACCTGCTGCGTCGCCCGAACGTGAAGTACGAGATGCTGCTGGAGATGCAGGACGGCGCCCATGCGCCGGCGCTGCCTTTCGACGCCGACCCAGTGCAGGATGCGCAGATCCGCGAGCAGATTGAGATCCAGATCAAGTACCAAGGCTATATCGACCGGCAGGCCGACGAGATCGCCCGGCAGGCCGCCCACGAGAAGACGAAGCTGCCGGCCAGCCTGGATTACCTGGAGGTGCGCGGCCTGTCTAAGGAAGTGCAGCAAAAGCTGAATTCCCATAAGCCGGAAACCCTGGGCCAGGCCTCTCGCATCTCGGGCGTGACCCCGGCGGCAATCTCCCTGCTGATGGTGCATCTGAAAAAAGGCCTCGGCCACAAGGCCGCCTGAGATGGGCGCGGATTTGCAGTCCGAATCGCGTTTCGGCCAGCCCGCCGGCGTGGCCGTCGAGGCTTCTGCGCATGCCGGGCCCGCTCTCGTGGCGGACCCCGCGGACGACCCCGCTGCCGCGCTCGCCGAGGGTCTGGAACGGATCGGCCTGGTCTTGAGCGCCCAGCAGCAGACCCGGCTGCTCGACTATCTGCGGCTTCTCCAGAAGTGGAACAAGGTCTACAACCTGACTGCAGTGCGCGAGCCGGGGCAGATGCTGGTTCGCCATGTGCTGGACTCGCTCGCGGCGCTGCCGCCGGTGCGCGCGCGCATGGCCGGTCTGCAGCAGACCCTGGCGGGGCTGCGCGGCGGACGCCGGCCGAGCGTGGCCGACGTGGGCACGGGCGGCGGACTGCCCGGCATCCCCTGGGCGATCGCCTGCCCGGAATGGAATCTGACGCTGATCGACACCGCGCAGAAGAAGACAGCCTTTCTGATCCAAGTGAAGGCGGCGCTGCAGCTAGAAAACGTGACGGTGCACGCGGGCCGGATGGAGTCTCTGCAGGTGGCTGGCGACGGCTACGACATGGTGACCAGCCGGGCTTTCGCTGAGCTGGCCGACATGGTGGCGCTGGCCGGGCATCTGCTCGCGGCCGGCGGCGTGATGGCCGCGCTCAAGGCGCGCGAGCCGCAGGTGGAAATCGGGCGTCTGCCCACAGGTTGGGATGCGCGGGGCGTGGAAGCCCTGGCGGTGCCGGGGCTGGAGGAGGAGCGCAATCTGGTCTGGGTGGGAAGGGCGGCCTGAGCCAAAGCGATTCTGGCGCCGCTTGCGTCAAGGTCCGATGACGGCTCGGGACCCGGGCGGCGGGTGTGGGCATGGTCCCCGGCCGGCGGATTGCAGGCGGGTGGAGAGCGGAACGACAACAGAGAATCCCGCCGCAAATGAGGCGTGCGAATGAAGCTGGCGAACAGGCGAGTGAGCACGCGGCGCGATGGCTGGGCAGGCCACGCGCGGATTGGAGAAAAGGAAGCATGGCAAAGATTTTTTGCGTCGCCAACCAGAAGGGCGGCGTGGGCAAGACGACGACGGCGGTGAACCTGTCCGCGGGCCTTGCCGCCCAGAAGCAGCGCGTCCTGCTCGTGGACCTCGACCCACAGGGCAATGCCTCGATGGGCTCGGGCATCGACAAGCAGCATCTGCAGGCCAGCGTCTATCAGGTGCTGGTCGGGTTGGCCGACGTGCGCGCCACGCGCCAGCGCTCGGACAGCGGTGGCTACGACGTGCTGCCAGCCAACCGCGAACTGGCCGGCTCGGAAGTGGAGCTGGTCGATCTTGAGCAGCGCGAACGCCGCCTCAAGCAGGCTCTGGCCGAGGTCGACGCCGAATACGATTTCGTCCTCATCGACTGCCCGCCCTCGCTCTCGCTGCTCACGCTCAACGGCCTGTGCGCCGCCCACGGCGTGATTGTGCCGATGCAGTGCGAGTACTTCGCACTGGAGGGCCTGTCGGATCTGGTGAATACGATCAAGCAAGTGCACGCCAACCTGAACCTCGACCTGAAGATCATCGGCCTGCTGCGGGTGATGTTCGACCCGCGCGTGACGCTGCAGCAGCAGGTCTCGGACCAGCTGCTCTCGCACTTCGGAGACAAGGTGTTCAGCACCATCATTCCCCGCAACGTGCGGCTCGCCGAGGCGCCGTCCTACGGCATGCCGGGCGTGAATTTCGATCCCGCGGCGCGCGGCTCCAAGGCGTATATGGAGTTCGGCGCCGAGATGATCGAGCGGATCAAGGTTATGTAATTAAAGGGCCCGTATCCGAGTGAGCGCTCGCACAAGTTGTCGGTGCAGCGGCGGCTCCGGCCCGTTTCCAACGAGCAAAGAGAATGGCGACACCGAAGAAAAAAGGCCTGGGCCGTGGCCTCGAAGTGCTGTTGGGCAGTCCGGCGGAGATCACTGAGGCGGTCCGCCAGGACGGTGAACTGGCAACCCTGGCCCTGGATCTGCTGCAGCCCGGCAAGTATCAGCCGCGCACGCGCATGGATGAGGGCGCCCTGCAGGAGCTGGCCGACAGCCTCCGCGCCCAGGGGCTGATGCAGCCCATCCTGGTCCGCGCGGTGGACGGCGGCAAGTACGAGATCATCGCCGGCGAGCGCCGCTTCCGCGCCGCCGCCCTGGCTGGCTTGAGCGAGGTTCCGGTGCTGGTCAAGCAGGTGGCGGACCAGTCGGCGGCCGCCATGGCGCTGATCGAAAACATCCAGCGCGAGGACCTCAACCCTCTGGAAGAGGCGCAGGGCATCCAGCGCCTGATCCGCGAATTCGATTTCACCCACGAGCAGGCGGCCGGCGCGGTCGGCCGCTCGCGCAGCGCGGTATCCAACCTGCTGCGCTTGCTCAACCTGGCGCAGCAGGTGCAGATCATGCTGATGGCCGGCGACCTGGACATGGGCCACGCCCGCGCTCTGCTGGCGGTGGATGCCGCCACGCAGATCAACCTGGCGAATCAGGTGGTCGGCAAGCGGCTGTCGGTGCGCGAAACCGAGACGCTGGTGGCCGCCACACAGAAGCCCTTCAAGCTCAAGCGCCAAGCGCCCCTCCGTGGTGCGGACAGGGATCTGGAGCGGCTCGAGGAAGAGCTCGCGGACACGCTTGGATTGGCGGTGCAGGTGAAGGCTAACTCCCGGGGCCGTGGCCAGCTGACGGTGCAGTTCGCGAGCCTGGATGAGCTCGACGGTCTGCTGGGGCGCCTGCGCAAAGACGCGTGAATATTACCGCCGAGGTCATTGACGGAGATTGCGCTAAAACATGTAATCCCGTAATATCTCACAGTTTTTTGCAGAGTGGAAAATTGGACTGGCCGTGTACAAATCTGACCAGCACCAAGAAGAGGAGGAAGAGGAAATTGTTCCGCTGACGCATGCGCAGGCGCTGAATATGTTCGGCGAACGTGCAATGCGGCCTTCCTGCATGACCCCCTGCGGGGTGCTGTCCGCCCAAGTCGGCGTCAGCATCTTGTCAGCCCTGGGATGGACAGTCTGGGCCTGGATTGCGGGGGGAGATCGAGAGGGCGCCGTTGACCTGGTGCCCGGCCTGTCCGCCCTGATGGGCGGAGCAATCTGTTTCGTGCCGGCTGCCTTGTTTGCGCTGGAGCTTTCGAGAGTGGAGCGTAACCGCTCGGTCACCGTGATGGTGATTGGCGAGGTGGTCAAGGTGCTGTTCACTCTTGCGCTGTTCACCCTGGTGGCGGCGAAGCTGGCTGATGTGCGCTGGCTGCCCCTGGGTCTGACCTATTTGCTGGCGCTCAAGACCTACTGGGTCGCGCTGGTGCTCAGATGAGAAGCGTCTGGGCGATAAGAAGAATTGATTGAATTGACGGAAGATTGAAATGGCGGAAACTGCGACGCAAGTCATCCAGGCTGCAGAACATGCTGTGGAACACGCGGCTGAAAAGGTATTGACCGCGCCCGAGTACATTCTCGAGCACTTGCAGAACCTGAACAGCATCGGCGGCAAGCAGGCGTCCATCGTCGATTTCTCCGTGATCAACTGGGACACCATGTTCTGGTCGGTCCTCTGCGGCCTGATCGCCGTGGGTCTGCTCTACATCGTCGCGCGCCGCGCCACCTCCGGCGTCCCCGGCCGCTTGCAGGCCTCCATCGAAATGGTCGCCGAGCTGGTCGAGGACCAGTCCAAGAGCATCGTCCACGGCGATCGCACCTTCGTGGCCCCGCTGGCGCTGACCGTCTTCATGTGGATCATCGTTATGAATACAGTCGACCTGATCCCGGTCGACTGGGTCTACGGCATCAACCATCTGCTGGACGTTTTCCATCTGCATCTGCCCCACCACCGCGCGGTGGCCACGGCCGACCTCAATGGCACGCTGGGCATGTCCGCATCGGTGCTCGTGCTTATGGTCTACTACAGCTTCAAGATCAAGGGCGCGGGCGGCTTCGTCCACGAACTGCTCTCCGCACCCTTCGGCGCCAAGTGGTATCTGGCCCCGTTCAACCTGCTCCTGAACCTGATCGAATTCCTGGCCAAGACCATCTCGCTGGGCATGCGGCTGTTCGGCAACATGTACGCCGGCGAGCTGATCTTCCTGCTCATCGCGCTGCTGGGCTCGATCTGGACCTTTGAAGTCGACCTGGGCATCCTGGGCTTCGTGTGCAATGTGGTCGCCGGCACGATGTGGGCCATCTTCCACATCCTGGTCATCCTGCTGCAAGCCTTCATCTTCATGATGCTGACCCTGGTGTACATCGGTCAGGCGCACGACCATCACTAATTAAAACAACCACCCAGAGACAAACGATTTTCCCGATTCACCAGCATTAATCGATTAACCGCTTCAAACATTCAGTCTTTATCAAAAAGGAGTCACCATGCAAGCTTTCCTCGCTAACATCCAAGGCCTGACCGCTATCGGTATCGGCATCATCATCGGCCTGGGCGCGATCGGCGCCTGCCTGGGCATCGCCCTGATGGGCGGCAAGTACATCGAAGCTTGCGCTCGCCAGCCCGAACTGATGAACCCGCTGCAGACCAAGATGTTCCTGCTGGCCGGCCTGATCGACGCCGCGTTCCTGATCGGCGTCGGCGTGGCCATGCTGTTCGCGTTCGCCAACCCGCTGCTGTCGGTTATCAAGTAAGAAAGCCTGGACCTCTCCGGCGCCAGCTTCCGGCACATCCCCCGGAGCGCCGCCGGTATTCCAGTTCGCTTTTAACCGAAAGGACGACACCGTGAATCTCAACGCAACATTCCTTGCGCAGATGGTGGTGTTCTTCATCCTGTGGTGGTTTGTCGCCAAGTTTGTGTGGCCGCCGCTGATGAAGGCACTCGACGATCGCGCGACCAAGGTGGCCGATGGCCTTGCCGCCGCCGAGCGGGGCAAGGCCGACCTCGACGCGATGACGCTGCGGATCAAGACCGAGACTGACAAGGCTCGCGCCGACGGCGCGCAACGCATTGCCGACGCCGAAAAGCGCGCGCAGTCCGTGGCCGACGAGATCAAGCAGAACGCCAAAGCCGAAGCCGCGCGCATCATCGCGCAAGCCAAGGCCGACGCGGAACAGCAAGTCACCCGCGCGCGCGAAGCGCTGCGCGACCAAGTCGCCAGCCTGGCCGTCAAGGGCGCGGAGCAGATCTTGCGCCGCGAAGTCGACGCCAAGGCCCACGCCGACCTGCTGAACCAACTCAAGGCCGGGCTCTGACATGGCCGAACTCGCTACCATCGCTCGCCCGTACGCCGAGGCGCTGTATCGCGTAGCCAAGGCCGGCAGCGTTGCCGCCTGGTCCGATCTGATCGACGAGATGGCGCAGGTCGCCGCCCATCCCGACCTGCGCTCGGTGGCTGGCAATCCTCATCTCGGCCACGCCAAGCTGGTCGAAGTCGTCGCCGGTTCGTTCAAGACAAAGCTGTCGGTCGAGGCGCAGAACTTCCTGCAGATGCTGGTCGAAAACGGCCGCCTGGCTGCGTTGCCAAAAATCGCGGCGCAGTTCCACGCCCTGGCCAATGCCGACGCCGGCGCCGCCGAAGCGTTCATCACCAGTGCGTTCCCCATCGAAGGCGCGCAGCTCTCCGAGCTGGTCGCCGCGCTGGAGCGCAAGTTCGGAAAAAAGCTCAAGCCCGAAGTGGCGATCGACGCGGAACTGATCGGCGGCGTACGCGTGCAAGTCGGCGACGAAGTGCTCGACGCCTCGGTGCGCGCCCGCCTGACCGGCATGCGCAACGCCTTGACCGCAGCCTGACCGCAGCCCCGGACACCATCAAGAATTAGGAGCATCAACATGCAACTGAACCCCTCTGAAATCAGCGAGCTGATCAAGAGCCGTATCTCCGGCCTTGGCGGCGACGCCGAGCTGCGCAATCAGGGCACGGTCATCTCGGTGACCGACGGCATCTGCCGCATGCACGGCCTGTCCAGCGTGATGCAGGGCGAAATGCTGGAATTCCCTGGCAACACCTTCGGCCTGGCGCTGAACCTCGAGCGCGACTCCGTCGGCGCCGTGGTGCTGGGCGACTACGAACACATCAAGGAAGGCGACCAGGTCAAGTGCACCGGCCGCATCCTGGAAGTGCCCGTCGGCCCCGAGCTGCTCGGCCGCGTGGTCAACTCCCTGGGCCAGCCCATCGACGGCAAGGGCCCGATCAACGCCAAGCTGACCGACGTGATCGAAAAGGTGGCGCCCGGCGTCATCGCACGTCAATCGGTGAGCCAGCCCGTGCAGACCGGCCTGAAGTCGATCGACTCCATGGTTCCCGTCGGCCGCGGCCAGCGCGAACTGATCATCGGCGACCGCCAGACCGGCAAGACCGCCGTGGCCGTCGACACGATCATCAACCAGAAGGGCAAGGGCCTTTACTGCGTGTACGTCGCGATCGGCCAGAAGGCCTCGACCATCGCCAACGTCGTGTGCAAGCTCGAAGAGCACGGCGCCATGGCCTACACGGTGGTCGTCGCCGCCTCCGCCTCGGACTCCGCCGCCATGCAATACCTGGCCGCCTACTCCGGCTGCACGATGGGCGAATACTTCCGCGACCGCGGCGAAGACGCGCTGATCATTTATGACGATCTGACCAAGCAAGCCTGGGCCTATCGCCAGATCTCGCTGCTGCTGCGCCGCCCGCCTGGCCGCGAAGCCTACCCCGGCGACGTGTTCTATCTGCACTCCCGTCTGCTCGAGCGCGCCGCCCGCGTGAACGCCGAGTACGTCGAGAAGTTCACTAACGGCGCCGTGAAGGGCAAGACCGGTTCGCTGACCGCGCTGCCCGTGATCGAAACTCAGGCCGGCGACGTGTCCGCCTTCGTGCCGACCAACGTGATCTCGATCACCGACGGTCAGATCTTCCTGGAAACCGACCTGTTCAACGCCGGCATCCGTCCCGCGATCAACGCCGGTATTTCGGTGTCGCGCGTCGGTGGCGCCGCCCAGACCAAGGTCATCAAGAAGCTCTCCGGCGGTATCCGTACCGACCTCGCCCAGTACCGTGAACTGGCTGCGTTCGCGCAGTTCGCCTCCGACCTGGACGACGCCACCCGCAAGCAGCTCGAGCGCGGCCGCCGCGTGACCGAACTGCTCAAGCAGCCGCAATACCAGCCGCTGCAGGTGTGGCAGCTGGCCGCCTCGCTGTACGCGGCCAACAATGACTTCCTGGACGACATCGACGTGAAGAACGTGCCGTCCTTCGAGAAGGGTCTGCACGAAGAGCTCAAGACCCGTCACGGCGATCTGATCGGCCGCATCGAAGACACCAAGGATCTTTCCAAGGAAGACGAAGCCGCGCTGCGTGAAGCGATCGAGTCCTTCAAGAAATCCGGAGCATTCTGAGCTGTATCACCCGTTTCCCGCCGATAGGCTGGGGCGGGTCCAGACAAGGAAATACGATGGCCGGAACAAAGGAAATCCGAAACAAGATCAAGAGCGTGCAAAACACGCGCAAGATCACCAAGGCGATGGAGATGGTCGCCGCCTCGAAGATGCGCAAGGCGCAGGAGCACATGCGCTCGGCCCGTCCGTACGCAGAGAAAGTGCGCAACGTCGCGGCCCACATGGCGCAGGCCAACCCCGAGTACCGCCACCCGTTCATGGTCAAGCGCGAGGTCAAGCGCGCCGGCCTGATCGTGGTGTCGACCGACAAGGGTCTGTGCGGAGGTCTGAACACCAACATGCTGCGCGCGGTGACCAACCAGCTGCGCGAGCTCGACGGCAAGGGCATCAGGGTGCAGACCACCGCGCTCGGCTCCAAGGGTGCGCAGTTCCTCTCCCGCATCAGCGCCAACCTGGTGTCGCAAGCTTTACAGATGGGCGACACGCCGCATCTGGAGAAGATGATCGGCGCGATCAAGGTTCAGCTCGACACCTTCATCAACGGTGAAGTCGACGTGGTCTATCTCGCCTACACCCGCTTCATCAACACCATGCGCCAGGAGCCCGTGGTTGAGCAACTGCTGCCGCTCGACGCCAGCCGCCTGGAGCAGACCGAAGCTGAGAAGCGCGCCTACTCGTGGGACTACATCTACGAGCCCGACGCACAATCCGTGGTCGACGAGCTGCTCAAGCGCTACGTCGAGGCGCTGGTCTATCAGTCGGTGGCGGAGAACATGGCGTCGGAGCAGTCCGCACGGATGGTGGCCATGAAGGCCGCATCGGACAACGCCAAGAACGTGATCGGAGAGCTGCAACTGGTCTACAACAAAACCCGTCAAGCCGCGATCACCAAAGAGCTGTCCGAAATCGTCAGCGGCGCCGCTGCTGTTTAACAGATTAAAAAGTTACTGGGGATACAAATGAGTACCGGAAAAATTGTCCAGTGTATCGGCGCCGTGGTCGACATCGAATTCGCCCGCGAGCAGATGCCCAAGGTCTACGACGCGCTGGTGCTGGAAGACAGCAATGAAGCCAGCTTCGCCGAGAAGGGCCTGACCTTCGAAGTCGAGCAACAGCTCGGCGACGGTGTGGTGCGCACCATCGCCATGGGTTCCTCCGACGGCCTGCGCCGCGGCATGGCCGTGCGCAACACTGGCGCCCCCATCTCCGTGCCCGTCGGCCCGGCCACCCTGGGCCGCGTGATGGACGTGCTCGGCCGCCCGATCGACGAGCGAGGTCCCGTCAACGCCGACGAACGCCGCGGCATCCACCAGAAGGCACCGAAGTTCGACGAGCTCTCGCCATCCGTGGACTTGCTCGAAACCGGCATCAAGGTGATCGACCTGGTCGCACCGTTCGCCAAGGGCGGCAAGGTCGGCCTGTTCGGCGGCGCCGGCGTGGGCAAGACCGTGAACATGCTCGAGCTGATCAACAACATCGCCAAGCAGCACTCGGGTCTGTCCGTGTTCGCCGGCGTGGGCGAGCGCACTCGCGAAGGCAACGACTTCTATCATGAAATGTCGGACGCCAATGTGATCGTGCAGGAAGACCTGACCCAGTCCAAAGTGGCGATGGTCTTCGGCCAGATGAACGAGCCCCCCGGCAACCGTCTGCGCGTGGCGCTGACCGGCCTTACCATGGCCGAGCGCTTCCGCGACGAAGGCCGCGACATCCTGTTCTTCGTCGACAACATCTACCGCTACACCCTGGCTGGCACCGAAGTGTCCGCGCTGCTGGGCCGCATGCCTTCCGCCGTGGGCTACCAGCCGACGCTGGCCGAGGAAATGGGCAAGCTGCAAGAGCGCATCACCTCGACCAAGACCGGTTCGATCACCTCGATCCAGGCCGTGTACGTCCCTGCGGATGACTTGACCGACCCGTCTCCCGCCACCACCTTCCTGCACCTCGACTCCACCGTCGTGCTGTCGCGTGACATCGCCGCGCTGGGCATCTACCCCGCCGTCGATCCGCTCGACTCCACCTCTCGCCAGCTCGATCCGCAGATCGTTGGCGAAGAGCACTATGCCGTCGCCCGCCGCGTGCAGGCCACGCTGCAGCGCTACAAGGAGCTGCGCGACATCATCGCCATTCTGGGCATGGACGAACTCTCGCCGGAAGACAAGCTGGCTGTGGGCCGCGCCCGTAAGATCCAGCGTTTCCTCTCACAGCCTTTCCACGTCGCGGAAGTGTTCACCGGCTCGCCCGGCAAGTACGTCCCGCTCAAGGAAACCATCCGCGGCTTCAAGATGCTGGTCGACGGCGAGTGCGATCATCTGCCCGAGCAGGCCTTCTACATGGTCGGCACCATCGATGAAGCGTTCGAAAAGACCAAGAAGCTCCAGTAACGCAGTAGGCAATTAGGAAACCATCATGGCAACCCTCCATGTCGATGTAGTCAGCGCGGAAGCGACGATCTTCTCGGGCAACGCGAGGTTCGTCGCGCTGCCCGGCGAAGCCGGCGAGCTCGGCATCCTGCCGGGCCACACCCCGCTGATCTCGCGCATCCGCCCCGGCGCGGTGCGCATCGAGAAGGAAGACGACGACGAAGAATTCGTGTTCGTGGCCGGCGGCATTCTCGAGATCCAGCCCGGCGTGGTCACCGTGCTGGCCGACACCGCGATCCGCGGCCACGACCTCGACGAAGCCAAGGCCAGCGAGGCCAAGCGCTCCGCCGAGGAAGCCATGCAGAACCGCGCCAGCGAAATCGACTTTGCCCGCGCACAGTCCGAATTCGCCATCGCGGTCGCGCAGCTGTCGGCCATCGCGAAGTTGCACAAGAAGCACTGAGACCTCGAAGTCTCTGAGAGAAAGGCAGCCTTCGGGCTGCCTCGGAACTGGATTTCTGCCTCCGCTATCGATGTCGAGCGTCAGCAGCATCATGCCGTATTCGCCGACGATGGCGTTGCGGGCCCGGCGTATCGCCTGCATGAAGTACGTGAATTCCTCCCGCTCCGTCGCGTTCGCGGAAAACAGCAACACATACGGCCGGGCCGGATTGAAGCGCCGCAGATCCTGATTGGCTTCGATATCCTGCACCGTGTTGACGGCCGCCGCCGCGGCGGCGGCCGCGATTTTCGCCTCCTTGTCCTTGTTCAGCAGGGCGCGCACGCCGAAACCCAAGCCGATCAGGCCCGTCAGCGTCGGAAACGCCGCCGTAGGCATGCCGGGCACCAGCGCAAACATAAACATGGCGCCTGCCACCACCGCCAAGGCGCGAGGCTGCATCAGCAACTGCCCGACGATTTCCAGGCCCAGATTGCCCCGGCTGGTGTCGCCGTCGGGCGATACACGGGTGATCACGATGCCCGAGGTCAGCGCGATCAGCAGCGCTGGAATCTGCGCGACCAGCCCGTCGCCAATAGTCAGCACCGAGTACAGCCGGATGGCGTCGCCTGCGGCCATGTCCTGCTGAAAGACGCCGATGGCGAAACCGCCGAGCAGATTCACCGCTATGATGACCAGACCGGCGATGGCGTCGCCCTTGACGAACTTCATCGTGCCGTCCATGGTGCCGAACAGCTTTCCTTCCTTGGAGAGGTCGGCGCGCCGGCGGCGCGCATCGTTGGGGGTGATCAGGTTGGAGCGCAGATCGCTGTCGATGGACAGCTGCTTACCCGGCATCGCATCGAGCGTGAAGCGGGCGGTGACCTCGGCCACGCGCTCCGCGCCCTTGGTGATCACCAGGAACTGAACGACGGCGAGAATCAGAAAGATCACGATGCCGGCGACGAAATTGCCGAAGGCCTCGACGATATTACCGGCGTCGGCCTGCAGCAGGATCAGCCGCGTGGTGCTGATGGAGATGCCGAGCCGGAACAGCGTGGTGATCAGAATCAGCCCCGGCAGGGTGGAGAAGGCCAGCGCGCTGGGCAGGTAAAGCGAAAGCACAATCAACAGCGTGGACACGCAGAAATTGAAGGCGATCTCGGCGGGTACAGTGATGTACATCGATCAGCATCTTGGTTCCATCGCGCCGGTCCGCGGATGGAGCGTATGCCCGCTCAGGTAAAATCTGCGCTTTCCCGCCCAGCCGAATTCACCCCCATGGCCTCCCTGCTCAATGACCGTTTTCTGCGCGCCGCACTGCGCCAGCCCACCGACGCCTCTCCCGTCTGGCTGATGCGCCAGGCCGGCCGCTACCTGCCCGAATACAACGCCACGCGCGCGCGCGCCGGCAGCTTCATGGGCCTGGCGACCAATCCGTCCTATGCGGCGGAGGTGACGCTGCAGCCCCTGGACCGCTATCCGCTCGACGCCGCGATCCTGTTTTCCGACATCCTCACCGTGCCCGATGCGATGGGCCTGGGTCTGAGCTTCGCCGCGGGCGAGGGGCCGAAGTTCGCACATCCGGTGCGCACCGAGGCCGACGTCGCCGCCCTGCGCACGCCCGATCTGAACCGCCTGCGCTATGTGTTCGACGCTGTCGTCGAGATCCGCCGCGCGCTCGTCCAGGACGGCCGCCAGCGCGTGCCGCTGATCGGCTTCTCCGGCAGCCCATGGACGCTCGCCTGCTATATGGTCGAAGGCGCGGGCTCGGATGATTTCCGCACTGTCAAGACCATGCTCTACAGCCGGCCCGACCTGATGCACCGCATCCTCGAGATCAATGCTGACGCCGTGGCCGCCTATCTCAACGCCCAGGTCGACGCCGGCGCGCAGGCGCTGATGATCTTCGACACCTGGGGCGGCACCCTGGCCGACGGCGTCTACCAGCCGTTTTCCCTGGCCTACATGCGCTGCGTGCTGCGCCAGCTCAAGCGCGAGGCCGAGGGCCGCCAGGTGCCGGTGATCGTCTTCACCAAGGGCGGCGGCCTGTGGCTGGAGGAGATCGCCGACGCCCAGGACGGCCACGGCCCCGACGCGGTGGGCCTGGATTGGACGGTGAACCTGGGCGCCGCCCGCCGCCGCATCGGCGCGCGCTGCGCTCTGCAGGGCAATCTCGACCCCAACACCCTGTTCGCCCTGGCCCCTGCCGTGCGTGCTGAAGTCCGCCGCCTGCTCGACAGCTACGCCGCGGCGGCGCCCGCCGGGGAAAGCCCGCTGCTTGGCCATATTTTCAATCTGGGCCACGGGATTTCTCAATTCACTCCACCGGAAATCGTCGCCGAGCTGGTCGATGAAGCACATATTTATAGCTCGAAGTTTCTCTGGGCTTGACTTATGCACAAAAGTTGCGGTGCGGCATGCATTGGCACACCGCGCGGCAAAGCGCCAGTCGTTCTTTAAGTAACCCCCTGTTTTTAAAGGGATTCATGTTTTCCCCAGGCAAGCCCGGAGAAATGCCGAAGGCTTGAGAACACAGGGCTGGCGGGCGATCTCGGCCCTGTTTTCAACAAAGTTGTCCACATGCTGGCGCGCCCAGGTCAAATTTTCCTCAAAAACCTGGAACTTAGCGGGATAGTTAAGGTGAAACCTAATGTCGGCGGGCCAAGAATTTCACGGGTAGCGTTGGATACGCCGCTGCGCTCGCTGTTCGACTATCTGACGATTCCCGGCGCCGAGCCGGGCCGGCTGGTGAGCGTGGAGTTCGGCCACCGGCAGATGGTGGGCGTGGTCGTGGAGCTGGCGCAGGAGAGCGAGCACCCGGCCGAATCACTCAAACCGGTGCTGGCCGTGTTCGACACGCTGCCGCCGCTCTCGCCCGAGTGGCTGGCCTTATGCAAATTTGCAGGTCACTACTATATGCGCGGCCCCGGCGAGGTGATGCTACCCGCGCTGCCCTCCAAGCTGCGCGTGACCAAGGGCTGGGAGCGGCTCGCCAAGGCGATGGCCAAGCCCTTGCTCGAGAAGAAGCCGCACGCCGCCAAGAAGGCCGCTGCGAAGACCCCGGCGCGGAAAACGGCTGCCGTGGCGCCCGTGGACCCGGCCGTGATGGAAGCTGCTCCGGCAGGCGGCTTGCCGGCGGATGCCCTGCCGACCGACGCTCTGTTGGCCGACGCACCGGCGGAAGACGTCCTTCGCACCGAAGCGCCCCGGCTGCTTCCCGGCCAGCGCGCCGCCGCCGCCGCCCTGGCCGAGGCCGCGCAGCGCGGCGGCTTCGCGCCTTTCCTGCTCTACGGCGTGACCGGCAGCGGCAAGACCGAGGTCTACCTCGACCTGGTCGCGCGCATCCTCGCCACGCCGCCCACCGGCCTGGACGCGCCGGCGTCGCAAGTGCTGCTCCTGGTCCCGGAAATCAATCTCACGCCGCAGCTCGAGGCCGGCCTGCGCGGCCGCTTCGCCAGCACGCCCATCGCCGTGATGCACAGCGGATTAGCCGAAGGCGAGCGCACGCGCAACTGGCTTGCCGCCCACCTGGGCCAGGCGCGCATCGTCGTCGGCACGCGGCTCGCGGTGCTGGCCTCGCTGCCGGGGCTGCGCGCCATCATCGTCGACGAAGAGCACGACCCCTCCTACAAGCAGCAGGAAGGCCTGCGCTATTCGGCGCGCGACCTCGCAGTCTGGCGCGCCCGCGAGCTGGGCATTCCGGTCGTGCTGGGCTCGGCCACGCCCTCGCTGGAATCCTGGGCGCGCAGCGAAACCCATTACACGCGCCTGGAGCTTGCCGAGCGCGCCCAGCCCGAGGCGCGGCTGCCGGCGGTCAAGCTGATCGACAAGGAGGCCGAGCGCAAGAACGGCCGCGCCTCCGCAGACGGCATCAGCCAGCCGCTGCGCGAAGCCATCGCCGAGCGGCTGCGGCGCGGCGAGCAAAGCCTGCTCTATCTGAACCGGCGCGGCTATGCGCCCGTGCTCAATTGTGACGCCTGCGGCTGGCTCTCCAACTGCACGCGCTGCTCCGCGCATCTGGTCATGCACCGCCAGGGCGGCGCCAACCGGCTGCGCTGCCACCATTGCGGTCTGGAAGCGCGCGTGCCGCAGCGCTGCCCGGACTGCGGCAACGCGGATCTCGCACCCCTGGGCCGCGGCACCCAGCGCGTCGAGGAAATGCTGGCCGAGCTGTTCCCGCAGGCGCGCGTGGCGCGCATCGACGCCGACGCCACGCGCCTCAAGGGCAGCGCCCAGGCGCTGTTCGACGAGGTGCACGCGGGCAAGGTGGACATCCTGATCGGCACACAGATGATCGCCAAAGGCCACGACTTCCAGCACGTGACCCTGGTGGGCATCCTCAATCCAGACACCGCCCTGGTGTCCCAGGACTACCGCGCCAGCGAGCGGCTCTTCGCGCTGCTGATGCAAGTGGCGGGGCGCGCCGGGCGCGCCGGCATGCCGGGCGAGGTGCTGGTGCAGACGCGCTATCCGCGCTCGCCCGTCTACCAGGCGCTGCGCTCGCACGACTACCCCGGCCACGCGCGCAGTCTGCTCGACGAACGCCGCTCGGCGGGCCTGCCGCCGTTCAGCTTCCAAGCGCTGCTGACGGTGGAGGCGCGCGATCTCGCCGGCTGCATGGCCTTTCTGCGCGTGGCGCGGGAGGCGGCGGAAACGCTGGAGGACTGCGCCGAGGGGTGGGTGGTGCTGTTTGATCCCGTGCCGCGGGCGATGGTGCGCGTGGCCAACCGCGACCGGGCGCAACTGCTGGTGGAATCGGGTTCGCGCGCCGCACTGCAGCGCATGCTCGATGCGTGGATGCCGCTGATGCAGGAGATCCGGCCGCGCGTATCCTGGCAGATTGAGCGCGACCCGGCTTCGGTGTAATGCGGCGGCGGATCCCGCCAGCCGGATTGCAGAGGCTGCTTCAGCCGACACGGCGCTGCCGCCGTTCAGTCGACCTTGAGACGCTCGACGATCTTCCCGTTAACCAGATGGCTCTCGACGATCTCGTCGATGTCGCTGTTGTCCACATAGGTGTACCAGACGGCTTCCGGATACACGACCAGAACGGGTCCCTGCTCGCAGCGGTCAAGACAGCCCGCCTTGTTGACGCGGACCTTGCCCGCGCCGGAGAGGCCCATGCCGTGGACCTTGACCTTGGCATGCTCGAAGGCCGCGGTGGGGCCGGCGTCGTTGCAGCATTGCCGGCCGCCATCGCGTTGATTCAGGCAGAAGAAGACATGGTGTTTGAAATGGCTGGGCATGCGTGGAATTGTAATGCATCGGCGCCGCCTCGCCGTTCCCGCGCCCTGCCCAGACTTTCCACTCAGTAGACCAGCGTGGGCGCCACGTTGGGCTGCGCGCCCAAATCGCTTTGCGCGCCTGCCGCGGGTGCGGGCGCGGGCGCAAACAAGCCCGATCTCCTGACCACTTCGTCAAAATCCGCTGCGGCGGCGGAAGGGCCGCCATAGGACGAGCCCAGCGCATTGCCGGCCAGGAGGGCGTTCACCCCGTAGCCCATCTCCCCCCCTCCCCCATATAGCCGAGCGTCGAAATCGGTGTATAGGCCGTGACGTTGTTTGCACCACCCCGGTACTGTTCGCTCGCCCTGTCCAGTCTGGCTTCGGCGCGAAGGCTTTGATCGGCGATCTCCTTCAGGCGCGCGTCAAGCTGCTCGATGGATGCCTTGATCGCCCGGTCCTTGGCGTTGTATTCGGATTGGATCTTGATGGCGTCGGTGGTGTAGTAGGGATGAATCCAATCCCAGAACGCCGCGCCTTCCGGCTTGTTCCGCTTGCCCGCCAGGGTGCCCCAGCTGATCAAGATGCCAGCCGCGCGCGAAGCGCGCCAGCCGTCGCATTCGGCCGAGTTCTTTTCTTGTGCGGCGATGAATTTCACCCGCTGCGCCCGCAGACCCTCGGCCTCGTTGCTCAGGCCATTGAACTGACGTATGTCCTGTTTGTGCAGAACCGCATTGTCGCCTCCCGCGACGGTCTCTGTCTGCAACAACCGCGCCTGGTTAGCTTCGCCAATGGCGTGCGATTCGTCGGTCCTAGCCCAGCAATTGTGGGCGACCCCGCCTTCGCTCGTTTCCGTCCGAGTCACGGCGGTCCCGGTCCCCGCGCCCGCAACGCCGACCCCGGCCCCGGCCCCCGGATTCGATCCACCCATTTCCACGAACTTTCCCGAGCTCTTCGTCGTTTCAACGACGGACTTCATCGTTCTGCCCGGCCGTGTCGCCTGCGGGATCTGGTACTCGGGGATATCCAGACGCTGCGTGGAAGCAGGTCCTTTCGACCCATATTTTTATGAATCCGTAACCGTCGTTGCCAAACCCGTCGCCAAGAACAGAACCATGTCATCTCCCCGAAGAAACCGCGGTCGTGACGGCAACACCATGTAGCCGCCTGTGCAGGGTGGTGACTTTGGGAGGCAAATCGGTTCCAGACCGATGTCCGGCCTGCATTCCCCTGGGGGGGTTCGCCTCGCCGCTATTCCCCGACGGGCAGACAGCTGCAGAAGAGGTTGCGGTCTCCGTAGACGTTGTCGGCGCGGCCGACCGGTGGCCAGTATTTGCGCTTGCGCAGGCCTAGCACCGGATAGGCGGCGGTTTCGCGGGAGTAGGCGTGCGCCCAGGCGTCGGCGCTGACGGCCTCGGCGGTGTGCGGTGCATGCTTCAGCGGATTATCCTCGCGGTCGAATTTACCATTCTCCACCTTGGCGATCTCGCCGCGGATGGCGATCATGGCTTCGATGAAGCGGTCGAGCTCGGCCTTGGATTCGCTCTCGGTGGGCTCGATCATCAGCGTGCCGGGCACGGGGAAGCTCATGGTCGGCGCGTGGAAGCCGTAGTCCATCAGGCGCTTGGCGACGTCTTCGTTGCTGATGCCGCTGCTGTCCTTGAGGGGGCGCAGGTCGAGGATGCATTCATGCGCCACGAGTCCGGCGGCGCCAGTGTAGAGCACTGGATAGTAGGGCGCGAGTTTCCTCGCCACGTAGTTGGCGGCGAGGATGGCGTGTTCAGTGGCGGACTGCAGGCCGCTGCCGCCCATCATGGCGATGTACATCCAGGAGATGGGCAGGATGCTGGCCGAACCCCAGGGCGCGGCCGAGACCGCGCCGACCTTGGCCTCGTCCTGGCCGCCGTCCTTGCCGTTCCCCTGCGCGGTCGATGGCAGGAAGGGCGCCAGATGCGCGGCCACCGCGACGGGGCCCACGCCGGGGCCGCCGCCGCCGTGCGGGATGCAGAATGTCTTGTGCAGGTTCAGATGCGAGACGTCGCCGCCGAACTGCCCGGGCGCGGCGGTGCCGACCAGGGCGTTGAGGTTGGCGCCGTCGATGTAGACCTGGCCGCCGTGGCCGTGGACGATGTCGCAGATCTCGCGCACGCCTTCCTCGAACACGCCGTGGGTGGAGGGGTAGGTGATCATGATCGCGGCCAGCTCGGCGGCATGCTGCGCGGCCTTGGCCTTGAGGTCGGCGAGGTCGACGTTTCCCTGCGCGTCGCAGGCCACGGCCACGACCCGCATGCCGGCCATCTGCGCCGAGGCGGGGTTGGTGCCGTGCGCCGAGGTGGGGATGAGGCAGACCTTGCGCCGCGCATCGCCACGGCTGGCGTGCCAGGCGGAGATGGCGAGCAGGCCGGCGTATTCGCCCTGCGAGCCGGCGTTGGGCTGCAGGCTCACGGCCGCATAGCCGGTGGCGGCGCAAAGCATGGCTTCGAGCTGGCCGATCATCTCGCGGTAGCCGACGGTCTGTTCGGCGGGCGCGAAGGGATGGATGGCGTTGAACTCGGGCCAGGTGATGGGCAGCATCTCGCTCGTGGCGTTGAGCTTCATGGTGCAGGAGCCCAGCGGGATCATGCTGCGGTCCAGGGCCAAGTCTTTGTCGGCGAGGCCGCGCAGATAGCGCAGCATTTCGTGCTCGGCATGGTGGCGGTGGAAGACCGGATGTGTGAGGTAGGCGCTTTGCCGCCGCAGCGAAGCGGGCATGCCGGCGCCGGCGGTCTGCGCGCCGCCGGCTTCGATGGCGGCGTTGATCGCGGTGAACCAGGCGGAGATGCCCTGCTCCTCCGCCGGGTTGAGCGCCTTGGCGAAGACCTGCCACAGGGCCAGCACCTCGGCGCGGTCGCTGACCTCGTCGAGCGAGACGCCCAGGCGCGCGGCGTCGATCTCGCGCAGGTTGTAGCCGTCCGCGCGCGCGGCGGCGTGCACGGCGGCGGTGGCCGGGCCGGTGTCGAGCGTGAGCGTGTCGAAGAAGCGCGTATTGGCGATCTTCACGCCCAGGCGGCGCAGGCCCTCCGCGAGGACCACGGTGAGCCGGTGCGTGCGCATGCCGATGCGGCGCAGGCCCTCAGGGCCGTGATAGACGGCGTACATGCTGGCGATCACCGCGAGCAGCACCTGCGCCGTGCAGATGTTGGACGTGGCCTTCTCGCGGCGGATGTGCTGCTCGCGCGTCTGCAGCGCGAGGCGGTAGGCGGGTTTGCCGTTGGCGTCGAGGGTGGCGCCGGCGAGGCGGCCGGACATGGAACGCTTGAAGGCGTCGCGCGTGGCGAGGTAGGCGGCGTGCGGGCCGCCGAAGCCCATCGGAACGCCGAAGCGCTGGGTGTTGCCCACGGCGACATCGGCGCCCCATTCGCCCGGTGGCGCGAGCAGGGTGAGCGCGAGCGGATCGGCCGCCACGGCCAGGCCGCCCTGCTGCGCATGGACCGCGTCGGCGACGGCGCGGTATTGCGCCAGCTCCAGCAGTTCGCCGTCCGCGCCCGGATACTGCAGCAGCGCGCCGAAGCAGGGCGTGGCCGCGAGCAGCTCGGCGGTCCGCGCCGCCGGCCCGATCAGGAGCTCCAGCTCCAGCGCGGCGGCGCGTGTGCGCACCACGGCGAGGGTCTGCGGCAGCACGTCGTCGGCGACGAAGAAGACCTTGGACTCCGACTCCACGCTGCGCAGGATCAGCGTCATCGCCTCGGCCGCGGCGGTGGCCTCGTCGAGCATGGAGGCGTTGGCGATGTCCATGCCCGAGAGTTCGCTCACCATCGTCTGGAAGTTGATCATCGCTTCCAGGCGGCCCTGCGAGATTTCAGGCTGGTAGGGCGTATAGGCCGTGTACCAGGCCGGGTTCTCGAGGATGTTGCGCTGGATCACGCCCGGTGTGAGCGTGCCGTAATAGCCCTGGCCGATGAGGGAGCGCAGCACCTGGTTGCGCTGCGCGAGCTTGCGCAGCTCGGCGAGCGCGGCGTGCTCGGGCAGCGGCGAGGGCAGGGGCAAGGGCTCCGCGCGGCGGATGCTTTGCGGCACCACCGCATCGATCAAAGCGCCCAAGTCCGCATAGCCCAGTTCCGCGAGCATGGCGGCGCGCTCCGTCGCATCCGGCGCGATATGCCGGCCGAGGAAGGCGTCGCCGGCTTCAAGCTCGGCCAGGCTGGCCGCGGCGGTGGCCAAGGTTGCTGCGGAGGCGGGGAACGGGGCGTTCATGGCGGGATTGGGCTCGTGGGTTTGGGGATGCGCAGCGCAGGCCGGAGAGGGCGGGTTCCGATGCGGGGCTGCGCGCCGTGTTCCTGATGCGCGGGTTCAGGCGCCGATCGATTTGGCGTAGTCGGCGGCCGAGAGCAAGCCGGAGACCGCGCCGGCGTCGGCCGGCTTGAGTTTGTAGAGCCAGGCCGAATAGGGCTCGCTGTTGACCGACTCGGGCGCGCCGGCGGCGTCCGCGTTGGCGGCGAGGATCTCGCCGTCGACCGGCGCGTAGATGTCGGAGGCGGCCTTCACCGACTCCACCACCGCCACCGCCTCGCCGGCCTTCACCTTGCGGCCGGCCTCGGGCAGCTCCAGGAAGACGATGTCGCCCAGCGCGTCCTGCGCATGATCGGTGATGCCGATGGTCAGGCTGCCGTCGGCCCCCTGGCGCACCCATTCATGCGATTCCGTGTAGTTGAGTTGTTCTGGCAGATTCATGCTGGCTCCTGATGCAAAGGCTAGTGATCAATATTGGTTGGGTGGGCCTCAGGTGAGGTCGACGAGGGTTTTCCCATTTCGCACGAAAGGCAGCTTCACGACCTTGGCGGGCAGGCGCTTGCCGCGGATGTCCACCTCCACTGCATCGCCGAGCTTGACCGCCAGCGGCAGCCGCGCCAGCGCGATGGCGCGCTTGAGCGTGGGCGAATATGTGCCGCTGGTGGTGAGGCCGTCGCCGGCGGGCGTGTGGACCGTCTGATGCGAGCGCAGCACGCCTGACCCCTGCAGCAGCAGGCCGCAGAGCTGGGTGCGCGGGGCGTGCGCGGCGAGCGCGGCGCAGCCGACGAAGTCGCGCTCCGGGCCGTCGTTCTCGTCCATGGACACGGTCCAGGTCAGGCCGGCGTCGGTGGGCGGCACCGTGTCGTCCATGTCCTGGCCGTAGAGATGCATGCCGGCCTCCAGGCGCAGCGTGTCGCGCGCGCCCAGGCCGGCGGGGCGCGCGCCTGCCGCCGCGAGCGCGCACCAAGCGTGCGCGGCCGAAGCGGCGGGCAGCACGATCTCGAAGCCGTCCTCGCCGGTGTAGCCGGTGCGAGCCGTCATCATCTCGCCGAAGGCAGTGGCGCAGACGGCGGCGGCGAAGCGCGGCAGCTCGGCGCTGGCGGCGTGGGTCTCGGGGAAGACGTTCCAGACGAGGTCGCGCGCGCGCGGCCCCTGCACCGCGATCATCGCCAGCTCCGGGCGCGGCATCACGCGCAGCGCCGGGAAGCGCTCGCGCGTGAGGCGGGTCAGCCAGGCGATGTCGCCGTCGGCGGTGCCGGCGTTGACCACGAGGCGGAAGCGGTCCTCGGCGAAGAAGTAGACGATGAGGTCGTCGATCACGCCGCCAGCCGGATTAAGCATGCAGGAATAGAGCGCGCGGCCGGAGATCTTGAGCTTGGCGACGTCGTTGGCCAGCGCGATGCGCAGAAAGGCGCGGCAGTCCGCGCCCAGGAGATCCACCACGCGCATGTGCGACACGTCGAACATGCCCGCCGCCGTGCGCACGGCCTCGTGCTCCTCGAGCTGCGAGCCGTAATGCACCGGCATTTCCCAGCCGCCGAAGTCGATCAGCTTGGCGCCGGCCTCGCGGTGGAGCTCGAACAGCGACGTGCGGCGCAGCGCGGCCGGGCCCGATGACGCGGACGAAGCGGACGGTGGCGAATCAGACTGCAAAGCGGAAGTGGCGACGGACGACAAAGGGCTCTCCAAAGCGCTGGGCCCCTCTGTCCTTGGTACCTGAGAGATTGCGGCGGTGCTTGTCGCGCTGCCGGTAGCCCCTTCGGTGGGCGCCGCGCTTGATCACGGGCGCCGCTCTCCAGAGAGTTGGTGGCGACAGTCCTTTTGCCTGAGCGTTCGCGGGCGCTGCGCCTTCGGCGGCGGCCTGCACATGCATGCCGCTCTCTCCTGTCGTTGGCGAGACTTTACGTTGCGTGACAATGCCTGTCAAACGTCGCGGCCCACGTGGCCTCAGGAGACGGAGTGTTCGCGCAGCCACTCGCGCAGCGCGGCGTTCATGCGCGTCTGCCAGCCGTCGCCGCCGGCCTTGAAGGCGTCGACCACGTCCTTGTCGTAGCGCACGGTCAGCAGCACTTTCGGATTCTCCGCGGGCGGGCGGCCGCGTTTTCCCAGTGGTTTCATCCGCCGGAAATCGTCCGCCGACACTTCCATCGCGTCAGGATCCACCGCGATGCCGCGCTGGACCGCCGCGTCTCCCGAAGGCGTGTTTTTGACGAGCTTAGTCTTGGCTTTCATATAACTCGATCTCCCGGCTGTTCGCCTTGCGCAGGCTGATGATGCGCATCGTGTCGCCGCGCTGCGTGAACACCACGCAGTACAGCCGGTCGCCGATCACGCCGAGGCCGACTTCGCACACCTCGCCGTAATCGCGCCGCGTATCCGTGAAACACAGCAACTCCAGCCAGTCCAGGCAGCAGGCCAGCGCAAGCGATACGCCTGCATGCTTCTCCTGATTCGCACGGGGATTTATTGTAACCACACAAAATGGTTTTTTGAACCCTCTCTGTTGCTCGGCATCCTTGTCCGTTCATCACCTTCATCAAGAGGGGGGACACCAGCCCGGCGATGTAAATCGTGTCTGCTAGACTGCGGACTTCGTTTCGCCTCGTCCCGATGTCAGTCCCGCAGCTCAATTCCGCCCAGCGCGAAGCCGTCCAATATCTCGAGGGTCCCTGTCTGGTTCTGGCCGGCGCCGGCTCGGGGAAGACGCGCGTCATCGCGACCAAGATAGCGCATCTGGTGGGCGAGCGCGGCTATGCGCCGCGCGAGATCGCCGCGGTCACCTTCACCAACAAGGCTGCCGCGGAAATGCGCGAGCGCGTCGCCAAGCTCTTCGAGGGCGTGCAGTACAACGGCAAGCCCGCGCGCCACAGCCATATCACCATCTGCACCTTCCATTCGCTGGGCGTGCAGATCCTGCGCGCCGAGCATGAGGCGCAGGGCCTGAAGCCGCGCTTCTCCATCCTGGATTCGGACGATTGCTTCGGCCTGATCCAGGAGCAGCTCGCCACCACCGACAAGCAGCTGATCCGCCGCGTGCAGAACACGATCTCACTGTGGAAGAACGCCGGCGTCGGCCCCGACGAGGCGGCGGCCCATGAATCCGATCAGGACGAGCATCAGGCGGCGCTGGTCTACCGCCGCTATGCCGACACCCTCGTCGCCTACCAGGCCGTGGACTTCGACGACCTCATCCGCCTGCCCGCCGAACTCTTCGCGCGCGACGCCGGCGCGCTGCTGCGCTGGCAGAACCGCCTGCACTATTTCCTGGTCGACGAATATCAGGACACCAACGCCTGCCAGTATTCGCTGCTCAAGCTTCTGGCGGGCGGCTCCTCGCTGCGCCCCGCCGCGTTCACGGCCGTGGGCGACGACGACCAGGCCATCTACGGCTGGCGCGGCGCCACGCTCGACAACCTCGCCAAGCTGCAGACCGATTTCCCCAGCCTCAAGGTCATCAAGCTCGAGCAGAACTACCGCTCCACCGGCCACATCCTCGCGGCCGCGAACAAGGTCATCGCGCGCAATCCCAAGCTCTTCGAAAAGACCCTCTGGAGCGAACACGGCCCCGGCGACCCGGTCACCGTCACCGCTATGAACGACGAAGAGCATGAAGCCGAATCCGTCGTCTTCAAGCTCTCCGCGCACAAGTTCGAGCGCCGCGCGCAGTTCCGCGACTACGCCATCCTCTACCGCGGCAACCACCAGGCGCGCCTCTTCGAGCAGGTGCTGCGCCGCGAGCGCATTCCGTACGTGCTTTCCGGCGGCCGGAGCTTCTTCGAGAAGGCCGAGATCCGCGACATCTGCGCCTATCTGCGCCTGATCGCCAACGGCGACGACGATCCCGCCTTTATCCGCGCTGTCACCACACCCAAGCGCGGCGCCGGCCCGGCCACGCTCTCGGCGCTGGGCGAGCTCGCTGGGCAGTACAAGGTGAGCCTCTACGAGGCCGTCGGCCTGGGCGCCGCCGAAGGCCGCCTGGGCGCGCGCCAGCTCGAGCCGCTGCGCGCCTTCTGCGACTGGATGAACGACCTCACCGCGCGCGCCGAGACCGAAGCCGCGCAGACGGTGCTCAAGCGCATGATGGAAGGCATCGGCTACGAAGCCTATCTCTACAACACGCTCGAGCCGCGCCAGGCCGAGAACAAATGGGGCAGCGTGCTCGAGTTCGTTGAATGGCTCACGCGCAAGGGCACCAAGGAAGCCACCGCCGGCGAGGAGGATGCTGGCGAGGCCGCCTTCGACAACGCCGACGGCCTGGCCGACACCGGCAAGAACCTGCTCGAACTCGCGCAGACCGTGGCCCTCATGTCCATGCTCGAAGGCAAGGACGCCGACCCCGACGCCGTGCGCCTCTCCACCCTGCACGCCGCCAAGGGCCTCGAATATCCGCACGTCTTTCTCGTCGGCATCGAGGAGGGCAGGCTGCCGCACAGCCACGGCGACGAGGAAACCGACTCCGAGGCCGACGCCCAGCGCATCGAGGAAGAGCGCCGCCTCATGTACGTGGGCATCACCCGCGCGCAGCGCAGCCTGCAGGTGAGCTGGTGCTGGCGGCGGCGCGGCGGCGACACCGTGGCCTGCGAGCAGTCGCGCTTCATCCCCGAGATGGGCCTGGAAGAAGCCGGCCCCGCCGTCGCGGAAGAAGCGCCGATGACGCCGCAGGACCGCCTGGCCGGGCTCAAGGCCCTGCTCGCCAAACCCAAGCTCGCCTGATCCGGGCCGCGGACCTGCTCAAAGATCGTGTCCAGCACGCCGAACATGGCGCTCAAGCATCTGCACGCCGCCTGATGCGGCCTTTCTCTGCGCGCGGGCAATAAAAAACCCCCCGACTAGCGGGGGTTGCTTGGCCGGGGGAGGCCAGGCTACTGCGAGAGACCGATCACTTCTTCGCGGGAGCCGGCGCTGCCGCCGGGGCGGCTTCTGCGTGAGCTGCCGGCGCCGGAGCGGCGGGTTCGTTCAGCTTGCCACCGGCCGAGTTGGCCATGTAGACCACGGCGCGGCCAAGTTCGTAATCGCTGTAATCGTCGGGGCTGGAGCCGGCGCGCGCGGGCATCGCACCCTTGCCGCCGAGGATGGACTTGAGCAAGCCGTCGAAGCCCTTGCCCAGACGCGGGCCCCAGTCGCCGGCCGCGCCATACTTGGGAGCGCCTGCGGCGCCTGCCACGTGACAGGCGCCGCACAGTTCCTTGTAGACCTGCTCGCCGGTCTTGTAGACGCGGGGGCCTGAGGGATCTTTCACTTCGAGCTTGGCGACGGGCATGATGCGCGCGGCCACGGCCTCGGCGCTGTCGTTGCCGCCGGCGCCAACCTTAGGCTCGTTGCCGACGTAGGTGACCAGCAGCAAGATGATCACGACCGGGACGATGAACGCGGCCAGCACCACGAGGATGAGCTGCTTGGGGGTTTTGATAAAGGCTTCGTGCTCGTTGTGTGCGTCACTCATGCTGATTTCTCGCTGGTCTTCCGGTAATGGCATGCAATGCGGCTCCGTTACGGGGGAATGCGCGCCGCGCAGCCGCAGATTATATATTTATTGACGCGGCAATATAAAGATTGAACTTATTATTATTTCTGGCAATCGAATTGGCATGGAAAAAGAAGACGCTCAATACAAAAAACTGGAGCAACTGCACGAGAGGCGAAAGCAGGTCGTGAGGTTACATCGGAAGGGATACGGAGTCATGGGGTTTCACGCCGAAAAAGCCGATCAAGCGCGCTTACGAACAGCGACCGGAGTCTGTCAAGCAGTGGATCGATCAGGAGTATCTGGCCATCGAGAAGCGTGCCAAGGCCAAAGGTGGCGAGATTCACTGGGGTGACGAAACCGCGTTGGTGAATACGGATGTTCGGGGCCGCAGTTATGCTCCCAAAGGGAAAACCCCGGTCACGATGGCGGTTGGAGGTACGCGACAGAAGCTGTTGATGATTTCCACGGTGACCAATCAGGGAAAGGCAAGCTGGATGATCATCGATGGTGCCTTTAACTACGACTGAAACATGTCATCAGCACACGAGTCCCCGTCAGAACAAAGGCCAAATTACACGCCGCAGCAAAGAACCACATGGCGTTCATCGAAACCCATCCCGAACGCGTGAAATCCTACTTCCAGGATCCCCGCGTCAAATACGCCGCATGAAAACTTCTTCCTGCCGGATCAATAAAACCCCTATTTTTCCCCTCGTTCCATGTCGATTCTCCAGCAAGCGCGGTTCAGCGTCACCGTGAACCATCTACGGGACCTGACCCAGGATCCCGTCCCCGAGGTGGCCTTCGCCGGCCGCTCCAACGCAGGGAAGTCGACCGCCCTGAACGTGCTGTGCCAGCAAAAGCGGCTGGCTTTCGCCAGCAAGACGCCCGGGCGCACCCAGCACATCAATTTTTTCGAGATTTCGGACAAGGAAGGGCTTAAGGCCAAGCTGGTCGACCTGCCCGGCTACGGTTACGCCGAGGTGAGAGGCGGCGTGAAGCTGCATTGGGAAAAGCTGCTGGGCGACTATATCCAGGTGCGCGGCCATTTGGCGGGGCTGGTTCTGCTGATGGATGCGCGGCGGCCCTTCACCGAGCTCGACTGCCAGATGGTGGAGTGGTACCTGCCAACCGGAAAACCCTTGCTGGTATTGCTCACAAAGGCCGACAAGCTCACGCGCAACGAGGCGGCGCAGACCCTGGCGCGCGCGCGCAAGGTGCTCGCGGAATACGCCGCGCAGTCCGACAGCCAGGCGGTGCTGGAGGCGCGGCTGTTCTCGGCGACGGCGCGCATCGGGCTGAACGAGGCGGCGCAGACGGTCTGCGCATGGCTGGAGCTGCCCTTCACGCCGACGCCCGAGGTCAAGGTTGCGCCTTATGCCGGCGCAGCCAAGAAAAGCGCGGAAAAGAAAGCTGCGGGACAATCTGCAGCAAAGCTGGGGGCGGGCGCAAAACTGAAAGCTGCCGTCAAACCCGTGAAAGCCGTGAAAACCGCGAAGCCAAAAAAACCCCCGCTGTAAAAACAACGGGGTCAGGAAACCCGCCGTCTGCAAACGGTCTGCAAGGACCGCACCGCCGGCAGGCGCCCGCTCAGGGAGGAGAAGCGGGGAGGCTACTCCAAGCTCCGGTCAGATGACAGGATTCTCCGAGACAGCCACGAAGAAATGATATACCAGGACGGCAGAAAATTTAATTAAATTGCCGAAAACTGCAGTTTTTCGTTAGAAATTTTCAATAATTTGCGATTTTTCAACCATGAGTGATAAATACCCCTCCTATCTCCCTCGCCGGATGCGGCGCGACGATTTTTCCCGCCGTTTGATGCGGGAGAACCGTTTGACCACCGACGATCTGATCTATCCGGTATTTATCGTCGAAGGCGAAAAACAGGTGCAAGTGGTGCCGTCCATGCCGGGCGTGGAGCGCCTGAGCCTAGACACGCTGCTTCCGGTGGCGGAGGACTGCGTGAAGCTGGGGATTCCAGTGCTGGCGCTGTTTCCGGCGATCGATCCGGCGCTGAAAACGCCCGACGGCCGCGAGGCCTGCAACCCCAAGGGCCTGGTGCCGCGCGTAGTGGCGGAGCTGAAGAAGCAGTTTCCGCAGCTCGGCGTGCTCACCGACGTGGCGCTCGACCCGTACACGAGTCACGGCCAGGACGGAGTGCTCGACGACGAGGGCTATGTGCTCAACGACGAGACGGTGAAGATCCTCGTGGAGCAGGCCGCGGTGCAGGCGGCGGCGGGCGTGGACATCGTCGCGCCCTCGGACATGATGGACGGGCGCATCGGCGCGATCCGCGAGATGCTCGAGGCCAAGGGCTTCATCTATACGCGGATCATGGCGTATGCGGCGAAGTACGCCTCGGCCTTCTACGGCCCCTTCCGCCACGCGGTGGGCTCTGCGGCGAACCTGGGCAAGGGCAACAAGATGACCTACCAGATGGACCCGGCCAATTCGGACGAGGCGCTGCGCGAGGTGGCGGCGGACATCGCCGAGGGCGCGGACATGGTGATGGTCAAGCCCGGCATGCCTTACCTGGACATCGTGCGCCGGGTGAAGGACGAATTCAGCTTCCCGACCTACACCTATCAGGTGAGCGGCGAATACGCGATGATCAAGGCCGCGGCCACCAACGGCTGGCTCGACCACGACAAGACGATGCTCGAGGCCCTTCTGGCCTTCAAGCGCGCCGGTGCGGACGGCATCCTCACCTACTTCGCTCGCGACGTGGCGAGGCTCTTGAGGAAAGTCGACGCGTCCTGATAGCCGACGACGCGGCTGCCGGGTATCTCGCGCCCCTGGGCGTCGAAGAAGATGATGCCTGGCGGGCCGAACAGGCCGAAGCGCTTGAGCAGCGTCTGATGCTCGGCATTGTTGAGTGTGATGTCGGCCCGCAGCAGGGCGAGCTTGTCCAGTTCGGCCGTGACGGCCGGATCGGAGAAGGTGAGCTTCTCCATTTCCTTGCAGCTCATGCACCAGTCGGCGTAGAAGTCGAGCATCGCCGGGCGGCCGGCGGACTTGAGCGCCGCCTCCAATTCTTCCAGACTGGCCACCTTGGCGAAGACGGGCTCCCGCTGCACCAGCGCGGCGGAGCAGCCCGGGAAGCCTTGCAGGCCGGCCAGCGGCTGCAGCAGATCGCACCCGCCGGCGAGCAGGCCGAGGATCAGCGCCGCGCCGTAGACGGCCATGGCGACGCCCAGGCCCTTCCATGCATAGCGACAGCCGCCGGCCTTTTCGGGCAGGCGGTCGTAGGCGCACAGATAGGCGGCGGCCACGATCAGGAACAGCGCCCAGAGCAGCATCGGCGCCCAGGCCGGCAGGATGGGCGTGATCATCCACAGCGCCACGCCCAGCAGCAGCACGCCGAACACGCGCTGCACGGTGTTCATCCACGCGCCTGCGCGCGGCAGCAGACTGCCCGCGCCCAAGCCGATCAAGAGCAGCGGCACGCCCATGCCCAACGCCAGGAAAAAGAGCAGCACCCCGCCGCGCAGCGGCTCGCCGGTCTGCGCTATGAGCGCGAGCAGGCCCGCGAGCGGCGCGGTTATGCAGGGACCGACGATGAGCGAGGACACCGCGCCGATGGCGAAGGCGCCGCCGAGGCTGCCGCCCTTGCGGCCCTGATTGGCAGCGTGCAGGCGGTGGCGCAGCCAGTGGGGTAGATCGAGGTGGTAGAAGCCGAACATGGAGAGCGCGAGAGCGGCGAGCAGCAGCGCGAACACGCCCAGCACCAGCGGCGTCTGCAGCCAGACGGCGAGGCTCGCGCCGGCTTTGGCGGCGAGCACGCCGGCCGCCGTGTAGCTCAGCGCCATGCCGAGCACGTAGGAGAGCGAGAGCACGAACGCATGGCGGCGGCGCGCCGGGGCGGCGCCTTCGTGCGTCTGGGCTTCATCGCCGACGAGGATGGCCGAGAGGATGGGCACCATGGGCAGCACGCAGGGCGTGAAGCTCAGCGAAAGGCCCAGCAGGATGAAGCCCAGGGCGAGCAGCGGCAGTGAGCCGTGGGCAAGCAGGGCGCCGAGGCGGTTGGCGTCGTCACGCTCGGCCCAGAGCGCGGCTAGGCCGGCTTCGGGCGGAGGCTCGGCGGCCGCGGACTGGCCGTTCGCGGCGCTTGCCGCGCCACCGGTCAGCGGCTGGCGGCCGGCGCCGGGCACGGCGTCGGCGGCTTGCAGGGTGGCGATGAAGATCTGCTGCGCGGGCGGGTAGCATAGGCCCTTGTCAGCGCAGCCCTGGTAGCCGATCTGCAGCTGCGGCGCGGCGCCGTTCTTGCCGGGCGAGACGGGGATGCGCACGGAGACGCTCTGGCGCCAGATCGGCATGACTTTCTGGAAGCCGGCGTCGAATTTGTTTTCCGAGTCATTCGGCAGCACAACGTTGCCGAGCTTCGCGCCAGCCGCGGCCGAGGCGGCGGTGAGGTCGACGCCGAAGCGCTCGCGGTAGAGGTAGTAGCCGGGCGCGATGACGATGTGCACTTCGGCGGTCAGCGCATCGGCCATACGCGCGCTGTAGCGGAAGGCCTGCTCGGGCGGCAGGAAGTCTTCCTCAGCGGCGGCGCGGCCGGGCAGGGCGGCGAACAGCATCGCGGCGAGGCAGGACAGGAGCAGGACGACGCGCGCCAGGACGCGGCGCGGGAGGAACCCCAGGGCGGCGGACTCAAGCATGGCCAGCCTCCTTGGTTTCAGCGGTGACCCAGGCGAGATAGGCCGGCAATCCGGCGGTGACGGGCAAGGCGATCAATTCGGGCGTGTCGTAAGGGTGATGCTGCTCGACGACGGCCTGCAGCCGCGCGTAGGCGGCCGGAGTCGTCTTGATCAGCAGGGGGATCTCCTCGGCGGTCTCGCGCTTGCCCTGCTAGTGATAGCTGGACTGCGCGTGACGCAGGCGGCGGCGCGCGCGTCGAGGATGGCGGCGGTCAGCGCATCGGCGGCGGCCACGTCGGGGACGGTGGTCAGTGCCAGGATCGCGGCTGCGGCTTGCTGCGTTTCATGCATGGTGGCGGGAGCTTACCAGCAAACAAAAAAGCCAAGCTGGGCCTGGCTTTTTGTTGCTTGCATCCGCGGCGCGCCCAGCGCAAACCCGGCACGCCGGCCGATCAGGCCTCGGCAGCCTCTTCGGCGACTTCCGGACGGTCGACCAGCTCGACCAGCGCCATCGGCGCATTGTCGCCCTGGCGGAAGCCGAACTTCAGGATGCGCAGGTAGCCACCGGGACGGGTGGCGTAGCGCGGGCCGAGTTCGGTGAAGAGCTTGGTGACGTTCTCGCGGTTGCGCAGACGGTCGAAGGCCAGACGGCGGTTCGACAGGTTGTCTTTCTTGCCCAGGGTGATCAGGGGCTCGACGACCTTGCGCAGTTCCTTAGCCTTGGGCAGCGTGGTCTTGATGGCCTCGTGCTCGATCAACGAGTTGGACATGTTCCTCAGCATCGCCAGACGGTGCGAGGAGGTGCGGTTCAGTTTTCTCAATCCATGGCCGTGACGCATGGTATTTCCTTTCAGTTAGTCTAAATTCCAGCTCTTCTATCCCCCGGAGACTTGCTCCGGGGGCGGGCAGCTTGGGTTGGTTCGATTACGACAGGCTCAGCGGTCCAGGCCGGCGGGCGGCCAGCTTTCCAGTTTCATGCCCAGGGTCAGGCCACGCGAGGCCAGCACTTCCTTGATTTCGTTGAGCGACTTGCGACCCAGGTTCGGGGTCTTGAGCAGCTCGTTTTCGGTACGCTGGATCAGGTCGCCGATGTAGTAGATGTTTTCGGCCTTGAGGCAGTTGGCCGAACGCACCGTCAGCTCGAGGTCGTCGACCGGACGCAGCAGGATCGGATCGATCTGCGGCGCGCGGGCGGCGGCTTCAGCCGACGCTTCGGTGCCTTCCAGGGTGGCGAACACGGACAGCTGATCGACCAGGATGCGGGCCGACTGGCGGATCGCTTCCTCGGGCGAGATCACGCCGTTGGTTTCAATGTTCATCACCAGCTTGTCGAGGTCGGTGCGCTGTTCAACGCGGGCTGATTCGACGGCGTAGCTGACGCGGCGCACGGGGCTGAACGAGGCGTCCAGAACGATGCGGCCGATCTGGGTGCTGGCTTCATCGGCGTACTTGCGCACGTTGCCCGGCAAGTAGCCGCGGCCCTTCTCGACACGCAACTGCATGTCGATCTTGCCGCCGGCGGACAGATGCGCCACCACGTGGTTCGGATTGATGATCTCGACGTCGTGCGGCACTTCGATGTCGCCCGCCATGACCAAGCCTTCGCCGTCCTTGCGCAGGGTCAGGGTGACTTCGTCGCGGTTGTGGAGCTTGAAGACCACGCCCTTGAGGTTGAGCAGCAGGTTGACGACGTCTTCCTGCACGCCGTCGATGGTCGAGTACTCGTGCACCACGCCAGCGATCGTCACCTGGGTGGGCGCAAAGCCGACCATGGATGAAAGCAGCACGCGGCGCAGCGCGTTGCCCAGCGTGTGGCCGTAGCCGCGTTCAAACGGCTCCATCACGACCTTGGCGTGATTCTCGCCCAGGGGCTCGACCGAAATGATTCTAGGTTTAAGAAGCGCTGTTGCCATTCATTTTCCCTTTTCAATACCCTCGGTTCATTACACCGATAAGGCTGATTGCTGCATGCTGCAAAAATAATTCTGTACGGCGCTTAAAACGAACTTTGGCCCGACCTCCGAAGCCGCGCGTTGGCGATCGAAGGCGGGGCCATTCCGGCGCGCAGTTCGCGCGCTGTAGCGATTAGCGCGAGTAAAGTTCGACGATCAGGCTTTCGTTGATGTCGCCGGCGATGTCGCTGCGTTCCGGGACCGACTTGAACACGCCTTCAAGCTTAGTCTGGTCGACGGAGACCCAGGCGGGGAAGCCACTTTGCTGAGCCAGGGACAGTGACTCGGCAATACGGGATTGCTTCTTGGCCTTTTCACGCACGGCGATGATGTCGGTGGCCTTCACGTTGGCCGACGGCACATTGTTGAGCTGGCCGTTCACAGTGATCGCCTTGTGCGACACGAGCTGGCGTGCTTCGGCACGGGTGGAGGCGAAGCCCATGCGGTAGACGACGTTGTCCAGACGCGATTCGAGCAGTTGCAGCAGGTTCTCGCCGGTGCTGCCCTTGCGGCGCTCGGCTTCGGCGAAGTAGCGGCGGAATTGACGCTCGAGCACGCCGTAGATGCGCTTGACCTTCTGCTTTTCACGCAGCTGGTTGCCGTAGTCGGAGGTGCGGGTGCCGGAGATTCGGCCGTGCTGACCAGGCTTGCTGTCGAGCTTGCACTTGTCGGCGAGTGAGCGACGCGAGCTCTTCAGGAACAGGTCGGTGCCTTCACGGCGGGAGAGTTTGGCCTTGGGGCCGAGGTAACGTGCCACGTTCTTTCCTTATCTCTAGTACGCTGTCTGCATTTCCGGCAGCGGTCCGCTCAATCGCGGACTGTGGGCTTATCGGATGCTGCGAAAACTTAGATGCGGCGGCGCTTTGGAGCGCGGCAGCCGTTGTGCGGAACCGGCGTGACGTCGGAGATCTGCACGATCTTGATGCCCAGCGAGTTCAGCGCGCGCACGGCGGATTCACGGCCGGGGCCGGGGCCCTTGATGCGCACTTCCAGATTCTTGATGCCGCATTCCTGCGCGGCGCGGCCGGCGTTCTCAGCCGCCACCTGGGCCGCGAACGGGGTCGACTTGCGCGAGCCCTTGAAGCCCTGGCCGCCAGACGTCGCCCACGACAGAGCATTGCCCTGGCGGTCGGTGATGGTGATGATGGTGTTGTTGAACGAGGCGTGGACGTGGACAATGCCGTCCGCCACGTTCTTCTTGACCTTCTTGCGCGCGCGCTGGGCCGAGGTATTGGGTGCTTTTGCCATGATTTTGCCTATGCGATATCCGGTTTACTTCTTGAGCGAAGCTGCGGCACGGCGCGGACCCTTGCGGGTGCGGGCGTTGGTGCGGGTTCGCTGACCGCGCACGGGAAGGCCGCGGCGATGGCGCAGGCCGCGGTAGCAGCCCAGGTCCATCAGACGCTTGATGCTCATGGTCACTTCGCGGCGCAGATCGCCCTCGACCGTGAACTTGTTGACTTCGTCACGGAGTTTTTCGAGATCGGCGTCGGTCAGATCTTTGATCTTCTTGGTGCTCGGCACGCCGGCGGCTTCGCAGATCACGCGAGCGCGAGGACGGCCGATGCCGTGGATCGCGGTCAGGCCGATTTCGGTGTGCTGATGGTTGGGGATATTGACCCCTGCAATACGTGCCATAGTGGTAAGTCCTTTAGTTCACCTGGTGCCGGGATCAACCCTGGCGCTGCTTGTGACGGGGATCGGACGAGCAGATCACCCGGACCACGCCCTTGCGCTTGATCACTTTGCAGTTACGGCAAATGCACTTCACGGATGCCATCACTTTCATTTTCTTTTCCTCTCACCAAATCGTAGCGCTGTTATCACGCACTCACTTCGCCCGGAAGACGATGCGCACGCGCGACAGGTCATACGGGGTCAGCTCGACCGTTACCTTGTCGCCCGGCAGGATGCGGATGTAGTTCATCCGCATCTTCCCGGAGATATGCCCCAGCACGACATGTCCGTTCTCCAGTTTCACGCGAAAAGTTGCGTTGGGCAGGTTTTCCAGCACTTCACCCTGCATCTGGATAGCGTCGTCTTTTGCCATGCTGTGCGTTTCTGTTTCCCATTCCGCCCGGTCCGATGCCGTTCAGCGCGAGCTCAGACCACCTCTGAAATTCTTCTTCAGCAGAGACTCGTACTGCTGGGACATGATGTAGGAATTCACCTGCGCCATGAAGTCCATGGTCACCACCACGATGATCAGCAGCGAAGTGCCGCCGAAGTAAAACGGTACGTTCCAGCGCAGCACCAGAAATTCCGGCAGCAGGCAGACCAGGGCCATGTACGCGGCGCCGGTCAGCGTCAGGCGCGTCAGGATCTTGTCCACGTAGCGCGCGGTCTGCTCGCCCGGACGGATGCCCGGAACGAAGGCGCCGCTCTTCTTCAGGTTGTCCGCGGTTTCCCAGCTGTTGAACACCAGAGCCGTATAGAAGAAGCAGAAGAACAGAATCGCGCCCGCATACAGCAGCATGTACGCCGGCTGGCCCGGCGACAGCGTCGCCGCCACATCCTTGACCACACGGATCACCGCGCTGTCGCTGGAGCCCGAGGTGAAGAAGTTCGCGATCGTGGTCGGGAACAGGATGATCGACGAAGCAAAGATCGGCGGAATCACACCGGCCATGTTCAGCTTCAGAGGCAGATGCGAAGACTGCCCGCCGTACACCTTGTTGCCGACCTGGCGCTTGGCGTAGTTCACCAGGATCTTGCGCTGGCCGCGTTCGACGAACACGACGAAGAAGGTCACCGCCGCCACGATCGCTACGATCAGGATCGCCGCGATGATGCTCATCGAGCCGGTGCGCACCAGTTCAAACAGACCGCCGACCGCGTTGGGCAGGCCCGCCGCGATACCACCGAAGATGATGATCGAGATGCCGTTGCCGATGCCGCGCTCGGTGATCTGCTCACCCAGCCACATCAGGAACATCGTGCCCGTCACCAGGGTGACCACCGTCGTCAGACGGAACAGCATGCCCGGCTCCAGCACCAGCCCTTGCTGCGCTTCAAGCGCGAAGGAGATGCCGAAGGCCTGGAAGGTCGCCAGGAACACGGTCGCGTAGCGGGTGTACTGGGTGATCTTACGGGTGCCGGCCTGGCCTTCCTTCTTCAGCGCTTCGAGCGAAGGAATGACGATGGTCAGCAGCTGCATGATGATCGACGCAGTGATGTAGGGCATGATGCCCAGCGCAAACACCGTGAAGCGCGACAGTGCGCCACCCGAGAATAGGTTGAACATCCCGAGGATGCCGCCCTGCTGGCCCTGGAACAGCTTGGCCAGCAGGTCCGGGTCGATGCCGGGCACCGGGATGTGCGCGCCGATACGGTACACCACGAGCGCGAGCAGCAGGAACACCAGACGGCGACGCAGGTCGCCGTACTTGACGGAGCTCTTTCCATTAGCTTGCGCAGTTGCCAAGATCTCTCTCGCTTAAATCAGTACTGACCGATCAGGCCGCGACCGAGCCGCCAGCCGCTTCCACGGCAGCCTTGGCGCCATCCGTCGCCGCAATGCCCTTGAGGGTCACGGCACGGGTCAGCTCGCCGGATTTCACCAGCTTGACGGACTTGACCAGCTCGCCGACCAAGCCGGCTTGCTTGAGGGTCAGCAGATCCACGTCGGCCACGCCCAGACCTTCGAGGTCGGAGAGGCGGACTTCCGCGGTGAATTCCTTGGTCAGCGAGGCAAAGCCGCGCTTGGGCAGACGACGATACAGTGGCATCTGGCCGCCTTCGAAGCCGACCTTGTGAAAGCCGCCCGAACGCGACTTCTGACCCTTGTGGCCACGGCCGGCGGCCTTGCCCAGGCCGGAACCGATGCCGCGACCCACGCGACGGCGTGGACGCTTGGAGCCGGCGCCCGGCTTCAGAGAATTGAGCTCCATTATCCGATCACCTTCACCAGGTAGGACACCTTGTTGATCATGCCGCGGACGGCGGGCGTGTCCTGCCGTTCCGACACCGAATTGATCCGGCGCAGGCCCAGGCCACGCACTGTGGCGCGATGCGATTCGCGCGTGCCGATCAAGCCGCGCACGAGTTGAATCTTGATCTTTTTGTCTGACATTTTGTCACCTGTCTACGTTCCCCCCGGCATCAGCCGAGGATTTCTTCCACGGTCTTGCCGCGCTTGGCGGCGATTTCCGCGGGGGTGCTCATCTTGCGCAGGCCGTCGAGGGTAGCGCGCACCATGTTGTACGGGTTGGTCGAGCCGAGCGACTTGGCGACCACATTGGCCACGCCCATCACCTCGAAGATCGCGCGCATCGGACCTCCGGCGATCACGCCAGCACCTTCCTTAGCGGGAGCGATCAGCACCACGGAGGCGCCGTGCTCACCGGTCACGGAATGCTGCAGGGTATTGCCACGCAGGGGCACCTTGAACATCTTGCGGCGGGCTTCTTCCATCGCCTTTTGCACGGCGACCGGCACTTCCTTGGCCTTGCCCTTGCCCATGCCGATACGGCCATCGCCGTCACCGACCACCACGAGAGCCGCGAAGCCCAAGATACGGCCGCCCTTCACCACCTTGGTGACGCGGTTGACCGCAATCATCTTCTCGCGAAGACCGTCGTCGCGCTCTTCAGCCTGCACTCTCGCTTGCACTTTTGCCATGGCGAATCCTTAGAACTTGAGGCCGGCTTCACGCGCGGCGTCGGCCAGCGCCTTGACGCGGCCGTGGTAGCGGAAGCCCGCACGATCGAACGCAACGGTCTCGACGCCGGCTGCCTTGGCGCGCTCGGCAATACGCTTGCCGATCACCGTGGCGGCGGTGGCACTGCCGCCCTTGCCGTCGATTTCCTTGCGGACTTCGGCTTCGACCGTCGACGCCGAGGCCAGCACCTTAGCGCCGTCGGTGGAGAACACCTGGGCGTAGATGTGCTGGTTGGTGCGATGCACACTCAGGCGATTGGCCTTGAGCTCGGCGATCTTGAGCCGGGCCTGGCGGGCACGGCGCAAACGGGATTGTTTCTTGTCCATGATTCTCGGCCTTACTTCTTCTTGGTTTCTTTGAGCAGCACGACTTCGTCGGCATAACGAACGCCCTTGCCCTTATAAAACTCAGGTTGGCGGTAAGCGCGCACTTCGGCTGCCACCTGGCCGACCTTCTGACGGTCGGAACCCTTGATGATGATTTCCGCCTGGGTGGGTGTTTCAGCCTTCACGCCTTCAGGCATCTCATGCTCGACGTCGTGCGAGAAGCCCAGCTGCAGTTTAAGCTTGTTGCCTTGCGCCTGGGCGCGGTAACCCACACCGACCAGATTCAGCTTCTTTTCGAAGCCCGTGGACACGCCGCGGACCATGTTGTTCACCAGGGCGCGCATCGTGCCTTGCAGGGCATTGGATTCGCGGCTGTCGTTGACGGCGGCGAACGTGACCACGCCGTTCTCAACGGACATGGTGACCAGCGCATTCAGCGGCATGGTCAGCGTGGCCAGCGAACCCTTGACGGTGACGATGCCGTCCTTCAGGGTGACTTCAACGCCCTTGGGCAGTTGGATGGGAGCCTTACCTACACGAGACATGGTGCACTCCTTAAGCCACGTAGCAGATGACTTCGCCGCCCACGCCAGTGGCGCGAGCCTTGCGGTCGGTCATCACGCCCTTGGGGGTCGAGACGATGGCGACGCCCAGGCCGTTCATGACCTGAGGAATCTCGTGGCGGCCTTTGTACACACGCAGGCCGGGGCGGGAAACCCGCTCCAAACGCTCGATGACCGGGCGGCCGGCGTAGTACTTCAGGGAAATCGTCAGGACGGGCTTGGACGCGTCGCCTTGGACTTCGTAACCATCGATATAGCCTTCATCCTTCAGGACGTTGGAAATCGCCACCTTCACCTTGGACGAAGGCATGACCACCGACTGCTTCTCCACCGCCTGGGCATTGCGGATTCGCGTCAGCATATCGGCGATTGGATCGCTCATGCTCATACTGTTTCTCCTCTAGCCTAGCGGTTTACCAGCTGGCCTTGGTCAGGCCAGGGATTTCGCCCTTGAAGCCAATTTCACGGATCTTGCTGCGGGCCAGGCCGAACTTGCGGAACACACCGCGGGGACGGCCGGTCAGCGCGCAGCGGTTGCGCTGACGCGTCGGGTTGGCGTTGCGCGGCAGCTGCTGCAGCTTGAGACGCGCTTCATAGCGCTCCTCTTCCGTCTTTGACTGGTCGGCGATGAGCGCCTTGAGCTCGGCACGGCGAGCTGCATACTTGGCGACCAGCTTGGCGCGCTTCTTTTCGCGCTCAATCAGGGAAAGTTTTGCCACGTTAGCCTCTTAATTGCGGAACGGGAATTTGAATGCGGCGAGCAGAGCCTTGGCTTCCTCGTCGTTCTTCGCGGTCGTCGTGATGCTGATGTTCATACCCCGCAGCGCGTCGATCTTGTCGTACTCAATTTCGGGGAAGATGATCTGCTCTTTGACGCCGATGTTGTAGTTGCCACGGCCGTCGAAAGCACGGCCAGACACGCCACGGAAGTCACGCACGCGCGGCAGAGACACGGTGATGAAGCGATCCAGGAACTCGAACATGCTTTGACCGCGCAGGGTCACCATGCACCCGATCGGGTAGCCCTGACGGATCTTGAAGCCGGCGATTGCCTTGCGGGCCTTCGTGACCACGGGCTTCTGGCCGGCGATCTTGGTCAGATCGCTAACGGCGTTTTCGATCAGCTTCTTGTCGTTGACGGCTTCGCCAACACCCATGTTCAGGGTGATCTTCAGGAAGCGCGGGACCTCCATCACCGACTTGTAGCCGAACTTGACCATCAGGTCGGGGACGACTTTTTCTTTATAAAATTCTTGCAGACGGGCAGCCATGCTTATCCTCTCTCTAGCCCAGAATCAAGCAGCCAGGACGGCGCCGGTCGCCTTCAGGACGCGCACCTTCTTGCGGCCCTCGACCTGGATCGCCACCCGCGACGGCTTGCCATTGGCATCCACGAGCGCAACGTTGGAAATCTGAATCGGCATGACCTTGTCGACGATGCCGCCCTGCACGCCCAACACGGGGTTGGGACGCATATTCTTCTTGACGACGTTCACGCCTTCGACCGTCACGGTCTGCTCGGCCACGGTCAGCACGGTGCCGCGCTTGCCCTTGTCCTTGCCGGTGATGACGATGACTTCGTCGCCTTTGCGGATCTTTTTCATTTGGACTCTGCCTTTCTTAACCTGATTTACAGCACTTCAGACGCCAGGGAGACGATCTTCATAAAGCGCTCGGTACGCAGCTCACGGGTCACGGGCCCGAAGATGCGGGTGCCGATCGGCTCGAGCTTGGCGTTGAGCAGCACGGCGGCATTGCTGTCGAACTTGATCAGCGAACCATCGGGACGACGCACACCTTTGGCGGTGCGAACCACCACGGCGTTATAGATGTCGCCCTTCTTCACGCGACCACGCGGGGCAGCGTCCTTGACGCTGACCTTGATGATGTCGCCAATGCTGGCATAACGGCGTCTGGAGCCGCCAAGTACTTTAATGCACAAAACTTCGCGAGCACCGGTATTGTCGGCTACTTCTAGCCGGCTTTCTGTCTGGATCATGATTTTCTATCCCAACTTTTCCCGACGGGACATCCCGCCGGTCAGTCTTGGCCCAGTTGACGGCCCAGGCGCAAAAAGCGCCTCAAACCGTTAAAGGGTTACAGCAAGGCTTACCACAGTCTAAGGTCCGCTAGGAGAACCTTTACGACCCACAGCCCGGACGAATCCGAAAAAGACCGCTAGCATAGCACGATCTTCCGGAGCTGCAATACTTCTCAGATTACGCGCGCGGCCTCGACCAGGCGAGAAACCACCCAGGTCTTGGTGCGGGACAGAGGACGGCTTTCCTCGATCTCCACGGTGTCGCCTTCGTTGTACTGATTGGCTTCATCGTGGGCGTGGTATTTCTTGGACTTGACCACGTACTTGCCGTACAGCGGGTGCTTGACACGCTTTTCGACCAGGACGGTGACCGTCTTTTCCATCTTATTGCTGACCACGCGGCCGATCAGGACGCGCTTCAGGCTCTTTTCAATTTCGCTCACAGTATGTGCTCGCTTATTTCGTGGCCGAGGCCTTCTCGGCCAGGACGGTGCGCACGCGGGTGATGTCGCGGCGAACCTTCTTCAGCTGGCTGTTGTTCTGCAGCTGCTGGGTGGCCTTTTGCATGCGCAGGCCAAACTGAGCCTTGAGCAGGTTGGACAGTTCCTTGTTCAGGCCTGCCACATCCTTGCTGCGGATTTCAGATGCTTTCATCATGTTCTCCTGGCTTAAGCGCCAACCTGGCGGATGACGAAGGTCGTGGCGATGGGCAGCTTGGAGGCGGCCAGGCGGAACGCCTTTCGGGCCAGCGTCTCGTCCACGCCATCCATCTCGTACAGCACCTTGCCCGGTTGGATCTCGGCGACGTAATACTCCGGATTGCCTTTACCGTTACCCATACGGACTTCGGCAGGTTTGCGCGAAATGGGCTTGTCCGGGAAGATGCGGATCCAGATGCGGCCGCCACGCTTGATGTGGCGGGTCATGGCGCGACGGGCGGCTTCGATCTGACGGGCGGTCAGACGGCCACGGCCGACAGCCTTCAGGCCGTATTCGCCGAAGGACACGGCGGCGCCACGGGTGGCGACACCGGTGTTGCGGCCCTTTTGCTCTTTACGGTACTTGCGGCGTTTCGGTTGCAGCATGCTTATTCTCCAGTCTTTGGCTCAGCTGCGGGCTTGCGCACGTGCTTGCCGGCCGGCTTGGGCGCATCTGCGGACGGCGCGGCGCCTTCGCCTTCACGACCGCGGCGCGGGCCGGTGGTGCGGGAGGGACGACGAGCGCGCTTGTCTTCGGGCGCTTCCTCGACGACGGCCGGGGCATCATTGAGGCCCAGGTTGTCGCCCTTGTAGATCCAGACCTTGACACCGATGATGCCGTAGGTGGTTTCGGCTTCGGAGAAGCCGTAGTCCACATCGGCACGCAGGGTATGCAGGGGAACGCGGCCTTCGCGGTACCACTCGGTACGGGCGATTTCAACGCCGTTCAGGCGGCCAGCGCACATGATCTTGATGCCCTTGGCGCCCAAGCGCATCGCGGCTTGGATCGTGCGGCGCATCGCGCGGCGGATGGTGATCCGCTTGACGATCTGCTGGGTGATGCCGTCAGCGGCGAGCTGGGCGTCCAGTTCGGGCTTGCGGATCTCTTTGATGCTGACGTGCACGGGCACGCTCATGCGCCGCTGCAGTTCGCTCCTGAGGATTTCGATATCCTCGCCCTTCTTGCCGATCACGACGCCCGGACGTGAGCTGAAGATCGTGATGCGGGCGTTCTTAGCAGGACGCTCGATGACCACGCGTCCGACGGAGGCGGACTTGAGCTTCTTCTTCAGGTAGTCGCGGACTTCGATGTCCTTTTGCAGCATGCCGGCGAAATTCGCGTTGTTGGCATACCAGCGCGACGACCAGTTACGGGTAACCGCAAGGCGGAAACCGGTCGGATGAATTTTCTGTCCCATCGTTAGCCCTTAGTTCCCAAGCGTCACAGTGATGTGACAGGTTTTTTTCTCAATGCGGTTGCCGCGGCCCTTGGCGCGAGCGGTGAAACGCTTGAGTGAGGCGCCCTTGTCGACGTAGATAGTCTTGACCTTCAGTTCGTCGATGTCAGCGCCTTCGTTGTGCTCGGCATTGGCGATGGCCGACTCGACCACCTTCTTGACGATCTCGGCAGCCTTTTTCGGGCTGAACGTCAGGATGTTCAGAGCGCGTGAGATGGGCAGGCCGCGGATTTGGTCAGCGACCAGGCGCGTCTTCTGCGCGGAAATGCGGGCGCCGCGATGAATGGCTTTGACTTCCATGATGGCCCTTTATTTCTTCGCTTTCTTGTCGGCAGCGTGGCCCTTGAACGTGCGCGTGAGCGCAAATTCACCGAGCTTGTGGCCGACCATGTTTTCGGAAACGTACACCGGGACGTGCTGGCGGCCATTGTGCACGGCCACCGTCAGGCCGATGAATTCCGGCAGGATGGTGGAACGGCGCGACCAGGTCTTGATCGGTTTCTTGTCCTTGTTCTTTTGCGCAGCCTCGGCTTTTGCAAGCAGATGGTCGTCGCAGAACGGACCTTTCTTTGCGGAACGTGTCATTTTCTATTCCCTGCCTTAGCGCTTGTGACGACGCTGCACGATCATGCTGGTCGTACGCTTGTTCTTGCGGGTGCGGTATCCCTTGGCCGGCACGCCCCACGGCGACACCGGATCGCGGCCAGCCGCGGTCTTGCCTTCGCCGCCACCGTGCGGGTGGTCGATCGGATTCATGGCGACGCCGCGCACTGTCGGGCGGATACCGCGCCAACGGGTCGCACCGGCCTTGCCGATCTGACGCAGGCTGTGCTCTTCATTGCCCACTTCGCCGATGGTGGCGCGGCACTCGATGTGCACGCGGCGCACTTCACCGGAGCGCAGGCGGACCTGGGCGTAGATGCCTTCGCGAGCCAGCAGCACGGCAGCGCCGCCTGCGGCGCGAGCGATCTGAGCACCCTTGCCGGGGAGCAGCTCCACACAGTGGATCGTGCTGCCGACCGAAATGTTGCGCAGAGGCAGATTGTTGCCCAGCTTTATCGGCGCTTCCGCGCCGTTCATAATCTGCTGACCGACCACTAGCCCCTTAGGGGCGATGATGTAGCGGCGTTCGCCATCGGCGAATAACAACAGAGCAATGTTGGCGCTGCGGTTCGGGTCGTACTCCAGACTCTCAACCTTGGCGGCGATGCCATCCTTGTCGTTGCGCTTGAAGTCGATGACGCGATAGTGGTGCTTATGACCACCGCCCTTGTGACGGATAGTGATGTGGCCGTTGTTGTTACGGCCGGACTTCTGGTGCTGCGGCTCGAGCAGGGGGGCGTAACCGGTGCCCTTGTGCAGGGAGCTGTTCACCACCTTAGCCATGGTGCGGCGGCCAGGCGAAGTCGGCTTAGTCTTGACGAGTGCCATGATTACTTGGCCTCCACTTCAAAATCGATTTCCTGGCCGGGCTTCAGACTGACGTAGGCCTTCTTCACGTGGTCGCGACGACCAGTGAAGCGGCCGAAGCGCTTTTCCTTGCCCTTCTGATTGAGGATCTGTACGGACTCGACTTCGACCTTGAACAGCAACTCAACCGCGGCCTTGACTTCGAGCTTGTTGGCGTCGCGAATCACTTCAAACACCACTTGCTCGTTCTTGTCGGCAACCTGGGTGGCCTTTTCGGAGATCACTGGCGCAAGCAGGACTTGCATCAGGCGATGATCGTTTTTGGCAAGCTGGGTCATTTCAGCATCTCCTCGATCTGCGCGATCGCCGCCTTGGTGACCAGCACTTTCTTGTAGTGAATCAGCGAGAGCGGGTCGGCGTGGCGCGGCTCGACCACCGAAACGTTCGGCAGGTTGCGCGAGGCCAGGAACAGGTTTTCATCGACGGCGTCGGTGATCACCAGCACGGAGTCCAAACCCATGACCTTGAACTTTTTCGCCAGCAGTTTGGTCTTGGGCGCCTCGACGGTCAGTCCGTCGACGACGTTCAGACGGCCTTCGCGGGCCAGCTGCGAGTAGATCGAACGCATGCCGGCGCGATACATCTTGCGGTTGACCTTCTGACTGAAGTTTTCTTCCGGAGAATTCGGGAAGATACGGCCGCCCCCCCGCCACAGCGGGGAGGAGGTCATACCGGCGCGGGCGCGGCCCGTGCCCTTCTGGCGCCACGGCTTCTTGGTCGTATGCTTGACCTCTTCGCGGTCCTTCTGCTTGCGGTTGCCGCTGCGAGCGTTGGCCTGGTATGCGACAACGATCTGGTGCACCAGCGCTTCGTTGTAGTCACGCTCGAAAACTTCGGGCGATGCTTGCACCGCCGCGCCGAGCTGACCGCTTTCTGTCAGGAGCTTGATTTCCATCTGCGGGCCCCTTACTTAGCCTTGGCCTTGACGGCCGGGGTCACGATGACTTGGCCGCCGGCGGCGCCGGGAACTGCACCGCGAACCAGCAGCAGGCTGCGCTCGGCGTCGATGCGAGCGATTATGAGGTTCTGGACGCTGCGGGTGACGTCGCCCAGGTGACCAGTCATGCGCTTACCGGGAAACACACGGCCCGGATCCTGCGCCATACCGATTGAGCCAGGAACGTTGTGCGAACGCGAGTTGCCGTGGGTGGCGCGGCCGGATCTGAAGTGGTAGCGCTTGATGGTGCCAGCGTAGCCTTTACCGATCGTCACGCCCTGCACGTCCACCTTCTGGCCGACGCTGAACAGGCCGGCGCCGATCACGGCGCCGGCGAACAGCTCGGCAGCCTTGGCGGCGTCGATACGGAATTCCTTGAGGACGGCGCCCGCCTCGACGCCAGCCTTAGCAAGATGCCCGGCGATGGACTTGGTCACGCGCGAGGCGCGACGGACACCGAATGCAACCTGCACAGCCGTGTAGCCGTCGGCGTCTTCGGTCTTAATTTGGGTCACGCGGTTGCCACCGACCTCAATCACAGTGACGGGAATCGAATCGCCATCATCCGTGAAAATACGCGTCATACCAACCTTGCGACCGACAAGGCCAAGGCTCATATTATTTCTCCATTCCCAGCTTCGATTGGCCGGGGCGAATAAATTAAGATGCCACCACGAGAGTGGTTAGTTTTAGATTAACACAGCTAAAACTGCACTTGCAAGCGATAAAACCGGAAAATCCCTTACTGAAGCTTGATCTCGACATCCACGCCGGCTGGCAGATCCAGCTTCATCAGCGCATCAACGGTCTTATCGGTCGGATCAACGATGTCCATCAGGCGCTGGTGGGTGCGGATTTCCAGCTGATCGCGGGAGGTCTTGTTGACGTGCGGCGAGCGCAGGATATCGAAGCGCTGGATGCGGGTCGGCAGGGGAACGGGGCCCTTGACGATCGCGCCGGTGCGCTTGGCGGTATCCACGATCTCAGCGGCCGACTGGTCGATCAGACGATAGTCGAAGGCCTTCAGGCGGATGCGGATCCGTTGCTTCTGGCCTTGCTTGGGGTTCGGGCTGGCGTTTTGCATGTCATTTCCAAAGAGCGGGCGGTCATCTGACCGCGGATTAATCAAAAGAACGAACGGATACTGCTTCACAACCACTGCGCGGCCTGGCGTAAACCCGGCCGCAGAATGTCTTACTCGACGATTTTGGCGACGACGCCGGCGCCGACAGTACGACCGCCTTCGCGGATCGCGAAACGCAGGCCTTCTTCCATCGCGATCGGGGCGATCAGCTTCACTGTGATCGTCACATTATCGCCAGGCATCACCATTTCCTTGTCCTTGGGCAGCTCGATCGCGCCGGTCACGTCCGTCGTACGGAAGTAGAACTGCGGGCGATAGTTGCTGAAGAACGGCGTGTGACGGCCGCCCTCTTCCTTAGACAGCACATACACCTCGGCAGTGAAGTGCGTGTGCGGCGTGATCGAACCCGGCTTGGCCAGCACCTGGCCACGCTCGACTTCTTCGCGCTTGGTGCCGCGCAGCAGGATACCCACGTTGTCGCCCGCCCGACCTTGGTCGAGCAGCTTGCGGAACATTTCCACGCCCGTGCAGGTCGTCTTCCCCGTCGGGCGGATACCCACGATTTCGATTTCTTCGCCGACCTTGATCACGCCGCGCTCGATACGCCCCGTCACCACGGTTCCGCGGCCTGAGATCGAGAACACGTCTTCCACCGGCATCAGGAACGCACCATCAACCGAACGCTCCGGCGTGGGGATGTAGGTGTCGAGTGCTTCGGCCAACGCAAAGATAGCCTGCTCGCCCAGCTCGCCCTTGTCGCCTTCGAGCGCCAGCTTGGCAGAGCCCTTGACGATCGGGGTGTCGTCTCCCGGGAAGTCGTACTTCGAGAGCAGCTCGCGCACTTCCATTTCGACCAGCTCGAGCAGCTCAGCGTCGTCGACCATGTCGCACTTGTTCAGGAACACGATGATGTAGGGCACGCCGACCTGACGGGCCAACAGGATGTGCTCGCGGGTCTGGGGCATGGGGCCGTCGGCGGCCGACACGACCAGGATCGCGCCGTCCATCTGGGCGGCGCCGGTGATCATGTTCTTCACGTAGTCGGCGTGGCCCGGGCAGTCCACGTGCGCGTAGTGACGACCCTTCGTCTCGTACTCGACATGTGCGGTGTTGATGGTGATGCCGCGAGCCTTCTCTTCGGGCGCCGCGTCGATCTGGTCATACGCCTTGGCTTCGCCGCCAAACGCCTTCGAGAGCACCGTCGTGATCGCCGCCGTCAGCGTCGTCTTGCCGTGGTCAACGTGACCAATCGTACCAACATTCACGTGCGGCTTGGTCCGCTCAAATTTTTCTTTTGCCATTTCCTGTCCTCAATCCAAAAATTCAATACGGTTGTCGGTGCTTACTTGCCCTTGGCGCTGATGATCGCCTCAGCGACGTTGCGCGGGGCTTCAGCGTAATGCTTGAATTCCATCGTATAGGTCGCGCGGCCTTGCGTGAGCGAGCGCAGCGAGGTCGAATAGCCGAACATCTCGGCCAGCGGCACTTCGGCGCGCACCAGCTTGCCACCGCCGCCCGCAACGTCGCCCATGCCTTGCAGCATGCCGCGGCGGGACGACAAGTCGCCCATCACGTTGCCCATGAAGTCTTCGGGCGTTTCCACTTCCACGGCCATCATCGGCTCAAGCAGAACCGGGCTGGCCTTGCGCATGCCGTCCTTGAACGCCATGGAGCCGGCCATCTTGAATGCGTTTTCGTTCGAGTCCACGTCGTGGTATGAACCGAAGAACAGCGTGACCTTGATGTCGACGACAGGGTAGCCAGCCAGCACACCGGAGTTCAGCGTTTCCTGGATGCCCTTGTCGACGGCCGGGATGTACTCGCGCGGCACCACGCCGCCCTTGATGGCGTCGATGAATTCATAGCCCTTGCCAGGCTCTTGCGGCTCGAGCTTCAGGACCACATGGCCGTACTGGCCGCGGCCGCCGGACTGCTTGACGAACTTGCCTTCGATTTCATTGCAGGTCGCGCGGATGGTTTCGCGGTAAGCAACCTGGGGCTTGCCCACGGTGGCTTCCACACCAAATTCGCGCTTCATGCGGTCCACCAGAATTTCCAGATGCAGCTCGCCCATGCCGGAGATGATGGTCTGGCCGGATTCTTCGTCGGTCTTCACGCGGAAGGACGGATCTTCCTGAGCCAGACGGTTCAGGGCGATGCCCATCTTTTCCTGGTCAGCCTTGGTCTTGGGTTCGACGGCCTGCGAGATCACGGGCTCGGGGAACACCATGCGCTCGAGAAGAATCACGCTGGTCGGGTCGCACAGCGTGTCGCCGGTGGTGGCTTCCTTGAGGCCCACGGCGGCAGCGATGTCGCCGGCGCGCACTTCCTTGATTTCTTCACGTTGGTTGGCGTGCATCTGCAGAATGCGGCCGATACGCTCCTTCTTCGACTTGATCGGGTTGTAGACGGTGTCGCCCGAATTCACCACGCCCGAATACACTCGGAAGAAGATCAGCTGGCCAACGAAGGGGTCGGTCATGATCTTGAACGCGAGCGCGGAGAACTTCTCTTCGTCGACGCGCTGACGCACGGCCGGTTCGCCGTTCTCGAGCTCGCCCTTGACCGGGGGAACGTCCGCCGGCGAAGGCAGATAATCAACCACAGCGTCGAGCATGGCCTGCACACCCTTGTTTTTGAACGCGGTGCCGCACAGCATCGGGACGATTTCGCCGGCGATGGTGCGCTGACGCAGCGCCGTCTTGACCTCTTCTTCGGTCAGCGCTTCGCCGCCGAGGTACTTGTCCATGAGCCCTTCAGAGGATTCGGCTGCGGCTTCGATCATCTTCTCGCGCCATTCTTCACAGGTGGCGAGCAGATCGGCAGGTATGTCTTCGTAGGCGAACTTGGTGCCCTGGGAGGCTTCATCCCAGATGATGGCCTTCATCTTCACCAGGTCGACCACGCCCTTGAAGCCTTCTTCAGCGCCGATGGGCACTTGAATGGCGATCGGATTGGCCTTCAGGCGCGACTTCATCTGGTCGTAGACCTTGAAGAAGTTGGCGCCGGTGCGGTCCATCTTGTTGACGAAGGCCAGGCGGGGCACGCCGTACTTGTTGGCCTGACGCCAAACGGTTTCCGACTGGGGCTGCACGCCGCCCACGGCGCAGTAGACCATGCAAGCGCCGTCGAGCACGCGCATGGAACGCTCCACCTCGATGGTGAAGTCCACGTGGCCCGGGGTGTCGATGATGTTGATGCGGTGCTCGAGGTAGTTGTTGCCCATGCCCTTCCAGAAGGCAGTGGTGGCAGCCGAGGTGATGGTGATGCCGCGCTCTTGCTCCTGCTCCATCCAGTCCATGGTGGCAGCGCCGTCGTGCACTTCACCAATCTTGTGATTCACGCCGGTATAAAAGAGGATGCGCTCGGTCGTCGTCGTTTTTCCCGCGTCGATGTGGGCGGAAATGCCGATGTTACGATAGCGCTCTACAGGAGTCTTACGAGCCACGTTGTGTACCTTTTAGCAAAATCGGCGGCCGCCAAAACTGGCGCCCGCCGCAATATTGAAAACCTGAACCACTCGTCCGCAAGCCGCTTGTGCGGCCCGGGATCAGAAGCGGAAGTGCGAGAACGCCTTGTTGGCCTCGGCCATGCGGTGCACTTCTTCGCGCTTCTTCATGGCGCCGCCGCGGCCTTCAGCGGCCTCGATCAGCTCGCCGGCGAGGCGCAGAGCCATGGACTTTTCGCTTCGCTTCTTGGCAGCTTCGCGCAGCCAGCGCATGGCCAGAGCCATACGGCGGGAGGGACGCACTTCGACGGGCACCTGGTAGTTGGCGCCACCGACGCGGCGACTCTTCACTTCCACCATGGGCTTGACGTTGGACAGAGCAACCGAGAACACTTCCAGGGCAGCCTTGCCGGCCTTCTTCTCGATCTGCTCGAACGCGCCGTAGACGATGCGTTCAGCGACGGACTTCTTGCCGTCGAGCATCAGCATGTTCATAAATTTGGCGACATCGACATTGCCGAACTTCGGGTCCGGCAGAATCTCGCGCTTGGGGACTTCGCGACGACGTGGCATAACACTTCCTTTCTCTCTTCAGTTGGGGACCAATCCCCTAACCGGCTACGCCCTTATACTGGCAGGCCAGCAACTTACTCGGCGGCAACCGGATGTTGCCGCCAACGGGTGAAAACCTTATTAAATCAGGCCTTCTTGGCGCGCTTGGCGCCGTACTTCGAACGGGCTTGCTTACGGTCCTTGACGCCTTGCAGGTCAAGGGAGCCGCGCACGATGTGGTAACGCACACCGGGCAAGTCCTTCACACGGCCGCCGCGGATCAGCACGACCGAGTGTTCTTGCAGGTTGTGGCCTTCACCGCCGATATACGAGATCACCTCGAAACCGTTGGTAAGACGCACCTTTGCCACCTTCCGCATTGCGGAGTTCGGCTTCTTAGGCGTCGTGGTGTACACGCGGGTGCACACGCCGCGGCGCTGGGGGCAATCTTGCAGAGCCGGGCTCTTGCTCTTGATCACTTCCGACTTACGCGGCTTGCGAACCAATTGATGAATTGTTGGCATTTTAATTTTTGTCCAAAAAACGGAGACTTTCGACTTTATAGCCTGAATTCCACTTCGTCAAGTTAAGCCTCCCGGAGGCCCAAACACCGCTTTGGGACCCCGGGAGGCCGGTTTTTACGACTGTCCGCCGGTTTCCGTACCCAGGCCGGCGCTGGTTTCCGCGCTGGTCTCGATAAAGGGCGACTCCATTTCCTCGCTGGCGATGGCGTCGGCGCGTTCGCGCTCGGCCTGCTCGCGCGCCTTGCGGGCGCGGTGGTAGGCCAGGCCGGTGCCCGCCGGGATCAGGCGGCCGACGATCACGTTTTCCTTCAGGCCGCGCAGATCGTCAACCTTGCCCATGATGGCGGCTTCGGTGAGGACCCGGGTAGTTTCCTGGAAGGAGGCCGCCGAGATGAAGCTGTCGGTCGAGAGCGAGGCCTTGGTGATGCCCAGCAGCAGGTTGTCGTACAAGGCAGGGCGCTTGCCGGCGGCAACCACGCGGTCGTTCTCGTCGAACAGGTCGGAACGCTCGGCCTGCTCGCCGGTGATGAAGCGGGTTTCGCCCGGATCGCTGATCTGCACGCGGCGCAGCATCTGGCGCACGATCACTTCAATGTGCTTGTCGTTGATCTTCACGCCCTGCAGGCGGTACACGTCCTGCACTTCGTCGACGATGTAGCGCGCCAGCTCTTCGATGCCCTTCAGGCGCAGGATGTCGTGCGGGTCGGAGGGACCTTCCACGATCATTTCGCCCTTGTTCACCACTTGGCCGTCGTGGACCAGAACCTGCTTTTCCTTGGCGATCAGGAACTCGTGGGCATTGCCGTCGAGGTCGGTGATGACCAGACGCTGCTTGCCCTTGGTGTCCTTGCCAAAGGAGACCGTGCCGGTGACTTCCGCCAGCACCGCCGCGTCCTTGGGCGAGCGGGCTTCGAACAGCTCGGCCACGCGCGGCAGACCGCCGGTGATGTCGCGGGTCTTCTGCGACTCGGTCGGGATACGGGCAAGCACTTCACCCACCTGCACCTGCTGGCCATCGCGCACGGTGATCAGCGCGCCGACCTGGAAGCCGATGGTCACCGAGTGATCTGTGCCCGGAATCTTGACTTCCTTGCCGGCTGCGTCGAGCAGCTTCACCTGTGGGCGCAGGCCCTTAGTGGCGGCGGTGCGGCGCTTGGCGTCGATCACGACGAGGGTTGACAGGCCGGTGACGTCGTCCACCTGCTTGGCGACGGTCACGCCTTCCTCGACGTTCTCGAACTTGATCGTGCCCGCGTACTCGGTGATGATCGGACGGGTCAGCGGGTCCCAGTTGGCCAGGGCCGCGCCGGCCTTTAGCTGTTCGCCGTCCTTGACCAGCAGCGTGGTGCCGTAAGGGATCTTGTGGCGCTCGCGCTCGCGGCCGTGGTCGTCGGTGATCAGCACTTCGCCCGAGCGGGATATGACGACCTGCTCGTTCTTTGCGTTGGTGACGTAGCGCATCGTGGCCGAGAAGCGGACCACGCCGTTGGACTTGGCTTCCACGGTGCTGGCCACGGCGGCGCGCGATGCGGCGCCGCCGATGTGGAAGGTGCGCATCGTCAGCTGCGTGCCGGGTTCGCCGATGGACTGCGCGGCGATCACACCCACTGCCTCGCCGGAGTTGACTAGCGTGCCGCGGCCCAGGTCGCGGCCGTAGCACTTGGCGCACAGGCCGTAGCGGGTTTCGCAGGACAGCGGCGTGCGGACCTTGACCTCGTCCACGCCCATCAAGTCGATCAGGTCGACCAGATCTTCGTCGAGCAGGGTGCCTTCGGCGATCAGGGTGTCCTGGGTCTCGGGGTTGATGACGTCGCCGATCACCACGCGGCCGAGGATACGGTCACGCAGGGCTTCGATGACTTCACCGCCTTCGACCAGGGCCTTCATGGCCACACCGTTGGTGGTGCCGCAATCGTCCTCGACCACAACCAGATCCTGGGTCACGTCGACCAGGCGGCGGGTCAGGTAGCCGGAGTTCGCGGTCTTAAGCGCCGTGTCGGCCAGCCCCTTACGGGCGCCGTGCGTGGAGATGAAGTACTGCAGCACGTTCAGGCCTTCGCGGAAGTTCGCGGTGATCGGCGTTTCGATGATCGAGCCGTCCGGCTTGGCCATCAGGCCGCGCATGCCCGCCAGCTGGCGGATCTGGGCGGCCGAGCCGCGCGCGCCGGAGTCGGCCATCATATAGATGGCGTTGAACGACTCTTGTTTGGCGTCCTTGCCGTTGCGGTCCTTGATGGTTTCGTGGGAGAGCTGCTCCATCATGGCTTTGCCCACCTGATCGCCGGCGGCGCCCCAGATGTCCACCACGTTGTTGTAGCGCTCCTGGTTGGTCACGAGACCCGACATGTACTGTTTGTCGTATTCCTTCACCTTGGCGGCCGCCTCGGCGATGATCTTTTCCTTCTGCGGCGGGATCAGCATGTCGTCGATGGCGATCGAGATGCCCGCGCGCGTGGCCAGGCGGAAGCCCGACTGCAGCAGCTTGTCGGCAAACAGCACGGTCTCGCGCAGGCCGCACTTGCGGAAGGAGGTGTTGATCAGGCGCGAGATTTCCTTCTTCTTCAGCGGCTTGTTCAGCACGGAGAAAGGCAGACCCTTTGGCAAGATCTCGGAGAGGATCGCGCGGCCGACGGTGGTCGCCTGCAGCACGATGCGCGTCTGGTAGATCGGATCGCCGCGCTCGTCGGTGCCGACCACGTCGTACTCGGGGATGCGCACATGGACCTTGGAAGCCAGCTCGACTTCCTTGTTCTCATAGGCGCGAATCGCTTCCGAGACGTCGATGAAGGTCATGCCTTCGCCGCGGCCGTTGATTGTCTCGCGGGTCGCGTAGTACAGGCCGAGCACGATATCCTGCGAGGGCACGATCGACGGGTCGCCGTTGGCCGGGAACAGGATGTTGTTCGAGGCCAGCATCAGGGTTCGGGCTTCGAGCTGCGCTTCGATGGACAGCGGGACGTGGACGGCCATCTGGTCGCCGTCGAAGTCGGCGTTGAACGCCGCGCAGACGAGCGGGTGCAGCTGGATCGCCTTGCCTTCGATCAGCACGGGCTCGAAGGCCTGGATGCCCAGGCGGTGCAGGGTCGGAGCGCGGTTGAGCATGACGGGATGCTCGCGGATCACCTCTTCGAGGATGTCCCAGACCACCGGCGTCTGCTGCTCCACTTCCTTCTTCGCCGCCTTGATGGTGGTGGCGATGCCCATGATTTCGAGCTTGTGGAAAATGAAGGGCTTGAACAGCTCCAGCGCCATCAGCTTTGGCAGGCCGCACTGATGCAGCTTGAGCGTCGGGCCCACCACGATGACCGAGCGGCCCGAGTAGTCCACGCGCTTGCCCAGCAGGTTCTGGCGGAAACGGCCGCCCTTGCCCTTGATCATTTCGGCCAGGGACTTGAGCGGGCGCTTGTTGGCGCCGGTCATGGCCTTGCCGCGACGGCCGTTGTCCAGCAGCGAGTCGACGGCTTCCTGCAGCATGCGCTTTTCGTTGCGTACGATGATCTCAGGCGCTTTGAGCTCGAGCAGACGCTTCAGACGGTTGTTGCGGTTGATGACGCGGCGATACAGGTCGTTCAGGTCCGAGGTGGCGAAACGGCCGCCGTCCAGCGGGACAAGCGGACGCAGCTCCGGCGGCAGCACCGGCAGCACTTCCAGGATCATGTGCTCGGGCTTGATACCGGAGCGCTGGAAGGCCTCGAGCACCTTGAGGCGCTTGGCGAACTTCTTGATCTTGGCTTCGGAGCCGGTGGCCTGCAGGTCAGCGCGCAGGGTCTCGACTTCCTTGTCGATGTTGATCGAACGCAGGAGCTCGCGGATGCCTTCGGCGCCCATGACGGCCACGAATTCGCCGTCGCCGTACTCTTCGCACTTGGCGATGTAGTCGTCTTCCGACATGATCTGCGCGCGCTTGAGCGGGATCATGCCGGATTCGATCACGACGAATGCTTCAAAGTACAGCACGCGTTCGATATCGCGCAGGGTCATGTCCAGGACCATTCCCAGACGCGACGGCAGCGACTTCAGGAACCAGATGTGCGCGGTGGGCGCGGCCAGCTCGATGTGGCCCATGCGTTCGCGGCGCACCTTGGCCAGCGTGACTTCGACGCCGCACTTCTCGCAGATCACGCCGCGGTGCTTCAGGCGCTTGTACTTGCCGCACAGGCACTCGTAGTCCTTGATCGGGCCGAAGATCTTGGCGCAGAACAGACCGTCGCGTTCGGGCTTGAAGGTGCGGTAGTTGATGGTCTCTGGCTTCTTGACCTCGCCATAGGACCAGGAACGGATCTTCTCGGGCGATGCCAGGCCGATCTTGATCGCGTCAAACTGCTCTTCCTGCTGAACCTGCTTAAACAAATCAAGCAATGCTTTCATGCAAACCTCCGTATCGTGAATTCTGAAATGGGTTGAGCCTTTTCAGGATTCACTTCAATTGCGTTCCAGGTCGATGTCGATGCCCAGCGAACGGATTTCCTTCACCAGCACGTTGAACGATTCCGGCATGCCGGCATCGATGCTGTGCTCGCCCTTGATGATGTTCTCGTAGACCTTGGTGCGGCCGTTGACGTCGTCCGACTTGACGGTGAGCATTTCCTGCAGCACATACGATGCACCGTAGGCTTCCAGCGCCCAGACTTCCATTTCGCCGAAGCGCTGGCCGCCGAACTGCGCCTTTCCCCCCAGCGGCTGCTGGGTGACGAGCGAGTACGGGCCGGTGGAACGGGCGTGCATCTTGTCGTCGACGAGGTGGTGCAGCTTGAGCATGTGCATCACACCCAGGGTCACGGGGCGCTCGAAGGCTTCGCCGGTGCGGCCGTCATGGAGCACGACCTGCTGCTTGGCGGCGGTCATGCCCATCTGCTTGGCCAGCTCGTCCGGGTAGGCGAGGTCGAGCATGCTGCGGATTTCGTCCTCGTTGGCGCCGTCGAACACCGGCGTCGCGAAGGGCACACCCTTCTTGAGGTTTTCCGCCAGCTCGATGACTTCCTGGTCCGAGAAGCTGTCGATGTCTTCCTGCTTGCCGCTCTCGTTGTAGATCTGCTTGAGCAGCTTGCGCAGCTCAGTGGCCTTGACGTTTGCCTTGAGCATGTCGGCGATGCGGTGACCCAGGCCGCGTGCAGCGCTGCCCAGGTGGGTTTCCAGGATCTGGCCCACGTTCATCCGCGAAGGCACGCCCAGCGGGTTCAAGACGATGTCGGCAGGCGTGCCGTCAGCCATGTAGGGCATGTCCTCGACCGGAACGATCTTGGACACAACGCCCTTGTTGCCGTGGCGGCCGGCCATCTTGTCGCCGGGCTGCAGGCGGCGCTTGACGGCCAGGTAGACCTTGACCATCTTGATCACGCCCGGAGGCAGCTCGTCGCCCTGGGTGAGCTTCTTGCGCTTCTCTTCGAAGGCAAGTTCAAACTGGTGACGTTCCTGCTCGATGGCTTCCTTGACGGCTTCGACCTGGGCGGCCACGTCTTCGTCGGTGGGACGCACGTCGAACCAGTGGTACTTGTCGAGATCAGCCAGGTATTCCTTGGTGATCTTGCTGCCCTTGGCCAGCTTCTTGGGGCCGCCATTGGTGGTCTTGCCCACCAGCAGCTTTTCCAGACGCTGGAAGGCGTCGCCTTCGACGATACGCAGCTGGTCGTTCAGGTCGAGGCGATAACGCTTGAGTTCCTCGTCGATGATCGACTGGGCGCGCTTGTCGCGGGTCACGCCTTCGCGGGTGAAGACCTGCACGTCGATGACGGTGCCGGACATGCCCGAGGGCACGCGCAGCGAGGTATCCTTCACGTCCGAGGCCTTCTCGCCGAAGATGGCGCGCAGCAGCTTCTCTTCCGGGGTCAGCTGGGTCTCTCCCTTGGGCGTGACCTTGCCGACCAGGCTGTCGCCGGCTTCGACTTCGGCGCCGATGTAGACGATGCCGGACTCGTCCAGGCGGGAGAGCTGCGACTCGGCCAGGTTGGAGATGTCTCGGGTGATTTCCTCGGGTCCGAGCTTGGTGTCGCGGGCAACGACGGACAGCTCCTCGATGTGGATCGAGGTGTAGCGGTCGTCGGCCACAACCTTCTCGGAGATGAGGATCGAGTCTTCGAAGTTGTAGCCGTTCCAGGGCATGAACGCCACCAGCATGTTCTGGCCGAGCGCGAGCTCGCCCAGGTCGGTCGAGGCGCCGTCGGCGATCTGGTCGCCGCGGCCGACCAGATCGCCGACCTTGACGATCGGGCGCTGGTTGATGTTGGTGTTCTGGTTGGAACGGGTGTACTTGATGAGGTTGTAGATGTCCACTCCGACTTCACCGGCGACGGCTTCGTCGTCGTTGACGCGGATCACGATACGGTTGGCGTCGACATAATCGACCACGCCGCCACGCATCGCCTGCACGGCCGTGCCGGAGTCCACCGCCACGGTGCGCTCCAGGCCGGTGCCGACCAGGGGCTTGTCCGGGCGCAGGCAAGGAACGGCCTGGCGCTGCATGTTTGCGCCCATCAGCGCGCGGTTCGCGTCATCATGCTCGAGGAAGGGCACCAGCGAGGCCGCGGCGGAGACGATCTGGCTCGGGGCCACGTCGATGTACTGGACGCGGTCTGGCGTGACCATCAGCGTTTCGCCGGCTTCACGGGCGGAGACGAGTTCGTCGATCAGCTTGCCGCCCTTGTCGAGAGTGGCGTTGGCCTGGGCGATCACGTACTTGCCTTCTTCGATGGCGGACAGGTAGTCGATCTGATCGGCGACCTTGCCGTCGACCACCTTGCGGTACGGCGTCTCGAGGAAGCCGAATTCGTTCAGACGGGCGTACAGCGCCAGCGAGTTGATCAGACCGATGTTCGGGCCTTCCGGCGTTTCGATCGGGCAGACACGGCCGTAGTGGGTCGGGTGCACGTCTCGGACTTCGAAGCCGGCGCGTTCGCGGGTCAGACCGCCGGGGCCCAGTGCGGACACGCGGCGCTTGTGCGTGATTTCCGAGAGCGGGTTGGTCTGGTCCATGAACTGCGAGAGCTGCGAGGAACCGAAGAACTCACGGATGGCGGACGAGATCGGCTTGCTGTTGATCAGGTCGTGCGGCATCAGGTTTTCGGTTTCGGCCTGGCCCAGACGTTCCTTGACGGCGCGCTCCACGCGCGAGAGGCCGGCGCGGAATTGGTTCTCGGCCAATTCGCCGACACAACGCACGCGGCGGTTGCCAAGGTGGTCGATGTCATCGACTTCGCCCTTGCCGTTGCGCAGGTCCACGAGGATCTTGATCGTGTCGAGGATGTCCTCGTCGGTCAGGACCATCGCGCCTTCGCCGGTGTTGCGGCCGAGGCGGCTGTTCACCTTCATACGGCCGACGCGCGACAGGTCGTAGGCGTCTTCGCTGTAGAACAGGCGGTTGAACAGGGCTTCGACGGCATCCTCGGTGGGCGGCTCGCCGGGACGCATCATGCGGTAGATGGCGATACGGGCCGCGGTCTGGTCTGCCGTCTCGTCCACGCGCAGGGTCTGCGAGATGTACGGGCCTTGGTTCAGGTCGTTGGTGTAGAGCGTCTGGATCTGCTTGACGCTGGCTTCGCGCAGGCGGCCGAGCAACTCTTCGGTGAGCTCGTCATTGGCGTTGGCGATGATCTCGCCGGTCTCGCTGTCGACGATGTTCTTGGCCAGCACGCGGCCGATGAGGTAGTCCTCGGGCACCGAGATCAGCTTGGTCTTCGCGGCCTCGAGGTCGCGCATGTGCTTGGCGTTGATGCGCTTGTCCTTGGCGACGACGACATTGTCGTTCTTGTCGGTGATGTCGAAGCGCGCCACTTCTCCGCGTAGACGCTCGGCGACGAATTCCATCTGCGCGCCTTCACCCATGAGGGTGAAGTTGTCGAAGACGAAGAAGTGGGCAAGGATCTGCTCGGGCGTCAGGCCGATGGCCTTGAGCAGGATGGTGACCGGCATCTTTCGGCGACGGTCGACGCGGAAGTACAGGATGTCCTTCGGATCAAATTCGAAGTCCAGCCAGGAGCCACGGTAGGGAATGATGCGAGCAGAGAACAGCAGCTTGCCCGAGCTGTGGGTCTTGCCCTTGTCGTGTTCGAAGAACACGCCGGGCGAGCGGTGCAGCTGCGAGACGATGACGCGCTCGGTGCCGTTGATGACGAAGGAGCCGGTGGACGTCATGAGCGGAATTTCGCCCATGTAGACTTCCTGCTCCTTGACTTCCTTGACCTTACCGGGGTTCTCGCGATCATTGATGATCAGGCGAACCTTGGCGCGCAGGGCCGAATGGAAGGTCAAGCCGCGCTGCTGGCATTCCTTGACGTCGAAGGGAGGCGAGGCAAGCTGGTAACTGACGAACTCCATCCGCGCCAAGCCGTTGTGCGAGGCGATGGGGAAAATGGCGTTGAAAGCAGCCTGCAGGCCCTGGGTTTTGCGCTGAGCCAAAGGCAGCTCAGCTTGCAGAAACTGGGTATAGGACTCGATCTGAGTCGCGAGCAGGAAAGGGACGGCATGGACCGTTGCACGCTTCGCAAAGCTCTTGCGAATGCGCTTCTTTTCTGTGAAGCTGTACGTCATGGGATCTCCGAATCAACGCAGGCCGGCGTGAAGTCTGTGGTGTTCAGCGACTGTGACGGGATTTGGCGGTTGGCCGCTACCAACCTTGGCTGACGACATTCGCTTGAACCGGCACAGCCTTCCTCGCGGAGGGCCGCAACGATCGGAATGCCCGACCAAACTCGTCTTCTGCAGTCGGTTCAGAAGACAAAGAGAACAGGACTTGGATCCGCTTCTCTTTGGCCTCTAACCTCTGAATTCGGCCTCAAACACCAGGCTTCAGCCGCCCTAAAAACTCCCACGCATCAGGCGCAAAACGGGCTGACGGCGAACCGTCAGCCCGTTTTGCGTCGCGCGGCCGTCGATTACTTGACGTCGGCCTTGGCGCCAGCTTCTTCCAGCTTCTTCTTGGCGTCGGCGGCGGTGGCCTTGTCCACGCCTTCCTTAACGGGCTTCGGTGCGCCGTCGACCAGGTCCTTGGCTTCCTTCAGGCCCAGGCCGGTGATTTCGCGCACGGCCTTGATGACGCTGACCTTGTTGGCGCCGACTTCGGCCAGGATCACGGTGAACTCGGTCTGCTCTTCAGCAGCAGCAGCGCCACCAGCGCCGCCGCCAGCGGGGCCAGCGACAGCTATCGCGGCTGCGGAAACGCCAAACTTTTCTTCAAAAGCCTTGACCAGATTGTTCAGGTCGATGACGGACATTGCGCCAACGGCTTCGAGGATGTCTTCTTTGGTAACTGCCATGGTGATACTCCTTGATTCGGTATGTTTGTTGGGTTCGCTTGAGCAGCGCCTGGATCAGGCGGCCGACTCGGCCTGCTTCTTCTCGCCGACTGCGGCCAGCACACGGGCCATGCCCGAGACCGGCGCTTGCATCACGCCCAGCAGCATGCTGATGAGCTCTTTGCGGCCCGGCACGGATGCCAGCGCCTTGACGGCATTGACGTCCAGCACTTTGCCATTATATGAACCCGCCTTCAGGATCAGCTTGTCATTTGTCTTGGCGAAGTCGTTGAGGACTTTTGCCGCGGCGACCACATCTTCGGACATGCTGTAAATCAGTGGACCGGTCATTTGGTTCGCCAGGCCGGCGAAAGGGGTTTCCTGCACGGCACGGCGGGCCAGCGTGTTCTTGAGAACGCGCATGTACACGCCCAGCGCACGCGCCTTGGCGCGCAGCTGGGTCATTTCACCGACAGCAATCCCGCGATACTCGGCGACGGCAATGGTCGAAGCCTTGGCGACTTGCGCCGAGACTTCGGCCACGACGGCCTTTTTGTCTTCCAGATTGAGTGGCACGGTTTACTCTCCAAATCGGCCTTGCCTCTTGCGAGACTTGGCCAGCCTATATTCGGCGACCGATTGTCAGGAGCCCCCCGGTTGCCCGGGGAATTCAAAACTTGCGGGCACGCCATCTGCGCTGGCAGACATTGCGCTTGGGTTCGACTGCGAATCCTCCGCACCGCGACAATTAAGACCCGGCTTGTTACTGCCGGCTCACCAGCGGTCTTTGATAACCAGCCGCGCCATGCAGGCCGCGACTGCCCAAAGCCTTTGTTTAACCAGCCAACAAGGCCTGGTCGATGCGCACGCCGACGCCCATGGTGCTGGACACAGAGATCTTGCGCAGATAAATACCCTTGGCCGATGCCGGGCGCGCCTTGTTCAAGGCTTCCAGTAGGGCAGACAGATTGGTCTTCAGCGCCGGCAGTTCGAACGAGCGGCGACCGATCGTGGAGTGCACGATGCCGGCCTTGTCGACGCGGAACTGGACTTGACCAGCCTTCGCATTCTTCACGGCGGTGGCGACGTCGTGGGTCACGGTGCCAACCTTGGGGTTCGGCATCAGGCCGCGGGGACCCAGGATTTGACCCAGGGTGCCGACCACGCGCATCGTGTCTGGCGAAGCGATCACGACGTCAAAATTCAGGTTGCCGCCCTTGATCTGTTCGGCCAGGTCTTCCATGCCGACGATTTCGGCGCCAGCGGCCTTGGCCTGCTCGGCCTTTTCGCCTTGGGCGAACACAGCCACGCGAACCGACTTTCCGGTGCCGGCGGGCAGAACGACGGAGCCACGGACCACTTGGTCGGACTTCTTGGCGTCGATGCCGAGCTGGACGGCGACGTCGATGGATTCATCGAACTTCGCGGTCGCGCATTCCTTGATCAAGTTCAGCGCTTCGTCGACCGGGTAGTTTTGGGTGCGCTCGATCTTGGCCTTGTTGCCGGCGACGCGCTTGGAAACATTGCTCATTTACACACCCTCCACAACGATGCCCATCGAACGGGCGGAGCCGGCGATGGTACGCACGGCGGCGTCCAGATCGGCAGCGGTGAGATCGGGAGTCTTGACCTTGGCGATCTCTTCAGCCTGGGCGCGGGTGATCTTGCCGACCTTATCGGTATGGGGCTTGGCAGAGCCCTTATCGACCTTGGCGACCTTCTTGATCAGCACGGTGGCCGGCGGGGTCTTCAGCACGAAGCTGAAGCTCTTGTCTGCGAAAGCGGTGATCACCACGGGAATCGGCAGACCAGGCTCCATGCTCTGGGTCTGGGCGTTGAACGCCTTGCAGAATTCCATGATGTTCAGGCCGCGCTGACCGAGTGCCGGACCGACGGGGGGCGACGGGTTTGCTTTACCCGCCGGGATTTGCAGCTTGATAAAGCCGACAATCTTCTTTGCCATGTTTTACTCCTATAGGGGACACTACTGCACCGCTTTTGCGGCCCCCCCGGTGAGTCATCACGCGCTTGCGCAGCATCGCCGCACTTACGCTCCTCATTGGCATTGCATCGAGGTCTTCGCCTTGATGCGCGGGCTATTCCGCTCACTGCAACCACCAACTACAAATACTGTTGACCGATTAGACTTACACCTTCTCAACCTGGCCGAACTCGAGCTCCACCGGCGTCGCGCGGCCGAAAATCGTGACCGAAACGCGCACGCGAGACTTCTCGTAGTTGACTTCCTCGACGTTGCCGTTGAAGTCGGTGAACGGACCTTCCTTGACGCGGACCATCTCGCCCACCTCGAACAGCGTCTTGGGCTTGGGCTTCTCGATGCCTTCTTGCATCTGCGCCACGATCTTTTCGACTTCCTTTTCGGAAATCGGGGACGGGCGATTGCGCGCGCCACCCACAAAACCAGTGACCTTGTTGGTGTTCTTCACCAAGTGCCAGGTCTCGTCGGTCATTTCCATTTCCACGAGCACGTAGCCCGGGAAGAAACGACGCTCAGTGACCGACTTCTGACCGCTCTTGATTTCCACCACCTCTTCGGAGGGGACCAGGATGCAGCCGAACTTGTCCTGCATGCCGGCGCGATCAATGCGCTCCTGCAGCGCGCGCTGCACGCTCTTCTCCATGCCGGAGTAGGCGTGAACGACATACCAGCGTTTTCTGGATGCGACGTTCGTTTCCGTGGATTCAGCCATACCCAACCCGCCTTATTTCCAGCCGAGAATGAGGGAGAACACACCCCATTCGATCAATTTGTCAGCGATCCACATGAACGCGGCCATCAGTAGCACGAAGCCAAAGACGACGCCCGTCGTCTGCATGGACTCCTTGCGCGAGGGCCAGACGACCTTGCGAACTTCGCGATAGGACTCGCGGCCAAAGCCAACAAACCGCTTGCCAGGACCAGAGATCAACACGATCACCACGCCGAGCGCCAGCCCAGCGAACAGGGCGACCGCCCGAACATACACAGCTTCGCGCGACAGCGCGTAAAACCCGATCAACCCGGCAACGACAAAAGCCGCAGCCAGCAACAGCAACCACTTGCCGCCCTGCTCGTCGACGGTTTCGATATTCGGATTGGACATAATTAAGCTACTCGGGACGCTGAAATCTGGCAGGGGCAGAGGGAATCGAACCCCCAACCTTCGGTTTTGGAGACCGACGCTCTGCCAGTTGAGCTATACCCCTAAAATACTGTTGGGGCTGACCAAGCCAACCCCAACTACCGGCACAGTAAAACGTCTTACTCGACGATTTTGGCGACGACGCCGGCGCCGACAGTACGACCGCCTTCGCGGATCGCGAAACGCAGGCCTTCTTCCATCGCGATCGGGGCGATCAGCTTCACTGTGATCGTCACATTATCGCCAGGCATCACCATTTCCTTGTCCTTGGGCAGCTCGATCGCGCCGGTCACGTCCGTCGTACGGAAGTAGAACTGCGGGCGATAGTTGCTGAAGAACGGCGTGTGACGGCCGCCCTCTTCCTTAGACAGCACATACACCTCGGCAGTGAAGTGCGTGTGCGGCGTGATCGAACCCGGCTTGGCCAGCACCTGGCCACGCTCGACTTCTTCGCGCTTGGTGCCGCGCAGCAGGATACCCACGTTGTCGCCCGCCCGACCTTGGTCGAGCAGCTTGCGGAACATTTCCACGCCCGTGCAGGTCGTCTTCCCCGTCGGGCGGATACCCACGATTTCGATTTCTTCGCCGACCTTGATCACGCCGCGCTCGATACGCCCCGTCACCACGGTTCCGCGGCCTGAGATCGAGAACACGTCTTCCACCGGCATCAGGAACGCACCATCAACCGAACGCTCCGGCGTGGGGATGTAGGTGTCGAGTGCTTCGGCCAACGCAAAGATAGCCTGCTCGCCCAGCTCGCCCTTGTCGCCTTCGAGCGCCAGCTTGGCAGAGCCCTTGACGATCGGGGTGTCGTCTCCCGGGAAGTCGTACTTCGAGAGCAGCTCGCGCACTTCCATTTCGACCAGCTCGAGCAGCTCAGCGTCGTCGACCATGTCGCACTTGTTCAGGAACACGATGATGTAGGGCACGCCGACCTGACGGGCCAACAGGATGTGCTCGCGGGTCTGGGGCATGGGGCCGTCGGCGGCCGACACGACCAGGATCGCGCCGTCCATCTGGGCGGCGCCGGTGATCATGTTCTTCACGTAGTCGGCGTGGCCCGGGCAGTCCACGTGCGCGTAGTGACGACCCTTCGTCTCGTACTCGACATGTGCGGTGTTGATGGTGATGCCGCGAGCCTTCTCTTCGGGCGCCGCGTCGATCTGGTCATACGCCTTGGCTTCGCCGCCAAACGCCTTCGAGAGCACCGTCGTGATCGCCGCCGTCAGCGTCGTCTTGCCGTGGTCAACGTGACCAATCGTACCAACATTCACGTGCGGCTTGGTCCGCTCAAATTTTTCTTTTGCCATTTTGCGACTCCTGATCCGGTTGCGATATTGCCAGTCTCAAAAAAATCTTGGTGCCCATGGGCAGGATCGAACTGCCGACCTCTCCCTTACCAAGGGAGTGCTCTACCACTGAGCCACATGGACGGAATTTTTCCGCTTAAACCCTCAATCCGTACCAGCATCTGAAGCGAGTGAAGGGAATCGAACCCTCGTCATAAGCTTGGAAGGCTTCTGCTCTACCATTGAGCTACACCCGCAAGGTCCAGCTTCCCCGTACACTCCAAAACCGACTGGTGGAGAGGGCTGGATTCGAACCAGCGTAGGCATAAGCCAACAGATTTACAGTCTGCCCCCTTTAGCCACTCGGGCACCCCTCCGGAGAGAACTTTCTATTATGGCTTGAGGCCTCAATTTTGTCAATATCGCCCCCTCATAACAAGGTTTCGCATTTTTTCAGGCTTTTCTAGTTAAAGCCTCATCTACGTTATCAAAATTTTCCAAAGCAAAACCCCCCGGCCGCGGCGAAGCGGGCGGGGGGTTTTGATTAAAGGATAGGCTTGGCGATTACCTACTTTCACACGGGCAATCCGCACTATCATCGGCGTGGAGGCGTTTCACGGTCCTGTTCGGGATGGGAAGGGGTGGTTCCACCTCGCTATGATCACCAAGCTTGAGCGGGGCGGTCTCGCTTGATACAGCGAGACCGCGCATAGGGCGGGATGTAGTAGTGTGGATAAAGGATTGCTGGCACGGCGCGCACAGCATCCAGACGTTCACGCAGAGCCTGCGCAGAAACGTACTGGTTATAGGATCAAGCCTTACGGGCAATTAGTATCGGTTAGCTTAACGCATTACTGCGCTTCCACACCCGACCTATCAACGTCCTGGTCTTGAACGACCCTTCAAGGGGATCGAGTCCCCAGGGAGATCTCATCTTCAGGCGAGTTTCCCGCTTAGATGCTTTCAGCGGTTATCTCTTCCGTACATAGCTACCCTGCAATGCCTCTGGCGAGACAACAGGTACACCAGCGGTACGTCCACTCCGGTCCTCTCGTACTAGGAGCAGCCCCCGTCAAATCTCCAACGCCCACGGCAGATAGGGACCAAACTGTCTCACGACGTTTTAAACCCAGCTCACGTACCTCTTTAAATGGCGAACAGCCATACCCTTGGGACCGGCTACAGCCCCAGGATGAGATGAGCCGACATCGAGGTGCCAAACACCGCCGTCGATATGAACTCTTGGGCGGTATCAGCCTGTTATCCCCAGAGTACCTTTTATCCGTTGAGCGATGGCCCTTCCATACAGAACCACCGGATCACTATGACCTGCTTTCGCACCTGCTCGACTTGTCAGTCTCGCAGTTAAGCACGCTTTTGCCATTGCACTTTAGGCACGATGTCCGACCGTGCCAAGCGTACCTTCGTACTCCTCCGTTACACTTTGGGAGGAGACCGCCCCAGTCAAACTGCCTACCATGCACTGTCCCCGATCCAGATAATGGACCTAGGTTAGAACCTCAAACAAACCAGGGTGGTATTTCAAGGATGGCTCCACGCAAGCTGGCGCCTGCGCTTCAAAGCCTCCCACCTATCCTACACAGACCGGCTCAAAGCCCAATGCAAAGCTACAGTAAAGGTTCATGGGGTCTTTCCGTCTAGCCGCGGGTAGATTGCATCATCACAAACATTTCAACCTCGCTGAGTCTCGGGAGGAGACAGTGTGGCCATCGTTACGCCATTCGTGCAGGTCGGAACTTACCCGACAAGGAATTTCGCTACCTTAGGACCGTTATAGTTACGGCCGCCGTTTACTGGGACTTCAATCAAGAGCTTGCACCCCATCATTTAATCTTCCAGCACCGGGCAGGCGTCACACTCTATACGTCCACTTTCGTGTTTGCAGAGTGCTATGTTTTTATTAAACAGTCGCAGCCACCATTTTTTTGCAACCCCTTCACCCTTCCGCTGTTCACGGTCAAGCTACAAGGGCGTACCTTATCCCGAAGTTACGGTACCAATTTGCCGAGTTCCTTCTCCCGAGTTCTCTCAAGCGCCTTAGAATACTCATCTCACCCACCTGTGTCGGTTTGCGGTACGGTCTCGCGTGACTGAAGCTTAGAGGCTTTTCTTGGAACCACTTCCAATTGCTTCGCAAACCTAAGTTCGCTCGCCCCACAGCCTTGAATTACGCGCCCGGATTTGCCTAAGCGCCTTCTTCACTGCAGGGACCGGGATATCCAACACCCGGACAACCTTCCGCGATCCGTCCCCCCATCGCATCACACGACGGTGCAGGAATATTAACCTGCTTCCCATCAGCTACGCATTTCTGCCTCGCCTTAGGGGCCGACTCACCCTACGCCGATGAACGTTGCGTAGGAAACCTTGGGCTTACGGCGAGGGGGCCTTTCACCCCCTTTATCGCTACTCATGTCAGCATTCGCACTTCCGATACCTCCAGCACCCTTTACAAGGCACCTTCGCAGGCTTACGGAACACTCTCCTACCATATGCTTACGCATATCCGCAGCTTCGGTGACTGGCTTAGCCCCGTTACATCTTCCGCGCGGGACGACTCGATCAGTGAGCTATTACGCTTTCTTTAAAGGATGGCTGCTTCTAAGCCAACCTCCTGACTGTTTTAGCCTTCCCACTTCGTTTCCCACTTAGCCAATCTTTGGGACCTTAGCTGGCGGTCTGGGTTGTTTCCCTCTTGACACCGGACGTTAGCACCCGATGTCTGTCTCCCGTGCTCGCACTCTTCGGTATTCGGAGTTTGCTATGGCGAGGTAATCCGCAATGGACCCCTCAACCATGACAGTGCTCTACCCCCGAAGGTGATACACGAGGCACTACCTAAATAGTTTTCGGAGAGAACCAGCTATTTCCAGACTTGTTTAGCCTTTCACCCCTATCCACAGCTCATCCCCTAGTTTTTCAACACTAGTGGGTTCGGACCTCCAGTACGTGTTACCGCACCTTCATCCTGGCCATGGATAGATCGTCTGGTTTCGGGTCTACACCCAGCGACTAATCGCCCTATTTGGACTCGCTTTCGCTACGCCTGCCCTATACGGTTAAGCTCGCCACTGAATGTAAGTCGCTGACCCATTATACAAAAGGTACGCCGTCACCCATTACGGGGCTCCGACTGCTTGTATGCACGCGGTTTCAGGATCTATTTCACTCCCCTCCCGGGGTTCTTTTCGCCTTTCCCTCACGGTACTGGTTCACTATCGGTCGATTACGAGTATTTAGCCTTGGAGGATGGTCCCCCCATCTTCAGACAGGATTTCACGTGTCCCGCCCTACTTGTCGCACCCCTAGTTCCACACAAGACCTTTCACATACGGGGCTATCACCCACTATGGCCGGACTTTCCATTCCGCTCTGTTAGATCTCATGCTAAATGATGCAGGCTCTTCCCATTTCGCTCGCCACTACTTTGGGAATCTCGGTTGATTTCTTTTCCTGCGACTACTTAGATGTTTCAGTTCGCCGCGTTCGCTCCCGCAACCTATGTATTCAGTCACGGATGACCCATTCGGGTCGGGTTTCCCCATTCGGACATCTGCGGATCAATGCTTATTTGCCAGCTCCCCGCAGCTTTTCGCAGGCTATCACGTCCTTCGTCGCCTGTAATCGCCAAGGCATCCACCACGCGCACTTGTTCGCTTGACCCTATAACCCGTACGTCTCGATCATAGGTATTTTTGAGTGCATTTGTGCCGTATTCCAAGTCATCTTTCGATCACTTTTCACACATACAATCTTTTACCCAAATGCCGAGATCAGACTTGCGTCCGACTACGCCTATCTCATCAATAAGCCTCGACACCCTTACTACATCCCTAATTGTTAAAGAACAGATACGTCTTCTACCTAAATCCACTCACCTTCCCGGCCGAGCGCGCTTAGGCAGAAGCGCCTTCTCTGTGTGCATTCGCTTGGTACCGTAATTCTGGTGGAGGATGACGGGATCGAACCGACGACCCCCTGCTTGCAAAGCAGGTGCTCTCCCAGCTGAGCTAATCCCCCAGCACCCTTGGTGGGTCTGGCAGGACTTGAACCTACGACCCCCGCCTTATCAAGACGGTGCTCTAACCACCTGAGCTACAGACCCTTGGCTGTAACATCAAACTAACCGATAAGCGTGGACACTTAACCGCGCTTGCGCGCTCTTGAAAGGAGGTGATCCAGCCGCACCTTCCGATACGGCTACCTTGTTACGACTTCACCCCAGTCATGAACCCTGCCGTGGTAATCGCCCTCCTTACGGTTAGGCTAACTACTTCTGGCAAAGCCCACTCCCATGGTGTGACGGGCGGTGTGTACAAGACCCGGGAACGTATTCACCGCGACATGCTGATCCGCGATTACTAGCGATTCCAGCTTCATGCAGTCGAGTTGCAGACTGCAATCCGGACTACGATCGGTTTTCTGAGATTAGCTCCACCTCACGGCTTGGCACCCCCCTGTTCCGACCATTGTATGACGTGTGAAGCCCTACCCATAAGGGCCATGAGGACTTGACGTCATCCCCACCTTCCTCCGGCTTGTCACCGGCAGTCTCTTTAGAGTGCCCTTTCGTAGCAACTAAAGACAAGGGTTGCGCTCGTTGCGGGACTTAACCCAACATCTCACGACACGAGCTGACGACAGCCATGCAGCACCTGTGCATCGGCTCTCTTTCGAGCACTCCCACATCTCTGCAGGATTCCGACCATGTCAAGGGTAGGTAAGGTTTTTCGCGTTGCATCGAATTAATCCACATCATCCACCGCTTGTGCGGGTCCCCGTCAATTCCTTTGAGTTTTAATCTTGCGACCGTACTCCCCAGGCGGCTGACTTCACGCGTTAGCTACGTTACCGAGGAAATAAATCCCCAACAACTAGTCAGCATCGTTTAGGGCGTGGACTACCAGGGTATCTAATCCTGTTTGCTCCCCACGCTTTCGTGCATGAGCGTCAGTGTTATCCCAGGGGGCTGCCTTCGCCATCGGTATTCCTCCACATCTCTACGCATTTCACTGCTACATGTGGAATTCTACCCCCCTCTGACACACTCTAGCCTTGCAGTCACAAGCGCAATTCCCAGGTTAAGCCCGGGGATTTCACGCCTGTCTTACAAAACCGCCTACGCACGCTTTACGCCCAGTAATTCCGATTAACGCTCGCACCCTACGTATTACCGCGGCTGCTGGCACGTAGTTAGCCGGTGCTTATTCTTCCGGTACCGTCATTAACCCCAGGTATTAACCAGGATCGTTTCGTTCCGGACAAAAGTGCTTTACAACCCGAAGGCCTTCTTCACACACGCGGCATTGCTGGATCAGGGTTGCCCCCATTGTCCAAAATTCCCCACTGCTGCCTCCCGTAGGAGTCTGGGCCGCGTCTCAGTCCCAGTGTGGCTGATCGTCCTCTCAGACCAGCTACTGATCGTCGCCTTGGTGGGCCTTTACCCCCCCAACTAGCTAATCAGACATCGGCCACTCCAATCGCGCGAGGCCTTACGGTCCCCCGCTTTCCCCCTCAGGGCGTATGCGGTATTAGCGCAACTTTCGCTGCGTTATCCCCCACGATAGGGTACGTTCCGATGTATTACTCACCCGTTCGCCACTCGCCACCAGGTGCAAGCACCCGTGCTGCCGTTCGACTTGCATGTGTAAGGCATGCCGCCAGCGTTCAATCTGAGCCAGGATCAAACTCTTCAGTTCAATCTCTATTTTTTCACTCTTTACTCGAGCGATCGCTCTCTCAAAGCATGACGTCGACTCCCTCCCCGACCCCTTACCAGAACCAGAGCGGAAATCTATTTCTTACTTTGCGCGAGCACTTCATTACCTGTTAGCTATCGACGAACTCCGAGGAATCCACCGACTGCAACCGCAATCAAGCACCCACACTTATCGGTTGTTTGTCTTGTTAAAGGTCACTTTGCACACCGAAGATTCGAGCTCTCTTTCCGCTCATCCATCGTGTGTCGCCGATCCGGGATCAGCGAAGAAGCGAGACTATAGCCAACCGGGATTACCCTGTCAACAGCTTTTGCAAAGAAAATCACTAAAACTGTGGAAACCCATATAAATAAAGCCTCCGCGAGAAGAATTAAAATTTTTTCGGCAATCCTGCTCAGTGATGCTTGAAAACCGGCGGACGTTTTTCCAGGAAAGCCTGCATGCCTTCCTTCTGATCTTCGCCCGCGAATGCCGCGTGAAAGAGACGGCGTTCGAAATGCACACCCTCGGTCAGCGAAGTCTCGTAAGACTGGTTCACTGACTCCTTGATCATCATCACGACCGGCAGCGAGAAGCCAGCGATCGTATTCGCCGCCGAGAAGGCCTCCTTGAACAGCTTGTCTGCCTGCACCACGCGCGACACCAGTCCGGCGCGCTCGGCCTCGGCCGCGTCCATCATGCGCGCCGTCAGGCACATGTCCATCGCCTTGGCCTTGGACACTGCGCGCGGCAGGCGCTGCGTGCCGCCGGCGCCGGGCAGCACGCCCAGTTTCACCTCCGGCTGGCCGAACTTGGCCGTGTCCGCCGCGAAAATCGTGTCGCACATCATCGCCAGCTCGCAGCCGCCACCCAGCGCATAGCCCGCCACCGCGGCGATGATCTTCTTTCGCACACGCCGGATCGGCTCCCAGTTGCGCGTGATGTAGTCGCCCTTGTAGACCTTCATGAAATCGAAGCCCGCCATCAGCGCGATGTCGGCGCCCGCCGCGAACGCCTTCTCGCTGCCGGTGAGGATGATGCAGCCGATCTCGTCGTCGGCGTCCATCGCGAGCAGCGCGGCGCTCAGCTCGTCCATCAGCGCATTCAGGGCCTTGGTCCGGTTAAGGGTCACCAGGCCGACGAGGCCGCGGGTTTCGACGAGGATGTTTTCGTAAGCCATGCGATTCTCCAATCAAGCAATAAAAACAATTCAGTACTTCCGGGGAAAAATTCCTTGGGCAGGACCACACGACGACGCTGCGCCTCCACGGCGGAGAGCAGCTGCACCTCCTCCATGCTCGCCAGGCTGCGCGCATTGAGGTGATGGTACAGCCCCGTGCCCAGCGACTTGCCGGCGATCTCCTCGTCGGACAGCATGCGCACCACCTTGAAGGTGATGCCCGCCACCAGCGCGCGCGGCGGAACCTGCAGGCCGATCTTCACGAAGGAGCAGGCTGCCACGAAGGCGTCCTTGCCAACCACCGCCTTGTCCATCACCACCGCGTTCATGCCCACCAGGGCGTTGCGGCCGATATGCGCCGCGTGGATCACCGCGCCATGGCCGATATGCCAATCTTCCTCGATCACGCAGTCGAAATCCGGCAGGCTGTGCACCACGCAGCCGTCCTGCAGATTGGAGCCCTTGCGCATCTCGATGCGGCCGAAATCCCCGCGCAGCACCGCGCATGGTCCGATAACCCCCCCCCCCCCCACGGACCGATGATCACGTCGCCGATCAGCAGCGCGCTGGGATAGAAATAGGAAGACGGGTCGATCACCGGTACGATCCCGTCGATGGCATAACTGAGCATGCAATCTCCTCTTGCCGTCTTTTTATTTATCCAACACTTAAACATTGAACTTATTGAGTGATGTAGAGTCTGCATGTTGCAGGGACAAAATCGACTCGAGAACGCTGCCGGTAGCCGCCCTGAACGAACGACGCCGACGTGCGGTGAAAATGCGGCTGGATGGCGTGAGCCTGAAGGACACGGCGGCGCAATGCGAGATGTCGCGCACGACGCTCATTGCGGCGGTGAAGGCGTATCACGCGGACGGGTGGAAGGCCCTCGACGTTGAGCGCCCCGGGCGCCCACAGGGTACGGGCAGAACGCTGACGGCGGAGCAGGAGCGCGAGGTTCAGCGGCTGATCCGCGACCGCACGCCCGACCAGTTGAAGATGATCTACGCGCTGTGGAGCCGCCAGGCAGTTGCCGAGTTGATCCTTAACCGATACGGCATCAAGCTGGCCGTTCGCACGATGGGCCTGTATCTGAAGCGTTGGGGTTTCACGCCGAAAAAGCCGATCAAGCGCGCTTACGAACAGCGACCGGAGTCTGTCAAGCAGTGGATCGATCAGGAGTATCTGGCCATCGAGAAGCGTGCCAAGGCCAAAGGTGGCGAGATTCACTGGGGTGACGAAACCGCGTTGGTGAATACGGATGTTCGGGGCCGCAGTTATGCTCACAAAGGGAAAACCCCGGTCACGATGGCGGTTAGAGGTACGCGACAGAAGCTGTCGATGATTTCCACAGTGACCAATCAGGGCAAGGCCAGCTGGATGATCATCGATGGTGCCTTTAACCACGAGAAGCTCATCGAGTTCTTCGAGGCGCTGGTGGCCGATGGCAAGCGCGCGGGAAAGAAAGTGTTCCTGATCCTCGACAACCTCGGCGTGCATCACTGCAAGCCGGTCAAGGCATGGCTTGCCGAGCACCAAGCCGACATCGAAGTCTTTTACCTGCCAAGCTACAGCCCGGAGCTCAATCCGGATGAGCGACTCAACGCCGACCTGAAGCATGTCATCAGCACACGAGTCCCCGTCAGAACAAAGGCCAAATTCCACGCCGCAGCAAAGAACCACATGGCGTTCATCGAAACCCATCCTGAACGCGTGAAATCCTACTTCCAGGATCCCCGCGTCAAATACGCCGCATGAAAACTTCTTCCTGCCGAATCAATAGTCGATCTGCTTCTTCGGCGCGGACTTCTTCGCGCGTCTTGCTGCTATTGGCGTCTTGGAAGAGGCGCTGCTGATATTCGTAGTTGTTGCGGTAATGATCCAGCTCGCCGCTGGCGCGGGCCTTCTCCAATTCCGCGATCACTTTCGCGCGGGTCTTGGTGGATTTAAAGTCTTTGAACTTGTCCACGTCGGTCTGCCAGCCGTAGATCTCAGTTGCACCGGCCAGGCCGGCCACGCTTGCCACGGCCGCCATCCAATGTTTCGCTTTCATTTATTCTCCCAGAAAAGGACCGGTTAGGCCTCACACTTCTGGGAAGCTGTTCATAAAACGAAACGCTTGCTTACTGACCCCCCCCCCCGCATTGCGCGAGGGATGCATCCAACTCAGACGTCGATATTTCTTGCGATAAGCGCATTAGCCTCGATGAAGTTGCGGCGCGGCTCGACTTCGTCGCCCATCAGCGTGGTGAAGATCTGATCGGCCGCGATGGCGTCCTCGATCTGCACGCGGAGAAGGCGGCGCTGCATGGAGTCCATCGTCGTCTCCCAGAGCTGCTCGGGATTCATCTCACCCAGGCCTTTGTAGCGTTGACGGGACACGCAGCGCTCGGCCTCGGCCAGCAGCCAATGCATGGCGCCACGGAAATCGGTGACGACGTGCTCTCGCTGCTTCTCGCCTTCGCCGCGGCGCACCTTGGCGCCTTCGCCGAGCAGGTCGCGGAAGGTTTCCGCCGCTAGGATCAGCGCGGCGTAGTCGGCGCCGTGAACGAAGTCGGAGTCCAGATAGGACAGGCGCACGTTGCCGTGCAGGCGGCGCGAGACCATCAGACGGTGCTTCTCGGTCGCGTCATTGAACTGGGAAACGACCTCGACGCCGCTGCCGCGTTGCTCGAGAGCGGCCTTGAGCGCGCGGGCCGAGGCCTCGGCGCCGGCGGCGCTGTCCAGATCCAGGGAAACACCTTCGGCGATGGCGCGCAACGCTTCGCGGTCGATGATGCGCGCGAGGCGGTCGATGACACCTTCGGCGACTTGATACTGACGCGACAGCACGGCCAAGGTCTCGCCGCTGATTTCGCTGCCGTCGGCCTTGATCAGCGCCGCCTTGTCCAGGGCGAGCCGCAGCATGTAGCTGGTGAGTTCGGTGTCGTCCTTGATGTAGCGCTCGTCCTTGCCGTGCTTGACCTTGTAGAGTGGCGGCTGCGCGATGTAGATGTGGCCGCGTTCGACCAGGTCGGGCATCTGCCTGTAGAAGAAGGTCAGCAGAAGGGTGCGGATGTGCGAGCCGTCCACGTCCGCGTCAGTCATGATGATGATGCGGTGGTAACGCAGCTTCTCGAGGTTGTAATCTTCCTTGCCGATGCCGGTGCCCAAGGCAGTGATCAGCGTGACCACTTCCTGACTGGAGAGCATCTTGTCGAAGCGAGCGCGCTCGACATTGAGGATCTTGCCGCGCAGCGGCAGGATGGCCTGGTACTTTCGGTCGCGGCCCTGCTTGGCGGAGCCGCCCGCGGAGTCGCCTTCCACGATGAAGAGCTCGGACTTAGCAGGATCCTTCTCCTGGCAGTCGGCCAGCTTGCCGGGCAGGCCCATGCCGTCGAGCACACCCTTGCGGCGGGTCATCTCGCGGGCCTTGCGCGCGGCCTCGCGGGCGCGGGCGGCCTCGACGATCTTGCCGCAGAGGATCTTGGCATCGTTGGGCGTTTCCTGGAGGAAATCCGTCATGGCCTTGGCCACGACGTCTTCCACCGGGCCACGCACTTCGCTCGACACCAGCTTGTCCTTGGTCTGGCTGCTGAACTTGGGTTCGGGCACCTTGACCGAGAGCACGCAGGTCAGGCCTTCGCGCATGTCGTCGCCGCTGATCTCGACCTTTGCCTTCTTGGCGATCTCGTTCTCTTCGATGTACTTGTTGATGACGCGGGTCATCGCCGTGCGCAGACCGGTGAGGTGGGTGCCACCGTCACGCTGGGGAATGTTGTTGGTGAAGCAGAGCACCTGCTCGCTGTAGCCGTCGTTCCACTGCATCGCCACTTCGGTGGTGATGGTGGTGTCCTGCTCCGAGGTCTTCTCGCCCACGGCGTGGAAGATGTTCGGATGCAGCACGGTCTTGCCACGGTTGATGTATTCGACGAAGCCCTTCACGCCTCCGGAGAAGGCGAAATCTTCTTCCTTTCCGGTGCGCTGATCGATGAGCTTGATGTACATGCCGTTGTTCAGGAAGGACAGCTCGCGGATGCGCTTGGAGAGGACTTCGTAGTGATATTCGATATTGCCGAAGATCTCGATGTCCGCCAGGAAATGCACCTCGGTGCCGCGCTTGTCAGTCTCACCGATGATCTTGATCGGCGAGACTTCCACGCCGTTCTGCTTCTCGATCTCGCGGTTCTGCGCGACGCCGCTGTGGAATTCCATGAAGTGCGCCTTGCCGTCTCGGCGGATGGTCAAACGCAGGAACTTGGACAGTGCATTCACGCAGGAAACGCCCACGCCGTGCAGGCCGCCCGAGACCTTGTAGCTGTTCTGATCAAACTTGCCGCCGGCGTGCAGCTCGGTCATCACGATTTCAGCGGCGCTGCGCTTGGGCTCGTGCTTGTCATCGAACTTGATGCCGGTGGGAATGCCGCGGCCGTTGTCGGTGATGGAGATCGAGTTGTCGGTGTGGATGACGACCTGGATCTCGGTGCAGTGCCCGGCCAGCGCTTCGTCGATGGAGTTGTCCAGGACTTCAAACACCAGATGGTGCAGACCGGTGCCGTCGGAGGTGTCGCCGATGTACATGCCGGGGCGCTTGCGCACCGCTTCCAGGCCTTCGAGGATTTGAATCGAGGAGGCACTATAGCCGCCCTCGGTACCGCCTTGCTTTTCTTCGCTCATCTATTGAATCCGCACACTCAGATACGCATGGGCATGACCACGTATTTAAAGGACTCATCGCCGGGCAGGGTCAGCAGCGCGCTCGAGTTGGCGTCGCCAAGGCTGACCTGGACCTTGTCTTCCTTGAGATTGCCAAGCACGTCGAGCAGGTAGGTGACGTTGAAGCCGATGTCGATCGCATCGCCGTGATAGTCGATGTCGAGCTCTTCCTGGGCTTCTTCCTGATCGGCGTTGGTGGAATTTAACTTGAGCAGATTGATGTCAAGCGCGAAGCGCACGCCCTTGAACTTCTCCGAGGTCAAGATGGCCGCTCGCTGCAGCGAGGCTTGCAGCACCGTGCGGTCCAATTCAAAGCTGTTGTTGTAGCCCTTGGGGATCACGCGCTGATAGTCGGGGAACTTGCCCTCGACCAGCTTGGTGAGCAGCTCGATCTGGCCGAACTTGAATTTGGCCTGGTTGGGCGCGAGCGAGACCTCCACCGCCTTGTCCGTGTCTTCGAGCAGGCGCTGCAACTCGAGGATGGTCTTGCGGGGAATGATCACTTCCTGGCGGGCGGCGGCTTCCTGTTCGGTCTCCACGCTGCAGTAGGCGAGGCGGTGGCCGTCAGTGGCCACGGTGATGATCTTCTTGCCATCGACGACGAGAAGCATGCCGTTGAGGTAGTAGCGGATGTCCTGGTGGGCCATCGCGAAATGCACCATGCCCAGCAGATGCTTGAGCGTCTTCTGCGGCAGGTTGAAGTGGGCGGTGAATTCACTGGCTTCGCTGACGGTCGGGAATTCCTCGGCGGCCAGGGTCTTCAGCGCGAAGCGGCTCTTGCCCGACTGCACCGTCATGCGCTTGTCCGAGAGCGTCAGGGTGACGTAGCCTTCTGGCATGGCGCGCAGGATGTCGACCAGCTTACGCGCGGCGACCGTGGTGGCGGCCTGACCGGCGCCGACGGCGAAGTCGGCCAGCGTGGTGATCTGGATCTCGATGTCGGTCGAGAGAAAGGAAATCTTGTCGCCATCCTTGCGGATCAGCAGGTTGGCCAGAATCGGCAGGGTGTGGCGTCGTTCGACGATCCCGCTGACGATTTGCAGGGGACGCAGCAGCTGATCACGTGAGGTATGAACCAATTGCATGGTTTACATATCCTTGATGGTAGTTAATAAAGGACGCCGGAAACCGGGATAAAGCAAAAAGCTATTTTAAATCAATCTCTTGTCGACTTGATGAAACGTGGACAAGGCCAGGGATAACTTGCCGCCAATTGTGGGAAAAAACGGTATTGTGCCTCAAAGTCCGGCTTATCCCCGATTCTCCAAAGCCTTGTCCACAAGTCTTTATAAATAAATGAATTTCAACCCTTGAGAGTCTGTTCCAGCACGTGCAGCTCATGGTTGAGATGGGCTTCCTTGGCGCGCTCCTCCGCGATCTTGCGCACGCCGTGCAGCACCGTGGTGTGGTCCCGTCCGCCGAAGAGCTCGCCGATCTCCGGAAGGCTCTTCTGGGTCAGTTCCTTGGCCAGATACATGGCGATCTGCCGCGGCCTGGCGATATTGGCCGGCCGCTTCTTCGAATACATATCAGCGACCTTGATGTTGTAGAAGTCCGCCACCGTCTTCTGAATGTTCTCCACGGAGATCTGGCGGTTCTGCAACGTCAGCAGGTCCTTGAGGGCTTCACGGGCCGTGTCGATGTTGATGTCGCGGTCGTGGAAGCGGGAATAGGCGAGGATCTTGCGCAGCGCGCCCTCGAGCTCACGCACGTTCGAGCGCAGATGCTTGGCGACGAAGAAGGCGACTTCCTCGGGCAGCCTGGCGCTCTCCGAATAGGCCTTCTTGAGCAGGATGGCCACGCGCATTTCCAGCTCGGGCGGCTCGATTGCCACCGTCAGGCCGCAGTCGAACCGGGAAATCAGGCGCTCGTCGATGCCGGTGATTTCCTTGGGATAGGTGTCGCTGGTGATGATTACCTGGGAGTGGTTGGCGATCAGCGCCTCGAAGGCGTAGAAGAACTCTTCCTGCGTGCGGCTCTTGCCCGAAAAAAACTGGATATCGTCGATCAGCAACAGGTCGAGCGAATGGTAATAGCGCTTGAATTCGTCGAAGGCCTTGCGCTGGTAGGCCTTGACCACGTCCGATACGTATTGCTCGGCGTGGATATAGCGGATCCGCGCGGCCGGGTTCTCGGTCAGCATTGAATTGCCGATGGAATGGAGCAGATGGGTCTTGCCCAGACCAACGCCGCCGTAGAGGAAGAGTGGGTTGTAGGAAGTGCCTGGATGGTTGGCGACCTGGATGGCCGCTGCGCGCGCCAGTTGGTTGGCCTTGCCGGTCACCAGAGTCTCGAAGGTCAAGGCCGGATTGAGCTTGGAGCGCGACTGCACCGAGCGCTCGCCCTGGGCGGGGGCCTCGGCTTCGGCCTGCTCCGGCGCGGCGGCCGCGAGCTGGCCCTCGTCCGCGCCGATCAGGCCGGCTTCATCGGTCTGGACGTCTTCGCCGATCTTCGCGCCAGGCAGCGAAGATCGGCCGTTGCGCTGGGTCTGGGCGGCCGTCGCTCGGCCAGGCTTGGGCTCGGCGCCGAGCACGAACTGCACTTCGATGCCGTCGTCGAGCATGCTGCGCGCCAGCTCGCGGATGCGGCCGGAGAACTGGCTCTTGACCCAGTCGAGCTTGAAGCGATTGGGGGCTGCGATCTGCACCGTGCGCTGATCTTCGTCGTAGGCCACGAGAGACAGCGGCTTGATCCAGGTGCGGAATTGCTGCGGAGTCAGCTCGGTTTCAAGCTGCGCGGAGGCGGTTTGCCAAAAATCAGTCATGTTGCTTAGCTACGCTCGCGGATCGGAACTATGGGCCGCAATTCTATCCCCGGCCAGAAGTTATCCACAAAGGATAAACATGTGTATAAGCTGTTCAAGACTGGGGACCACCAGAAAATTTCCTGAAAAAACAGGGAATTTGGATCCTCCAACCATTCTTAACCCAACTTTACCGGCTTTGCTGCCTTGACAGAATCGGCCCGAACGGCTTTAATACAGAGTTACGCGCGCAACGCAGGTTTGTGCATTTTGCGCGATAAGATCAAACAGAGAGTGCAAGATGAAACGTACATACCAACCTTCGGTGACGCGCCGCAAACGCACGCACGGCTTCCGCGTCCGCATGAAGACCCGTGGCGGACGCAAGGTGCTCGCCGCGCGCCGCGCCAAGGGACGCAAGCGCCTGGCAGTCTGAGCATGCCGGCCGGCCAGCCGAGAGCGGGTCTGCCCAAGGCAGTCCGTCTGACCCGGGCCGGCCAGTTCGCAGCGGTGCTGAACCGGCGTCCCGCCGGCCGCAGCGCGCATTTCATTATGTATGTCGCACCTGTCCAACCCGAGGCGCAAGACGCCAAGCTCGGGCTGGTCATCGGCAAGCGCAGCGCGCGCCGCGCCAGCGAGCGCAACCTGATAAAACGCCTGGCCAGAGAAAGCTTCCGCCACAGCCGCCAAGGCCTGCCGGCCTGCGACATCGTCCTGCGCCTCATCCGCGCCTTCGACCTGCCCGCCTTTCCCAGCCGTCTCGCCATCAAGACCGCCTGCCATGAGGAATTCGGCATGCTGTTCCATGCGCTGGCCGCGCATGCCGGCCAAGGCCAGGAAGCCTGAGACCGTGGCCGACGCGTCCTGCCGCACGCTGGCGAAGTCCGCCGCCGAAACCGCCAGCCAGCTAGGCGCGCAAGGCATGCTGGGCCTGATCCGCGCCTATAAGCTGGCTGTCAGCCCCTATCTGAGAAAGAACTGCCGTTTCTACCCGAGCTGCTCCGACTATGCCGCGCAGGCGATCGCCGCGCACGGCCCGGCCAAGGGCAGCTGGCTCGCAGCGCGCCGGATCTGCCGCTGCCACCCCTTTTCCGAGGGCGGGGTCGACCCCGTCCCGCCCGCCGCGCCCAGGCGTGGCGAGCCCAATCAATCCGCAAACTGAGCGATGGACCTAAGCGATGGACATTAAGCGCACATTACTCTGGGTGGTACTGACCCTTTCCCTCGTCATGCTGTACGAGAACTGGCAGCGCGCCCACGGCGGCGGCGCCCTGTTCTTCCCGGCACTGCACACGCAAAGCGCGCCCGCCGCCGCCGATCCCGCCAAGGCCCTGGGCGACGTGCCCAAGGCCGCCGCCAATGCAGCGCCGGCCGCCGCAGCCGCCCCGGCCGGCGAAGCCGTGGTCATCACCACCGACCTGCTGCGTGTGCAGTTCGACAGCACCGGAGCGACCATCAGCGAACTCGACCTGCTGGCCCACCATGAAAAAGACGGCAAGCCGGTCAAGCTCTTCCACCGCGACCGCGAAGGCGTCTACCTCGCGCGTTCCGGCCTGATCGGCCAGGGCGAGCTGCCCAACCACACCGTGCCATTCAGCGTCGCCCCCGGCAACCGCAGCATCGGCACCGCTGAGCAGCTCGAAGTGCGCTTCGAAGCCGAGAAGAACGGCGTGACGCTCGCCAAGGTCTACACCTTCCACCGCGGCAGCTACGTCATCGACACCCGCTTCGAAATCGCCAACAACAGCAGCGCCGCCATCTCGCCGCTGCTCTACGTCGAGCTCGCGCGCGACGGCAGCAAGGTCGAGGCCAGCAACTTCTACAGCACCTTCACCGGCCCGGTCGTCTACACCGATGCCGAAAAATTCCAGAAGGTCGACTTCGCCACCATCGACAAGGGAAAGGCCAAGTTCGACACCTCGGCTGCCGCTGGCACGCCGGGCTGGGTCGGCATGGTCCAGCACTACTTCGCCTCCGCCTGGATTCCCCAGGACAAGGCCAAGCGCGACATCTATCTCGAGAAGATCGATAACAACTTCTACCGCGTCGGCATGCAGGTGCCGCTCGGCCAGATCGAACCCGGCGCCAAGGCCGCCGCGAGCGCGTGTCTCTTCGCCGGCCCGCAGCAGGAAAGGATGCTCGAAGGCATCGCCCCCGGCCTGGAACTGGTCAAGGACTACGGCTGGCTGACCATCATCGCCAAGCCGCTGTTCTGGCTGCTCGAGAAGCTGCACGGCTTCATCGGCAACTGGGGCTGGTCCATCATCGCCCTGACCGTGCTGATCAAGCTCGTCTTCTTCCCTCTGTCCGCCGCCAGCTACAAGTCCATGGCCAAGATGAAGGACCTACAGCCGCGCCTGACCGCCATGCGCGAGCGCTACAAGGGCGATCCGAAAAAGATGAACCAGGCCATGATGGAGATGTACAAGATCGAGAAGGTCAATCCGCTCGGCGGCTGCTTCCCCATCCTGATCCAGATCCCCGTGTTCATCGCGCTCTACTGGGTGCTGTTGGCCACCGTGGAAATGCGCGGCGCGCCCTGGCTTGGCTGGATCCACGACCTCTCCGCGCCGGACCCTTTCTACATCCTGCCGATGAACATGGCCGTGTCCATGTTCATCCAGACCAAGCTCAACCCGACGCCGACGGACCCCATCCAGGCCAAGGTCATGATGATCATGCCGCTGGCGTTCTCATTCATGTTCTTCTTCTTCCCCGCCGGCCTCGTGCTGTACTGGGTCGTGAACAACATCCTCTCGATCGCCCAGCAGTGGCAGATCAGCCGCATGCACAAGGCGCCGGCTCCGGCAGCCTGAGCGCGGCGCCGACCGTCCCGCGCCCCCTACCTTCCCGCAAACGGCATAATTCGCCCATGTCTTCACCCGCTGGCTCCAACTCCCCCGCCGCCCTTCCCATCGTCGCCGTCGCCACCGCACCCGGCCGCGGCGGCATTGGCGTCGTGCGCGTCTCGGGGCCCGCGCTCGCGCCGGTCGTCCAGGCCCTGTGCGGCGGTCCGCTCGAGCCGCGCCGCGCGACCTATCTTCCCTTTCTCGACGCCGATGGCACGGCCATCGACCACGGCATCGCCATCCATTTCCCCGCGCCGCATTCCTACACCGGCGAGGACGTGCTCGAACTCCAGGGCCACGGCGGCCCCGTGGTGCTGCAGCTGCTGCTCTCGCGCTGCCTGCAGGCCGGCCGAGAACTCGGCATGCGCCTCGCGGAGCCGGGCGAATTCACGCGTCGCGCCTTCCTCAACGACAAGCTCGACCTCGCCCAGGCCGAAGCCGTCTCCGACCTCATCGAAGCCAGCACCGAGACAGCCGCGCGCAGCGCCGCGCGCTCGCTCGATGGCGAGTTCTCTCTGCTGATCGGCGCGCTCGCCGACAGCCTCACGCGCCTGCGCATCCTCACCGAGGCCACGCTGGATTTCCCGGAAGAGGAGATCGATTTTCTCGAGCGCGCCGACGCCGCCGGCCAGCTCGCGCGCATCCGCGCGCGGCTCGGCGAGGTGCTCGTCCAGGCGCGCCAGGGCGCGCTGCTGCGCGAAGGTCTCACCGTCGTGTTCGCGGGGCAGCCCAACGTCGGCAAGTCCTCCCTGCTCAACGCCCTGGCCGGCGCCGAACTCGCCATCGTAACGCCCATCGCCGGCACTACGCGCGACCGCCTGCAGCAGACCATCCAGATCGAGGGTGTACCGCTGAACATCGTCGACACCGCCGGCCTGCGCAGCGTGGGCGAGACCGCCGACGAGGTGGAGCGCATCGGCATCGAACGGAGTTGGGAGGCCATCGCCAAGGCCGACGTTGTGCTGCATCTGCATGATGCGCGCGGCGAGGGGGAAGAGACCTGCGCGGTGGGCGCGGCAGCGAGCCACGAAGGCGAGGCGAGTGGCGCAAGGGATGCGGCTGCCGCCGTCGGCGCCGAAATCGCCGCGCGCCTGCGCCACGGCATCCCGGCGCTCGCCGTGATCAACAAGATCGACACCCTGGCCGACCCACGTCCCGGCGTCGACGCCGCGGGCGCGGTGCGCATCTCAGCCAAGACCGGCGAAGGCATCCCCGCGCTGCGCCAGCGCCTGCTCGACATCGCCGGCTGGCATTCAGGTCAGGATGGGGTCTTCATCGCCCGCGAACGCCATCTCCAGGCGCTGCGCCAGGCAGGCGCGCATCTCGAGGAAGCCGGTGCGCATCTCGGCGCCGCGCAGCACATCGAACTCTTCGCCGAAGAACTGCGCCAGGCGCAGGGCCAGCTCAGCGCCATCGCCGGCGCACTCCACAGCGACGACTTGCTCGGGCTGATCTTCAGCCGTTTCTGCATCGGGAAATAGCCAGGCCGGATGGTCAGGTCTGATAAGCAGGCCTGACAGGCAGGCCCCGGCGCGTGCTCAGGCACGCAGGGCCGGAACGGTCCGCGCCGCCGCACCGCTCAGCCCGCCTCCATCACCAACTGCGCCTGCGTCACCACCGAACACAGCTTGCCCTCCGCATTGCGGATCTCCGTCTGCTAGACCATCGTGGTTCGGCCCCGGTGCAGCGGCAGGCAGGTGGCGGTCACGAGCGTGCCGACCTTGGCCGAGCCGATGAATTTGGTGGAGGAATCGGTGGTGGTCGTGCGCTTGCCCGCGGGCAGTTTGATCACCGTGCCAACGGCGCCCAGCGCGTCGGCGAAGGCCATGTGCTCCGGCTCGAGCAGCGTTTGAATCGATTCCAGCGTGTACAAGGTGGTCTCCGTTCGTATTCTTGTGGCGAAAAGAATACCGGAAGCGGACGGCTCCGTTCAGCCGGCGCTGGGCGAGCGGAGCCGCTCCGCCTGCCCCGCCAAGCTACCCCGGCGCGGGCTTCCGCGTTCAGCCCGCCGCGTTCAAGCCGCCTTGCCGCGCAGCTCGCCCGTGGCCTGCCGGTTCTCGAAGATCGGCTTGCCGGCCACGACCGTGGCCAGAGAACCGTCGGCGTGCTGGATCAGATGGTGGCCGCCCACGGGCAGGTCGAACACCATCTCCGGTGCGTACAGGCGCAGCCGGTCGTAGTCGATCACGTTCAGGTCCGCCTTCATGCCCGGCTTGAGCGCGCCACGGTCTTGCAGTCCGTAGACGCGCGCCGTGTCCAGCGTCTGGCGTTTGACCACGTCCTTCAGGCGCAGCTTCGCGCCCCGGGTGCGATCGCGTGTCCAGTGGCTGAGCATGAAGGTGGGCATGCTCACTTCGCAGATGTAGCCGCAGTGCGCGCCGCCGTCCGAGAGGCTGTTCACCGTGCCCGGGTGCTGCAGCATCTCGTGCAGATGGTCGAGGTGGCCGTAGGAATAGTTGAAGTTCGGGTAGTAGAGGATGGCCTTGCCGTCCTTATCCAGCATCAGGTCGTAGATCACTTCCATCTGCGCGCAGCCATCGCGCTCGGCGATCGCCTCCACGCTCGTGGAGGGCAGCGGCTCGTAGTCGGGCCGCTCGCCCAGCGGATAGATGCGCGAGAAATTCGCGAACATTGTCTCCACGTTGGCTTCGGTGCGACGGCGTGGACCGTTGAGGATGGCATCCGAGCACCGCCGGGTTGCGCAGGCGCTGCACGCGCTCGGCGAAGGGCAGCTTGGAAAGCGGATGGTAGGCCTCGCTGACGATAAAGGGATGCAGGCTGCTCTGCCACGAGAACAGCAGGCCCAGCGGCCGCCAGCTGATGCCGCCCATCAGCGGCACGCCCTCGGCCTGGGTGCGGTCCAGCGTGGCGATCAGGTCCTTCCAGAGGTCGGGCGCGGGGTCGGTCTACTGCAGTTTGAACAGCACCGGCAGCTTGTTGTGCCGCGCCAGGCGCTCCATCCATGGCAGCTCGTTGTCCATCGACACGTGGTTGGACGTCATCTGGAACACGCCGTGGCCCACCTCGCCCAGCACGCGGCCCAGGGTGGCGATCTCCTAGCCGGTGGCGAAGGTGCCGGGCGGGTATTTGCGCTGGTCGTATTTGTGCAGGAAGGTGCGCGAAGTGGAGAAGCCAACCGCGGCGCCGGCCTGCATGCCCTGGCGCACGATCTCGCGCATGGCTTCCAGATCGGCCGGCGTGGCCTCGTCGTGATGCACGCCGCGCTCGCCCATCACATATGCGCGCACGGCCGAATGCGGAATCTGCCCGCCGATGTCCAGCACCTTGGGCTTGGCGTCGAGCGCGTCCAGGTATTCGGGGAAAGTCTCCCACTCCCAGCGCATGCCCTCCGAGAGCACCGAGCCGGGGATATCCTCCACGTCTTCCATCACCTTGATCAGCCAGTCGCGCTGCTCGGGCTTGACCGGCGCGAAACCCACGCCGCAATTGCCCATCACCGCCGTGGTCACGCCGTGCCAGGTGGAGGGCGAGAGATAGGGGTCCCAGGTGGCCTGGCCGTCGTAGTGGGTGTGGATGTCCACCCAACCCGGGGTCACGAGGCAGCCGTCAGCCTGGATCTCGCGCTTGGCGGGGCCGGCCTTGCTGCCGGCGTAGCGCTCGGCGCCGGTGCCGCCGCGGATGACGAGGTCATGCATATTGCTCTCCTGGTTGCGTCCCGCCTGGGCGGGCCGCCTTGCTCTGTCTGGCCGGGCTTCAGTCCAGCTTCACGCCGGCGCGCTTGATCACCGCGCCCCAGCGGTCGTAGTCGCGGCGCACGATCGCGGCGAATTCCTCGGCGCCCGCACCGCTCACTTCATTGCCCGCCATGCGCACCATCTCCACGATCTCGGGCGAGGTGATGACCTTGCGGAAGGCCGCGGCGATCTTGTGGGCCACCGGCAGCGGCAGGTTGCCGGGCGCGAACAGGCCCTGCCAACCAACGATGTCCAGCCCCTCCACGCCCTGCTCGGCCATCGTCGGCAGGTCCGGCACCGCCGGGATGCGCTTGTCCGCCGCCACGCCCAGCAGCTTCACCTTGCCGGCGCGGCCGTTTTCCACCTCCGTGGCGGTGCCGTCGAAATACGCCTGCACGTCGCCCGCGAGCAGCGCCTGGGTGGCGTCGGCGGTGCCCTTGTAGGGCACGTGGACCATGTCGATGCCGGCGCGCAGCTTGAGGATCTCGCCGTTCAGATGCGAGGTGGAGCCCGGCGCATAGGAGCCGAAATTGAGCTGGCCCGGATGCGCCTTGGCATACGCCACCAGCTCGCGCACGTTGTTGAAGGGCGCGTTCTTGTTGGCCACCAGTACCGTCGCCGAGCGCACCAGCTGGATAACCGGCGTGAAATCCTTGAACGGGTCATAGGGCAGCTTCTTGTACAGATGCGGGTTCTGCATATGCGTCACGACGATCGTCATCAACAGCATGTGGCCATCGGCCGGCGCACGGGCCACGTCCTGGGCGCCGATAAAGGTGCCGGCGCCCGGCTTGTTGTCGATCACCATCGCCGCGCCGGTGTCCTCGCCCACCTTCTTGGCGACGATGCGCAGCAGCGCGTCGCTGCCCGAACCCGCGGTGAATGGCACCACAATCCGCACCGGCCGGCCATGCAGCGGCCAGTCGTTCTGCGGCGCGGCCGCCGAGAGGTTGCTCGATACAGCGGCAATGCTTGCTATCGCGGCGAACGCGGCAAGGCGGCGCATGGCTTTCATCTTGTCTCCAACGCGTTTTTATCGGCGCGGCCAGGCCGCCGTCCTTGTTTTTCCGCGCCAGTATGGAATTGCCCCGGATTGAAATCAAATGCATATCATTTTCGCGGCAATATAAAGATTTAACTTATTATTATTTCTGGCAATCGAATTGGCATGGAAAAAGAAGACGCTCAATACCAAAAACTGGAGCAACTGCACGAGAGGCGAAAGCAGGTCGTGAGGTTACATCGGAAGGGATACGGAGTCATGGGGTTTCACGCCGAAAAAGCCGATCAAGCGCGCTTATGAACAGCGACCGGAGTCTGTCAAGCAGTGGATCGATCAGGAGTATCTGGCCATCGAGAAGCGTGCCAAGGCCAAAGGTGGCGAGATTCACTGGGGTGACGAAACCGCGTTGGTGAATACGGATGTTCGGGGCCGCAGTTATGCTCCAAAAGGGCAAGCCCCGGTCACGATGGCGTTTAGAGGTACGCGACAGAAGCTGTCGATGATTTCCACAGTGACCAATCAGGGCAAGGCAAGCTGGATGATCATCGATGGTGCCTTTAACCACGAGAAGCTCATCGAGTTCTTCGAGGCGCTGGTGGCCGATGGCAAGCGCGCGGGCAAGAAAGTGTTCCTGATCCTCGACAACCTCGGCGTGCATCACTGCAAGCCGGTCAAGGAATGGCTTTCCGAGCATCAAGCCGACATCGAAGTCTTTTACCTGCCAAACTACAGCCCGGAGCTCAATCTGGATGAGCGACTCAACGCCGACCTGAAGCATGTCATCAGCACACGAGTCCCCGTCAGAACAAAGGCCAAATTCCACGCCGCAGCAAAGAACCACATGGCGTTCATCGAAACCCATCCTGAACGCGTGAAATCCTACTTCCAGGATCCCCGCGTCAAATACGCCGCATGAAAACTTCTTCCTGCCGAATCAATATTGGCAAAATCGATAAATAAAATGCATATCCTGGGCTAACCTCCTCCATGATCAGCATCCGCCGCCTGGAACATTTCGCCGCCCTGCTCGAGGAAAAAACCTTCTCGCGCGCCGGCTCAATCTCACCCAGCCCGCCCTGACCCGCAGCATCCAGGCGCGGGAGGAAACCTTCGGCCTCAAACTGCTCGACCGCGGCGCCGACGCCGTCAGCGCCACCGACGCCGGCCGCATGGTCCTGCTCAAGGCCCAGCGCCTGCTCGCCGAGGCCCGCGCCCTGCGCCACGAGGCCGAGCTCATCCGCGGCCAGGACAGCGGCCACGTCATGCTGGGCGTGGGCGTGTTTCCGGCCGCCACTTTCCTCTCGGCGGTGCTGGTGCGCCAGGCGCGCGAGCATCCGGGGCTGTCGGTCGAGGTGGAAATCGAAAGCTGGCAGCGCTTGCTGGAGAAGCTGAAAAAAGACGAGCTCGACTTCGCCGTTGCCCTGATCAGCAGCCTGCCGCCGCCCGGCGACTTCGAAGTGTTCACCCTGCCGCCGCAGCGTGCCGAGCTCTTCGCGCGCGCAGGCCATCCGCTCGCTGGGCGCAGCCCTCGCCAGGTGCACGCCGCCCTGGGCCCGCTACCGGCTGGCCGTCACCAAGCTGCCCGAGCTGGCGCGGCGCAACGTCGCCGCGCTCTACGGGCTGGACGCCGCCGACAGCCTGCCGCTGGCCCTGCAGTGCGACAGCGTCGACCTGCTCGGCGACGTCGCGCTGCAGACCGACACCGTCATCTTCGCCACCTACGAAGCCATCCGCGGCGCGCTCGACGCCGGCCGCCTGGTGTCGCTGGCCGTGGATTTCTCCACCTCGGGCCCGCTGAAGCTCGCCGTGGTCCACCGCAAAGGCCGCCCGCCAGGGCCTCCAGCCCCTGAAAACCACTCTGCGGACCCCCCTGGAACTGGCCTATTTGCTAGGAATTACACTTAAATATTCGTAAAAACTCGTTAATTCGTAAGAAAATCTGGTAATGCCGTAAAAATCCAAAAAGCCGGCCCGCCATGGGCACCGTTTGGGCTTGGCAGGCTCAACTTTGATGTTATAATCTCTGCACACTAGCGCCACCACCGGGCCGTGTCGAGGATGGCGTCCTCTGACAGAACACCTGCAGCAAAGCATCTATGAAATTGATATTTATTACCCAATAGGGGAGGAGTTTTCTTTCGCTGCGGCTTACGGGCTGGAGGCTTGCTCTCGCCTGGCTGCTGGTGGTCTGCACCCTCGCCGCCGCCATCCGCGCCGGCATCGCATTCGGTTCCTCTTAGGGGTCCCTGACAGACCGCCTGCTCTACGTCTGGCAGGTCAGCCGCTCCGACACCGCCACCCGCGAGATCGGCCAACTCAAGGCCAAGATCGAAGTCCTCGAATCCTCGCTGTCCGACATCCAGGACGAATCCGGCCGTTTCCGTCCCCCCGCCCCCGCCCCCACCCAAAGCGCCAAGAGCAACACCAACAGTCGCGAGACCCCGCGCCTGCAGGATCTCGAAGTGCGGGCGCAGAAGATCACCCTGGCCATCGATGGCTATTCCGAGCTGCTCCAGCGCGCCATCGCCGCGCGCGCCGCCGGCCCGGCGGTGATGGCCGTCAAGAACGCGCCGATGTCCTCGAACTACGGCCTGCGCGAAGACCCCTTCACCGGCCAGCCCGCCTTCCATTCCGGCATCGACTGGGTCTCGCCCGTCGGCACGCCGGTCTATGCCGTGGCTGACGGCGTGGTGGTGTCCATCGGCCCGGCCTCCGATTTTGGCAACATGGTCGAAGTGCGCCACGGCGACCATACCCTTGCCCACTATGCGCACCTGCAAGTCATCGAAGTGACCACCGGCATGCCGGTGATCGCCGGCCAGCGCATCGCCCGCGTTGGCTCCACCGGCCGTTACACCGGCACCCAGCTGCACTTTGAAATCCTGATCGACGGTCAGCGTGTCAACCCTGCGCCCTTCTTTACTCAGCTCAACGCCCAGCGCCAGCAATAAATAAGGCGGACCATGCTGCGTCCGCGGAAGCTCCCTCTGATCGATCAGCCGCTCATCGCCGCCTTATCCAGTATTTTCCGCCGCCTGCGCTGGACGCTGCGCACGGTGGTGCTCGTCGCCCTGCTCGCCGGCGGCGCCTGGTTCTGGCTGGTGCAAAACAGCGGTGACGAGATCTACACCGACTTCTGGTGGCGCAACGCGCTCTCCGACCTGGTCAGCCGCCAGTTCCACGAGAACATCAGCGAAGCAAAGGATTCGCGCATGGGCGAGCGCATCAAGGCCTTCGAGACCGAGCGCGCCGAGATGCAAGCCAAGCTGCAAAGCCTGGACAAACTCGTGCATGTCTCCAAGATGGACGGCTGGCTGCGCCAGTTCTCCGCAAAGCGCGAGACCGACAACGAAATCAGCTACGAGCTGCTGCTCTCCAACCCGCACCCCGGGCAGGCGCGCCCTCCGGCGGCAAGGCCGCCTCGCAGAATATCGTCGTGCTGGTGCGCGGCATCGACCGCTTCGACCTCAATTCCACCGAAACAGGCGTCACGCAATCGGCCCTGCGCTTCAAGGCCGTCAAACACGAACTGGGCGCGCCGCGCGTCGCCGAGACCCTGCGTGGCAGGGTCGGCTCCAAGGCGGCGAGCTTCCTGATTGCCACCGTGATACCCTTCGATAACCCGGTTTTGACCGAAGTGCGTATCATCCCCGTCGGCGAAGCAACCCGGAGTCCATGACATGTTTTCCGCAAGAACCCCCGACCCCTGAAGACCGAGGCCCTGGCCACACTGATCGACCGCTCGGTGGAAATCTCCGGGACGCTCTCCTTCGACAAGGGCGCGCGCATCGACGGCACGGTGCACTGCAACGTCAACGGCACCATATCCAAGAACAATCTGCTGATCATCGGGCCCAGCGCCCACATCGAGGGCGACATCACCTGCCACAGCCTCGTCGTGCTGGGCAGCGTCACCGGCAACATGTCGGCCAGCTACGTCGAAATCCGCGCCGGCGCCAAGATCCACGGCGACACGCGCTACGAGACCATCGAAATACACCAAGGCACCGAGATCAACGGCCGCCTGTTCCGCGTGGAAGGCGTGAAAACGGTGGAGACGCCCGACATGCCGGCGATCATGCCGGCCGCGGCGGCGGGCAATGCGACCGCGGCGGTGGTGGAAGTGGCTGCCTAAGAAAGGAAGTGCGGAACGCGCCGCGCAGCGCATCCCCACCGGAGCCGAAGAGCGCTCCGAAGAGCCCCGCCCCGGCGGGGCTTTTTTATTTGTTGTCCAGCAGCGGCTGCGCCAGATTGTAGAGATGCGTCGAGCGCGCGCCAGAGCGGCAGAAGGCTAGGATCGGACGCGGCAGGCTGTCGAGCAGCTCGGACATGTCCTTCACGTTGCCTTCATTGATCGCGCTGCTCACCACCGGCAGATAGGCGTACTTCAGGCCCGCCGCCTCGGCCGCCGCGCCGATTGCCGCGCTGCTCGGCTGCTCGGGGCCGCCTTCCATGTCGGGGCGGTTGTTGATCACCGAGCGGAAGCCCACCTTGGCGATGGCTTCCAGGTCGCCCGGCTGCACTTGGCCGGTCGCGCCCAGCCAGTTGTTGATCTTATTGATGGGCGTATCCATGTCTTATTATCCAGATTCAAAACCGTAACGCTGCCGGTAGGCCGCCACCGCGTCGCGGTGTGCCGCCAGGTCCGTGCCGCCCTGCAGATAGGCGAGCAGGGCGTTCAGGCCGGCGATCGCCACCACTGGCATACCGTACATCCTGCGCACTTCCTCCACCGCCGACAGTTCGCCAATTTTATCCGCAGTTCCGCTGCGCTCCATGCGGTCCAGCGCGATCAGCACCGCCGCCGGCGTGGCGCCCGCGGCGCGGATCAGCTCCACCGATTCGCGCACCGAGGTGCCCGCGGAGATCACGTCGTCAATGATCGCCACGCGGCCCGCGAGCGGCGTGCCCACGATCACGCCGCCTTCGCCGTGGTCCTTCGCCTCCTTGCGGTTGTAGGCGAAGCCCACGTTGCGGCCCAGGCCGGCGAGCGCAACCGCGGCGGCGCTCGCCAAGGTGATGCCCTTGTAGGCCGGTCCGAACAGCATGTCGAAGGAGATGCCCGAGGCGAGCAGCGCGCGCGCGTAAAACTGCGCGAGCCGGCCCAGCGAAGCGCCGTCGTTGAACTTGCCGGCGTTGAAAAAATAAGGCGACTTTCGGCCCGCCTTGGTGATAAATTCGCCGAAATTCAGCACCCCGGTCTCGATCGCAAACTCGATAAATTCCCGGCTCACCGCCTGGGCGGTCCGGACATCCTTCATCTCACTCATCGCCATATGCTCAAAGTCGTTACCGCTAATCTCAACGGCATCCGCTCGGCCGCCAAGAAGGGCTTCTTCGAATGGTTCGCCGGCGTCGGCGCCGATTTCCTCTGCGTGCAGGAGCTCAAGGCCCAGGCGCCGGACATGGCCCCCGAATTTCTCGCGCCCGGCCCTTACCAGAGCTACTTCCACTATGCCGAGAAAAAAGGCTACAGCGGCGCCGGATTGTACACGCGCCACCAGCCCGACGCGGTGCGCACCGGCTTCGGTGTGCCCGAGTTCGACAACGAAGGCCGCTACGTCGAAGCCTACTTCGACAAGCTCAATCTCAACGTTATCTCGCTCTACGCGCCCTCGGGATCCGCCTCGCCCGAGCGCCAGGCCTCCAAGTTCCGCTTCATGGAGGTCTTCCTGCCGCACATGATCGAACTGCGCGCCGCCGGCCGCGAAATCCTGCTCTGCGGCGACGTCAACATCGCCCACCAGGAAATCGACCTCAAGAACTGGAAGAGCAACCAGAAGAACTCCGGCTTCCTGCCCGAGGAGCGCATTTGGCTCACCGAACTTTTCGGCACGGTCGGCTGGGTCGACGCCTACCGCGCCCTGTATCCCGACACCACAGACGCCTGCTACACCTGGTGGAGCAACCGCGGCGCGGCCTATGAGAAAAACGTCGGCTGGCGCATCGACTACCAGATCGCCACGCCCGGCATCGGCCAGACCGTGAAGGCCGCCGAAGTCTTCAAGGGCCAGAAGTTCTCCGACCACGCGCCGCTGATTATCGACTACGCCTACAAGGCCTGAGCCATCCCGGCCCCGCGCCGAAAGGCTGCACGCCGACGATCGTCGGCATGCGCTCGCACACCAGCTCCATGAAAAGCCGTAGCCGCACCGGATAAAAGTGCGCATGCGGATACACCAGATGCACCGGCAGCGCCTGCCAGAGCCCGGCGCCAGGTGCACCAGCCGGACCTCCTCCAGCTCCTGGCGGATGATCCAGCTCGAAGCGATGATCGCGCCAAGCCCCGCCAGCGCCGCGTTGCGCAGCGCATGCAGGCTGTCCGTGCTCATGCGCGGGCGGATCGCGAAGCGATGCGTCTCGCCGCCATCGAGCCGGCGCAACTGCAGCTCGTCGCGGTAAAACGGCAGCAGCGCCAGCGCGGCCGCCGCAATGCGCGGAATCTCCGCCAGCCGCACCGCCACCACTGACGGATTCTCCACCGCGCCCACCTGGATCGCGCAGTCGATGCCCTCGGAGATAAATTCCGGCCGCCCGTCGTGCATCAGCCATTCCACCGACATGCCCGCATGCCGCTGCAGATACTCGCTGAGCAGCGCCACCAGCTGGTCCTGCCCGAAGGCGTGCGGCACGACGATGCGCAGCCGCCCCTGCGCCTCGTCCTTCGCGCCGCGCATGTCCGCCTGCATCGCGTGCCAGTTCTCGAGCAGCTCCTTGGCGCTGGCGTAGCAGCGCTCGCCGTCGACCGTGAGCTTCATCAGATTGGTCGAGCGCTGCAGCAGCTTCAGGCCCAGCGACTGCTCCAGAGCCTGCAGCCACCGGCTCACCGTCGGCTGGCTCGTGCCCAGCTGCGCCGCCGCCGACAGGCTGCCCGCGTCGACAATGCGCACAAAGGTTTCGAGGAGTTCGATCCGGTCCGCGCCTGCGCCGGAGGTGGCGCGTTCTTTCATACGCCGTACGTATAGCAGATCTACGCGCCGAACGGCTACCGCTGAATATAGGGCGGGAGCAGAATGCGGCCATCGCCTGAATCTAGGGGTTTACCATGAATTCCATTCAATCCACGCATACAAGCGCCGCCCAGACCGTAGACGGCCTGCCCGGCTCCCTCGTCCTGCTGCTGGCCGCAGACACCGGCCTGAGCGTCGCCTCGCTCTAATACGCCCAGCCCATGCTCGGTGTGCTCGGCGCCGAAATCCAGGCCGGCGCGCGCTCCATCGGCCTGATCCCCACCTTCACCCAGCTCGGCTACGCCCTGGGCATCCTCTTTCTCGCGCCCCTGGGCGACCGCTTCGACCGCCGCCGCATCATCCTCATCAAGGCGGCGGTCCTGGTTCTCTCGCTGCTCGCCAGCGGCTTCGCGCCCGGCCTGGGCGCCCTGCTCGCCGCGAGCCTGTGCATCGGCCTCTCGGCCACGCTCGCGTAAGACATGGTGCCGGCCGCCACCACGCTGGCTTCGGATACGCACCGCGGCAAAGTCGTGGGCAAGGTCATGATCGGGCTGCTGCTCGACATCCTGCTCTCGCGCGTGATCTGCGGCTTCGTCGCCGAGCACTTCGGCTGGCGCGCGGTGTATCTCGCCGCCTCCGTGGCGGTGACCCTGATCTGCGTGGCGGCCTGGAAGCGCGGCCTGCCGCGCTTCCAGGCGACCACGCAGTTCAGCTACGGCGCCCTGCTCGGCTCCATGGCCGCGCTCTGGCGCCGCCATGCCGAACTGCGCCGCGCGGTCTGGGCGCAGGGCCTGCTCTCAGCCGCCTTCAGCACCTTCTGGTCGACGCTCGCCGTGATGCTCCACGACAGCTTCCACCTGGGCAGCGCGGCCGCCTGGCCGACCGCCGCCGCCCCGGCCTGGTGACTCAGTTGGGCGCGGCGCTGACCACGTTGTCCTTCGCCATGATGGCGCTCACGCTGCTCGTGCCGCAGCACATGCAGCTCGGTCTGATCGTGGCCGGCGCCATCGGCTTCGACTTCGGCATCCAGGCCGTGCTGATCGCGCACCAGACCCTCGTCTACGGCATCGACCCCGGCGCGTGCAGCCGCCTCAACGCCGTGCTCTTCACCGGCATGTTCATCGGCATGGCCGTGGGCGCGGCCATGGGCAACCTGCTGCAGGCCGAATGGGGCAGGCCGAATGGAGCTGGCAGGGCGTCGTCGCGCTGACCACCGCCGCCTCGGGCCTGGCGCTGGTCGTGCGCCTGGTGGGCCGCCGCGCGCGCACCGCGGCCATGGCCTACCCCGCCAACTGAAGACAAGCCGCAGGCCATGCGGCGGCGCCCGGCGGCGGTGAGGTCCCAGGCGCACGCCGCGTCAGCGCAACGCGTTCGCTACACCGGCAGCGCGATGCGCGCTTCGTCCACATTGTATTCGAAGAGCCATTCGTAGCGCGCGCACCTTCTCCTCACTCCACTCGCGGTCCACGTAGGCCGCCACACCCTCGGCATGCGCCAGGGACGGGTTGTGGAAGCGCTTGGCGTTATCCGCCGAGCCGCGCACGATGCGCGAAGTGCGTTCGATGCGTGCGTCCTGATAGGCCTGCAGGCAGGCCTGCGGATCGTGACGCGAGGCCTCCAGGCAGCGCGCCAGCAGATAGCCGTCCTCGATCGCCATCACCGCGCCCTGCGCCAGGAAGGGCAGGGTCGGATGCGCGGCGTCGCCCCGCAGCGTGACGCGGCCCTCGGTCCAGTTGGAGGCCGGCTCGCGGCCCATCAGCGCCCACTTGAACGGCGTGTCGAGCGCTCGGATCAGCGTGTGCACGTCCTCGTGCCAGCCGGCGAAATTGCGCAGGAATTCCTCGACGTCGCCCTTCTCCGTCCAGGACTCCACTTGCCAGTCGCCGCGTTCGACGATGCCCACGAAACTCACCAGCTCGCCGCGCCGCAGCGGGTAATGGATGACGTGCGCACCCGAGCCCACCCAGTTGTAGCCGATGGGCTCGCGAAGCCGCCGCGCCAGGCCACGCAGCCGGTGAAGACGGGCCGGTCTGGCCCGAGGATGTGCCGGCGCACGACAGAATGCACGCCGTCGGCGCCGATCAGCGCGGCACCGCGCCGGGCTGCGCGGCGAGCACCTCCTCGGCCAGCAGCCGGTGCAGGTAGGCGCGGTACAGCGTGTAATAAGGATGCCCGTAGCGCTGCACCGACTCCGCGCCAAGGTCTGGCCGCTGTTCCACAGCTGCACCGCCTTGCCAACCGGCTCAACCGCCACCTCGCACCGAGTTCGCGCAGCTCCGCGGCCTGCTCCACCACCTGCACCTCGAAGCCGCACCGGATCAGCGCGAGCGCCGCTGTCAGGCCGCCGATGCCGGCGCCCGCGATGAGGATCTTCATGTGCTTATTCCTCGGGGCGGATATTGCCGTGCTGGACCAGGCCGGTCCATTTCTGCAGGTCCGCCTGGATCGTCTTGCCGAACTGCTCGGGCGAGCTGTTCACCGGCTCCATGCCGGTGGCCGCCAACTGGCGCTTGACCTCGGGATCGTCCATCGCCTTGAGCAGCGCTTCGCTCAGCATGTGGATCACCGCCTTGGGCGTGTCCGCCGGCGCGACCAGACCGAACCAGGAATAGGCCTCGAAGCTCTTGCCGAAGATTTCCACCATGGTCGGCACGTCTGGCAGCATCGCGTAGCGCTTGGCGCTCGTCGTCGCATAGGCGCGGATCTTTCCTTCCTTCACCTTCGGATAGAGGTACTGGGCCGTGTCGAACATCAGGTCGATCTGGCCGCCGAGCAGATCGGTCAGCGCCGGCGCACCTCCCTTGTAGGGCACGTGCAGCATCTCGAACTGTCCGGCCTCGCTCAGATACAGCGAAGCCAGATGGCCCACCGAGCCATTGCCGGCCGAGCCCACCGTGGGCTTGGCCGTCTTGGCGTAGGCGGCCAGCTCCTTGAGCGTGGCCGGCTTCAGGCCGGTGCTTCCGGCGAGCAGCAGCGGGCTGCGCACCGCAATGCCCACCGGCACGAAGGACTTCAGCGGATCGTACTTCAGCGTCTTGTACAGCGCCGGCGCTACCGCCAGGCTGCTCGTGCCTCCCCAGAGCAGGGTGTAGCCGTCGGCCGGCACGCGCGCCACGCTGGCGCTGCCCACCGTGCCGCCCGCGCCCGCACGGTTGTCGATCACCACCGGCTGGCCGAGCTTGGCCGCCAGCACCGTGCCCACGAGGCGCGCGCTGGCGTCGGTCGGGCCGCCGGCCGGGAAGGGCACGACGATGGTGACGGGCTTGGAGGGATAGGCCTGGGCGAGGGCCGGCGAAGGCGGCCAGCGCACCGAACATGGTGGCGCGGTGCAGCGACCGTGGAGAGGCCGGGGAGGCGGCGGATTGCGGGCGGGAAAACGAATTCGGCATGAGGTCTCCGTGATGAATGTCGACGGCGCCGCGCTAGGGCGCGGCGCCGAAGCGAGGATTGAAGTTGATTTCCGTCGATAAGTGAATTAGAAATATCGAATCAATTCATAAGAAATGGCAATGAGTCAGGCCGCCCGCGCCATGGCGCGCGCCGGCCCAGGCGCCCTTGCTTCCTTGGACACCCTTTGCAACGCCCATCAATGCCCATCAACGCCCGATGAAAATCTCCCTTCGCCAACTCAAGGCCTTCGCCAGCATCGCCCACTGGAACAGCTTCACCCGCGCCGCCGAGGAGCTGCACATCATCCAGGCCGGCCTGAGCGGCATGCTGCGCGACCTGGAGACCCAGATCGGCAGCCGGCTCTTCGAGCGCACCACGCGCGCGGTGAGCCTGACCGAGGCCGGCCGCGCGCTGCTGCCCGTGGCGGAACGCGCCGTGAACGATCTGGAGGAAGCCGCCGCACGGCTCGGCGAACTGACCTCGCAGGCCAGCCGCAGCCTGACCGTGGCGGCCACGCCCCTAGTCTGCGCGACCATCCTGCCGCAGGTCTTCCGGGATCTGGCGCGCGCGCATCCCGAGATCCGCCTCGCGGTGAAGGACGCGGAGCGGCCCTCCATCCAGTCCATTGTCGAGACCGGCAGCGCCGACCTTGGCCTGGGCATCCTGCTGCCCCAGTCTTCGGGCCTGGAGAGGCGCCTGCTCGGGCGGCTGCGGCTGGTCTACGTGAGTCCGGCGCGGGAGCCGGGCGGCGGGAAAGACGGCCTGTGCTGGTCCGCGCTGCGCGGGCTGCCGCTCATCGGCCTGGCGCCGGATAATCCCATCCAGGAAGTCATCGACGCGCAGCTCCAGGCCATCGGCCGCCACAACGAACAGCGCCCCACCTTCAACAATCTGCAGACCCTGCTGGGCATGGTGGAGGCGGGCATGGGCTCGGCCATCCTGCCCTCCTTCGTGCAGCCGGCCACCGCCCAGCCCTTCCTGGAGAGCCTCGTGCGCTGGATGCAGAGAAACGGAGCCGGGCCGTTGTCCTGAGCCGCGCGCCGCGGAAGACTAGCGCAGCTTCGTGGCCATTTCCCGCACCGGCACTTCACGGATGGCCCTGAGCATCGCCATTTCCCTGGCCCGGGCTCGGTCCGGCGCGGGCATCGCCGTGTATTCGGCGAGGACTTGGTCGGCGGCGTTCTCTACGTTGTTGATCAGCCGGTCCAGCTCCCGGTTGGCCGTGAGCCGCCGGGAGGCCCAGCGCCTCCGCGAATTGAAGAAGATGTTGGCGTTCGAGTTGTTCGAAATACCTTGCGCCGCGGATCGGGAAGGACAGCTCCACGTTGGGTCAGCACCGCTCTCGCTGCGCCATCAGGTCATGGCGCGCCCATGCCGCGGTGCTCACCAGATCGTAGTGGGGCGCCAGTACATAGCCCTCCCGTCCGGCGAAGAGGGAGAGGTTTTTTCAGATGCGTGTCGCCGTTGCCGATCAGCACGTTGAACAAGGTCCAGCGGAACAAAGCGATCCGTGTCGAGGCCTTCACGCGGGATAAGGCCACGACCCCTTGCAGGGCCAGCACGCCCGACATCTCGTATTTGGCGCCGGCGGCCAGAGACAGAAGCTGGGCGGCGTCCAGCACATGCCTGCGCCTCGGTGCGCCCCCCCATGCTTGTTCTGTCAAAGCGCTTGATGAGGTAGACGGTGGAGGGCACGTGGCGCAGCGTCACGGCGGGCACGTCCAGGCCGAGCGTTTTCGCCACCCGCGCGCAGAACCATTCGTTGACCGCGCTCGCCGGAAAATGCGCGCTCGGCGCATCGGGCTTGAGAATGTGCGTCGAGACCTCGGAGCCGACCGGTTCGAACAGCCGGCACTGGGCGTCGACCACCACGGGAAGCTTTTCCTGCGCGCCGGCAAGCGACATTTTTTCGGCGCTTCCGCCGCCAGCTGCGCATGCGGTATGGCAAGGATGCGCGCCTCGAGTCTCTCGTCGGAGAGCGGGACCAGGCCAGGCGCCGCCGCCTGGCCCGGCGGCATCAGACTCAGCACGCCGGCCGATTCACCGCCGAAACGCTCGAGCAGACGCCAGGCATCCCATACGGGCGCCGCGGCGTCGTCCGCCACACTGGCGATCAGCCGGGTCCTGGCCGCCTCCTCGGGCAGCAGGTTGTCGAAGAACCATTGCACCGGCCGCTTGCTGCCGGTGTCCAGCAACAGCCCTTCTTGCAAGGGCAGCCCCGGCGCCAAGGGGAAGCCGGTCTCGAGCCAGGCGGCGTCGTATCCGAAGGACCAGATCCCCGCGTTTTCATGCAGCCGGCCGGCTGGCGTGTCTTCCAGGAAGACGTCGAGTTCGCGACTCACGGCCGCACCTGCGTGCGGCGCGGTCTTGCGTCGTCATCGGGGAGGACGATCGGCCCGACGCCGGGCGGCAGGGAGGCCTGCAATTCGATGCCGAGTTCATCAAGCAGCGCGAACAAAGTCTTGATCGCGGCCGTGGGTTTGCCCTGCTCCAGCCGGCTCAGCGTGACGTGGGAAATGCCGACGATGGCGGAAAGATCCTGCGCGGGAATGCGCAGCGCGGTGCGCGCTTCACGCAAGACGGCGCCCAAGGCCTGAGGGGTGCGGATTGCATCCATACCGATACCCTATCGAAAGATTTATTTCGATACTAACCAAAAATTCCCTGGAAAATCACTAAACGAAAGAATTCTTTCGGTTACGCGAATTCGTCCTCAAAAAAGCGCTTAGAGAAAGAATTCTTTCGTTTATGCTGCCTTTCGAAGATCCATCCCCGCTGCCTAGAAGAAGATCACGCCGCGCGCATTGCACCCAGCCTGCATGTCCTCGAAGGCCTGCGGCGCTTCGTCGATGGAATAGGTGCGGGTGATCAGCTCGTCGAGCTTGAGGCGGCCCGCGCGGTACAGGCCGATCAGGCGCGGGAAGTCCTGGCGCGGCCGGGCCCAGCCGAAGTAGGAGCCGGTGAGCGTCTTCTCGCCGAAGGTCAGCGAAGCGGTGCGGATGGAGGTCGTGTCCTTTGGGTTGGTCACGCCCACCACCACAGCGGTGCCGCCCTTGCCCAGCACGCCGTAGGCCAGCGCGACGACCTCGCCCGAGCCCTCGCATTCAAAGGCGAAGTCCGCGCCGCCGGTGAGCTTGAGCAGGGCCTTGGCGGGGTTTTCCTCGTTGCGGCTGTTGAGCGTGTGGGCGGCGCCGAACTGGCGCGCCATCTCGAGCTTGGCGTCCGAGGTGTCCACCGCGACGATCATGCGCGCGCCGGCGATGTGGCAGCCCTGGATGGCGCTCAGGCCCACGCCGCCGCAGCCGATGAGCGCGGCGCGGTCGAGCGGCATCTGCTGATCGATCTTGACCACGTTGTCGGCGTGCAGCGTGGCGTATTCAGCCATCACGCCGCAGCCGGAGAAGACGGAGAGCGGATTGCCGGCGAGGTCGCGGGTGCGCACCGTGCCATCGGGCAGGGGGGCCGCGGCGCGGGCCGCCTGATCGCAGAGCTGGGGCCGGCCGGTCTGGCAGTAGCGGCATTTGTCGCACATGCTGATGAAGGAGCTCACCACGTGGTCGCCCACCGCATAGTCGGAGACGCCCTCTCCCACCGCGACGACCACGCCCGCGCCCTCGTGGCCGAGCACCACGGGCGGTGGGAAGGGGATGTTGGTGGCGGAGAGGTCGCTGTGGCAGACGCCACAGGTGGAGAGCTTGATCATCAGCTCGCCGCGGCGCGGCGCCTCGACGAGAATCTCCTCGACCACGACCGGCTTGCCGATTTCGCGGCAGACCGCAGCCTTCGATTTTTGCTCCACGGCGTCTCCTTGTTCTTGGCGGCCGGACAAGGATAACCGAGGCGGCCGGCGCCGGGCCGGTTCTGGCAAGCGCAGCCGGCTCGGCCCGATTCAGCCGAAGCGGCGGCGTTCAGGGATAGTTGACGCCCGGATAGGCGGGCAGCGCGTCGAGCGAGACCTTCTTCGCCGCCGCGTAGAGCGGCAGCACGCTATCGAGGTTGCGGCGGATCTCGGCAATGCGGCTTTCGTCCGAGGGGTGGGTGGAGAGGAATTCGAGCTTGCCGCCGGCGCTGGCCTTGGCCATCTTCTGCCACAGAAAGATGCCGGCGCGCGGGTCGTAGCCGGCGCGCGCGGCCATGTCCATGCCCACCAGGTCGGCCTCGGTCTCGTCCGAGCGCGAGAACTTGAGCGTTAGCAGCTGCTGGCCGGCGCTGGCGAGCAGATTGCCCGCGCTGCCAAAGCCGAGCACGGTGGAGAGGATGTTCACGCCGGCGTTGGTGAGTTCGGACTTGCCCATGCGCGCGCGGGCGTGTTCGCGCAGCGCATGGGCCACTTCATGGCCCATGACGATGGCGATCTCGTCGTCGCTGGGCTCCAGCGTCTTGATCAGCCCGGAGTAGAAGGCGATCTTGCCGCCGGGCATGCAGAAGGCGTTGACCTCGGTGTTGCCGATCAGGTTGATCTCCCACTTCCAGTCCTTGGCGCGCGGATTCCAGCGCTCGGCAAAGGGAAGCAGGCGCGCGGAGATGGCGCGCAGGCGCTTGAGCTGGGGATGATCGTCGGCCGCCAGAGCCTTGTGCGCCGATGCGTCCTTCTTGAGTGACAGGTATTGCTTGGCGGCTTCCTGCTCGAGCTGCTCAGCGGGAATGAGGTTGGCGAAGACGGAGGATTTGCCGACGTCCACGCCGTCCTGCGCGAAGGCGCTCGCCACACAGATGGGGCCGAGCAGCGTGGCGGCCAAGAGGGTTGCGGCGGTTCGCGCCGGCAGGGACTGGGATGGGGAAGTTTTCATGGCGGTGCGGCCTCGACGCAGCGGTTGAGCGGAGCGGTTTCGACCCTCAGGGCACCGCGCGGTTTCCGCGCCAGGGCGCGACCTTGGGCAGGAGCAGCATGCCCGGCAACGCCAGCGCGGTGCAAAGAACAAAAAACAAAAACCAGCCCGTTTCGGCAACGATATAGCCGGTGAGCGCATTGATGAAGGTGCGCGGCATGGCGGCCAGGCTGGTGAACAGCGCGAACTGTGTGGCGGTGTAGCGGGTGTCGGTGGTCTGGGCGATAAAGGCGGTGAAGGCGGCGGTACCCAGCCCCACGGCGAAGGCCTCGAAGCCGATCACCCAGCCCAGCATCCAGACGTCCACGCCGGTCTTGGCAAGCACCGCGAAGCCGAGGATGGCCACGGCCTGCGCCAGGCCGAAGATCCACAGCCCCCGGTTCACGCCCGTCTTCTCCAGCCACCACGCGCCGAGCAGCCCGCCGGCGAGGCTCGCCAACAGCCCGGCGTTCTTCGCTACCAGGCCGATTTGCGTGCGCGTGAAGCCCAGCTCCAGATAGAAGGGCGTGGCGAGCGCCGTGGCTATGGAGTCGCCGAGCTTGTAGAGGAAGATGAAGCCCAGGATCTGCAGCGCATGCTTCCAGCCCTTGCGCGTGATGAATTCATGCAGTGGCAGCACCACCGCCTCGCGCATGTTGACGGGTGGCTTGCCGTAGGCGGCGGGTTCGGCGATGAACAAGGTGAGCACGACGCCGGGCAGCATGAAGAGCGCGGTGACGAAGAACACCGCCGCCCAGGAGAGGTGGTCCGAGAGGATCAGCGAGAGCGAGCCCGGCACCAGCATGGAGAGCTTGTATGCGTTGACGAAGATCGCCGTGCCCGAGGCCTGGCGGCGGTCGGAGAGGCGCTCGCGCCGGTAGGCATCGACGACTATGTCCTGGCTCGCCGAGAAGAAGGCCACGCAGGCGGCGAGCAGCACGATGGCGCCGAGTTCGTCCTTGGGCGAGAACAGGCCCATCGCCGCCACCGTCGCCAGCAGGACGAGCTGCGTGACGAGCATCCAGCCGCGCCGCCGGCCCAGCAGCGGAATGTGGAAGCGGTCCATCAGCGGAGACCAGACGAACTTCCAGGTGTAGGGAAAGCCCACCAGCGCGAACAGGCCGATGGCCTTCAGGTCCACGCCGCCCGACTTGAGCCAGGCCGAGAGCAGGTTGTAGAGGATGAACAGCGGCAGGCCGCTGGAAAAGCCCAGCACCGCGCAGACCGCGAGGTCGCGGCCGGGATGGTTGGCGTGGCCTGAGTGGCCCATGTGGCCGGCGCGCACCGCGGCGCCGGTCGAGCCGGGCTGGCCGTCCGGTGGGGCGGACGCGGCGGCACCTTGCTGAGCCGCGCCATCGGTCACCGGCCGCCGGCCTTGTTGACCGCACGCACGCGGTACACCGCCGAGATGCCGCGCCAGTTGCGGCCCCAGGTGACGGTCTGGCGGCCGTCGAGCACGATGCGGTCGAGGATCTCCAGCCCCACTTCGCCGGCCAGGGTCTCGAAGTCGGCGATGGTCATCACGCGCACGTTGGGCGTGTCGTACCACTGATAGGGCAGCGACTTTGACACCGGCATGCGCCCGCGCAGCACAGCGAGGCGGTGTGTCCAATGGCCGAAATTGGGGAAGGAGACGATGCATTCCTTGCCAACGCGCAGCATCTCGCGCAGGATCGGCGCGGTGCGGTGGATGGTCTGCAGGGTCTGCGAGAGGATGACGAAATCGAAGCTCTGGTTTTCGAACAGCGCCAGGCCGCCTTCCAGGTCCTGCTGGATGACGTCCAGGCCCTTGCGCGCGCAGGCCAGCACGCCTTCGTCGCGGATCTCCACGCCGTAGGCCTTCACGTCTAGCTCGTCGGTGAGCAGCTTGAGCAGGTCGCCGGTGTCGCAGCCAAGGTCGAGCACGCTGGCATAGGGCTCCACCCAGCGCGCGATGGCGCGGAAGTCGGGACGCGTGAGCGCGGACATGTTCACGGACGGCCTCCCGCCTTGGCGGCCGCCTGGATCGCGGCCCGCGCCGCGGCATGGACGGCCTGCTCGGCCTGGGTCTCGGCGCCGATGCGCTCGAAATAGGCGCGCACGATGTCGTGATAGCGCGCGTCGTCGAGCAGGAAGGCGTCGTGGCCGTGGGGCGCGTCGATCTCGGCGTAGCTGACCGAATGCTTGTTGTCGAGCAGCGCCTTGACGATCTCGCGGCTGCGCGCGGGCGCGAAGCGCCAGTCGGTGGTGAAGCTGATGACGAGGAACTTGGCCTGGGTGTGGGCCAGCGCGGCGGCGAGGTCGCCCTCGTAGTTGCGCGCGGGATCGAAATAGTCGAGCGCGCGGGTGATCAGCAGATAGGTGTTGGCGTCGAAGTATTCGGCGAACTTGTCGCCCTGGTAGCGCAGATAGCTTTCCACCGCGAACTCGGTGTCGAAGCTGAATCGGTAGTGTTTCGGGTCGCCTTCGGCGCGCTGCAGTTCGCGGCCGAATTTCTCGGCCATGTCGTCGTCGGACAGATAGGTGATGTGGCCGATCATGCGCGCCACGCGCAGGCCGCGCTTGGGCTTGACTCCGTGCGCTTCGTAGTCGCCGCCGTGGAAGTCGGGGTCGGAGAGGATGGCGCGGCGCGCGACTTCGTTGAAGGCGATGTTCTGCGCCGAGAGCTTGGGCGTGGAGGCGATCACCAGGCAGTGGCGCACGCGCTCGGGAAACAGCATGCCCCAGGCCATTGCCTGCATGCCGCCGAGGCTGCCACCCATCACCGCCGCGAACTGCGCGATGCCGAGCCGGTCCGCTAGCCGCGCCTGGGCCTGCACCCAGTCTTCCACCGTGACCACGGGGAAGGCCGCGCCGTAGGGCCGGCCGGTGGCTGGGTTCACGCTCATCGGGCCGGTTGAGCCGAAGCAGGAGCCCAGGTTGTTCACTCCGATGACGAAGAAGCGGTCGGTGTCCAGCGGCTTGCCGGGGCCGATCATGTTGTCCCACCAGCCCACCTCGTCGGCGCCCTGGGCGTCGGCCGCGGCATAGCGGCCGGCGACGTGATGCGAGGCGTTCAGCGCGTGGCAGACGAGCACGGCGTTGTCGCGCGCGGCGTTGAGCGTGCCGTAGGTCTCGCAGACGAGTTCGTATTCGGGCAGCACCGCGCCGCTTTGCAGCGTGAGCGGTTCGGGGAAGTGCAGCCGCTGCGGGGCGACGATGCCCAGGCTGGGCGCCTGGCTCCCGTTGGCATGTTCTGGCATCAGGACAGCAGCAGCCGCAATTGCGGATCGAGGCCTCCAGTGGGCAGCTTGCGAAAGCCGCTGCGGGCGTAGCGCTGCCAGCGGCCCAGCGCATGGCTGATGAGCAGGTTGGCGCGCAGCGCGGGATCGAGCCCCTCGGCGCTGCCGGCCGCCAGGCCCGGGACCTGGAGCGTGCCCTGGAAGGCGCCTTGGCTCACGGCGATGCGCAGGCTCTGCTTGAGCGAGGCTTCGATGCGGTCGACGAGCAGGTTGATGCGCTCCTGCAGGCGCTCATCCTCGTTGACGAGCGCGTCGCCGGTGAGTACGCGGGTCATACCGGGGTTCTTCTCGGCGAAGCCCATGAGCATGTGCACGATGGCCTGGGCCTGGCGCGCGCCCATTTCCTCGCGGGCGGTGATCTGGTTGATCAGGCCGAAGATGCTTTGCTCGATGAATGCGATCAGACCTTCGAACATCTGCGCCTTGCTAGCGAAGTGGCGGTAGAGCGCCGCTTCGGAGACGTCCAGGCGGGCGGCCAGCGCGGCCGTGGTGATCTTGTCGCCGCGCGGCGACTCGAGCATCACCGCCAGCGTCTGCAGGATCTGCACCCGGCGCTCGCCGGGCTTGGGGCGCTTGCGGGCCGGGGCCGCGGTCTCGGCGGGCGCTTCGGCGGCGGCCGCGTGGTTCCGTCCCGGTTCGGACGGATCATGGATGGCTTGCTCGGGCATGGCTCGTTTTTCTGAGGGATGGGCTGGATCGCCGCAACAGGTCCAAGATGAATTTTACTTTCAAGTCGGCATAAGCAGGGCGGAATCCTCTGCGGCGCGCATGCGCGGGCAGGAATCCGGTGACACAGATGGTGGACAGGCCGAGCTTGGCATAGCGCTGCAGATGGCTGCGACTGTCCTCCACCAGCACCGCGCGCGAGGCGCTCACGCGGTGCCGCGTGAGCAGGCGCTGGAGCATCAGGCGGTCTGGCTTGGGCCTCCGCGTGCGGTGCACCCACATGTTCTCGACGGTCACCTGGTGATGGAAGAGGCTGTGCAGCCGCGTGTGCCGCCCGATGGGCAGCGCATAGCCTGCGGGCGCGTTGGTCAGCAGAATCTTGCGCCCCGGCAGGCGCGCGAGCAGGTCGAGCACGCGGCGCTGGAAGCGCATGCGTTCGAGCAGGTCGGGGATGGCGAGGACCTCGGCGAGAAAGTCGGCGGCCTGGACGTCGCCGTCGAGCAGGCGGGTGATGTAGGCCGTCATCAGGTCGTTGACCTGCGGAATGATGGAATGCGAGGCGTGGTGCAGCGTGTCGTCCAGGTCGAAGAGCCAGACCGGCCCGCGCCCGGCCGCCGCTCCCCCGGTGGCCCCTTCGACGGCGGCCCCGTCCCCGGCCGAAGCGGCCCGCCCGAGGCGGGTTTCACCGCGTTCCGCGCCCCAGCCGCGGGGGCCTTGCCTGCACAGCCGAAGAGGGTTGGTATTGATGGCGATTCTCATTTAGACTTGATTCAAACGAGGAGAGCGCCATGCACACTGAGCTGGTCGAACCCCTGATCCGCCTGATGACCGAATGTATCTCAGGCGAGCCGAGCCCGCGCCGCACGCTGCTGGTATGCCTGCTGTTGTCCAAGCTGGGCACGAGCCGCGACTGCCCGCAGGCCTTGCGCGAGGCCGCCGAATCCGCCGGCGACACCTGGCTGGAGCTGCATCGGGACCTGATGCGCATGAACGTGGGAGCCAGGGCGGAAGAGGCGGTCCTGGCCTGAGGAGCCAGCGCCCGTCGCGCCGCGTTCGAGGGGATGCGGCGCGGCATGGCCGCGCGGATTGGGTGCAATGGGGAGGGCGAGATGCAGCCGCTCAGTGCGAGCGGATCATCGTGCCGAAGGCCTGCTCGGTGAGGATTTCCAGCAGCATGGAATGCTCGATGCGGCCGTCGATGATGTGCGCCGAATTCACGCCGCTCTTGGCCGCGTCCAGCGCCGAGGAGATTTTTGGCAGCATGCCGCCGGAAATGGTGCCGTCGGCGAACAGGTCTTCGATCTCGCGCGCCGACAGGTCGGTGAGCAGCTTGCCGTTCTTGTCGAGCACGCCGGGGATGTTGGTCATCATGACCAGCTTCTCGGCCTTGAGGATCTCGGCCATCTTGCCGGCCACCAGATCGGCGTTGATGTTGTAGGCTTGGCCGTCGCCGCCGAAGCCGATCGGCGAGATGACGGGAATGAAGGCGTCGTCCTGCAGCGCCTTGACCACCGCCGGGTTGATGCTCTCGATCTCGCCGACATAGCCGATGTCGATGGCCTTGCCCGGGTTGTCGCGGTCGGCCATGAGCATCTTCTTGGCGTGGATCAGGCCGCCGTCCTTTCCGGTCAGGCCCACCGCCTGGCCGCCGTAGTGGTTGATCAGCATGACGATGTCCTGCTGCACTTCGCCGCCGAGCACCCACTCGACCACTTCCATGGTCTCGTCATCGGTGACGCGCATGCCCTGGATGAAGGTGCCGGTCTTGCCGATCTTCTTCAGCGCGTCGTCGATCTGCGGCCCGCCGCCGTGCACCACCACCGGATTCATTCCCACCAGCTTGAGCAGGATCACGTCGCGCGCGAAGCCCTGCTTGAGGCGCTCCTCGGTCATGGCGTTGCCGCCGTATTTGATGACGATGGTCTTGCCGTGGTACTTGCGGATGTAGGGCAGCGCTTCGGCGAGGATCTCGGCCTTGAGCACGGGCGCGATGTCGGCCAGATTCAGCGCGGCAGGGGAGGCGGGGTGGGGGGCGTTCATACGGCGGCTAAGAGGCTATTGATCCGGCAGGAAGAAGTTTTCATGTGGCGTATTTGACGCGGGGATCCTGGAAGTAGGATTTCACGCGTTCGGAATGGGTTTCGATGAACGCCATATGGTTCTTTGCTGCGGCGTGTAATTTGGCCTTTGTTCTGACGGGGACTCGTGTGCTGATGACATGTTTCAGGTCGGCGTTGAGTCGCTCATCCGGATTGAGCTCCGGGCTGTAGCTGGGCAGGTAAAAGACTTCGATGTCGGCTTGGTGCTCGGCAAGCCATGCCTTGACCGGCTTGCAGTGATGCACGCTGAGGTTGTCGAGGATCAGGAACACTTTCTTGCCCGCGCGCTTGCCATCGGCCACCAGCGCCTCGAAGAACTCGATGAGCTTCTCGTGGTTAAAGGCACCATCGATGATCATCCAGCTTGCCTTGCCCTGATTGGTCACTGTGGAAATCATCGACAGCTTCTGTCGCGTACCTCTAACCGCCATCGTGACCGGGGTTTGCCCTTTGGGAGCATAACTGCGGCCCCGAACATCCGTATTCACCAACGCGGTTTCGTCACCCCAGTGAATCTCGCCACCTTTGGCCTTGGCACGCTTCTCGATGGCCAGATACTCCTGATCGATCCACTGCTTAACAGACTCCGGTCGCTGTTCGTAAGCGCGCTTGATCGGCTTTTTCGGCGTGAAACCCCAGCGCTTGAGGTAGTCTCCGACCGCACGTATTGAGAGTTTGACCGCGTATTCCTGTTCGATGAACAGCATGACCGCGCCTCGCGTCCAGAGCGCAGATTCCATCTTCAACTGCTCCGGACGTTTGTCGCAGATCGTGCGCCGGATTGCTTCTTCTTGATCCGCATTAAGCCGTCTTCCGTCTCCTGGCGTACGACCTCGTGGGCGCGGCTTCAGGGCCGCCGCGCCCCCTTCTTCATAGAGATCAATGGCCAGTCGAGCCGCCGGGTAACTCAGCCCTGTCAACTCCACGATGGCCATGACTCCGTATCCCTTCCGATGCAACCTCACGACCTGCTTTTGCCTCTCGTGCAGTTGCTCCAGTTTCTGGTATCGAGCGTTTTCTTTTTCTATGCCAATTCGATGCCAGAAATGATAATAAGCTCAATCTTTATATTGCCGCGTCAATAATATATTAGAAACTGTACAGATGCCAGAATGCGTCTATTGCAGTTTTGACAAGCAGGGTCAGCACCACCACCAGGAAGATCTTGCGCACGAAACCGCTGCCGTGGCGGATGGCCAGCCAGCTGCCAACCTGGCTGCCGGCCAGATTCGCTAGCGCCATGGTCAGCCCGAGCTGCCACCAGAGCTGGCCCGTGACCGCGAAGAGCAGGATGGCGGCGAAGTTCGTCGCCACGTTGACCAGCTTGGTCGAGGCCGAGGCGTTGAGGAAGTCGAAGCCGAAGATGCGCACGAAGGCAAACATCAAAAAGCTGCCGGTGCCCGGCCCGAACAGGCCGTCGTAAAAACCCAGGACCACCCCCGTCAGCACAGCCACCACGGCCTCGCGCCAGCCGCTCAGATGCGGCTTGTGCTCCGCGCCGAGATTGGGCTTGAGCAGCATGTAGAGAAAAAGCAGGGCCAGCACCACCGGCAGCCCCTGGCGCACCAGGGTCCCAGGCACCAGGCTGATGGCCCAGGCGCCCGCCAGCGAGGCGATGAAGGCCGCGACGAGCATCGGCGCGACCGTGCGCCAGGAGATCTCCACCACGCGCCGGTAGCGCAGCCCGGCCGCTACCGTGCCCACGATGCCCGCGATCTTGTTTGTCCCCAGAAGCCGCGCCGGCGGCGCCTCGGGAAACGCCGAGAACAGCGCCGGCATGAGCACCAGCCCGCCGCCGCCCGCCACCGCATCCACCAGGCCCGCCGCAAACGCCGCGCCGCCCAGCACGATCCATTCCGTCACCGCGCACCACCCGTCGAACAAGCAAAGCCGCGAGTGTAGCGCGCGGCCCGGCAGTTGGGAAAGAAGACGGGCATGGGCGCGGAAGAAGAAAGCAGCGAAACCGGAAAGGGAATAAAAAAAGCGCCGCCATGTTGTGGCAGCGCTTTTGGGAGCGGGTCAGTTTTGGTTAGCGGGTGCCGGCCCTTCTTTGTCGTCTCCTCGCACTGGATCCGTTCAGCGATAGATTAAATATAGTAAATTTCAGCATAAGCAACAAGTTGGTGCTAACCCTAGCCCGCCGCCGCCCGCTTGGTGCAAAAGGTCCAGATGGCGGACGCGGCGGAAAAGCTGCCGCATCTGTCCGCCTCCCCGCGAAGCCTTTCTAGGCTTGCTTCTTCGCGCCCGGAAGGCGGGCGATGATTTCACCGACAATACCGCGCCGGAAGGCCAGCACGCAGACCACGAAGATAGCGCCAGTGGCGATCGTGCTCCAGGAGCCAATACCCGCGAGATAGTTCTGCAGACCCACCACCACGGCCGCGCCGAAAATCGGGCCGAGCAGCGTGCCCAGGCCGCCGAGCAGCGTCATCAGCACGACCTCGCCCGAGGCGTGCCAGTGTACGTCGGTCAGCGTGGCGAGCTGGAACACCAGCGTCTTGGTCGAACCCGCCGCGCCCGAGAGCGCCGCCGAGAGCACGAACGCCAGCAGCTTGAAGCGCTTGACGTCGTAGCCCAGCGAAATCGCGCGCGACTCGTTCTCGCGGATGGACTTGAGTACCTGGCCGAAGGGTGAATGCACGGCGCGCACGATGATCGCGAACACAATCACGAAGATGGCGAAGGTGAAGTAATACATCGCCATGTCGTTGGACAGATCGATCAGGCCGAAGAGCTTGCCGCGCGGCACGCCCTGGATGCCGTCCTCGCCGTGCGTGAACGGGAATTGCAGCGCGAGGAAGAACACCATCTGCGCCATCGCCAGCGTGATCATCGAGAAATAGATGCCCTGGCGGCGGATCGCCAGACTGCCGACGATATAGCCCATTGCCGCGGCCACCGCGACACCGGCCAGGATGCCGATCTCCGGCGTCCAGCCCCATTCCTTGCACACGAACGCGGTGATGTAGGCCGAGCCGCCGAAATACGCCGCATGCCCGAAGGAGAGTAGGCCGGTGAAACCCAGCAGCAGATTGAAGGCGCAGGCGAACAGCGCGAAGCACAGCACCTTCATCAGAAAGACGATGTAGATCTCGTCCTGGAAGGGGGCCAGCAGTCCGATGACGAACAGCAGGCCGAACAGCAATTTGGTCTTCTTTTCCAAGCCGGTCTCCTCTTACTTCTCGCGGCCGAACAGGCCCGCCGGGCGCAGCAGCAGCACGATGGCCATAATCACGAAAATCACCACGCTGGAGGCTTCCGGATAGAACACCTTGGTCAGGCCTTCGATCAGGCCCAGCGACAGGCCGGTGACGATGGAGCCCAGGATCGAGCCCATGCCGCCGATCACCACCACCGCGAACACCACGATGATCAGGTTCGAACCCATGATCGGATTGACCTGGAACAGCGGCGCGGCCAGCACGCCGGCCAGCCCCGCGAGCCCCACGCCGAAGGCGTAGGTCAGGGTGATCATAAGCGGGACGTTGATGCCGAAGGCCTCGATCAGCTTGGGGTTCTCGGTGCCGGCGCGCAGATAGGCGCCCAGGCGGGTGCGCTCGATCACGTACCAGGTGGCGAAGCAGACCGCCAGCGAGAACACCACGATCCAGACCCGGTAGATCGGCAGCGCGAGGCCCAGGCTCTCCAGGTGGATCAGGCCTTCGAGAAGCTCGGGCACGTCGTAGCTTTCGCCGGAAATGCTGTACCAGTGGCGGAACATGCCCTCGACCACCAGCGCCAGACCGAAGGTCAGCAGCAGGCCGTAGAGATGGTCCACGTGATACAGGCGCTTGAGCATCGTGCGCTCGAGCAGCACGCCGAAGGCGCCGACGACAACCGGCACGAGGATCAGCGAGACCCAGTAGTTGAGCGCCAGATCCGGCATGCCCAGCCAGGGGCCGAGCTGGGTCAGGCCCAGCCAGGCGACGAAGGCGCCCACCATGTAGAGCGCGCCATGCGCAAAATTGATGATGTTGAGCAGGCCGAAAATGATCGCCAGGCCCAGGCTCAGCATCGCATAGAAAGAGCCATTGATCAGCCCGACCAGCAACTGGGCCAGCAAGCCCTGGGGGGTGATGCCGAGCATCTCAAACATGTTGTTGTTCCGTTCTCTGCAACTTTGTTCTTGTGGAGCGCCGGCCCACGGGACAGGCGCTCTTGCACTGCGTGCCTTACATCAGGACTTCTTGATCAGCTTGCACTTCGAGGCCGACAGCGGCTGGGTGGCTTCGTCGGCCGGGATGATGGCGCGGATGTTGTAGTAGTCCCAGGGCGTCTTGGACTCCGAGGGCTTCTTCACTTCCAGCAGCAGCATGTCGTGGGCGAACTTGCCGTCCTCGCGGATCGTGCCCTTGAACAGGCCGTCGTCGATCGGCGTGCTCTTGAGCTTCTTCATCACCGCCGCGGTCTCGTCCGTGCCGGCCGCCTGCACGGCCTTCAGGTAGTTGAGCACCGAGGAGTACACGCCGGCGTGCACCATGGTCGGCATGCGCTTGTGCTGCATGAAGAAGCGGTTCGACCAGGCGCGGGTCTTGTCGTTGCGGTTCCAGTAGAAGCCTTCGGTCAGGTACATGCCGGCGGCGTTCTTCAGGCCGATCGAGTGGATGTCGGAAATGAACATCAGCAGGGGCACGACGGTCTGCTTGCTGCCCATGATGCCGAATTCGGCGGCCTGCTTGACCGAGTTGATCGTGTCGGCGCCGGCGTTGGCCAGGGCGATCACGTCGGCTTTGGAGGCCTGGGCCTTGAGCAGGAAGGAGGAGAAGTCGCTGCCCGGGAAGGGGTGCTTGACCGCGCCCACCACCTTGCCGCCGTTGGCCTTGACCACTTCGCTCGCGTCGCGCTCGAGCGCGGCGCCGAAGGCGTAGTCGGCGGTCAGGAAGAACCAGTTCTTCTTGCCTTGCTTGACCACGGCCTTGGCGGTGCCGACCGATAGGGCGTAGGTGTCATAGACCCAGCGCACGTTGACGGCGGTGCACTTCTCGTTGGTGATGGGCAGCGAGGCGGCGCCCGAGACCAGCGTGATCTTGTTCTTCTGCTCGGCCACTTCCATGGCGGCCAGCGCGGTGTTGGTAGAGACAAGGTCGACGATCACGTCCACCTTGTCCTTGTCGTACCATTCGCGCGCCTTGTTGGCGGCGATGTCGGCCTTGTTCTGGTGGTCGGCGGAAACGATCTCAACCTTCTTGCCCAGCACCGTGCCGTCCTTGGAGAAGTCCTGCACCGCCATCTTGGCGGCCAGCACCGAGCCTTGGCCGGCAACGTCAGAGTAAATGCTCGACAGGTCCGTCAACACGCCGATCTTGACCACATCGTCGCTCACCTTCTGCGCCTGCGCGCCGGCCGAAAACATGGCCAGTACCAGGGCCGACAAAAGCTTTCTTTTCATTTGCATCTCCTTCGGAAATTTATACGCCCAGATATTCCTTGAGCAGTTCTGTTTTCGCTGCCAACTCGTCTTTCTCCACGACCTCCACCACCTTGCCGTGTTCGACCACATAGTGGCGATCCGCGAGCGGGGCGGCAAAACGGAAGTTCTGTTCCACCAGGACGATGGTGTAGCCGCGGTCGCGCAGCCGGGTGACGATCTCGCCCAGCCGCTGCACAATCACGGGCGCCAGGCCCTCGGTGATTTCGTCGAGCAGAAGAAGGTTGGCGCCGGTGCGCAGGATGCGCGCCATCGCCAGCATCTGTTGCTCGCCCCCGGAAAGCCTGCCGCCGGGGCTGTGACGCCGCTCGAGAAGGTTGGGGAACATCTCGTAGATCTCTTCCACCGACATGCCGCCCTCGGCCAGCACGGGCGGCAGCAGGAGGTTTTCCTCGGCCGACAGGCTGGTGAAGATGCCACGCTCCTCAGGGCAATAGCCCACGCCGTGGTGCGCGATGCGGTGCGGCGCCAGATTGATGACTTCCTTGCCGTAGATCTTGACCGAACCCTGGCGGCGGCCAGTGAGGCCGAGCAGGCCGCGCAGCGTCGTCGTGCGGCCTGCGCCATTGCGGCCCAGTAGGGTCACCACCTCGCCACGGCGCACGTGTAGGTCGATGCCGTGCAGGATGTGCGACTCGCCGTACCAGGCGTTCAGGCCGGAAACCTCCAGGGCCATGTCTGCATGCGTGCCGGCCATGTCAATACCCCCCCTGCAGCACGCCTTCGGACGTGCCCATGTAGGCTTCCATCACCTGCGGATTCTTCGACACCTCGGCATATGGCCCCTCGGCTAGCACGCTGCCGCGCTGGAGCACGGTGATCTTGTCGGCGATCGTCGAGACGACGTTCATATTGTGTTCCACCATCAGAATCGTGCGGCCCGCCGACACCTTCTTGATGAGCTGCGTCACGCGGTCCACGTCTTCGTGGACCATGCCCTGCATCGGTTCGTCGAGCAGCATCAATTCGGGGTCGGCCGCCAGCGTCGTGGCGATCTCCAGTGCGCGCTTGCGCCCATAGGGCAGGCTCGCAGTGATTTCTTCCTCGAAGCCCGAGAGGCCGACCTCGGCGAGCAGATCGGCGGCGCGCTGGTTCAGGGCGTTGAGCGTGCGCTCGCTCTTCCAGAACTGGAAGGAAGTGCCCAGGCGGCGCTGCAGGACGATGCGCACGTTCTCCAGCACGGTCAGATGCGGGAACACGGCGGAAATCTGGAAGGAGCGCACCACGCCACGGCGCGCGATCTGCGCGGGCCGCTCGCAGGTGATTTCCGCGCCATTGAACAGGATCTGTCCGGCGGTCGGCTCGAGGAACTTGGTGAGCAGATTGAAGCAGGTGGTCTTGCCCGCGCCGTTCGGACCGATCAGCGCATGGATGGCGCCGCGGCGAACCTGCAGGTTAACCCGGTTGACCGCGGTGAAGCCCTTGAACTCCTTCGAGAGCTCGTGTGTTTCTAGAATGATGTCGCTAATGATTTACCGTTTTGCGCAGTGCGGCAAAGAATAGCGGATTTCATCCCGGACTTCGCTCGGGGTTTGCCCGGACAGGATTTCGACTATTGATCAGGCAGGAAGAAGTTTTCATGCGGCGTATTTGACGCGGGGATCCTGGAAGTAGGATTTCACGCGTTCAGTATGGGTTTCGATGAACGCCATATGGTTCTTTGCTGCGGCGTGTAATTTGGCCTTTGTTCTGACGGGGACTCGTGTGCTGATGACATGTTTCAGGTCGGCGTTGAGTCGCTCATCCGGATTGAGCTCCGGGCTGTAGCTGGGCAGGTAAAAGACTTCGATGTCGGCTTGGTGCTCGGCAAGCCATGCCTTGACCGGCTTGCAGTGATGCACGCTGAGGTTGTCGAGGATCAGGAACACTTTCTTGCCCGCGCGCTTGCCATCGGCCACCAGCGCCTCGAAGAACTCGATGAGCTTCTCGTGGTTAAAGGCACCATCGATGATCATCCAGCTTGCCTTGCCCTGATTGGTCACTGTGGAAATCATCGACAGCTTCTGTCGCATACCTCTACTGACCGAGCGATCCCTTGGCCGCCCGCCTTGGCGATGGTCGGCGCGCGCCATGCGACCCAGCAGGGCATGCGCGACGCCGAGCGCTTCGCCCAAGCCCTGGCCGAGGCCGGGCTGGCAGTGGTCTCCGGGCTGGCACTGGACATCGACGGCGCGGCGCACTGATGGCCGGCGAGATGGGTACGGGCACGATCGCCATGATCGGCACGGGTGCGGACCGCGTCTATCCGCCCGCGCACCGCGATCTGGCGCATGAAATCTGCCAGTCCGGCCTGATCCTGAGCGAATTCCCGCTGGGCGCGCCGCCGCTGGCCGAGCATTTCCCGCACTGCAACCGGCTGATCGCCGGGCTCGCGCGCGGCATGCTGGTGATCGAGGCGGCCGTGCAGTCCGACTCCCTGATCACCGCGCGCATGGCCGCCGAGAGCGGGCGCGAGGTCTTCGCCATGCCCGGCTCCATCCATGCGCCCCTCTCCAAGGGCTGCCATGCCCTGATCAAGCAGGGGGCCAAGTTGGCCGAATCTGCCCAGGACATCCTGGAAGAACTGTGCATCCAGCCTCGGACGGCCAAGCCGGCGGCCGGCAAAACGCAGGCTGGCAAGTCTTCCGCCGCGAAGCCTGCGTTCGCTTCCGCCTCCCTGGCCTCCCCGGACGCCCTCCCCGCCCCGGCCGGCGCCCTGCTCGCGGTGCTCGACGCAGCCCAGCTGACCCTGGACGAACTCAGCGCCCGCGCGGGTTTGCGGGCCGACGAGGCGGGCGCCGGCATGCTTGCCCTGGAGCTGGCCGGACGGGCCGAAAGCCTGCCCGGAGGGCGGTACCGGCGGCTGGATTAAGCTGGGGGGATGGTATACCTCAAGCTTGCGCCTGTCCGGGAAACGCTCTTAAGATGCGCCTGAAATTGCAAGGGCAAACCAAATTTTGAAAGCAGTCGCAAAAAAACCGCCACGATCGCCGAATCCTCCGATGGAGAAATCCAGGGTAAGGCGCTGATCATCGCCGAGAAACCCTCGGTGGCGGCGGACATCGCCCGCGCGCTGGGTGGGTTCACCAAGCATGACGAATACTTCGAGAGCGACGAATTCGTGCTCTCCTCGGCCGTCGGCCATCTGGTCGAGATCGGCGCGCCGGACGAATACGAGGTCAAGCGCGGAAAATGGAGCTTCGCCCATCTGCCGGTGATCCCGCCGCATTTCGATCTCAAGCCCATCGCCAAGACCGAGGCGCGCCTCAAGGTGCTGCAGCGCCTGATCAAGCGCAAGGATGTCACCGCCCTGATCAACGCCTGCGACGCAGGCCGCGAGGGCGAGCTCATCTTCCGGCTCATCGTCCAGCACGCCAAGGCCAAGCAGCCCATCCGCCGCCTCTGGCTGCAGTCCATGACGCCCGCGGCCATCCGCGACGGCTTCGCCCAACTGCGCGAGGACGTCGACATGCTGCCCCTGGCGGACGCCGCGCGCTGCCGCTCCGAGGCCGACTGGCTCATGGGCATCAACGGCACCCGCGCCATGACCGCCTTCAACAGCAAGGGCGGCGGCTTCTTCCTCACCACCGTGGGCCGCGTGCAGACGCCCACGCTCTCGCTCGTCGTCGAGCGCGAGGAAGCGATCCGCAAATTCGTCTCGCGCCCCTATTGGGAAGTGAAGGCCGAATTCATCGCCGCGGCCGGCATCTACGAAGGCCGCTGGTTCGACCCCGCCTTCAAGAAAGACGAATTCGATCCCGAGAAGCGCGAGTCGCGCCTCTGGAGCGAGGCCGAGGCCCTCTCCGTGGTCGCGGCCTGCCGCGGCAAACCGGGCACTGTCACCGAGGAGTCCAAGCCCTCCGCCCAGATCGCCCCGCCGCTCTTCGACCTCACCAGCCTGCAGCGCGAGGCCAACGTCCGCTTCGGCTTCTCCGCTAAGAACACCCTGGGCCTGGCCCAGGCGCTCTATGAGAGGCATAAGGTCCTGACCTATCCGCGTACCGATTCGCGCGCCCTGCCCGAGGACTACATCGGCACGGTCAAGCAGACCATGGAAGCCCTGGGCGACGCCTTGGTCAACTTCTATCCGCACACCGCGAAGATCCTCGCCAACAGCTGGGTTAAGCCCAACAAGCGCATCTTCGACAACAGCAAGATCTCCGACCACTTCGCCATCATTCCGACGCTGCAGGCGCCCAAGTCCGCGCTCTCCGAGCCCGGGCTGAAGCTCTACACGCTGGTCGTGCGGCGCTTCCTGGCGGTGTTCTTCCCCGCGGCCGAATACCTGGTCACCACCCGCATCACGCAAGTGGCCGGCCACCGCTTCAAGACCGAGGGCAAGGTCCTCGTCAATCCCGGCTGGCTCGCCGTCTACGGCAAGGAAGCGCAGGTCTCCGATGGCAAGGACAACAAGGAAGAAAGCACCAACCTCGTGGCCGTGGGCAAGGACGAGAAGGTCGCCACCGAAGACGTGCACGCCGTGCCTCTGCACACCCGCCCGCCGGCGCGCTACTCCGAAGCCACGCTGCTCGCCGCCATGGAAGGCGCTGGCAAGCTCGTCGACGACAACGAGCTGCGCGAAGCCATGGCCGGAAAGGGCCTGGGCACGCCCGCCACGCGCGCGGCCATCATAGAAGGCCTGCTCGCCGAGAAATACCTCATCCGCGAAGGCCGCGAGATGATCCCCACCGCCAAGGCCTTCCAGCTAATGACCCTGCTGCGCGGCCTGGGCGTGGAAGAACTCACGCTCGCCGAGCTCACCGGCGAATGGGAGCACAAGCTCGCGCAGATGGAGCGCGGCGGCATCAAACGCGAAGCCTTCATGCAAGAGATCGCGCAGATGACCCAGCGCATCGTCAAGCGCGCCAAGGAATACGACAGCGACACCATCCCCGGCGACTACGCCACCCTGTCCGTGCCCTGCCCGCACTGCGGCGACACCGTCAAGGAAAACTACCGCCGCTTCGCCTGCGACAAGTGCAGCTTCTCCATCAGCAAGATCCCGGGCGGGCGCCAGTTCGAGATCGATGAAGTGGAAACGCTCCTGTGCGAGCGCACCATCGGTCCGCTGCAGGGCTTCCGCAGCAAGATGGGCCGGACCTTCGCCGCCATCCTCAAGCTCGTGCCCGACACTGAGAACGACAACCTCAAACTCGAATTCGACTTCGGCAACGGCTCGGGCGAGGACGAGGGCGAACCCGTCGACTTCACCGGCCAGGAAGCCGTGGGCGTCTGCCCCAAGTGTAGAGGCGCGGTCTACGAGCACGGCATGCGCTACGTCTGCGAGCACGCTGTGGGCGCGAACAAGAGCTGCGACTTCACCACCGGCAAGATCATCCTGCAGCAGGAAATCTCCCGCGAGCAGGTGGGCAAGCTGCTCGCCCAGGGCAAGACCGATCTGCTAACCGGATTCAAGTCCTCGCGCACCGGGCGTAACTTCAAAGCCTATCTCGTGAAGCAGCCCGACGGCAAGATCGGCTTCGAATTCGAGGCCCGCGAGCCGAAGAAGGGTACCAAGCCGGCGGCCAAGACCGCCGCCAAGGCAACGGCGGACGAAGCGCCGGCGGCAGCGGCGCCCGCGAAGAAGGCCGCAGTCAAGAAGACCGCGGCCAAGAAAAAGCCCGCCTAGCATCTACGGGCGGGCGCTTTGCCGCCCGGCCCGCATCCGTTTCCGCCCTTGCATGCCGGCGTAGTCGTCCGGCTTCCTTCGGCCGTTTTCCTCGTCTGCGCCCGGACCGCTTATCCGAACTAAGCGCTGACGGAAAAATCTTCACGTCGTCGCTCCGGCTTTCCCGTCAAGCCCCGCCGTGCCTGGCTCAGCCGTGCCCGTGACCACGTGACGCTTTAGCCAGTTTTGCTAATTTTTGACCATTCATCCGTGAGATTTTTTTCCAAACGGATCGACCCAGCAGTTCTCAGATTTTTCCCCCCGAGGACACGCATGCTTGATCTTTTCCGGCCCCAATCCCCAGAATCCGTCCAACGCCTCAGCGGCACGGTCGTCGTCGCCGTGAGCCGGCGCCGCGAAGTGACCATGACCGACGACCCCGAGTGGGCCGATCGCATCACGGCCGGCGCGGAATTCCTGCGCTCGCTGCTGCGCGGCGGCGCGACCATCTACGGCGTGAACACCGGCTACGGCGAGGCCTGCACCGTGCCCGTGCCGCCTGGGCTCGTCAACGAACTGCCAGTGCAGCTCTTGCGCTTTCTCGGCTGCGGCATGGGCGAGATCTTCAACGCCGAGGAGACCCGCGCGGTGATGCTCAGCCGCCTCAATTCCCTGGCGCAGGGCTATTTGGGCGTGCGCCACGAAGTGCTCGACCGGCTCGCGCTCTTCCTCAACCTGGACGTGCTGCCGCACATTCCGGCGGAAGGCTCGATGGGCGCCAGCGGCGACCTCATGCCGCTCTCCTATCTGGCCTCCACGCTCATCGGCGAACGCGAGGTGCTCTTTCGCGGGCGCGTCTGCCCGGCGGCCGAGGCCCTGGCGGCGCTCGGCGTTGAGCCCATGGAGCTCACGCCCAAGGAAGGCCTCGCGCTGATAAACGGCACCGCCGTGATGACCGGGCTGGCCTGCCTTGCCTGGCACAGCGCCGAGCAGCTCACGTGCCTGGCCAGCCGGCTCACCGCGCTCACCGTCGTGAGCGTTCGACGGCCGGCCCTAGCACTATGACAAGATGCTCTTCGACGCCAAGCCACACATCGGCCAGGGCCAGGTCGCGGCCTGGATCCGCGCCGACCTCGCCGGCCGGCCCGAGCCCAAGGAAAGCAGCGTGCAGGACCCCTACTCCGTGCGCTGCGCACCGCACATCATCGGCGTGGCGCGCGACGCACTGGGCTGGATGCGCTGCGACATCGAGAACGAGCTCAACAGCGCCAACGACAATCCGCTGATCGACGCCGAGCGCAAATGCCTGCTGCACGGGGGCAACTCCTACGGCGGGCACGTCGCCTTCGTCATGGACTGCATGAGGAACTGCGTGTCCAACCTCGCCGACCTGATGGACCGCCAGATCGCCCTGCTCGTGGACGACAAATTCAGCCGCGGCCTGCCGCGCAACATCAACGGCGCTGACGCGCACCGCGGGCCCATCAACCACGGCTTCAAGGGCGTGCAGATCGCCAGCTCGGCCTGGACGGCGGAGACGCTCAAGCTCGCCATGCCGGCCAGCGTCTTCTCGCGCTCCACCGAGGTGCACAACCAGGATAAGGTGAGCATGGGCAGCATCGCCGCGCGCGACTGCCTGCGCGCGCTCACACTCACCGAGCAGGTGGCCGCCGCGCATCTTCTGGTGGCCCGGCAGGCCGTGATGCTGCGCCTGCGCAGACCCAGCGCACAGGCGCTGACCGGGGAGATGGCGCAATGCCTCGAGGAGTTGGCCCTGCTCTGCTCGCCGCTGCTCGAGGACCGGGCACTGGACCGCGAGCTGCAGGCCGTGACGGCCTGGGTGCGCGGTGGGGACATGGCGCTGTACGGGGGGGTGAGGCAAAGGCGCTTTCGCCGGCAGGCGGGGCTGAGGCCGTCGTGCCGGCGCCGGCGCGCCTGCGCGCGCGGGGCGTCCGGCGAAGCTGGCCATGCCGGCTATTTTCCGCGCAAGCTTCGGAGCAGGAAGCGGCCGGGATCGACGGCCGCCAGCAGGTCGGTTTCGAGCGCTGCAGGCTCGCCCTCGAGTTCGGCGGCGATCAGCTCGCCCGCCAGACCCGCCCAGCTGAGCCCGTGCGAGCCGAAGGCCAGCGCGGCGTAGAGGCTGACGTGGCGGGGAAGATCGGGTAGATGCGCGCCGCGCAAGGCTTCGCGGTCCTCGAGCGCGGCGGCTTCGTCGGCGAGCCGGCCGATCAGAGGCATGCGATCGCGGGCGACGCAGCGCTGGCCGACGAAGGCGCCGAGCCGGTCTTGCAGGGATGAAGGCAGTCCCAGCAGCGCCGCAAAGGCGTTCTTGCCGAGCAGCCGTTTCAGGCGGACGAGATTTTCCGCGTGCTCCGTCTTCCGTACGACCATGTCGGGATCGTCCTCGCCGTAGCTCGCGCCGAAGAGCAGATCGCCGTTGTCCGTCTGCAGCGCGTAGCCGTCGCCACAGAGGACGGTGTCGAGCCGCGGCGCCGTTTTCCGCAGCATGCTGACTTGTCCACGCACGCCGCGCAGCGGCAGGGCGTCGTTGGCGATGCCGCTGGCCGCCAGCAGCGCGCACGCTTCCAGGGCGTTGGCGAGGACGAGGACGGGCGCCTGCGCGAGGCCCCGGCCTTGCGCGTCCAAGGCCTGCCATGCACCTCGCAAGCCGCCCAGCCCGGCTTGGCCGGGGGCGAGGTTTGCGTCCATCGGCTCCTTGCCGTGCTTGGCGCGTTCGCTGCTTGACGGGCCGTCTTGCCCATCGCCGACACGGCGTAGCGCCGCGGCCGATGCGCCGTAATGCCCGCGCACCGCGCCACCCGCTGCGTCGAGCATCGCCGCGCAGAGGCTGGGCGGATGGCACCAGCCGGCGAGCGGATAGACGGCGGATTGCCGCGCCGCGTCCCAGCGGGCGAAGGCGGGGTCGAAGGCGAGCTTGGCGAGCATGGCTTCGAGCGCCGCCACCTCTTTCGGGCCGGGCGCGGTTTCGCGCGCGCCGACGGCATGCCAGTGAAAGCCGTGGGCGCGCAGCGCCTGCCATTGCCGCGTGGCGAGCAAGAGGCCAGCGCGGGTGGCGCGCGCCGCGAGGTTGTCATCCGCGGCCAGCAGCGGGTGAAGGACCGCCGCCTCGTGCGCCGAGGTTTCACGCGCCGGCGTTAGCTGACGCTCGATCAGATCCACTTGCCAGCCGCGCCGCGCCAAGGCCCAGGCCGTCGCGCAGCCGGCCAGCCCCGCGCCCACGACGATGGCGCACCGCTCCGCGCCCGATGCGGGCGCGGATGAGGACGCCGGCGCGGGCACCAAGCTTGGTGCGGCAGGCGAGGCAGGCAGCGCCTCGGGTGGCGCATGCCGGCGCAGCTTCCATTGCGGCGCGAAGACGCCGGCGAGCATGTCGCGCTTGCCGCCGTAGCCGGGGTGTTTGCTCACGGTGAAGCCGGCTTCGGCGAGGGCGGCGCGCACGGAGGCGGCCACGGTGTAGGTGGCGAGGGTGGCGCCTTCGCGGGCGAGGCGCGCGAGAGGCTTGAGCACGGCGTGCGACCACATCTGCGGATTCTTGGCGGGCGAGAAGCCGTCGAGATAGAAGGCGTCCACACCGGCGTGCAGCCTGGGCAGCAGGTCTTCGGCGTCGCCAAGCGCGAGGGTGAGCACGGGGCCGGGTTCGCCGCCGTCGTGCAGCGCGATGCGGTGCAGCCCCGGCGTGAGCACCGGCCAGGCGGCGAGCAGGGCCTGGACGAGCGGCTCCCACTCCTCCGGCGTGCAGGCGGCGAACACGCGGGCGAGGTCGTCGCGGCGCAGGGGATGCTTTTCGATGGAGACGTAGTGTAGGCGCGGCACCATGGCCGCGCCTGTAGCGGCGGCCTCGGCCTTGGTTTTTTTCCAGGCGGCCCAGGTGGCGAGGAAATTCACGCCCAGCCCGAAGCCGGTCTCGAGAATGGTGAAGTGGCCCGGCAAGGGCTTGCCGCCCGGGGTGGCGGCAGCGACGGATCCGGTCGTGGACCCAGCGTCCGGCGTGGACGCCGTGGCGGCATCGGACGCCGGTGCGGCCAGCCAGCGTTCCGGCAGCCCGTTACCGCCGAGAAAGACGTGGCGCGCCTGCCCGGCCGCGCCGGCGGCGCTGTGATAGACGTCGCCGTACTCGCTGGAAAAAGGAACGCCCGCGCCGTCGAAGCCGGCACGGACGGGTGTGAGGGTCATGGTCGGGTCGGAACCGGATCTGGACCGTGGCGGCGGCGCGCTGGCCGAAGGCTGTGCGCCTCTGTCCTGTGCGCGGCGGGGGAGATCAGGCCGTCCCCAGCACGTCTGGGGGGATCAGGCGCTGAGGCGCTGTTCCAGCTTGGCCTTGGTCTCGATCAGTTCCTTGGGCAGGTGGTATTCGAGCTTCTTGAACAGGTCGGCGTGCAGCTTGAATTCTTCCTGCCAGGCGGCCTTGTCGATCGAGGTGACGGTATCGAACTGGCTGGCGGTGAAGTCCAGGCCCTTCCAGTCGAGGTCGTTGTAGCGCGGGGTCACGCCGAAGACGTTCTCCGAGCCGCTGGCCTTGCCTTCGACGCGCTCGAGCATCCACTTGAGCACGCGCATGTTCTCGCCGTAGCCGGGCCAGACGAACTGGCCGTCGGGGCCCTTGCGGAACCAGTTGACGCAGAAGATGGCGGGCAGCTTGGCGCCGCTGGCCTTCACGGCGTCGCCAAGCTGCTTGCCCAGGTTGAGCCAGTGCTGGAAGTAGTCGCTCATGTTGTAGCCGGCGAATGGTAGCATGGCGAAGGGGTCGCGGCGGACCACGCCTTGCGCGCCAGCGGCGGCGGCGGTGGTCTCCGAGCCCATGGTCGCGGCCATGTACACGCCTTCGACCCAGTCGCGTGCCTGGGTGACCAGGGGCACGGTGGTGCTGCGGCGGCCGCCGAAGATGAAGGCGTCGATGGCCACGCCGGCGGGGTTGTCCCACTCGGGGTCGAGCACCGGGTTGTTGGTGGCGGCCACGGTGAAGCGGGCGTTGGGGTGGGCCGCCTTGCGGCCGGCCTTGCCGTCCTCGGGTGTCCAGTCCTTGCCCTGCCAGTCGATCAGGTGGGCCGGGGCTTCCTTGGTCATGCCTTCCCACCAGACGTCGCCGTCGTCGGTCAGCGCGACGTTGGTGAAGATGACGTCCTTGTTCAGGGAGGCCATGCAGTTCGGGTTGGTCTTGTCGTTGGTGCCGGGGGCCACGCCGAAGTAACCCGCTTCGGGGTTGATGGCGTAGAGGCGGCCGTCCTTGCCGGGCTTGATCCAGGCGATGTCGTCGCCGATGGTGGAGACCTTCCAGCCGTCAAAGCTGGCGGGCGGGATCTGCATGGCGAAGTTGGTCTTGCCGCAGGCCGAGGGGAAGGCGGCGGCCACGTGGTGTTTCTTGCCCTCTGGGGAGGTCACGCCGAGAATGAGCATGTGCTCGGCGAGCCAGCCCTGGTCGCGGCCCATGGTGGAGGCGATGCGCAGCGCGAAGCACTTCTTGCCCAACAGCGCGTTGCCGCCGTAGCCAGAGCCGAAGGACCAGATTTCCTGGCTGGCGGGGAAGTGCACGATGTACTTGGTGCTGTTGCAGGGCCAGGCGACGTCCTTCTCGCCTTGTTCCAGAGGCTTGCTCACGGTGTGCACGCAGGGGACGAATTCGCCGCCCGTGCCGAGCACGTCGTAGACGGCGCGGCCCATGCGGGTCATCAGGCGCATGTTGACGACCACGTAGGGGCTGTCGGAGAGCTCGATGCCGATGTGGGCGATGTGTGAACCGAGCGGGCCCATGGAGAAGGGCACGACGTAGAGGGTGCGGCCGCGCATGCAGCCGTCGAACAGTTGGCCCAGGGTGGCGCGCATTTCGCCGGGGGCGATCCAGTTGTTGGTGGGGCCGGCGTCTTCCTTCTTGTCGGTGCAGATGAAGGTGCGGTCTTCCACGCGGGCGACGTCCGAGGGGTCGGACAGGGCGAGGTAGGAGTTGGCGCGCTTGGCCGGGTTGAGCTTCTTGAGCGTGCCCGCCGCGACCATCTGCGCGCACAGGCGGTCGTATTCGGCTTCCGAGCCGTCGCACCAGTAGATGCTGTCGGGCTTGGTGAGGGCGGCGATCTCGCCGATCCAGGCAATCAGTTTTTGGTGTTTTACATAGTCAGGCACGTTCAGGGCCGGAACGCCCTGCATGGCGAATTGATTCATGGAGTACTCCAAATTAAGAAATCCTGCGCCGGGCCCAGCGAAGTTTCGGCGGATCGAAGGGGCTGCCCCCCTCCTGCAAACGCCGGCTGCGTGCCTCCCAGCGGCTTAAATGGGTGCAGAGTATACTCCGGCGCCCTCCCCCCTATTGTTTTGCGACGCACTATCCTGTCTGCCAGGATTTTGTGTCCAAGGTATGTCAAAAACTGTGTCTTTTCAGTTGCTTATCCTTGGGTTCGGCAATTTTGTGATAGATACCGGCACCATGATTGTGTCGGGGACGTTGAACAAAATTTCTTCCGGCATGGGCATTTCCGTCCCGGAGGCCGGCCAACTTATCACCGCCTTCGCGGTTTCCTGCTGCCTGGGGGCGCCGCTGTTCGCCAGTCTGGCGAGCCGGGTGGAGCGCCGGCTGCTTCTGACCGTGGCGCTGAGTATCTTCGCCCTGGGCCATGCGGCCAGCGCCCTGGCCGATTCGCTGGGCCTGCTGCTGGGCATGCGCTTCCTGAGCGCCTTCGGCTCGGCGATCTTCACGCCGCAGGCGGCCGCCACGGTGTCGCTGCTGGTGCCGCAGGCCGAGCGCGGCAAGGTGGTGGGCACGATTTTCCTGGGCTGGAGCATCGCCTCGGTGCTGGGCCTGCCGCTGGGCCACGCGATCGGCGCGGCCTGGGGCTGGCGCGCGGCGATGTCGGTGCTGGGCGCGGCCCTGGTCTGGCGTGTGCTGCCCGGCGGGCTGTTCACCGCGCCGATCAGCCGCGAGGCCTGGATCTGGATGGCGGGGCCGCTGGCGCCGGTGGCGGTGTCGCTGAATTCCTCGGCGATCTATATCGGCTAGGCGATCGGCTCGGCCGTGGGCGGGCTGCTGTACGCCGCGCCGGGGCCGGCTGCGTTGTCCTGGGCGGCGGCGGCGTTCACGGCCGCCGCCATTTCATTTATATGTCGCTCTCCGCGGAGCGGATGGCGGCGAAGGCGCCCTGAAGCAGTTCGGGCCGGCCGAAGGACGCGGGACCGCCAGCCTTGTCCGGACGGATCCGGCGCGGCGCTGAATTTGCCGGCCCACGCTTGAATTCCGTGCGCGCGGCGGCACATACGGACATCGCCGTGGCTTTGCCAAAGCGGCCAACCCGCAGGGAATGCCATGCCCCGACGCGGTTTTATCCTCACGGTTCTCTCCCTCATCACCCTCCTGCACGTGTATATCGGCTGGCGGATCCTGCCCGATCTGCCGGTTGCCGCCGCGTTCAAGGCGCTGGGCGCGGCCTGGCTGGCGGCCTCGGTGCTGCTGATCCCGGTCGGGCTGCTCTCGCGGTTTGTCGCGCGCCAGCCGCTGGCCGACCCGCTGGCCGACCCGCTGGCCTGGGTGGGGATGCTGGCGATGGGTTTATTCTCTTCCTTGCTGGCGCTGACGCTGCTGCGCGACCTGGGCCTGGGCACGGCGGCGCTGCTGGGCGGCGCGGGGGAGGCGGCGTTGGCCTGGTCGGCGGCGCTGGCCCTGGGGTTGGCGGCGCTGACGACCTTGATCGGCTTGATCAACGCGCGGCGTCTGGCGGGCGTGGTGGAGGTGGACGTGCAGATCGCCTGGCTGCCGCCGGGGCTGCACGGCTTCACGATCGCGCAGATCAGCGATATCCACGTGGGCCCGACGATCAAGCGCGGGTATCTGCAGCGCATCGTGGACCGGGTGAACGCGCTGGGCGCGGACCTGATCGCGGTGACTGGCGATCTGGTGGACGGCAGCGTGGGCCGGCTGGCGCCGCACACGGAGCCGCTGGCGGGGCTGCAGGCGCGGCACGGCGCGTATTTTGTCACGGGTAACCATGAGTACTACTCGAGCGCGCATGAGTGGATCGTGGAGGTGCGCCGCCTGGGGCTGACGGTGCTGATGAACGAGCACGTGCTGCTGGCGTACGAGGGCGAATCGCTGCTGGTGGCGGGCGTGGCCGATTACAGCGCGCATCAATTCGACGAGACGCATCGCAGCGATCCGCACAAGGCGATGGCCAACGGCCCGGCGCGCATGCTGGGAGGCGGGCGCGGCGAGGGCTCCAGGGCGCAGGCGCCGTCCGGGGCGGAAGCGCAAACGCGGCACGGAAGCGGCAGCAGCGCTAGCCGTGGCGGCGACGGCGCGGGCCGGGTGGTGGGCGTGGGCGCGCGGCTGCTGCTGGCGCACCAGCCGCGCTCGGCCTTCGCGGCGGCGGAGGCGGGCTTCGATCTGCAGATTTCGGGCCATACGCACGGCGGCCAGTTCTGCCCCTGGAATTTCTTCGTGCCGATGCAGCAGCCTTTCACGGCCGGCCTGAACCGGCTGCGCGAGCTGTGGGTGTATACGAGCCGGGGAACTGGCTATTGGGGTCCGCCCAAGCGCTTCCTGGCGCCTTCGGAGATCACGCGGCTGAGGCTGGTGGCGGCCTGAATGCATCTCGGCGCGCATCTCTGCGCACGCGGCGCAAACCTCCGCACGCTCTTTCGCACCCCCCCCCTTCAATCCCGCCCGCGGCCCGCCCCGCGGGCTTTTTACATCCGCAGCGTCGCGGACAGCGCGTCGAGAAAGCGCGCGCCGCCTTCCCAGCCCAGGTCGTAAGCGGGCCGCATCATCTCCGGCCTGGTGTAGTCCCAGCTGGCGATGGGCACATTCTCGGAGGGTTGCACGTAGACGCGCGCCTGCACGCCGCCGGGCACGGGATGATCGACGCGGAAGGTCTTGGGCCGCGGATACAGACGCGTGACCATCACCAGCACCAAGCCCGGTATCTGATCCAGGGCGTCCACCGGCACGTTGCCGACCATGCCGCCGTCGAGCACGGCGCGGCCCTGACGCCGCAGCACGGGCGTGAAGGGCGCGGTGCAGGAGGACTGGAGCACGAGGTCGGCGAGTTCGGCTTCGTCGGCGCAGTCCTGGACCCGCGCGAATTCGGGTTGGAAGCCGAGCTTGCGGCCCAGGGTGGGGTTCATGGTTTTGCGCCAGTGCTTGTCGATGTTGTAGGCGATGAGGCCGGCGGCGACGGCGCTGCGCGGACCGAGCCAGCGCATGATGTGCGAGACGCCGACGCGGATCTCGGGCGCGTCCTGGAACTTGTCCATCTGGCCGGCGTAGATGTCGAGCAGGGCCTGGCGGTAGATGCGGTAGTGCGGGAAGACGCTCTTACCGGGCTTGAGGAGGTTTTCGCGATAGAAGTTCTTCGGGTTGCCGGCGAGCACGCGCGCGTAGTAGTCCATGACCCAGAAGGGGTCGCGGGTGTAGAGCATGGCGGAGGTGGCCGCGCCGGCGCTGATGGCGGTGATGATGCGCGGGCGCAGCTTGAGTTCGGGGGCGACGCGCCGCCAGAAGCCGACCTGCCACCAGCAGCGGTTGCCGCCGCCGGCGAAGACGACCTGGTCGAACATGCGCGCCTTACCCGGCCACCAGGGCTGACTGCTGCAGGTCCTCGAGATCGACCTCGCCTTCATACACGCTCTTGGTCGGGCCGGTCATCATGACGGACTTGCCGGGGCCCGCCCAGCGGATGAAGAGCTGGCCGCCGCGCGTGTCGACCTTGACGGAGCTGTCGAGCAGGCCGCGGCGGATGCCGGCGACCACGGCGGCGCAGGCGCAGGTGCCGCAGGAGAGGGTTTCGCCTGCGCCGCGCTCGAACACGCGCAGGCGCAGGTGGCCGCGGTCGACGATCTGCATGTAGCCGGCGTTGACCCGCTGCGGGAAGGTGGGGTGGCGCTCGATGAGCGGGCCTTCTTCGCGCACGGGGGCGGCGTCGACGTCGTGCACGAGCTGCACGGCGTGCGGATTGCCCATGGAGACGACGGAGATCCAGCGCTCGGTGCCGGCTTCGGGCAGGAGGATGGCGTATTGGGTGTCCTGCGCTTCGCGGCGCACGGCCAGGCCGTGGGTGAGGAAGGGGATTTCGTCGGCCTCGAAGGCGGGCGCGCCCATGTCGACGGAGACCTGGCCGTCGGCGGTGAGGTTCAGCGTGATGAGGCCGCGCATGACCTCCACCCTCAGCGTGGTGGAAGGCGAGAGACTGTGGTCGTGGACGTAGCGCACGAAGCAGCGCGAGCCGTTGCCGCATTGTTCGACTTCGCCGCCGTCAGCGTTGAAGATGCGGTAGCGGAAATCGGCGTCGGGGCGGCAGGCTTTTTCGACGAGCAGGATCTGGTCGGCGCCCACGCCGAACTGGCGGTGCGCGAGCGCGCGCCATTGTTCGGAAGTAACCTTGGAGACGTCCTGGGCGATGGCGTCGATGACGACGAAATCATTGCCCGCGCCGTGCATCTTGGTGAATTTGAGTTTCATGCTTGCGATTGTAGCGACTTAGTAAATCGTGGGTGCGCCATCGGGCCGGGTCTTGAAGCGCTTGTGGACCCAGTAGTACTGGGCCGGGTCGGGCAGGATGCGCGACTCGAAATAGGCGTTCATGCGGCGCAGGTCGCTTTGCACGGTGTCGCCAGGGAAGTCGGTCCAGGCGGGCAGGATGTGCAGGACGTAGCCCTGGTAGACGGGCAGCATTTCGGCAGTGACGGGGACGATGGCCGCGCCGGTGGCCCGCGCCAAGCGCGACACGGAGGCGAGCGTGCAGGCCTGCACGCCGAAAAAGGGCGCGAATTCGGAGTCGCACAGGCCGAAATCCATGTCGGGCGAGATCTTCAGCGGCTCGCCGGCGCGGATCGTGCGGATCAGCTCGCGGGCGCTGTTCCAGCGCAGCATCATGCGCGCGCCAAAGCGTTCGCGGGCTTTCTTCATGAGGTTGTCGAAGCCTTAGTCACGGGTCTTGGTGTAGAGGGTGATGTCGCCGCCGTTGTTCAGGCTGCGCAAGTAGATGGACAGGCGCAGCGCGCCGGCCTCGATGCCCATCAGGTGCATGCACAGCATGATGTGCGGCTTGCCGGCGTAGCCAGCGAGGCCGGCCTGATCATCGACCCGCACCCAGCGGCTTAGCCGCTGCGCCGAGCAGAACCACAGCATGCCGCGCTTGCCTTCGCGCTGCACCCGGTCTTCGCTCCAATCAGGAAAGCAGGCGCGCAAGTTGGTGAGCACCACGCGCGTGGCGCGGGGTGCATGGTTTGGCGGTGTCCGGGCATTCAGCGGGTCCAGTCTTAGTTGGGCGATGTGACGGGGAGCATATTGTCACAGTGTTGGGCCGCGGGTGGCTTTTTCAAGCCGGTGGACACGGAGGGGATGTGGCGCATGAAGTGGCGAGTGGGGCGGCCCGCCCGGGCGTGGCTTACTCGGGCGCGGTCATGCCGTCCGGCACCTTGTAGCGGTGATAGCCCCAGAGGTATTGCGTGGGCGCCAGCACGACCATCTTTTCCACTTCGGCATTGATCACGGCGGCGGCTTCCTCGGGGCTGTCGGGCAGGGCTTGCGCCAGGGCGTGGAAATGCGCCCGGTAGCCGTTGGGCAGGCGCTCGAGGAAGGCCACGGCCAGCGGTGCGCCGGTGAGCTTTTGCAGGCGGTGCACGAGGGTCATGGTGTAGGCCTTGCGGCCGAAGAAGGGCGCCCAGGCGCCTTCGCCAGGCGCGGGCACCTGGTCGGGCAGGATGCCGGCCACTTCGCCACGCTTGAGCGCCTTGAGGATGGTGCGGATGCCGCGCACGTCGGCCGGCGCGGGCGTGAGATTGGGGCGCGTGCGCATGCGCTCGATCCAGCCGTGCAGCGCGGGATTGTGCGGTTGCCGGTAGAGCGCGGTGAGCGGCCAGTTCTCGGCCACGGCCAGGGCCAGAAACTCGAAGCAGCCCAGGTGCGGGGTGATGATGATCATACCCTTGCCCTGCGCGAGCAGCGCGTCGCCCTGCGCCTTGTGGGGGCGCATCAGGCCGGGGAAGGGCTTGAGTGGATCGCGGCGCGACCAGCCGTAGGGCATCTCGGCGCTCATGCGCCCGGCCGAGCGCGCAGCCTCGTCGAACATCGCTTCGTCGGCCTGCGGATAGGCGCGCAGCAGGTTTTCGCGCAGCCGCCGGCTGTAGCGGCCCGGGCGGCGCGCAGCCGCCAGACCGGCGGCCGCGCCCACGGCCTGCATCCAGGACAGGGGCAGGCGCGCCAACAGCCAGAAAACGCCGGTGAGGACGGCGGGCAACAGGAAGGAGGACAGACGGGACATGCGGGAGAACGGGCGGAGGTGCGTTTGGCCGCCGCCGCATACCGGCGGCAATATGCCGCTAATGATAACGCGTCAGATACGCGCAAATAGACACGCCATTTATCCGGCACTTAAACATTGAACTTATTGAGTGATATAGAGTCTGCTGTTGCAGGGACAAAATCGACTCGAGAGCGCTGCCGGTAGCCGCCCTGAACGAACGGCGCCGACGTGCGGTGAAAATGCGGCTGGATGGCGTGAGCCTGAAGGACGCGGCGGCGCAATGCGAGATGTCGCGCACGACGGTCATTGCAGCGGTTAAGGCGTATCACGCGGGCGGGTGGAAGGACCTCGACGTAGAGCGCTCCGGGCGCCCGCAGGGTATCTGCGCTTCGGTGGCGTTCCTGACACCAGCGCCGGCAGCATCGGCACCGAGAAGCTGGCCCTGACGCCGGACAGCACCGCCAGGGGCGTGGCCGTCCAGATCAACGAGCTGGCCACCCAGACCGCCGCGCTGACCATCATCAGCGGCGAAACCGCGCACGTGACCGTGGCCGGCGACGTGCACCACCTCGATCCCCCCTGCTGGCGCGCTACATCCGCACCGGCGCGATCACCCCCGCCACCGCCAACGCGTCCCTGCCCATGGACATCATCACCGAGTAAGTCCAGACCCCATACCAACCAGTAGCTCCAACAGTATTCAGCCCGGCATTGCCGGGCTTTTTTTGCTTATTTTTTTGCTTTTGAAATTTAGGTTAAAATTCCGGTCGCCGAGTTAATGACAACTTGCAGGGCGTTCTTCCGGGCAACCGGGAGACAAATACCGCTAAAGCGTCGCCACAGTCTCTCAAAGGGCGCGCTGAACGGCTCTATTTGGAGAATAGTGTGGCAAACGATTATTTCTTTACTTCGGAATCCGTCTCCGAAGGCCATCCCGATAAGGTCGCCGACCAGATTTCCGATGGCATCCTCGACGCCATCCTGGCGCAGGACCCGCTCTCCCGCGTCGCCGCTGAAACCTTTTGCAACACGGGCCTGGTCGTCCTGGCCGGTGAAATCACCACTCGCGCCAATGTCGACTACATCCAGGTCGCGCGCGACACGATCCGCCGCATTGGCTACGACAACACCGAATACGGCATCGACTACAAGGGCTGCGCGGTGATGGTCGCCTACGACAAGCAGAGCCCGGACATCGCCCAGGGCGTGGACAAGGCGCACGACAACAACCTCGACCAGGGCGCCGGAGACCAGGGCCTGATGTTCGGCTACGCCTGCGACGAGACTCCGCAGCTCATGCCGCTGCCGATCCACCTCTCGCACCGCCTGGTCGAGCGTCAGGCCGATCTGCGCCGCGACGGCCGCCTCGCTTGGCTGCGCCCCGACGCCAAGTCGCAGGTCACGATCCGCTACGTGGACGGCAAGCCGCACAGCATCGACACCGTGGTGCTCTCCACCCAGCACGCGCCGGACATCAGCCTGGAAGCGCTGCGCGAGGCAGTGATCGAAGAGGTCATCAAGCCGGTGCTGCCCAAGGAGCTGGTCAAAGGCGAGATCAAGTATCTGGTGAATCCGACCGGCCGCTTCGTCATCGGCGGCCCGCAGGGCGACTGCGGCCTGACCGGCCGCAAGATCATCGTCGACACCTACGGCGGCGCTGCGCCGCACGGCGGCGGTGCGTTCTCGGGCAAGGATCCCTCCAAGGTGGACCGTTCTGCCGCCTACGCCGGCCGCTACGTGGCGAAGAACATCGTCGCCGCGGGCTTGGCGAGCAAGGCGCTGATCCAGGTGTCCTACGCCATCGGCGTGGCGCGCCCGACCTCGGTGATGGCCTCGACCTTCGGCACTGGCAAGATCTCCGACGAGAAAATCGCCGAGCTAGTCCAGAAGCATTTCGACCTGCGCCCGAAGGGCATCGTGAAGCTGCTCGACCTGCTGCACCCGATCTACCAGAAGACCGCCGCCTACGGCCACTTCGGCCGCGAAGAGCCGGAATTCACCTGGGAGCAGACCGACAAGGCCGCCGCGCTGCGCGCCGACGCCGGACTGTAATTCCCTCGCGGGCCGTCTGGACTTGTCCGGACGGTCACGCTTTCCATGTGGGATTCACCAGCCGCGAGGTTTTTCGTGGCCTGGCGGCGCGCCCGGGGCCTTTGCGGACGCGCCGTCCGGGCAAGTGTCCGCGCCCGCTCTCTGGCCGGCTTCCGCACCGCCGCTTTGCAGCCGGCAGGCGCCGGTTTACAATGCGTCCCGTTCCGAGGAGCGCTGCGACGGTTGTTTGACATTTCGAACCCCGCCAGGCTCGGCAACCCCTGTTTCAACCGCGCTCGCTAATTCGTGGCATGGACACGAGAGCGAGGCTGACCCATCCCCTCCCGCCGTGTTCATGCCGCCACCTATTGCGGAGTCCTTATGAACGCTGTGACCGAATCCAAGAATTTCTCCGACTATGTGATCGCCGATATCGGCCTGGCCGGCTGGGGCCGCCGCGAGATCGCCATCGCCGAAACCGAAATGCCCGGCCTGATGGCCATCCGTGAAGAGTACGCGGCCGTGCGTCCCCTGAAGGGCGCGCGCATCACGGGATCGCTGCACATGACCATCCAGACCGCCGTGCTCATCGAGACGCTGCAGGCGCTGGGCGCGGAAGTGCGCTGGGCCTCGTGCAACATCTTCTCGACCCAGGACCACGCCGCCGCCGCCATCGCCGCGGCCGGCACGCCGGTGTTCGCCGTCAAGGGCGAGACGCTCGAGCAGTACTGGGACTACACCCACCGCATCTTCGAATGGGCCGACGGCGGCTTCTCGAACATGATCCTGGACGACGGCGGCGACGCCACCCTGCTGCTGCACCTGGGTGCGCGCGCCGAGAAGGCCCCGGCCATCATCGCCAAGCCTGCCAGCGAGGAAGAGACCGTGCTCTTCGCCGCCATCAAGGCCAAGCTGCAGAAGGACCCCACCTGGTACTCCACCCGCCTGGTCAAGATCCAGGGCGTGACGGAAGAAACCACCACCGGCGTGCACCGCCTGTATCAGATGCACGAGCGCGGCGAGCTCAAATTCCCTGCGATCAACGTCAACGACTCGGTCACCAAGAGCAAGTTCGACAACCTCTACGGCTGCCGCGAATCGCTGGTGGACGGCATCAAGCGCGCCACCGATGTGATGGTCGCGGGCAAGGTCGCCGTGGTCTGCGGCTACGGCGACGTGGGAAAGGGTTCGGCGCAGGCGCTGCGCGCCCTCTCGGCCCAGGTCTGGGTCACCGAAGTCGATCCGATCTGCGCGCTGCAGGCCGCCATGGAAGGCTACCGCGTGGTCACGATGGACGAAGCCGCCTCGCAGGCCGACATCTTCGTCACCGCCACCGGCAACTACCATGTGATCACCCATGAGCACATGAAGAAGATGAAGGACCAGGCCATCGTCTGCAACATCGGCCACTTCGACAACGAGATCGAAGTCGCAGCGCTGGAGCAGTACAAGTGGGAAGAGATCAAGCCCCAGGTCGACCACATCATCTTCCCCGACGGCAAGCGCATCATCCTGCTGGCCAAGGGCCGCCTGGTGAACCTGGGATGCGCCACCGGCCACCCGTCCTACGTGATGAGCTCGTCCTTCGCCAACCAGGCGATCGCGCAGATCGAGCTGTTCACAAAAACCAAGGACTACCCGGTCGGCGTGTACGTGCTGCCCAAGCACCTGGATGAGAAGGTCGCGCGCCTGCAGCTCAAGAAGCTCAACGCCAAGCTCACCGAGCTGACCGACCAGCAGGCCGCCTACATCGGCGTGGCGAAGACCGGCCCCTACAAGGCCGATCACTACCGCTACTGATCCGCGCGCTCCGTTCATGGCGACCGACAACAGCAGCCCGGCTGCCGGCGTCGGCGCGACCGTCAGCTTCGAGTTATTCCCGCCCAAGACGCCCGAGGGCAAGGAGAAACTCGCTGGCGTGTGCGCCGAGCTGGCCAAGGCCGGCCCGGAGTTCTTCTCCGTCACCTTCGGAGCCGGCGGCTCCACGCAGGAAGGCACCCTGCAGACCGTGCTCGACATCCGGAGTATGGGCCAGCAGGCCGCGCCGCATCTGTCCTGCGTGGGCGCCAGCCGCGACGGCATTCGCGCGCTGATCGCGCAGTACCGCGCCCACGGCATCCGCCGCATCGTCACGCTGCGCGGCGACCTGCCTTCGGGCATGGGCCAGTACGGCGAATTCAGCCATGCGCGCCAGCTCATAGAATTCATCCGCGCCGAGACCGGTGATTGGTTCCATATCGAGGTGGCGGCCTACCCCGAGGTGCATCCCCAGGCGCGTTCTCCGCAGGACGATCTGAAACATTTTGCGGAAAAGGTCAAAGTGGGCGCGGATTCGGCGATCACGCAGTATTTTTTCAATGCCGACGCGTATTTCCGTTTTGTCGACGAGGCACGCAAGCTGGGCGTGGATGCGCCGATCGTGCCGGGCATCATGCCCATCACCAACAGCACGCAATTGCTGCGCTTCTCCGACGCCTGCGGCGCGGAAGTGCCGCGCTGGATCCGCATGCGCCTGCAAAGCCTTGGCGATGATGCCAACGCCATCAAGGCCTTCGGCCTGGATGTCGTGGCCGACCTGTGCCGCCGTCTGCTCGACGGGGGTGCGCCAGGCGTGCATTTCTACACCTTGAACCAGTCTGTCGCGACGCTCTCGCTGTTGAAGCGCATCTAGTGAAAGCCGGGCGCTCCCGCGCCCGGCTTGCGTCCGGTTTCTTCAGATCGGACATGTAGCCGTTCCAGGGAAGCTGTCGCGCATTTCCAACGACGGCCGCGGGTGGCGCCGAAAAATCCCGTCTTCCGCCGTCAGGCATTTCATCGGCGCTCCGTCGTATTCCTTGATTTCCGTCGCCCTCATCCATCGTCATCACAGCCTTACTTATTAATCCGGCATTGAAGCAATGAACTCAAGCAGCATACCGAACCGGCGCATGTTCGAAGTAGCTCTTGACGCGCTCGGGCTGTCGCTAAACGCTGAGCAGATGCTGGCGCGAGGCCTTAACCAGTTGCAGCTTCGAGCGAGCTGGAGCGAGTTTGGTGACGACCTGCTTCAGGTCGGCATTGGCCATTTCATTGGGGTTCAGTTCGGGCCTGTAGCTGTGCAAGTAGAAGACTTCGATCTCGTGCTTGTGCTCGGCCAGCCAGGCCTTCACAGGCTTGCTGTGGTGCACGCGCAGGTTGTCCAGGATCAGGTAGATCTTTCGGCCGGCATCCTTGACCAGCCGGCGCAGGAAGTCGATCAGAATGTCGGCGCTCAATGCTCCGTCGAAGGCCTGCCAGCGCATCTGGCCCTTGTTGGTGACGGTGGGAGATCACCGACAAGCCGTGGCGCTTGTTGTTCACGCGAATCACGGGCGTCTGGCCCTGCGGGGCATAGCTGCGCCCGCGCACGTCGTCGCGGCGCACGCCGGTCTCGTCGCCCCAGTGAATTTCGGCCCCCTCAGCCTTGGCGCAGGCGGCGATCACCGGGTAGTCCTCGTCGAGCCACTTTTTCACCGCCGCCGGCGACTGCTCGTAGGCCTTCTTCATGGGCTTTTTCGGCGTGAAGCCCCAACGCTCCAGATACAGGCCCATCGTGCGAACGGCCAGCTTGATGCCTTATCGGTTAAGGATCAACTCGGCCACTGCCTGGCGGCTCCACAGCGCATAGATCATCTTCAACTGGTCGGGCGTGCGGTCGCGGATCAGCTGCTGAACCTCGCGTTCCTGCTCCGCCGTCAGCGTTCTGCCCGTACCCTGCGGGCGCCCGGGGCGCTCTACGTCGAGGGCCTTCCACCCGCCCGCGCGATACGCCTTCACCGCAGCAATGACCGTCTGCACGACATCTCGCATTGCGCCGCTGCGTCCTTCAGGCTCACGCCATCCAGCCGCATCTTCACCGCACGTCGGCGCCGTTCGTTCAGGGCAGCTACCGGCAGCGTTCTCGAGTCGATTTTGTCCCTGCAACATGCAGACTCTATATCACTCAATAAGTTCAATGTTTAAGTACCGGATCAATATGAAATACAAAACCCTAGCCGTTCTGATTGCCGCGGCCGCATCCAGCGGCGCCTACGTGAAAACTTCGGTCACGCTGTACAGTGTGGCGGACATCGGCGTGGAATTTCTCAATCAGGCGGGCGCCCTCGGCCAGAACGCAGGCGGCACGCATTCTGCGCATGCAGTCCGGCAATCTGTCGGGTTCGCGCTTCGGCCCGCGCGGCTCCGAAGACCTCGGCGGTGGCATGAAGGCCATCTTCACGCTCGAGTCGGGCTTCAATCTGGGCAGTGGCGCGAGCGAGCAGGGCGGCCGCCTCTTCGGCAGACGGGCCTTCGTCGGCGTCGACAGCCGCAGCGGCGCGCTGACCCTGGGCCGCCAGTACAACCTGCTTTTCGACAACATGCTGGAGCTCGATCCGATGTCGGCGGCCCAGTACTCGGCCGTGGTCCATGACCAGGCCTTCGTCGGCCGCGCGGACAAATCGATCAAGTACAGCGGCAATTTCTCGGGCGTGAAGGTCGGCGCGCTGTACAGCTTCGGCCGCGACACGCTGGATCCGAGCCTGGCCGGCGAGGACCCGGTCGACCGCAGCCGCGGTGCTGAATTGGGTCTGTCCATCGGCTATCAGTCCGGCCCGATGAACTTCGAGGTGGTCTACGACGAGGTCAAGTCGATCAGCGCCCGGGAGTTCGGCACCTTCGCCAGCGCATTTCAAGCGGTGCCAAACAACCTCAGCCAGCTCTACAACCTCAGCGGCAACGAGAAAGCGCGCCGCATCGCCGCCGCGGGCAGCTACGCCTTCGGCAACGTCAAGGTTTTCGCCGGCTACCGCTATCTCAACACCAACGCGCCGACCCGCGTGGACGGCGCCGGCGCCGAAAAATTCCACTCCGACCTGTACTGGCTCGGCGCGACTTGGCAGGCCACGCCGGCCATGGGCCTGATCGCCGCGGCCTACCACAGCAACAACAAGAGGAACCCGTCGGTGACCAGCTATGTACTGGGCGTGGACTACAAGATGTCCAAGCGCACCGATCTGTACACGAACCTCAGCTACGCTGACAACCGCGCCAAGAGCGGCATCGAGTCGGCGCAGAGCGTAGACGCGGGTCGCACCACGCCCGCGGGCAAGGATCAGTTCGGCGCGCAGGTCGGCATCCGTCACTGGTTCTGACGCGCAGGCAGTCCGGCGTGGACCGGACGCCAACAAAAAAGCACCGCCACGGCGGTGCTTTTTTCATTCCGGCGCCTAGAAGCAGCGTACTCAGTCCTGCACGTCCTGCAGCTTGGGCTTTGGCCGTTTTCCGGCTATCACCTTGAGGTTGAGCTGCGTCTTCTTGCGCACGACGCCGATGGTCGATTCGCTGCCCGGCTTGAGCTGCGAGATGGCGTTGAGCAGGGCGGTGGTGTCGGCGACGGGCTTGCCGTCCACAGACACGAGGATGTCGCCGGGCTTCATGCCCGCCTTGTCGGCGGGGCCGTTGCGCATGACCGCGGTGATCAGCACGCCGCTGCGCTCGCCCAGGCTGAAGGAATCGGCCAGCTCGGGCGTGATGTCCTGCGGCCCCACGCCGATCCAGCCACGCGTCACTGAGCCCGTGGCGATGATCTCTTCCATCACCTGCTTGACGGTGGACACCGGAATCGCGAAGCCGATGCCCAGCGAGCCGCCCGAGCGCGAGAAGATGGCGGTGTTGATGCCCAGCAGTTGCCCGTGGGTGTCGACCAGGGCGCCGCCGGAGTTGCCGGGGTTGATCGCCGCGTCGGTCTGGATGAAGTTCTCGAAGGTGTTGATGCCGAGATGGCTGCGGCCCAGCGCCGAGACGATGCCCAGCGTCACCGTCTGGCCAACGCCGAAGGGGTTTCCGATGGCCAGCACCACGTCGCCCACGCTCACCTGCTCAATATAGCCGAGCGTGATCGCGGGCAGATTCTCGATGCCGATCTTGATGACAGCCAGGTCGCTCTCGGGATCGCTGCCCACCACCTTGGCCGCCGCCTTGCGGCCGTCCGCCAGCGCGACCTCGATCTCGTCGCCGCCTTCGACCACGTGGTGATTGGTTAGAATGTAACCCTGCGGGCTGACAATCACGCCCGAGCCCAGGCTGGACGAGGGCTCCTGCTGTTCAGGCAGGCGGTCGCCGAAGAAGAAGCGGAACCACGGATCGGACACCTGCGGGCTGCTTTTGCGCGGCGCCGACTTGCTCGAGAAGATGTTGACCACCGCGGGCATGGCGCGCTGCGCGGCCAGGCTGTAGGAATCGGGAGCCGCGCCGCGGTCGGCGCTGACCGGGCCCTCGCGCATGCTGACCGAGGGCGCCCCGGCCACGAGCATGTTTCTGCCCTGCTGGAGCCAGTCGGGCTTGAGGGCGGCAAAGACAAACCAGATCGCCAGTAGGACCGTGACAGCCTGAGAGAAAAGGGGCCAGAAGCGGTGCATGAATCCGGGCAGACTCGGTGTGTTGGAGGTTTAAATAGAGAATATGCAGAGCAAACAGCTCGAATTGTACTTGAACGACCTCCTGGATGTGGGGCGCTTTCAAGACTATTGCCCCAACGGACTGCAGGTGCAGGGCAAGCCAGAGATACTCCGCATCGTCACCGGCGTGACCGCCTCCCTAGCCTTGCTGGACGAAGCGGCTGCCTGGGGCGCGGACGCCGTGCTGGTCCATCACGGCTACTTCTGGCGCGGTGAGGATCCGCGCGTGATCGGGCAAAAGCATGCCCGGCTGCGCCGGCTGCTCGTCGCCGACATCAACCTTTTCAGCTTTCACCTGCCGCTGGACGCGCATCCCGAGCTGGGCAACAACGCGCAGCTGGGCGAAGTCCTTGGCCTGGGCCCGGCGGCCGGCTTCCAGCATTTCGGCAAGGACAATCTGGCCTGCTACCTCGATCTGCCCGAGGCCGGGGAGGGCGCGCTGACCCTGCAAGCCCTGGCAGCACGGCTCGAGGAGCGCCTGGAGCGCGCGCCCACCGTCGTCGGCGACCCGGCGCGGCCGCTGCGCCGCCTGGCCTGGTGCACGGGCGCGGCGCAAGGCTGGCTCGACGAGGCCGTGGCCCTGGGGGCCGACGCCTATCTGAGCGGCGAAATCTCTGAACCCACTACCCATCTGGCCCGGGAGGCCGGCGTGGCCTATATCGCCGCCGGGCATCACACCACCGAACGCTACGGGATTTCCGCCCTGGGCCGTCATCTGGCAGTCAAATTCGGGCTGGAACACCGGTTTATCGATATTCCCAACCCCGCCTGAACGCAGCCCGCCCCCCTCCGGAGCCGCCCGAGGCACGGAAATCCTTGGGAAAATTGGAAAAACCGCGCTTTACCCATTTTTTGCCATTATTGACGCGGCAATATAAAGATTGAACTTATTATCATTTCTGGCATGCGAATTGGCATAGAAAAAGAAAACGCTCGATACCAGAAACTGAAGCAACTGCACGAGAGGCGAAAGCAGGTCGTGAGGTTGCATCTGAAGGGATACGGAGTCATGGCCATCGTGGAGTTGACAGGGCTGAGTTACCCGGCGGCTCGACTGGCCATTGATCTCTATGAAGAAGGGGGCGCGGCGGCCCTGAAGCCGCGCCCACGAGGTCGTACGCCAGGAGACGGAAGACGGCTTAATGCGGATCAAGAAGAAGCAATCCGGCGCACGATCTGCGACAAACGTCCGGAGCAGTTGAAGATGGAATCTGCGCTCTGGACGCGAGGCGCGGTCATGCTGTTCATCGAACAGGAATACGCGGTCAAACTCTCAATACGTGCGGTCGGAGACTACCTCAAGCGCTGGGGTTTCACGCCGAAAAAGCCGATCAAGCGCGCTTACGAACAGCGACCGGAGTCTGTTAAGCAGTGGATCGATCAGGAGTATCTGGCCATCGAGAAGCGTGCCAAGGCCAAAGGTGGCGAGATTCACTGGGGTGACGAAACCGCGTTGGTGAATACGGATGTTCGGGGCCGCAGTTATGCTCCCAAAGGGAAAACCCCGGTCACGATGGCGGTTAGAGGTACGCGACAGAAGCTGTCGATGATTTCCACAGTGACCAATCAGGGCAAGGCAAGCTGGATGATCATCGATGGTGCCTTTAACCACGAGAAGCTCATTGAGCTCTTCGAGGCGCTGGTGGCCGATGGCAAGCGCGCGGGCAAGAAAGTGTTCCTGATCCTCGACAACCTCAGCGTGCATCACTGCAAGCCGGTCAAGGCATGGCTTGCCGAGCACCAAGCCGACATCGAAGTCTTTTACCTGCCCAGCTACAGCCCGGAGCTCAATCCGGATGAGCGACTCAACGCCGACCTGAAACATGTCATCAGCACACGAGTCCCCGTCAGAACAAAGGCCAAATTCCACGCCGCAGCAAAGAACCACATGGCGTTCATCGAAACCCATCCCGAACGCGTGAAATCCTACTTCCAGGATCCCCGCGTCAAATACGCCGCATGAAAACTTCTTCCTGCCGGATCAATAATTATCCCGACCACCGTTGAGTGCGGAGGATCATATCGATTTTTCAGAATCCGTCCAACCCGGTCTGCACGTCCGAAAGAGTGATGCCAGCCGCGCCTTCGGCGAGCCGCAGCTGCAGATGCTGCTCGGGATGCAATTGCCTTGGCGAGCGCAGCGCCTGGCCGTTCTCGGTGAGCAGCACCGCATAGCCGCGCTCCAGCGTGCGCTGCGGGCTGAGCAGCTCCAGGCCCGCGGCGCCTTTCTCCAGGCGGCCGCACGCCTGCTGCAATGCACTGTGCTGCGCAGCCTCAAGACGGCGCGCGCCGTAGCCGAGCTGCGTGCGCAGCTCCCCCGGCCGGGGCCGCGCCGCATGCAGACGCCAGCGCGCCTGCTCCAATTCCACCGTCGCGCGCGCGAGCGGCGCGCGTAGGGCATGCTCAAGACGCAAGCCCGCCTGCGCCAGCAGCGTGCGTTGCTGCGCCACGCGCTCGCGCGGATGCGCCAGCCTGCGCGAGGCGGCGTCCAGCCGCTGCGCTGAGCCGTCGAGATGGCGGCGCAGTGCGCGCGCGAGCAGTTGGCGCTCGCGCTCCAGATGTTGCAGCAGACGCTCGCGGTCCGGGCTTGCTAGCTCGGCGGCCGCCGTCGGCGTCGGCGCGCGCAGGTCGGCGACGAAGTCCGCGATGGTTAAGTCCGTCTCGTGGCCCACGCCGCTCACAACCGGAATCGCCGAATTCACCACCGCATGCGCAAGCACCTCCTCGTTGAAGGCCAAAAGGTCCTCGATGCTGCCCCCGCCACGGCACAGCAGGATCACGTCCACCTCCGCGCGCGCATTCGCCAGCGCAATCTGCGCGGCCAGCCGCGGCGCCGCGTCCTTGCCCTGCACCGGCGCCGGATACACCACCACGCGCACATGCGGCGCGCGCCGCGCCAGCGCCGCCAGCACGTCGCGCAGCGCGGCGGCCTGCAGAGAAGTCACCACGCCGATGGCGCGCGGATGCGCGGGAATCGTCCGCTTGCGGCCGGCGTCGAACCAGCCCAGCGCGGAGAGCTTCTCCTTGAGCCGCAGAAACGCTTCGAACAGATCGCCCTGGCCGGCGCGGCGCAAGCTGTCCACGTTCAACTGCAGATCGCCGCGCGGTTCATAGAGCGAGACCAGCGCCGAGATCTCCATCGCCTCGCCCTCGCGCGGCGTGAAGCCCACGTACTGATTGCGGCCGCGGAACATCACGCAGCGGATCTGCGCCTGCGCGTCCTTCAAGAAGAAATACCAGTGGCCGCTGGCGGCCCGCGTGAAGTTGGAAACCTCCCCGCGCACCCGCACCAGCGGGAAGCCAAGCTCCAGCAGCCCAGCAATGGCGCTGGTCAGCTGTCCGACCGTAAGCGCGCCGCCCGCCGCTACAGGGTTTGACGGGGCGGGATCAGTATCCATGGGGGGCCGCGGGCTCAATCTGTTCACAGCGCCAAGCCCCGTAAGGCTGCGCATTGCAAATCCATGAAAAATCCAGCATTTTTCGTATAAACATATGATTTAGAAGGAGATTTAATCCACTCGTCAAAGACGGTTTTTTCTTTTTCTCCCGCCCGGGTCAAGCGGGTCGGGGCTATCCAAAGTTATCCACACCGTGGGCGGCAAGGGCGGGGCGGAGCATGGCACAATCCAGGCTGCTTAATTATCGGGGATTTTCCTTTTGCTTGCTATTTTGCGGGATGCCGGTTGGCCCATCTGGCCCCTGGTCCTGGCGTCGGTCATCGCCCTGGCCCTCGTGTTTGAACGCTTCTGGACGCTGCGCGCCAAGCGCGTCCTGCCCGCCCAGGTCCCCGACGAAGTCCTCGTGATGCTGGACAAGAACATGGCCTGCACCGAAGCCCTGGCCGATCTGGAAAAGCACTCCCCCCTGGGCCGCGTGCTCGCCGCCGGCGCTGGCGCGCTGGCGCGCAGCGAAGGCTTCGCCGCCGCCACCTCCGCCACGGAGGAGACCGGCCGGCGCGTCGCTCACGACCTCGAACGCTATCTCAACGCCCTGGGCACCATCGCCGCTATCGCGCCGCTGCTCGGCCTGTTCGGCACCGTCGTCGGCATGATTGAAATCTTCGCCGGCCAGGACAGCGCCGGCGGCTCGCCGGTGCAGCTCGCCCACGGCATCTCGGTCGCGCTGTACAACACCGCCTTCGGCCTGATCGTCGCGATTCCCGCGCTCATCGCCTGGCGCGGCTTCCGCCGCCATGTCGATGAACTCGTCGTCGAGCTCGAATGGCGCGCCGCCAAGTTCCTGCGCGCCGCGCAGCAGATGGGGCTGGGGGCGTGAACCTGAACTTCCGTCCGCGCCGCGCCCACGAGGCGCCCGAGATCAACCTGATCCCGATGATCGACGTGCTGCTCGTGGTCCTCATCTTCCTGATGATCTCCACCAGCTATTCGCGCATCAGCGCGCTGCGCGTCGCCCTGCCCAGCGCCGCCACCGGCACGGAAGAATCTGCGCAGAAGACGCTCGTGGTCGGCGTGAGCGCTGGCGGCGACTACTCTGTCAACCGCCGCACCCTCACCGCCCGAGATCCCGCCAGCCTGAGCGCTGCCCTCTCCGCCGAGGCCGCCGGCATGGGCGCGAACGAGCAGACCGTCGTCATCGTGCACGCCGACGCGCAAACCAGCCACCAGTCGGTCGTGCAAGTGATGGAGGCCGCGCGCGCCGCCGGCCTCTCGCGCATCACCTTCGCCACCCAGGCGCCGCCCAACAAATAAGCGCGTGGACCAGGAACACGCCGCGCGGCAGCCCCAGTCCGCATCTCACCCCCAGACCCAGGCGCATGCCGCCGCCTTCTCCCCGGACTCCGGCGGCGCCGAACGCCTTGTGCGCCGCATCTGGTCGAGCCGCAATCCCGCCGCCCTGCTGCTCTGGCCGCTCTCTCTCCTCTTCCGCGCCGCCGCCGCGCTGCGCTGCGCCGCCTACCGCGCCGGGCTGCTGTCCGTGTGGACCGCGCCGGTGCCCGTGGTCATCGCCGGCAACCTCTGCGTGGGCGGGGCGGGTAAGACGCCCGTGGTCATCGCCCTGGCGCGCGCGCTGCGCGCCGCCGGCCTGCGCCCAGCCGTGCTCTCGCGCGGCTACGGCGCGGCCGCCGGCGCGGTGCGGCGCGTGCAGCCGAAAAGCCTCGTGGCCGAGGTCGGCGACGAGCCGCTGCTCATCGCGCGCAGCCTCGCCGGTGACGGCGCGGCTCACGGCGCAGGCGATCATGCGGACCCAGGTGCGGGCGACGCAGCCAACGCAGCCGGTGACTCCGCGGACGCCGACGCCGTCTCCGTCTGGATCGGCCGCGACCGCGCCGCCGCCGCCCGCGCCGCGCTCGCCGCTGATCCGCGCATCGACGTCCTTCTCTGCGACGACGGCCTGCAGCACTACGCCCTAGCCCGCAAGCCCGGCCGCGACATCGAGATCGTCGTCGCCGACGCGCGCCTGCACGGCAACCGCTTCGCCCTACCCGCCGGCCCCATGCGCGAGCCCGAGTCGCGCCGGCGCGACTTCACCGTCGAGCGCCCCGCGCTCACACTGGGCGCGGCCCGCCGCCTCAGCGATCCGCGCGAGACCCTGCCACTGGCCGAGATCGCCGCGCGCCGCCGCGCGGGTCTGCGCGTGCTCGCCGCGGCCGGCATCGCCTGGCCGGAGAAATTCTTCGCCAGCCTGCGCGAGGCCGGCGTCGAACCCGACGCGGTCCTCGCCCTGCCCGATCACTACGCCTATGCGCGCAACCCTTTCTCCAGGCATCCGGCCGGGCTCATCCTGGTGACTGAAAAGGATGCCGTAAAATGCGCCGAATCCGACGAGATCCGCAAGGACCCGCGCATCTGGACCGTGCCCACCGAGGCCGCCCTGCCCCCCAGCATGGCGCAGGCCGTCGCCGCGCGCCTCCTCGCCGCGCGGAACGCGTCGTCCGCCACCACCGATTGAAAAGGCCCGCATCATGGACAGCCGTCTGCTCGACATCCTCGTCTGCCCCCTGTGCAAGGGACCGCTCGCCTACGACAAGGCCGCCGGCGAACTCATCTGCCGCGCCGATCGCCTCGCCTATCCGGTGCGCGACGGCATCCCCGTCATGCTCGCCGACGAGGCCCACCAGATCGCCGAAGGCGCGGAGAACGCCGGCCAGGGCACCTGAGCCAGCCTCGCGCGTCCACCCCACCGCCGACCGAACCGCCGCCCCCGCATGAGCGACCTCCTCAGCAGCCAAGCCCCCGTGCGCTTTCTCGCCATCGTCCCCGCGCGTCTGGCCTCCACACGTCTTCCCGACAAGCCGCTCGCGGACATCGCCGGCAAGCCCATGGTCGTGCGCGTGGCCGAAAAAGCCGTGGCCTCCGGCGCGCAGCGCGTGCTCGTCGCCACTGACTCCAAGGCGGTGGTCGCGGCCTGCGCCACGCACGGCGTGATCTCCATGCTCACCTCGCCCGACCATCCCTCCGGCACCGACCGCCTGGCGGAGGTCGCCGTGCGCCTGGGCCTGGCCGACGAGGACATCGTCGTCAACGTGCAGGGCGACGAACCGCTGATCGACCCCGCCCTCATCGCCGCCGTGGCCGCGCATCTGCAGGCCCATCCCGACTGCGCCATCGCCACCGCCGCGCACCCGATCGAGACGGCCGAGGAAATCTTCAATCCCAACATCGTCAAGGCCGTGCTCGACGCCCAGGGCCGCGCGCTCTACTTCTCGCGTGCGCCCATCCCCTGGCACCGCGACAGCTACGGCGCGGGCAAGGAGTGCGCCGCCGGCGCCGCGCTGCGCCACATCGGCCTCTACGCCTACCGCGCCGGCTTCCTGCGCCGCTATCCCCAGCTGCCCACCGCCCCGCCCGAACAGGCCGAGGCGCTCGAGCAGCTGCGCGCCCTCTGGCACGGCGAGCGCATCGCCGTGCTCGTCACCGCATCGAGCCCAGCGCCAGGCGTGGACACCCCGGAAGACCTGCAACAGGTCCGCAGGCTGATTGTCGGGGGCATGGCATAATCCGTTGCAAGAAACGCATGCAAGCCTCCCGTCAGCTTGTGTCGACATACTGATAACAATCCATTCAGGACCCCGAGAGGACCCTCTATGCGTTTGATCCTGTTGGGCGCACCCGGCGCCGGCAAAGGTACGCAAGCCAAATTCATCTGCGAGCGGTTCAACATCCCGCAGATCTCCACCGGAGACATGCTGCGCGCCGCCGTCAAAGCCGGTACCCCGCTGGGCCTGCAGGCGAAGAAGGTGATGAATTCTGGCGCCCTGGTCTCCGACGACATCATAATCGGCCTGGTCAAGGACCGTCTCGCCCAGCCCGACTGCCAGCGCGGCTACCTCTTCGACGGCTTCCCGCGCACCATCCCGCAGGCCGAGGCTATGAAGCAGGCGTTCGTCGCCATCGACTACGTGCTCGAGATCGACGTGCCCTTTGACCCCATCATCGAACGCATGAGCGGCCGGCGCATGCACGCCGCCTCGGGCCGAACCTATCACGTCAAGTACAACCCGCCCAAGGTCGCCGACAAGGACGACGAAACCGGCGAGGTGCTGATCCAGCGCGACGACGACCGCGAGGAAACCGTACGCAAGCGCCTGACGGTGTACGACGAACAGACCCGTCCGCTGGTGAACTACTACTCGGGCTGGGCCACGAATGGCGATGCATCCGCCAAAGTCCCGCCTCCCCAGTACCGCAAGATCAGCGGCATCGGCAGCGTCGATGAAATCACCGCGCGCATATTCGACGCATTGCGGTAAGTCTCTTTTTTTTGCCGCCGCTGTCTTTTTAGCGGCTGGCGCGCAGGCCAAGCCCGCCCCGCGGGCCGCCGCCGATCCCGCGCCGGCGGCCCGGCGCAGCAGCCCCGTCCTCCGCCAAGGACCCAGCCTCCCCGCTCGTCCAGTCGTGCCACGAAGTCGGCAGCGGTTTTCATATCAAACCCGCGGTCTTCACCGAACGCCAGATGGTCGTCGCGGCCGATCCGCGCGCGGCCGTGGCCGGTCAGGCGGCCCTGCGCCGCGGCGGCAGCGCGGTGGACGTGGCGATCGTCGCGCAGCTCGTGCTCGGCGTCGTCGAGCCGCAGTCCTCCGGCCTGGGCGGCGACGGCCTGATGCTCTTCTGGGACGGCGCGCGCATGCACGCCTACGACGGCCGCTAGACCGCGCCCGCGGCAGCCGACGAAAACCTCTTCATGCGCAACGGCTTGCCGATGGCCTTCACCGACGCCGTGATCGGCGGCCGCGCGGTCTGCGTGCCCGGCCTGATGCGGCTCTTCGAGATGGCGCACAAGGCCGCCGGCAAGCTTCCCTGGGCCAGCCTCTTCGAGCCCGCCGCCGAACTTGCCGACAAGGGCTTCGTGCTCAACGAGTGGCTGCAGAGCCTGCTCGAACGCGACCCCTATTTCCGCCACGACCGCGCGGCCGCCGCCATCTTCTATCAGGCCGACGGCCGGCCCAAACCCGCGGGCAGCCGCGTGCGCAACCCCGAGCTCGCCAAGAGCCTGCGCCTGCTCGCGCGCGAAGGCGCCGGCGCCCTCTATGCCGGCCCGCTGGCCGAGCGCATCATCGCCACCGTGCGCGGCGACGCACACAACCCAGGCCTGCTCGGCATGGAGGACATGACCTCCTATCAGGCCGTGGAGCGCGAACCGGTCTGCTTCATCTACATGACGCTCTACAACATCTGCAGCGATGCCGCCGCCCTCGGCCGGCGGCATCGCCATGGCGCAGATCCTCGGCATCCTCGCCTTCCGGCCCGAGACGCAGGACATGCCGCGCCGCATCCACGACTTCGCCGAAGCCGGCCGGCTCGCCTTCGCCGACCGCGACCGCTACGTCGCCGACGCCGACTTCGTCGCGCTGCCCTGCGGCTCCTGGCGCAGCCTGCTCGAGCCCGCCTATCTCAAGCGCCGCGCCGCCGAGATCGGGCCCATGAGAATGGGCCGCGCCGAGCCCGGCAACCCCAAGGGGGCGGCCGATCTGGCCGGCGGCGCCATGCCCGAGATGCAGTCCACCTCGCATATCTCCGTGGTCGACGCCGAGGGCCGCGCCGTCTCGCTGACCGCCAGCGTGGAAAGCCTCTTCGGCACGCGCATCACCGCCGGCGGCTTTCCGCTGAACAACAAGCTCACCGACTTCAGCTTCAATCCCCGCGCCGAAGGCCGGCTCGTCGCCAACCGCGTGCAGCCCGGCAAGCGGCCGCGCTCGGCCATGGCGCCGACCATCGTGACGGAGAACGGCAAGGTGAAGATGGTGGTGGGCTCGGCCGGCGGGCCGCTGATCATCAACTACGTAGCGCGCACCATGCTCGCCACGCTCGACTGGAAGCTGCCGCCCGAGGCCGCGTTGGAGATGGCCAACTTAGGCTCGCGCAACGGCCCCACCGAAGTCGAATCCTGCCGCACGCCCACCGCCTGGGCCGAGGGCCTGCGCGCCATGGGCCACAAAGTGCGCTTGCGCGAGATGGTCAGCGGCACGCATCTGATCCTGCGCGGCGAACGCGAAGGCAGGCAGGGCTGGATGGGCGTCACCGATCCGCGGCGCGAGGGCGCGGCGGCCGGGGACTGAGCGCGGGGGACGCGGGCGTCTCGGCAGGCCAGATGGAAGGCCGGCCGCTGCCGCCGGCTTAGGCGATCGGCGTCTTGGGCAGCGGCGGATTCTTCTCGAAATACTGCTGGATGCCGCGCAGGATCGCGTCGGCGATCTTCTCCTGATAGGCCTCGTCGTTGAGCTTGGCCTCTTCCTCGGGATTGCTGATGAAAGCCGTCTCGATCAGGATGGACGGGATGTCCGGCGCCTTGAGCACCGCGAAGCCGGCCTGCTCCACCTGCCCCTTGTGCAGGCGGTTGATCCTGCCGATCTGCTTGAGCACCGCGCCGCCCACCTTGAGGCTGTCACGAATCTGCGCCGAGGTGGACAGATCCAGCAGCAGGCGCGCCGCATCCTTGTCCTTCACCTTCACGTTGACGCCGCCGATCAGGTCGGCCGCGTTCTCCTTGTTCGCCAGCCAGCGCGCCGCCGTGCTCGAGGCCGCGCCGTCGGACAGGGCGAACACCGAGGCGCCGCGCGCATCGGGCTGCACGAAGGCGTCGGCGTGGATCGAGGCGAAGAGATCGGCGCGCACGCGCCGCGCCTTCTGCACGCGCACGTGCAGGGGCACGAAATAGTCGTCGTCGCGCGTCATCATCGCGCGCATGTTCGGCTGGTCGTCGATCTTGGCGCGCAGCCGCCGCGCGATCGACAGCACCACGTTCTTCTCCCGCGAGCCACCGCGCCCCGAGGCGCCCGGATCCTCGCCGCCGTGACCGGGATCGAGCGCCACGGTCAGCAGCCGCTTCATGCCCGAGACGGCGGGCTTGGTGGCCGGCTTCTCTCCCGGCTTTTCCGCAGGCTTGCCGGCCTGCGCCGTCTTTCCCTCGGCGCCCTTCCCCTCTGACTTGCGCAGCAGATCGGCGATCGGATCGTCGACGCCGAGCGCCTTAGACTTGTCCGCCGTGCGCGCCAGCAGCTCCATCAGCGGATCGGCCGGCACGGAGGGATAGAGATCGAACACCAGGCGGAAGCGGTAGTCGCCGGCCGGCGCCAGCGTGAACACCTGCGGCGCCACCTGATTTTTCAGGTCGAAGACCAGGCGCACGACGTTGGGCCGGTTCTGCCCCACGCGCACCTGGCCGATATAGGGATCGTTGGGCGCGATATTGCCCACCAGCTCGCGCAGTGCTGGGTTCAGCATCAGGCCGAAGATGTCGATCAGCAGTCGGTCCGGATTGGCGACCATCGTATGCGTGGCCGAGAGCTGCGCGTCCGACTCCAGCGTGACCCGCGTGTAGTCCTTGGCCGGCCAGACGCGCACCGCGACGATCTCCGCGCCCCGCGCCAGTTCGATGGGCCCCAGGGACAGTGCGAGCACGCCGGCCGCCCCCTTGAACAATCCGCGCAGCAGACGCCGGCGCCGGCCGCTCTCGGCGGAGAATGCGGGGGAGTCGGTACGCGCCTTTCTGATCAGCATGCGGTCTTCGTGTCCTGCGCGTTCATGGCCTGCATATTGATGGGCTGCATTTTTCCTGCGAATTCGTCCGTACTTCGCGTGCGTGGCGCGTCGGCGTCCTGTGTCTCATTCGCCGCGCGTCAATGCAGAGGCAGCAGAAGCGTGCCGTGCGCGCCACCCGCCGTGAGCATGGCCTTGCGTGCATCGGCGTCCTCCTGCGCGGACAGCTCCAGCAACAGGTCCGGCGCGCAGAGCTGCCCCGCCGCCCGCTCGGGCCATTCCACCAAGCACAGCGCACCCGCGCGGAAGCAATCGCGGAAGCCCGCGTCGGCCCATTCGTCGGGGCCGCCCAGGCGGTAGAGATCGAAATGGAAGACCGTCAGGGGCGCGCCCCCGGCGCTCAGCTCATAGGGCTCGCAAAGGCTGTAGGTGGGACTCTTGACGCGGCCCACGTGGCCGAGCGCGCGCAGCAGCGCGCGCGCAAAGGTGGTCTTTCCGGCGCCCAGGTCTCCCTGGAGCTGGATCTGCATGGCGGGCGGTGAATCCGCGTGCTCACGCATCAGCGCGGCGACGCGCTCCGCGATCGCGCCCGCCAGCTCTGCGGTGGCGGCCTCATCGGGAAGATCCAGATATAGGACCGCCTTGACGCTATCCGGCTGCGGCATTCCGTACAATCCCTCCATGACTTCGCATTCTCCCGAGGTGCTGCGTGCGCTCGCCGACGACATCCGCCGCTGGGGGCGGGAGCTAGGCTTCGACGATGTGCGCATCGCCGGCGTCGACCTCTCGGAAGCCGAGCCGCGCCTGCTCGCATGGCTGGCGAGCGGCCGGCACGGGCAGATGGATTATATGGCGAAGCACCGCTCGGAACACAGCGCGGCGGGCGGCGAACCCGGCAGCCTGCGTGCGCGGCTGGCCGAACTCGTGCCCGGCACGCTGGCCGTGATCACCGCGCGCTTCAACTATCTGCATGCGCCGCGCGCACTGCCCGAGGATTGGCGCGAGCGCGAACTCGCGCGGCTCGGCGCGGACGACGCGGCCGTGGTCTCCATCTATGCGCGCGGCCGCGATTATCACAAGGTTCTGCGCAACCGGCTGCAGAAGCTGGCCGAGCGCATCGCCACGTCGATCGGCGCATCCGCAGGCACCCCCGGCAAGGCGGGCCAGGCCGACGCCGAGCCGCCCTTCCAATACCGCGTCTTCACCGACTCCGCGCCCGTGCTCGAAGTCGAACTCGCCGCGCGCGCCAGCCTGGGCTGGCGTGGCAAGCATACGCTGCTGCTCTCGCGCGAGGCCGGCTCGATGTTCTTTCTCGGCGAAATCTTCGTCAGCCTGCCCCTGCCGCCGGACGAACCCGCGCAAGGCCACTGCGGCAACTGCACGAGCTGCATCGACACCTGCCCCACCGGCGCTATCACCGGGCCCTATCAGCTCGACGCGCGGCGCTGCATCTCCTACCTCACCATCGAGCACAAGGACGCCATCCCCGAGGACCTGCGCCCCCTCATCGGCAACCGCATCTACGGCTGCGACGACTGCCAGCTGGTCTGCCCCTGGAACAAATACGCGCGCGCCGCCGCGGCCGAGGACTTCGCGCCGCGCAACGGACTGGATCGCGCCGCGCTCACCGAGCTCTTCGCCTGGGAGGAGGAGGAATTCGAGCAGCGCATGCAAGGCAGCGCGATCCGTCGCATCGGCCACGAGCGCTGGCTGCGCAATATCGCCGTGGCGCTGGGCAACGCGCTGCGCAAGGCCGCGCGGGAAGGTGCGCAGGATAGCGCCACGCAGGCGCCGGCGAGAGCCGCCGCGTACCGCGCGGCGCTGCGAAGCCGCGCGGCGCATCCCTCCGCGCTGGTGCGCGAACACGTGCAATGGGCGCTTGCCCAGGAAGCAACGCAAGAGAGTTAGATCGCCGCTAGATCACGATCGCCAGCCAGAGCGGCAGCGTGAACAGCGCCCCCAGCGTCATGGCCGACACCAGCAGCGCGACGAGCGGTCCGTCGCCGCCCATGCGCATGGCGAGGATGTAGAAGCTCGATGCAGTGGGCATGGCGGCGAAGGCCACCAGCACGCGCGCCTCGGTGGGCGACATCGCCATGTGCCGCGAGAGCAGCAGCGCGATCGCCAGCATCGCCAGCAGCTTGACGCCCGTCCACCACGCCACCAGACCGGGCGAACCGGCCATGCGGCCGAACTGCAGCCCCGCACACACCGTCATCAGGCCCAGCGCGATCGCCGACGCGCCCAGGCGCGAGAGCAGCATCGCCAGCGGCTCCGGCGGATGCCAGCCGATGAGATTGGTCCCGAGGCCCAGGACCGTTGCGATGATCAGCGGATTTCTCGCCAGCTCCTTCCACAAGCCGCTCTGTCCGCGCGCGGCCAGGCTCCACACCGCCGCGATGTTCACCAGCGGCACCATCGCGCCCACCAGCACCGCCATCAGTGCGATGCCTTGCTGGTCGGCGATGCGCCCGGCCACCGCGAGGCAGACGTAGGAGTTGAAATGGAAACCCGTCTGCGTGCCCGAAGCCAGGGCAAGCGGCACGGGCCGGCAGATCCAGTGCGCCGTATAGCTCAGGACGATGCCCGCGCACACCGTGAGCGTCGCGGCGAGCAGCATGTCAGAGGCGCCGCGCAGGTCGAAGTTGGCGCGGTTGGTGGAATAGAATAGGAGCGACAGAAACAGCAGGTAGTAGACCATCTGCTCGATGCCGCGCCAGAAGGTCTGGGTGAAGTTGCCCAGCGGGCTTGCGGGATGCTTGGCCGCGTAGCGGCTGGTGCTGACGCACATCAGGCACCAGCCGAGAAGAATTAGGGCAAAGTCGGGCAGCAGCAGAAACAGGGATTGCATGTCCCGCATCTTATTTACACGGCAATATAAAGATTGAACTTATTATCATTTCTGGCATGCGAATTGGCATAGAAAAAGAAGACGCTCGATACCAGAAACTGAAGCAACTGCACGAGAGGCGAAAGCAGGTCGTTAGGTTGCATCGGAATGGATACGGAGTCATGGCCATCGCGGAGTTGACAGGGCTGAGTTACCCGGCGGCTCGACTGGCCATTGATCTCTATGAAGAAGGGGGCGCGGCGGCCCTGAAGCCGCACCCACGAGCTCGTACGCCAGGAGACGGAAGACGGCTGAATGCGGATCAAGAAGAAGCAATCCGGCGCACGATCTGCGACAAACGTCCGGAGCAGTTGAAGATGGAATCTGCGCTCTGGACGCGAGGCGCGGTCATGCTGTTCATCGAACAGGAATACGCGGTCAAACTCTCAATACGTGCGGTCGGAGACTACCTCAAGCGCTGGGGTTTCACGCCGAAAAAGCCGATCAAGCGCGCTTACGAACAGCGACCGGAGTCTGTCAAGCAGTGGATCGATCAGGAGTATCCGGCCATCGAGAAGCGTGCCAAGGCCGAAGGTGGCGAGATTCACTGGGGTGACGAAACCGCGTTGGTGAATACGGATGTTCGGGGCCGCAGTTATGCTCACAAAGGGAAAACCCCGGTCACGATGGCGGTTAGAGGTACGCGACAGAAGCTGTCGATGATTTCCACAGTGACCAATCAGGGCAAGGCCAGCTGGATGATCATCGATGGTGCCTTTAACCACGAGAAGCTCATCGAGTTCTTCGAGGCGCTGGTGGCCGATGGCAAGCGCGCGGGAAAGAAAGTGTTCCTGATCCTCGACAACCTCGGCGTGCATCACTGCAAGCCGGTCAAGGCATGGCTTGCCGAGCACCAAGCCGACATCGAAGTCTTTTACCTGCCAAGCTACAGCCCGGAGCTCAATCCGGATGAGCGACTCAACGCCGACCTGAAACATGTCATCAGCACACGAGTCCCCGTCAGAACAAAGGCCAAATTCCACGCCGCAGCAAAGAACCATATGGCGTTCATCGAAACCCATTCCGAACGCGTGAAATCCTACTTCCAGGATCCCCACGCCAAATACGCCGCATGAAAACTTCTTCCTGCCGGATCAATAGTGAATTTTTAGCGATGACGCCCCCCCCAGAAATGCTTGCCGCCGTCGACATGGGCTCGAACAGCTTCCGGCTGATGATCGGCAAAGTTCAGGATTCGTCGGCCGGCAGCCAGATTTATCAGGTGGACGGCATGCGCGGAGCCGTGCGCCTGGCCGCCGGCCTGACGCCCGAGAAGCTGCTCGACAAGGCCGCCCGCAAGCGCGGCATCGATGCGCTCAAGCGCTTTGGCGAACGCCTGCGCGGCTTCAACCCCGACAGTGTGCGCGCGGTGGCGACGAACACTCTGCGGGTGGCCCGCAACGCGCAGGAATTCCTCTCCGAGGCCGAAGTCGCCCTGGGCTTCCCGATCGAAGTCATCGCCGGCCGCGAGGAAGCGCGCCTGATCTATCTGGGCGCCTCGCACGACGCGCCGCCCTGCGACGGCAACCGGCTGGTCGTGGACATCGGCGGCGGCTCCACGGAGTTCATCATCGGCCAGGGCTACACGCCCACGCTGATGGAAAGCCTCTACATCGGCTGCGTCTCGCACAGCCGCAGCTTCTTCCCCGACGGCAGCATCGATGAGTATGCGATGAAGCAGGCCGAGCTGGCCGCGCGCCGGGAAATTCAGATCCTCACCGAGCCCTACCGCGACGCGGGCTGGAGCCAGGCGGTTGGCTCCTCGGGAACGGCGCGCGTTCTGGCCGAACTCATCGAACTCAACGGCTTCAACGACGCCGAGACCAACGGCGGCCACGGTATCACCCGCGAAGGCCTGGAGCGGCTCAAGCGCGCGCTGATAAAGTCGGGCGACGTGGGCCAGTCGCGCCTGATCGGCCTGAAGGCCGACCGCATTCCGGTGCTGCCGGGCGGCCTGGCGATCATGCTCGGCGTGTTCAACGAACTGGACATCGCGCAGATGGAAGTGACCGACGGCGCGCTGCGCCTGGGCGTGCTTTACGACCTGCTCGGCCGCAGCCATCACGAAGACATGCGCGCGGTGACGGTGGAGCAGTTCAAGCGCCGCTACAACGTGGACCTCTCGCAGGCCGAGCGTGTGCGCAGCGTCGCGGTGCACATCCTCTCGCAATTCCCCGAACCCGCCCACGAGCTGCGCGAACACAATCTCGCGCTGCTTGGCTGGGCGGCCAGCCTGCACGAGGTGGGGCTGTCCATCTCGCACAGCGGTTATCACAAGCATTCCGCATATATCGCCAGAAATGCCGACATGCCGGGCTTCTCCAAGACCGACCAGGAGCGCCTCGCCGCGCTGCTGCTCGGCCACGCCGGAAAGCTCGGCAAGCTCGCGGACAGTGCGCGCTTCGTCGATTGGCGCATGCTCTTCAGCCTGCGTCTGGCGCTGCTGCTGTGCCGGCGCCGCGCCGACCAGCCGCTGCCCGACATCAAGGTCACGGAGATGGGCGAGGGCGAGGAGTCCACCGCGGGCTTCGAGGCGGTGCTGCCGCAGAGCTGGGTGGAGAACCATCCGCTCACCGAATTCAGCCTCGCGCAGGAAGCGGCCGAATGGCAGAAGGTGGGGCGGCGCTACAAGATCCGCTACGTCTGAGCGCCGGCCGCGGTGCGCGCCGGAATGAAAAACACCGCCTTGTGGGCGGCGTTTTTGCCTGACGAGAGGCGTTTGCGCGAAGGCTGGATCGGCCTCTTTACGTTGACGGGTGATCCTCAGCCCATGAAGTGGCGCGCGTAGCGCTGGTTCATGTCGGCCACGTACAGCAGCGTGAGGAAATCGGCGGTGTTGAAGTCGGGGTCCTAGGCGGGAGCGCCGCAGATCTTCGCGCCCAGGCGCAGATAGCCCTTGATCAGCGCGGGCGGCTCCACCTGCAGGCTGCCGTCGAGTTCGTCCACCGGCAGGGGCAGGCGTGGGAAGGCGTGGTATTTGATCGGCGCCAGCGCGGTTTCCTGCAAGCGGCGGTAGAGGCTCGCGGCGGTGTGGCCGCCGTCGGTCATCGAGACACTCGCGCAGCCCAGCATCGATTCGTAGCCGTGGTGCTTCATGTATTCGCCCAGGCCGGCCCACAGGGCCATGATCACCGAGCTGGAGCGGAAGTCGGGGTGCACGCAGGAGCGGCCCAGTTCCAGCATCTTCGGCTTGAGGTGGTTCAGGCTCACCAAGTCGAATTCCGATTCCGAGTACAGGCAGCCCAGCGCGCGGGCGCGGTGCGGCGGCAGCACGCGGTAGGTGCCCACCACCTTCAGGGTGGAGAGGTCGCGCACCAGCAGGTGGTCGCAGTGGGCGTCGAACATGTCGACGTTCAGGCCCGGGGAGGACTTGGTGTCCAGGCGGGCGCCGAGCTTCTCGGCGAAGACTTCGTAGCGCAGTCGCTGCGCTTCGGCTATTTCATCCACGTGACGCGCCCACGCAATGCCGAAAGCAGGTTTTTCACCGACAGGGGCTTGAGTCGACGGGAGGTGAAGTCCCCCCCACTTGTCGGCGTTCCGCCAGCTTTGCCAAACGAGGGAATGGCGTCAGTCAGATGCAGGGGGGGGGGAGGCGGGAGATCGCGCATGGCATCCTTTCTCATGAGCTGTAGCAATGAACACACGATAGGAAGCCAGGGTTAACACTCAATGTCAAAACAGTGATGTTTTCGTGACAGTCACACAAAGCACGCGGGACCGTCATTCGGCATCCGCGTGGCCGCATGTACGGCCTTTCGTGACAGGCGCGCGCAAAGCCTCGCCGGACTTGGCTAGAGCAGCTGCTCCGGATTGATCACCGCGCGCAGAACCAGGCCCATGCCGCCCTCGCGCTCGCGGCTCGTCAGCCACCAGATTCCACTCTTCTTCACACTCCACGACAATTCGCTACCCGCGAGCAGCAGACTCGCGAGTCTGCCCAGCCAAGGCTGGTGGCCCACCGCGATCACGTCGCGGCCGTAGGGCCAGCCGAGCGCAGCGAGCACCTGGCTCACGTCGGCGTCGGGCGTGAGCGCGCTGTCTAACTCAAGCTCGACGCGCAGCGCCTTCGCGGTCTCCTTCGCGCACACGGCGGGGCTGGAGAGCACGCGGATATCGGCCGGCGCATGGCGGCGCAGCCAGTCGGCCGAGGCCTTGGCCTGCTTGTGGCCGCGCGCGGTGAGGGCGCGCTGGATGTCGGCCTCGCGCCAGTTGCTGACGTCAGGGGAAATGTCTTCAGCTTCGGCATGGCGCCAGAGGATAAGATTCATGCGCCTAGGATACTCAAGTTCTGTGACAGTGCCAGGCGGAGGAGGAAGCCCGGGAGGATGCTACAATCGCCCCCTCGGCTCGGGGCGTAGCGCAGCCTGGTAGCGCATCTGATTTGGGATCAGAGGGTCGCATGTTCGAGTCATGTCGCCCCGACCACCTTTAATTTCCATATGGCCATCGATCAGCGGAGCCGGCTTCTCGACGAAGCAGCCGTCGCCGCCCAGGCCAAGGACCTGCTGCACCATGCCCTGGAAAGCAATCCCGGCGATCCCGTTCCGCGTCTGCACAACGCTGTGGTCCTCGAACATCTCGGCCGCCTTGCCGAAGCCCGCCGCGAATACGATCACCTCATCGGCCTGGACCCCGTCCACGCCGCCAACGCCCATCTCCAGTTCAACCGCGCCAACGTCCTGAAGGCGCTCGGCGAACACGAGCTCGCCTTCGAAGGCTATGCGCTGGCCCTGGCCACCGATCCCGGCATGATCGCCTCCTGGCTCAACCGCGGCGCGCTGTTCAAGGCCCTGGGCCGTCATGAGCCGGCGCTGGCTTGCTACGACGAACTCATCGCCCGGCATCCCGGCCTGGGCTTGGTGCACAGCGCGCGCGGCACCGTGCTCCAGGGATTGGACCGCAGCGCCGAGGCGCTGCTGGCCAACGAACGCGGCGCCGCGCTCGAGCCCGGCGACGCCCGTATCCACAACAACCGCGGCAGCGCCCTCTACGCTCAGCAGCGCTGGGACGAAGCGCGCGCCGCCTTCCAGTGCGCCGCCATGCTCAAGCCGGACTACGTCGAAGCCCTGTGCAACCGCGGCCTAGCCGAAGAGGGCCTGGGCGAACTCGGCGCCGCGCGCGCCAGCTACGAACAGGCGCTCGCGCCGCGGATGGCCGATGCGCGCTGGGCGCTCGGCATGCTCCAACTGCTGCACGGCGAATTCGACTCCGGCTGGGAAGGCTATGCGCAGCGCTGGCAGGCCCATGCCTTCGGCGGCAAGCCGCTCTCCAGCGCCAGGCTGCAGTGGCGTCCGGGGCTCGCGGCCGAACGGCTGCTGATCTGGGGCGAGCAGGGCGTGGGTGACAATCTCTTCTTCGGCGGCCTGCTCGGCGAGGCGCGCGCTTGCGCCGCGCATTTGCCGATGGGTGAATTGCCGCGCCATCTGCGGCCGGACCTGTTGCCCGAGTGGCGGGCGAAGCCGGCGGGCGCGGCGGCTTCAGCAGCTCGGCAGTCCAATGCAAAGCCGGACGCAGGCACGGCCTGCCGCCCGGACGCGAACGCTGGCGCGCCGCGCTGAACGCCGGCGAAGACCTGTTGATCGGCGTTTCCTGGTTCAGCGCCGACCCGCGCACCGGCCAGCGCCGCAGCCTGCCGCTCAAGCAACTGGTCCACGCCCTGGAGCAGCCCAATGTGCGCCTGGTCAGCCTGAAATACCGCGAGCAGGCGGGGCCCGGGGCAGGACGTCGAGGTGAGCGAGGCGGCGGTGCTCGACGCCGGCATCGACACGCGCGCCGACCTGCTCGGTCTGGCCGGCTTGATCGGCGCCTGCGACCTCATCGTCAGCATCGACAACTCCGTCGCACACCTCGCCGCCTCGCTCGGCATGCCCACCTGGATCCTCCTCCCGCAGCCGCCCGCCCGATTTCCTCTGGCTGCTCGGCCGCGAGGACAGCCCCTGGTATCCCTCCGCGAAGCTCTAACGGCGGCCGTTTCCGGAGACTGGAGTTCGGCGCTGGCGAGGCTGACAAAAGATCTTCAGGCCTTGCGCTAGGCGATGGGAGCCGCGCCCGGGGGCTTGTATAATCGCGTAGTTCCAGGGAGGGTGCCGCGGGTCTTGCCACGCAAGACGAAACAAGCAGGCATCTCCTCCATCTCCCGATAGTTCAATGGATAGAGCAGGGGTCTTCTAAACCTCAAATCCAGGTTCGATTCCTGGTCGGGGGGCCACAAAGTCTTGTTCTATAAGAATCTGCGGGGATTTTGATGTGTTCTCGAGTACGCAAATTGCACACCTTGCCGTGTACCAGTGCTCGGAGAACGCGTTATGCATATCAGGGTCAGCCCCGCAGTCAGCATTCAGGTTTGCCTCCTGTTCTACAGGAAAGGCGTGTACTACTACCGCCGCAGGCTCCCTCAAGAAGTCGCCGCTCAGCTCGGCACAACGGTTATTGATCCGGCATTGAAACAATGGACTCAAGCAGCATACCGAACCGGCGCATGTTCGAAGTAGCTTTTGACGCGCTCGGGCTGTCGCTAAACGCTGAGCAGATGCTGGCGCGTGGCCTTCACCAGTTGCAGCTTCGAGCGAGTTGGAGCGAGTTTGGTGCCGACCTGCTTCAGGTCGGCATTGGCCATTTCGTTGGGACTCAGTTCTGGGCTGTAGCTTGGCAAGTAGAAGACTTCGATCTCGTGCTTGTGCTCGGCCAGCCAGGCCTTCACAGGCTTGCTGTGGTGCACACGCAGGTTGTCCAGGATCAGGTAGATCTTTCGGCCGGCATCCTTGACCAGCCGGCGCAGGAAGTCGATCAGGATGTCGGCGCTCAACGCTCCGTCGAAGGCCTGCCAGCGCATCTGGCTCTTGTTGGTGACGGTGGAGATCACCGACAAGCCGTGGCGCTTGTTGTTCACGCGAATCACGGGCGTTTGGCCCTGCGTGGCATAGCTGCGCCCGCGCACGTCGTCGCGGCGCACGCCGGTCTCGTCGCCCCAGTGAATTTCGGCCCCCTCAGCCTTGGCGCAGGCGGCGATCACTGGGTAGTCCTCGTCGAGCCACTTTTTCACCGCCGCCGGCGACTGCTCGTAGGCCTTCTTCATGGGCTTTTGCGGCGTGAAGCCCCAACGCTCCAGATACAGGCCCATCGTGCGAACGGCCAGCTTGATGCCTTATCGGTTAAGGATCAACTCGGCCACTGCCTGGCGGCTCCACAGCGCGTAGATCATCTTCAACTGGTCGGGCGTGCGGTCGAGGATCAGCCGCTGAACCTCGCGCTCCTGCTCCGCCGTCAGCGTTCTGCCCGTACCCTGCGGGCGCCCGGGGCGCTCAACGTCGAGGGCCTTCCACCCGCTCGCGCGATACGCCTTCACCGCAGCAATGACCGTCTGCACGACATCTCGCATTGCGCCGCTGCGTCCTTCAGGCTCACGCCATCCAGCCGCATCTTCACCGCACGTCGGCGCCGTTCGTTCAGGGCAGCTACCGGCAGCGTTCTCGAGTCGATTTTGTCCCTGCAACAGGCAGACTCTATATCACTCAATAAGTTCACTGTTTAAGTGCCGGGTCAATAAAAAAGCCGCTCGCCAGTCTCGCGCCAAAACGCTTGCGCGCAGTGGCGGGGTTGTCCTTGTCGCTGCGGCGGCGCTTGCCGCAGCCGCAGCTTTCCATCACGGCCGACTTGGGCCTTTTTGACTGGATCGCCAAGCCGCTGGCCCTCCCGGCGCACTGAGCCGCGCCGGCTCAGTAGGTCTTGTACGGCAGGAATTTTCCCGAGAGCACCACATCCACCCGATCGCCATTGGGGTCGGGCTCGCGCGTGATGTCCGTCGAGAAGTCGATGGCGCTCATGATGCCATCGCCGAACTCCTCGTGGATCAGCTCATTGATCGTCGTGCCGTAGACGTTGACGATCTCATACCAGCGGTAGATCAGCGGATCAGTCGGCACGGCCGTGGGCAGCGAGCCCTTGTAGGGCACGATCTGCAGCCATGCCATCGCCTCGTCGGAGAGGTCGAAGAGCTTGCCCAGAGTCTCAGCCTGCGCCTTGGTCAAGGTCATCTGGCCGAGGCAGGCGGCCGAATCCTTGATCGTGTACAGCGCCAGCGGCATCCAGGCTAGCGGCGAGATCGGCCGCAGAACTTGGATAAAGGGATCGAGCGCCTCGCGGAACAGTGGCGACATGCCGATAAGAAAACCCAGCGGCTGCGCCACCAGGAAGGCGAGCAGAAAGCCCAGCGCCACGCGCAGCAGCGAATGCCCAAGCTGGATGCCGATGCCCTTGTCGTTGGGGCCGTGGTCGTAGAACAGATCGGCGAGATTGGAGGCGATGTTCGCGCCCATCTGCGCGAGCGTCGGGAAGCAGCTCTTGGGCGCTTCCTCCGCGCTCTGCGCCGACTTGCCCATGAGCTTCACGTATTCCGCGTCGGCGGCCGACACGGTGGGTGCGGCGCTGGTCTTGGGCTTGGTAGCCAAGTGCTAGATGCCCAGCACGCAGGCGAGGATCAGCAGCTAAAGCAGCGCGGATTGCAGGCGCGAAGGTTTCATGCGGCGGCTCCGCTCAGGCCTTCTTGATCGCGAAGCTGCTCAGATAGGCGTCGGGCTTGGCGGGGTCGAACTCCTTGCCCATGACCTTGAACTTGCGGTAGCTGTCGGCCGGCACGGCCATGTCCATCTCCTTCATGTGCTTGCGCGAGTCGGTGAGCAGGAAGATCTTCTCGGCGATCTCCTTGTAGTTCACGTCCTGCTTGACGTAGCCCAAGCGCTTCATCTGCGTGAGCATCCACACCGCCATCGAATACCAGGGCACGGGATCGAAGTCGGCCCGGTCGGGCACGTTCATCACGTTGCCCAAGCCGTCGGCGAACTTGCCGGTGAGCACCTGCTCGACCACGGTCTCGGGCTGGTTCAGGTAGTTCTGCGGCGAGATGACCTTGGCGATCAGCGGGCGGTTCTTCGGATCGCGTGCCATCGTGGCGGCGGTGAGCGCCGAGCGGTAGAGCGCGGCGAAGTTGTTGGAATTCTGCTTGATGAACTCCTCGGGCATGTCGAAGGCGCAGCAGGGGTGACCGTTCCAGATTTCCTTGGAGAGGATGTGGATGAAGCCCACCTCGTCGAAGACGGTGCGCTGGTTGAAGGGGTCCGGCCCGAGGAAGCCGTCGATATTGCCCGCGCGCAGGTTGGCCACCATCTCGGGCGGCGGCGTGACGCGGATCTGCACGTCGGTGTCGGGGTTCACGCCGTGCTCCGCCAGGTAGTAGCGCAGCAGGAAGTTGTGCATCGAATATTCAAAGGGCACTGCGAACTTGATGCCCTTCCAGCTCTTGGAATAACGCTTGTCCTTATGCTTGACGTGCAGGGTGATGGCCTGGCCGTTGACGTTCTGGATGGTGGCCACGCGCATCTGCGCCGCCGTGGAGCCCAGGCCCATGGACATGGCGATGGGCATGGGCGAGAGGAAGTGCGAAGCGTCGTGCTCCTTGTTGATCATCTTGTCGCGGATCAGCGCCCAGCCGGCAGTCTTGTTCAGCGTGACGTTCAACCCCTGTTTTTTGTAGAAGCCCAGCGGGTCGGCCATGATCAGCAGGGTGGCGCAGGTGATCGAGATAAAGCCGATCTTCAGGTCCGTCTTCTCGAGGGCGTCCTGCTTCTCCTTGGCCATGGCCTGCAGCGAGGCCAGGGGCAGCACGCTGGAGATGGCCGCGAGCGCCGTGCCCAAACCCACCGCGCGCAGGAAGGCGCGGCGCTGCGGCTCGGCGGGGAAGAGCGCCTTGACCAGGGCGGCCTCGACGAAGTCGCGCGAGAGCGCGTCCTCGTCGACCGCGGTCCGCCCGGAGGCGGCACGCGCCGCGAGTTCGGCGGCGGCGCGGTCGTGTTCGGCCTGACTGGCGTGGCGGCTGCAGGCGCAGCCGCTCCAAAGCGGCGTTTCAGCATCGAAGGGATGATAGTGCCGGCTCATGCTCGCTCCTGGATAGGGATGGGTACGCCCTATTCAGCAAGCATCATGCCAAGGGGGAGGATTCAGGATCACGAGGGGCGGGAGCGGCAGTGAAAGCGGCCGTGGCGAAAGCGGCGGTAGGGAGTTTGCGGCGGTTCGGCAGGGGCACCGCCCCCGGATGCGCCTAGTTGGGGACGGCGTAGCGCGCGAGGTCGAACACGTCGAGATCGACCATCTCGCCGTATTCCTTCTGCAGCACCTTGCCCGCGCCGTCGAGCACGTAGAGCATGGCGATGCCGCGCCGCTTGCCCAGGGCGTCGGCCAGCTTGGGCGTCTGCATGGCATAGGAGAAGCTGTAGTTCTTGGCCTTCATGTAGGCCACGGCGGCGGCGCGCTCGCGGTCCACACTCACGGCCAGGATGGGCAGCGCCTTGTTCTGCGCCTTGAGCTGGCCCTGGAGCTTTTGCAGGTTGACGTTCTGCGCGGCGCAGAAGGGGAACCAGGAGGTCCAGACTTCGAGGATGACGGGCTTGCCCTACCAGCGCGCGGCGGGTAGAGGCTTGCCGTCGAGCCCGACGAGGTCGGGCAGCTTGAGGGTCTCACCCACCTCGATCGCGGCGGCGGGCGTCGCGAAGCCCAAGGACAGGCCGGCGAGCAGGCAGGCGGCCAACACGGCCGCCTGCCTGCGATTTAGCCGATAACCGCTTCATCGGAACGCGCGTCGCCCTTGGTGTCCACCCAGTTGACGACGAGCTTCTCGCCCTTGGCGCCGCCCTTGAACTTGAGGCTCAGGAAGGGATCCTTGGAAATCGATGGGCCGAACTGCGCGCGCATGACTTCCTTGTCCTTGAGGCGGATGCTCGCGCTGGTGATGTGCCAGGCGGGAATGGTCTTGCCGGCCGCGTCCTTGCGCTGGCCGCTTTCCATTTCGTGGCGCATGAGGATCTTCACCTCGGTCACGCCGTTGCTTTCGGTTGCGCGGATGCGCATCGGGTCTGCCATGTCGTCCTCCTTACTCAACCGCCGCAGCCGCCGATGGTCACCTTCACTTCCTTCGAGGCGGCGTACCACTTTCTGCCGGCGCGCACCCAGGCCTGGACGTTGGAGGTCTGGGCCATCTTCACGCGGGTGGAGACGAAGGCTTCGGTGCCGGCGGGCAGCGTGAACTCGCCGGAGAGGATGTTGGGGTTCTTGTCCACCAGGATGGCGATCTGGTCCTCGCCGGGGATGTTGGCGCTCACGGCCACGGGCACGACGGCGCCGTTCTCGGCGATGTCAGGCGCAGTGAGGACCACGGCTCTGCTTTTTTCCACGCTGCCGCCGCCGAGCACCTTGAGCAGGTCGGCGACGGTCTTGGCTTCAAAGGCGTTCTTGTTCCAGTCGGCCTCGGCCGACCGGACGCTTGCGGCGGAACCGGTCGCGGCCAGCAGCGTTGCGGCGGCGCCGGCCTTGAGGGTGTCCCGTCTAGTGACTTGCATATCGACTCCTTGCTGATGCACGGCTTCGCTGGCGCGCCAGCCAGGATCCACTCGACGACGGTCTTGATGTCGGCGTCGGAGACGTTGGCATTGGGGGGCATCGGGATCGAGCCCCAGACGCCGGAGCCGCCGGCCTTGACCTTCTTGCTCAGGCTGGCGAGCGCGTCGGCCTTGCCCTTGTACTTGGCGGCGACGTCCTTGTAGGCCGGGCCGACGAGCTTCTTGTCGACCGAGTGGCAGCCCAGGCAGGCGTTCTTGTTGGCGATTTCCTGCGCCTTGGCGGCATCGACGGCGGCGTGCGAGACGGCCGGAACGAGGGCTGCGACGGCGGCGGCCAGGGCTAGGCGGAGTGCGGTCTTCTTCATATCAATCCCGATCAGTAAGAAAAATAAAAGACAAAACGAACAAGGTCAGCGTCCGGCAGCCCTGCATGACTCGGTCCGGACAAACCCGGAAAAAGCGGAAAAATCGTTATTTTGCCTGAAACTCAGTTCAGGGTATCAGCCCAGATATTTCTGGCCCAGGCGATGGCGTAGCGGCCCTCGGTCTTGTTGAGGGACGCCGAGAGGCCGCCGGCGCCGGGCACCGGGAGCATGGTCCGGTGTGCTTCGTCATATCGGTGCACGCTGGCGACGTGCACCACCTCGTCCGGCGAGACGAAGCTGTAGCAGGTGTTGGCGTAGAGCGGCGCGGCCTCGGGGCTGCGCCCGCCGAGCAGGGCGACGACCGCGGCGGCGGCCACCTTGCCGTGCTGGTTGGCCATGTGGGCGGACTTGGGCATGGCCTGGGCCACCTGAATGGCGTCGCCCAGCACATGCACGCCGGGCACGGCCACCGATTCGAAGCTCAGGAATTCCACCTCGCACCAGCGGCCGTTGGCCGTGGCCAGGCCGGAGCGCACGGCGATGTCGCCTGCGCGCATCGGCGGCACGATGTTGATCACGTCGGCGCGGATGTCGTCCTGGACTTCGAACTTCATCGTGTTTTCCTTCAAGTCGACGTCGGTCAGCGCGAACAGCGGCTGATAGTCGATCAGACCCGGATACAGCTCGGCCCAGGCCTTGCGGAAGAGCGCGGGCTTGGCGGTGATGTCGGGGTTGGCGTCGAGCACGAGCACCTTGCTCTTGGGCTTGGCCTGCTTGAGGTACCAGGCGGCCTGGCAGGCGCGCTCGTAGGGCGCGGGCGGGCAGCGGTAGGGCAGCTCGGGGATGCTGATGGCGAAGACGCCACCGTCGGGCATGGCCTCGAGCCGGCGGCGCAGCTCCACCGTCTGCGGGCCGGCCTTCCAGGCGTGCAGCACCTGGGTGCACGCTTCGTCCTTGCCGGCGCCAGCCGTGGCGGGTAGCGCGTCCCAGATGAAGTCCACGCCGGGCGAGAGGATGAGACGGTCATAGGGCAGCACGCCGCCCGCCGCGAGGCGGGCCTGCTTCTTGCCGGGGTCGATGGCCGCCGCGCGGTCGCGCACGAGGCGCACGCCGTGGCGCGTGGCGAGCGTGTCCATGCTCACGGTGACGTCGGAGAGGATCTTGCTGCCGCCGATCACGAGATTGGACAGCGGGCAGGAGACCAGGGCCGGCGATGGCTCGACAAGGGTGACGTCGAGCGTGTAGTTGGAGAACAGGCGCAGGTACTTGGCGGCGGTCGCGCCGCCGAAGCCGCCGCCGACCACCACGACCCGGGCCTTGCCGAGGCCGCCAGTGGCAGGCTGCGGCGCGGCCTCGGCCGCCAGCGCCGCCGCCATGTGCGGCGCGATGCCCGCGGCGGCGAGCGCCTGCAGGAGCTGGCGGCGCTTCATGGCTTGACTCCGTTGACGACCGGCGCGCTCGGCGCGGGCGCGGCCGTGGACCTGGCGGTGCCGCCCTGGCCGGCGGGCAGGCGCGGCGCCATGCCGCTTTGCCGGGAGAAGTAGTCGGCGATGCGCGCGAGCTCCTCGTCGTCGTAGCCGGCGGTGAGCTGCTTCATCAGGGTGGAGGGCGCGCGGCCGGTCTTGAAATCGAGCAGCTGCTTGGTGAGCGCCGCGGCGGGCTGGCCGGCCAGGGTGGCGAAGCCGGCCTGGGCGCGGCCTTCGGTGCCGTGGCAGGTGGCGCAGGAGGCGGCCCAGATACGGGCCTGCGGGTCCTTGTCCTCGGCGGTGTGCGCCGCGCCCGCCGCCAGCGCGGCGGCGACAACGATGATCGGTGCGATCGCCCGCACGGTGGCTCTACTTCGCGGGAGCCTGGTTCGGCGCCGGTCTCTTGCCTTCGTCGGACTGGCGCTTTTCAATGGCCTTGAGCTCTTCGGGGCTGAGCGTCTCGAAGAACTTGACCACGCGGCGCACGCCGCCGATGCCCGAGGCCACGTCGGCGGCCACCCGGCCTTCGTTCTCCGTGGCCAGGCCCATCAGGAAGACCACGCCGTTGGCGGTGACGATGCGCATGGAGTTGGAGGGCACGCCCGAGGTGACGATCATCGCCGCCTTGACGCGGCTGGTCAGGTAGGTGTCCTGCACCCGGCCTCTGACCGAGCTGAGCGGGCCGACAACGATTTCGTTGATGACTTCGCGCGCGTTCTTCAGCGCCTTGGCGGTAGTCTCGGCCAGGGCCTTGTCCTGTTCGTTGCGCACTTCGCCGCTGAGCAGGATGCGGCCATTGAACACCGAGGCGCCGACGTTGCCGCGCTGGCCGATTTTCAGGTCCAGCATGCTGTCGGCCTCTAGCTGAAGGCCGCGGTCGATGGCCTGCTGGCTGACGGTGCGGCGGTCTGCGGCGACCGAGGCGGTGCCGCCGGCGGCCGCGCCGATGAGCATGGGCGCGCAGCCGGCGAGCAGCACGGGCAGCGCGAGCGCGGCGCACAGCGCCAGCACGCCGGAGCGGGCGTGGAAGGTTCGGGCGGGCATGCGGGTCTGCATGGTGGTGTTCATCTTATTGATCCGACATTGAAACAATGGACTCAAGCAGCATACCGAACCGGCGCATGTTCGAAGTAGCTTTTGACGCGCTCGGGCTGTCGCTAAACGCTGAGCAGATGCTGGCGCGTGGCCTTCACCAGTTGCAGCTTCGAGCGAGTTGGAGCGAGTTTGGTGCCGACCTGCTTCAGGTCGGCATTGGCCATTTCGTTGGGACTCAATTCGGGGCTGTAGCTGGGCAAGTAGAAGACTTCGATCTCGTGCTTGTGCTCGGCCAGCCAGGCCTTCACAGGCTTGCTGTGGTGCACACGCAGGTTGTCCAGGATCAGGTAGATCTTTCGGCCGGCATCCTTGACCAGCCGGCGCAGGAAGTCGATCAGAATGTCGGCGCTCAACGCTCCGTCGAAGGCCTGCCAGCGCATCTGGCTCTTGTTGGTGACGGTGGAGATCACCGACAAGCCGTGGCGCTTGTTGTTCACGCGAATCACGGGCGTCTGGCCCTGCGTGGCATAGCTGCGCCCGCGCACGTCGTCGCGGCGCACGCCGGTCTCGTCGCCCCAGTGAATTTCGGCCCCCTCAGCCTTGGCGCAGGCGGCGATCACCGGGTAGTCCTCGTCGAGCCACTTTTTCACCGCCGCCGGCGACTGCTCGTAGGCCTTCTTCATGGGCTTTTGCGGCGTGAAGCCCCAACGCTCCAGATACAGGCCCATCGTGCGAACGGCCAGCTTGATGCCGTATCGGTTAAGGATCAACTCGGCCACTGCCTGGCGGCTCCACAGCGCATAGATCATCTTCAACTGGTCGGGCGTGCGGTCGCGGATCAGCCGCTGAACCTCGCGCTCCTGCTCCGCCGTCAGCGTTCTGCCCGTACCCTGCGGGCGCCCGGGGCGCTCAACGTCGAGGGCCTTCCACCCGCCCGCGCGATACGCCTTCACCGCCGCAATGAGCGTCGTGCGCGACATCTCGCATTGCGCCGCCGCGTCCTTCAGGCTCACGCCATCCAGCCGCATCTTCACCGCACGTCGGCGCCGTTCGTTCAGGGCGGCTACCGGCAGCGTTCTCGAGTCGATTTTGTCCATGCAACATCCGACTCTATATCACTCAATAAGTTCAGTGTTTAAGTGCCTTATCAATAGTGGCTGTCCTCGTCGGCTTCGCCGAGCAGTAACTGATCAATGCCGTCGCACAGGCAATGCAGCGTGAGCAGGTGCACTTCCTGGATGCGGGCGGTGCGTTCGGCGGGCACGCAGATGTGCATGTCGCCCTCGGCGAGCAGGTCGACGATGCGCCCGCCGCCCTTGCCGGTCAGCGCCAGCACGCGCATGTCGCGCTCGTGCGCGGCGTGGATGGCGGCGATGACGTTGGCGGAGTTGCCGGAGGTGGAGATGGCGAAGAGCACGTCGCCGGGCTGGCCCAGGGCTTGGACCTGCTTGGCGAAGACTTGTTCGTAGCTGTAGTCGTTGCCCACGGCGGTGAGGATGGAACTGTCGGTGGTCAGCGCCAGGGCGGCCAGGCCGGGGCGCTCGCGCTCGAAGCGGCCAACGAGCTCGGCGGCGAAGTGCTGGGCGTCGGCCGCGGAGCCGCCGTTGCCGCAGGCGAGGATCTTGTTGCCCTCGCCCAGCGTTTCCACCAGCATCTGCACGGCGTCGGCGATGATCTGGTGGAGCAGCTCCGCGGATTTCTGCTTGGTGCGGACGCTGTCTTCGAATTGTTGGGTGATGCGGTCGATCAACATGCTGGGGTGACTCAGGAGGGGGGGGGGCGCAAGTATGCGCTGCAAAAGTGTTGGCATTATGCGGCAAACGCGTCGCGATGCCAGCATAGCCGCCCGTCTTCGAAGGCGATCACGTCGAAGCGGTAGGGCGGCGGCGAACCGCCGAAGCGCCGCGCGAGATAGAGCGCGGCGGTGCGCACGAGCCGCGCCTGCTTGGCCGCCCCGACGCTGGCCGCCGCGCCGCCGAAGGCCGCCCCGGCGCGAGCGCGCGCTTCCACGAACACCAGCGCGCCGCGCGGCTCGCGCAGGATGAGGTCGATTCCCCCAGCTTTGCAGCGATAATTATGCACCAACAGGGCCAGGCCCTGGTCGAGCAGGTAGTCGAGCGAGCGCGCTTCTAAAACCGCACCGCGCTCGTCGGACGGCGGACGCGAAGCGCCGCCGCGAGAGTCTGTGGCGGCTGGGGCGGCGCCAGGCGCGGAGGAGAGCGCTCGCTTCGGTTGGCGGTTCAGGGCGATGGTCCGGGCGGCTGAGGAAACCCGTTTGGGTCCGCCGCGCGCCGGGGATGCCAGCGCCGCCCATTTCCGGCATGCCGCATGCGGCATGCCATTTTTTGAAGGAGCCCGTCTTGGGCGACGCACGCGTGCTGGCCGCCGGCCAGCACTATCCAGCCGGGGCGCTGTACGTGGTGGCCACGCCGATCGGCAATGCAGCGGACATCACGCTGCGCGCCCTGCATGTGCTCGAGCTGGCCGACGCGGTGGCCTGCGAGGACACGCGCAACACCTCGGCGCTGCTGCTGCGCTACGGCCTGTCCAAACCGCTGCTCGCCGCCCACGCCCACAACGAGGCCGAAGCCGCGCAGCGCATCCTGGCGCGGCTGCAGGCGGGCGAGCGCATCGCCCTGGTGAGCGACGCCGGCACGCCGGGCATCTCCGACCCGGGCGCGCGCATCGTCGACGCGGTGCGCGCGGCGGGGTTGCCAGTGGTGCCGCTGCCCGGCGCGAGCGCCACGGCGGCGGCCGTGGCGGTAAGCGGGCGCTTGCTCGACGCGGGCGAGGGCGCCTTCTGCTTCGCCGGCTTCCTGCCCACCAAAGCCGCGCAGCGCGACGCCGCGCTGCGCGCGCTGCGCGCGCTGCCGATGGCCTTCCTGATCTACGAATCGCCCCACCGCATCGGCGCCACCCTCGGCGCGCTAGCCGCGCTGCTGCCCGCCGGGTGCGGCCTGCTCGTCTGCCGCGAGCTCACCAAGCAGTTCGAGGAGATCGCCCAGCTCACTGTGGAGGCCGGGCCGGCCTGGCTCGCGGCCGACGCGCAGCGCGAGCGCGGCGAATTCGTGCTGCTGGTGGAAGGCTCGGGCAAGAGCGCCGGCGAACAGGCGGCGCTCGACGTGGAAAAGCTGCTCGACGCCCTGTGCAAGGAGCTGCCGGCCTCGGCGGCGGCGCGCATCGCCGCCTCGCTCTCGGGCCGGCCGCGCGACGAGATGTACCAGGGCGTGCTGGCGCGCAAGCCGCAGAAGGATTGAACCGGCAAACCGGACCGGGAAGCCAGAAAAACCGGAAAACGCGGGCAAAACGACCTGCTTCGCGGGTATAATTTCGGGTTTTCCGCGCCCGTAGCTCAATGGATAGAGTACTGGCCTCCGAAGCCAGGGGTTGTGGGTTCGATCCCCGCCGGGCGCACCAATAGATCGACGAAACCTTGCCCATCCGCCGGGCCGACCGCGAAGAAGGCAGGGTTTTTGCAGTTTTTATTGATCCGGAAGGAAGAAGTTTTCGTGCGGCGTATTTGACGCGGGGATCCTGGAAGTAGGATTTCACGCGTTCGGGATGGGTTTCGATGAACGCCATGTGGTTCTTTGCTGCGGCGTGGAATTTGGCCTTTGTTCTGACGGGGACTCGTGTGCTGATGACATGTTTCAGGTCGGCGTTGAGTCGCTCATCCGGATTGAGCTCCGGGCTGTAGCTTGGCAGGTAAAAGACTTCGATGTCGGCTTGGTGCTCGGCAAGCCATGCCTTGACCGGCTTGCAGTGATGCACGCCGAGGTTGTCGAGGATCAGGAACACTTTCTTGCCCGCGCGCTTGCCATCGGCCACCAGCGCCTCGAAGAAATCAATGAGCTTCTCGTGGTTAAAGGCACCATCGATGATCATCCAGCTTGCCTTGCCCTGATTGGTCACTGTGGAAATCATCGACAGCTTCTGTCGCGTACCTCTAACCGCCATCGTGACCGGGGCTTGCCCTTTTGGAGCATAACTGCGGCCCCGAACATCCGTATTCACCAACGCGGTTTCGTCACCCCAGTGAATCTCGCCACCTTTGGCCTTGGCACGCTTCTCGATGGCCAGATACTCCTGATCGATCCACTGCTTGACAGACTCCGGTCGCTGTTCGTAAGCGCGCTTGATCGGCTTTTTCGGCGTGAAACCCCAGCGCTTGAGGTAGTCTCCGACCGCACGTATTGAGAGTTTGACCGCGTATTCCTGTTCGATGAACAGCATGACCGCGCCTCGCGTCCAGAGCGCAGATTCCATCTTCAACTGCTCCGGACGTTTGTCGCAGATCGTGCGCCGGATTGCTTCTTCTTGATCCGCATTAAGCCGTCTTCCGTCTCCTGGCGTACGACCTCGTGGGCGCGGCTTCAGGGCCGCCGCGCCCCCTTCTTCATAGAGATCAATGGCCAGTCGAGCCGCCGGGTAACTCAGCCCTGTCAACTCCACGATGGCCATGACTCCGTATCCCTTCCGATGCAACCTCACGACCTGCTTTCGCCTCTCGTGCAGTTGCTTCAGTTTCTGGTATCGAGCGTCTTCTTTTTCTATGCCAATTCGCATGCCAGAAATGATAATAAGTTCAATCTTTATATTGCCGCGTCAATAATAAGGCTTATGGAATAAACTTCCGCGCAGCGCGCATAAGGTCCGCGGCGCGCTCCGCGATCATCACCGTGGGCGAACAGGTGTTGCCCGAGGTGATGTTGGGCATCACGGAAGTGTCCACCACGCGCAACCCTGTCACGCCCCTGACACGCAGCTGGCTGTCGACCACCGCTCGCGGATCGTCGGCGCGGCCCATGCGGCAGGTGCCGGCCGGATGGAAGATGGTCGTGCCGATTTCGCCGGCGGCGATGTGCCGGGTCAGGCGCAGCGCGTCGGCCACGACGGCGCGGTCTTCCCCGGTGGACAGATAGTTGGGCCGGATCTCGGGCGTGGCGAGATAGTCGGCGCTCTGGATATGCACGCTGCCGCGCGAGGTCGGGCGCAGATTGCACACGTTCGCGGCGAAGGCGTTGAAGCTGTGCAGCGGCTCGCCGAAGCGCTCGAGCGAGAGCGGCTGAATGTGGTATTGGAGATTGGCGCTACTCTGCGCCGGGTCGGACTTGGCGAAGGCGCCCAGCTGCGAGGGCGCCATGCTCATCGGGCCACGGTGTGCAAACGCGTATTCCATGCCGATGCCCAGCTTGCCCCACCAACTGTTGGCGCGCGTTTTCAGCGTGGACACGCCCTGCACCTTGTAAATCATGCGCAGCTGCAGATGGTCCTGCAGGCGCTGCGCTTGGCCCAGGCCCGAGAGCTCGAGCAGCTGCACCGAGCCGATGCTGCCCGCGCAGAGCACCACCTCCGTGTCGCGTCCGCCGCGCATGCCACCGTGGAAACGCACGCCGGTGCAGCAGCGCGGATTTCCGCGGTCGTCGAATAGCGGCTTCTCGGCCTGCACGCCGGTGATGATGGTCAGGTTCGTGCGGCCGGCCGCAGAAAACCCTTGGATGCATTCCAGCGCAGGCCGCGCCGCTGGTTCACCTCGAAGTAGCCAACGCCCAGGTTGTCGCCGCGGTTGAAGTCGTCGGTGGCGGGGATGCCCGTCTCCTTGGCCGCCTCGGTGAAGGCCTGCAGGATCTCCCAGGAAAGCCGCTGACGCTCCACGCGCCATTCGCCGCCCGCGCCGTGGAATGCGTTCGCGCCGCTGTGATGGTCCTCGCTGCGCTTGAACAGCGGCAGCACCGCATCCCAGTTCCAGGACGCGTCGCCCGTGGCCTGCGCCCAGCGCGCATAGTCGCCGACCTGGCCGCGCATATAGATCATGCCGTTGATCGAGGAGCTGCCCCCGAGCACCCTGCCGCGCGGATACAAGAGACTGCAGCCGTGCAATCCGAGCTCCTCGGCGATACGATAGCGCCAATCCGTGCGCGGATTGGCGATGCAATACAAATAGCCGACGGGGATATGGATCGAGTGATAGTCGTCCTTGCCGCCAGCCTCCAGGAGGAGCACCTGGACGCCGGGATCGGTGCTCAGACGATTGGCGAGCACGCAGCCCGCGGTGCCGCCGCCGATGATGATGTAGTCGTAGTCGCCGTCGAAAACCGTGTCCACCGCAGCCTTGTCGCCGCCCATTCAGTCTACCCTCAGCACTGCGTCTGTTCTTGATCCCATAATGATACCCACAGGATTGATTCTCACCGGCGGCGGCGCGCGCGCCGCAAGGATCCGGCCTCGCCCTTTCAGATCATCTGCGGCACGTCGGCCGGCGCGATCAACGCTGCCACCCTCGCCTGCCACACCGACGACTTCTACCGCGCCGTCGCCAACATCGAGAAGGCCTGGGGCCGGCTCACGCCCGACCAGGTCTTCAGAGCCGACACCGCGGGCCTGACCGCCAGCGGCGCGCGCTGGCTCGGCGCCTTCACCCTGGGCTGGCTGCTGCGCAACAACCCCAAGTCGCTGCTCGACAACGCGCCGCTCGAATCGCTCATGGGCGAACTCTTCGACCAGCGCGCCGTCGCCCGCAATCTGCGCGACAGCAGCCTGCAGGCGCTGGCCATCACAGGCTCGAACTACACCTCCGGCCGCCACATCACCTTCTACCAGCCCCCCACGAGATGGATCCCTGGGTGCGCAGCCAGCGCGTCTCCTACAAGACCTTGATCGGTGTGCCGCATCTGATGGCCTCCTCGGCCATCCCTTTCATCTTCCCGGCGGTTCGCCTGGACTTAGAAGGCGAGCTCGAATGCTTCGGCGACGGCGCGATGCGCCAGAGCGCGCCGATCAGCCCCGCGGTACACCTCGGCGCCAAGCGCATGATGGTCATCGGCGTGGGCCGCAAGCGCAGCCTGCCCGAGGGCGAGGCGCAGTACCCGAGCCTTGCGCAGATCGGCGGCCACGCCATGGCCTCCATCTTCCTGGACATGCTCGCCAACGACGTCGAGCGTCTGCAGCGCATCAACGAAACCCTCAAGCTGATTCCCGACCCGGCAAGAACGGCACACCCCTGCGCCGCGTGGAAGTGCTCGTCATCGACCCCAGCGAGGAACTCGACGCGCTGGCGATCGAACACCGCCGCGCGCGGCAACCGGGCGCGCAACGCCCGCGCCAACGGCGGCCCGCTGCTCAGCTATCTGCTCTTCGACCGAGCCTACACCCGCGCGCTCATGCGCCTGGGCCTGCGCGACGGCCTCGCGCAGGCCGACGCCATCCTACGCTTCCTCGCCGACTGAATCGCGGCAGGACTGGCGCGCCACGCCGCGTCACGCCGGGCGCCTCCGCCAAGGCTTCCCGCTAAGGCCCATGCTCCGCGTGGGTAAGCAGCGGCGGCAGGCCGCTGGGGTAAGATGCCCGCCATGATTGCCAAACTGACTTCCGAGGAACGCCGCGACCTCCTGGCCCAGCTGCCCGGCTGGGTGATGGTGCCCGGCCGCGACGCGATCCACAAAACCTTCGTCTTCAAGGATTTCACCGCCGCCTTCGGCTTCATGGCCGAGGTCGCGCTGCATGCAGAGCGCAGCAACCATCATCCGGAATGGTTCAACGTCTGGAACAAGGTAGAAATCACGCTGACCACGCACGACGCCGAAGGCCTGTCGATGCGCGACGTGCAGCTGGCGAAGCTGATCGAGGAAGCGGCGGCCTGAACGCCCCGGCCCGGCATCTCCGGGCAGACTCTCAGGCGGCGCGCTGGGCGGCGAAAGCGAGAAACGCCGCGCGGGCCGATTCCGGCAGATCGTCCAATAAGAGCTGCTGCCGACCCTGTACAATCATCAACGCATACGGTTGCGCCAGCGCGGCCGCCTCCTTGCACAGGCCCATCTCCTCGCCGGCCGAGGGCGTGCGCCCGCGCCAGTAGTTGATCGCGGCTTCAAGCTCGGTAAGGGATAGGGTGGTCTGGGTCACACTGGTCACGCTGAACGGAAACGAACGAAACTTCCAACGGAACACGCCTCGGAACACGGCGCACCGTGCTCCCATTGTACCCAAGCTCCTTTTGACCCCATGCGCATTCTTCTGATCGAGGACGACCACCAGATTGCCGACGCGATCCGCAATGGCCTAGCCCAGTCCGGCCTGTCCGTGCAGGCCGTGCACGACGGCGTCTACGCCGCCGAGGCCCTGGCCAGCCAGGCCTGCGATGTGGTGGTGCTCGACCTGGGCCTGCCCGGCATCGACGGCATGACCCTGCTCACGCAGTTCCGCAAGAAAGATCCCGACACCCCGGTGCTGATCCTCACCGCGCGCGACGACATCAGCGACCGCGTCGCCGGCCTGAACACCGGCGCCGACGACTTCCTCGTCAAGCCCTTCGCCCTGGCCGAGCTCGAGGCGCGCCTGCGCGCCCTGCTGCGCCGCAGCCGCCAGGCCGGTGCCGGCCCAGACCGCGCCGACCTGCGCGTGGGCCGGCTGCGCCTGGCCGGCAGCGAGCGGCGCATCTACTGCGACGCCAAGCCGCTGGAATTTTCGCCGCGCGAATTCGCCGTGCTCGAACTGCTCATGCAGCGCAACGGCCGCGTCGTGAGCAAGGCGCAGATCCAGGACCACCTCGCCCACGTCGGCCAGTACGCCGGCGACGCCGGCAGCGATCCGGTGGGCGACACCGCGATCGAGGTCTACGTCCACCGCGTGCGCAAGAAGCTCGAAGGCAGCGGCATGCAGATCGTCACGCTGCGCGGCTTCGGCTATCTGCTACAGCAGGCCTGAGCACGCCGCGCCACACAGCCATGGCCGCGGCCAAACCCGCTGATAAACTGATCGGCCTGGTGCGCCGGGCGCCGAAGTTCTCGCTGCGCGTGCGCCTGCTGCGCGCGCTGGCTACACCGCTGTTCACGCTGGTGGTGGGCAGCGGCCTGGTCGCCTACTGGATCTCCAATCACTACACCAATGAAGTGTTCGACGGCGCGCTCTACGACGTGGCCGCCAACATCGGCCAACAGATCCGCCTCGCACCCAAGGCCGACAGCAGCATCGGCAACGCCGCCCACACCCTGCTCGACAACGCCGGTACCGACCGCATCTACTGGAGTATCCAGGGCCCCTCGGGCCTCGTGGCGGGACAGGACGTTTGGCTGGGCAGCAGTTCGGGCAACGTGCGCTACCGCGACGCGCTGATCTTCTACGCCTGGTTCGGCGGCCGGCAGGTGCGCGTGGTGCGCCTGCCCGTGGCGCGCGAGGAATGGCACGAAGGCCCGCCCTCGGTCGACAACTACGAAGTCGAGATCGCCGAAACCCTGGACAAGCGCACCGACGCCGCCAACAAGATCCTGCTCGCGGTGAGCATCCCCATGCTGCTGATCCTGGCGCTTGGCAGCGTGATCCTGTCGATGATCCTGCAAAAGGAGCTGGTGCCGCTGCAGCGCTTGGCCGACACGCTCAACCGCCAGACCGAAGGCTCGCTCGAGGCGCTCGACGACGTTGATACGCCGCTCGAGGTGCAGCCGCTGATCACCGCGATGAACGGCCTGCTCGCGCGGCTGCGCACCGCGTTGGCCTCGCAGCGCAAGTTCATCGCCGACGCCGCGCACCAGCTGCGCACGCCGCTCACCGCCATCAAGCTCAACGCCGACCGCGCCGTCGGCGCGCAGGACTCGGAAGAACTGCGCAACGTGAACCTCGGCCTGCAGGCCGCCGCCGAGCGTGCGGTGCGACTCTCCAACCAACTGCTCTCGCTGGCGCGCGCCGATCCCGCGCAGCGCGCCCCGCAGTTCGTGCGCGTGAACCTCGCGGCGCTGGCCTTCGAGCTGGGCGCGGAATGGGTACCGGCCGCCATCGAGGCGGGCGTGGACATGGGCTACGGCGGACCGATGGACGCCGACGGCGAGCCGATGCCGGTCTGGGTGCGCGGCGATCCGATCCTGCTGCGCGAAGCCATCGCCAACCTGGTCGACAACGCCGTCAAATACGGCCACAACAGCACCGCCCGCGGCGAAGCCGAGCCCGCTGGCGACGGCCTGATGCGCCGCGACCCGGCCGGCCTGGGCAGCCGCGTGACCATCGTCGCCGCGGAGGAGAACGGCGCGGCCATGGTGGCGGTGGAGGACAACGGCACGGGCATTCCGCCGGCGCTGCGCGCGGAAGTGTTCAAGCGCTTTTTCCGCGGCGACAACCAGGGCGCGCGCGGCGGCAACAGCGGCAGCGGCCTGGGCATGGCGATCGTGCAGGAGATCACCGCCGTGCACCGCGGCGTGGTGCGCATCGACGACGTGCCCAGCGGCATGCGCGTGGTGATCAGCCTGCCGCTGGCCGCCTAGCCATCAAAAAACGCGGGGCGGATCGCTCCGCCCCGCGCCTTGCCGGTCCGGACGCCGCCCGGACACCCGCCCCGCTTATTTTTCCTTCGGCGCGAGCATGGTGCCGCGGCAATTCTTGTTGCCGCAGCGGCATTCGTATTCCTTCTTGAGCTTCTTAGTCTGGCGGCCTTCGATCACGAGGCCGTAGTCGTAGAACAGCTCCTCGCCGGCCTTGATCTTGCGCAGCGCGTAGATGTGCACGCGCTGCTTGCCGTCCTTGTCGCGCTTTTCGCGGGCTTCGCAATTGGGCTCGCAGGAGTGGTTGATCCAGCGGGCGTTGTTGCCGTCGTCGCCGCCGTCGATCACGCGGTCGTCTTCCAGGCTGAAGAAGAAGGTGTGGTTGGGATTGTCGGGATCGTGCGGATGCTTGCGCATCGCCTGCTTCCACGAGATGCGCCGGCCCTTGTATTCGATGATGCGCTTGTCGGTCTTGAGTTCGCGCAGGGCGAAGACGCCGCGGCCGTGCACGGGCGAGTTGCGCACTTCGATCTTGCGCGTCTTCTTCGCCTTTTCCGTATTCTCCGCCTTGGTCTTGCCGGCCTTGAGGGTGGATTCCGCCTGCGCCGCCTCCACTGCCTTCACTGATCTGTTCGCTGCCCTATTTGCCGTTCTATCGCTTGCTGACATCAATGCTGCCTGAAATTGGTGGCGCCAAACAAATCCTTTGCATGGCGGGGAAATCCGCGCTAGTACTGATGCGGCGCGGTCACGGTGGCGCCCAGCTCGGCGGCTGCCGCTCAGGCCCAGTGCTGATTGTAGATGAATGCCCGTGCCAGCTCGACCATATCGGCGCGTCCGCTCGAAATAATTTCCTCGGCCTGCGCCGCCTCCGTGATCAGACCCACCGCCATCATCGTCATGCCGGTGTCACGCTTCACGCGTTCGGCGAAGGGCACCTGATAGCCAGCGCCCAGCGTGATCTTCTGCAGCGGCGACATGCCGCCGCTGGACACGTCGATCCAGTCGCAGCCCAGCGCTTTGAGCTTGTCCGCGAAGACCACGGTCTGATCAGTATCCCAACCTCCCCCGACCCAGTCGGTGGCCGACACGCGCAGGCCCACCGGCCGCTCCGCCGGGAAGGCCGCGCACACGGCGGCGAAGACTTCGAGCGGGAAACGCATGCAGTTCTCCAAGCTGCCGCCGTATTCGTCGGTGCGCCGGTTCGCCAGCGGCGAGAGGAATTGATGCAGGAGGTAGCCGTGCGCGCCGTGGACCTCGAGCGCGTCGATGCCCAGGCGGGCGGCGTGCTGCGCGGCGGCGGCGAAGGCTTCGCGGATGCGGCGCATGCCCGCGGCGTCGAGTTCGACGGGCGGCGCTTCGTGCTCGTGCGAGGGAACCGCTGAGGGCGCCAGCGGCAGCCAGCCGCCCTGCTTGGGCGTGATCAGTCCGCCACCTTTCCAGGGCTCGGCGCTGGAGCCCTTGAGGCCGGCGTGCGAGAGCTGCATGGTCAGAGCGATCCCAGAGCCCACGCCCTGCCTGCCGCGGATCACTTCGATCACGCGCGCGACCGCAGCTTCGTTTTCATCGTTCCACAGGCCGAGGCTGCCCGGCGTGATGCGGCCCTCGGGCGTCACCGCCGTGGCCTCGAAGAAGAGCATGTCGGCGCCGGAGGCGGCCAGGCTGCTAAGGTGGGCGAGATGCCAGTCGACGGCGCTGCCTTCGCGCGCCGAGTATTGGCACATGGGCGAGACGACGATGCGGTTGGGAAGCGTGAGGCCGCGAAGGGCCAGGGGGCTGGAAGAGTGCGGACATGGGGGCGGAAATAAAATCGGGCGGTCCAAGACGGACCGCCCGATTCTACTGAAGCCATGGAATTGCTGCCGGCGGGTTCAGTGAAAGATGATCAAGCCGCCAGGGCCAGCGAGCCGATGTCCTGACGCGCCGCGCTGAAGCCGGCTTCGCGGGCTTCGGGACCGTAGGCCAGGCCTTCGGCGCGCACGACTTCGATGTCGGTGATGCCGAGGAAGCCGAAGACAAGCTTCAGATAGCCTTCGTGCGCGACGCTGGTCGGCGTGCCGCTGTGCTTGCCGCCGGCGGTGGAGACGATGATCACGCGCTTTCCCTTGGCCAGGCCTTCTGGACCCTTTTCGCTGTAGCGGAAGGTCACGCCGGCGACGGCGATCGGGTCGATCCAGGCTTTGAGCTGGCTGGGCACGGAGAAGTTGTACATCGGCGCGCCGACCACGACGACGTCGGCGGCGAGGAATTCCTGCATCACCGTCTCGGGCAGCACGGCTTCCTGCCGCTGGGCGGGGCTGCGTTGTTCGGCGGGGGTGCCCTTGGCGGCCAGGGTCTGGCCGGTGAGGTGGGCGGTGAAATCGGCGGCGAGGTCGCGGGAGGCGGAGGCGTCGCCGAGAATGCTCGAATCCAGATGCAGCACGTTCACGATGTTTCTCTTTGGTCTAGGCGCCGGCGTTCCGGCACGCGATGGGGGCAGCCTCGTTTTCAGAACTAGCCGTCGGAATCAGGATATATTGTTTTATATATAGAACAGTGGACGCGCCATGCAGGATCTGAACGACCTCTTTTTCTTCGCCAAAGTGGTGGAGCTGGGCGGCTTCACCGCCGCCGGCCGCAGCCTGGGCATCCCCAAGTCGCCGCCTGTCGCGGCGGGTGGCTGAGTTGGAGGCGGGCCTGGGTGCGCGCCTGCTGCAGCGGAACACGCGCGGCATCGCGCTCACCGATCTGGGCCGGCGCTTCTATCAGCATTGCCAGGTGGTGCTCTCCGAATCCGAGGCCGCGCGCCTGGAGGTGAGCAGTATGCTGGCCGAGCTCAGCGGCCGGCTTCGGGTGAGCTGCCCGCTGGGGGTGGCGTCGCATCAGGTCGCCAAACTGATCCCGGAATTTCTCGAGGCCTATCCGCGGGTGGAGCTGGACATGGTGATGACCAACCGCCGGGTGAACCTGCTCGAGGAAGGCATCGATGTGGCGCTGCGCGTGCGCGCCGAGGGCGACGAGGACCCGAGTCTGGCGACGCGGTGGTTGACCTTTGTAAGCGCTTACTTGTTGGCCTCGCCCGAGGTGGCCAAGCGCATCGGGCCGATCCTGCATCCGCGCGAGCTCGCCGGCGAGCCGCTGCTCGGCGCGTTCGAGGCCGACCAGCGCACCCATCTCATCCTCTACGGCCGAGAAGTACGACCTCAACGCCCGGCCCCGCTTCAGCGTCGAGGAGTTCACGCTGCGCAAGTTCGCCACGCTGTGCAGCCTGGGTCTGACGAGCCTGCCCGCCAACTTCTGCGCGGAGGAGCTCAAGGCCGGTCAACTCGTCTCCGTGCTGCCGCCGGCGGTGCGCTCCTTTATCGATTTCCTGGCGGGACGGATCTCGGGCACTGCCTGAGGCGGCGCCCCGCCGCCACGGCTCAAGCCCAGCCCTTCTCCAGCGCAGCGTGCACCTGCCGCTTGAAGTCGAACGAGTATGGGTGCCAGAAGGCCATGCGCCGCTGCGTCATCAGCAGACCGGCAGCGTTGGCGCGCGGCGCGATCCACCAATGCGTGCCGGCGATGCCGCCCCACTGGAATTCGCCCAGCGCGCCGGCGGGCTCGTAGCGCTCGGTGGCCACGGTGACCGCGCCGCCCAGACCGAAGACCTTGCCCGGCAGCGGGCCCATCGTCGAGAAGGTGATGTTCACACCCGCCGGAAGATGGTTGCGCATCATCAGCGCGACCGTCTCGGGCTTGAGTACCGTTGGCCATGCCGCCTTCGCGTCGGGCAGCAGGCTGCGGATCAGGGCCATCATGTCGGCCATCGAGGACACCAGTCCGCCGCCGCCCGAGGGCCGCGGCACGGGCTTGAGAAAAGCGTCGGGATAGGGCGAGTTGGTGAGCCGGGTGATGCCCGGCTTCATCGGATCGAGCATGTCGGCGCCGGCGTAGTAGACCGCGAGGCGATGCTGCTTCTCGGGCGGCACGCTGAAGAAGGTGTCGGCCATGCCGAGCAGATCGAACACGTGCTTCTGCAGATAGCGGTCGAAAGGCAGGCCGCTCACCACCTCCACCAGACGCGAGAGCACATCGGTGGCGATCGAATATTCCCAGGAAGTCCCCGGGTGATAGGACAGCGGCAGGTCCTCCAGGGTGTCGATCAGCTGCGCAAGCGTGGCGTAAGGCGTGAGGACCTTGCGCTCGGTGTAGGCCTTGTACATCAGCGTGCCCGGATCGAGCAGCCCGTAGCTCAGCCCCGAGCTGTGGGTGAGCAGATGCCGCACGGTGATCGGGCCGGAAGCGGGCTCGGTGTCGTCGAGCGAGGCCGCACCGGGCCGCAGCACGCGCCGGTTCGCCAGTTTCGGCAGCCACTTCTGCACCGGATCGTCGAGCGCCAGCAGCCCCTGCTCCATCAGTTGCAGCACCGCGATCGAGGTGACCAGCTTGGTGTTGGAGAAGACGCGGAAGAGATGGTCCTCGCGCAACGCGACTTGATTCTCGCGGTCCGCCCAGCCGGCGCAATGCAGGTCCACCAGCTCGCCGCCGACCAGCACGGTGGAAGACACGCCCGCGAGGATTTCCTTGTCGACATAGGACTGCATGGCGGAGTGCACGGGGCTGAAATCGTAGGGACTCGCGGCGGGAATGAGGGCGGGCGACGCCGGGGCGTCCTGCGGCTTGAGGCTCATGGCGGAAGGGTCTCCTTTCTTGTTATTGGCGGGGAAGGGGGCATGCCGTAAAGGCTGGTTGCCGGCTCGCTCCTTTTGCTTCGCTGCCCGGCAGAAGTGTAAACACACTCCGGCGCCGAAATGCAAGATCGGAAAAGCCGCGCATATTGACAGGGATAGACACCGGAGACGCCCATGCACAAACTCTTCCACGCGATATTGGCCGCGGCCGGCATCTGCGTCCTTGCGGCCAACCTGCAGTCCTGCGCCGACCTCTTCGTCAACGGCACCACCAATCAGGCGGGCAGCATGGTCGGCTATCTGTTTCCAGATGCCAAGACCGCGCCACAGATGCAGACCTCCACCGCCCTGCTGCGCCCGCCGGTCAAGGTCGGCATCGCCCTCGTGCCCCCGGAGTGGGGTGGAAACGAATTGCCCGAGGCGGAAAAGACGCGGCTGCTCGAGCGGGTCAAGGCGGCGTTCTCTAGCTACGACTACATCGGCAAGATCCAGATCGTGCCCACCAGCTATCTGCAGCCGCGCGGCGGCTTCGCCAACATGGAGCGGGTGGCGCGCATGCTCGACTTCGAGGTGGCCGTGCTGGTCTCCTACGACCAGATCCAGTTCGTCGGCAGCAACTCGCTGGCGATGCTTTACTGGACCATCGTCGGCGCCTATCTGATCCACGGCTCGTAATACGACATCCAGACCATGGTGGACGCTGCCGTGTTCGACGTCGCCAGCCGCAAGCTGCTGTTCCGCGCGCCGGGCGCGAGCCACATGCAGGGCAGCGCCGCCATGATCGGTGTCGGCGAAAAAGCGCGCATGGCGCGCATCGACGGCTTCAACCGGGCAGTGGACGAACTGATCCCGGTGATGAAGACCGAGCTGGCTTCCTTCAAGGAAAAGATCAAGGGTAGCCAGGACATCAAGGTCGCCAACAAGGAAGGCTATCGCGGCGGCGCCGGACGCCGTTTTTCGCATTCCCTGGGTCAGCGCAGCAGTCTGCCTCGCATGCGTCTTGCTGGCCGCCGCGCCCGAAGCGCTGCTCGACACCTTGGAATACCGGCGCTGCGCCATTCTGGAAGGCGAAGTCTGGCGGCTGTGGAGCGCACATTTCGTGCACTACTCCGCAACGCAGGCCGCCGCCGACGTCGGAACGCTGGCGCTGAGCCTGCTTGTCGGGCCGCCCTTCATCTCGGCGGGACTGCTCGGCATGGGCGCCTCTCTCGAGGTCTATCGCGGCGCCTCCGGGCTGGCGGTAATGTTCGCAGTGCAGGCCGGCTGCACGCTGCATTGGCTGCTGGGCGCCTTGCTTGCGGTGAAGATCCTGCTGGCGTGGCAAGACCCGTCCACCCTGCCAAACAGTCTCGAAGAAGGTATTGCGGTCGCCTGGCAGGTGCATCTGCTGGGCGCCGTCTGCGGATGTCTCCTGGGCCCCGTTTTTCTGCTGCTCACGCGTGGCCAGCGGGCCAGAGCGGCGGTGAAATAAAAAAGGCGGGGTGTTTCCATCCCACCTCAATCATTTCGATCCAATGTCCGGCGACGCTTCCGTTTTCTGCCATCCGTCAACCTTGTTGACGCGGCAATATAAAGATTGAACTTATTATCATTTCTGGCATGCGAATTGGCATGGAAAAAGAAGACGCTCGATACCAGAAACTGGAGCAACTGCACGAGAGGCGAAAGCAGGTCGTGAGGTTGCATCGGAAGGGATACGGAGTCATGGGGTTTCACGCCGAAAAAGCCGATCAAGCGCGCTTACGAACAGCGACCGGAGTCTGTTAAGCAGTGGATCGATCAGGAGTATCTGGCCATCGAGAAGCGTGCCAAGGCCAAAGGTGGCGAGATTCACTGGGGTGACGAAACCGCGTTGGTGAATACGGATGTTCGGGGCCGCAGTTATGCTCCCAAAGGGAAAACCCCGGTCACGATGGCGGTTAGAGGTACGCGACAGAAGCTGTCGATGATTTCCACAGTGACCAATCAGGGCAAGGCAAGCTGGATGATCATCGATGGTGCCTTTAACCACGAGAAGCTCATCGAGTTCTTCGAGGCGCTGGTGGCCGATGGCAAGCGCGCGGGCAAGAAAGTGTTCCTGATCCTTGACAACCTCAGCGTGCATCACTGCAAGCCGGTCAAGGCATGGCTTGCCGAGCACCAAGCCGACATCGAAGTCTTTTACCTGCCCAGCTACAGCCCGGAGCTCAATCCGGATGAGCGACTCAACGCCGACCTGAAACATGTCATCAGCACACGAGTCCCCGTCAGAACAAAGGCCAAATTACACGCCGCAGCAAAGAACCATATGGCGTTCATCGAAACCCATCCTGAACGCGTGAAATCCTACTTCCAGGATCCCCGCATCAAATACGCCGCACGAAAACTTCTTCCTGCTGGATCAATAAGGATCAACTCGGCTACTGCCTGGCGGCTCCACAGCGCGTAGATCATCTTCAACTGGTCGGGCGTGCGGTCGCGGATCAGCCTCTGAACCTCGCGTTCCTGCTCCGCCGTCAGGCGTTCTGCCCGTACCCTGCGGGCGCCCGGGGCGCTCTACGTCGAGGGCCTTCCACCCGCCCGCGCGATACGCCTTAACCGCTGCAATGAGCGTCGTGCGCGACATCTCGCATTGCGCCGCCGCGTCCTTCAGGCTCACGCCATCCAGCCGCATTTTCACCGCACGTCGGCGCCGTTCGTTCAGGGCGGTTACCGGCAGCGTTCTCGAGTCAATTTTGTCCATGCAATATCCGACTCTATATCACTCAATAAGTTCAATGTTTAAATACCGAATCAATAAATTTTACCGATCCCAGTGCCAACGACATCACGATTGCAACCGGCTGTATCGGATCAAGTCTCCACTAAAAGGTGATGCTCAAAGGCCGCATCCTCGCCATCACGAACAGCCTCAAGGAAGCGAAGCGCATCGAGCGTCTGGGTTACTTCGAAATGGAAGTCATGTCTCCACGGGACAAGGCCGACGAACGCCGCGGCTCCGATGCGCGCAACGACGGTCCTTCCGATTCTCCCGGCGTCCTGGACGGCCTGAAGAGCAACGCTGCCATCTCCCTGCGGTAAGAAGCCCGGCGCGGGCGCGCCGAGAAGCGTGTTGCCTGCCGTGGCGGAGGGTGTGAGATTCGAACTCACGGATGTCTTTCGACATCGGCAGTTTTCAAGACTGCTGGTTTAAACCGCTCACCCAACCCTCCATGGGCACGATTATAAAGCCCAGCCCCCTCAGTCCTCGAGAAAGAGTTCCTGCAGATCGTTGAGGAAGCGCCGCCCCAGCGGCGTGGGGCGGATGTTGGCGCCGCCGCGTTCGAGCAGGCCCTTCTTTTCGGCGAGGTCGAGTTTTTCGAGGATGGCGGCGGCGTTGAGCCCCGTGCGTTCAGCGAAGCTGGAAAGCGGCACGCCTTCAGCCAGGCGCAGCGCATTGAGCATGAATTCAAAGGGCAGCTCGGCCGCGCCGACTTCGCATTCTTCCTGCACGGGGTTGCCGCAGAGCGCGGCGTCCATGTAGGCCTGCGGATGCTTGTGGCGGATCTGGCGCAGAACGCGGTGGGCGAAGGAGAGCTTGCCGTGCGTGCCGGCGCCGATGCCGAGGTAATCGCCGAACTGCCAGTAGTTCAGGTTATGGCGGCACTGCCGGCCGGGCTTTGCGTAGGCGGAGACTTCGTAGTGGCCGTAGCCGGCGTCGAGCATGCGCGCTTCGATCATGTCCTGCATCGCATAGGCGGCGTCCTCGTCGGGCAGGGCCGGCGGATATTTCGCGAAGAGCGTATTGGGCTCGAGCGTGAGGTGGTAGAGCGAGAGATGCGGCGGCGCGAAGGCGAGGACCTGCTCGAGATCGGCGGCGGCCTGTTCGGGCGTCTGGCCAGGCAGGGAGTACATCAGGTCGAGGTTGAAGTTCTCGAAGCAGCGCTGCGCGGTCTCGATGGCGCGGCGCGCCTCGGCGCTGTCGTGGATGCGGCCCAGGGCCTTGAGGTGTGCATCGTTGAAGCTCTGGATGCCGAGCGAGATACGGTTGACGCCGCTGGCGCGGAAGGCGGCGAACTTGTCGGCCTCGACCGTGCCGGGGTTGGCTTCCATCGTGATCTCGGCGTCCGCCTCGAGCTGCAGCAGGGTGCGCAGCATGACCAGCAGCCGGTCCATGCCGGCGGCGGAGATCAGGCTGGGCGTGCCGCCGCCGATAAAGACGGTGTGCACGCGCCGGCCCCAGACCAGGGGCAGCGACTGCTGCAGATCGGCTTCCAACGCCTGCAGATAGCGCTCTTCATTCACCTCGGACTTGGCTTCGTGCGAATTGAAGTCGCAGTAGGGACATTTGCGCATGCACCAAGGGTAGTGCACATAGACCGAAAGCGGCAGCGGGGCGGGCAGCGAGAGCGCGCTGGGGTCGAGGTTGGCCCGCAGGACCTTGGCGCCGGCGGGATGGATGGGAATCATGTTGGCTTGCCTGGAATGCCGACTGGCGGCCTGCGCGGTCCGGCGCTCAGCGCGAGAGCCAGTCCGGCAGCCGGTCGAGCAGAAGCCGCACAGCCTGACCTCGATGGCTCAGCGCGGCCTTCTCTTCCTTGCTGAGTTCGGCCACGGTCTTGCCCAGCGCGGGAATCAGGAAATAGGGGTCGTAGCCGAAGCCGCCGGCGCCGCGCGTCTCGTCCACCACTTCACCTTCCCAGCGACCTTCGGCGATCAGCGGCAGCGGGTCCTCGGCGTGGCGCACGGCGACGATCAGGCAGGCGTAGCTGGCGCGGCGGTTGGTTTCACCCTGCAGCTGACTGACGAGGTAGCGGTTGTTGTCGTCGTCGCCCTTGCCGGCGCCGGCCATCTCGGCATAGTGCGCGGAATAGATGCCGGGCGCGCCAGAGAGGGCGTCGACGCAGATGCCGGAGTCGTCGGACAGGGCGGGCAGGCCGCTGGCGCGCGCGGCGTGGCGCGCCTTGGTCAGGGCGTTTTCGAGAAAGCTCGGATAGGGTTCCTCGGCCGAAGGGATGCCCAGCTTGCCCTGCGGCACAAGCTCCACGCCAAGGGGCGCGAGCAGGGCGGAGAGCTCGATGAGCTTGCCGGCGTTGTTGGAGGCGAGGACGAGCTGGGACATCGCTCAGTCGGCCAGCGCCTGCTTCTGCAGTTCGACCAGGGTGGCGATGCCGGCGCTGCCGAGTTCGAGCATGGCGTCCAGCTCCTTGCGCGAGAAGGGCGCGCCTTCGGCGGTGCCCTGGATTTCGACGATGCCGCCCGAGCCGGTCATAACGAGGTTCAGGTCGGTGTCGCAGTTGGAGTCTTCGTGATAGTCGAGGTCGAGCAGGGGCAGGCCCTGCCAGACGCCCACGGAGATCGCGGCGATGTGGTCCTTGATGGGCGAGGCGGCGAGTTCGCCGCTCTTGATGAGGCCGGAGACGGCGTCGTGCGCGGCGACGAAGGCGCCGGTGATGCTGGCGGTGCGGGTTCCGCCGTCGGCCTGCAGCACGTCGCAGTCCAGATGCAGCGTGCGCTGGCCGAGCTTGGCCATGTCGAACACGCTGCGCAGCGAGCGGCCGATGAGGCGCTGGATTTCCTGGGTGCGGCCGCTTTGCTTGCCGCGCGCGGCTTCGCGGTCGCCGCGGGTGTGGGTGGCGCGCGGCAGCATGCCGTATTCGGCGGTGACCCAGCCTTCGCCGGAATCGCGCTGATGCGGCGGCACTTTGTCGAGCACGCTGGTGGTGCACAGCACTTTGGTGTGGCCGAACTCGACCAGCACAGAGCCTTCTGCGTAGCGCATGTATTGGCGGGTGAGGTGCACGTCGCGCAGTTGATGAGGGGCCCGGCCGCTGACACGCATGGGTTTCTCCGAAGCTGCGCGCGCGGGTGCGCAGAAGTGATCAAAAAAATATCGGGCCGATGATACCCCAGAGTAGAATTCCGCATGATTTCAAGCATGACAGGCTACGGCGTGGCTTCGCGCCAGGTTCCGCTGACCGACGCCCAGGGCCGGCAGACGGAGATGTCCGTCGCGATGACCGTGGAATTGCGCAGCGTGAATTCGCGCTTCCTCGATCTCGCCTTCCGGATGCCGGATGATTGCCACAGCGCCGAGACCGGCCTGCGCGAAATGCTCACCGCTGCGCTCGCGCGCGGCAAGCTCGACTGCCGCATCAAGCTGCAGCGCCCCGAGGGCCTGCCGCCAACCGCCGCGCCCGACGCCAGCGCGCTCGCGCAACTGCTGCGCCTGCAGGGCCTCGTCAAGCCGCATTTCCCGCAGGCCGCGCCGCTGTCGGTGGCGGAGATACTGCGCTGGCCAGGCCTCTTGACCGAACCGGCGCTGTCGCAGGAGACGCTGCGCGAGGCCCTGCTCGCGGCCGGCGCCGAGGCGCTCGAGCAGCTCAAGGCCAGCCGTGCCCGCGAAGGCGAGGCACTGGCCGTCATCCTTCGCGCGCGCGTGGAGGACATGCGCGGCGCCACCGCCAAGCTCAAGCCGCTGCTGCCCCAACTGCTCGAACAGCAGCAGAAGAAGCTCGAGGAGAAATTCACCGCCGCGCTGGCGCCGGCGAGCGAAGGCGCGGCGGCCGTGATCAGCCGCGAGGAAGTCGCCGAGCGCATCCGCCAGGAGGTCACCGCCTTCGGCATCCGCATCGACGTGGCCGAGGAGCTGGGCCGGCTCGACACCCATCTGACCGAGACGCTGCGCATCCTCAAGGCCGGCGGCTCGGTGGGCAAGCGGCTGGACTTCATGATGCAGGAGCTCAACCGCGAGGCCAACACGCTGGGCTCCAAGGCGACGGCCATCGAACTGACCGATTCCGCGATGCAGCTCAAGCTGCTGATCGAACAGATGCGCGAGCAGGTGCAGAATCTGGAATAGGGTCCGGCAAGCCGCGCACGCCCGGGGCGCCAGCCCGCCCCGACGCAACACAAGAACAAGGGAGACGCGATGACAAAGGCTGTTCCCCTGCTCTTGCAGCCGGCTTTCCCGCGCCGCGCGCTGCTCGCGCTCGGCGCCTGCGCAGCGCTCTTTCCCCTATCGTTCATCCCGTCCTTAGGGCAGGCGCGTGTCGCGGACGTCTTCCCATCGAAGACGGTGCGCATCGTCGTGCCCTTCGCGGCGGGCGGGCTGACAGACCTGATGGCGCGCGTCATCGCCAAGTCGATGTCGGCGGGCCTGTCGCAGCCGGTCGTGGTGGAGAACAAGCCGGGCGGCGGCGGCGTGATCGGCCTGTCGGACGTGGCACGCTCGCCGGCCGACGGCTACAGCCTGGCCTTCCCCTCCATCCTGTCGGTGACCAACCAGTATCTGCTGCGCAGCTATCCCTTCGACATGGCGCGCGATTTCACGCCGCTGACGGTGGTCGGCTATAGTCCCGCATGTGGTGAGCGTGCGCAACGATCTACCGATCGCCAATCTGCAGGAGTATGTGACGTACGCCAAGGCCCAGCTGGACATGACCTTCGCGTCCTCCGGACTGGGCACGTCCACGCATCTGGTCGGCGAGCTACTTTCGGCGGCGGCCGGCGTGCACATGCGCCACGTTCCCTACCGGGGCGCGGCGATGGCGGTGCAGGACTTGATCGGCGGGCAGACCCACAGCATGTTTCTCGACACCGCCCTGGCGCTGCCGCTGATCAAGGTGGGCAAGGTGCGCGCCATCGCCGTGGCTTCGCGCACGCGGCTTGCTTCGCTGCCGGGCGTGCCGACCATCGCGGAATCGGGCTATCCGTCCTTCGGCATCCGCACCTGGTACGGGTTGATGCTGCGCAAGGACGTGCCCGCCCTGATCGTGGACCGCCTCTATGAGGAAGTGCGCAGGGTGCTGGCCAGCCCGGAGGTGCGCGAGGTCTTCCTGAGCAACGGTGTCGAGCCAGGCGGCATGCCGCCGGCCGCCTTCGCGAAGATCGTGAAGGAGGATTCCGAGATGTGGCGCGACACGATCGCGCGCCTGAAGATCTCGCTCGACTGAGCGCCGCGCGCTACGCCGATTCCGCCGCGAACACGGCCACGCCGTCGGCCGCGCGGCAGCACGAAGAGCGGATTGATCTCCGCCGTCTCCAGCCGCGCTCCCAACTGACCCGCCATGCGTCGAGAAGTCGACGACGGCGTCCGCGAGCGCATCCACGTCCGCAGCGGGCCGGCCGCGGTAGCCGTCGAGCAGCGGCCAGGTTTTGAGTTCGCGGATCATCGCCATGGCCTCGTCGCGGCTGAGCGCGCCGCCCTGCAGTTCGCGCAGGCTCTGCGCGGTGGCCGCGTCGGGCGGCGGCGCTTCGAAGCCGGCCGTGCCGAGGCTGTCGGCCACCAGGGTGCCGGCGCCGCCGGTGGAGGTGAGCACGGCCACGCGCTTGTCGGCCAGGCGCCGCCCGGCGGCGAGCGCGGCGGGAATGTCGAGCAGGTCGGAAAAGGTCTTCGCGCGGACCACGCCCAGCTCGCGGAACAGCGCTTCGTACATGCGGTCTGCGCTGGCCAGCCCGCCGGTGTGCGCGGCGGTGCGGAATTTGGCGGCGTCGCGGATGCCTTCCATATAGAGGGCGATGATCCGGGTGTGCTCGTCCTCGGCCAGGGCGTCGACGAAGTCCGCCAGGTCGAGGTCGGCCTCGTTGCTGGTGGACACCAGCTTGGAGAAGCCGATGTCGCGTGCCGCGCCGCGCGAGAGCAGCGAGCCGAGGATGCCGCCGCTCTGCGAGACCACGGCGATGGAGCCGGCGTGCAGCGCGTCTATCTCCAGCGCGCCGCTGTCCGAGAGGATCACCTTGTCGCTGAGATTGACCAGGCCGATGGTGTTGGGGCCAAGCAGGCGCATGCCGCCGGCGGCCTCGAGCAGTGTATGCTGGTGCGCCAAGCCCTCGGGGCCGGTTTCGGCATAGCCGCTGGCGAGCACGATGGCCGCCGCGGCGCCGCGCTCGGCGAGTTCGCGCACGGCTTACTGCGAGCGTTCCGCGCCGAGCAGCACGATGCCCACGTCGGGCGCCTGCGGCAGCGAGACGATGTCGCGGTAGCAGGGCAGGCCAGTGATGGTCTCGGCCTTGGGGTTGACCGGATAGATGTCGCCGCCGAAGCCGTGCTTCTGCAGATAGGGCACGGGCCGCCCGGAGGTCTTCGCCAGATCGTCCGAGGCGCCGACGACGGCCACGCTGCGCGGACGCAGAAGCCGCAGAATGCCTTCCTTGCGCTTGCCGTCCATGTTCATTGCTTTCCCGCGGCCTTCGCCAGGAAGGCTTCGACCGCGGCGCGGTGTTCGTCGGAGGCGTAGCAGATGATCTGGACCTGGCTGCCCATGCCGAAGACTCGCTCGGCATGCAGTTCGAAGCTCTGGTTGAGAATGGTCTTGCTCAGCGCGAGCGCGGTGCGCGAGCCCGCGCCGAGTTCGCGCGCCCAGGCGAGGGCGTCGGCCACGAGCGTGTCGGCGCCGCCAAGGCGGTCGGCGATGCCCAGCTCCAGCGCTTCGGGGGCGCGCACGGTGCGCCCGCTGAAGATGAGTTCCTTGGCGCGGACCAGGCCGACGCGGCGCGGCAGGAAGCACATGCCGCCGCCGTCGCGGGATCAGGCCGCTCAGGACATAGTTCCAGGCGAAGCTCGCATGCAGCTCGGAGGCGAGGACGAAGTCGCAGGCCATGGCCAGATCGGTGCCCAGTCCGGTGGACGCCCCGTTGACCGCGGCGATGGTGGGTTTGGGGATGGTGTGCAGGGCGGAGATGGCGTGGTGGATGCGCTGCTGGCGCGCCCAGCCGTTTGAGGCCACCTGGCCGGCGGGGGCCTGCATGCACTGCTGCATCGCGCGGATGTCTCTGCCGGCGCAGAAGGCCTTGCCGGCGCCGGTGAGCGACAGGGCGCGCACGGCGTTGTCGCGGTTGGCACGGTCCAGCGCGTCGACCAGCTCAGCGCGGGCGTCGTCGTTGATGGCATTGCGCACGTCGGGGCGGTTCAGGGTGAGCAGGGCGACGCCATCCTCGACGGCGTATTGGAGATAGGCGTAGGGCTTGGCGTCGGCGTTCATCTCGGTTTCCTTTCTTGTTGTCTTGTATCGGGAGGATTTTGATCAGTTGTCTGTGATGCGCGCGTCGCGCACGACCTTGGCCCAACGCGCACGCTCGGCGGCGACATAGGTAGCCAGTTCCTGCGGGCCGGCAGCGGTGACCACGAGGCCTTCTTCCTCGACGCGCTTCTTGAAGCTTTCGCCCGCCACCGCCTTGCGCACCGCGCCGAGAAGGCGCTGGACCGCCTCGGGGCTCGTGCCGGCGGGTGCGTAGAGGCCGTACCAGCTCTCAGCCACATAGCCGGGGACGCCACCTTCGGCGACGGTGGGCACGCCGGGCATAGCCGGCGTGCGTGCGGCCGAGGTGACGGCGATGGTGCGCAGCTTGCCGCTTTGCAGATAGGGCGCGACGCTGGCCACCATGGTGAACATCATTTCGATCTGGCCGCCGAGCAGGTCGGTGATGGCGGGGCTGGAGTCGCGATATGGCACGTGGGTGATGTCGACCTTGGCCAGGCTCTTGAACAGTTCGGCGGCGAGATGGGCGGAGGTGCCGTTGCCGAAGGAGCCGTAGGTGAACTTGCGCGGCCCGCGCTAGGCGGCGGCGACGATGTCCTTCACGGTCTTGAAGGGCCGGTCCGGCGCGACGACCAGCACGTTGGGCGAGCGCTCGATCAGGCTCACCGGCTCGAAGGCGGTGGCGGTTTTGAAGGGCATCTTCGGCTGCAGGCTGGGGTTGACCGCGTGGGCGAAGGTAGCCACGAGCAGGGGGTGGCCGTCTGGCGGACTCTTGGCGACGAAGTCGCTGCCGATGATGGTGCCCACGCCGGGCTTGTTGTCTACGATGACCGGCTGGCCGAGTTCGGCTGCCATGCCCGCGCCGAGCACGCGGGCGATCAGATCGGTGCCGACGCCGGCGGCGAAGGGCACGACCAGGCGGATGGGCTGCTAGGCGGGATTCTGGGCGCGCGCCGGGGCGAGGGCGCCCAGGCCGGCGGCGGCCAGGCGCAGGGTGCGGAGCAGGCGGGGACGGATCGGAACGGGGGGTGTCTCCTGATGCAGGCGGCCCGGATCATGGGGCCGTTTTCTGATTGCGAAACGCTGGGACGGCGATGGATGAAGCATAGACATTCGGCGCCCACCGGGCACGTGGTGAATTTCACTCTTTGAAATTAATCGCCTGCCGTTTCTCCCGCCGGTGTACGATGCCGCAGACCCTAAGACGAGGCCGCCGGCATGTGCGCAACCCCTTCGAAACTCGCCGAGAAGAAGCCCGGACTTTCCCCGGCAAACCGTTCCCTGGAGCGCGGCGTGGAGTTGCTGCGCGCCTTCCAGCCCGGCCTGGAGCTGCTGGGCAACGCCGAGCAGGCGGAGCGCACCGCCTGCCGCGCGCGACCGTCACTCGGCTCGCGCAGACCCTGGTGGGCGCGGGCATGCTGCAGGCCGATCCGGGTTCACGGGCCTATCGCCTGGCGCCCGCTATCCTCAGCCTGCCCCTAGCGATGCGCTCGGGCTCGTCGGTGCTGGCGGTGGCGGCGCCGCGCATGCGCGCCGTGGCCGAGGCGGGCCGGATGAACGTCAGGCTGGCCGCGCCAGACCGCGACGAGATGGTCTATCTGGAATCGATTCGCTACAACCGGCGGGCGGGGCAGCGCGTTCCGATGGAGCTGACTTCGCTGGGCCGCGTGGCGGAGATGGGATATTGCGCCGCGTCCTGGCAGCCCGAGGTGGTCGCGGTGGCGGCGTGCATTACGTGCTGAATCTGAGCATGACCACCGGCGAACCGGTGGAGGCCGCGGCGGCCCGGCAGGCCCCCGCGCTGCTGCAGCTGCGCGCCGACATCCTGCGCGAACTGGAGGCCCGGGCCGGGGGAATTTATTGATCCAGCAGGAAGAAGTTTTCGTGCGGCGTATTTGACGCGGGGATCCTGGAAGTAGGATTTCACGCGTTCGGGATGGGTTTCGATGAACGCCATGTGGTTCTTTGCTGCGGCGTGGAATTTGGCCTTTGTTCTGACGGGGACTCGTGTGCTGATGACATGTTTCAGGTCGGCGTTGAGTCGCTCATCCGGATTGAGCTCCGGGCTGTAGCTGGGCAGGTAAAAGACTTCGATGTCGGCTTGGTGCTCGGCAAGCCATGCCTTGACCGGCTTGCAGTGATGCACGCTGAGGTTGTCGAGGATCAGGAACACTTTCTTGCCCGCGCGCTTGCCATCGGCCACCAGCGCCTCGAAGAACTCGATGAGCTTCTCGTGGTTAAAGGCACCATCGATGATCATCCAGCTTGCCTTGCCCTGATTGGTCACTGTGGAAATCATCGACAGCTTCTGTCGCGTACCTCTAACCGCCATCGTGACCGGGGCTTGCCCTTTGGGAGCATAACTGCGGCCCCGAACATCCGTATTCACCAACGCGGTTTCGTCACCCCAGTGAATCTCGCCACCTTTGGCCTTGGCACGCTTCTCGATGGCCAGATACTCCTGATCGATCCACTGCTTGACAGACTCCGGTCGCTGTTCGTAAGCGCGCTTGATCGGCTTTTTCGGCGTGAAACCCCATGACTCCGTATCCCTTCCGATGCAACCTCACGACCTGCTTTCGCCTCTCGTGCAGTTGCTCCAGTTTCTGGTATCGAGCGTCTTCTTTTTCTATGCCAATTCAATGCCAGAAATGATAATAAGTTCAATCTTTATATTGCCGCGCCAATAAATGTAAAGCAAGCCAGCCGGATGCGCGTTTGCAACATCCCGGCCGGCCCCGCGCGGTCCGCTGGCGCGGACCGGCTGGCTCAGATGTGGCTGTCGAGGAAGGCGGTGAGCTGCGACTTGGACAGTGCGCCGACCTTCTGGGCGGCCACGGCGCCGTTTTTGAACAGGATCAGGGTCGGGATGCCGCGGATACCGAACTTGGCCGGTATCGACTGGTTCTCGTCCACGTTGAGCTTGGCCACCTGCAGCTTCTCGCTGTAGTCCTTGGCGACTTCAGTGAGGATCGGGGCGATCATTTTGCAGGGACCGCACCATTCTGCCCAGAAGTCGAGGAGAACGGGTTTGTCCGACTTCAGCACGTCGGAATCGAAAGAGGCGTCGCTAACGTATTTGATCTGGTCGCTCATGGCAATCCTATTGATCCAGCAGGAAGAAGTTTTCGTGCGGCGTATTTGACGCGGGGATCCTGGAAGTAGGATTTCACGCGTTCGGGATGGGTTTCGATGAACGCCATGTGGTTCTTTGCTGCGGCGTGTAATTTGGCCTTTGTTCTGACGGGGACTCGTGTGCTGATGACATGTTTCAGGTCGGCGTTGAGTCGCTCATCCGGATTGAGCTCCGGGCTGTAGCTGGGCAGGTAAAAGACTTCGATGTCGGCTTGGTGCTCGGCAAGCCATGCCTTGACCGGCTTGCAGTGATGCACGCCGAGGTTGTCGAGGATCAGGAACACTTTCTTGCCCGCGCGCTTGCCATCGGCCACCAGCGCCTCGAAGAACTCGATGAGCTTCTCGTGGTTAAAGGCACCATCGATGATCATCCAGCTTGCCTTGCCCTGATTGGTCACTGTGGAAATCATCGACAGCTTCTGTCGCGTACCTCTAACCGCCATCGTGACCGGGGCTTGCCCTTTGGGAGCATAACTGCGGCCCCGAACATCCGTATTCACCAACGCGGTTTCGTCACCCCAGTGAATCTCGCCACCTTTGGCCTTGGCACGCTTCTCGATGGCCGGATACTCCTGATCGATCCACTGCTTGACAGACTCCGGTCGCTGTTCGTAAGCGCGCTTGATCGGCTTTTTCGGCGTGAAACCCCAGCGCTTGAGGTAGTCTCCGACCGCACGTATTGAGAGTTTGACCGCGTATTCCTGTTCGATGAACAGCATGACCGCGCCTCGCGTCCAGAGCGCAGATTCCATCTTCAACTGCTCCGGACGTTTGTCGCAGATCGTGCGCCGGATTGCTTCTTCTTGATCCGCATTCAGCCGTCTTCCGTCTCCTGGCGTACGAGCTTGTGGGCGCGGCTTCAGGGTCGCCGCGGCCCCTTCTTCATAGAGATCAATGGCCAGTCGAGCCGCCGGGTAACTCAGCCCCGTCAACTCCACGATGGCCATGACTCCGTATCCCTTCCGATGCAACCTCACGACCTGCTTTCGCCTCTCGTGCAGTTGCTCCAGTTTCTGGTATCGAGCGTCTTCTTTTTCCATGCCGATTCGATGCCAGAAATGATAAAAAGTTCAATCTTCATATTACCGCGTCAATAGGCCTTGCGGCCATGGACACATTGTAGCCGCTACAATGCGCCCATGGAATCCTTGGGCGAATTCGAACTCATCTCTCGCTACTTCCAACGCGCCGCACCAAATCAAGGTGCGCAGGCCGTGCTGGGCATCGGCGACGACTGCGCGCTCATCGATGCGCAGAGCGGGATGCAGATCGCCATTTCCATCGACATGCTCGTCGAAGGACGGCATTTTTTCGCCGGCGCGGACCCATACAAACTCGGACATAAATCCCTCGCGGTCAATCTCTCGGATCTGGCCGCGATGGGTTCGCAGCCCAAGGCGTTCACACTCGCGCTGGCCCTGCCCAAGGCCGATGCGCATTGGCTCGAGCGCTTCTCGGCGGGCATGTTCGCGCTCGCCGACAGGCATGGATGCGAACTCATCGGCGGCGACACAACGGCCGGCCCGCTCAACCTCTGCATCACCGTGTTCGGCGAACTGCCCGCGGGCCAGGGGCTGCGCAGAGACCGCGCCAGGGCCGGCGGCGACATCTGGATCTCCGGCAGTCTCGGCGACGCCCGGCTCGCGCTCGACCTCGCACTACGGAAAACCGAACATGCGGCCATCGACGTCTCGGATGGATTGCGCGGCGACCTCGGTCATATTCTCGAACGTTCGTGCGTCGGTTCCACGCTCGACGCCGACGCGCTGCCGCGCTCGCCCTTCCTGCTCGCGCGAGACCGCGACACGCAATTGGCCTGCGCGCTGGCCGGCGGCGACGACCACGAGCTCTGCTTCACCGCGCCCACGCACTCGCGCTCCGAGATCGAAGCGATCGCCGAACGCGTCGGCATTGCGCTGACCCGCGTCGGCCGCATCGAAGAGGCGCCGGGTCTGCGCATCGTCGACGCAGCGGGGCAGGCTCTGCCCTTCGCGCATCGCGGCTTCGACCACTTCAAGACCGCCTGACCCAACCGCCCGAGCATCCACGGCCATGGAACCCGACTCCCCCACGCCTCTCCATCATCAGCCGATCGGCGGCGATGATGCGCCGCGCGGGCTTCACCCCAGCCCGCGCATGCTGGTGGCCGATCCCGCCCATCTGCTGGCCTTCGGTTTCGGCAGCGGCCTCTCGCCGGTCTCGCCGGGCACGGTGGGCTCCCTGCTCGCATGGCTGAGCTATGTCATGTTCAGCCGCTGGCTGCATCCGGCTGACTGGGCGGTGTTGATCTGCGCGGGTTTTCTCGTCGGCATCTGGGCAGCGCAGCGCACCGGCGAACACCTGGGCGTGCACGACCACGGCGCCATCGTCTGGGACGAAATCGTCGCCTTCTGGCTGGTGCTGCTCTTTCTCACGCCGTCGAATCTGGCCACGCAGTGTTGGGCCTTCTTCTGGTTCCGCTTCTTCGATATCTTGAAGCCGCCACCCATCGGCTACTACGACCGCAAGCTCTCGGGCGCGGGCTGGGTGGGCGGCTTCGGCGTGATGTTCGACGACCTGCTCGCCGCCTTCTTCACGCTGCTGCTCTTCGCCATCTGGAGAACGATGTGAGCGACAAGCCCGCCCCGCCCTCGCATGCCGAACTCTCCGCCTTGCTCGAGCGCGCTGCGCAGGAGACCGGCAAGGACCTGCTGGAAAAGAAGGCGCGCCTCGCCACTGCCGAGTCCTGCACCGGCGGCATGATCGGCGCGGCGCTGACCGCCATCGCCGGCTCCTCCGATTGGTTCGAGCGTGGCTACATCACGTATTCCAACCAGGCCAAGCATCAGGACATCGGCGTGCCCACCACCCTGATCAAACGGCACGGCGCGGTTAGCGAGGAAGTCGCGCGCGCCATGGCCGAAGGCGCGCGTAAGGAAAGCGGCGCGGACTTCGCGGTGTCCGTCACCGGCATCGCCGGCCCCACGGGCAGCAGCCCCGCCAAGCCGGTTGGCACCGTCTGCTTCGGCTGGGCCGGCCCGCAAGGCACGCGCGCCCAGACCATGCTGTTCCAGGGAGACCGTCAGGCCGTGCGGCTGCAAAGCGCCGCGCATGCGCTGGCCGGCTTGAAGCGCATGCGCCGGGCCTGCGCCCGGACCGCGCTCAGCGCCAGCGGTTGATTTCGTCGCGCGTCTTGATGGCCGCTTCGCGCGCGGCCTTGGCGAAGTCGCCATTGTTGCCGGCGTAGAGGATGGCGCGGGAGGAGTTGATGATCATGCCCGTGCCGTCGGCTGTGCGGCCCGCTTCCACGGTGGCCTTGACGTCGCCGCCCTGCGCTCCGATTCCGGGGATCAGGAGCGGCATGTCGCCGACGATCTGACGTACCTTGGCGATCTCCTCGGGGAAGGTCGCGCCGACGATCAAGCCGATCTGGCCCGACGCATTCCACTGCCCCGCCGCCAGACGTGCCACCTTCTGATAGAGCGGCTCGCCGCCGGACTCCAGGAACTGCAGGTCCGAGCCGCCCGGGTTGGAGGTGCGGCACAGCAGGATCAGGCTGCGGCCCTGCCACTTCATATACGGCTCGATCGAATCCGAACCCATGTAGGGGCTGAGCGTGACGGCGTCCGCCCCGTAGCGCTCGAAGGCTTCGCGGGCGTACTGCTCCGCGGTAGCGCCGATGTCGCCGCGCTTAGCGTCGAGGATCACGGGGATGCCGGGATGGGCGTCGTGTATGTGATGGATCAGCTGCTCGAGCTGGTCCTCGGCGCGCTGGGCGGCGAAGTAGGCGATCTGGGGCTTGAAGGCGCAGACCAGATCCGCGGTGGCGTCGACGATCTCGCGGCAGAAGGAGAAGAGCGCGCCGCCGCCGCTGGTGAGCGAGACGGGCAGCTTCGCGGGATCGGGGTCCAGGCCCACGCAGAGCAGCGAGTCCCGGTCTTTCCATGCCTGTTTTAGCATGGCATTGAAGTCGATTTGATGTCGCATGACGCATTCCTCGGATGAGGCGGATTGTACTGCCCGGAGCCCGCCTGGAAGGCCCTTTCCGTCCCATTTTTTCTTAACACCCGCTGGACTTTCCGTTACACTTTCTCCCAACTCAATTTCGGAGAATCTACGTGGGCGGTTGCATGGAGTGTTGTTGTCGCCGGCGAACCGGCGTCATCAATGCCGTGTTGCTGCGGGCAGCGTAGCGGTTCCAAGGTAGCGCGCATCGCGCGATCCTCACCGTCCGCCCGCGCACACTAGGCGGGCGGATCATTGTTTCGCCCCAATACATGCTTTGCAAATTCCAGCCTGCAGGCGCTCCGCCGGCGGCTTGAAACGCGCATGCCTGCGTTCTCCTAGCGTCCGGGAGCCGCAATGATCAATCTCTTTGTGCTGAAAAAGGGCCGGCTGGCTCAGGAACAGGTCGACGCTCGCGACGAGCTGCTTGAACACAAGCCGATCTGGATCGACGTCATCAGCCCCGACGACGAAGAGCTCAGATGGATCAAGGAAACCCTCGGCGTTGCCCTGCCAGAGCTCGAAGAGCTGGGCGACCTCGAGGCCTCCGCGCGGTACTTCGAAGCCGAGGACGGCCACATCCACATCCGCACCGACTTCCTGCTCGACGAAGGCGACATCTCGCGCAACGTGCGCGTCGCCTTCGTGCTCACGCCCGACGTACTGTTCTCGATCCACGACGAAGACCTGCCGGTGTTCCGCCTCGTGCGGCTGCGCGCGCGCATGCGCCCGGGCTCGGTGCGCAACGCCAAGGGCGTGCTGCTCGACCTCTACGCCACCGGCGCCGAATACTCCGCCGACTCGATCGAGGAGATCTACGAACGCCTGGAAGAAGCCAGCAAGCGCGTGCTGGGCAGCGAAGTGGCTGACGCTGACGCAGCCGACATCCTGGAAACCATCGCTGGCGAGGAAGACTTGAACGGCCGCATCCGCCGCAACGTGATGGACACGCGCCGCGCGCTCTCCTTCCTGATGCGCAGCCAGCTGCTGGCCGACGAGCAGCAGTCCGAGGCGCGGCAGATCCTGCGCGACATCGATTCGATCGAGAACCACACAGCCTTCCTCTTCGACAAAATCAACTTCCTGATGGACGCCACAGTCGGCTTCATCAACATCAACCAGAACAAGATCATCAAGATCTTCTCGGTAGTGTCCGTGGCGCTGATGCCGCCCACGCTGCTGGCGAGCATCTGGGGCATGAACTTCAAGCACATGCCGGATCTGGAATCAGCCATGGGCTATCCGATCGCCATCGGCGCGATGGTCGTCTCGGCCATCATTCCGCTGGTCTATTTCCGACGACAGGGCTGGCTAAAGTAAGTGCTTCCTTCAGTGAGGCGGAAAGCGCCGCGGAGCTGCCCGCGAGGGCGCCTCGACGCTGGGCCGGGCGGGGCGCCAGGAGTACAATGCCGGCTTCCATGAAGATCGGCCCCCACACCCTTCGCAACCGCCTTTTCGTGGCCCCCATGGCGGGCGTCACGGACCGGCCTTTCCGCCAGCTTTGCAAGCGGCTGGGCGCGGGTTACGCGGTCTCGGAGATGGTCGCGTCCAACGCCCTGCTCTGGAAGAACGAGAAGACCATGCGCCGGGCCAACCACGACGGCGAGGTCGAGCCGATCGCGGTGCAGATCGCCGGCGTCGATCCGGCGATGATGGCCGAGGCCGCGCGTCACAACGTGGCCAAGGGCGCGCAGATCATCGACATCAACATGGGCTGCCCGGCCAAGAAGGTCTGCAACGTGGCCGCCAGCTCGGCGCTGCTGCAGAACGAGGCGCTGGTGGCCGACATCGTCAGCGCCGTGTTGGGCGCCGTGGGCACGGGTGCGGACGCGGTGCCTGTGACCCTGAAGATCCGCACCGGCTGGAACCGCGAGAACCGCAACGCCCTGCACGTGGCGCGCATCGCCGAGGACGCAGGCATCAGCATGCTCACCATCCACGGCCGCACCCGCGCCGATCTCTATCACGGCGAGGCCGAATACGACACCATCGCCGCGGTGAAGGCGGTGGTCCGCATTCCCGTCACCGCCAACGGCGACATCGACAGCCCTGAGAAGGCCGTGCGCATGCTGCGCGCAACGGGCGCCGACGCGCTGATGATCGGCCGCGCCGCCCCTGGCTGTTCCGCGAGATCGAGCACTTCCTGGCTACCGGCGAGCATCTGCCGCCGCCGCGCGTGGCCGAGATCCAGGAAGTGATGAACGCTCACCTGCTCGAGCACTACGCCTTCTACGGCGAGCACACCGGCGTGCGCACCGCGCGCAAGCACATCGCCTGGTACATGCGCAGCCTCCCCGGCGCATCGGTCTTCCGTCACGTCATGAACGCCATCGACGACTGCGAAGCGCAGCTCGCTGCGGTCAACGCTTTCTTCGACCGCCAGCTGGAGCTGGGCGAGCGCTTGAGCGAGGGGCTGGACGGGCAGCCCGCCGAGGAGCCGCTGGCGGCCTGACGCGCCGCGCAAGACCGAGCCGCACCGAATCCATCCCCTACCCATAACCATCCCCAACCCTCCCACCCCATGATTTCCCAAGCCCTGATTTCGGTGTCGGACAAGACCGGCATCGTGCAATTCGCAAAATCGCTCAACGACCTCGGTGTCAAACTACTCTCCACCGGCGGCACCGCCAAGCTGCTGGCCGAGGCCGGTCTGCCGGTGACCGAGGTGGCCGAATACACCGGCTTTCCGGAGATGCTCGACGGCCGGGTGAAGACCCTGCATCCGCGCGTGCACGGCGGCCTGCTGGCGCGACGCGATCTGCCCGAGCACCGTGTGGAGCTGGAAAAGCACGACATCCCGACCATCGACATGCTGGTGGTCAACCTCTATCCCTTCGAGGCGACCGTGGCCAAGCTCGGCTGCACGATGGAAGACGCGATCGAGAACATCGACATCGGCGGCCCGGCCATGGTGCGTTCCGCCGCCAAGAACTGGAAGGACGTGGCCGTCCTCACCGATCCGTCGCAATACACGGGCGTGCTCGCCGAACTGATCTGCGGCAAGCTCAGCCAGAAGACCCGCTTCGAGCTGGCGGTGGCCGCGTTCAACCGCATCTCCAACTACGACGCCGCGATCAGCGACTACCTCTCCTCGCTGGAACTCGACGGCAGCGCAACGCCGCCGCGCAAGGAATACCCCGCGCAGAGCAATGGCCGCTTCGTTAAGCTGCAGGACCTGCGCTACGGCGAGAACCCGCACCAGAGCGCGGCGCTCTACCGCGACCTGCATCCCGCCCCCGGCTCCCTGGTCACCGCCAAGCAGCTGCAGGGCAAGGAGCTCTCGTACAACAACATCGCCGACGCCGACGCCGCCTGGGAATGCATCAAGTCCTTCGACGCGCCGGCCTGCGTGATCATCAAGCACGCGAACCCCTGCGGCGTGGCCGTGGCCGCGAATCCTGCCGAAGCCTATTCCAAGGCCTTCAAGACCGACCCGACCTCAGCCTTCGGCGGCATCATCGCCTTCAACTGCGAACTCGACGCCGCCGGCGCCGAGCTGGTCGCCAAGCAGTTCGTCGAAGTGCTGATCGCGCCGTCCTTCAGCACCGAGGCGCTCAAGATCTTCGCCGCCAAGGCCAACATCCGCGTGCTGCAGATCGCTCTGCCGCCGGGCGGCCCGACCGCCTTCGAGCAAGGCCGCAATGCACACGACATCAAGCGCATCGACTCTGGCCTGCTGATCCAGTCGGCGGACAAACGCGAACTCGACCGCTCGGAACTCAAGGTCGTCACCAAGCGCAAGCCCACCGAGGCCGAACTCAGCGACATGCTCTTCGCCTGGAAGGTTGCCAAGTACGTGAAGAGCAACGCCATCGTCTTCTGCGCCGGCGGCATGACGCTGGGCGTAGGCGCGGGCCAGATGAGCCGCATCGATTCGGCACGCATCGCCGGCATCAAGGCCGAGAACGCCGGCCTCACGCTGAAGAATTCGGCCGTGGCCAGCGACGCATTCTTCCCGTTCCGCGACGGGCTGGACGTGGTGGTGGCCGCCGGCGCGAGCTGCGTGATCCATCCGGGCGGCAGCGTGCGCGACGATGAAGTGATCGCCGCCGCGGACGAGCACGGCATCGCCATGGTGCTCACAGGCGTGCGCCACTTCCGCCACTGAAGACGGCGCGGATCCCGCCTTGATCATCCTCGGCATCGACCCCGGCCTGCGGATCACCGGCTTCGGCGTGATCCGAAAGACCGGCGGCAAGCTGAGCTACATCGCCTCGGGCACGATCCGCACGGAAACGGAATCCAGCCTGCCCGAGCGGCTCAAGGTGTTGTTCCTGGGCATCGCCGAGGTGGTCGAGACCTACCGGCCCGACTGCGCCGCCATCGAAAAAGTCTTCGTCAACGTCAATCCGCAATCCACGCTACTGCTGGGCCAAGCGCGCGGCGCGGCCATCACTGCGCTGACCGTGGGCGGGCTGCCGGTGCAGGAATACACCGCGCTGCAGCTCAAGCAGGCGGTCGTCGGCTACGGCCGCGCCAACAAGGCGCAGGTGCAGGAGATGGTCACGCGCCTGCTCGACCTCGCCGGCACGCCCAGCCCTGACGCCGCCGACGCGCTGGGCATGGCGATCTGCCAAGCCCACAGCGGCTCGGGCCTGCAGACCCTGGGCGAGATCGCGCCGGGGCTGGCCAAGCGCGGACTGCGCGTGCGCCGCGGCCGCCTGATCGGCTAAGCTTTCGGCAACCCGGCCTGCCCTCATTTCCTCCGTCACTCAAGGAACCTTCATGATCGCCCGCCTCGCCGGCATCCTGCTCGAAAAGAATCCGCCCAACATCATCGTCGACTGCGGCGGCGTGGGCTATGAAGTGGCAGTGCCGATGAGCACCTTCTACAGCCTGCCGGCCGGCGGCGAGAAGGTGGTGCTGCTCACGCAGCAGATCGTCCGCGAGGATGCCCACCTGCTCTACGGCTTCGCCACCGCGACCGAGCGCGACACCTTCCACGAGCTGATCAAGATCAGCGGCGTGGGCGCGCGCACGGCGCTCGCCATCCTCTCCGGCATGCAGACCGACGAGCTGGCGCAGGCGGTGACGCTGCAGGACGCCGGCCGGATGGTGAAGATTCCCGGCATCGGCAAGAAGACCGCCGAGCGCCTGCTGCTCGAACTCAAGGGCAAGCTCGGCGCGGACCTCGGCCATACCGGCGGCGCGGTGGTCAACGAGCAGGCCGACATCCTCAACGCGCTCGCCGCGCTGGGCTATTCCGAGAAGGAGGCCGCGCTGGCGGTCAAGCAGGTGCCGGCCGGCGCCTCGGTGGCCGAGGGCATCCGCGCCGCGCTCAAAGCCCTGTCCAACCCCTGATTCGCCACAGCGAGTCGCATAAACTAGCGGCCATATGGCAATCCACACCGACAACCTGGGCGCCCCTCCTCCCGACCGCGTGGTCGGCGGCGAAGCGGCCTCGCCCAACGAGGAAGTCTTCGAGCGGGCGTTGCGGCCCCGGCAGCTCGACGAATACGTCGGCCAGGAGAAAGTCCGCGGCCAGCTAGAGATCTTCATCGGCGCGGCGCGCAAGCGCCAGGAAGCGCTGGACCATGTGCTGCTCTTCGGCCCGCCGGGCCTGGGCAAGACCACGCTGGCGCACATCGTCGCGCGCGAGATGGGTGTGAATCTGCGCCAGACCTCGGGCCCGGTGCTCGAACGCGCTGGCGATCTGGCCGCGCTGCTGACCAATCTCGAACGCAATGACGTGCTGTTCATCGACGAGATCCACCGGCTCTCGCCCGTGGTGGAGGAAATCCTCTATCCGGCGCTGGAGGACTACCAGATCGACATCATGATCGGCGAAGGCCCGGCGGCGCGCAGCGTGAAGCTCGACCTGCAGCCCTTCACCCTGGTGGGCGCGACCACGCGCGCCGGCATGCTGACCAATCCGCTGCGCGACCGCTTCGGCATTGTCGCCCGGCTGGAGTTCTACACTCCCGAGGAGCTCGCGCGCATCGTGCACCGCTCCGCCGCCCTGCTGGGCGCGGGCCTCGCCGAGGAAGGCGCGATCGAGATCGCGTGCCGCTCCCGCGGCACGCCGCGTATCGCCAACCGGCTGCTGCGCCGCGTGCGCGACTATGCCGAGGTGAAGGGCGACGGCCGCATCACCCGCGACGTGGCCTCCGCCGCGCTCGCCATGCTCGACGTGGATCCGCAGGGCTTTGACCTGATGGACCGAAAGCTGCTCGAGGCCATCCTGCTCAAGTTCAACGGCGGCCCGGTCGGCGTGGACAATCTCGCGGCCGCCATCGGCGAGGAGCGCGACACCATTGAGGACGTGCTCGAGCCCTATCTGATCCAGCAAGGCTTCCTGCAGCGCACGCCGCGCGGACGCATCGCCACGCTGTCGGCCTACCGGCATTTCGGCCTGGCCGCACCCGAGACCAGCCCGGTGCGCGACCTCTGGGACACCGACAAGGCCTGAGCGTCCCTGACGCAATTTCCGACGCAACCACCAAGGAGAAGAACGATGAGAGACGAATCCCAAACCGGCGCTCCGCCCGCGAGCGGCCGCAGCTACCGCTACTACGACTTCGTGATGGCCGCCTTCGTCACCGTCCTGCTCTGCTCCAATCTGATCGGCGCGGGCAAGGCGGCGGAGATCGAGCTGCCGCTGCTCGGCACGGTGGCCTTCGGCGCGGGCGTGCTCTTCTTCCCCATCTCTTATATCTTCGGCGACGTGCTGACCGAGGTCTACGGCTACGGGCGCGACCGCCGCGTGGTCTGGGCGGGCTTCGGCGCGCTGGTGTTCGCCGCGGTGATGTCCTGGGTGGTGATCGCGCTGCCGCCGGCTGGCGGCGACTATATGCGCAACTATCAAGGCGCGATGGAGACGGTGTTCAGCAACACTTGGCGCATCGTTGCCGGTTCGATGATCGCCTTCTGGTGCGGCAGCTTCGCCAACAGCTATGTGCTGGCGAAGATGAAGATCTGGACCCAGGGCCGCTCGCTGTGGACACGCACCATCGGCTCGACGATCGTGGGCGAGGCGGTGGATTCCTCACTGCTCTACGTGATCGCCTTCTACGGCATCTGGCCGAGCAGCCAGGTGCTGGCCGTTGCGCTGTCGCAGTATGTGTTCAAGACGCTGTGGGAGGTGGTGATGACGCCGGTGACCTACCGCGTGGTCGGCTTCCTCAAGAAGCACGAGCATGAGGACTACTACGACTGTAACACGGACTTCAATCCGTTCAAGCTGCGCACCTGAGCGCGGCGCGCGGCGGCACAGAAAAGGCCTCCGCAAGGAGGCCTTTTTATTTGGCCAGATTCGGATTGAGGGTGTAGAAACCCATGATCGACGCCTTGGCGAGGACGTGGCCGGCCATGGCCGCTTCGGCCTGCGCGCCGGTGAACTTGCCGGAGACGGCGAGCTTTTCCACGTCGAGCGCATAGATGGTGAAGCGGTAGTGATGCATGCGCGCATTGTTCTACGGCAGGCAGGGGTCATCGTAGCCGTAGTAGTCGCCCGACATCTGGGCGTCGCCGGAGAACCAGCCGGTGTAGTCATTGATGCCGTGGCGCTGGCCGGGATGGCCGGCAACATTGGGGCCGGGATTGCCGCGTGCGGTGATGCCGCCGCTGTGGCTGCCGGCGGCGATCTCGCGCACGCCGGCGGGGATGTCGACGAGCGTCCAGTGATAGAACTTCACGTGCGGCAGATCGGCGGGCACTTCCATGCCATCCTTGTTGACCTTGTCGCCGACGCGGGGACGTCGTCACAGATCATGGCGAAGGACTTAGTGCCGGCGGGCGCGTCGCTCCAGGCGAGATGGGGATTGCGGTTGGCCGACATGGCGACGTGCACGCCAGGCGCGGGATCAATCACGCAGAAGGCATAGTAGCCGGGAATCGCGGCGCCGTCCGTGAGGCTTTGGCTGCTGAGTTTCATCTTGGCTCCCTGGCCGTGTCCGGCCTTAGCTGAGTTCGACCTTGGCGAAGCGGCGCTTGCCGACCTGGATAACGCAGCTGCCGGCCTCGACCTTCAGGCCCTTGTCGCTGACGGTGGCGCCGTCGATCTTAACGCCGCCCTGCTCGATGTTGCGGTTGGCTTCCGAGGTTGAGGGCGCGAGGTTCGCCTGCTTGAGCAACTGGGCGATGGCCAGCGGCGCGCCGGAGAGCTTGACCTCGGGAATGTCGTCGGGGACGCCGCCCTTGGCGCGGTGGTTGAAGTCGGCCAGAGCCTTCTCGGCGGCATCCTGGCTGTGGAAGCGCGCGACGATTTCCTGGGCGAGCTGCACCTTGGCGTCGCGCGGGTTGAGGCCGCCCGCGACTTCCTGCTTCAGCGCGGCGATGTCCGCGAGCGAGCGGAAGGAGAGTAATATGTAGTAGCGCCACATCAGCACGTCGGAGATGCTCATGAGCTTGCCGAACATGTCGTTGGGCGCTTCGGAGATGCCGACATAGTTGCCCTTGGACTTGGACATCTTCTGCACGCCGTCCAGGCCTTCGAGTATGGGCATGGTGAGGATGCACTGCGGCTCCTGGCCGTATTCCTTCTGCAGCTCGCGGCCGACCAGCAGGTTGAATTTCTGGTCGGTTCCGCCGAGCTCGAGGTCGCTCTTGAGCGCGACGGAGTCGTAGCCCTGCATCAGCGGATAGAGCAGTTCGTGCAGCGAGATCGGCACGCCGCCCTTGTAGCGCTTGGTGAAGTCGTCGCGCTCGAGCATGCGCGCCACGGTGTACTTGGCGGCGAGCTGGATTATGCCGCGCGCGCCAAGCGGATCGCTCCATTCGGAGTTGTAGCGGATCTCGGTGCGCTGCGGGTCTAGCACCATGCTGGCCTGGCGGTAGTAGGTCTGGGCGTTGGCTTCGATCTGTTCACGAGTGAGCGGCGGGCGCGTGACGTTGCGGCCGGAGGGGTCGCCGATCATGCTGGTGAAGTCGCCGATCAGGAAGATCACGGTGTGGCCGAGGTCCTGGAGCTGGCGCATCTTGTTGAGCACGACGGTGTGGCCGATGTGGATGTCGGGCGCCGTGGGGTCGAAACCGAGCTTGATGCGCAGGGGCACGCCGGTGGCCGCGCTCTTCGCGAGCTTGGCGAGCCATTCGGATTCGATCAGCAGTTCGTCGCAGCCGCGCTTGCTTACTTCCATCACGTGCCGCACCGCGTCAGTGACGGGGTGGGCGGGAGCGGCGGCGGGCTTGCCGGATTGGTTGGGGATTGTTTCGTTTTGCACGGTTTTTCACTTGTATTCCATGGCAGAATTCTACGCGATGTCGCATACAACCTCTGCCAATTCCTCCCCCGCCAATCACCATGCCGCTAACGCGCACGCCGCGCCGGTGTTGATGATAGGCCTGATGTCGGGAACCAGCCTCGACGGCGTGGACGGGGTTCTCGTGAGCTTCCAGAATGGCCGTCAGCCGCAGGTGCTGGCGTCGGCGGAGCTGCGTTTTCTTCCCGGCGTGCGCGCAGACTTCATGCGCCTGCAGCGCAGCGGCGACGATGAGATCCACCGCGAGGCGCTGGCCGCGAACGCCTTGGCGCGGCTGTGCTCGGATTGCGTCGCCGCGCTGATGCAGCAGTCCGGGCGGCGCGCCGAGGAGATCGCCGCGATCGGTGCCCACGGCCAGACCATCCGGCATCAGCCCGGCCTGCACGACGGTTCCGGCTACACCTGGCAGACGCTGAATCCGGCCTTGTTGGCGGAGCTGACCGGCATCGACGTCATCGCCGATTTCCGCAGCCGCGACATCGCAGCGGGCGGCCAGGCGGCACCGCTGGCTCCGGCGTTCCATGCCTCGGCCTTCGGGCATTCGGACGAGTGGCGCGTGATCTGCAATATCGGCGGCATCGCCAATCTGACCATCCTGCCGCCGCGACAGGCGGACGCCGGTGAGGGCGTCTTCGGTTTCGACTCCGGGCCCGGCAATGCGCTGATGGACGCCTGGATAGGCCAGCACCGCGACGCCACCTATGACGCCGATGGCGCCTGGGCCGCAGGCGGCAAGCCCGATGAGGCGCTGGTCAGTCAGCTGCTGGCCGAACCATTTTTCGCCAAGGCGCCGCCCAAGAGCAGCGGGCGTGATTTATTCAATCTGGACTGGCTGGACTGGCATCTGGACGACGAGCGGCCGCTCGCGCCCGAGGACATCCAGGCGAGCCTGTGCGAGCTGACCGCGCGCAGCATCGCCGACGCCTGCTTCAAGCATGCGCCGCAGGCCCGCACGCTGATCGCCTGCGGCGGCGGCGTGCGCAACCGGCATCTGATGGCGCGGATCGGCGCGCATCTTCCCGGGTGGAAGGTGCTGCCTTCCGACGAGCTGGGCGTGCCCGCGCAGGAAGTGGAGGCGCTGGCCTTCGCCTGGCTGGCCTGGCGACATCTGCAAAGGCTGCCCGGCAACCTGCCGGCGGTGACCGGCGCGAAAAGCCCGCGCGTGCTCGGCGCGCTGTACCCGCGCTAGCTTCCGGCGCTCGCGGTGGTTTCTCCGCTGGTCACGATTCCGGCGCTGACCGTGGTTCAGGTGCAGATCACGATTCCGCTGCCAGCCGTGGTTCCGCTACCGACCGTGATCCGGTGTAAATAAAAAGGGCCCTTCCGGGCCCTTTTTATTTCGCTCCTCGAGGAGGCTTGGTCGATGCTCAGACCGAGAAAGACGAACCGCAACCGCAGGTGGTCGTGGCGTTCGGGTTCTTTATCACGAACTGCGCGCCGTTGATGTCTTCCTTGTAGTCGATCTCGGCGCCGACCAGGTACTGGTAGCTCATCGAGTCGACCAGCAGTGTGACGCCGCTCTTGTCGAGCGTGGTGTCGTCTTCGTTCACGGCTTCATCGAAGGTGAAACCGTACTGGAAGCCCGAGCAGCCCCCACCCTGCACGAACACGCGCAGCTTGAGCTCCGGATTGCCCTCTTCATCGATCAATTGCTTGACCTTCTCCGCGGCGCTATCGGTAAAGATGAACGGCGACGGCATTACCTCGACGGCGGCTTCGGCAACAGCACTCATGATGGTTCTCCTGCTAGGAATGGGCTCTATTGTAGACCCCACTGAATATTTTTGCGTTTCCCGGGATATCCCTATGCAACAAGGGGATAAAAATAAAAATTCCGCCCGGAAGAGCGGCCTTTTCTGCTGCTCGGAGGGGCAATATGGGGCCGCCCCTCCGAAAAGCAACTAACGCTTGGAGAACTGCTTCCGTTTGCGCGCCTTGTGCAGACCGACCTTCTTACGCTCGACCTCACGGGCGTCGCGGGTTACCAGGCCAGCCTTGGACAGCGTGGGCTTGAGCTCTGCGTCGTAGTCGATCAGCGCGCGGGTGATGCCGTGGCGGACTGCGCCGGCCTGGCCGGTTTCGCCGCCGCCGCTCACGTTCACCTTGATGTCGAAAGTGGCGGCGTGGTTGGTCAGCTCCAGGGGCTGGCGCACGATCATCAGCGAGGTTTCGCGGGCGAAGTAATCGCTCAGCGGCTTGCCGTTGACGACGATCCGGCCCTTGCCAGACTTGATGAACACGCGGGCCACTGCGCTCTTGCGGCGGCCGGTGCCGTAATTCCAATTACCGATCATTTACCAGCCTCCTCAGATTTCCAGAACCTTGGGCTGCTGGGCTTCATGCGGATGAGAGCCTTCGGCGTACACCTTCAGCTTCTTGATCATCGCGTAACCCATCGGGCCCTTGGGCAGCATGCCTTTCACCGCTTTTTCCAGGGCGCGGCCCGGGAAACGCGATTGCATCTTGCCGAAGGTGGTTTCGTAGATACCGTCCGGATAGCCGGTGTGGCGGTAGTACTTCTTGTCGGTTTCCTTGGCGCCCGTCACACGCAGCTTCGATGCGTTAATGATGACGATGAAGTCGCCAGTGTCGACGTGAGGGGTAAATTCCGGTTTATGCTTGCCGCGCAGACGTCGTGCCACTTCACTGGCGACACGGCCCAGGACCTTGTTCGTCGCGTCAATCACGAACCAGTCGCGCTTCACCTCATGGGGCTTTGCGGAAAAGGTCTTCATGATTTTCCTTGCTAATTAGTCAGTGCCCGATTTGCGCCGCCAGCTTTTTTCCGGCTCTTTTTGCGCTGTCGCCTCACATCCCGCTTCTTTGTTTGCGCGGGCTCTCCCTGAATTTCCCCCACGGGCATGGCTGGGAAAAGATTGCGAGTATAAGCTTTTTCACTTCCTCGAAGCAATAGCCTGACCAGATTTTTCAGAAGAAACAGATGTTTAGCAGGAATGGCGGGGAAGGGTTTGCCGGAATTCAGGCAAAAAAACCCAAGCCGCGAAGGCTCGGGCGGAATCCTCCCTTATTGATCCGACAGGAGGAAGTTTTCATGCGGCGTATTTGACGCGGGAATCCTGGAAGTAGGATTTCACGCGTTCGGGATGGGTTTCGATGAACGCCATGTGGTTCTTTGCTGCGGCGTGTAATTTGGCCTTTGTTCTGACGGGGACTCGTGTGCTGATGACATGTTTCAGGTCGGCGTTGAGTCGCTCATCCGGATTGAGCTCCGGGCTGTAGCTTGGCAGGTAAAAGACTTCGATGTCGGCTTGGTGCTCGGCAAGCCATGCCTTGACCGGCTTGCAGTGATGCACGCCGAGGTTGTCGAGGATCAGGAACACTTTCTTGCCCGCGCGCTTGCCATCGGCCACCAGCGCCTCGAAGAACTCAATGAGCTTCTCGTGGTTAAAGGCACCATCGATGATCATCCAGCTTGCCTTGCCCTGATTGGTCACTGTGGAAATCATCGACAGCTTCTGTCGCGTACCTCTAACCGCCATCGTGACCGGGGCTTGCCCTTTGGGAGCATAACTGCGGCCCCGAACATCCGTATTCACCAACGCGGTTTCGTCACCCCAGTGAGTCTCGCCACCTTTGGCCTTGGCGCGCTTCTCGATGGCCAGATACTCCTGATCGATCCACTGCTTGACAGACTCCGGTCGCTGTTCGTAAGCGCGCTTGATCGGCTTTTTCGGCGTGAAACCCCATGACTCCGTATCCCTTCCGATGCAACCTCACGACCTGCTTTCGCCTCTCGTGCAGTTGCTCCAGTTTCTGGTATCGAGCGTCTTCTTTTTCTATGCCAATTCGATGCCAGAAATGATAATAAGTTAAATCTTTATATTGCCGCGTCAATAGGAGGGTGGAGGAGACACCGGTGGAGCGGACTTGGGAGGCGGGTAGCTAGTGCCAAGTAGCACGTTCGATGGGGCAATTATAGCGTTTTTTGTGCAACGCAAGATTTTCTGTAATTTGAGCTTATATTTCGCAATACAAAAAATCTTTTGTATCGAACGGACAGTTTTGGCCCGCATCACGGCTAAGTCCGAAGGGATACAATCATCGACTCTCAACGCAGGCATAAGTCCTGACAGGAAAATCTGCATGGAATGCACAGTAAGCTGGATGGGTGACCACGGAATGGCCTTCGTGGCCAGCACCGGCAGCGGCCATATCGTCGCGATGGACGGCGCCCCCGAGGGCGGCGGCAACAATCTGGCTCCCCAGCCGATGGAGATGGTGCTGCTCGGCACCGGCGGCTGCACGGCCTACGACGTGGTCCTGATCCTGAAGAAGAGCCGCCAGGACGTGCACGGCTGCGCGGTGAAGCTCGAAGCCGAGCGCGCCTCCTCCGATCCCAAGGTCTTCACGCGCATCAACTTCCATTTCACCGTGACCGGCCGCAACCTGAACCGCGCCACGGTCGAGCGCGCCATCCACCTCTCGCACGAGAAGTACTGCTCGGCGTCGATCATGCTGGGCAAGACCGCCGATCTGACGCACACCCTGGAAATCGTCGAAGCCTGAGCACCGCCGAGACCGGGCCCGACGCCGGAACATCATGCCCGGCGCCGATGCCCAAGCATCGATGCCCGCGCGTCGAAAACCCACCGGAAAGAAAAAGCAGAGCCGGCTGTAAGCCGGATTCTGTGGCTGGGCTCGCGCCCGGCTGACAACCATTCGTCTAGGCCTTGCGTCACCGCAAGGCTCGAGCTCCCTACCCGCAGGCTCAGCGGGCCGCCTCGATGCCTGCCTACTTGGGATTGCTCCGGGTGGAGGTTGCCGCGTTTCACCCTTACCGCCGCGCCACTTGCGTGGCCCTGCGGCGGTAAGACTCGTCTCTGTGGCCCTGTTCCTCGCGTCGCCGCGGATGGCCGTTAGCCATCACCCCGCCCTATGGAGTCCGGACTTTCCTCCCCCTTGCGAAGCAAGGCGGCGGTTGTCTGTCCGACTCTGCCGAACGCAGTCTAGCCGATTGTTCAGGCGCGGGCTAGGCGCCAGGCGAGGTTTTCCCCGGCCGCGAGCGGCACGATGGTCTGCGCGCCGAAGGGCAGCTCAGCGGGAATTTCCCAGGTCTCGCGCTTGAGCGTCACTGTGCCCGCATTGCGCGGCAGGCCGTAGAAGGCCGGGCCGTGGAAGCTGGCGAAGACTTCGAGCTTGTCGAGCGCGCCCGCCTTTTCGAATGCTTCGGCATAGAGTTCGAGCGCATGCGGCGCGGTGTAGCAGCCGGCGCAGCCGCAGGCGTTCTCCTTCAGGCCCTTGGCGTGTGGGGCGCTGTCCGTGCCGAGGAAGAAGCGCGCGCTGCCCGACGTGGCCGCGGCCACCAGCGCCTCGCGGTGTGTCTCACGCTTGAGTACGGGCAAGCAATAGAAGTGCGGGCGGATGCCGCCGACGAAGAGCGCGTTGCGGCTGTAGAGCAGATGCTGCGGCGTGATCGTCGCGCCGAGCGGACCCTGGCGCGTTGTGTCGGCGTCGCGCACGTACTGCGCGGCCTCGCGCGTGGTGATGTGCTCGAACACCACCTTGAGCCCCGGGTAGTCGCGGCGCAGCAGCTCCATCACTTCATCAATAAAGACCTTCTCGCGGTCAAACATGTCGATCTCGGAAGCTGTCACCTCGCTATGCGCCAGCAGCGGCATGCCGACTTCCTGCATCGCCTCCAGCGCCGAACCGCAGCGCGAGAGGCTGGTCACGCCCGCGTCGGAATTGGTCGTTGCGCCGGCGGGATAGAGCTTCACACCATGCACCACGCCGGAATCCTTGGCGCGGCGGATCTCCTCGCCGCTGGTGTTGTCGGTGAGGTAAAGCGTCATCAGCGGCTGGAAACCCGACGCCTTCTCCGGGCTCTGCGCGAGCGCCGCGAGAATGCGTTCGCGGTAGGCCAGCGCCTGCGCGGTGGTGGTGACGGGCGGCTTGAGATTGGGCATGACGATGGCGCGCGCGAACTGCCGCGCCGTGGCGCCCACCACGCTCGACAGCGCTTCGCCGTCGCGCAGATGCAGATGCCAGTCGTCGGGACGGGCGATGGTGAGCGTGGAAAGTGTGCTTGCCTGTGTCATGCCTTGCTGGCGAGAAAAGTTAGAGGATCAGGATGGCGCGGTAGTCGTTCACGTTGGTGAGCGTCGGACCCGTGCTCACCAGGCCACCCGCCGCGTCGAAGAAGCCCCAGGCGTCGTGGTCGTCCAGGGCCTTGCGCTCTGGGCAGCAGGCCGATGCAGTGCGCGCCACGGTCCACGGATCCAGGATCGCGCCGGCGTTGTCTTCCGAACCGTCGATGCCGTCGGTGTCCGCGGCGATCGCATGCACGCCGCCCATGCCGTCGAGCTCCAGCGCCAGCGACAGCAGAAATTCGCTGCAGCGGCCACCGCGCCCGGACTTGCCGGCCGGAATCGTCACCGTGCATTCACCGCCCGAGATCAGCGCCACCGGCGTGGCGAAGGGCTCGCCGTGTTCGCGGATTTCGCGCACCAGCGCCGCATAGGTCGAGGCCACGTCGCGGGCCTCGACCGTCACCATGTCGCCGAGGATCACCGGGCGCACGCCTTCGGCGCGGAAGCATTCCGCTCCGGCCAACAGGCTGCCGCGCGCGGTCGCGATCACCTTGTTCTGCACGCGCGCGAACGCCGCATCGCCCGGCTTGGGCGTCTCGGCGATCTCGCCGAGACGCCCGCCTGCAGATGCGCGCTCACGCTCTCGGGCACCTTCGCGCCCCAGCGCGCCAGCACCGCGAGCGCATCGGCATAGGTGCTCGGATCGGTCGTGCAGGGGCCGCTGCCGATGTCGCTGGGCCTGTCGCCCGTCACGTCGGAAACACATAGGCGTCCGAATTGCCGCCCACCAGCGTCTCCGGCAGCGGCGCGGGCTGGATCAGGAAAAACCAATGGAAATACGCGGTGGCGAAATCGCGCGTCGTGCCCTCGTACATCGCCAGCGTCGGCGCAATGTCGAGCAGCATCGCCTTCTTCACCGCCTGCGGGTGGTCCATGCACAGCCGGTGCGCTACGCGGGCGCCGCGGTCGTTGGCGCAGAGGAAAAACTGTTCATGTCCCAGCGCGCGCATCACGCCGACCTGATCGGCCGCCATCGCCCGCTTGCTGTAATTGCTATGGTCCGCCAGCCCGGCGGGCTTGGACGAAGCGCCGTATCCGCGCAGATCGGTTGCGATCACGGTGTGCCGCTGCGCCAGCTGATCGGCCAGCTTGTGCCAGATCACATGCGTCTGCGGATGCCCGTGCAGAAGCAGCAGCGCCGGCCCTTGCCCACCCTTGCTGCCGGCGATCCGCACAGGCGCGGCGCCCTCTCCAGCGCCGGGGAGTTCAAGCTGGAATTCCTGGAAATTAGCGAACATGTAATGGGAAAAGGCTGCAAAAATGGCTGCAGGCAGGCGCAGAAATTGCGATTTTAGCCGGGTTTTTTGTTGTTATCGGCTAAAAAACCGCGAGAAACCTGGTCAACTAAACACAAATTATGACGATATATTGAAAAAACACTTGGCACTGCGAATGCCGCGCCGCACAATATTTCACATCTGCACTATTCGTCTATTGATCCGGCAGGAAGAAGTTTTCATGCGGCGTATTTGACGCGGGGATCCTGGAAGTAGGATTTCACGCGTTCAGTATGGGTTTCGATGAACGCCATATGGTTCTTTGCTGCGGCGTGTAATTTGGCCTTTGTTCTGACGGGGACTCGTGTGCTGATGACATGTTTCAGGTCGGCGTTGAGTCGCTCATCCGGATTGAGCTCCGGGCTGTAGCTTGGCAGGTAAAAGACTTCGATGTCGGCTTGGTGCTCGGCAAGCCATGCCTTGACCGGCTTGCAGTGATGCACGCTGAGGTTGTCGAGGATCAGGAACACTTTCTTGCCCGCGCGCTTGCCATCGGCCACCAGCGCCTCGAAGAACTCGATGAGCTTCTCGTGGTTAAAGGCACCATCGATGATCATCCAGCTTGCCTTGCCCTGATTGGTCACTGTGGAAATCATCGACAGCTTCTGTCGCGTACCTCTAACCGCCATCGTGACCGGGGCTTGCCCTTTGGGAGCATAACTGCGGCCCCGAACATCCGTATTCACCAACGCGGTTTCGTCACCCCAGTGAGTCTCGCCACCTTTGGCCTTGGCGCGCTTCTCGATGGCCAGATACTCCTGATCGATCCACTGCTTGACAGACTCCGGTCGCTGTTCGTAAGCGCGCTTGATCGGCTTTTTCGGCGTGAAACCCCATGACTCCGTATCCCTTCCGATGCAACCTCACGACCTGCTTTCGCCTCTCGTGCAGTTGCTCCAGTTTCTGGTATCGAGCGTCTTCTTTTTCTATGCCAATTCGCATGTCAGAAATGATAACAAGTTCAATCTTTATATTGCCGTGTCAATAAAGGCAAGATCATGTGTCAGTTGCTGTGCATGAATTGCGTCACGCCCACCGACATCACCTTCTCGTTCACCGGTTTTTCCGCTCACGGCGGCAAAACCGCGCAGCACGCCGACGGTTTCGGCCTGGCCTTCTTCGAAGACAAAGCCTGCCGCCTGTTCATCGACGACGCCTCCTCGGCCACCTCGCCCATCGCCGAGCTGGTCAAGCGTTATCCGATCAAATCCAAGAATGTCATCGCCCACATCCGCAAGGCCACGCAAGGCTCCATCGGACTGGAGAACACCCATCCCTTCATGCGCGAGCTCTGGGGCCGGCACTGGATCTTCGCCCTCAACGGCGATCTGCAGGAATTCCAGCCCCGCCTCACCGGCCTCTACCATCCAGTGGGCGACACCGACAGCGAAGCCGCTTTCTGTATGCTGCTGCAGGGGCTGCGCAAGCGCTTCCCCTGCTCGCAGACGCCGCTGCCTGAACTCTTCCACACCATCGAAGAGATCACGCGCGAAATCAGCCGCTACGGCATCTTCAACTTCCTGCTCTCCAACGGGCAGGCGCTGTTCGCCTTCTGCTCGACCAACCTCTACTACATCGTCCGCCAGTGGCCCTTCTCCATCGCGCGTCTTCTCGACACCGAGGTGGAGATCGACTTCTCGCAGACCAATGTCGAGAACGACCGCGTCAGCGTCATCGCCACCATGCCGCTCACCAGCAACGAAACCTGGACGCAGTTCGAAGCCGGCCAACTGCTGATGTTCCAGGACGGCCGCCCGGTGCGCGAGTCGATGATCGAAATTCCGGAAGCGGTGAAGAAGCGCAACGATGAACAGCAGGCGCCCGTCGGCGTCTAATCGCACCGGCGCCGGGACTGAGCCGGACCGGTAGCTGAAGCGCTCCGCTTTTCCGCCAGCAAGCGCCGGCGCGGACGTGCTCAGGAATGCAGGATCTTGGAGAGGAACTGTCTGGCGCGCTCGGAGCGGGCCTCCAGATTGCCGAAGAACTCATCGCGCGTGCAGTCCTCCACGATGCGTCCCTGGTCCATGAACACCACCCGGCTCGCCACCTTGCTCGCAAACCCCATCTCGTGGGTCACACACATCATCGTCATCCCCTCGTGCGCCAGTTCCACCATCACGTCGAGCACCTCGTTCACCATCTCCGGGTCCAGCGCCGAGGTCGGTTCGTCAAACAGCATGCAGATCGGATCCATCGACAGCGCCCGCGCGATCGCCACCCGCTGCTGCTGCCCCCCGGAGAGCTGACCGGGGTACTTCTGCGCATGCGCCGAGAGCCCCACCCGCTCCAGGTATTTCAACCCGTAGCTGCGCGCCTCCTCGGCGCCGCGGCCCAGCACCTTCACCTGCGCCAGACTCAGGTTCTGCTCGATGGTCAGGTGCGGAAACAGCTCGAAGTGCTGGAAAACCATCCCCACGCGTGAGCGCAGCTTGGGCAGGTTCGTCTTCTTGTCCCCCACCGAGGTCCCGTCCACCATGATCTCGCCCTGCTGGAAGGGCTCCAGCGCGTTCACCGTCTTGATCAGCGTGGACTTGCCCGAGCCCGAGGGCCCGCACACCACCACCACGTCGCCCTTGGCGATCGAGGTCGTGCAATCGGTCAGCACCTGGAAACTACCGTACCACTTGGAGACGTTCTTGATCTCGATCATGCCCTTGCCTTCTTCCTTCTCGTTTGCAGCGTCTTGACCAGGCTCGAGGCCCCGAAGCAGATCACGAAGTACGCCACCCCCGCAAAGAGCAGCATCTCCACGATCACCCCGTCACGCTCGCCCACCGCATACGCCACCCCGAAGAACTCGGTCAGCGATATCACATGCACCAGCGAGGTGTCCTGGAACAGGATGATCCCCTGCGTGAGCAGCAGCGGCACCATGTTGCGAAACGCCTGCGGCAGGATCACCAGTCGCATCGCCTGGCTGTAGCTCATCCCCAGCGCGTAGGCCGCCCAGATCTGCCCCTTGGACACGCTCTGGATGCCCGCGCGGATGATCTCCGCGTAGTAGGTCGCCTCGAACAGCGAGAACGCCACCAGCGCCGAGGTGAGCCGCAGGTCGGTCGTCGGGGGCAGGTTCAGGAGCTTTTGCAGCAGCTGCGGTACGATGAGGAAGAACCACAGCAGCACCATCACCAGCGGAATGGAGCGAAACAGCGTCACGTATCCCGAGGCGAACCAGGCCAGCGGTTTGATGCCCGAGAGGCGCATGAGCGCGAGCAGCGTCCCCCACACGATCCCCGCCACCACCGCCGTACCGGTGATCTTGAGCGAGACGAGCATGCCATCGGCCAGCAGCGGCAGGGAGCCCGAGGTCGAGCTGAAGTCGAAGACGTGGGCCATGGGGTGTCGGTCGTTGTTGGGGGTGGGATGGGTTGTTGTTGTCGGGCGTGGCTTATTAGCTGTCGCTCATTTGCTGCCAATGAAGCCGGGCAGCCGCGTGCGCTTCTCCACCCAGCCCATGAGCCGCATGATCGCCACGTTGATCAGCATGTAGGCCAGGGTCACGGCGATGAAGGATTCGTAGGTCGCGGCCATGTAGTCGACGAGCTGGCGGCCCTGCGCGGCAAGCTCCAGCAGCCCTATAGTGGAGGCCACGGCCGAGTTCTTGAACACGTTCAGGGTCTCCGAGGTCAGCGGCGGCACGATCACCCGGAAGGCCACGGGCAGCAGCACGAAGCGGTAGGTCTGCGTGAGCGTGAAGCCCATCGTCAGCCCCGCGTTGCGCTGCCCCGACGGCAGCGAGTTGAGCCCCGAGCGCACCTGCTCGGCCACCCGCGCCGCGGTGAAGGTCCCCAGGCAGAACACCGCCGCCAGGAACTGCTGCACCACCGGATTGCTGTTCTTGATCGCGTCGCCCACGCTGTCGGGCAGGAGCTCGGGCACGACGAAGTACCAGATGAAGAGCTGCACCAGGAGCGGCACGTTTCGAAACAGCTCCACATAGGCCGCGCCGATGGCGTTGGCGGTCTTGCTCGGCACGCTGCGGCACACGCCGAACACGGTCCCCAGCGCCAGCGCGATGACGCAGGAGCACAGCCCCAGCGCCACCGTCACCTTGAACCCGGCGATCAGCCAGTCCAGGTAGGTCTCATTGGTCGACGCCTTCGCGAAGAAGACGCCCCAATTGAGGCTGTAGTTCATTCAAACGCCTTGTCGTTGGGATTCTTGAAGAGTTCTTCCATGTCCGGCGAGAGCGCAAAGCCCAGCTCCAGCCCCTTGGGCGGAACCGGCTGCAGGAACCACTTCTTGTACATCTCGCGGATCTCCCCCGTCTTCATGAGCTTGGTGATCACCCCGTCGACCAGCGCCTTGAAGCTCGCGTCGTCCTTGCGGATCATGCAGCCATAGGCCTCGCGCGACTGCGCCGTGCCCACCACCACCCAGTCCCCCGGGTTGCGCGCCTTGGCCCGCTCCCCGTAGAGCAACACGTCGTCCATCATGAAGGCCACCGCACGCTTACTCTCGAGCATCAGGAGGCTTTGCCCGTGGTCCTTGGCGCTCACGATGTTCATCCCCATCGCCTTCTCGTCGTTCATCTTGCGGATCAGCCGCTCGGAGGTGGTGCCCGCGGTGGTTACCACGGTCTTGCCCTTGAGGTCTGGGAAGTCCTTGACGCCCGAGTCCTTGGCGGTCAACAGGCGCGTGCCGATGATGAAGAAGGTGGTGGAGAAGCTCACCTGCTTCTGGCGCTCGGTGTTGTTCGTCGTGGAGCCGCACTCCAGGTCGATGGTGCCGTTTTGCAGCAGCGGGATGCGGTTCTGCGAGGTGACGGGGATTTCCTTGACTTCGAGCTTAGCGAGCTTCAACTGCGCCTTGACCTCATCGACCACTTTCTGCTCGATGTCGTAGACGTAGCCCACCTGGCGCACGCCGCCCAGATTGTAGTTGAACGGGATCGATGAATCCCGCACTCCGAGGCTGATCACCCCGTTGTCCTTGATCTTTTCAAGCGTCTCCTTGGCTTGGACGCCGCCGGCCAGCAGGGAGGCGAAGGCCGCGAGGCAAACGATGCGCGCCGCGCGGGCGCCGGATTGATATGTCGACATCTCTCTCTCCTGTAAACGACGTCTCAGGGATAGGGGCCGCGAAGCTCCCGAGCTTGCAGGATGCGCGTGCAGGCGACGACGAAGGCTGCTGTGCGCAAGTTGATGCAGTTTTGCTGCGCCACCTGCCAGACTGCCCGGAAGGCCTCGAGCATCACGCGCACCAGCCTCTGGTTGATCTCGTCCTCGCTCCAGAAAAAACTGGAGAAGTCCTGCACCCACTCAAAATAGCGGACCGTCACGCCGCCCGCATTGGCCAGCACGTCGGGCACCACCAGGGTCCCCTTGCCGTGCAGGATGTTGTCGGCGACCGGATCGGTCGGCCCATTCGCTCCCTCTACCACAAGTTTTTCTTTGATGCGGTGCGTGTTGCCGGCGTGGATCTGCCCTTCAAGCGCCGCAGGCAGGAGAATATCGCAATCCAAACCCCAAAAGCTATCTCTCTCGATGCTCTCGGCGGCCGCGAATTTCGTAATCGGTCTTTGCTGCGCCGCATGGTCGGCGAGCGCTGCGATGTCGAGCCCGGATTCCCGGTACAAGGTCGCGCTGAAATCTTGCACTGCAACAACCCTAACCACCGCGTCACGGCGCATGGATTAGAATTCTGCCATGCCCGCTCAAATCGATCCTCACGCCGTGCCCGACGGCCTTCCCCGCGACAAGATGCCGGTGCTGCGCACCGTGCCCATGCCCGCGGACACGAATTCCAACGGCGACATCTTCGGTGGCTGGATCATGGCCCAGGTCGACATCGCCGGCAGCATCCCCTCCATCCGTCTGGCGCGCGGCCGGGTCGCGACCGTGGCGGTCAATTCCTTCGTGTTCAAGCAGCCGGTCTCGGTGGGCGACATCGTCAGCTTCTATGCCGAGATCACCCGCGTGGGGCGCACGTCCATCACCGTCAACGTCGAGGTCTACGCCGAGCGCGATCCCGAGGCGCTGCGGGTGGTGAAGGTGACCGAGGCGACGCTGACCTACGTTGCGCTCGACGCCCAGGGCAAGCCGCGGGCCATCGGCGAAAGCTGAAACCGCGCGGCGGCGGCGAGCCGCCGTTCATTCATCAACCGCCCGCCAGACTCCAAGTTCCCTGCATCGCACCGGGAGCCCTTCCCAAGCTTCAGCTCACCACGCCAGCGCTCTGATAGATGTGCTTGATCTCCATGAAATCGATCGGCGCATCGTAGCCGTGCAGCCGGCCCAGGCCGCTGCGGCGGTAGCCGCCCGTCTCGGCCTCGGCAAGCAGTTTTTTGTGGTCGTTGATCCAGACCGTGCCGTTGCGCAGCGCTCTGGCCACGCGCATCTGGCGCGCGCCACGGCTTCGCGCTCGTCCTCGAACTTATCCAGCACCACGAAGGGCCCGAAGATCTCGTCCTGCACGAAGGATGCGGCAGTGTCGCGGTGCGCAACCAGGGTCGGCGCCATGAAATGCCCGCTCGCCGGCAGCCTCTCGGGCTGGCCACCGCGCAGGATGACCTCGTCGGCCTGCGCCATCGCCTGCTCGATCAGCCCGCCCACGTGCTTGTGCGAAGCCGCGTCGATCAGCGGACCGACATGCGCACCCTCGGCGTTGCCGGGCGCGACCACCAGGGCCTTCAGCGCATGGCTCAGCGCCTGCTTCATCTCCTCGTACTTGGAGGCATGCACCAGCACGCGGCGCGGCGGCAGCCATGATGCGCTGGCCGGTGAGGTTGGAGCCGGTGAAGCTGATGGCGTCGACCTCGGGCGACGTGGTCAGGCGCTGCGCCACCTCGTGGCCGCTTTCGCTCACGAGGTTAAGCACGCCCTTGGGCAGGCTCGGCACGGCATGCAGATCGGCGAGCACCGCGGCGGTGATCTGCGCGGTCTGCGGCGAGCGCTTGACCACCGTCGTGCAGCCGGCGGCGAGCGCGGGCGTCAGTGAACGGATCAGCAGCGCCACCGGCGCATTCCACATCACGATGATGCCCGTCACGCCCTCCGGCTCCTTGAGCATGGTCGAGAACATGCCTGGCTCCACCTCGAACACATGGCCGGGGATATAGCGTGTCAGGCCGGCGTAGTAACGGATCTCGGAGATCGCGACGGCAAGCTCGCCACGCGACTGCGCCATCACCTTGCCGTTTTCCAGCGTCAGCAACGCGGCCAGTTCGCCGGCCTTGGCCTCGAGCCGGTCGGCCCACTGAAGCATGACCTGCTGGCGCAGCCGCGGTGCCTGCGCCTAGCCTGGGCGTCGCGCCATTGGCCGTCGATCAACAGGCGGGCGCGCAAATTCATACTCATTCGGTCTCCTCCAAACTTCTCGGTGCATCAAGCTGAACACAGGAAGGAGGAAAGTCTAGGAATCGAGATATATGGCTTAAATTAATATAAAATTATTCTCTATATATCGATCCGATATAGTTAAAGGGAAGGCGGAAGCGCCCCGGAGAATCTCCCAATGGAATTTCGCCAGATCCAATATTTCCTCTCCCTCTACGAAGAGGGTTCGATGACCAAGGCCGCGAGCCGGCTGAACGTCGTGCAGCCCGCGCTGAGCATTCAGCTGGCGAAGCTGGAGAAGGAGATCGGCCAGAAGCTCTTCACGCGCAACACGCGCGGCCTCGAGCCCACTCCGGCCGGCCGTCAGATGTACACGCTGTTCCGTCCGGTGATGAGCGACTTCTCGCGGGCGCGGGACTGGATCTCGCAGACGCAGGGCGAACTGACGGGGCATCTCTCCATCGGGCTCATCGCCAGCGTCGCCGAAGGTCTGCTAGCCCCCGCGCTCGGCGCCTTCTGCGCGGCGCATCCGCGCATCAGCCTTTCGCTCAGCGACGGCTACACGCCCGCGCTATGCAAGGCGGTGACGGAAGGCACCCTGGACGCGGCCATCATCAACAAGCCGCGCCGGCGTTTGGCGCTGACCATCCATCCGCTGCTCAGCGAAAGTTTCGTGCTGGCTGTGGGGAAGAAACATCCGCCCCTGCCCAAGCAAGTGCCCCTGCGCCGCGCCATCGAACTCAAGCTGGTTCTGCCGACGCGCCTGCACGGCCTGCGCGACATCCTCGACAGCTTCGCCGAAGCGGAAGGCATGGATCTCGCGCCCGCCATCGAAGTGGACTCCATCCAGGCGATCATGCAGCTGGTGGAACATGGCGACTACGCCACGCTGCTGCCTGGCATCGCGGTGCGCCGCGGCGTGAAAAGCGGCGCGCTTATCGCGCACAAGATCACCGACCCCAGCCTGACCTGGCAGGTGGTCTGCGTGACGCATCCGCGTCGCCAGATCGGGCCGGCGGTGTCGGCGTTTATCGAGGTGTTGAAGCAGCAGGCGGGGAAATAAGGGCGAACCGCGTGATCATGTGTCCACGGCCGCCCATGGCTCTCAGGAAAACCGCGAAAAATCCGGCCTCCTCTTTTCGAAGAAGGCCGTGAACGCTTCCTTCGCCTCGGGCGCGTTCAGCATGGCGCCGAAGGCCTCGTTCTCTTCGGCGATCTGCGCCTTGATCGATTCCATCAGTGGGCCGCGCATCAGTTTCTTGGACGTGCGCACCGACACCGGCGGCAGGGCTGCGAGCTTGGCGGCTTGCGCCGTCGCGAAGGCCATCAACTCCGCCGCGGGCAGCACTTTGTTCACCAGCCCCATTTCCTGCGCCTCGGCGGCCAAGAACGGCTCGCCGAGCAGCACTTTCTCTGCCGCACGCTGATAGCCGGTGAGGCGCGGCAAGAGCAGGCTGGAGGCGAACCCCGGACACAGGCCGAGCTGAGTGAAGGGCGCGGAGAGACGGGCGTTGTCGGCCGCGTAGACCAGATCGCAATGCAGGAGCATGGTCGTGCCGATGCCCACCGCCGGGCCGGCCACGGCCGCGACCACGGGCTTGGCTGCATGGCTGAGCCCGCGGATGAATTGCTGCGCCGAAAACTCCTCGCTAGAGGGCGGACGCTTGAGGAAGTCCTCTAGGTCGTTGCCGGCGGTGAAGGTCTTTTCACCGCCGCGGATCAGGATCACGAGCGCGGCGGGATCGGCCTCGGCCTGCTTGATCGCGTCGGCCATGGCCTGGTACATCGCCGCGGTGATTGCGTTCTTCTTTTCCTCGCGCGCCAGCACGATGCTGAACACGCCGCCGTTGATGCTCATTTCGATGCTCATTGCGTCTCCGTTCTTTTTATTCGATTACACGCGCTCGAAAATCCCCGCCGCGCCCATGCCGGTGCCCACGCACATGGTCACCATGCCGTACTTGAGATTGCGCCGGCGCAGGCCGTGCACGACGGTGGCCGAGCGGATCGCGCCGGTCGCGCCGAGCGGATGGCCCAGGGCGATCGCGCCGCCAAGCGGATTGAGCTGGGCCGGGTCCAGACCCAGATCGCGCGTCACGGCCAGCGCCTGCGCGGCGAAGGCTTCGTTGAGCTCGATCCAGTCCAGCGCGTCCTGCGTCAGGCAGGCCGCCTTGAGCGCGGCGGGCAAAGCTTCCTTGGGCCAGATGCCCATGATCTCCGGCGGCACTCCGCGCACCGAAAAGCTCACGAAGCGCGCCAGCGGCGTGAGGTTGAAGCGTTTAACCACCGCCCTCGGAGGCGATGATCAGCGCACCCGCGCCGTCGGAAGTCTGCGAGCTGTTGCCGGCGGTCACGCTGCCCTTGGTGGCGAAGACGGGCTTGAGCCGCGCCAGGCCTTCGGCCGAGATGTCGGCGCGCGGGCCTTCGTCCAGCGCCACGACGCGGCGTTTCTCGGCGACCTGGCCGGTCGCCAGATCGGGCTCGCGGGTGACGATCTCGAAGGGCATCATCTCGTCGGCGAACTCGCCCGACTGCTGCGCGGCCAGCGCCTTGCAGTGCGATTCGGCGGAAAAGGCGTCCTGGTCCTCGCGGCTGACCTTCCACTGAGTGGCGACCTTCTCGGCGGTGAGGCCCATGCCGTAGGCGATGCCGATGTTGTCGTCGGCATCGAAGATGGAAGGCGACATCGAGGGCGTGTTACCCATCATCGGCACCATGGACATGGATTCCACGCCCGCCGCGATCATCATCTCGGCCTCGCCGACACGGATACGGTCCGCCGCCATCGCCACGGCGGTGAGGCCGGATGCGCAGAAGCGGTTGACCGTCACACCGCCGACCGACTTGGGCAGCCCGGCGAGCAGCGTGGAGATGCGCGCCACGTTCAGGCCCTGCTGAGCCTCGGGAATCGCGCAGCCGGCGATCACATCCTGGATCGCGGCCGGGTCCAGGTTCGGCACCTGCGACACCGCGTGCCGGAGCACGGCGGCCAGCAGGTCGTCGGGCCGGGTGTGGCGCAGCATGCCGCGCGGCGCCTTGCCGATGGGGCTACGCGTGGTGGCGACGATATGGGCGTCTTGAAGTACTTTACTCATGACCCTCTCCTCAATTGCGGACCGGCTTGCCGAGCAGTTCGACGAAGGCGCGGCGCTCCAGCGCGAGCAGCCATTCCTCGTCCACCAGGCTGCCGGCGTCCACGTCGTCGCCGCAGACGGCTTCGGCGATGCGGCCCGCGATCAGGTAGTCGTGCGCGGAGACCATGCCGCCGTCGCGCAGGTTGACCAGCTGCGCGCGGATGGTGGCTGCGCAGCGGCGGACGCCAGCCCGACGCGGCCAGCGCGCACGCCTCGCCCACGGCGACGTGCAGCAGTTCGTGCACGTTGAAGACAATGGTGTCGGTCGGCAGCAGATAGCCTATGGTCTGCGCCTCGATCGCCGAGGCGTAGACCTTGGCGGTCGCCGCGTTCTGGAAATAGCCCTTCACGAAGTCGAGGTAGTCGGTGCTGCCCACGGCCTGCGCGGCCGCGGCGGCGCGCACCTCCGCTTCCTTGAGACCACCGCCGGCGGGCACCAGGCCCACGCCGATCTCGACCAGGCCCGTATAGATTTCGAACGCCGCCATCCGCCCAGGGCGATGCCCGAGGCGGCGCTGACCACCGGGATCTGCGCATATTTCACGCGCATCATCCCCTGCTGGAATTTGGCGACGAAGGGATCGAGCGCCTTGGCGCCGCCCATCATGAAGGCCGGCATCGCCGCCTCCAGGTTCACGCCGGCGGAGAAGGGCCCGCCCGGCGCGCCGAGCTTGAGCGAGGTCGGCTGCCAGATCACCAGTGCGGCATAATCCTTCTCTGCCAGGTCGATGGCCTTGTGGATGCCGTCGATGGTGTCGGGGCCGATGGTGTTCATCTTGCTCTTGAAGGAGAGCAGCAGCACATCCTCGTCGGTGTGCGTCTAGATGCGCACGGCGTCGTCTTCATGGAGGGTCTTTCCGGCCTTGCGCGGATCGGCCTGCGCGGTGCCTGCGAGCGCGGCGGGGAAACGCTGGCGTTCATAGACCGGCAGCGCCTTGCGCGCGACGAAGGCATTGGCCGAGGCCGACCAGGAGCCCTCCGGCTGATGCACGTCGCCGCGCTCGGCCACCGGGCCCTGCAGCACCCAGGCGGGCAGCGGCGCGTTGGAGAGCGCCTTGCCGGCAGCGATGTCCTCGGCCACCCATTCGGCCACCTGCTTCTAGACAGCGCCCTGCTCCCAACCAAAGCCCCAGCGCAGCGCGAAGTCGAGCTCGCGCGCGCTCTCGGCGATCTCGCCCAGATGCACGGCGATGTAGTGGCATACGTCGCGGAAGGATGGCCCACAGGAACTGCGCCTGCGGATGCTGCCGACGATCTCGTCGGCCTTCGCGCCCGAGGGGCCGTACTGGCGGGTCTTGGCGTCGAGCACAAGGATGTCCTTGCCCTGCTTTTTGTAGAAGCCGGCGCCGGTCTTTTGGCCGAGCGCGCCGGCGGCGAGCAGGCCGGCCAGCGCGCTCGGCCTGGGATAGACGCCGAAGAAGGGATCGGCCTGCAGATTGTCCTGCATGGTCTTGATCACGTGCGCCAGCGTGTCCAGACCGACCACGTCCGCGGTGAGGAAGGTGGCGGACTTGGCGCGGCCCAGGCGGCTGCCGGTGAGGTCGTCGACCAGGTCGAAGGACAGGCCGTATTTCTGCGCCTCGGCTAACACTGCCAGCATCGAGAAGGTGCCGACGCGGTTGGCGATGAAGTTGGGCGTGTCCTTGGCGCGCACCACGCACTTGCCCAGGGTCGAGGTGAGGAAGGTTTCCAGCGTGTCGAGCAGCTCGGGCTGGGTGCCCGCCAGCGGAATCAGCTCCACCAGATGCATGTAGCGCGGCGGATTGAAGAAGTGCACGCCGCAGAAGCGCAGCAGCAGAGACGGGTCCAGGCCATCGGCGAGCTTGCTGATCGACAGGCCCGAGGTGTTGGTCGCGAGGATGGCGTGCGGCGCGAGCGCCGGACCGATCTTGGCGTAGAGGCCGTGCTTCCAGTCCATGCGTTCGGCGATCGCTTCGATCACCAGGTCGCATTCCTTGAGCGTGGCGAGGTCGTCGTAGTTGTCCGGCTCGATCAGCGCGGCCTCGTCGCGGTTGCCCAGCGGCGCGGGGCTCAGTTTGGCGAGGGCGTCGATGGCCTTCTCGGCGATGGCGTTCTTGCCGCCTTCCTTGGCGGACAGGTCGAAGAGGACGACCGGCACGCGGGCGTTGATCAGGTGCGCGGCGATCTGCGCGCCCATCACGCCGGCGCCGAGCACGGCCACCTTCCGGATGCGGAATTGACTCACGGGATTCCCCTCGGGGTTGGTGCGCGCCGCCTCCGTCGCAGAGAGCGGCGCGGACTTGGGTTCAGAACAGCTCGGCTTCGAGATCCAGCGGCTTGAGGCCGGCGCGGGCGGCGCGGATCAGGTAGGAGGTCTCTGGCAGCAGCTTGTTGAAGTAGAAGCGCGCCACGGCCAGCTTGGCCTTGTAGAATGGATCGCCGCTGCCTTGCTTCTCCAGCGCGATCTTGGCCATGCGCGCCCAGAAGTAGGCGAAGACCAGATGGCCGACCACGCGCAGGTAGTAGATCGCGGCGGCGCCGACCTCGTCCTGGTTGCCCATGGCCTTCATGCCGATTTCTATGGTCAGCTTCTGCACCTTGTCGCCGATGTCGCCCAGCGGATTGACGAATTCCTGCATCGCCTCGTTCACGCCCTCTTCCTCGACGAAGTCCTTTACCAGTTTGCTGAATTTCTTGAGCTTGGCGCCCATGTCGCCGAGCACCTTGCGGCCCAGCAGGTCGTTCGCCTGCAAGGTGTTCGTGCCTTCGTAGATCATGTTGATGCGCGCGTCGCGCACATGCTGCTCCATGCCGCATTCGGCGATGTAGCCGTGCCCGCCGAAGACCTGCAGGCCTTCGTTGGTGGCGGTGAAGGCGTTGTCGGTGAGGAAGGCCTTGACGATGGGCGTGAACAGCGCGACCAGCTCGGCCGATTCCTTGCGCATACTTTCATCGGAATGCGAGAGTTCGCGGTCTATCTGCAGCGCCAGCCAGTACGAGAAGGCGCGGCCGCCCTCAGCATAGGCGCGCTGGGTGAGCAGCATGCGGCGCACGTCGGGGTGGACGATGATCTGATCGGCGGGCTTGTCCGGCGCCTCCACGCCGGAGAGGCTGCGCATCTGCAGGCGCTCCTTGGCATAGGCGGCGGACTTCTGATACGCGGCCTCGGTCAGGCCCAGGCCCTGGTTGCCCACGCCCAGGCGCGCGGCGTTCATCATCACCAACATCGCGTTCAGACCCTTGTTGGGCTCGCCCACCATCCAGCCGGCGGCGTCGTCCAGGTTCATCACGCAGGTGGCGTTGCCGTGGATGCCCATCTTGTGTTCGATGGAGCTGCACTTGATGCCGTTGCGCTTGCCCGGCTTGTCGTTCTCGGGCAGGAACTTGGGCATGACGAAGAGCGAGATGCCCTTGATGCCGGAAGGCGCGTCGGGCAGGCGGGCCAACACGAGGTGGATGATGTTCTCGGCCAGGTCGTGCTCGCCGGCGGAGATGAAGATCTTGGTGCCGGTGATGCTGTAGCTGCCGTCGGTCTGGGGCTCGGCCTTGGTGAGCAGCAGGCCGAGATCGGTTCCGCAGTGCGGCTCGGTCAGGCACATGGTGCCGGTCCATTCGCCGCTCACCAGCTTGGGCAGGTAGGTTTTCTTGAGTTCGGGCGTGCCGTGCTCATACAGGCATTCGTAGGCGCCGTGCGAGAGGCCGGGATACATCGTCCAGGCCTGGTTGGCCGAGTTGAGCATCTCGTACATCGCGTTGTTGAGCACGATGGGCAGGCCCTGGCCGCCGTATTCGGGATCGCAGGCGAGCGCCGGCCAGCCGGCCTCGACATATTGCGCATAGGCTTCCTTGAAGCCCTTGGGCGCGGTCACGACGCCGTCGCCGGAATAGGTGCAGCCTTCCTTGTCGCCGCTCTGGTTCAGCGGCGCGGTGACTTCGGCGCAGAACTTGCCGGCCTCCTCGAGCACCATGGTTGATGGTGTCGACGTCCACGTCGGCATGCGCCTGCATGCCCTTGTATTCGTCCGCGGCGTGCAGCAGCTCATGGAGCACGAATTGCATGTCACGCAGGGGTGGCGTGTATTGGCTCATTTTGCTGTCTCCGGTTTTGGCAGTTTACTTGCACGGTGCAAGGCTCCGCTAGGAAGCCTTGTAAGACTGGAAGAGCTTGTTCAGCGCCTCGCGCGCCAGGTCCACACTCTCGGGCAGGCGCAGGAAGCGCGCGTCGTGATGCAGGCCGAGCACGAGGCCGTAGGTTTCATAGAGCATGAGCTGCGGATCGGTGTCGCCGCGCAGATGGTGCTCTTCCTTGGCCTGGCGTATGCCGCGAAGGAGCGCCATGCGCCACATCTGCACGTTGCGTACCAGCTCCTCGCGCACGGCGCCGGGGCGGTCGTCGAACTCCACCGCGCCGCTGATGTAGATGCAGCCCGAGGACAGCTCGTGGATTCGCTTGCGCATCCAGCGGTCCACCATGTCGAGCAGCCGGGGCAGGCCGCGCGGCTTCTTCAGGCAGGGCATGAACACTTCGTCCTCGAAGCGGCGGTGATATTCGCGCACCACCTCCACCTGCAAGTCCTCGCGCGAGCCGAAGTGCGCGAACACGCCGCTCTTGCTCATCTGCATGCGGTCGGCCAGCAGGCCGATGGTCAGACCCTCGAGGCCGTCGCGGGAAGCCAGCTCCAGCGCGGCGTCCAGGATCGCGGCACGGGTCATCTCGCCCTTGCGCTGATGGGCTGTCTGACCGGTGGCGGCGGGCGTGGCGGAGGTGGAGGCCGGCGCGGCCGGCGTACGCGTGTTCATATTGAAAAATCCGTGAATATTGAAAAACGCACGGTCATTCGATTATTTACATCGAGCGATTGTGCGACAAGGGGAATTTTAGAGAGCTATCTCTAATTTGTGAGCGGCTATTGACACGGCAATATAAAGATTTAATTTAATATCATTTCTGGCATGCGAATTGGCATAGAAAAAGAAGACGCTCAATACCAGAAACTGGAGCAACTGCACGAGAGGCGAAAGCAGGTCGTGAGGTTGCATCGGAAGGGATACGGAGTCATGGGGTTTCACGCCGAAAAAGCCGATCAAGCGCGCTTACGAACAGCGACCGGAGTCTGTCAAGCAGTGGATCGATCAGGAGTATCTGGCCATCGAGAAGCGTGCCAAGGCCGAAGGTGGCGAGACTCACTGGGGTGACGAAACCGCGTTGGTGAATACGGATGTTCGGGGCCGCAGTTATGCTCCCAAAGGGCAAGCCCCGGTCACGATGGCGGTTAGAGGTACGCGACAGAAGCTGTCGATGATTTCCACAGTGACCAATCAGGGCAAGGCCAGCTGGATGATCATCGATGGTGCCTTTAACCACGAGAAGCTCATCGAGTTCTTCGAGGCGCTGGTGGCCGATGGCAAGCGCGCGGGCAAGAAAGTGTTCCTGATCCTCGACAACCTCAGCGTGCATCACTGCAAGCCGGTCAAGGCATGGCTTGCCGAGCACCAAGCCGACATCGAAGTCTTTTACCTGCCAAGCTACAGCCCGGAGCTCAATCCGGATGAGCGACTCAACGCCGACCTGAAACATGTCATCAGCACACGAGTCCCCGTCAGAACAAAGGCCAAATTCCACGCCGCAGCAAAGAACCACATGGCGTTCATCGAAACCCATCCTGAACGCGTGAAATCCTACTTCCAGGATCCCCGCGTCAAATATGCCGCATAAAAACTTCTTCCTGCCGGATCAATAAGAGGCCAAAAGCGCTTCGGTGAATACCCTTGCATCCATTTCCTGCAAGTTGTCTGCGACCGCGATTGCTGCGCCGCACTGGTCGAGCACATCGTGCTGCAAGTTCACGCCCGGCACGATCTCGGTGAGGGTCAGCCGGTCGCCGCGCATCTCGAAGACGGCGCGCTCGGTGATGTAGACGATGGGGATGCCCAGGCTGGCGGCATAGGCGCCGTTGAAGGTCAGATGGCAGACCTCGGGCACGATTTTCTTCATCCGGCCTTCCTGCACGATGCGCAGCCTGCCGTCCGCCGCCTCTACCTTGAGCCCGCCCGCGGTGAGCGTGCCCATGAAAACCAGGGCGCGGGCGCTCTGGATGATGTTGATGAAGCCGCCCACGCCGGCCAGCAGCCGGCTCTCGCCCTCGCCGAAGAGGCTCACGTTGACGTTGCCCACCGCGGCTAGCTCGGCCAGGCCGAGGAAGGCCAGATCGATGCCGCCGCCATCGTAGAAGTCGAACTGGGCCGGCTGATCGACCACGGCTTCGGGATAGGCCGAGGCGCCGAAGGAAAGGCCGTCCGCGGGCGTGCCGCCAATCGGGCCGGCTTCTACGGTGAGCGTGAAGCCGCGCGCGCCCGTTCGCAATAAGCCGGATTCCAGGTCTCGCCGAAGGCCATCTGATGCTCGGCCTCGACGTCGTCGCAGACCACCGCCACGTCCACCAGGAGCCGGGCACGTGCACCGCCTGCAGATTCTTGTGCGCGTCAACCATGCGCTTGACCTGCGCGATCACCATGCCGCTCGAGTTGCGCGCTGCCTGGGCGATGGTGAGCAGCTCCTGATGGAAGTGCTCCTCGTGCGTGCTGAGGTTGCCCTTGGCGTCGGCCTCGGTGGCGCGGATAAAGGCGAAGTCGATGGGGAAGGCGTTGTAGAGCAGATGGTCCTCGCCGTGCAGGCGCAGGAGCTCGACCTCGCCGGGCCAGCTCTTGTTCTGCGGGCCGCGACCCTGCGCGCAGCGCAGCATGGCGAGTTGGTTGACCACGCCGCCCTGATAGCTGGGATCGAGGTCGGTGCGCGGATCGACGAAGGTGCGCAGCCCCGTCTTGGTGATGACGCACGGCTTGCCGCCAGCGATGGCGCGGAACAGATGGCTGATCACTCCCTGCGGCAGGTTGTAGCCCTCGGCCTGTTAGGCCATGGCGAGATCGCCCAGGCGCGGCGCGGAGCGCCAGTGGCCGCCGACGATGCGTGTGGTCATGCCGGCGCTGCCGAAATGGTTGACGCTGCGGCGGCCGCGGTCGCCCTGACCCGCCGAATAGACCAGCGTGAGATCGCGCGGCGCGCCCGTCGCCTCGAAACGCCGCTCGATGATGAGTTCCGCAGCCTGATCGGCTGTCAAGATACGCATGGATGCCCTTCTGAATTGCCCGTTGTTCTGTTGCGCGTTGTCGTTCTTCTATGCGCGAGGCGCCGGCACAGCCGCGATCCAGCCCTCCAGCGGATCGACGCCTTCCGGCAGGCCGTAGCCTTCCTGCCTGGAAGCCCAGGCCGCCTGCAGCACGCACAATACCGCATCGAGGCTGTCGCCGCTCCCGTCCTCAAGCAGACGCTCGCGCAGCCCTTGCGCCAGGAGCAGCGGCATGCCGAGCGGCCCGCCCGCCTCGAGCGCCGCGACGATGGTCTTGCGCGCTTCCCGCCGCGCCGCGTTCTGCTTGGCGCGCGCGTCGCTCTTGTAGCTCGCCTTGACGATCTGCCGCGCCAGCCATCCGGGATAGGCCTCCAGGGCCACCGGCATGCCGGCCCGCGCGGGCGGCAGGCCGTGCGCGGGAAAGGCCGCGCCCGCCCCCAGCAGCGGTGGCAGCCCGGCGTGGAGCATGAAGGCGACGGGCGGGTTGACCCATTTCATTGAAGGGCTGGAACCGGCGGGCCAATCGCAGGCGCGGTGGGCGAACTTGCCGCCGGCGGGACGCGCGGCGCAGAAGGCGCGGAAGATCTCGCGGATCTCTTCGCGGGACAAAGCCGCGTAGTGCGCCACGCTCGCGCGCCAGTCGAGCGGCCAGCCGAGCGCGCGCAGCAGCTCACGCGGTAGGCCGAAGGGCAGATCGAATCCGCCGATCCAGCCGCCGTCCGCACCTCTACGCGCGAGCCAGTCCGCGTAACTCTGAAGATTGTCGAAGGCGATCAAACCCTGGACATGCAGCGTGTCGCCGTCGAGCCGGCCGCCGGCGACGACGATGGGCTTGCGCCGGCTGGGCGCGGAACTGAAGTCGACACCGATGATGCGCCGTGCCGCTTCGCGCATGCCGTCCAAGCGCCGCGCCCTCACCGCCGCGCGGCGGGCGGCGTCACCACGATCTGCGCGCACAGCGGCGCATGATCGGAGCGGCGCGCCCAGGAGCGGCCGCGCGCCACGCCGGCGGTTTCGACCCGGCAGCTGCGCAGGTAGATACGGTCGAGCCGCAGCCAGGGCAGGCCGGCGGGGAAAGTGCGCGCTGGGCGCGGCAGGCGCGCGCCGCCGGCTTCCAGACCCTCCCCGTGGTTTTCGGAATAGGCCTCGGTCAGCCCCAGCTCGCGCATCAGCGGGCCGTGCAGGCGGTTGCGCCAGTCGTTGAAATCGCCGGCGATGACGAGGGGCGCATCGTCGGGCACCGCCTCACGCACGCGCGCGACGAGGGCGCGGCCCTGGCGATCGCGGCTGCCCTGGAAGAGACCCAGATGCACGCAAAGCAGATGCAGGTCGCCGCCGGGGCCGTCCTCATCCTCGGGCAGGCGCGCGACGGCGTGCAGCAGGCCGCGCTTCTCCAGCATGTGGTCCGAGATGTCGATGTTTTCCCAGCCAGTGATCGGCAGGCGCGAAAGGATGGCGTTGCCGTGGTGGCCGTTGTTGTAGACGGCGTTCATGCCGTAGACGCTGTGGGCGTAGACGTCGCCGGCGAGAAAGGCCAGCTGGCCGGCCGGCGCCGCCTGGCGGCGCACGTGGGTGTAGTTGATGTCCTGCACTTCCTGCAGGAAGGCGATGTCCGCGTTCAGGCTGTGCAGGCCGTGGCGCACGTCGAGGATGCGCGGCCGCCCCGGGATGCCTCCCGTACCCTTATGGATGTTGTAGGTCGCTATCCGCAAACGCATCACCGCTGTCGCACCGCCGCCAATCCGTGTCCGTCGATATCCTATATCTTGCGCAGTCTTTCCGGTAATTCAAGGATGGCCTCGCCGTTGCTCGGCGAATAGCACTTGGTCGCCGCCTCGCGCCAGGGCAGCCAGACCGTGTCCACATGTTCGCGCGGCGCAAGCACCGCCTCCGTGCCCTGCGGCACTTCCAGGCTGAACCAATGCTCGACGTTGCGCGTCACGCCGGGGGCGTAGCGGTGGCGGTAGTGCGGATAGATGTCGTATTCGACGGACTTGCCCCAGTCGCGCAGGGCCGAGGCCGGCACGCCGGAACTGCCCAGGACGATGCCGGTCTCCTGCGCCGCCTCGCGGGCCGCGGCCTGGGCGAGCGGCTCGTCCAGGGCGTCGATGCTGCCGGTGACGGATTGCCAGAAGTTGGCGCGGTCGGCGCGCTCGATCAGCAGGACTTCCAGAGCCGGCGTGTGGATCACCACCAGCACCGACACCGGAATCTTGAACGGCCTACCGACCACCCGGTCTGCTCCGCCTTGGTCGCCCGGATCGCTCAGGCGACGTTGGCCGGATTGTTGCGCAGGCGGATGTGCAGCTCGCGCAGCTGCTTCTCGTCGACCGGGCTCGGCGCCTGGGTGAGCAGGTCCTGGGCGCGCTGGGTCTTGGGGAAGGCGATGACGTCGCGGATCGAATCGGCGCCGGCCATCATGGTGACCACGCGGTCCAGGCCGAAGGCGATGCCGCCGTGCGGGGGCGCGCCGTACTGCAGCGCGTCGAGCAGGAAGCCGAACTTGGCCTGCGCCTCTTCCGCGCCGATCTTGAGCGCGCGGAACACCTTGCTCTGCATGTCCTCGCGGTGGATACGCACCGAGCCGCCGCCGATTTCCCAGCCGTTGAGCACCATGTCGTAGGCCTTGGCGAGGCACTTGCCCGGGTCGGTCTCGAGGTAGTCGAGATGCTCGTCCTTGGGGCTGGTGAACGGATGGTGGCAGGCCACCCAGCGGGCGTTCTCTTCGTCGTATTCGAACATCGGGAAGTCGATCACCCACAGCGGCTTCCAGCCTGCCTCGAACAGGCCGTTTTCCTTGGCCCAGTCGGAATGGCCGATCTTCAGGCGCAGCGCGCCGATGGCGTCGTTGACCACCTTGGCGCGGTCGGCGCCGAAGAAGAGGATGTCGCCGTCCTGCGCGCCGCTGCGCTCGAGGATGGCCTTGATCGCCGCGTCGTGCAGGTTCTTGACGATGGGCGACTGCAGGCCGTCGCGGCCCTTGTCCAGCTCATTGACCTTTATCCAGGCCAGGCCGCGCGCGCCGTAGATGGCGACGAATTCAGTGTAGGTGTCGATCTCGCTGCGCGAGATGCTCGCGAAGCCGGGCACGCGCAGCGCCACGACGCGACCGTCCTCGCTGTTAGCCGGGCCGCTGAAGACCTTGAAGTCGACGTCGCGCATGGCGTCGGTGAGCTCGGTGAATTCGAGCTTCACGCGCAGGTCTGGCTTGTCCGAGCCGTAGCGGTGCATCGCGTCGGCGTAGACCATGATCGGGAAGGGCTCGGCGAGCTGCACGTCCATGGTTTTGGCGAAGACCTTGCGGATCATCATCTCGAACAGCGCGCGGATGTCTTCCTCGCCCATGAAGGAGGTCTCGCAGTCGATCTGCGTGAACTCGGGCTGGCGGTCGGCGCGCAGGTCTTCGTCGCGGAAGCACTTGGTGATCTGGTAGTAGCGGTCGAAGCCAGCCACCATCAGCAGCTGCTTGAAGAGCTGCGGCGACTGCGGCAGCGCGAAGAACTGGCCGTCGTGCACGCGCGAGGGCACGAGGTAGTCGCGCGCGCCTTCGGGCGTGCTCTTGGTGAGCATCGGCGTTTCGATGTCGATGAAGCCGGATTCGTCGAGATACTTGCGCACCTCCATCACCACGCGGTAGCGCAGCTTGAGGTTCTCCTGCATCTGCGGACGGCGCAGGTCGAGCACGCGGTGCGTGAGGCGGGTGGTCTCGGAGAGGTTCTCATCGTCGAGCTGGAACGGCGGCGTGACCGAGGCGTTGAGCACGATGAGCTCATGGCAGAGCACTTCGATTTTACCGCTCTTGAGGCCGGCGTTCTCGGTGCCGGCCGGGCGCGGGCGCACGAGGCCCTTCACCTGCAGGCAGAATTCGTTGCGTACGCTCTCGGCCACGGCGAACATCTCGGCGCGGTCCGGATCGCAGACCACCTGCACCTGGCCCTCGCGGTCGCGCAGGTCGATGAAGATCACGCCGCCGTGGTCGCGGCGACGGTTGACCCAGCCAGTGAGGCTGACGGTCTGGCCGTTGAGTTGCTCGGTCACGAGACCGCAGTCGTGGGAACGCATTGCCATGATGATGTCCAAAAATTAATGCTTTCGCTCCGGCGCGGCGACTTCGACGTTGCCGTTGGGCGGGGCGACCACGCCCATCGAAACAATGTATTTCAGCGCCGCGTCGACGCTCATGTCCAACTCGATGACGTCTTCCTTGCGCAGCATCAGGAAGAAGCCCGAGGTCGGGTTCGGCGTAGTTGGCACGTAGACGCTCATGTATTCGCCGTGCAGATGGTTCTGCACGGCGCCGCCCGGCGTGCCGGTCATGAAGCTGATGGTCCACATGCCTTCGCGCGGGTACTGAACCAGCAGCGCCTTGCGGAAGGCGTTGCCGTCGCTGGAGAACAGCGTGTCCGAGACCTGCTTGACGCTCGAATAGATCGATTTGACGATGGGGATCTTCTGCAGCAGGCGGTCGCCCTGGCGCAGCGCCCACTGGCCGACGAAGTTGGCTGCGGCGGCACCCGTCACGAGGATCACCGCCAGCACCAGAACGATGCCCAGGCCGGGGATGTTGCGGAAGGATTCGAGCTGCGGATGCAGCGCATCGGGCAGGACAGCCGAGAGCGCGCCCATCACGGTGCCGAATACGCCGTCGAGCAGGCCCAGGCCCCAGGTCAGCACCCAGACGGTGACGGCAAGCGGAACCCAGACGAGCAGCCCGGCGATGAAATATTTCTTCATTTGCCGGCCGTCGTGGAGGCGGTGCTCGCGGGCGCGACGGCGGGCGCGGCGGATTCGGTCTTGGCAGGCGCCTTGTCGGACGCGCCCGAGGAAGAGTCCTCGGCGGTGGCCGAGGTGTTCGACGAGCCCCCGCGGAAGTCGGTGGCGTACCAGCCCGAGCCCTTGAGCTGGAAGCCGGCGGCGGTCACTTGCTTGGCGAAGGTGGACTGGCCGCAGGACGGGCATTGCGTCAGCGGCGCGTCGCTCATTTTTTGCAGCACGTCCTTGGCGAAGTCGCAGGAAGCACAGCGGTAGGCATAGATAGGCATCTGGCGCTCCTCCTTGGCGAGCGGTGATGGAAAAGAACGGGATTGTGAAAGCGAAAAAGCTTGCGGATTATGTAAAGCTCCGGATTATAACTGTTTTGGGTGGCGAAATGCCCCACGGGCCGCCCACCGCGGGAATCCGGCCCACGGCCAAGGCAAATCGGCCTGCGGCAGGCCGGCGCGGACTCTCCGACTCAGGCCGGCCGGATCTGCGTGCGCGGCACCAGCCCGCCGACCAGCATGCCGCTCAGGCTGGCGATCAGGCCGGCCAGCTGCGGCGGCACCACGGCGTCCGGCGCCAGCACCTCGCACAGGATCCAGGTGAACAGCCCCATGGTCACGGACAGGATGCCGCCCAGCGCGTTGGCGCGCTTCCAGTAGACGCCGAACACCAGCTGCACGAAGGCGCTGACCAGGGTGACCTTGTAGGCGCTCTCGACCATGCGGAAGATCGACAGATGCGAATTGAGCGCGAACACCGTCACCAGCACCGCTAAGCACAGCACGACGATGCGCATGATGTTCAGCAATTTGGTGTCGGTCATCTCGCGGAAGAAGCCGCGCACGATGTTTTCCGCGAAGGTCACCGAGGGCGCCAGCAGCGTGGCCGAGGCGCAGCTTTTGATGACCGAGAGCAGCGCGCCGAAGAACATCACCTAGGCGAAGACCGGGGCGTTTTTCAGGATCAGGCTGGGCAGGATGAACTGCGAATCGGTGTTCAGGTATTGCTTGACCAGGTCGGGGCTGATGAGCGTGGCCGAATAGGCCAGGAACATCGGCACGAAGGCGAAGAGGAAGTAGAGCACGCCGCCGAGCACCGAGGCGCGCATGGCGGTGTTTTCGTTGTTCGAGGAGGTGACGCACTGGAACACGTCCTGCTGCGGGATCGAGCCAAACATCACGGTGACGCCCGCGGCGATGAAGCCCAGCACGGCGGTCAGAGTCATCTCCGGGAGGAAGGCGAATTTTCCCGCCTCGGCCGCATAGCTGATCACCACGTGCGCGCCGCCGGCCAGATCGCTGACCTGCCAGCCGATGTAGAGTATGCCCACGACGATCACGATAATCTGGATGAAGTCGGTGATCGCCACCGACCACATGCCGCCGAACAGCGTGTAGATCAGCACACTGGCCGCGCCGATGATCATGCCGGTGGACTGCTCGATGGCGCCGTCCGACACCACATTGAACACCAGGCCCAGCGCCTTGATCTGCGCCACCACCCAGCCCAGGTAGGACACGACGATGCACAGGGTGACGATCACCTCGACCGAGCGGCGTTAGAGCGGGCGGGCGAAGAACAGGCCCACCAGGATCAGGCACATCGAGGAGCCGAAGGGATCGGCGACCACGCCGGAGAGCCCTTCCTTGAGGAAGACCGCCGGAATGCCCAGCACGGTCTCGGAGCCGAACCAGGTGGTGAACACCGTGGCGGTGCCGATGTACATCGGCAGGCTGTGGCCGGCGACCGCGAAGTCGGCGGTGTTGTGCACCCGGGTGGCGGCCAACAGGCCGATGGCGATCGAAATCACCCAGTAAACGATCACGAACCAGATCAGCATCCCGGACGCCATTTTTTATCGCTATGCCGGGCCTTGGCAGGCCCTTTTCTCGGTTGTTCCAGCCGGTCCCGCCGGCCAGGCACTTTTTACGCTGGGCCGGATTCTATTGACACGGCAATATAAAGATTTAATTTAATATCATTTCTGGCATGCGAATTGGCATGGAAAAAGAAGACGCTCAATACCAGAAACTGGAGCAGCTGCACGAGAGGCGAAAGCAGGTCGTGAGGTTGCATCGGAAGGGATACGGAGTCATGGGGTTTCACGCCGAAAAAGCCGATCAAGCGCGCTTACGAACAGCGACCGGAGTCTGTCAAGCAGTGGATCGATCAGGAGTATCTGGCCATCGAGAAGCGTGCCAAGGCCGAAGGTGGCGAGATTCACTGGGGTGACGAAACCGCGTTGGTGAATACGGATGTTCGGGGCCGCAGTTATGCTCCCAAAGGGCAAGCCCCGGTCACGATGGCGGTTAGAGGTACGCGACAGAAGCTGTCGATGATTTCCACAGTGACCAATCAGGGCAAGGCAAGCTGGATGATCATCGATGGTGCCTTTAACCACGAGAAGCTCATTGATTTCTTCGAGGCGCTGGTGGCCGATGGCAAGCGCGCGGGCAAGAAAGTGTTCCTGATCCTCGACAACCTCGGCGTGCATCACTGCAAGCCGGTCAAGGCATGGCTTGCCGAGCACCAAGCCGACATCGAAGTCTTTTACCTGCCAAGCTACAGCCCGGAGCTCAATCTGGATGAGCGACTCAACGCCGACCTGAAACATGTCATCAGCACACGAGTCCCCGTCAGAACAAAGGCAAAATTACACGCCGCAGCAAAGAACCACATGGCGTTCATCGAAACCCATCCTGAACGCGTGAAATCCTACTTCCAGGATCCCCGCGTCAAATACGCCGCATGAAAACTTCTTCCTGCCGGATCAATAAGTCAGGCCAAGCCAGACTCCAAGAGCGCTCGCAAGAATCAGGCCCGTCATCCCGGTCAGGACGGCCAGCAGCAGCCGGGTGCGGCGCTGCTCGGCAAGGATCTGCGCGAGCAGGGCGGCGTTGGCGGCGGTGGGCTGGGCGGCCTTGCGGGCCAGGGCGTCATGGACAAGGCGGGGGATCTGCGGCAGCAGCTGCGCCCACTGCGGCGCCTCGGCGCGCAGCCGGTCGAGCAGGCCGCGCCAGCCGATCTGGTCGTGGGTCCAGCGTTCGAGGAAGGGCTTGGCGGTGGTCCAGAGGTCAAGGTCGGGATCGAGCTGGCGGCCCAGGCCCTCGACGTTGAGCAGGGTCTTCTGCAGCAGAACGAGCTGCGGCTGGATTTCCACGTTGAAGCGGCGCGAGGTCTGGAACAGGCGCATCAGTACCATGCCCAGCGAGATCTCGCGCAGCGGCCGGTCGAAATAGGGTTCGCAGACGGCGCGGATCGCGCCCTCGAGCGCCTCGACGCGGGTGTCCGCCGGCACCCAGCCGGACTCCACGTGCAGCACCGCAACGCGGTGGTAGTCGCGGTTGAAGAAGGCCAGGAAGTTCTGCGCCAAATAGTTCTTGTCGAAGTCCGAGAGCGAACCGACGATGCCGAAGTCCAGCGCCACGTAGCGGCCGAAGCTCTCCTTCTCGGTGCTTACGAAGATATTGCCCGGATGCATGTCGGCGTGGAAGAATCCGTCGCGGAAGACCTGGGTGAAGAAGATCTCCACGCCGTTGCGCGCCAGGGTAGGCAGGTCCACGCCGGCCTTGCGCAGCTCGTCCACGCGCGAGATGGGGATGCCGTGCATGCGCTCCATCGTCATCACGTCGCCGCGGCACCAGCCCCAGAACACCTCGGGCACGCGCAGCAGGCCGCCCTTGCTGAAGTTGCGGCGCAGTTGGCTGGCGTTGGCGGCCTCGCGCAGCAGGTCGAGTTCGTCATGCAGATAGGTGTCGAATTCGGCGACCACTTCGCGCGGCTTGAGCCGGCGGCCGTCCTCGGAGAGCCGGTCCACCAGCCCGGCGATCACGTGCAGCAGGGCCAGATCGCTTTCGATCACCTCCAGCATGCCGGGCCGCAGCACCTTCACCGCGACTTCGCGGTTGAGCGTCTCGGGCTTGTCGGCGCGGCCGCGCAGCGTGGCGAAATGCACCTGGGCGATGGAGGCGCTGGCCACAGGCTGCACTTCGAAATGGACGAAGACCTCCTCCAGCGGCTGGCCCAGCGACTTGCGCACGATCGCCAGCGCGGTCTCGGAATCGAAGGGCGGCACCTGGTCCTGGAGCTTGGCGAGCTCGTCGGCGATGTCCTCAGGCAGGAGATCGCGGCGGGTGGAGAGCACCTGGCCGAACTTCACGAAGATCGGCCCCAGGGTTTCCAGCGTCAGGCGGATGCGTTCGCCGCGTGGCGCGGCGAGGCTGCGCTGGCGCGCCGGCCACAGCGACAGCGGCGCGCCGATCAGGCGCCGCAGCCCCTGGTAGCGGCGCGCGTGCAGGCCGGCGAAGGCCTGCTCGTCCAGGCCGTGGCGCAGGCAGGTCCAGATGATTTTATGCAGCCGAGGCAGACGGGTCATTGGGTCTCAGCGTTGTTCAGATCGTGTGTCGAGCCGGCCGATGCGCTTTTCCAGGCGCGCCAGACCGTCGCGCAGCGCGGCCACGCGCACCGCGAATGCGTCCTGCTCGGGCCGCGCCACCAGGGTGGGCTGCTCGTGCACGAGATATTCGCTTAGGTTGCCAGCGAGCCGGTGGCCGGCCTCTTCCATCGCGCCGCGCAGTTCGCCCGCGGCCTTGACCAGGCTGTGCGCGACCGCGCCGCCGGTGAGCTTGGCGATGTCTTCCTCGGCCTCCCAGGACAACTGCTGGCCGAGCTGGGCGATCACGTTGGCGAATTCGGCGTCGCCGGAGATGTGGACATGGCGCATCGCCGCCTCCTTGCCGCCGGAGATCCAGGCACCCAGCGCCTGGGGCAGCACGGTCAGCGTGACCTCGGGCTCGGCGCGCGCGGTTTCCGCCTGGGATTCGGCGAGCGCCTCGGCGGCGGTGGCGTCCATGCCCGGCGGCTGGCTGCCCGCGACCAGGCCCTCTTCCGTGACGCTCAGCGTGAAGCCCAGCACAGACAGTTCGAAACGCGCACTGCGTCCGGCGAACTTGCGCAGGCGCTCCCGCGCCCAGGGCTCCTGCCCTAGCAAGTGGTTCAGCGCGGCGGCGATCACGGGTTCAAACATCGCGGGTGCGGACAAGGAAACAAAAAACCCGCACCAGATCGTCCGGCGCGGGTTCGTATTGTAGCCTCCGCGGTCGCCCGCGATGCCGAACGGACCACTTACTGGATCTGCTGGATGCCGGCGAGCAGCCAGCCGGTCTTGCCGTCGGCCGGACGCACGAGGTTCCAGACTTCGGAGAAGGATTCCGCCGGGCCGCCCTGGTTCTCGCGGATCATGCCGCCGAAGAGCACGCTGGCGAGGTATTCCTCGCTGGTCTGCTCGATGCCGAGCAGACCAGCGTCCAGGGTCACCACCTCGGTCTTGTCGCGGCCGACGCGGTTGCTGACCTGGGTACGGATCTCGGTGAACATCTCGGGCGTGGTCAGGTCACGCAGGTCGTCGAGATTGCCGGCGTCCCAGTCGCCCTGCAGGCGCACGAAGTTGCTCTTGGCGTTGCGCAGGAAGGTCTCGGTGTCGAAGCCCTGCGGAATGTCCCAGTTCTCCATGCACTGCAGCGCCGCGGGAGCGGCCGCCACGGCGGGCGTGTAGCTCTGCATCTCATAGGGCTGGTGTCGCGCGGGGATCGACTGCAGCAGCGGCTGGCCGGCCTGCGCCTGCGGACCGCCGGCATAGGCCGAGGTCTGGCTGGCGGCCATGCGGTGGAAGAGCCAGCCGCCGATGGCCAGCGCGGCCAGCAGCATCAAGAAGCTGCCCATGCCGGCGCCGCCGAACAGGTCGCCGCCGAAGTGCGAGAAGAGATAGCCGAGGCCCATGCCGGCCGCAAGGCCGCCGAGCATGCTGCCGATGCTGCCCCAGCGGCTGGGCTGCTGGGCGGGCGCCCGCGCGGGCGCGGCGGCGGGAGCCTGCTTGGGGGTGGCGGAGGGCGAAGCCGGCGCGGCCTGCTGCGGCGTCGCGGAACGGCTGACGTTGGACGACTGGCGGCCGCTGCTCGAACCGCCACCCAGACGCTTGGCGTCGGCGGCGCCCGCCGCGAGGACCAACGCCAGGGCCAGCGCGCCGCTCAGGGCGCGCGCGGAGATGCGGGTTGCGGATGCACAGGTGAACAACATGGTGACTCCCATTCGATGATCCAATCCAATTGGCCGGCGATGCCTTGAACGCGTCGAATTCGACGAGCCGGGCGACTAGCTTACCGCAAGCCGTTCAGTATTTGTAGCCGGTGTGCAGGGCGACCACGCCCGCGCTCAAGTTATGCACTTCGACCTTGTCGAAACCGGCCTGTTCCATCATCGCCGCCAGGGTCGCCTGGTCGGGATGCATGCGGATGGACTCCGCCAGATAGCGGTAGCTCTCGGCATCGCCCGCGACCTTCTCGCCAAGCCAGGGCAGGACCTTGAAGGAATAGACGTCGTAGGCCTTCTGCAGCGGCTCCCAGACCTTGGAGAACTCCAGCGCCATGAGCTTGCCGCCGGGCTTGAGCACGCGGTGCATCTCGGCGAGCGCGGCATCCTTGTGCGTCATGTTGCGCAGGCCGAATGCGACAGTCACAAGATCGAAATGATTGTTCGGGAAGGGCAGGTGCTCCGCGTCGCACTGCGCGGTCGGGATCATCAGGCCGGCGTCGAGCAGGCGGTCGCGGCCCACCGCGAGCATGGCCGGGTTGATGTCGGTGAGCCAGACCTCGCTGTCCTTGCCCGCCTGCTTGGCGAAGGCGCGCGCCAGGTCGCCGGTGCCGCCGGCCACGTCGAGCAAGCGATGACCCGGGCACACGTTGGCGCGGGCGATGGTGAAAGCCTTCCAGACGCGGTGCAGGCCTGCCGACATCAGGTCGTTCATGACGTCGTACTTGGCGGCCACGGAGCCGAAGACGCCCGCGACCTTGCGGGCCTTTTCCGATTCCTCGACCTGGGTGAAGCCGAAATGGGTTTTGCTCATGTCAGAGATGGTGGCGGCGCGGCGGCCATGGGCGTGTCGCGGTCGATGCCCGCGGCCTCGAGCATGGCCAGGTAGTCCTGCCACATGGCCTCCTGCCGGGTCGCCAGTTCGTAAAGATAGGGCCAAGTATAGATGCCGCTGTCGTTGCCGTCGGAAAACGTCGGCTGCACCGCATATTGGCCGACCGGCTCGAGCGCGGTGATGCCCCCCTCGCGCTTGCCGTGCTGCAGGGTTTCCTGGCCCGGCCCGTGGCCGCACACTTCCGCCGAGGGCGAATAGACGCGCAGGAATTCAAAGGGCAGGCGGTAGACCTCGCCGTCGCCGTAGTCGAGTTCTAACACCCGCGACTTGCCATGCAGGACGATGCCCCTGGGAATGGGAGTCTTGTTCAAGGAAAAGCCTTTCCAAGCCGGTCGTCGATGGACGCGCGCATCAGCAGCAGCTCACCGCGCACGCGCGAAACATGGTCCACGTCCGCCTCGCGCCGCTCCTTTCCCCAGATGGGGTCGGGGAAATGCGTGTCCCAGTTCCAGCGCGGGATGATGTGCCAATGCAGATGCGGCACCTGGTTGCCGAAGCTGGCGACGTTGATCTTGTCCGGGTTGAGCGTGTCGCGTATCGCCTGCTCGACGATCAGCATCACTGTGAACATGTCCTGGCGGTCGCGCTCGTCGAGGTCGGTCATCTCCTTGACGTGCATGTTCCAGATGATGCGGCAATAGCCGGGAAAGGCCGAGTCGTCGACCTGGATCACGCGCATCCTCTCGCTGCGCCAGATCATGGCGCCGCCATCGCTCATGCATATCGGGCACTTGATCGCGTTGGCCATCACATTGGCCATCGTATTGACCGGCGCACCTGTCTCCATCATCCGTCTCCTCTTATTGTTTTAGACGAGGACCCGCTCAATACCTCCCTGATTGGCCTTCGCCACATATTGCGGCAGCCAGTCGGGCCCCAGCAGATGGCGGGCCATTTCCACGACGATGTAATCCGCTTCGGTGCCGGAGTCCTCGTTGTAACGGGATAGCCCCTGCAGGCAGGACGGGCAGCTGGTGAGAATCTTGACCTCGCCGGCGAATTCCTTGCCGGCGGCGGGCGCGTTGCGCAGCTTGGCCGCGCCCTTGCGCATTTTTTCTTCCTTGCGGAAGCGAACCTGGGTGGAGACGTCGGGCCGGGTAACGGCCAGCGTGCCGGATTCGCCGCAGCAGCGGTCGTTCTTGGCGATGGTCGTGCCGTCGTCGGTACTCACCAGCTGGTTGACGAGCTTGACCGGGTCCATGGTTTTGATCGGCGTGTGGCAGGGGTCGTGATACATGTAGCGCACGCCCTGCACGCCATCGAGCCTGACGCCCTTCTCCAGCAGGTATTCGTGGATATCGACGATACGGCAGCCCGGGAAAATCTTCTCGAATTCATAGCCGGCGAGCTGGTCGTAGCAGGTGCCGCAGGAGACCACCACCGTCTTGATGTCGAGATAGTTCAGCGTGTTCGCCATGCGGTGGAAGAGCACGCGGTTGTCGGTGACGATCTTCTCGGCCTTGTCGAAGTCGCCGGTGCCGCGCTGCGGATAGCCGCAGCACAGATAGCCAGGCGGCAGCACGGTCTGCACGCCGGCATGCCAGAGCATGGCCTGCGTGGCGAGGCCCACCTGGCTAAACAGGCGCTCGGAGCCGCAGCCCGGGAAGTAGAACACCGCCTCGGTCTCGGCCGTGGTGGTCTTGGGGTCGCGGATGATCGGGACGATCTTGTCGTCCTCGATGTCGAGCAGCGCCCGCGCCGTCTTCTTGGGCAGGTTGCCCGGCATCTTCTTGTTGACGAAGTGGATCACCTGCTCCTTGACCGGCGCGCGGCCCAGGGTCGCGGGCGGCTTGGCAGTCTGCTTGCGGGCAAGCTTCTTGAGCACTTCGTTGGCCATGCGCTGGGCGCGATAGCCCACGCCGATCATCGCCTTGCGGGTCAGGTTGATCGTCTCGGGGCTGGTGGCGTTCAGGAAGAACATCGCCGCCGCCGTGCCGGGGTTGAATTTCTTCTGCCCCATCTTGCGCAGAAGATTGCGCATGTTCATGGAGACGTCGCCGAAGTCGATGTCCACCGGGCAGGGCGTCACGCACTTGTGGCAGACCGTGCAGTGGTCGGCCACGTCGGCGAATTCTTCCCAATGCTTGACGGACACGCCACGCCGGGTCTGCTCCTCGTAGAGGAAGGCCTCGACCAACAGGGAGGTCGCCAGGATCTTGTTGCGTGGGCTGTAGAGCAGGTTGGCGCGCGGCACGTGGGTGGCGCACACCGGCTTGCACTTGCCGCAGCGCAGGCAGTCCTTGACGCTGGAGGTGATCGCGCCGATGTCGCTCTGCTGCATGATCAGGGATTCGTGTCCCATCAGGCCAAAGCTCGGCGTGTAGGCGTTGCGCAGGTCGGCGGGCATCTGCGGATCGCGGATCAGCTTGCCGCGGTTGAAGCGGCCCTGCGGATCGACGCGGCGCTTGTAGTCGGCGAAATCGCGCAGTTCGTCGTCGCTGAGGAATTCCAGCTTGGTGATGCCGATACCGTGCTCGCCGGAGATCACGCCGTCGAGGCTGCGCGCCAGATCCATGATGCGGGCCACGGACTTGTGCGCGTCCTGCAGCATCTCGTAATCGTCGGAATTGACCGGAATGTTGGTGTGCACGTTGCCGTCGCCGGCGTGCATGTGCAGCGCTACGAAGACGCGGCCGCGCAGCACCTTCTTGTGGATCGCCTGGCATTCCACGAGGATTGGCTCGAAAGCCTGACCGGAGAAGATATTGCGCAGCTCGGCGCGGATCTCGGTCTTCCAGGACACGCGGATGGAGCGGTCCTGCAGCCTGAGGAACAGATCGCATTGGTCGATGCCCTTGAGCAGCGCGGCCCAGCGCTCCTTGACCTCGGCCAGCAGCGCCTGCGCCTGATGCACGCGGTCCTCGAGCAGCTCGGCGCGCGGAATCTCGCCGTCGTCGTCGCTCTTGCCCAGCGGCAGGTTGCCGCGCGCGAAGAAGTCCTCCAGCGCACGCACGAGCTTGAGCTTGTTCTGCAGGGACAGCTCGATATTGATGCGCTCGATGCCCTCGGTGTATTCGCCCATGCGCGGCAGCGGGATCACCACGTCTTCATTGATCTTGAAGGCGTTGGTGTGGCTGGCGATGGCCGCGGTGCGGGAGCGGTCGAGCCAGAATTTCTTGCGCGCCTCGGGGCTCACCGCCACGAAGCCTTCGCCGGCGCGGCCGTTGGCCAGACGCACGACTTCGGAGGCCGCCGTGGCGACCGCGTTCTCGTCGTCGCCGACGATGTCGCCGAACAGCGCCATCTTCGGGAAGTCGTTGCGCTTGGACTTGGGTGAGTAGCCCACTGCGCGCAGATAGCGCTCGTCCAGATGCTCGAGGCCGGCGAGGGTCACCGGGGACGGCCCCGTCTGGCCCGGCTGCAGGCCGGCCTTGGTCAGGCCGTCGAGATAGTTCTTGATCTCCACGATGCTGGGCACGGCCTCGTGCGCCTGGCCGAAGAACTCCAGGCAGACGGTGCGCACGTGCTTGGGCATGCGGTGCAGGATCCAGCGCGCGCTGGTGATCAGGCCGTCGCAGCCTTCCTTCTGCACGCCGGGCAGGCCGGCGAGGAATTTGTCGGTGACGTCCTTACCCAGGCCTTCCTTGCGGAAGCGCCGGCCCTCGATGACGAGGTTTTCGCTGCGGATCGGCTTGGCGGCGGGCGGGAAGCGGCCGTCGAACCAGTCGAGGCGGAATTCGGCGACCGGCGCGTCGTGGATCTTACCCAGGTTGTGGTCTAGGCGCGTGACTTCCAGCCAGTTGCCTTCCGGATCGACCATGCGCCACCAGACGAGGTTGTCCAGGGCCGTGCCCCAGAGCACTGCTTTCTTGCCGCCGGCGTTCATCGCCACGTTGCCGCCGATGCAGCTCGCCTCGGCGGAGGTCGGGTCCACCGCGAACACCAGACCGGCGCGGTCAGCCGCGTCGGAAACGCGCTTGGTGACGACGCCCGCGCCAGTCCAGATGGTGGGCACCTTGTGCGCCACGCCGGGCAGTTCGGTCTGCTCGACCTCGCTCATCTGTTCGAGCTTCTCGGTGTTGATCACCGCGGAGAAGGGCGTGAGTGGCACGGCGCCGCCGGTGTAGCCGGTGCCGCCTCCGCGCGGGATGATGGTCAGCCCTAGGTCGAAGCAGCCCTTCACCAGGCCGGCGATCTCCGCCTCGGAGTCGGGCGTGAACACGACGAAGGGATATTCCACGCGCCAGTCGGTCGCGTCGGTGACGTGGGACAAGCGGGACAGGCCGTCGAACTTGATGTTGTCGCGTTCCGTGTAGTGGCCCAGCGTCTTGAGGGCGCGGCGGCGCAAGTCCTGCGCTTGGGTCAGGTCGTTGTCGAAGGCGGCGACCGCGGCGCGTGCCAGCTCGAGCAGGCGGCCGACCTTGGCGGCGCGGCCCCGCGCGGGGGCGTCCACGGCGGCGCCGGAGACGTCGGCGGCGCGGCGCTTCTCGACATCGGCCAGGCGGTGGTTGAGCGCCTGGATCAGCAGCTTGCGGCGGCCCGGGTTGTCGAACAGGTCATCCTGCAGATAGGGATTGCGGCGCACGACCCAGATGTCGCCCAGCACCTCGTAGAGCATGCGGGCGGAACGGCCGGTGCGGCGCTCGGCGCGCAGCTCGTCCAGGGTCTCCCAGGCTTCGGGGCCGAGCAGGCGCAGCACGATTTCCAGGTCCGAGAACGAGGTGTAGTTATAGGGAATCTCGCGCAGACGGGCTTCCTGGCCGCTTGCGGCCAGCTTGACATCGATAGAGAGAGGTGCATTCATCCGGGATGATCCGCTTTCACAACTATTGATCCGGCAGGAAGAAGTTTTCATGCGGCGTATTTTGCGTGGGGATCCTGGAAGTAGGATTTCACGCGTTCGAGATGGGTTTCGATGAACGCCATGTGGTTCTTTGCTGCGGCGTGTAATTTGGCCTTTGTTCTGACGGGGACTCGTGTGCTGATGGCATGTTTCAGGTCGGCGTTGAGTCGCTCATCCAGATTGAGCTCCGGGCTGTAGCTTGGCAGGTAAAAGACTTCGATGTCGGCTTGATGCTAGGCAAACCATGCCTTGACCGGCTTGCAGTGATGCACGCCGAGGTTGTCGAGGATCAGGAACACTTTCTTGCCCGCGCGCTTGATCGGCTTTTTCGGCGTGAAACCCCATGACTCCGTATACCTTCCGATGCAACCTCACGACCTGCTTTCGCCTCTCGTGCAGTTGCTCCAGTTTCTGGTATTGAGCGTCTTCTTTTTTTATGCCAATTCGATGCCAGAAATGATAATAAGTTCAATCTTTATATTGCCGCTTCAATAAGGCTGCCAAAAATGAGATGCCAATTGTACGTCAGCGTTAATTTTCCGGCTTAGGTCCGCTCATTGGCCAGATCGGCATCAAGAGTTTGTACGGCGGGGCCCCGATGGGGAAATCCAGAACGGTCGTTCAGCGCCAGAGCGAGGACAGCGCATCCCTGGCGTTTTGCCAGAACGCATCCGGCACCCAGAGCAGGAAGGCGGTGAGGACGGCGTAGCGCAGGAGCTTGCCGATCGCCATATAGACCAGGCAGGGCCGCCAGTGCAGCCGCAGCCAGCCGGCCAGCACGCACAGCGGGTCGCCCAGGCCCGGCAGCCAAGACAGCAGCAGCACGGGCGGGCCGACGCGGCGGAACCAGCCGGTGAAACGCGCGGTGTGACGGTGGCGGAAGCGGCGCTGGGCCGCGCGGCGCTCGCCCTGCGTGCGCAGGCGCACCATGGCGACCTTGGCGGCGTGGCCGATCCACCAGTCGATCATGCCGCCGATGGTGTTGCCGGCGGTGGCCACCAGGACCAGCGGCCAGAACATGTCGGGATGGAGCTTGACGTAGGCGAAGACCGCCGGCTCCGAACCCAGGGGCAGCAGCGTGGCGGAAATCAGGCTGACGAGGAAGACGGCCGGCAGCCCGACCCGCGGAAGCGAGAGCGCGCCGAGCAGCCAGTCGAAAACGGATTCCATGGGGAACGATTCTACCCGCATGGTACCCTTAGACCCGCTCCAGCCTTTCCCCAGCAGTCCCCCATGCCCGTCGACTATCTAAAAAAAATACTCAACGCGCGCGTCTACGACGTTGCGCGCGAAACCACGCTGCAGGAAGCGGGCGCTCTTTCGGAGCGAACCGGAAACCGTGTCCTACTCAAGCGCGAGGACGAACAGCCGGTCTTCTCCTTCAAGCTGCGCGGCGCCTACAACAAGATGGTCAACCTCTCCGCCGCCGAGCTCAAGCGCGGCGTGATCGCAGCCTCCGCCGGAAACCATGCCCAGGGCGTGGCGCTGTCGGCCTCGCGCATGCGCTGCAAGGCGGTCATCGTCATGCCGGTCACCACGCCCACGGTGAAGGTCGACGCGGTGGCGAAATACGGCGGCGAATGGGGGCAGATCGTGCTGGTAGGCGACTCCTACAGCGACGCCTACCAGCACGCGATCGAACTCGAAAAAAAGAAGGGCCTGACCTTCGTCCATCCCTTCGACGATCCGGACGTGATCGCCGGCCAGGGCACCGTGGCGATGGAAATCCTCCATCAGCACCAAGGCCCCATTGAAGCGGTCTTCGTCGCCATCGGCGGCGGCGGCCTGATCTCCGGCATCGCCAGCTACATCAAGGCGGTGCGGCCCGAGATCAAGGTTATCGGCGTGCAGACCGTCGACTCCGACGCGATGAAGCGATCGCTCGACGCCGGCAAGCGCGTGGAGCTCAAGGACGTGGGCCTGTTCTCCGACGGAACGGCGGTCAAGCTGGTGGGCAAGGAAACCTTCCGCCTGTGCCGCGAGCTGGTCGACGACATCGTGCTCGTGGGCACCGACGAACTCTGCGCCGCCATCAAGGACGTCTTCGAGGGCACCCGCGGCATCGTTGAACCGGCCGGCGCGCTGGCCATCGCCGGCCTGAAGGCCTACGCCCGCCGCGAGAAGCTGCGCAACAAGACCCTGGTGGGCATCACCTGCGGCGCCAACATGAACTTCGACCGCCTGCGCTTCGTCGCCGAGCGCGCCGAGGTGGGCGAGCAGCGCGAGGCGCTCTTCGCCGTCACCATCCCGGAGGCGCGCGGCTCGCTGCTGCACTTCTGCGAGACCGTTGGCGCGCGCAGCGTCACCGAATTCAACTACCGCATCTCCGAGCAGTCGGCCGCGCACATCTTCGTGGGCATCTCTACCTTGGGCGAAAGCGACAACCGCAAGATCGCCGCCCAGTTCGAGAAGGCCGGCTTCGCTACGCTGGACCTCACCCACAACGAACTCGGCAAGATGCACATCCGCCATCTGGTCGGCGGCCGCTCGCCGCTGGCTGCCGACGAGCTGCTCTACCGCTTCGAATTCCCCGAGCGGCCCGGCGCGCTGATGCGCTTCCTGACCTCGATGCCGCCCAACTGGAACATCTCGCTGTTCCACTACCGCAACCACGGCGCCGACTACGCCCGCATCCTCGTCGGCCTGCAGGGCCCGAAGAACGAGAAGGGCGCCCTGCGCGCCTTTCTCGACAAGCTCGGCTATCCACATTGGGACGAAACCGGCAACCCCGCCTACCGGCTTTTCCTGGCATGAATTCGGAGTAAACCGCTGGGCATTCACCCGAGTCCTCGCCTCTGGGCAAGGCGGTCGTCTACGCCGAGCAGTACGACGCGAGCCTGCTCTTCACGATCGAGCGCCAGAAGAACCGCGGCGCCATCGGCTTGGAGGCCGGCAAGACCCTGCCCTTCTTCGGCATCGACATCTGGAGCGGCTACGAGCTGAGCTGACTGAACCGGCGCGGCAAGCCGCAGGTCGCGCTGGCGCGCTTCATCATCCCGGCGGATTCGCCCAACATCGTCGAATCCAAGTTCTTCAAGCTCTATCTGAATTCCTTCTGCAACACGCGCTTCGAGGACATCGAAGTGGTGCGCGAGCGCATCAAGGCCGATCTCGACGCCGCCGTGGAAGCGAGCGTGTCGGTCAAGCTGATCCCACCTGCCGAATTCGGCAGCCAAGAGCTGGGCGACCTCGAAGGCCTGTCGCTGGACCGACTTGACATCGAAGTGGACTGCTACACGCCCGCGCCCGAGCTGCTCAAGGCAGACCGCGAGGTCCAGCCGGTGGAGGAGACGCTCGTATCCAACCTGCTCAAGTCCAACTACCCGGTGACCGGCCAGCCCGACTGGGGCAGCGTGCAGATCCGCTACTTCGGTGTGCCGATCAACCAGGAAGCGCTGCTGCAATACCCGAGCTCCTTTCGCAACCACACCGAATTCCACGAGCACTGCGCCGAGCGCATCTTCATGGACATCATGGCGTGTTGCAAGCCGGTGAAGCTGGCGGTGAACGCGCACTACACGCGGCGCGGCGGGCTGGACATCAACCCCTTCCGCTCCAACTTCAACACGCCCTTCCCGGACAATCTGCGCAACGCGCGGCAGTGAATCCAGCCCGGCGCGCAATCGGCGTCGACAAAAAAAGGCCGCCCAAGGGCGGCCTTTTTCATGGCGGCGTTCTCCGGCGCGGGCCTTCAAGGCCGCGGCTCGAACTCCTGCCGCAGCCCGTCCCAGGCCTCATCGTAGTCGTTCTGCAGCTGCGGCGTCTGCATCGCGAAGGCAGTGGGCCGGAACACGTAGCGCGACTCCCACATGAAGGCCAGGGTGCCGTCGATATGGTGCGGCTTGAGGTCCGCCTCGACGGCCTTCTGGTAGCTCGCGTGGTCGGGGCCGTGGGCGAGCATGCAGTTTTGGATGCTGACGCCACCGGGGACGAAGCCTTCGGCCTTGGCGTCGTAGACGCCCTTGATCAGGCCAATCAGCTCGCTCATCACGTTGCGGTGGAACCAGGGCGGGCGGAAGGTGCGCTCGGCCACCATCCAGCGCGGCGGGAAGATGACGAAGTCGCAGTTGGCCGTGCCCGGCCACCACGTCCAGCGGCGAAGCCCGTATTCGGCGGCCCAGAGATTGCCCTGGAATTTGTTCACCACCTGCACCGTCGCCTCGATCTCCTCGTAGGCCGCCACCGGCGCGAGAAAACCGCGCTGGTGATCGGCGCATCCCGAGGCCTCGGCATGGGCCTCGTCACCGAACTGAGTTCGCGCGGCCGGCACGTCACCGCCACGGTGCGCGAGCCCGCCAAGGCGGCCGATCTGAAGGCCGTGCCGGGCGTCGCGATCGAGGGCCTGGACATCGACAACCCCGCCATGGTCGAAGCCCTGGTCGCGCGCCTGGGCAACGCCCAGTTCGACCTGGTCTTCGTAAACGCCGGCGTCATCGGCCCGCGTGAGCGCACCGCCGAAACCGTCACCCACGAGGAAGTGGCGCAGATCTTCCAGATCAACGCCGCCTCACCCGTGCGTCTCACCTACAAACTGCGCGGCTAAATCAAGCCGCGCGGCGTGCTCACGCTGATGACCTCGCAGCTGGGCCGCATCGCCAAAAACACCAGCGGCGGCACCGAGCTCTACCGCGCCAGCAAGGCTGCGCTGAATGCGCTCACGCGCAGCTTCTACGCGGGTGTGAAGGACAGCGGCCTGACGGTGATCTCGATGCATCCGGGCTGGGTGCGCACCTCGATGGGCGGCCCGAGCGCGCCGCTCGACGTGGAGACCAGCGCGCGCGGCATGATCGATCAGATCGAGAAGCGCGCTGGCTCCGGCGAGCACGTGTTCATCGACTATTCGGGCACGGCCCTGCCCTGGTGAGCCCGCGCGGGCAGGCTGGAAGGCGGCGGCGCGCTGCTCAGCCGCCCTGCCCGCCGTAGATCGCGTCGATCCGGGTCGCATAGCGGGCGGCCAGGTTGTTAAGCTTGAGCTTGAGCTTGAGCGTGGGCGTCATCATCGCGTTCTCGATGGTCCAGGGCTCGAGCGTGCACCACACCACGCGCGGCACGGCGTAGTGCGGGAACCGCTTGCAGGCCTCTTTGATGTGCGCCAGCGCGATTTCGCACGCCGGGCCTTGGTTCAAGGCCGCGTCGTCGGCCTCGCTCCCACCGCACTTGGCGGCGCCAAGCGCCTTCCACTGCGCCGGGTGGAGCACCACGAAGGCGGTGATGAATGGGTGGTTGTCGCCGATCACGTAGGCCTGATCGAAGAACGGGTCCGAGGTGATGGCCAGTTCCAGGTCCGCCAGCGCGATCTTCTCGCAGGTCGAGGTGACGATGATCTCCTTGATGCGCCCGAGGATGCGCACCCGGACACCGTCCAGGCTGGACTGGACGCCGGTGCGCAGCCAGCCGTCCGCGGTCATCGCCTTGGCGGTGTCCTCGGGCCGCTTCCAATAGCCCTTCATCACGTTCTCGCCGCGCACCTGAAGCTCGTTGTTCTCGCCGATGCGGGTCTGCACGCCGGGCAGCGGCCGGCCCACCGTTATCGGCCAGTTGTCCTCCAGCCGGTTGACCGAGACCACCGGCGAGGATTCGGTCATGCCGTAGCCTTGCAGCAGCGGCAGTCCCAGGCCGATGAAGCACTGCGCCTCCGCCTCGGACAGCGGCGCGCCGCCGCTCACCGCGATGCGGATGCGCTCGCCGAGCAGTGCCAGGTCTTGTCCGCGACCACGGCCTTGAGCAGCGGCCAGGCTAGCATCGCCAGCGCGCCAGGCGCGTTCTCCAGTGCGGGCAGGCCCTGCTCCTTGCAGAAGCGCACCCAGCCCACGCGCTGCGCGAGGTCGAAGAGGCAGCGCTTCGCGCCGCTTGCCTTGGCGAGGCTTTCCTGCATCTTGGCATAGAAGCGCTCGTAGATGCGCGGCACGGAATTGAGGATGGTCGGCCGCACCGTCCGCAGGTCCTCGGCAATCTGCGCCACCGAGCGCATGAAGGCCACGCAGGAACCCGCGGCGATGGGCATGTATTGATCCGGCATTGAAACAATGAACTCAAGCAGCATACCGAACCGGCGCATGTTCGAAGTAGCTCTTGACGCGCTCGGGCTGTCGCTAAACGCTGAGCAGATGCTGGCGCGTGGCCTTCACCAGTTGCAGCTTCGAGCGAGCTGGAGCGAGTTTGGTGCCGATCTACTTCAGGTCGGCATTGGCCATTTCGTTGGGGCTCAGTTCGGGGCTGTAGCTGGGCAAGTAGAAGACTTCGATCTCGTGCTTGTGCTCGGCCAGCCAGGCCTTCACAGGCTTGCTGTGGTGCACACGCAGGTTGTCCAGGATCAGGTAGATCTTTCGGCCGGCATCCTTGACCAGCCGGCGCAGGAAGTCGATCAGGATGTCGGCGCTCAACACTCCGTCGAAGGCCTGCCAGCGCATCTGGCTCTTGTTGGTGACGGTGGAGATCACCGACAAGCCGTGGCGCTTGTTGTTCACGCGAATCACGGGCGTCTGGCCCTGCGGGGCATAGCTGCGCCCGCGCACGTCGTCGCGGCGCACGCCGGTCTCGTCGCCCCAGTGAATTTTAGCCCCCTCAGCCTTGGCGCAGGCGGCGATCACCGGGTAGTCCTCGTCGAGCCACTTTTTCACCGCCGCCGGCGACTGCTCGTAGGCCTTCTTCATGGGCTTTTTCGGCGTGAAGCCCCAACGCTCCAGATACAGGCCCATCGTGCGAACGGCCAGCTTGATGCCTTATCGGTTAAGGATCAACTCGGCAACTGCCTGGCGGCTCCACAGCGCATAGATCATCTTCAACTGGTCGGGCGTGCGGTCGCGGATCAGCCGCTGAACCTCGCGCTCCTGCTCCGCCGTCAGCGTTCTGCCCGTACCCTGCGGGCGCCCGGGGCGCTCAACGTCGAGGGCCTTCCACCCCGCCCGCGCGATACGCCTTCACCGCCGCAATGAGCGTCGTGCGCGACATCTCGCATGCGCCACCGTGTCCTTCAGGCTCACGCCATCCAGCCGCATTTTCACCACACGTCGGCGCCGTTCGTTCAGGGCAGCTACCGGCAGCGTTCTCGAGTCGATTTTTTCCCTGCAACATGCCGACTCTATATCACTCAATAAGCTCAATGTTTAAGCGCTGGATCAATAACCCTTATAGGCCGCTTTACCAAGGCAAGTTCCGGGCCGGGTTGCGGCGGCGCGCATTGGCGGCGAGATATCGGTGAAGAATCGTCGCCAAGGATGAGGAATTGAAGCTCAGCCGTGCTGAGGCCGTGATCAGGTTGCGCTCAAGCCGAGGCGAGCCCTTTGGGCAGCGGAAAGGCGACCTTCTCTTCGATGCCGTCGAGCGGCCGCACGTTGGCCGCGCCAAATTCCTTGAGCCGGGCGATGACGCCCTGCACCAGCATTTCTGGCGTGGAGGCACTGGCGGTGAGGCCCACGCGGCGCACGCCGGTAAGCCATTCTGGCTTGACCTGCGCGGGATCGTCGAGCATGTAGGCGGCCACGCCGAGGCGTTCGGCCAACTCACGCAGGCGGTTGGAGTTGGAGCTGTTGGGGCTGCCGACGACGATGACCATGTCGACCTGCGGCGCCATCCATTTGACGGCGTCCTGGCGGTTCTGGGTGGCGTAGCAGATGTCCTGCTTCTTGGGCTCGTGGATCGCGGGGAAGCGCGCCTTGAGCGCGTCGACGATGCCGCGCGCCTCGTCCACCGAGAGCGTGGTCTGCGTGACGTAGGCGAGCTTAGCGGGATCGAGCACCTGCAGCGCGGCGACGTCCTCGACGGTTTCGACGAGCATCATGCCGTCGTTCGACTGGCCCATGGTGCCTTCGACTTCGGGATGGCCGGCGTGGCCGATCATGATGATCTGGAAGTCCTGGGTGCGCATCTTCGAGACTTCGATGTGCACCTTGGTGACGAGCGGGCAGGTGGCGTCGAAGACGTTCAGGCCGCGGCCTTCGGCTTCGCCGCGCATGGCCTTGGACACGCCGTGGGCGCTGAAGATGACGGTGGCGCCGGCGGGCACTTTCTCGAGCTCGTCGACGAAGATCACGCCCTTGGTGCGCAGGTCCTTGACCACGTAGGCGTTATGCACGATTTCGTGGCGCACGTAGATCGGCGCACCGAATTGGGCCAGCGCGCGTTCGACGATCTCGATCGCACGGTCCACGCCGGCGCAGAAGCCGCGCGGCTGTGCGAGGAGAAGCTCGGCGCCTTGCGCCGCATCGTGAGCGGCGTCGGACTGGATTTTGGGCTGGCTCATGGGACGCGGATCACAGGATGCCGATGATGCGGGCTTCGAAAACGATGGTCTGGCCGGCGAGCGGATGGTTGAAATCAAACAGCGCGGAATCCTTCTCGAAGGATTTGAGCCGGCCGGCCATGCGGCCGCCGCTCGGGGCGTTGAATTCCACCAAGTCGCCTTCGGCATAGTCTTCGTCGGCGGAGGACTGGCCGTTCAGGGTCGCGAGCGATACGTGCTGCAGCAGATCAGGATTGCGTTCGCCGAAGGCGGCCGCAGGCTCGAGGGTCATGCTGGCTTGCTGGCCTTCTTCGAGGCCAATGAGGGCCTGCTCGAGCGTGGGCGCGAATTCGCCGTTCCCGAGCTGCAGGGTGGCGGGCTTGTCGGTGAAGGTGTTCACCACATCGCCGCCGTCGATCAGACCGATTCTGTAATGCAGCGTGAGGAATGAATCGGGCTGGACGCGTTTTGACATTTAGACTCCATTCCGGCGGGCTGACGCCCACCGCTGCCGCTATTGTAATGAGATGCCGATCTCAGATTGGTCGAAAGCACAGCGGCCTCGCGAAAAGTTGCTGGCGGAAGGCCCCGGGGCGCTGTCCGACGGCGGGCTGCTTGCGCTGTTCTTGCACGTCGGCGCCCACGGCAAGACCGCGGTGGATCTGGGCAACGAACTCATCGCCCATTTCGGCGGCCTGCACCCCATGCTCACGGCCGGTACCGGCGAACTGGTGAAGATCAAGGCCATCGGCCTGGCCAAGCAGGTTAAGTTGCAGGCCGTCTTTGAACTAGTGCGGCGCGCCCTGCACGAAAAACTCCAGGATAAGCAGACCCTCGACACGCCCCAGCTGGTCAGTGATTTCCTGAGCCTATGGCTGGCCGGCAAAGACTACGAATCCTTCGCCTGACTGTTCCTGGATGTGCAGAACTGCCTGATCACCGCCGAGGAGATGTTCCGCGGCAGCCTGGATCAGACGGCGGTCTATCCCCGGGAGGTGGTGCGCCGGGCGTTGTCGGCCAATGCGGCGGGGGTGATCGTGGCGCACAACCATCCCATGGGCACGACCCAGCCCAGCCGCTCGGACCTGGAGCTGACCCGCCAACTGCGCCAGGCCCTGGAGCTGGTGGATGTGCGGCTTTTGGACCATTTCATCGTGGCCGGCAATCAGCTTTACTCTTTTGTGCAGTCCGGCAATCTCTAGCTTGCCGCTCGGCCATATTTGCGGATATAATCTTAGCTTACGGGAAATACCTCGCGCTGCATATTTCGAGAATCTCCAACAATTTCAAGAGTTTAGGAGTGCTTTCATGGCACGCGTCTGCAAAGTGACCGGGAAAAAGCCGATGGTCGGCAATAACGTTTCCCATGCTAACAACAAGACCAAGCGCCGTTTTCTGCCGAATCTGCAGAACCGCCGTTTCTGGGTCGAATCCGAAAACCGCTGGATCAGCCTGCGCCTGTCCAACGCCGGTCTGCGTCTTATCGACAAGAAGGGCATCGACGCCGTTCTGTCCGACCTGCGCGCGCGCGGCGAAATCTAAGAAAGCAAAGGAAACATCATGGCCAAGGGCGCTCGCGACAAGATCAAGCTAGAATCGACCGCAGGTACGGGTCACTTCTACACCACCACCAAGAACAAGAGGACCATGCCGGAAAAAATTGAGATCTCGAAGTTCGATCCCGTCGCCCGCAAGCATGTTCTGTACAAGGAAGCCAAGATCAAGTAATCGGTCTTCGCCACCAGACAGAAACCCGCCGATGGCGGGTTTTTTGTTGCCCGGCGGGTTCGCTGCGATCACTGCGCTCTCCGCCCTCGCCTCCCCCCAGCAGCAGGTGACGGCATGGATCAGGCAAAACAAAACGGCCCCATCGGATCCGTTTTGCATGAAGCTGGGGACTGCCCCGGCCGGGAAGATCAGGCGTAGCTGCGCAGACGTAGGGAGAAGTCGCGCAGGGCTTGCACACCGCTTTGCTCGGCACGGGCGCACCAGGCCTGCAACTGATGCACCAGTTGCTCGCCGGAGACGTTGGAACGCTCCCAGAGGGCGGTCAGCTCGTGACGCATCTCGGTGAACAGCTCGGCCGAACGCTCCTGGATCACCTTCTTTTCCATCTTGGCGTAGCGGGCCATGACTTCGTAGCGGTTGGCGATCAGCACCTGCAGAGTCTGCAGGTCGGCCGGGCGCGCCTCGGCGGCGACCTTCAGGTGACGCAGCTTGGGCGGCAGCTTCTTGACCTTGGCCAGATGCAGCACTTCCAGCGTGCGGATGTAGAGCCAGCCGATGTCGAACTCGTACCACTTGCTCGAGAGCTTGGCCGAGGTGGCGAAGGTGTGGTGGTTGTTGTGCAGCTCTTCGCCGCCGATCAGGATGCCCCAGGGCACGATGTTGGTGGATGCATCCGAGCACTCGTAGTTTCGGTAGCCCCAGTAGTGACCGATGCCGTTGATGATGCCGGCCGCCGTGATGGGGATCCAGAGCATCTGCACCGCCCAGACGGACAGGCCGACGGCGCCGAACAGGGCCACGTCGATGATCAGCATCAGGCCCACGCCCTGCCAGCTGTATTTGCTGTACAGGTTGTGCTCGATCCAGTCGTCCGGGGTGCCGTGACCGTACTTTTCCATGGTCTCGGCGTTCTTGGCCTCGGCGCGGTAGAGTTCGGCGCCCTGCCAGAAGACGGTTTCGATGCCGCGGGTCTGCGGGCTATGCGGATCTTCCTCGGTTTCGCACTTGGCGTGGTGCTTGCGGTGGATGGAGGCCCATTCCTTGGTCACCATGCCCGTGGTCAGCCACAGCCAGAAACGGAAAAAGTGGGCCACTGCCGGATGCAGGTCCAGGGCACGGTGCGCCTGATGCCGGTGTAGATAAATCGTCACCGCGGCGATGGTCACGTGCGTGAGCGCCAGCGTGCACAGCAGGATCTGCCACCAGGCCCAGTTCAGGGCACCATGGCCAAGCCAACCAAGAAAGCTTTGGAGAGTGGATTCCAACAGAAGCTCCATTTTAGTAAGTGTCATATTTTAATGACGGTTTGCTCTTCGACAACCTTTATTTTAGCTTTTTTAGTGGATTTTCGTAGAGCATTTCCAGCAAGATGCCAGAAATACACAAATTTGTCTCGGTAGAATCCATATTTATTCGGCAGGAAGAAGTTTTCATGCGGTGTATTTGACGCTGGAATCCTGGAAGTAGGATTTCACGCGTTCGGGATGGGTTTCGATGAACGCCATGTGGTTCTTTGCTGCGGCGTGTAATTTGGCCTTTGTTCTGACGGGGACTCGTGTGCTGATGACATGTTTCAGGTCGGCGTTGAGTCGCTCATCCGGATTGAGCTCCGGGCTGTAGCTTGGCAGGTAAAAGACTTCGATGTCGGCTTGATGCTAGGCAAACCATGCCTTGACCTGCTTGCAGTGATGCACGCCGAGGTTGTCGAGGATCAGGAACACTTTCTTTCCCGCGCGCTTGCCATCGGCCACCAGCGCCTCGAAGAGCTCAATGAGCTTCTCGTGGTTAAAGGCACCATCGATGATCATCCAGCTTGCCTTGCCCTGATTGGTCACTGTGGAAATCATCGACAGCTTCTGTCGCGTACCTCTAACCGCCATCGTGACCGGGGTTTGCCCTTTGGGAGCATAACTGCGGCCCCGAACATCCGTATTCACCAACGCGGTTTCGTCACCCCAGTGAATCTCGCCACCTTTGGCCTTGGCACGCTTCTCGATGGCCAGATACTCCTGATCGATCCACTGCTTGACAGCCTCCGGTCGCTGTTCGTAAGCGCGCTTGATCTGCTTTTTCGGCGTGAAACCCCAGCGCTTGAGGTAGTCTCCGACCGCACGTATTGAGAGTCTGACCGCGTATTCCTGTTCGATGAACAGCATGACCGCGCCTCGCGTCCAGAGCGCAGATTCCATCTTCAACTGCTCCGGACGTTTGTCGCAGATCGTGCGCCGGATTGCTTCTTCTTGATCCGCATTAAGCCGTCTTCCGTCTCCTGGCGTACGAGCTTGTGGGTGCGGCTTCAGGGCCGCCGCGCTCCCTTCTTAATAGAGATCAATGGCCAGTCGAGCCGCCGGGTAACTCAGCCCTGTCAACTCCGCGATGGCCATGACTCCGTATCCCTTCCGATGCAACCTCACGACCTGCTTTCGCCTCTCGTGCAGTTGCTTCAGTTTCTGGTATCGAGCGTCTTCTTTTTCTATGCCAATTCGATGCAAGAAATGATAACAAGTTAAATCTTTATATTGCCGCGTCAATAAAATGAAAAACGTTATCGTTGGAGACTGTATGCGCCGCTCTGCCCCATCCGCTGTTGCCATTTCCGCCCCGCTTCTTCCTTTCCTCCCGCCCCCGCCCGCACACCGCCCTTGAACGCCGAAGCCAGTCCTCCCTGGCCTCGGGTCTGGTCCTGAGCCTCGCGGCGGCGGCCGTGCTCGCCGGCTGCGGCAGCAAGGCGAGCCTGTCCACCGCGGAAGTCCCGCGCGCAGGCATCGCCAAGATCGACACCGTGGTCGTGATCTACGCGGAGAACCGCGCCTTCTACAACCTCTACGGCCGGTTCCCCGGCGCCAACGGCATCCCCGGTGTGAACCCCTCGGCCAAGGGCGAATACATCCCGCAGAAAGACGTCGACGGCAAGGTGCTCGCCTCGCTGCCGCCCACCTGGGGCAGCGTGACCGCGCCCGGCCAGGCCAAGGTCGTGACCCAGGCACAGTCCACCGGCCTGCCAAACAAGCCCTTTCAGATCGACGCCGCCTCGGGCCTGGACGTGGACGCCGCGGTCACCACGCGCGATCTGGTCCACCGCTATTACAACAACATCATGCAGATCAACGGCGGCAAGAACGACATGTTCGCCGCCTATTTGGACGCCGGCGGCCTGTCGATGGGCTATTACGACGGCAGCAAGATGGCGATGTGGAAAGTGGCGCGCGAATACGTGCTGGCCGACAACTTCTTCATGGGCGCCTTCCAGAACCACCAATGCCTGATCTGCGTCTGCACGCCGCAGTATCCTGACGCCGAGAAGCTGCCAGGTGCCAGGCAGATCACCAAGATCGACGTCGACGCGTAAGGCAACTTCCAGCGCCTGACGCCCGCCGCCGGCGCGCCGACCTCGGCCCCGCAGGGCGCCCCTAAGTGGCTGCACGACGGCACGCTCACGCCGCGCAAAAAGAACGGCATATACTACGATCAACACCATGCAGACCGCCTACCAGCCCAGCACGGTGGCGCCAGCCACCGCGGACCCGATGCGCAGATACGCGGACTCGGCCAACGCCGACACCCTGCCGCCGCAGACGCAGAAGACCATCGCCGATCTGCTCAATGCCAAAGGCACGGACTTGGCCTGGTACACCGGCTCCTGGACCAGCACCATGGCCGAGGGCTAGCGCAAGTTCGGCCGGCCCACGCCGAACTTCCAGTTCCACCATCAGCCGTTCAACTACTACGCGAATTTCGATCCGGTGAACCGCGCCGCCTATCGCGCCGCCCATCTGCGCGACTTCGACAGCGACTTCCTGCGCGACGCGGCGGCCGGCAAGCTGCCGGTGGTGACCTTCTACAAGCCGCAGGGCAATCTGAACCAGCACGCCGGCTATGCCAGCGTGGCCGACGGCGACGCGCATATCGCCGGCCTGATCGAGAAACTCAAGCAGAGCCCGCAGTGGGAACGGATGCCGATCGTCGTGACCTACGACGAGAACGGCGGCTTCTGGGATCACGCCACGCCGCCCAAGGCCGACCAGTGGGGACCCGGGCTCGCGCGTACCGGCGATCATCGTCTCGCCCTTCGCCAAGCGCGGCTACGTGGATTCCTCGCTCTACGACACCTCGTCGATCCTGCGCTTCATCACGCGCCGCTGGTCGCTGCCCATGCTCGACGGCATCAAGGAGCGGGACCGCGCGGTCTCGCTCTCCGGCGGCCAGCCGATCGGCGATCTGACCGGCGCGCTGGATTTCGGCAAGAACTAGGCGGAGAGCCGGCGGTGGCTTGAAGCCCGGCCTCGGGTGCTGGTTTCAGGCGCTGATTTCGGGCGCCGGTCGCTATCCATTCCGCGCTAAGCCGGCCGCAGATGCCGCGCACGAACTCCAGCGCATGTGCACCATCGCCATGCAGGCAGACGGTCTACGCATGGATCGGCACCCACTCGCCGTTGATCGCGCGCACCTTGCCTTCCTTGATCATCGTCAGCGTCTGCGCCAAGGTCTGGCTTTCGTCCTCGATCATCGCGCTGGGCAGCTTGCGGCTCACGAGACTTCCGTCGGCGTTGTAGGTGCGGTCGGCGAAGAGCTCCTCCACCGCGCGCAGTCCGGCCGCATGCGCGGCGCGGATCAGCTCGCTGCCGGCCAGGCCGAAGAGCGCCAACCCAGGATCGAAGTCGCGCACCGCGGCGGCAATCGCATCGGCCATCGCGCGGTCTCGGGCCGCCTGGTTGTAGAGCGCGCCATGCGCCTTGACGTGGGCGAGCCGGCCGCCCTGCGCCTTGGCGATCGCGGCTAGCGCGCCGATCTGATAGAGCACGCCCGCGTGGACCTCCTCGGGCGGCAGCTGCATTTCATTGCGGCCGAAGTTCTCGCGGTCGGGAAAGCTCGGATGCGCGCCGATCGACACGCCCTCGCGCAGCGCCCAGGCGACCGTGCGCCGCATCGCCCGCATGCCAGCCGCAGGCGACGTTGGCCGAGCTCACCAGGGCGAGCAGCGCTTCGTCGGTATCGCAGCCCTCGCCGAGATTCGCATTCAAATCCACCTTCATGTCCATCCCCGCAGATTGGATCAAGCGATATGGTAATCCTTCGCCTCGCGCCAAGCCCTCCGATGCAGGACAACTTGCGCGGGTTGTCGGCGCAAGAGGCCGATCGATGCGCCGGCGCTGGAGGAAACCGCCCAGTCTTGGCGCAATGACGCGGCGCCGGGCGGCGGCGCGCCGGCATCGACCGGCGGCGGTACAAACACACAACGGAGAAAGCCGCCGCATAACAACAAGGAGACATGCATGATGAGCCGCAGACACTTCATCAAGAACGCGGGCGCGCTGGCGGGGCTGGCCTTCTGCGGCTGCTGCCTGACGGACGCACGGGCGAAGACGGGCGGCGACGGCAAGGCCAAGAGCGCCTTCCCCATCATCAAGGGCAAGTGCGTCAAGACCATCGACATCCACTCGCACTGCTATTTCCACGAATCCCTGGCCCTGGCCGCGGGCGGCGAGAAGGCGGTGCTGCCGCCGGTGAAGGGCCAGCAGGAGCATTTCATCAGCATCGAGGAACGCCTTGCGGCGATGGACAAGATGGGCATCGACATGGAGGTGCTCAACATCAACCCGTTCTGGTACAAGGCAGAGCGCGACGCCGTGGCGGAGATCGTGCGCATCAACAACGAAAAGCTTGCTGAACTCTGCGCGCTGCAGCCCAAGCGCTTCGCCGCCTTCGCCTCGCTCTCTCTGCAGTTCCCGGAGCTGGCGGTGCAGCAGCTCGAGACCGCGGTCAAGAAGCAGGGCCTGCGCGGCGCGGCCATCGGCGGCAGCGTGGCGGGCGAGGACTTCTCCGATCCAAAATACCATCCGGTCTGGGCCAAGGCCGAGGAGCTGGTCGCTGTGCTCTTCATCCATCCACAGAGCACGCCCGATCTGGCCAAGCGCTTCAAGGGAAACGGCTGGCTGTCGAACACCATCGGCAATCCGCTGGACACCACGATCGCGCTCGAGCATCTGATCTACGAAGGCACGCTGGATAAATTTCCCAGCCTGAAGATCGTGGCCGCCCACGGCGGCGGCTATCTCGGCTCCTACGCGCCGCGCATGGACCGCAGCTTCTTCATCTCGCCGCAGAACTGCGACAGCAGCATCGTCCTGAAAAAGAAGCCCAGCGAATATCTCAAGCAGATTTACTTCGACGCGCTGGTCTTCACGCCCGAGGCGGTGCACCACCTCGCCGCCGAAGTCGGGGCCAGCCAGTTCGTGCTAGGCACCGACTTCCCGATCCCCTGGTAGCTCGATCCGGCGGCGCCGGTGCTCGCGGCCCCCTGTCTTACCGACGCGCAGCGCCTTCTTGGAATCAAGCTATGAGTCAGTTGAAAATCTGGGGCCTCGCCAATTCGATCAACGTGCAGAAGATCCTCTGGTGCTGCGAGGAACTGAACATGCCCTATGAGCGCATCGACGCGGGCATGAATTTCGGCGTGAACAAGACGCCGGAATACAAGGCGATGAATCCCAACGGTCTTGTTCCGACCATCGAGGACGACGGTTTCGTCCTCGGGGAATCGCACAGCATCCTGTGCTACCTGGCGCGCAAGCACAGCGGCGCGAAGCTGCTCCCGGCGGACCCTCAGGGCAGCGCGCGCATCGAACAGCGGATGGACTGGGCCTACACCTCCGCCTGGATTCCCACGCGCGTGATCTTCTGGACCCTGGTGCGAACGCCGCCAGAGCAGCGCAACATGGCCGAGGTGGAAACCAACCGTCAGATGCTTCTCGGCTATCTCGAGACCGCCGAGAAGCATCTGGAGAAGCACGCCTACTTCGCCGGCGATGCGTTCAGCCTGGCGGACATTCCGTGTGGGCGTGATCGCCTTCCGCTGGTTCAACCTGGACATCGAGCTGCCTGAGCTGCCGAACATCCGCCGCTGGTATGCCCAGGTCACCGCGCGGCCCGCCTTCCAGAAGTACTGCGCCGCGCCGCTGAATTGACGCGCGGGCCGACAGCATCCGAAGAGACACACTGCAGCACCCTTACTACAACAAGACGCACGACAGGAAACCAGCATGAAACGCATCGCCGAATCAGTGGCCGCGCTCGCCGCCGCCATGGGTTGTTCCCTCGCTTTTTCGCAGTCCGTTCCCGAAATCCCCTTCGATTCGGTGCCAAACCCGGTGAAGATGCCCAAGAACATGTATCTGGGCGAAGTCAGCGGCATCGCACTCAATTCCAAGGGCCATATCTTCGTGCTCAACCGCGGCAACACGAACAGCCCGGCCTATTCGGCCGCCGCCACACAGCTGCTGGAGTTCGACGCCAAGGCCAACTTCATCCGCGAAATCGGCAAGAACCTCTACGCCTGGTCGTATGCGCACATGGTGCGCGTGGACAAGTCGGACAACATCTGGGTCACCGACAAGGGCTCGGACATGGTCATCAAGTTCTCGCCGGAGGGCAAGGTGCTGATGGTCTTCGGCCGCAAGCAGGAGGCTTCCGACAAGGAGACCGGCCCGCTCGAGCATCCGAATCCGCCGCTGGCGGCGGACGACGGGCGCTTCCGCCAGGTCACCGACGTAGCCTGGGACGCCGCCGGCAACAGCTACATCAGCGACGGCTACATCAATTCGCGCGTCGCCAAGGCGGACAAGGACGGCAACTGGCTCAAGTCCTGGGGCGACCGCGGCAACAAGCCCGGCGAACTGCACACGCCGCATCCAGGTCTTCGACGGCGAGGGCAAGGTGCTGAAGATCATCAAGATCAACGTGCCTTTCGACGAAAGCATCAAGCCGGCCATCGGCAAGAATACCGACCATCTCGAAGATGGACGATCCGAGCGTGCCCAACCAGGTGCAGATGCCGGGCTTGCCCTGGGTTCTGTGCATCACGCCGGGACCGAACCAGGTGCTCTTCGCCTAAGACGCCTACCTGGGCCGCATCTACAAGATGACGCTCGACGGCCAGGTGCTCGGCACCCTGGGCCGCTCCGGCAAGCAGCTCAAGCAGTTCGGCTGGATCCACGGCATGGCCCGCCCGAACGAGCACACGCTCTACGTGGGTGAACTGATGAACTGGCACGTGCAAAAGCTGGTGCTGCACGACAAGCACTGAGCGCGCGCTGGAAAAAATCCGGCCCCAGACCTCGGGGCCGGAAGAGTCTCCTCAGAACGCGTGGCGCAGACCCAGGCGGAGCATGGTCTGCTTGTTCGTCGAGGACGGTGACAACCCGTCGATGTTCGCCACCGCGGCCTGATTGAGAGAATCGGTGCCGCTGGCCTGCTGCATGACGCCGATCGCATACACCTGCGTGCGTTTGGAGAGGTAGTACATGATGCCCAGAGACTGCTGCTTGTAGGTCGCGGTGTTGTTGTAGTTGGCCCGGTCGAGCTTCATGTAGATGTAGGCAGCGCCGAGCTTCCACTGCGGCGTGATGTCCCACAGCACATTCACTTCGGAGCTGCGGAAGGTGGCCGTGCCCGAATAGCTGTAGGGGTTTGGGCCGGAGTTCACCGTGTTGCCCAGGCCGGAGAAGGTGATGTTCGAATAGTTCAGGCCCAGCGAGACCGACTTGTATTGGTACGTTACGCCGACGGACGCGATCTCCAGACGGCTCGTGGATGCGAAGCCCGCGAACATCGGATAGAACTTCGCCGAGGTGTTCGAACCGGAGCTTCCGAGGTTGTTGCCCGTGACCGAAGTCGAAGCGCTGGCATTGGCGCCGAAATACGAGAAGTTCGGATTGTTGGCGTTGAGATAGGCCGCCGCGACCTTGAAGGCGCCGCCGGACCAGTCCGCGCCCGCGCCGATCACGCGGTTCTGCGGCATGCTGCCGGTCATGCCGCCCAGGCTGTAGAAGGCTTCGGCGCGGAAGTTGTTGATCGTCGGCGTCATGTACTTGACGGCATTGTTTTACCGGCGGGTTTTGGCCATGTTGTCGATGTCGCCGGGGCGCGCGCCGATGGCGCCGCCGAGCTGGCCCGCCGCGGTCATGGGCTGGACGAAGTCGCGCATCGGGTCGTACTGGCGGCCCAGGGTCAGGGTGCCCAACTCGCTCTGCAGGCCGGTGAAGACCTGGTGGCCGAACATCGTGCCGCCGTTGGTGACCGCGCCCGATCCGGGATTGAAGCCGCCCTCGAGCACCGAGATCGCCTTGAGGCCGCCGCCCAGGTCTTCGACGTCGCGGATGCCCCAGCGGCTGACGCTGATGCCGCCCAGGGAGCCGTCGAGCATATTGACCTGTCCGCCGCCGACCAGCGCGCCGCCGGAGTTTCGACCGGTCTGTACGTCGGAGGTGAAATTAAAGCTGGTGTCGAACAGGCCGTAGACCGTGACGCTGCTTTCCTTGGCATATGCGCTGCCGGCTCCGATCTGGGAGACGCCGGCGGCGAGAATCAGGGTTTTCTTCATCGCGCTTCCTATTGATCCGGCATTGAAACAATGAACTCAAGCAGCATACCGAACCGGCGCATGTTCGAAGTAGCTCTTGACGCGCTCGGGCTGTCGCTAAACGCTGAGCAGATGCTGGCGCGTGGCCTTCACCAGTTGCAGCTTCGAGCGAGCTGGAGCGAGTTTGGTGCCGATCTGCTTCAGGTCGGCATTGGCCATTTCGTTGGGGCTCAGTTCGGGGCTGTAGCTGGGCAAGTAGAAGACTTCGATCTCGTGCTTGTGCTCGGCCAGCCAGGCCTTCACAGGCTTGCTGTGGTGCACACGCAGGTTGTCCAGGATCAGGTAGATCTTTCGGCCGGCATCCTTGACCAGCCGGCGCAGGAAGTCGATCAGGATGTCGGCGCTCAACACTCCGTCGAAGGCCTGCCAGCGCATCTGGCTCTTGTTGGTGACGGTGGAGATCACCGACAAGCCGTGGCGCTTGTTGTTCACGCGAATCACGGGCGTCTGGCCCTGCGGGGCATAGCTGCGCCCGCGCACGTCGTCGCGGCGCACGCCGGTCTCGTCGCCCCAGTGAATTTCGGCCCCCTCAGCCTTGGCGCAGGCGGCGATCACCGGGTAGTCCTCGTCGAGCCACTTTTTCACCGCCGCCGGCGACTGCTCGTAGGCCTTCTTCATGGGCTTTTGCGGCGTGAAGCCCCAACGCTCCAGATACAGGCCCATCGTGCGAACGGCCAGCTTGATGCCTTATCGGTTAAGGATCAACTCGGCCACTGCCTGGCGGCTCCACAGCGCATAGATCATCTTCAACTGGTCGGGCGTGCGGTCGCGGATCAGCCGCTGAACCTCGCGCTCCTGCTCCGCCGTCAGCGTTCTGCCCGTACCCTGCGGGCGCCCGGGGCGCTCAACGTCGAGGGCCTTCCACCCGCCCGCGCGATACGCCTTCACCGCCGCAATGAGCGTCGTGCGCGACATCTCGCATTGCGCCGCTGCGTCCTTCAGGCTCATGCCATCCAGCCGCATTTTCACCACACGTCGGTGCCGTTCGTTCAGGGCGGCTACCGGCAGCGTTCTCGAGTCGATTTTATCCCTGCAACAGCAGACTCTATATCACTCAATAAGTTCAATGTTTAAGTGCTGGATCAATATTTTCGTGCGCCTGCCTGGGCGGCCGGCTTGTTCTTCAGCACGCCCAGCACCGGCGGCGGCTTCACCTCCAGCGAACGCTCGCCGTCGAAGGAGACGGGGCTGCGCACGGTGCGGAATTCACCCATCCGCGGATGGACGGCGGACACTTCGAGCTGCAGATGCCGGGCCTGCGGATCCTGCAGCGCTTCGCTGGAATCGTACATGGGCGCATGCGGCACGTCGCGCTCCTGCAGGCGCACGCACCAGTCGGCGCGGTCGCGCTGCTTGAACAGGCCGCCGAGAAGGTTGATCAGCGTTTCCTGGTTGGCGATGCGCGCCTCGCGGTCCTTGAAGCGCGGATCCTCGAACAGCGCCGGCCGCTCGATGGTTTGCGCCAGGCCCTGCCAGAACCTCTCCGGCGAGGACATGTGCAGCGCGATCCATTTTCTGTCCTTGCACTCCAGCACATAGGACCGCGACACGCTGGGCTGGCTGTACGGGCCCATCACCTCGTCGGCCGAAAAATAGTGGGTGAAGGAATCGAGATTGAAATGGATCATCGCCTCGAGCATCGACACGGTGACCGTGCGGCCCTTGCCGGTCGTGTTGCGCTCGTGCAGCGCGCCGAGGATGCGGTAGGCCGCGTAGAAGCCGGTGAGCGCGTCGGCGATGGCCGGGGCCGGTCACGCGCGGATTCGCGGGGTTCACCAGCAGATGCAGGAAGCCGCTCGCAGCCTGGGCCACGGTGTCGTAGCTGGGGCGCTGCGCCGCCGAGCCGTCCTGGCCAAAGCCGCTGATCGCGCAATAGATCAGGCGCGGATTGAGCGCACGCAGCCGCGCCGGGTCGGAAGTTCTGGATATAGACGTCGGCGCCGCGCACCAGCTTGTCGAAGGCCTCGTGGCTCTCGGGCGATTTGGTGTCGAGCTCGACGCTGCGCTTGTTGCGGTTGTAGGTCTGGTAGTGCGGGCTGTAGAGGCCGCCCTTGAACGCGCAGAAGAGATCGCCCGTGCCGGGCTGCTCGATCTTGATCACGTCCGCGCCCAGGTCGGCCAGCAACATGCCCGCCGCCGGGCTGATGATGAAGGTGCCCTGCTCGAGCACGCGGATTCCCTTGAGGACTTGCACCACGGCTCAGCTCCCGCCGTGCAGCTTGGAGGCCGGGCCTTCGTAGGCGATGGCTTCGGCCGTGTGGTGCGACATGATGAAGCCGATCTGGCTCTCGGCCTCCTCGCGCAGATGGCCGATCAGGCCGGCAGTGCGCGCCAGGATGGGCAGGCCCTTGAGGGCGTTGACCGGGAAGCCCACGTCGAGCATCACGGCGGGGATCGCGCCCGAGACGTTGATCGGTAGCGGCCGGCCGTAGATGGCGGGGATGCGCTGCTCGACCACGCGCAGCATGCGGATCGCGTCGCTGGAAGCCTTGCGCTCGTCCGCCAGGCTCAGCAGGCGGTGGGCGCGCGGGTCGCCGCTGGAATGCTTGGGATGGCCGTAGCCTGGCAGCGCCTGCTTCGCAGCGCGCATCTCGGCGAGCTTCGCGTCGGCGGTCTTCTCGAAGCTGCGGCCGGTCTTCCTGGCGTCTTCCACCAGCGCGTCGAGAAAGCGGCCCGCCGATTCCGAGCTGCCCAGCACCACCGAGCCGCAGCCCAGGATGCCGGCGGCCACCGCGCCCTGCAGCGCGTCGGGCGCGGCGTCGTAGGTCATGCGCGCGGCCTGTATACTGGGGACGAGGCCGTGCTCGGCGATCGCCACCAGCACCGCGTCGGTGAAGAAGCTCTGGTTGGCGTCGGGCATTGCGCCCGTGACCAGGAAATAGAAATAGTCGGTGAAGCTGCTGACGCCGATCAGCTCGCTGCAAAGATCCTTGCCGCGCACCGTGATCGAATGCTCATCCGCCGTGGCGATCGCGCTGAAGCGCGCGTCCTGTTTACCGATACGAATCGGCTGTCTCCGCCCATGTTTCAACAGAGCGCAGGATAAGCAAACTCAGGCGTGCGTGGAAATGATGAATTTCTCTCTGGATGATCGATGTTGTCGATAGTTTCGACCAGGCGATTTCCTTACGCACGATCGCCACGAAGCTCTCAAGGATGGGCGTGCGCGCCGCGCCGCGTTTCCACAGAAGGCCCGGCGTGCGCACGGGGGTTGGGTCTTCGATGGGCACGAAGCGCAGGCCCTGGCAGTCGGCCACCGCGTTCTTCGAGAGGATGGTGGCGATGCCAGTGCGCCGCACCAGCCCCGTGATCGGCGCTACCGAATTCATCTGCGCCACCAGCGGCTCGGCGCCCGCGCCGGCTAAGCATTCGTCGAGCAGCCAGCGGGTGAGGAAATTGGGCGTGAGCACCACCACGGGCTGCCCGCTCAGCTCCACCATGCGGATGCGCTGGCGCCTGGCGAGCGGGTGCGTGTCCGCCACCACCAGCAGCAGCATTTCCTCGTGATACAGCGGCTCGAACCAGAGGTTCTTCAGGTCCGCTGGACGGTAGGCCAGGACGATGTCGAGCTGGCCCGCGGCCAACCCCTGGTCGATGCCCTCGCTCGAGAGCTCCTCCACCGTCACGTGAACGGTGGGATGCTTGACGAGGAAGGCGGTCAGGCAGTCGGGGATGAACTTGATGCCGAAGCTGTGCGTGGTGCAGATGCGGATTTCGCCGGCCAGCTCGCCGCCGCCCTGGCTGATCGCATGGACGCTTGCGTCCACCTGGGCCAGCGCGTTGCGCGCATAGGCGAGGAAGCGCTCGCCGCTGCGGTGGAAGAGCTGCTGATTGAGCTCCTCTTCCAGCTGCTTGATCTGATGCGAGAGCGTCGACTGGGTGACGTGCGCCTTGGCGGCCACATGCGTGAAATTCAGGCATTCGGCCAGGGCCGAGAAATAGTGCAGGTGGCGCAGCTCCATCTGGCTCCCCCTTGAAGCTCAGCCGCGCAGCTTGGACGTCGCGGCGACCAGCGCCTTGGTGACGCCCTCCACCATCGCCTGGTCCTTGGGCCGGGCAAAGCCGCCCTCGGGCGTGAAGGCCTCCATCGCGCTGCCCACCGCCACCTGCTGCGGGATCACGATCATGCCCAGATAGCCGAGCAGGTCGCGCAGATGGAAGAGCGCGCGCATGCCGCCCAGCGGGCCGAGCGAGGAGCTGATCATGGCGGCGGGCTTGTCGGCATAGATGGCGGTGCCGGGCGTCTTGTCGCCGCTCCGGGGATCCTGGCGCGAGCACCAGTCGATGGTGTTGACCAGCAGCGGCGTCATCGAGCCGTTGTACTCGGGGCTGGCGACGAGGATGGCGTCGTGCTCGGCGATCAGCTTGCGCAGCTGCTTGACCGTCTCGGGCAGGCCGTTGGCGGCCTCGTCGTCGCCGTTGTAGACCGGCATTGGATAGTCGGCCAGCTCCACGTGGGTCACCTCGGCGCCGGCCGCCGCGAGAATCGGCGCGGCGGCGTTCGCCGTGCGGCGCGCGAAGGAGTCCTTGCGGCTGCTGCCGGCGAACAGGAGGATGCGGGGCTTGGCCATGGAGTTTCCTTTTCTGAAGTTGGGAAGGCTTGGTGCTGGGAGGGCTAACTTCCGTCCTTGATCGTCACGTGCGTCTCGAAGCGGTCCGACGGCCCCTGCATCTGCTGGAATTCGATCGGCGCGCCCTGCGCATCGTAGCCGATCCGCTGCACGTCGACGAGGGCGGAGGCCACCGCCACGTGCAGCAGCTTGGCGATGGCCGGCGTGGCCAAGCGCGCGCGCGTCACCATGTCGATCCTGGAATAGCTGCGGCCTTCGCGCTCCAGCAGCTGCGAGAGCGGATGCCTGCTGAAATCGGCGCGCTTGAAATGCCGGCCGATCTCCTCGGGCAGATAGACGGTGGAATGCACCATGGGCAGGCTGCCCATCATGCGCAGCCGCACCACGCGCAGCACCCGCGCGCCCTCCTCGATCTGAAGGCTGGCGCTCACGTCGTAGGGTGCAGACACGAAGCCGAACTCCTTGACCACCGGCCGGGTGAGCGCGCGGCGCTGCGCCACCTTCTCCAGGTAGGCGGCGATGGGCGTGGGCATGTTCAGGACTTCCGCCTTGCCCGACACGAAGGTGCCGCGTCCGGCCTGGCGTTCGATGTAGCCCTGCGTCTCCAGCGACTTCAAGGCTCGCCGCACCGTGACGCGGGACACGGCATGCGCCTCGCACAGCGCCTCCTCGGTGGGAAGTTGATCGCCCGGCCGATAGCGGCCGGCGGCGATGCAGTCCTTGATCAGCGTGGAGATTTGGTGATGCAGCGAAGTGCCCTGCAGGCGGTCGACCTTGCTCATGCCGGCGATTCTAGCAGCGGGGCTCCAGGCGTGTTTCCAAAAATGTATTACAATGAATACAATTTGAAATTTGAATCCGAAGACGCCGATGCAGACACCCAAGCCCTTCCCCGCCGACATCGGCGACACCCTCTCCCAGGCCGAACGCAACCGGCGCGCCGTCCTCGGTCGCCTGCTCACGCTGTCCGCGGCCGGCATGGCGGCTGGCGCCGGCTTCCCCGGCGCCGCCTCGGCCCAGCCCTCCGCCTTCCGTCCCTCGAAGCCGGTGCGGCTGATCTCGCCGCTCCTGGCGGGCGGCGCGCCGGACGCCATCATCCGCCCCATCGCGCTCAAGCTTTCCGAGCTCTGGGGGCATGGCGTGATCGTCGACAACCACGGCGGCGGCACCATCATCGGCACGCAGATCATCGCCAAGTCGCCGCCAGACGGCCTGACCTTCGGCGTGTGCATCAGCGCGCTGACGATCAACTCCAGCCTGCGCAACGACCTGCCCTACGACACCTTCAAGGACCTCACGCCGATCACGCAGATCGGCAGCGTCTCGGGCGCGCTGGTGGCACATCCCTCGCTGCCAGCCAACACCCTGCCTGAGCTGATCACGCTGGCCAAGGCCAAGCCGGGAACGATCTCCTACGCCTCGCTGGGCATCGGCACCGCCGGCCATATCACCGGCGAACTGCTCAAGGCGCGCGCCGGCATCGACATGGTCCACGTCCCATACTCGGGCAGCAGCGCCGCCTACCGCGAACTGATTCCCGGCCGGGTGCCGGTGGGCTTCGTGGTTCTGGAGTCGGCGCTCGGCCATCTGAGCGCCGGCAAGCTCAAGCTGCTGGCCCTGACCGACACCTGGTGCAGCAAGCTCTATCCGCAATATCCGGTGATCGAGGAAACGATCAAGGGCCTGGGCTACGACAGCATCTTCGGCCTGATCGGGCCGCGCGGCCTCCCCGCCGACCTGCTCAAGAACCTGAGCGCGGATGTCCTTCGCGTGCTGAGCCTGCCGGAGATCCGCGCCCAGCTCGCGCGCCAGTCGCTCGACGTGGTGGCCTCCACTCCAGCGGAATTCTCCGCCGTCATCCGCCGCGAAACCGAGCACTGGAAACAGGCGGTCAAGGCCTCCGGCGCAAGCATCAGCTGAGTCCGCGATGCAAGCGCCCCGGACCCTGTTTGAGAAAATCTGGAGCCGCCACGTGGTGGCCGACCTGGGCGAAGGCTTCGCCCTGCTCCACGTCGACCGTCACGTTGTGGCGGACTTCAACGGCAACGCCTTCACCCGGATGGCCGAGCGCGGACTCGAGGTGTGCAACCCCAAGTTCACCTTCGCTACCGCCGATCATTCGGTGTCCACCGATCCGCGCGATCTGGACCCGCTGCAGCTGAAGAATCCGCACGTGATCGCGCTGTGCAAGGACACGCGGCGCTTCGGCGTGAAGCTCTTCGACCTGGGCCAGCCCGGCCTGACCGTGGCCATCCGCGACAGCCAAACCTGCACCAACGGCGCCCCGGGCGCGCTGGCCTGGGGCCAGGGCGAGGTCGTGCACATCCTGGCGACGCAGACCTACGTGCAGCGCAAGCCGAGCACGACGCGCGTGATGCTGGACGGCCCGCTGCCGCCGGGCGCCTCGGGAAAGGATCTGATCCTGCATCTGATCGGCACCCTGGGCGTGGACGCGGGCAACGGCTACGCGGTGGAATACGCCGGCTCCGCCATCCGCGCGCTGCCCACCGACGAAGGCGCGGCCTTCGACACGGAGGTCCGCATCGACGTGTCGGCGCTGCGGCCGCAGGTCACCTGGGGCAACAGCCTGGACGCGGTGCTGCCGGTGGACGGCCGCATTCCCGATCCCACCGGCGAGCCCGACGCCGCGAAACGCGCCGTCATGCAGGAGGCGCTGCGCTACATGGACCTGCAGCCCGGGCGGTCGATCGCCGGCACGCCGATCGACCGCGTCTTCATCGGCTCCTGCACCAACAGCCGCATCACCGATCTGCGCGCGGCCACCGCCGTCGTACGCGGCCACAAGGTGGCGCCGCGGGTGCGCACCTGGGTGGTGCCGGGCTCCGAGCAGGTCAAGCGCGAGGCCGAAGGGTTGGACCGCATCTTCTCGGAGGCCGGCTTCGAATGGCGCTCGCCCGGCTTCTCGATGTGTCTGGGCGGAAACGGCGACGTGATCGGCAGCGGCGAGCGCGCCGTGTCTACCGCCAACCGCAACTTCGCCGGCCGGCAGGGGCCGGGCAGCTGCACGCATATCGCCAGCCCGGCGCTGGCGGCGGCCTCGGCCTGCCTGGGCCACATCGCCGATCCACGAGAACTGGCCGAAGGAACCTCGCCATGAGCGCCCTCGTCACCCTGCGCGGCGCGGCCGCCGCGCTGCTCCAGCCGAACATCAACACCGACATCATCGCGCCCCTGGTGCGCGGCCCCGGCGGCATGCAGCCCGCCGGTGTGCGCAGCGAGGCGGAACTGGCGCAGCGGCTCTTCGGCCCTTGGTGCTACGACGCCCAGGGCGCAGAGAAGCCCGACTTCGCGCTCAACCGGCCGGCTTCCCGGCGGGCGAAATTCCTGCTTGCCGGCCCCAACTTCGCCTGCGGCAGCTCGCGCGAAACCGCCACGACCATGCTCAAGGCCTTCGGCATCCGCTGCGTGATCGCGCCCAGCTTCGGACTGATCTTCCACGACAACTGCTTCCGCAACCACATGCTGCCGCTGACCATGGACATTGAGACGGTGCGCGCGCTCGCGGCACCGACCGACGGTGGCGCGGAGCTGGTCCTGGACCTGCAGGCCTGCACCCTCACCGCGCCGGACGGCGCCGCGCACGGCTTCGACCTGCCCTCCTTCCGCCGCAGCATGCTGCTGCAGGGCACGGACGAGGTCGCGGTGACGCTGGGCCGCGAAGCCGAGATTCAGGCCTGGCAGGAGCGCGCGCGCCGTGAGCGCCCATGGCAGTGGCTGGCGGGCGGCTAGCCGGCCAGCCACTGGAAGTTGCCGCCGGCCTTCGGGCCGGTGCCGCTCAGGCCTTCGCCGCCGAATGGCTGCACGCCGACCACCGCGCCGATGGTGTTGCGGTTGACGTAGACGTTGCCGGCGTGCGCCGCCTTGGCGACGGCGGCGTGGCGCGAATCGATGCGCGTCTGCACGCCGAGCGTGAGGCCAAAGCCCAGTGCGTTGACCTGCTCGATTACCGCCAGCAGATCGCCGCTCCAGCGCACGATCTGCAGCACCGGCCGAAGATCTCTTCCCTGGCTTGTTCGACGCCGGCGATCTCGTAGGCATGCGGCGGGATCAGGCGCAGCCGCGCCTCCCGCGGTGTGACGAGGCGCGCGAACAAGGGCTTGGCCTCGGCGCGCAGCCGGCCGATCTGGCGCAGCACCTTCTCGGCGGCCTCGGTGTCGATCAGCGGGCCGACGTCGGTGGACAGCGCGGCCAGATCGCCCACGCGCAGCTCGGAGGCCGCGCCGGCCAGCATGCGCAGCGCCGAGCAGCGCTGGCCGGCGGAGCGGAAGTCGCTTTGCAGCACGGCGTCAGTCACCTGCTCGGGCAGCGCGGTGGAATCGACGAGCATCGCGTTCATTCCGCCGGTCTCGGCGATCAGCGGCACGATGGGGCCGTCCTTGGGGCGAGCGCGCGCTGGATGGCCTTGGCCACCTGGGTCGAGCCGGTGAAGGCCACGCCCGCGACGCAGGGCTCAGCGACCAGGGCTGCGCCCACGGTCTCGCCTGGGCCATGCAGCAACTGCAGCGCGTCGGCGGGAACGCCGGCTGCATACAGGATAGCGACGGCCGCGGCGGCCACGCCGGGCGTCTGCTCGGCGGGCTTAGCGAGCACCGCGTTGCCGGTGACGAGGGCCGTGGCCACCTGGCCGGTGAAGATCGCCAGCGGGAAATTCCACGGGCTAATGCAGACCCACATGTCGCGCGGATGCATGGACAGCACATTGCGCTCGCCGGTCGGGCCGGGAAGCTCGCGCGGCGCCATCAGCGCCTGCGCCTCGCCAGCGTAATAGCGCAGGAAGTCCTCCGCCTCTCGAACCTCCGCCACGGCATCGCCCCGGGTTTTGCATGCTTCGCGCACCAGAAGCGCGCAGAGCGCGGGCAGGCGCGCCTCCATCGCGTCGGCTGCCTGGCGCAGGACGGCGGTGCGCGTCTGCGTGACGCTCAGGTCCAGGCCGGCGCTGTTCCGGCGGCCGTCGCCATAGAGCGCGCCCGGCAGGGGCCGCGGCGAGGCGGCGGCGAGATTCAGCGGCGAGCGCAGCAGCGCGTCGGCGTCGAGCGTCGCGTCGGCCAACTGATGCACGAAGGAGGAGTTCGCGCCGTTCTCCAGCAGGCGGCGCACGAGATAGGCGAGCAGGTCGCGGTGTGCGCCCACCGGCGCATAGACGCGGCATTGCAGGAGCGGATTCTTCAGTACCTCGCAGTAGACGCTCTCGCCCATGCCGTGCAGACGCTGCATCTCGAAGCGCGCGCCGCTGCGCTCGGCCATCTGCAGGATGGCGGCGATGGTGCCGGCGTTGTGCGTGGCGAACTGCGGGAAAATGACGTCCTGCGCGTCGAACATGGCCTGGGCGCGCTTGATCTTGGTGTCCCAGTAGGCGCCCTTGACCAGGCGGAACATCAGGCGCACGCCGTGGCGGCGCGCGAGGCCAGTGACGTGCTCGATCGGCTCCAGAACGCGGGTCTGGTAGGCCTGCATCGCCAGGCCGAAGCCCTTCCATTGCGGATGCTGTTGCGCAATCTTCGCGAGCAGCGCGTCGAAGACCTCGAGCGAGATTTCCAGGCGGACGGCTTCCTCAGCATCGATGGTCAGATTGATGTCGGCCTGCGCGGCGCGCTCGCACAGCTCCCAGACCTTGGGCACAAGTTCGGCCATGACGCGCTCGCCCTGCGCCTCTTCATAGCGCGGATGCAGGGCGCTGAGCTTGATGGAGATGCCGTCGCGGCGCTGCGGCGCGGGCTTTTTCCCGGCGGTCCCGGCATGCGAGCCGGCGATGGCCTTGATGGCGGCGGCATAGCTGGCGAAATGCGCGACGGCGTCCCGCGCGGTGCGCGCGCCTTCGCCGAGCATGTCGTAGCTGAAACACAGGCCGTCCGTCTTCTTGCGCAAGCCGTCGGCGCGGTGCAGCGCGTCGCCGATGGTCTGGCCGAGCACGAACTGGTGGCCAAGCCCTGCGCACCGGCGGCGGGGTCGGGCAGGAAATGCTTGGACAGCGCGACCGCGGCGGAAGACAGGCGGGCGAGCGCGGAGTCGCCGTGGTGATCGAAATCGGCGCGGCTAAGCTGGTCGGCGGTGAGCGCGACGGCCGTCTCGGCGTCGGGCACGCGCAGCAGAGCCTCGGCCAGACGCATCAGCGCCAGGCCTTCCTCGCCGGAGATCGGATATTCCTTGAGCAGACGCTCCATCGCCAAGAAGGGGGCGGGATGGCGGCGCGCGGCCTCGACCCAGGGCGTTGCGCGGCGGATGACCGCGCTTCAGTCCAGCTGGGTTCCCAGCAGCGCGAGACGGGCGGAGACCACTTCCGCTTCGGGCCGGTAGGGCGAGGGCAGGCGTTGATGAATCGACATGAAAAAATCGCTTTGAACTATTGATGCGGCGATTAAACATTGAACTTATTGAGTGATATAGAGTCGGCTGTTGCAGGGACAAAATCGACTCGAGAATGCTGCCGGTAGCCGCCCTGAACGAACGGCGCCGACGTGTGGTGAAAATGCGGCTGGATGGCGTGAGCCTGAAGGACACGGCGGCGCAATGCGAGATGTCGCGCACGACGCTCATTGCGGCGGTGAAGGCGTATCGCGCGGGCGGGTGGAAGGCCCTCGACGTAGAGCGCCCCGGGCGCCCGCAGGGTACGGGCAGAACGCTGACGGCGGAGCAGGAACGCGAGGTTCAGCAGCTGATCCGCGACCGCACGCCCGACCAGTTGAAGATGATCTATGCGCTGTGGAGCCGCCAGGCAGTGGCCGAGTTGATCCTTAACCGATAAGGCATCAAGCTGGCCGTTCGCACGATGGGCCTGTATCTGGAGCGTTGGGGCTTCACGCCGAAAAAGCCCATGAAGAAGGCCTACGAGCAGTCGCCGGCGGCGGTGAAAAAGTGGCTCGACGAGGACTACCCGGTGATCGCCGCCTGCGCCAAGGCTGAGGGGGCTAAAATTCACTGGGGCGACGAGACCGGCGTGCGCCGCGACGACGTGCGCGGGCGCAGCTATGCCCCGCAGGGCCAGACGCCCGTGATTCGCGTGAACAACAAGCGCCACGGCTTGTCGGTGATCTCCACCGTCACCAACAAGAGCCAGATGCGCTGGCAGGCCTTCGACGGAGTGTTGAGCGCCGACATCCTGATCGACTTCCTGCGCCGGCTGGTCAAGGATGCCGGCCGAAAGATCTACCTGATCCTGGACAACCTGCGTGTGCACCACAGCAAGCCTGTGAAGGCCTGGCTGGCCGAGCACAAGCACGAGATCGAAGTCTTCTACTTGCCCAGCTACAGCCCCGAACTGAGCCCCAACGAAATGGCCAATGCCGACCTGAAGCAGATCGGCACCAAACTCGCTCCAGCTCGCTCGAAGCTGCAACTGGTGAAGGCCACGCGCCAGCATCTGCTCAGCGTTTAGCGACAGCCCGAGCGCGTCAAGAGCTACTTCGAACATGCGCCGGTTCGGTATGCTGCTTGAGTTCATTGTTTCAATGCCGGATCAATAAAAGGCGATACTGGTTTGAATCGATAATCCAATATCGACGCATTCCTTTTTTCTGAAATATATAAATACGCCGACACTTGCCGGCCCGCGGGCTTATTGATTCTCAGGTGAAGCATTTTAAAATATCGATGGGGCTGCGCGCCAGACTCGTTTCGCTGGTCGTGGTCGCGCTTTTTCCCATCTTCCTGCTCGCGCTCTACACCTCGAAGGGCGCGCAGGACAACGCGCTGAGCCTCACCGAGGACAACCTCCAAGCGGCCGCCAAGCTCGGCGCGGCCAACCTGGACAAGATGCTAGAAGGCGTAGAGCAGCTGCTCACCGCCATCACCGGCGCGCCCGACCTCGTCTCCGCCGACCGCGCCCGCTGCGAACGCTACTTCACCGGACTGCGCGGCCTCCATCCGGCCTACGTCAACGTCGGCATGCTCACCAAGGACGGCCGCCAGAACTGCCTGGCCGTCTACGGAACGGCGCCGCTCGACGCCAACGACCGGCTGTATTTCCGCGAGGCGATAGACACCCGCAGATTTGGCATCAGCGAATACATCGTCGTCCACACCACCGGCAAGGCCACGCTGCCGACCTCGCAGCCCATCCTGGGCAAGGATGGCGTGATCATCGGAGTCACCTATGCGTCCATCACCATGGAAGCCATCGAGGCCGCCATCTCGCAGGTCCAGTTGGCCGAGGGTGCGGCCATCACCGTGCTCGATCGCAACGGCACCGTGCTCGCGCGCCACGCCAACAACAACGACCGGGCCGTCGCCTCCTGGCGCCCTGGCGAGAGACTCCACGAGCCAGACGTCCTCGCCGCGCTCAAGGAAAAGCGCTCCGGCGTGCTGCGCGGCGACGAAAAAAGCGATCCGCACATCCACGCGCTCACGCGCCTGCGCCCCGACGAGCCCGGCGCGCTCACCATCGTCACCCGCCTGCCACACGCCATCGCACTGCGCCACACCCGCCAGGCGATCTATCTGCAGCTCGAAGTCCTTTCCATCGTCTCGCTGCTCGGCATCGCCGCCGCCTGGTTCGCCGGCAACCGCTACATCGTCAAGCCTGCCTCGCGGCTGCTCGACATGGCCAACCTCATCGCCGGCGGCGACCTCGGTGCGCGCATGCAGGTGAGCAAAGGCAGCCGCAGCGAACGCTCCCGGCTTGGCCTGGCCTTCAACACGATGGTCGAGGCCATGCAGACGCGCCAGGACGAGCTCGACCAGTCGCTCACCACCAGCCGCTGCAAGCAGGACCTCTTCGAATCCGTGCTCGAAAGCATGGTCGAGGCCATCGTCGTCGTCGACGCCGAGGGCCGCTTCCTGCTCTTGAACCTGCCCGCGCAGCGCATCCTCGGCACCAACGGCGCCGACAAGCGCGTGCAGGACTGGCCCGAGGTGATGGAATGCTACGAGGCCGACGACGACAACATCGAAGGCAAGACGCCCATCCCCGCCGAGTAGCTGGCGCTGGCCCGCGCCAGCTGCGGCGAATCCATCGACGGCCGCAAGGTCTAGGTGTGCACGCCCTCCACCGTCGAGCCGCGCCTGCTGCTCGTGAGCGCCCGCCCTCTCGGCGACATGGAGCACGGCATCAGCGGCGGCTTCGTCGTCTTCTCCGACATCACCGAGCAGCATCTGGCCGAACGCCACAACGAAGCCACCCGCGCCGAACTGCTCAAGACCCAGGAGCGGCTGCTCGACGCGCAGCGCCTGGCCAGGTTGGGCAACTGGGAGCAGGACCTCAGGACCAACGAGATCTGATGGTCCGACGAGATCTTCGACATCTTCGGCATCGAGCGTGACAGCTTCTCCTATCAGTACGAAGCCTTCCTCAGCCAGGTGCACCCCGGAGACCGCGCCCGCTTCGACCGCGCCCAGGCGGCGGCGAGCAGCTCGGGCAAGCTCGACATCGAGCACCGCATAATCGTGCCCGGCGGCGAGGTGCGCTGGATCCACGAACGCGCCGAAGTCCAGCGCGACGCGGAAGGCACGCCGGTCAAGCTGATCGGCAGCACCCAGGACATCAGCGAGCGCAAATTCACCGAGGAGCACGTCAACCTGCTGCGCCTGGCGATTTCCCAGCTCAACGACATCGTCCTCATCACCGAAGCCCGCCCGCCCGAGGAAGGCGGCATGGCGATCGTCTTCGTCAATGAAGCCTTCGAGCGGCGCACCGGCTACGCCGCCGCCGACGTCATCGGCAAGGTGCCCGATTTCCTCGTCGGCCCTGCCACCGACGCCGAAACCATCGCCCACGTCGGCGAGGCGGTCCGCAATTGGCAGCCGGTGCGCGAAGAGATTCTCAACTACTCCAAGGACGGCTGCTCCTTCTGGGTCGACGCCTCGCTGGTGCAGCTGGCCGACGAAACCGGCTTCTACACCCACTGGATCGCCATCGAACGCGACATCACCGAGCGCAAGATGGCGGAGATGGCCCTGATGCAGAGCCAGGGCCGCTACCGCGCGCTGTTCGACCGCAATCCCATGCTGATGTGGGGCACGACAAGAACACGCTGGAATTCCTCGCCGTCAACGAGGCGGCCTGCCAGCAGTAAGGCTAAAGCCGCGAGGAATTCCTCAAGCTCAACCTGCAGGACATCCGCCCGCAAGAGGACATCCCCGAGCTGATGGAAGTGGTCAAGCGCGGCGCGGTGCACGGCCGCATGGCCCGCCATCTGCGCAAGGACGGCTCGCTGCTGTTCATGGAGATCGCCGCCAATCCGGCCGTCTTCGAAGGCCGCGACTATCGATTCGTCGCGCCCATCGACATCACCCGGCGCGTGTGCGCCGAACGCGCGCTGGGCGAATTCGTCGGCCGGCTGCAGTCAGTGGCCGCCACCTCGGTGGTCCTTAACGTGCAGAAGGACGTGCACCTGATCCTGCAGGAAATAACCGACCGCGCGCGCCATCGTCAGCGCCAACCAGGCCGTCACCTCGCTGCTCACCGGCGAGGTCCAGCCGACCCTGCTCCACGCGCTCTCGCTCTCCGACACCTACGCCGCGCTGCGCGGCGGCGCCGGCATGATGATGGACGCCAACCGCAGCACCGCGCTCATCGAGCAGACGCCCAGGCCCATGCGCCCCTACGCCGAGGAGCTGGCTGCCCATCCGGTCTGGCGCGAAAACCTCACCGCCTCGGGGGCCGCGCCCCTGCTCAGCCGCGACGGCCAGAACATCGGCCTGATCCAGCTCGCCGACAAGATCGAAGGCGATTTCACCGAGGAAGACGAAGCCATCCTCGCACAGCTCACCCAGCTCGCCTCCGTGGCTCTGCAGAACACCACGCTCTTCAAGGATGTGCTTGAACTCAACGCCGGCCTGGAGCGCAAGGTCGAGGAGCGCGCCTCGGAACTCGCCAGCAAGGAAGCCCTCTACCGCACGCTCACCGAACGGGCGCCGCAGATCATTTCCTACATGGCGCCCGATGGGAAGATGCTCTACCTGAACAAGGCTTGGCACGACCTCGTCGGCGGCGAGCCCGGCGGCTGGCTGGGCGACCGATGGCGCGAAGCGCTGCACCCCGAGGGCATCGCCGCGGTCAACAGCAACTGGGCGCAGGCCGTCGCCACGCAGGGCCGGCACGAAGGCGAGCGCCGCTTCCTGGGCAAGAGCGGCGCGTATCACACGATGCACTACATCGCCTCGCCGGTGTTCGACCACGACGGCCGGGTCATCTACTGGGTGGGGGGGGACGCCGACATCGCCACGCTCAAGCAGGTCGAGGAAGCGCTGCGCTTTTCCAACAACGAGCTCGAAGCCTTCTCCTATTCCGTGTCGCACGACCTGTGCTCGCCGCTCGCGGTGATCGACGGCTACAGCCGCGCCATCCTGCAAAAATACGGCGAGCAGATGGACCGCGACTCGCTCGGCTATCTGGAGCGCATCCGCGTGCGCACCGTCGAGATGGCGCAGATGATCGAAGAGCTCCTGGGCCTGGCCCGCGTGATGCGCTCTGCGGTGCGCTACGAGCGCTTCGACCTGGGCGCCATCGCGGCGCGCGTCATCGAGGACTACCGGGCGCGCGAGCCGCAGCGCAACGTCGAGATCAAGATCCAGCCCGACATCATGGTTCGCGGCGATCCCCGCCTGCTCTCGCTGGTGCTCGACAACCTGATCGGCAACGCCTGGAAGTTCACCTCCAAGAAGGAAGCGGCGCGCATCTCCATCGGCGGCATGATCGGCCCCGACAAGCAGACCGAGTACTTCGTCGCCGACAACGGCGCCGGCTTCAACATGGCCTATTCCGACAAACTCTTCGGCACCTTCCAGCGCCCGCACTCCGCCGCCGACTTCCCCAGCACCGGCGTCGGCCTGGCCACGGTGCAGCGCATCATCTCCCGCCATGGCGGCCAGGTCTGGGCCAAATCCGCTCAGGAACAAGGCGCCACCTTCTGCTTCACCCTCGGCGAGCCATGGTAAGTCATTGTTTTTCCAGTTATTATGCGGATAGCCACAGTTAAAAAATGAAAAATTTGATAAAAATAATCTTTGGTGAAATAGTTTCAAATTTCGTATTTCAGAAGCTTCCGCCTTCCCGCGAGCCGCATCATGAGAAGCCAGGACCTTATCGACTACCTCCGGATCACCACCACGCTGTGCGTGGGTTCAATCGGCCTGGCCGCGTTCTTCGATCACTGGCTGCTCGCAATCGGCTTCGGCTTCGCCGCCTTCGTGGCCCGCACCCTGCTGGGCCAGGTCTCCGCCGACACCAAGCACGTGCTGGCCCGCCAGATGGAGCGCGCCCAGCGCCGCCGTCAGGCCGAAGTGGAGATGATGGAAAAGGCCCACTCCGCCCTGCTCGAAGCGCAGATCAGCACCCTGCGCGCGCGCATGGACAAGTAAAGCGCCGCCGCGCTCACGCCATCCATTAAAATCGCGCCGTATCGTGGTCAAGGAAGCCGGTCTGCGCGAGGTGGGGCATGCAAGCATTCATTCCGCTTGAAATAAAGAAAATTCTCTTCGGCCAGCTGTTTCTCAGCGGCGTCATCGGGATGGCCCTCCTGTTCTACTTCCTCGGCGGTGATAACCTCGCGCTGGGCGCCGTCAGCGGCGTGATCTACGTGAGCGTCGTCGACATCCCCAGCCCGCGCAAGCATAAGTTCTTCGAGCTGCTCCTGGCTGTGCTGCTCACCGGCGCGGGCATGTATGTGATGATCCTGTGCCGCGATTCGGTCTGGACCATCGGCGTGGCGGTGCTGGTCATCAGCTTCCTCGCCGCGATGCTCGTCTCCTACGGCAAGAAGGCCATGCAGCTGTCCTTCTCGTTGTTCTTCGTGATCGTGATGGCGATGGGCAAGGCCACCGGCTACACCGAACCGGCCGAGATCGAAGCCCTGCACTTCATGCTCGGCAGCATCTGCTACATGGCCTATGCGCTGCTGGTCTCCTCCTTCTTCGAATACCGGAACAAGCAGCAGATGCTGTGGCCGACAGCCTCTTCGCGCTCGCCAAGTACCTGCGGGTCAAGGCCGCCTTCTACGAGGCCGATGCCGATCTGGACGCCTGCTACGGCGCGCTGGTGGTCCAGCAGATGGAAGTGGTGGACAAGCAGCAGGCGGCGCGCGACTTCGTCTTCCGCAACATCCGCAACGAACGCGACGCCCAGCTCGCGCGCATCTTCCTCGGCGCGCTGGACATCTATGAATACATCCTCTCGAGCCACACCGGCTACCGGCTGCTCCAGCAGCACTACGCTGGCACCGACCTGCTGATGTTCCTGCGCGACCTGAGCGAGAAAGCCGCGCAGGATATGGAAGGCATCGCCTATTCCAACCTGCGCAACCGCGAGACGCGCCATTCGATCAACTACGCCGCCGAGCTGATGGCCATCGAGCACGAGATCGAGCGCCTCGGCCGCGAAGCCGCCAACGACGCCGACCACCATGCGCAGGCCGTGCTCTCTGGCACGAGTGACCGCATCCGCATGGCGATCAACTCGGTGCAGCAGCTGCACATGGTCATGCGCACCCGCGTCCAGGTGAAGGACGTGCTCGGCGGGCTCGACCTCAAGCCCTTCCTCACGCCGGTGAGCGCCAATCCGCGCGTCCTGCTCGACCAGCTCAACCTCGGCTCGCCGGTCTTCCGCCACGCCATCCACACCACGCTGGCGATGGTCTGCGGCTATGCCGTGGCCGAATCCCTGCCCTATGCCACGCACAGCTACTGGGTCATGCTCACCATCGCGGTGATTATGCGATCGAGCTTCAGCCTCACGCGCCAGCGCCGGCTAGACCGGATCATGGGCAACGTCGCGGGCTGCATCCTCACCGCCGTGCTGCTGCACTTTCATCCGCCACAGCTCGCGGTGCTGGGCGTTCTGTTCATGGCCATTGCCCACACATTCGCCACCATCCAATACCGTTATGCCTCGACCGCCGCCTGCGTGATGGCGCTGCTGCAGTTGCATTTCATCAGCCCGGGCCAGCTTCGCCATCGGCGAGCGCCTGCTCGACACCCTGGTGGGCGCGGCGCTGGCCTTCGCCTTCAGCTATCTCTTCCCGAACTGGGAGCACATGAGCCTGCCGCGGCAGATCGCCGGGCTGCTGCGCGCCAATAGGCGCTACGCTGGCGCGATCCTCGGCATGGAGGCGACCCGACCGACGCGCAATACCGGCTCGCGCGCAAGCAACTGCTCGACCTGATCGCCATCGTCTCGGGCGCCTACCGCTGCATGCTCCAGGAGCCCCGCAACCAGCACCGCGCAAGCGCCAAGCTGCAGGAATTCATCACCCGAAACTACATGTTCGCCGCCCACCTCGCCGCGCTGCGCCTGCTGCTGCAGCGCCGCGGCGGCGAACTCGACATGCCGCTCTCCGCGGCGCAGCTGCGCGAGGCCAATGCCAGCGTCCAGGCGGTGCTGACCTCCGCGCTGACGCCCTTCGCGGCGGGCGCAAGCGCCGGCGCGGGAAAGACCAATGCGCCGGAAGTGCTCGACGACAACTGGAGCGCCGCGCGGCTCAGGCCGTCTGCAAACCGGTCAGCCGCAGGCGCAGCGGCGGCGCCTGTTCTCCCATCACGGCGCCGGTGCGCTCGATGGCTTGGGCGATAAGGCGGGCCAGCACTTCCTTGTGCGGCAGAACGGTGCCGAAGAAGCGCGTGGCCTGCTCGTCCTGGATCAACAGCGTGGGGAAATTCTCGATCTCGGCGTCGTCGATCAGCTCGGGAAAGCTTTCCACGTCGAGCCAGACGAAGCAGGCCTGCGGATGCCCGGCGGCGAGCGCCTTGAACACGTCCAGATAAGCGTCACAGGTCCGGCACCAGACTGCGCACAGGCAAGCCACGAGGAGCGCCCCGCCCGTCCCTGCGCCGTCCTCCGGACGCAGGCGTGCACGGATTGCGGGCAGATCTTGTCTGGGCAGGTAGACGGAGGTCATGCGCGGCATTTTAGCGCCGCCGCGCATTTCCCGCCACGCCGCGCGTTCAGCCCTTCCACAACTCCGGATTCACCAGATTGGCCGGCTGGCCCTTGGCGAAGGCGTTGATGTTGTCGAAGGCGTGGCCGAAATAGGCTTCGTAGTTGTCGCGTTCGACGAAGCCCAGATGCGGCGTGCACAGCGCGTTGTCGAGCTGGAGCAGCGGATGGCTGGCGCCAAGAACCGGCTCGATTTCGTAGACGTCCACCGCGCCGAAGCCGGGGCGGCCACGCTTGAGCGCCTCGACCAGCGCGCCGGGCTTCATGCGCGCGAGGTCGGTGGCGGTGATGTAGCCGTGGGTGGCCGGCGTGAGGCGCACGTGCCCCGAGAGCACGTCGACCTCCGAATAAAAGGCTTCGCGCGAGGCGGCCGGGATGAAGCCGTCGCGCGCGAAGCCTTGCAGCGAAGCCTCGCGGCCCCAGACCATCACCTTCATGCCGAAGGCCTTGACGTACTGCGCCACCTGCTGGCCGATGCGGCCGTAGCCGAGGATGCACAGGGTCTGGCCCTTTAGTTCCTGGCCCAGGGTGTGCTGCCAGAGGCCGGCCTTGAGCCGGTTGGCCTCGGCCTCCAGATGGCGGCGGCTCACCAGCGTCAGCATCCAGGCGAATTCCGCCGTGGCCGCGCCAGAGCCGCTGCCGTCGGCCACCGCCACGCCGCGCGCGGTGCAGTCCGGGACGTTGAGGTGGTTGGCGACCTTGCCGGTCTGGCTGATCAGCTTGAGCTTGGGCAGGCGCGCGAGCAGCGCCGCGTCGACCGGGGTGCGCTCGCGGATCAGCACGAGCGCCTCCGCGTCCTTGAAGCGCGCGGTGAGGCTGTCGAGATCCTTGACGGTGTCGTTGTAGATCGTGATCTGATGGCCGGCGAGCCTGGAGAAACAGGCCAGCGAGCGCATGCAGTCTTGATAGTCGTCGGGGATCACGATGTTCATGCTTCTTCTTCCTCGGTCTTCTCTATTTCAGCAACCCCGCTGCCTTGGCGTCCTGCATGTAGACGGGGGCCTTGGTTTTCATGAAGTCGGCGATCTTGTCCACCGGGGTGTCGACCAGCTCGAAGCCCACGTCCTCGAGCCGTTTGCGCATGTCGGGGTCGCGGTTGAGCACGGCCATCAGGTCGGAGACCTTTTTCTGGATCTCGGGCGGGGTGGACTTTGGAACGCCTACGCCGCGATAGGCGCCGTCCACCAAGTTGAAGCCCAGTTCCTTGAAGGTGGGTACGTCGGGCAGCGCGGGATGGCGCTTTTCTGAGGCGATCGCCAGCATGCGCATCTTGCCCTTTTTCTGGATGGCGAGCGGCAGATAAGACATGGCCGCGTCCACGTGCTGCCCGATCACCGCGGTGATCAGGTCGCCCGTGCACTTGTAGGGCAGATACATAGCCTTGACCTTGGCAAGCGTGTTCAGGCGCTCGGTCGCCATGTGTTTGGCGGAGAAGCTGGCCGAGCCGGCGATGCTAATCTTGCCGGGATTGGCGCGCGCCGCCTTGATCAGATCGTCGAGGGTCTTGTAGGGGCTGTCGGCGGACACGACGATGGCGTCGGGCGTGAAGTGGTAGTAGTAGACCGCGGTGATGTCCTCGGTCTTGTACTGCACGTTGCCTTCCAGCGGCTGCAGCACGATGTGCGGCAGGTTGACGCCGGCGATGGAGTGGCTGTCGCTGGGCAGGCTGTTGAGCTGGCCCCAGACCAGGGCGCCGCCCGCGCCGGCGCGGTTCACCACGATCATCCACTGGTTGTACTTGCGCTTGAACAGTTCCGACTGCAGCCGCGCCACCAGATCCGATTCGCCCCCCGCCGGGAAGGGGATGATGTACTGCACCGGCTTGTCGGGATAGGCGGCCCGCGCGAACGGCGAGGCCAGCATCGCGGCCAGCGCGATCGCCACCGGCAGGAGCAGCAGCCAGAACATCACACCGCTCATCACATCCAACACGCGCAACAACGACTTCTTCATGGCCTTGTCTCCGGATTGTCTTCTGTTTTTCGGATGGTCGATGGCGGTCGCCACCGCCTTCATGGGAGATGCGTCATTTGAAGCTGGATCACTGAAGCTGTTTGAGCACGGCGTCGGTCACCTGCCGGGTCGTCGCCTTGCCGCCGATGTCGAAGGCCGAGCCGTGGATGGGATCGAACATCGACGGAAACTTGCGCTCGGGGTTCACGTTGCCGGTTGGCGCGATACCCAGGCTGCCGGCCAGCGCGGCGGCCAGGTCGGAGAGGATGTCGGCGTGCAGGTTGCTCGCCACGATCACGTCCAGCGTGTCGGGCTTGAGCACCATGCGCGTGGTCGCGGCGTCGACCAGATCGTGGTTGGTCTTGACGTCGGGATAGGACTTGGCGACTTCGTAGAAGATCTCGTCCCACATCACCATTCCGTGGCGCTGGGCGTTGGACTTGGTCACCAAGGGTCAGATGCTTCTTCGGCCGCTTGCTCGCAAGCTCAAAGGCGAAGTGGTGAATGCGCTCGACGCTGCGGCGCGTGAACACCGAGGTCTCGGTCGCGGTCTCCTCGGGCAGGCCGCGGTGCACGCCCCCGCCGTTGCCGGAATATTCGCCTTCCGAATTCTCGCGGATGATCACCCAGTCGATATGGTCCACGCCGCGCAGCGGGCTGACGATGCCGGGCAGCACGTGCGCCGGGCGCACGTTGGCATACTGGTCGAAGCCCTGGCAGATGGCCAGGCGCAGGTCCCAGAGCGAGATGTGGTCGGGCACCTTGAGGCAGCCGACCGCGCCGAAATAGATCGCGTCGAAGGTCTTGAGCCGGCCCAGGCTGCCGGGCGGGATGTAGTGGCCGTGCTCGAGGTAGTAGTCGGAATTCCAGGGAAAGTGCTCGACGAGCAGCTTGAAGCAGGACTTGGCGGCGAGGGCATGGAGCACTTCGAATCCTGCGGAAACCACTTCGGGGCCGATTCCGGCTCCGGGAATGGGGGCGATCTTATGGTAAGGCATTCTGTTTCCGTTGTGGTTATGATCCGAGTGGCACGCAGATCATAAGCAAAAACCCCGCGCTGCGTAGCCCATGAAAACGAGAACAGACAAGGAGACAAACATGTCCACTCCCAAGGAGGGCGCTGGGCGGCGCCGCTTTCTGCAACAAGCCGCGGCCGGGCTCGCCGGCGCCGGCGGTGCGCTCTGGACGCCGGCGGCCCTGGCCCAGCTCAGCGTCGGCGGCCTCGACAAGTTCGACCTGGTGATCCGCAACGGCGACGTCGTCGACCCCAGCCAGAATCTGCGCGGCAAACGCGACATCGGCATCAAGAACGGCCGCGTCACCCTGATCACCGCCGAGATTCCCGCCGACAAGGCGGCGCAGTCGCTCGACGCGTGAGGCCGGCTGGTGATGCCTGGCCTGGTCGATCTGCATGCCCACGTCTATCCGCAGGCCTCGGCCATCGGCCTGCCCGCCGACGAACTGGTGTAGTTCACCGCCACCTCTACCTACGTGAGCGCGGGCGACGCCGGCGGCAACAACTTCTCCGCCTTCAAGCATTTCGTGATGGCGCAGGCGCGCAGCCGAATCTACGCCTTCGTGCACATCTCCTCCATCGGCCTGGCGGGCTTCCCGGTGGGCGAGATGAAGAATCTGGAATACACCAACGTCGATCTCGCCGCCAAGACCCTGGCCGAGAACCCCGAGAGCGTACTCGGGATCAAGGTGCGCGAATCGCTCGACGTGGTCGGCGCCAACGGCATCGAGCCGCTGCGCTGCGCGCGGCTCGCCGCCGAGCGCTCGGGTATACCGGGCGCGCGGGTGATGTGCCATATCGGCAATGCCCCCGGCGACATCCTGACCCACGCCTATAGAGGCGCGGGCAACAACACGGTGGCCAACGGCAAGCTGATCGCCGCCGCGCTGGAGGCGAAGAAGTGCGGCGTGATCATCGACGTGGGCCACGGCGGCGGCAGCTTCTCCTATGCGGTGGCCGAACCCGCCATCGAGCAGGGCCTGATGCCCGACACCATCTCCAGCGACCTGCACGCCTACAGCGGCAATTCGCCGGGCGAGCCCTTCCTGCCCTGGGTGATGAGCAAATTCCTGAACATGGGCTTCACGCTCGAGCAGGTGGTGAGCATGGCGACCGAGCGGCCGGCGAAGATAATCGGCAAGGTGGACAAGCTCGGCACACTGCAGGTGGGCGCGCCGGCCGACGTGTCGATCATGGAGCTGATCGAATCCGAGGTGAGGTTCGTCGACACGGTCAACAACGCCCGCACCGGCAAGCGCTATCTCAAGCCGGTGCAGACGGTGCGCGCCGGGCGGTCCTACGGCCGGCCCTTCCCCTCACCCTTCGCTTATCCCTGAGCGGGCGCGCCGCCGGGCGGCGCATGCCAGACATCCGCGCAGGGTGAATGCGCCCTGCGCGGCCCCTGGCAACAATGCCGCCCATGAAACTTTCCGTCCTGGATCAATCCGTCGCGGTCAGCGGCCGCGGCGAAGACGCCGCCCTGCGCAACACCCTGGAGCTGGCGAAATACTGCGAGACACTGGGCTACCACCGCTTCTGGGTCTCCGAGCACCACAGCCATCCCACCATCGTCGGCAGCGCGGCGGAAGTGCTGATGGGCGCGATCACCGCGTCCACGCGGCGCATCCGCATCGGCAGCGCCGGCGTCATGCTGCCGCACTACAGCGCCTAAAAGGTGGTCGAGCAGTTCCGCGTGCTCGACGCGATGGCGCCGGGCCGCATCGACCTGGGCGTGGGCCGCGCGCCGGGCTCGGATTTCCACACCGCGCAGATCCTCAATCCAAACGCCCGCTCGGCGTCCGATTTCTTCCCCGAACAGGTCGCCGACCTACGCTCCTGGACCCACGGCGAGGACCTCCCCGCCGCGCATCCGTGCCGCAGCGTCTTCGCCCGCCCGCTCGCGGACACCGCGCCCGAACTCTTGATGCTGGGCAGCTCCGACTACGGCGCGCAGCTCGCCGCGCACTACGGTCTGCCCTACGCCTTCGCCTGGTTCATCACCGACGGCCAGGGCGCCGAAGGCGCGCTCGAGCTCTACCGCTCGCGCTACACGCCGAGCGCCGCCTGGCCCAAGCCGTATTCGGCGGTCTGCGTCTGGGCGCTGGCGGCGGAGACTTCGGAGGAGGCATGGCGGCTGTTCTCCAGCCGCGAGCGCTGGCGCGTGGAGCGCAACCGTGGGCTGCTCGGCCCGCTGCGCCAGCCCGAGGAGCTCGCCGGCTAAGCCTATGCGCCCCAGGACGAACTGCAGGCGGAGCAGATCCGCAAGCGCACCTTCGTCGGCAGCGCCGGCGAGGTGGCGCAGCGCCTACGCGCGCTGCAGGCGGACCTGCAGGCCGACGAACTCGTGATCATCAGCTGGACGCACGATGAAGTCGCGCGGCGGCGCTCCTATGCGCCGCTGGCCGAGGAATTCCAGCTCGGCGAGGAATAGAGGGACGGGCCGCGGCATGACGGCCCATGACGGCCCGGGGCGATCCGGGGCGCGGTGCGCCCCAGTGGGATAAACTCCGTTTCGCCGGGCACCTTTCCTATGCGCTGCGCCTCCCAATCCGCCTTGGCCTGTTCGATGCGCTCCTTGCGCGAGGACATGAAGTTCCACCACATGAAGCGCTGATGTTCGAGCTTCTCGCCGCCCAGCACCATCAGGCGCGCGCCCCGCGGCGGGCGGATCACGGCCGGCTGGGTGTCGAGCAGCGCGGCCATCTTGCGCGCCGGCACGGGCTGGCCGTCGATCTCCAGGTCGCCATCCACCGGATAGACGGCGAGTTCATGCGGCCCGGCGGGCAGCGTGAACGCGGCGCCGGGCTCGAGCGCGACGTCGAGATAGAAGGTCCGCGAATTCGCGCGCACCGGTGAACGCAGGCCCCAGCCCTCGCCCACCAGCAGGCGAAAGCGGGCGCCGCCCTAGGTGAACTCGGGAATCGCCGAGGCGTTCGCGTGCTCGAAGGCCGGTTCGCATTCATCGCTCTGCTCGGGCAGCGCCACCCAGAGCTGAAGGCCGTGCGACACGTAGGGTACGGACTTGAGGTCGGCGGGGCCGCGCTTGGAATGCACGATGCCGCCGCCGGCGGTAATCCAGTTGATGGCGCCGGGATCGATGCGCTGGAAGCTGCCCAGGGAGTCCCGGTGGTCGATCGCGCCTTCGAACAGATAGGTCACGGTCGCCAGGCTGATATGCGGATGCGGCCGCACCATGAAGCCGCCGCCCAGGTCTTTCTCGTGGCTGCCCAGAAGCTGTTGGATCGGCATGGCCACGCTCCCCTAGACCTGCTCGGTGGAGACGCTGATCTCCACCTTGGTCATCAGTTCGTGGATCGGGCATTTGTCGGCGATCACCATCAGGCGCGTCAGATGGTATTTGCCCTGCTTCTCCTGGCTGTCGTCGCGCACGATCTCGATCTCCACGTCCTCGAGCGGCCATTGCTTGCGGCGCGCATAGAGCTTGAGCGTGAGCACGGTGCAGGCGGCCAGCGAGGCGTCGAAGAGTTCGTGCGGCGAGGGGCCGGCGTCCTGTCCGCCGGATTCCGCGCCCACGTCGCTGAGCAGCTTATGCGCGCTCAGGGTGAGTTCGGTGGTGAGCTGCACGACGTCGGGCGATTTGGCAAAGCATCCGAACATGGTGTTCTCCCTTGAAGGTGCGCCTATTTTCGCAGCAAACGAAAATCCTGGCACTGGCGGCGTTCTGAGCGGCAAGGCTTTCGCCTATTGATCCAGCATTGAAACAATGAACTCAAGCAGCATACCGAACCGGCGCATGTTCGAAGTAGCTCTTGACGCGCTCGGGCTGTCGCTAAACGCTGAGCAGATGCTGGCGCGTGGCCTTCACCAGTTGCAGCTTCGAGCGAGCTGGAGCGAGTTTGGTGCCGATCTACTTCAGGTCGGCATTGGCCATTTCGTTGGGGCTCAGTTCGGGGCTGTAGCTGGGCAAGTAGAAGACTTCGATCTCGTGCTTGTGCTCGGCCAGCCAGGCCTTCACAGGCTTGCTGTGGTGCACACGCAGGTTGTCCAGGATCAGGTAGATCTTTCGGCCGGCATCCTTGACCAGCCGGCGCAGGAAGTCGATCAGGATGTCGGCGCTCAACACTCCGTCGAAGGCCTGCCAGCGCATCTGGCTCTTGTTGGTGACGGTGGAGATCACCGACAAGCCGTGGCGCTTGTTGTTCACGCGAATCACGGGCGTCTGGCCCTGCGGGGCATAGCTGCGCCCGCGCACGTCGTCGCGGCGCACGCCGGTCTCGTCGCCCCAGTGAATTTTGGCCCCCTCAGCCTTGGCGCAGGCGGCGATCACTGGGTAGTCCTCGTCGAGCCACTTTTTCACCGCCGCCGGCGACTGCTCGTAGGCCTTCTTCATGGGCTTTTTCGGCGTGAAGCCCCAACGCTCCAGATACAGGCCCATCGTGCGAACGGCCAGCTTGATGCCTTATCGGTTAAGGATCAACTCGGCCACTGCCTGGCGGCTCCACAGCGCGTAGATCATCTTCAACTGGTCGGGCGTGCGGTCGAGGATCAGCCGCTGAACCTCGCGCTCCTGCTCCGCCGTCAGCGTTCTGCCCGTACCCTGCGGGCGCCCGGGGCGCTCAACGTCGAGGGCCTTCCACCCGCTCGCGCGATACGCCTTCACCGCCGCAATGAGCGTCGTGCGCGACATCTCGCATGCGCCACCGTGTCCTTCAGGCTCACGCCATCCAGCCGCATTTTCACCGCACGTCGGTGCCGTTCGTTCAGGGCGGCTACCGGCAGCGTTCTCGAGTCGATTTTGTCCCTGCAACATGCCGACTCTATATCACTCAATAAGCTCAATGTTTAAGTGCTGTATAAATCAGTCTTATACTTGCCGGCAAATACCGTTTTGACAGGCGGAACGGGGATTTGCGGCGCATTCAGCGGCCTTTCGACAGCATTTCCAGCCGGTCCGCAAATCGGCTCCCGCCGAAGTTTCGGGTTATTGGATATTCATGCGCGTTTCCGTAAAAAACATCCTCCTCGTGATGACCGGCCTGGTCGCCGGCGTTCTCGCCACCCTACAAATCTCCGCGACGGCGCAAAATTCTCCCGGCCCCCTGCCTCTTGAAGAGCTGCGTCTGCTCTCGAGCGTGTTCGGCCAGATCAAGCGCGACTACGTGGAGCCGGTCGACGACAAGCGTCTGCTGGTCGAAGCCGTCAAGGGCATGGTCAGCAGCCTGGATCCCCATTCGGCCTATCTCGACAGAAAGGACTTCGCCGAGATGCAGGAGCACACCCGCGGCCGCTTCGCCGGCCTGGGCATCGAGATCACCTCGGAAGACGGCCTGGTGAAGATCATCAACCCGATCGAGGACACGCCGGCGGCGCGCGCCGGCCTGCAGGCCGGCGACCTGATCACCCGCCTCGACGAGAAGCCGGTGCGCGGCATGACCATCGATCAGGCCGTGCGGCGCATGCGCGGCGAGCCCGGCACCAAGATCACGCTGACCATCTACCGAAAAAGCGAGGAGCGCAACTTCCCCGTCACGCTCACCCGCGCCGAGATCCGCACGCAGTCGGTCAAGGTGAAGGTGGTCGATCCGGGCGTCGCATGGATACGCATCACCAGCTTCCAGGAAACCACCGTGCCCGATCTGGCCCGCAAGCTCACCGAGCTTGTGCAGAAGGAGTCTAACCTCAAGGGTCTGGTGCTGGACCTGCGCAACAACGGCGGCGGCCTGCTGCAGGGCGCGGTCGGCGTGTCGGCGGCCTTCCTGCCGCCGGACGTGACCGTGGTCTCCACCAACGGCCAGACCGAGGACGCCAAGCGCATTTTCCGCGCCACGCCGTCGAACTACCGCCTCGCCTCCAGCGAAGGCGATTCGCTCTCGGGCCTGCCCGCGGTGTTCAAGAAGCTGCCGCTGCTGGTGCTGGTCAACGCGTACTCCGCCTCGGCCTCAGAAATCGTGGCCGGCGCGCTGCAGGACCACAAGCGCGCGCTGATCATGGGAAAGACCACATTCGGCAAGGGTTCGGTGCAGACCGTGCGCCCGCTCTCGGCCGACACCGCGATCAAGCTCACCACCGCCTACTACTACACACCCAACGGCCGCTCCATCCAGGCGCTGGGCATCCAGCCCGAGCTGCCCGTCGACCAGAACCCAGACGGCGATCCCGACGACGTGCTGGTGACCCGCGAGATCGACAACGAAAACCATCTACGCAACAAGCAAAAGCCCGAAGGCGCGGAGATGACCGACCGCGAGCGCCGCCGTATGGAAGAGCTTCGCCGCCTCGAGGAAGAAAACGCCAAGAAGACGCCGGAAGAGCGCGACAAGGAAAAGCGTAAGAAGCCGATCGAATTCGGCTCGGCCGAGGACTTCATGCTGCAGCAGGCGGTCAACAAGCTCGAAGGCAAGCCCGTGAAGCTGTCGCAGTCCAAGCTCGAAGCGGCGGACACCAAGGGCAAGGACGCAGGGAAGGCCAAGAAGCCCTGATCCCGCACAGGCCATGTCCAAGGACATGAACGACGAGCATCTGCAGCGTTATGCGCGGCACATCATGCTCGACGGCATCGGCATCGAAGGCCAGACGCGGCTGCTCGAGGCCAGCGCGCTGGTGATCGGCGCGGGCGGCCTGGGTTCGGCGGCCGCGCCCTATCTGGCCGCCGCCGGCGTCGGCCGCATCACCCTGGTCGACGACGACACGATCGAACTCAGCAATCTGCAGCGCCAGATCATGCATGCCACGGCCGGCCTGGGCCGCGCCAAGGTCGAATCCGGCCTCGACATGCTGCATGCGCTCAACCCCGAGATCGAGATCACCGCGTTGCGCGCGCGCGCCGACGCCGCCCTGCTCGACGAGCTGGTGCCCGCCGCCAGCGTGGTGCTCGACTGCTGCGACAACTTCGTCACGCGTCAGGCCGTGAACCGCGCCTGTGTGCGCCACCGCGTGCCGCTGGTCTCAGGCGCCGCGATCCGCTACGACGGCCAGCTCGGCGTGTTCGATCCGCAGCGTGAAGACTCTCCCTGCTATGCCTGCCTGTTCCCGCCCGACGCGGGCGTGGTGGACGCGGCCTGCGCCACGCTGGGCGTGTTCGCGCCTGCCGTGGCGATGATCGGCGCGGCCCAGGCCTCCGAGGCGATCAAGCTGATCGCCGCCGGCGAGAGCACGCTCACCGGCAAGCTGATGATGCTCGACGCGCGCACGCTGCAATGGACCACGGTGGGTCTCGCGCGCGAACCCGTCTGTCCCGTCTGCGGACATTGACGCGCAACCGCTGCGTCCAAGCCGCGCTTCCCCAAGCCTCGTTGAGGTTTTCTTACGAATAGATTGATGGCGGCGGACGCTTATTTGCTTTACTAGGCCAAGCCTGGCAAAGTAGGGAAAGGTACCGCTGTGAGCATATCGACGCGCTGTGTCGCCGTGTCTGTCATGATGTTTGCGCTCGCGGCCCCGGCATGCGCGTCGGAGGCGGCGCAGATCGCGTTGCCGGTCTCCTTGAGCGGCGCGGGCGAATTCGGCAGCAGGCCGGTGCTCACCGCCGTGCGCATAGCGGTGGAGGAAGCCAATGAGGATGGCGGGTCTCCAGCCATCGAACTCACGGTCCTGGACGATCAGAGCAAGACCGAGACAGCCAAGCGCCTGGCCGAGCAGATCAGCAAGTCCTCCGCCCTGGTGACGCTGGGCCCCACCAGCAGCAACCCGGTGCTCGCCGTCGTCGCCGACTATGCGCACCACGGCGTCCCCGCCATCCTCTCCACCACGCATGCCGACGACGTGACCCGCGAGCGGACGATCTTTCGCACGGTCATCAACATCAGCCAGCTCGGCGAAGCCATCGCCAACCACAGCTTCCACATCCTCGGCCAGCGTCGAGCAGTGCTGATCGTCAAGAAGGGCGCTTACGGCGACGCATTCGCTGAAGGCTTCCAACGCGTCGCGAACCGCGTCGGCATCGAGACGGGGGTGTTCGGCTTCACCGGCAACGAAGACCGGAAGCAGACCGTCATCGCGGCTTCTCAGACGGCGCTGGCGGCTGCCAAGATGGAGCACCGCTTGGCGACGCGGACCAGCCGGACCGATCCGCCGGTCGTCCTGGGCATGACCTATGAAGATGCCGTGCCGGTGGTGATCGACGTGAAGCGCCAAGGCGTCAGGGGTCCGATCATGGGGCCGGCGAACATGGCCCGCTCCAGCTTCGCCAGCCTGTTCGCGAACGAGCCCGATGAGAAGGCCCGCCCGGGCTATTTCACCGAGGGCGCGTACGTCGCGACGCCGGTCCTGCTCGACAGAGCCAATGCCCTGGCGCTCGAATTCGCGCAGCGCTACCAGGACCGCCACCGCAAGCCGGCCTCCTGGGAGGCCATCCTCGGCTATGAGGCCGCCATGCTGGCCATCGCGAAGATCCGCAAGCTCTGGGCGGCGCCCGAATTCCAGCGCGCCGGCGTCGCCACGCGCCGCGCGGCGCTCCTCCAATCACCGGCGCAGCTCGACAGCCGGGACCATACCGAGCGTGGCCTGGCCGGCCCGCTCTGGCTCAAGCCGGACCGCAACCACCCGCAGCTGGCCCGCATCGGCGTCTACCTCTCCGGCGTGCTGCAATCGGCGCCGATGTAGCTGATGGCCTTCCCCTATGCCGGAGAGGCGGACGTGCGGCGCGGCGATCGATCTGGGCGGCGGGCGTGTTCGTTATCGACGTGGCCACCAATCTGCTCACCATGGAAGGCGCTCGCGTCAATCAGCGCCGGCCTGGCACGCTCACCTATATCTCCATCAACGGGCAGAACGCGAACTATTCGGTGGAGCAGTTCGTCATTCCCATGAACAGCAACGTGAAAAGCCTCCAGGATTTCAAGGGCGCCAAGCTGTTCTCAGCGCCCGGCCAGGGCAACATGGTCGTCGCGCGCGGCGCTCAAATCGGTTGGACTGGAAGAGGGCTGCGACTATACCATCTGCTCCCTGGCCCTGAGTCTGCACCACGCCGCCATGCAGGCCGGTATCTTCACCGGAGGATACACCCTGGAGCCGATCGACTCGATCCTCGTGGGGCAGGGTCTGGCGCGCCGGCTGGAGAACGACGTCATGGCGCGCCATCTCATCGGCAACACGGCGGGTCTCGGCTTCGCCGTGGGCGTGGCGCTCTCCAACAAATTCATCGAGGAGCGGCCGGAGGTCGCGGCGAGGTTCGCCCAGGCCATCGCCAAGTCCATCAAGGACATCTCCACCGACAAGACCGTGCGCGCGCTGCTGCCAAAGTACATGCGGGTGACGCCCGACGTCGCACCGTCCGTGCCGCTGCCCAAATTCACGATGGTGAAGGACCTGAGCCCGCAAAACCTCAGCGACTTTCAGAAATTCGTCGACGTCGGCGTCCGGCAAGGCGTCATCAAGGGGCCGATCGAGGCGAAATCCATGCTCAAGGCCTACTGACGGCGGCGCTGCGTCCCGGTAGGTTTGCTTACGAATAGATGGAATTCCATGTCCGTCGCTCTGCTTTACTGACGGCAGGTCAATTTGACATGGGGGGTGCCCGAATGAACATATGGCATGGATGGCTTACGTCAGGCCTGTCGGCGCGGCGCCCGACGGCCGCGCGCATGCACCTCTGGCTGGGCGGCTTGCTGCTCGCCGTGACCGGCACGGCGGCGGCCGGCACCTTCCAGATCGCGCTTCCCGCGTCGCTGAGCGGCTCCGGGGAATTCGGCGCGAAGCCGACCGTGAATGCAATCCGCATGGCAGTCGACGAATCGAATGCGGAAGGCAACGGCCAGACCATCGAGTTGAAGATCCTGGACGACCAGAGCAAGGTCGACACTGCCCGCCGTCTGGCGCAGGACATCGGGAAATCGGAAGCCCTGGTGACGCTGGGGCCCGTCAGAAGCCATCTGGCCCTGAGCAGCCTGGACCTCTACCGGAAGGCCGGCGTGCCGGCCTTCCTCTCCACGACGCACGTGGACGACGTGACGAAATACAAGAATGCGTTTCGCACCGTCATCAGCATCAGCGAGCTGGGCGACGCCATCTCCAACTATCTGTTATACGTGCTCGGCCGCCGCCGGGCCGTCGTCCTGATAAAGGACGACTCCTACGGCAGGCGCTTTGCCGGGGGAGTGGAGGCCGCCGCGCAGAACGTCGACATGGACGTCGAGATCATCCGCTTCCGCGGCGAGAAGGACCGCGCGGAGGCCATCGCGGCGACCGCCGCCGCCGCGGCCGCGCTCAGGCCCGGCGAAAGACCGGGGCACAAGGAAACCAGCATCATCCTCGGCATGACCTACGAAGAAGGCGTGCACGTCACATTCTCGGCCTGAAACGGCTCGGCGCCAGGGGGGCCCTTCCTCGCGCCCGCGGCATTCGCCCGGGCGGGCTTCGCGGGTCTGTTCAAGAACGAGCCCGAGGAGAAAACAAAGCCAGGCTATTTCACCGAAGAGCTCTATATCGCCGCGCCGGTCCTGATGGACAGCGCGAACACCAGGACGCTGGAATTTGCCCAGCGTTATTAGAAGCGCTACGGCAAGCTCGCCTCCTGGGAGGCGGCGCAAGGCTATGAAGCGGCGAAGCTGGCCATCAATGCGATCAACACCGCATCCAACAGCGGCGGCCTGAACTCATCGAACATCAGCGAGAGACGCCAGGCCATCATCCGCCATCTGCAATCGCTGAACAGCACCGAGCAGGCGGACCGGGGCCTGAGTAGCGGCATCTGGTTCGGCCCGATGCGCGGACGCAAGCAATATTCACGCATGGGCATTTATCGCGGAGGCGTACTGCAGTCCGCGCAGATGCAGCTCTACGAGATGGCCTGGGCCAGCGAGGTCGATCTGCTCAACGACTCCGCGATCGATTTGGGCGGCGGCAGATTCGCGAGGCGGCAGCAGGTGGTCTCGGCGGGCATGTTCATCAACGAAGTGCCACAGATCGACATCGCCAACGGCACGTTCACGGCGGACTTCTATTTCTGGATCCGCTTCATGCCGGACAAGGTGCCCGGCGCCGCCGATCCGGAGCACATCGAATTTCCCGGCATGCTGAAGACCAAGTTCGATCCTGCTTCCGTCGTGGCTAAGGGCAACCTGGACGACGGCTCGGTGTACCGGCTGTGGCATGTTCTCAGCGACTTCAAGGGCGACTTCGACCTGCACCGCTATCCGCTGGACCGCCAGACTCTGGCCCTGCGCTTCTTCAATGCGCGCGCCGCCTCCGAGCAGATCGTCTATATCCCCGACCGCAGGCAAGACGAGCTCAAGGCGCATGCGATGGAGCAGGTGAAGCACGCATCCACTCCCGACACCCTGCGCCTGGTCGACGACCGCAAGGATCCGACGCTGCGCGATTTCGTGCCGAACACATTCCGCCGGCTGACCCAGTGGACCATGGTGAAGACAAACAAGGAGCGGACCAACCTGGTCACGCCCTCCTCGCTCGGCGATCCACGGCTCGTTGGGCAGAACAATGTGCGCGAGCTCTCCGGCTTCGAGATGAGCATCGAGGTGCGCCGGCGGCTGGTGTCGACGATGTCCAAGAGCATGCTGCCGCTTGGCCTGCTCACGCTGATCCTGTTCGCCTCGCTGTTCTTCCCGGATAAATTCTCCGCCAACAAGGTGGGCGTCGCGATCACCGCCGCGCTGTCCTGCGCGGTGCTGTTGACCTAGCTGAATTCACAGATGGGCAACGTCGGCTATGTGATGGCGGTGGAATACCTCTTCTACGCCTTCCTGCTGATGTGCCTGCTGGTGATTTCCGAGCAGTTGCGCTCGGCGTCCAAGGACGTGCAGGCGATGCGGGTCGACCACGCCATGAGCACCGTGTTCGCGGGATCCCTCGCGGTGACGGCGGTCGCGGGCTGGATCGCCTCGCAGTACTAGTAGCGGAGGGTCCGGGGCGCTCCGGGCTTTGTTCAGGCGGCGCGCAGGCTTTCGAGCTCGGCCTGCAGCTCCTCGGGTTCGCAGGCAGCGAGCAGACGGTCGACGACCTTGGAGAGCCGCGCCGCGTCGGCGTGCAGGATCTCCTGCTTGACGGCGAGCAGCTGGATCGGGTGCAGGGAGAATTCAGTGAGACCCATGCCCAGCAGCAGGCGCGTCATAGTCGGATCGCCAGCCATTTCCCCGCAGACCGCGACGGGCAGTCCGGCCTGTTTGGCTTCGTGGATGGTGCGCGCGATCAAGTTCAGCACAGCCGGGTGCAGCGGATCGTAGAGGTGCGCCACCGCGCCGTCGGCGCGGTCCACGGCCAGGGTGTACTGGATCAGGTCGTTGGTGCCGACCGAGAGGAAATTCAGGCGCCGCAGGAACATCGGCAGCGCCAGCGCGGCAGCCGGGATTTCGATCATCGCGCCGACTTCCACGTTCGGATCGTAGGGCAGGCCCTCCTGGTCGAGCTCGGCGCGGGCACGCTCGAGCAGGTCCAGCGTCTGATCGATTTCCTTGGAGTGCGCGAGCATGGGCAGCAGGATGCGCACCTTGCCGAAGGCCGAGGCGCGCAGCAGGGCGCGCAGCTGCGTGAGGAACATCTGCGGGTCGGAGAGCGACCAGCGTATCGCGCGCAGGCCCAGCGCGGAGGTCTGGTTTCCGGGCATGTCCGCGTCCAGCGGCTTGTCGGCGCCCACGTCCACGGTGCGGATCGTGACGGGCAGGCCGCGCATGGATTCCACCACCGAACGGTAGGCGCCGAACTGCTCTTCCTCGCCGGGCAGATCGCCCTTGCGGTTCATGAACAGGAATTCGGAGCGGAACAGGCCGATGCCGACGGCGCCGGATTCGAGCGCGTGCGGCGCGTCCTCGGGCAGTTCGATGTTGGCCTCGAGCGCGATGGGCACGCCGTCCAGGGTCTGCGTGGGCGCAAAGCGCAGGCGCTGCAGCTTCTTGAGCTGGAGCTGGTGGGGGCTCTGGCGATCGCGGTATTCGTCGAGGACGATGGGCGTGGGATTGACGATCACGGTGCCCGAATCGCCGTCGACGATGAGCCAGTCGTCCTGGCGGATCAGGGCGCTGGCGTTGACCAGGCCGACCGCCGCCGGGATGTCCAGGCTGCGCGCGACGATGGCGGTGTGCGAGGTCTTGCCGCCGAGGTCGGTGGCGAAACCGGCGAAGGCGCGGTCCTTGAACTTGAGCATGTCCGCAGGCGAGATGTCGTGCGCGACGACGATCATCGGCGCATCCTGGTCGGCGGAGACGATGGGCAGATCCGGGCGCGCGCCGGCCAGCGCCTTGAGCACGCGGTCCACGACCTGGACGACGTCGGCCTTGCGTTCGCACAGATAGGCGTCGCCGATCTCGTCGAACTGCCGCACCAGTTCCTCGAGCTGATGGGTGAGCGCCCATTCGGCGTTGTAGCTGCGCAGGCGGATGAGCTCGGCGGGCGCCTCGGCGATCATCTCGTCCTTGAGGAACATGGCGTGCACGTCGAGGAAAGCGGCCATTTCCTCGGGCGCGTCCTTGGGCAGGTTGCCGCGCAGCGAGACGAGCTCGTCGCGCACTTCCTCGATGGCGGCCTGCAGGCGGCTGACTTCGACTTCGGTCTTGTCGGGCTCGACAAGATAGTGGCGCACTTCGATCGGCGCCGGCGCGATGAGATGCGCGCGGCCGATGGCGATGCCGCGTGATACCGCGATGCCGGTCAGCGTGAAAGGCATTACTCGCCTTCGCCGAGCTTGTCGTTGATCAGGGCAACCAGTGCCTGCATTGCAGCCTCCTCGTCGTTTCCTTCGGTTTCGAGCGTGACGGCGGTGCCCATGCTGGCCGCCAGCATCATCACGCCCATGATGCTTTTCGCGTTGACCTTTCGCTCGCCGCGCGCGATCCAGACTTCGCTCTGGAAGCCGCCCGCGAGCTGCGTGAGTTTGGCAGAGGCCCGCGCGTGCAGGCCGAGTTTATTGCTGATGGTGATATCTGTCTTTTGCATTCGGGTCGAGCTGGGGATTTTGGTTTTGCACTGCGGTGGAACCGATCTGCAGCAGACCCTGCCCGCCGCCGGCCAGCGCGGTCTGCACCAGCTGGTCGATGGTGGTGCCGCGATAGCCCACCGCGCGGATCAGCATGGGCAGGTTGACGCCGGCGAGCAGGCGCACCCGGCCGCGCAGTTCGTCGGCCTGCGTGAGGCGGGTGGCAATGTTGGAGGGCGTGGCGCCGAAGATGTCGGTGAGGATCAGCCCGCCGTTGGCGGAGATCACGCCGGACAGAGCTTCCTTGGCTTGCTTGAGCGTCTCGGCGGGATCGGCGTCGGGCGCCACGTCCACCGCAGCGACGCGCGCAAGATCATCGCCGTAGACATGCTTGGCGCATTCGCGCAGGGCCGATGCCAGCGGCGCGTGGGCAATGATCAAAATACCGGCCATATCCTGAATCGGCTTGCGCGAAAGAAGGGGAAAGAGGGCTGATTGTAGCCTGTCAACAGGCTTCCAGCGCGTCCAGGAACATGCTCGCGACGTTGAATCCGGTCTGGTCGGCGATCTCGAGGAAGCAAGTCGGGCTGGTGACGTTGATTTCGGTGAGATAGGCGCCGATCACGTCCAGTCCAACGAGGAAGAGGCCACGCTCCAAGAGGATGGGCGCCAGGATTTCGGCGATCTCGCGGTCGCGCGTGGAGAGCGGCTGCGCCCGGCCGGTGCCGCCGGCGGCGAGGTTTCCGCGCACTTCGCCGGCCATGGGGACGCGCGCCAGCGAATAGGGAACGGGCTTGCCGGCGATGAGCAGGATGCGCTTGTCGCCGTCGCGGATTTCGGGGATGTAGCGCTGCGCCATGACCGTGCACGCGCCGTTCGCGCCCAGGGTCTCGATGATGGGGCCCCTGGTTCAGGCCGTCGGCGCCGACGCGGAATATGCCCATGCCGCCCATGCCGTCGAGCGGCTTGATGATGACGTCGCGGTTCTCTGCGTGGAATTCGCGCAGGCGGCGCGCGTCGCGGCTGACCAGGGTGGGCGCGGTGAATTGCGGGAATTCGCCGATGGAGAGCTTCTCCGAATGGTTATGCACGGCGTCAGGCCGGTTGTGCACGCGCGCGCCCTGCGACTGCGCCAGCGCCAGGTCGGTATCCTCGCAGAAGTACAGCGCGTGGCCGCGGCGCGCGGCCTCCTCCATCATGGCGTAGGTGGAGTCCTTGTAGATCTTGAAGCAGTCCAGCGAATCGGCGATGAACAGGATGCGCATCCGGCCCTCTCTCTCAATCGATCGGGTTGGGATCAGTGCGTTCGAGCTCCAGCGAGGCGGCCAGCAGCGCCAGGCGCGCGACCACGCCGTACATGTAAAAGCGGTTGGGCGCGGCGCTGCCGGGCTTGGCGCTGGCGTCGGGGATGGCGTTCTGCGCGAAGGCGAGCGGCACGAAATGCGCGCCCGGGGCGTTGAGGTTCTCGTCCACGCCGCGGTCGGTGTGCACGCGGTAGAAGCCGCCGACGACGTAGCGGTCGATCATGTAGACCACCGGCTCGGCCACGGCTTCGTTGATCTTCTCAAAGCTGTGCACGCCTTCCTGGATGATGACATCGTTGACCTCGAGTCCTTCCTTGACGACGCTCATCTTGTTGCGTTCCTTGCGGTTCAGGCCGACCACTTCGGAGGCGTCCTTCACGGTCATGATGCCCATGCCGTAGGTTCCCGCATCGGCCTTGACGACGACGTAGGGCGTTTCCTTGATGCCGTATTCGCGGTACTTCTTGGCGATCTTCTTTAGGATGGCGTCGACGCTTTCCTGAAGGCATTGCTCGCCGGTGTGCTCATGGAAGTCGATGCCGCTGCACCTGGCGAAGTAGGGATTGAGCATCCAGTGATCGACGTCGATGATCTTGGCGAACTTCTTGGCCACTTCGTCGTAGGCGGCGAAGTGGTTGGACTTGCGGCGCACCGCCCAGCCGGCGTGCAGCGGCGGCAGCAGGTATTGCTCGTTGATGTTGGTCAGCACCTCGGTGGTGCCTGCGGAAAGATCGTTGTTGAGCAGGATGGAGCAGGGATCGAAATCCTTGAGGCCGAGGCGGCGGCCCTTGGCGCCGAGGTGCTCGAGTGGCTCAACGATGAGCTGCTGGCCGTCGGGCAGGTCGATGGGCGTGGGCTCGGTGATGTCCTCGGAGAGCGTGCCCAGGCGCACGTTCAGACCGGTCTAGCGCAGGATGGCGGAGAGCCGCGCGACGTTCTGCAGATAGAAAGTGTTGCGCGTGTGGCGCTCGGGAATCAGCAGCAGGTTCCGCGCGTCGGGACAGATCTTTTCGATGGCGGCCATCGCCGCCTGCACCGCCAGGGGCAGCATCTCGGGCGAGAGATTGTTGAAGCCGCCCGGGAAGAGATTGGTGTCCACCGGGGCGAGCTTGAAGCCGGCGTTGCGCAGGTCCACCAAGCAATAGAAGGAACGGGGTGTTCTCCTGCCACTCCAGACGCAGCCAGCGTTCGATCGCGGGCGTGGCGTCGAGGATCTTGCGCTCGAGTTCGAGCAGGGGACCGTTGAGAGCGGTGATGAGATGGGGAACCATGGGCGCTGCCTTATTTCGAGAACCGGCAAGCTTACCCGATTTACAAAAATAGGGAATTTCCCCTAAAAAGCCGCAAAAAAGAAAACGACCCGGTAATCCCGGGCCGTTTTCCTGTCTTGCGCCTGCTGGGCGCGAGGCCCGACAGGATTTGCTGACTGAGCCTGCCTGCTTAGTCGTGGTAGGCGGACTCGCCGTGCGAAGTCACGTCCAGACCTTCGCGCTCTTCGTCTTCCGCCACGCGCAGACCGATCACGAGGTCGACCAGCTTGTAGGCGATCAGCGCCACGACGCCCGACCAGATGATGGTCGTGATCACGCCTTGCGCCTGGATCCAGAGCTGGCTGGCGATCGAGTAGTCGGGAGCGACCTTGTTGGCGACGTAGTCGTAGATGCCAGTGCCGCCCAGGGAGGGCGCGGCGAAGATGCCGGTGCCAAGCGCGCCGAGGATGCCGCCCACGCCGTGGACGCCGAAGACGTCCAGGGAGTCGTCGGAGCCCAGCAGGGCCTTCAGACCGGTGACGCCCCACAGGCACAGCAGGCCGGCGATCAGGCCCAGGACGATGGCGCCCATCGCGCCGACGAAGCCGGCAGCCGGGGTGATCGCAACCAGGCCGGCGACGGCGCCGGAGGCAGCGCCCAGCATGGAGGGCTTGCCCTTGCCGAGCCATTCGCCGAAGGTCCAGGACAGCACGGCGGCGGCGGTGGCGAGCAGGGTGTTGATGAAGGCCAGGGCGGCGGAGCCGTTGGCTTCCAGCGCGGAGCCGGCGTTGAAGCCGAACCAGCCGAACCACAGTAGCGAGGCGCCGGCCATGGTCATGGTCAGGTTATGCGGCTTGAACGCTTCGCGGCAGAAGCCGATGCGCTTGCCCACCATGAAGGAGCCCACCAGGCCGGCGACGGCGGCGTTGATGTGCACCACGGTGCCGCCCGCGAAGTCCAGCGCGCCCTTGGCGAACAGCCAGCCCGATGCAGCGGTCGCCTTGTCGGCGGCGGCCTGGTCGGTGAACGCGTCGGGGCCGGGCCAGAACCAGGCCATGTGCGCCATCGGCAGGTACGAGAAGGTGAACCAGATGATGATGAACACCAGGATGGCCGAGAACTTGGCGCGTTCGGCGAAGGAGCCGATGATCAGCGCGCAGGAGATGGCCGCGAAGGCGCCCTGGAAGGCCATGTAGACCATCTCGGGAATCACCACGCCCTTGCTGAAGGTGGCCGCGGTGGAATCAGGCGTCATGCCCTTGAGGAACAATCTGTCCAACCCGCCGAAGCAGGATCCGCCCTCGGTGAACGCGATGCTGTAGCCGTAGATGGCCCACAGGATCATCACCAGCGAGAAGATCACGAAGCACTGCATCAGCACCGAAAGCATGTTCTTGCTGCGGACGAGGCCGCCGTAGAACAGGCCCAGGCCGGGCAGGGTCATCAGGATCACGAAAGCCGTAGAAACCAGCATCCAGGCGGTGTCGCCCTTGTTGAGCACGGGCGCCGGAGCGTCTGCCGGGGCGGCCGCGGGAGCAGAAGCCGCAGCCGCGGCGGGCTTGTCTTCAGCGTGCAGGCCGGTAGCCATCAGGCTGGTGGCCAGGGCAAGCGCGACTGCGCCAGCGCTCACCAGTCTTTTCAACCATGGATTCATTGTTGACCTCTCTCTTTTCTGGTTCGGGCTTAGAGCGCTTCCGCGCCGGTTTCGCCGGTGCGGATGCGGATCACTTGCTCGACGGGCGTGATGAAAATCTTTCCGTCGCCGATCTTGCCGGTACAGGCGGATTTCTCGATGGCTTCGATGGCGCGCTCGACGATGTCGTCGGCGACGGCCGCCTCAACCTTGACCTTGGGCAGGAAATCGACGATGTATTCCGCGCCACGGTACAGCTCCGTATGGCCTTTCTGCCGGCCGAAGCCCTTGACTTCGGTCACGGTAATGCTCGAAACGTCCACTTCCGAGAGCGCTTCGCGCACTTCGTCAAGCTTGAACGGCTTGATGATTGCGGTAATCAGTTTCATACGTTTCTCCTGCGGGGAGAGGCCTTGGACTCTCCCCGGTGAGGGGTTTTTTTAGAAGGTTTTGGTAACGGATAGTAGGGCGGTGCCGCGGCCGGCGTTATTGCCGTCAGGCGTGCCGTAGACGGCGATCTTGGCGTTCGAGCCGATGTAGGCCAGAGAGCCGCTGAAACCGTTGCCCAGATCCTTGGTCACGCCCAGCTTCCAGTCGGTGTAGCTGTAGCTGCCGACGGAGGTTGTGTGGCTCACGGTCTGGCGACCGACGTGGCCGTTCAGGGTCAGGCCGTACATGCCGGTGTCGTAGTTCAGCGAGAGGTCGAGGTAGCCTCTGCACTTGCTGTTGTCGATGCCGAACAGGTTGGTGAACGCGTAGGAATACTTCAGGGTCGCGAAGGCGTAGCTCAGGGACAGGTAGCCTTCCAGGGTGTTGGGCGAAGTGCCGCAAGCCTGACGCGAAGCCGAGCAGGCGTTGGTGGTCGGCAGGCTGGTGCCCGGGTAGTAGTACTGCAGCAGGCCGACGTCGTAGCCCAGGCCGCTCAGGTCGCCCTTGTAGCCGCCGTAGAAGTCCATTTCGATCGGACGCGAGGGGCTCGGGGTGGTGTCGGTGTAGCCGTCGCTGAGCCAGCTGATGTTGGAGTTCCAGTTACCGATGTAGAAGCCGTTCCGGAAGGCGTAGTCGAAGCCGCCCTGGATCGCCGGCTTCAAATTGGTCTGCGCAATGCCGCGATAACGGTACTCGCTGGCAATGGTCATGTTTCCGGTGAAGGGAGAGGCTGCCGGAGCCGGCTCTTCGGGAGCGGCGGGAGCGGTTTTGGCCAGGACAAAGGCCGGAGCGGCCATCATCGTTGCAACTGCACTTACCAGTATGGCTTTTTTCATGGTTCCTCCTAAAAAGTCTTGCTGCAAATCTGGAATTAATCGCAGGGACCTCCATGCAACGTCTATGCCAGCCAAATCAGGAAGTACACATCGGGATTCCGTTTTCCTGCCCGCAAACCATGGTGATATAAGGATTAGGCAGTCACGTTCTAATTTTTCATGCTACATTGGGTTCACGGACTGGGTCCCCGTCAGTTATCCGTAAGCCACAGTGAAAAGTTTGGCACCAATAAGGTGATTTGCACAGTAAAAGTGCTAAAGATGATCAAATCCGGGCGGCCCGGCTCAAAATAGTGCGATTGGAGTTGTTTTTATGAAACCGAGCGAAGTTTTCGACGAGATGCAGCGCAAGTTCAGCGAGATGCTGAAGAACTCTCCAGCGAAGGATATCGAGCGCAATTTCCGTGCAGCCCTGACCCAGGGATTCACCAAACTGGATTTGGTCACCCGCGAGGAATTCGACGTCCAGGCCCAGGTCCTGGCCCGCACCCGGGCCCGTCTGGAGGAGCTGGAGAAGAAGGTCGCCGAGCTGGAAGCCCAGGCTGCGCAAGTCTCCGCGAAAGAATAGTTATTGATCCAGCACTTAAACATTGAACTTATTGAGTGATATAGAGTCGGATGTTGCATGGACAAAATCGACTCGAGAACGCTGCCGGTAGCTGCCCTGAACGAACGGCGCCGACGTGTGGTGAAAATGCGGCTGGATGGCGTGAGCCTGAAGGACACGGCGGCGCAATGCGAGATGTCGCGCACGACGCTCATTGCGGCGGTGAAGGCGTATCGCGCGGGCGGGTGGAAGGCCCTCGACGTTGAGCGCCCCGGGCGCCCGCAGGGTACGGGCAGAACGCTGACGGCGGAGCAGGAACGCGAGGTTCAGCGGCTGATCCGCGACCGCACGCCCGACCAGTTGAAGATGATCTATGCGCTGTGGAGCCGCCAGGCAGTTGCCGAGTTGATCCTTAACCGATAAGGCATCAAGCTGGCCGTTCGCACGATGGGCCTGTATCTGGAGCGTTGGGGCTTCACGCCGCAAAAGCCCATGAAGAAGGCCTACGAGCAGTCGCCGGCGGCGGTGAAAAAGTGGCTCGACGAGGACTACCCGGTGATCGCCGCCTGCGCCAAGGCTGAGGGGGCCGAAATTCACTGGGGCGACGAGACCGGCGTGCGCCGCGACGACGTGCGCGGGCGCAGCTATGCCCCGCAGGGCCAGACGCCCGTGATTCGCGTGAACAACAAGCGCCACGGCTTGTCGGTGATCTCCACCGTCACCAACAAGAGCCAGATGCGCTGGCAGGCCTTCGACGGAGTGTTGAGCGCCGACATCCTGATCGACTTCCTGCGCCGGCTGGTCAAGGATGCCGGCCGAAAGATCTACCTGATCCTGGACAACCTGCGTGTGCACCACAGCAAGCCTGTGAAGGCCTGGCTGGCCGAGCACAAGCACGAGATCGAAGTCTTCTACTTGCCCAGCTACAGCCCCGAACTGAGCCCCAACGAAATGGCCAATGCCGACCTGAAGCAGATCGGCACCAAACTCGCTCCAGCTCGCTCGAAGCTGCAACTGGTGAAGGCCACGCGCCAGCATCTGCTCAGCGTTTAGCGACAGCCCGAGCGCGTCAAGAGCTACTTCGAACATGCGCCGGTTCGGTATGCTGCTTGAGTCCATTGTTTCAATGTCGGATCAATAAGGATCAACTCGGCCACTGCCTGGCGGCTCCACAGCGCATAGATCATCTTCAACTGGTCGGGCGTGCGGTCGCGGATCAGCCGCTGAACCTCGCGCTCCTGCTCCGCCGTCAGCGTTCTGCCCGTACCCTGCGGGCGCCCGGGGCGCTCAACGTCGAGGGCCTTCCACCCGCCCGCGCGATACGCCTTCACCGCCGCAATGAGCGTCGTGCGCGACATCTCGCATTGCGCCGCCGTGTCCTTCAGGCTCACGCCATCCAGCCGCATCTTCACCACACGTCGGCGCCGTTCGTTCAGGGCAGCTACCGGCAGCGTTCTCGAGTCGATGTTGTCCATGCAACATGCCGACTCTATATCACTCAATAAGTTCAATGTTTAAATGCCGGATCAATAATGGAGGCAAGAAGATCCTCTGTTCGCGCAATTTGTTTTTCTAATCTCTGCCTCATTGTAGGCAGATCGCCTTTAAGGCGATCTATCTCGCCCAATATCCGGGCGCGCTTATCGAGTAGCCATTTCAATGATGGTGGGGTGCGCAATTCACTCATGCCCTCAGTCTAGACATAAATCCTTCGAAAAAAGAGGGCATCAGCTACCACATAGCGTTTCATAGCACCCGAGCGTGATGCTCGAAGTGATCCTTCAAGAAACTGGCAATGAAGTAATAACTGTGGTCGTAGCCAGGCTGCCGGCGCAGCGTGAGCGGGTGTCCAACTGCCGAGCAGGCTTGAGCTGAGAAGCCAGAAATTCATCGGCCTCGCCTTGATCCACCAGCTGCGGAAGACGCTCACTGGATTTCGCGATCAAAGCCACGGCGTCGTGCTCAGCCCAAGCCGCGCGATCATCGCCGAGATAAGCGCCGAATGCCTTCTTCCCCCAGGGCGCCTGCGTGGGCGCAACGATGGGCGAGAAAGCCGACACGCTCGCATATCGCCCAGGATGGCGCAGCGCGAGCGTCAGCGCGCCATGCCCACCTATCGAATGGCCGAAGATACTGCGCTTGTCCGTCGTGGGGAAATGCTGCTCGACGAGCGCGGGAAGTTCCTGCACGACATAGTCTTCCATGCGGAAGTGCGGCGCCCAAGGTGTCTGCGTCGCGTTCAGATAGAAGCCCGTGCCATGTTCCAGGTCATATAGGCCGGATCGTCGGTCACGCCTTCTCCACGCGGACTTTTGTCGGGAGCAACGACGACGAAGCCGTTGCGCGCGGCATGTTCCTGTGCGCCCGCCTTGGTGATTAAGTTCTGCTCGGTGCAGGTCAGGCCGGAGAGCCGGTACAGCACCGGGCATTTCTCTCCACGCAGCGCAGCGGCGGGCAGGTAGATGCCGAACTTCATCTCGCAGCCGAGTGCGGCGGACGCGTGCTTCCAGACTTCCTGGCGGCCGCCGAAGCTGGCGCGGCTCTCGACGCGTTCCATCAGTAGTGGACCACCGAGCGGATCGACTTGCCTTCGTGCATCAGGTCGAAGGCTTCATTGATCTGCGTGAGCGGCATGGTGTGGGTGACAAAGGGGGCGAGCTTGATCTCGCCCTTCATCGCGTCTTCGACCATGCCCAGCAGTTGCGAGCGGCCCTTGACGCCGCCGAAGGCGATGCCCATCCACTTTCGGCCGGTGACGAGCTGGAAGTGACGGGTGGAGATCTCCTGCCCCGCGCCGGCCACGCCGATGATGACCGACTGGCCCCAGCCGGTCATCTCGACGATGACTTGCTGGATGGGTTTGTCGTGGTCCTTGGGGTTGATGCAGTCGGTGGCGCCGAAGCTGCGCGCCCTGGATCACAGCCAGGCCGATGCCACCCAGGCCGAACACCGCGACGCTGTCGCCGGCCTGCACCTTGGCGGTGTTCTTGACCGCGTCCATGCCGGTGGTGACGCCGCAACCCAGCTGGCAGACGTGCTCGGGATTGGCGGCTGGGTTGATCTTGGCGAGCGAGACTTCGGCGACGACGGTGTATTCGCTGAAGGTCGAGCAGCCCATGTAGTGATAGATCGGCTGGCCGTTGTAGGAGAAGCGCGTGGTGCCATCGGGAATCAGGCCCTTGCCCTGCATGGCGCGCACGGACACGCACAGATTGGTCTTGCCCGATTTGCAGAACGGGCATTTGCCGCATTCGGCGGTGTAGAGCGTGATCACATGGTCGCCCGGCTTGACGCTGACGACGCTTTCGCCCACCTCGACAACCACGTCCGCGCCTTCGTGGCCGAGCACCGCCGGGAAGACGCCCTCGGGGTCGTCGCCGCTCAGCGTGAAGGCGTCGGTGTGGCAGACGCCGGTGTGGGTGATCTTGACCAGCACCTCGCCTTTTCTGGGAGGGGGGCGACGTCGATCTCGACGATCTGCAGCGGCTCTCCGGCTTTGAAGGCGACGGCGGCACGGGATTTCATGTGAGGGGCTCCTTGAGTGAGCCAGTATTGTACGGCGGGCCGCCGTGCTTAGCTGCCCATCTCCTACAGGCGGGCCTTCAGGCGCGGCCCGGCGAAATCGAGAAACGCCCGCACTTTCAAGGGCAGGGGGCCTTGCCCGGGATGGATGAGGCTGATGGGCCAGGGCTTGATCTCGAAGGCTTCGAGTGCGAGCATGCCGGCGCGCACCGCGTTCGGCACTTGGTAGGAGAGAACGCGGTTGAGGCCGGCGCCGGCGAGCGCGGCGTCGATCGCCGCCTCGGCCACGCTGACGACGAGCCGTGAGCGGATCGGCACCTCGATCTCCAATTTTCCCGACATGAAGGTCCAGACCTACCGGGATGCGATCTGCTCGAGCGTAATACACGCATGCCTGCTGAGATCGCGCGGCTTCTTCGTCACGCCGTGTTCGGCGAAATAAGCCGGGCTCGCGTACACCACCCGGCGCGTCGTGCCGATGCGCACGGCGACGAAGCTGCTGTCCGAGAGCTCTCCGATCCGCACCGCGATGTCGACGCGCTCTTCGAGCAGATGCATGACGCGGTCGGTGAGCGCGATGCGCATGTCGATGTCGGGGTAGGCCTTGAGGAGTTCGGCGACCACTGGCAGCAGATGCATGCGTCCGAACACGAGGGGCGCGGTGAGCGCGAGCTCGCCCTTGGGCGATGCATACTCCCCCGTCGCCACGCGTTCCGTGTTGCCCACTTCCTCGAGGATGCGCCGACATGCGGCCACATAAGACGCCACGACTTCGGTGAGCGAGAGCTGCCGGGTGGAGCGGTGCAGGAGCCGGGTCTTCAGATGCGCCTCCAGCTCCCCGACCTTGCGGTTCACCGTCGCGAGCGGCATCTTGAGTTGGCGCACCGCCTTGGAAAAACTGCCCGCGTCGACCACCGCCACCAAGATCGACATCGATTCGATACGGTCGGTCATGTTCTTGAATTCCGAGAGAATGATTCTCGATAATGCCTGATTATCTTTATTTATGGAAATGGCTACCATCGGGCCATTCAAGCTTTGGAGAACCGCCGTGTCCACGCTTTCGAGCGCCCATCCGCAGTCGCTGCAGGCCAACGCGTCCATCAGGAACCTGCCCGTGAATCTGTTCGCCTCGGTGATGAGCATCGCCGGGCTTTAGATCGCATGGCATCAGGCCAGCCATGAATTCGGGGTCAGCCCGTTGATCGCCGAAGGCATCGGCATTCTCGCCTTCGCCGTCTTCATCGCGCTCGGCGCGGGATATTTCGTCAAGGCGGTCAAATACCCGGACGCGGTCATCGGCGAATTCCGCCACCCAATCGCCGGCAATTTCTTCGGCGCGATCACGATCGCCGTCCTGTTGCTTTCCGTGGTCGCCGCGCAATGGAATCGGCTATCGGCTGCTCGCCGAAGGCATATGGACCCTGGGAACGGTGCTGGCAATCGCGCTCTGCTTCGCGATCACGAGCCGGCTCCTGCAGGAGCAAGGTCGACGCGGCGCACATGGTTCCCGCCTGGTTCATGCCGGGCGTCGCGACGCTCGACATCGCGGTGGCCGGTGGGACCATGCCGATGCCCTGGGCGCATGAGGTCAATCTGTTCGCCTTGGCCGTCGGGACGATGATCGCGCTGATGCTCTTCACGATGATCATGTCGCGGCTCATTCACCACGAGCCGCTGCCGGCCGGCATGGCGCCTTCGCTGATGATCCTGATGGCGCCGTTTGAAGCGGGATTCCTGGCGTACACCAACTTCATGCAGCGCGTGGACACCTTCTCCGGGCTGCTGTTCTAATTCGGTCTGTTTATCTTCCTGATCGTGGCGCCCAAGATTTTCCGTCGGGGCATCCCCTTCACCACCGGCTGGTGGACGATCGGCTTCCCGATGGCGGCGCTGACGAGCGCCGCGTTGAAATACGCAGTGTTCGCCCAGGCCTGGCCGGTGACGGCGATCGCGGTGATTCTGCTCGCCCTGCTGAGCCTTGCGATCGCGGTTCTCTTCGCCAGGACGTTGCGGATTCTCTTCAACGGCAGGCTGCTGGCGGGCTGAGGCGCTTGGCGCTTTCCGCCCGGCGCCCCGCCGAAGCGGTCCGTGGTGGGGCGGCCTTTAGCCCGGCGCCTTGAACAGGGATGCATCCCCGCCGAGCTTGTGCGTGAGTTCGGTGGCGGCCGCGAGAATCAGCTTGCTCATGGAGGCGACGGACGCGGCGTCGAAGCGGGTCTTCGGGCCAGAGAGGGTCAGGCAGCCAGCCAGCTCGTTGCCCACCTTGAAGACCGGGCAGGCGACGGCCGCCGTGTCAGGATAGCGCTCGCCGACGCTGCACCAGACGATGTCCCGGCGGATGGCGTCGAATTCCGTGCCGGGCTCGCCGCTGAACGCCAGCAGCACCTTGCCGCCCGCGCCGCGCGTGAGCTCCAGGATGTCTCCGGCCTGCACGGAATCGCTGATCGGGTTGGGTGAGTTGACGCGGTGCAGGCAGACGCGCTTGTCGCGCTGCTTGATGTTGAAGGACGCGCTCTCGCCCGAGGCGGCGACCAGTTCGCGCAACGTGGGGACGATGACGTCGGCAGGCTGGACGGTGCGCTGGTAGATCGCCGAGAGATGCAGGCAAGCGGGGCCGACGTGGTACTTGCCGTCCTCGCGCTGCACCAGATACTCCCCCCGGATCAGCGAGGCGATCAGCCGCAGCAGCGTGCTCTTGTACAGGCCCGCCGCCTGGGCCAGCTGTGCGAGGTTGAGCACCGGCTCCGCCGCGCTGAACGTGGCCAGGATACTGACTGCCCGATCGACGGCAGCCACGGTGTCTTTTCTTTCTGTCGACGCCATTGCGCTTAGTGTCCTGAAATCGTCGCCACGACGGCGGCCGGATCCGCGGGCGCCGCATCCGAGCGCCATGCGACGTGTCCGTCCGGACGCAGCAGCACGTATCTGCCCGCGTACAGCGCCCGCGCCTTGTCCGAATCGACCACGGCCTCCCGATACGGAATCGCCCTTGCCTTGGCCGCGTCGCACAGTTCGTCGAGCGCGCCGGCGCCGCCGAAGCGCAGCAGCGTGAAGCCGGTGTGCGGCGCCAGGTCCAGCGTGCTTTTCCCAGGCTCGAGCCAGACGTGCGGCCCCCGGGATCCGGGGCGCGCGGTCGGCGTGTAGAACTGCGGATGATCGATGGGCGGCGGCGTGCCGTCGGCGATGACGATGGGCGAGCTTTCGTAATAATAGCCGAGGTGCATGCCGCTCGCGGACCAGGTTTTCTTCTGGCCGTGCAGCTTCTGCCCGACTTCGGCGCGCAACGCCTCGCCTTTATCGCCGGCCTGGTCGAGCTCGGGAGGCAGATGCATGAGCGCGGCGATCTTGTCGAAGTTGCTGGCCACCTCGACCGTGTTGCGCACACCCACGGGCCGGCGCTCGACCTCGTAGATGTTGAGCAGCGCCTCCCCGCCCCATCCCGCGAGCACTGAGGCCAGCTGCCAGCCGAGGTCAGCCGCGTCGGTGATGGCGGTGTTCATGCCGAAGCAGCCGGTCGGGTTGAAGAGGTGCGCGGCGTCTCCGCAGAGGAAGGCGCGGCCCGAGCGGTATTGGCTCGCCACGACCTGGAAGCCGGTCCAGGGCCGCACCGAGAGGATCTCCATCGGCGTTTCCCGGCCGATGGCCTGCCCGATCATGCGCTGCGGATCCTCGGCTTCCTCGTCGGAGCAGAAGTAGCGGTTATAGGTCCAGAGGTCCTTGCCGTCGATGGCGATGAACACGCCGTGCACATCGGGCGCGAGCGTCCAGAGCAGGGTGCCGGGGCCGGCCGGATGCATGCCGAGGAAACCGGGGATGTGCGCATAGATGTCCCAGTTCTTCGACAGCGCGCCGGCCCTTCGAAGGCGATGCCCAGCGATTTCCTCACGAGGCTGCACCCGCCGTCGCAGCCGACGAGATAGGCGGAGCGCACGGTCTGCGTCTCGCCGGTCCCGGCGTGGACGATCTTAGAAGTCATGCCGTCCGCGTCCTTCTCGAATTTCACCAGCTTCCATCCCTGCCGCACTTCGACGCCGGGGAAGGACGCGGCGAACCGGTGGGTCACCGGCTCGAGGCAGTTCTGCCCGATCTGGGTCTTGAAATAGGGCGACCATTCGACGTCGGGCAGTTCCGCGCGCAGGGTGTCGGACGGCTTCTGGAATTCCAGGATCGAGGACAGAGAGAAGCGGTTGAGCTCGTAGCCGTTGAGACGGGTCGTGAAGACGACGTTCACCAGATAGTCGCGCGGCAGGCTGGCGTCGAGGACTTGCTCCGCCAGGCCCCAGCGGCGGAACACTTCCATCGTGCGCTGGCCGGCCATGTTGGCGCGCGGATGGGGATTTCCCCCAGGATTCTGGTCGATCAGCAGGCAGGCCGCGCCGCCGAAGCCGAGTTCGGCGGCGAGCGTGGCCTCCGCGGGGCCGCCCCCCCGCAATGAGTACAGGCGTATCGATCATGATGGGATCAGTCAACGGTCGCTCCGGAGAGTTGGACCAGTTGGCCCCACTTCACCGATTCGTGCTGCACGTAGCCGGTGAAGGCGGCGCTGCTCATGGTGGAGGGGCGCAGGCCCATGCCCACCAGACGCGCGTTGATGTTGGGGTCGTTCACCGCGGCGTTGACCGCCGGCGTGCCTGCCGGGACCACGATGCCGAACCAGGTGTCGGTGTCGAAGTTCTCGATCTGTAGGTCCGCCATGCTGGGCACGCCGGGCAGCGCCGCCGAGCGGTTCGGGTCGGCGACCACCAGGGCCTTCACCTCGCCAGTCTTGATGTGCGGCAGCGCGGTGCCCACGGTGGCGAACATCATCTGCACGTGCCCGCCGAAGAGTTCGGTCAGCTCGGGCGGATCGACCTTGTACGGCATGTGGCGGATGTCCACGCCCATGCGCCGCTTGAACATCTCGCCCGAGAGATGGCTGCTGTTGCCCGCGCCGGGCGAGGCGAAGTTCACTGCGCCGGGGTTGGCCTTCAGATAGGCGACGAATTCCTTGAGGTTGTTGGCAGGGATCGACTTGTTGATGATGAGCACGTTGGGAATCGTGCCGATCATCGCCACGGGTGGCAGGTCATTGCGCGCGTCGAAGTTCGGGTCCTTGTAGAGGAAGGGGCTGACGGCGAGGTTGGTCGTCGCGCCCAGGGCAATGGTGTAGCCGTCGGGCGGGGACTTCGCCGCCGCGCCGGTTGTCGACGACGACGGTCTGGCCGAAGGCCGTCTGCAGATGGCTGCCGATCGCGCGCGAGATCGTTTCGGAAATGCCGCCGGGCGGGAAGGGCACGATCCGCTTGATCGGCTTGGATGGATAGTCCTGCTGGGCGAGCGCCGCGCTGGCGCAAAACTGGGCGGCGGCCACGGCGGCGAGCAGGCCGAATAAGGTGCGTCTCTTCATTCTTGTCTCCTGTGCAGGTCTTTGTTCAGGCGGCGCGCGCCGAAGGCTCGGATTCAACCTTGGAGAGCCATCCGAGGATGGCGTCGGCCACATCCTCGATCAGCGCGGGCTGGTTCAGCAGGTAGTGGGTGCCGGGGCGGACGCGGTGGAAGGTCTCGCGCGCACCCATGGCCTGCGACCAGCGGCGGATTTTGGAGGGGAAGATCGACGCGCCCACCGTGTATTCCATGTGCAGCACGGGGACGGTCGTCTTCGCCAGATTGCTCGGGCCGTCGGCATGCGAGGCCAGCGACCATTGCGAAATCCAGCCGGTCAGCGAGGTGTAGCGGCAGAGGCTGTTCACGCCATAGTTGACCGAGCGCGGATTCTTGCCACCGCGGTTGCCGCCCGGCGCGCGGTCGTTCGCGTCGAGTGAGAGGTCCACGAAGCGCGGATCCGCATAGGTCCGGTACACGAGCATCGCCTCATCGTGGATCGGATCGGGCAGGCCGCGCAGATGCGCCAACCGCTGCCTGACCCAGGCGGTGATCCGTTCGCTGCGCTCCAGTTGCTTCTGGCGGATGAGGGCGACGAAGCTGGGGGTGAAGGGTTGATTGCGCGGATCGTAAATGTCCAGCGCGGGATCGTCTGAGAGGGGGGCGCACTCATCGGTCATCGACGCGTCGAGCCAATTGAGCATCAGATGAGAGCGGCCGGGATGGCCGGCGAGGATGGTGATGCTATGCGCCGGCGTCAAACCCATCTCCGCGACGTTCACCGGATCGCCCGGGTGGGGGGGGGACGGTCGGATTCTCGGCCTGCGCCTGATAGAACGACATCAGCGCCGCGCCGCCCGAGTTGCCGAGCAGCACCACGCGCTCGAAGCGCGAGAGCATGAATTTCACGCCCGCGCCCAGGTCCTGGATGACGCACTCCATCAGCAGCACGGAGTCGTTGTTGACGTAGCGCGAATTCAGCGCGAGGCAGCCGATGCAGCGCCTGGCCAGGGGCTCGAGCAGGTAGTGGCCCATGAAGTTGGACGTCGGATGCATGATGATCGCGCCGACCTTGCCAGACCGGGGGCCGGACAGCGCGCCGTAGACGCGCGGCCGGTTGTTGAACAGGCCGGACTGGCTTTCGAGCGCGGCGCCGGCGGGTATGTCGAGCTCGACCAGCTCATGCGCCGTCATGGCCGGACCTTTTTCTGCTGCAGTTCGGCGATCTTTCGGGTGCGGGTGGCGAGTATCTCGCGCGCCACGGAATGCTTGCGCTGCATCTCTTCCATGCTCGCGGTCCGCTGTACCAGTTCCAGGCGGATGCCGTTCGGATCGAAGAAGTAGATCGAGTTGAACCACTTGTGATCGATTATGCCCAGCACGTCGACGCCGGCTTCCACCAGGCGGCGTTTTTAGACCTCCAGGTCTTCGTAGGAGGACACCTCCAGCGCGAGGTGGTTGACCCAGGAGGGCGTCTCCGGGTTCGTGGTGTAGCCCTTGTCGTCGAGCAGGTCGAAGAAGGCCAGATAAGAGCCGTCAGCCATCTCGAAAAAGATATGGAAGTAGGGATGCGTCTCGCCCGTGCTCGGCACCTTGTCATGCTGGACGGCGGCGGCCAGGGGCAGGCCGAGGAAGTCTTCGTAGAACTGCCGGGTTTCCTCGGCGTTCTTGCAGCGGTAGGCGAAGTGGTGCAGCCCGTGGACGGCGGGCAGGCCGGGTTCGCTCGGGGTCCCGACCGGCCGGCGCAAGGGAATGGGCTTGGCTTGCAAGGCATGCCTACTTTGCAAAAATAGAACGCTATTCTTTTTTTGCGGCGGGAGATCATTGCATTGGGCCTGCCGGAGCGTCAACAAAGACCCAGTGAAACGCAGTGATGTTCTATTTCTGCACGCCTTTTTTTCCCCCCGAAGGGGGCGGCAAGCCGCTCAAGCCTTCAGCGTATCAAGCACCGGCAGCAGCTCTACCGGATCCGGCCGATGCGTGTAATCGGGATTGATTTCGGCTTAAGCAATCACGCCGTCGCGGCCGATTACATAGCGCGCCGGCATCGGCAGAACCCACTCCGGGTTGTCGTTGACACGCGGCAGATCGTTGCCGAAGCCCCTGTAGACCTCGATCAGCTCTTCGCTGAGCGCGAACTTGATGCCGAAGGCGTCGGCGAGCTTGGCGCCGGCGTCGGTCATGATCGGGACGCTGAGCTTGTTGTCGCGCTGGGATTTGCAGCTGTTGTTCTGCGTTTGCGGTGAGATGACCGCCAAGCTTGCGCCGCGCGCGGCGATCTCGGGCAGCACGGCCTCGAGCGCCTGCAGTTCGAGATTGCAGTAAGGGCACCAGACGCCGCGATAGAACGACACCACCAGCGGGCCGCGCGCGGGCGAGCAATTCACGCGAGCTGACCAGACAGCCGTCGCCGTCCGGCAGTTCAAATTCCGGCGCGCGGTAGCCGGCCTTGAGGGCGCGTTCGGCCTGGCCGGTGGTGATCAGTGCATCGGTGTTGTGCGCCATGATGGCGAGCTGCTCCGCGCTGGGTTTGATCGGGAAGCGTCCAGCTTCAAAGTCGGCCTTCAGGGCATCGAGATGGTTTTGCAGGGTCATGTTGTTTTCCAATGAGTGGTTGAAATGACGCAAGCGGGAATTTGATTGATTTGAACGGTAAGCGGTAGATTGCTTGCAGGAACAATATTCATTTGAATTTCAAATGAATGACCGCCTGCAGGAATTGAGGGTGTTTTTCCGGGCTGCCGAGAGCGGCAGCTTCTCGCGGGCGGCCGCGGAGTTGAGGCTGACCCAGCCGTCGGTGTCGCGCATCGTCTCTGAGCTGGAGACGCGGCTGGAGGTGAAGCTGCTCTTGCGCACTACACGGCAGATCACGCTGACCGATTCCGGCGGCATCTTTCTCGAGCGCGCCCGCCAGATCCTGGCCGATCTCGGAGAGGCCGAGCATGCCGCGCGCGGCGTCGATTCACTGCAGGGCATGGTCAGGCTCGCTATGCCGATGCTCTACGGTGCGGCGCGCATCATTCCGTTTTTACCAGCGCTGCTGGAGCTGCACACCGACCTGCGCATGCACCTCACCATCGACGACAGCTGTCAAGATTTGATCGCCGACGGCGTGGACATCGCCATCCGCGCCGGCAAGCTTGCCGACTCCGGCATGGGCGCGCACCGGATCGACACGCTGCACCGGTATATCGTCGCCGCGCCGTCCTATCTGGCCAAGCGCGGCACGCCGAGCACGCCAGCCGACCTGGCCGAGCACGACTGCATTTACGGCGCCGGCAGCCTCGTCCCCGAGAGCTGGATGTTCGCCAAAGACGCGACCATCATCTCCGTCAACATCCAGGGCCGTGTGCAGACCTATTCAACGCCCGGCGCGCTGTCCCTGGCCATCCGCCGGGCTGGGCATTGCGGTGAGCAGCAATGTGGCCGCCAGCGAAGCGTTGAAGATTGGGTCGCTGGCGCGCCTGCTGCAAGACTACGAACCCACGCCCATCGAGGTGCTGCCGTCTTCCCCCAAGGGCCGCGGCCGCCCCCCAAGGTGCGGGCGGTGGTGGATTTCCTGGAGGACTGCCTTCGGGAGCACGCGCCCTGAGGGCGTTCCCGATATCGCGGCGCAATTGAAAAAGCCACCTTGCGGTGGCTTTTTCAATGCATGGAGCGCGAAGCGGTCAGGCCGCGATCTTGCTCTCTGCGCTCTCCGCCACCGGCAGGCGTATCAGATAGTCGAAGGCCGACAGCGCCGCCTTCGAGCCTTCGCCCGCGGCGATCACGATCTGCTTGTACGGCACGGTCGTCACGTCGCCGGCGGCGAACACGCCTGGCACGTTCGTCTGGCACTTCGCATCCACGACGATCTCGTCGAACTTGCTCAGCTCCACGGTGCCCTTGAGGAACTCCGTGTTGGGCACCTGCCCGATCTGCACGAACACACCTTCCAGCTTGACCAGATGCTCCTGGTTCGTCGCGCGGTCCTTGTAGCGCAGGCCGTTGACGCGGTTGCCGTCGCCGGTGATCTCCGTCGTCTGCGCGTTGGTGATGACAGTGACGTTCGGCAGGCTGTTGAGCTTGCGCACCAGCACGGCGTCCGCCTTGAGCTGGTCGGCGAATTCGATCAGCGTCACGTGCGCCACGATGCCGGTCAGGTCGATCGCCGCTTCCACGCCGGAGTTGCCCCCGCCGATCACCGCTGTGCGCTTGCCCTTGAAAAACGGGCCGTCGCAGTGCGGGCAGTAGGCCACGCCCTTGTTCTTGTATTCCTGCTCGCCGGGGACGTTCACGTTCCTCCAGCGCGCGCCGGTGGTGGTGATCACGCTGCGCGATTGCAGCACCGCGCCGTTCTCCAGCTCCACGCCGACCAGCCCGCCAACCTCGGTGGCCGGGATCACGCGGACCGCCTTCTGCATCGGCATCACGTCCACGTCGTAGGACTTCACATGCGCTTCCAGCGCCGCGGAGAACTTCGGGCCGTCGGTTTCCAGCACCGAGATGTAGTTCTCGATGGCCATCGAGTCGATGGTCTGGCCGCCCATGCGCTCGGCGACCACGCCCGTTCGGATGCCCTTGCGCGCCGCGTAGATCGCGGCAGCCGCGCCGGCGGGGCCGCCGCCGACCACCAGCACGTCGAAGGCTTCCTTGCCGCCGAGCTTGGCGGCGTCGCGCGCCGCCGCGCCGGTGTCGAGCTTGGCAACGATCTCTTCCACGCTCATGCGACCCGAGCCGAAGTTCTGGCCGTTCAGATAGACCAGGGGCACGGCCATCACGTTGCGCTCCTCCACTTCCTTCTGGAAGAGGCCGCCGTCGATCACGACGGTGCGTACGCGCGGGTTGTAGATCGCCATCAACGAAAGCGCCTGCACGACGTCCGGGCAGTTGTGGCAGGTCAGGGACATGTAAACCTCGAAGTTGAAATCGCCTTCGAGGGTTTGAATCTGTTCGATCACGCCGGGTTCGACCTTGGGCGGATGGCCGCCGGCCCACAGTAAGGCCAGGACCAGCGAGGTGAACTCATGGCCCAGCGGAATCGCGGCGAAGCGCAGGTTCATCTCGGTGCCGGCGCGGCGCACGCTGAACAAAGGCTTGCGTGCGTCCTGGCCGTCAAAACTGACGGTGATCTTGTCAGAGAGCCCCCCGATCTGCTCGAGCAGGGCGCGCAGTTCCGTGGCGCTCGCGGAATCGTCGAGCGAGGCCTGCAGTTCAACCGGTAGCATTACACGCTGCAGATAGGCTTGCAACTGGGCTTTCAGGTTGTCGTCGAGCATGATGGATCTCTCTTTATGTTCTTGACTGCGTTTGGTGACAGCGTTCGTTTCGGCTCGCCGGCCGGCCCTGTGAGGCCAGGCCGGCGGCCTTGGGTGCGGCGGATCTGTTTAGATCTTGCCGACCAGTTCCAGCGACGGGGTCAGCGTCTTGGCGCCTTCCTGCCACTTGGCCGGGCAGACTTGGCCGGGGTTGGCGGCCACGTACTGGGCAGCCTTGAGCTTGCGCACGGTTTCCTTCACGTCGCGGGCGATCGCGTTGTCGTGCACTTCCAGGGTCTTGATCACACCGTCCGGGTTGATGATGAAGGTGCCGCGCAGCGCCAGGCCTTCTTCGGGGATATGCACGCCGAAGGCATTGGTCAGCTGGTGGGTCGGGTCGCCGACGAGCGGGAACTTGGCCTTGCCCACGGCGGGCGAGGTTTCGTGCCAGACCTTGTGCGAGAAGTGCGTGTCGGTCGTGACGATGTAGACCTCGGCGCCGGCCTTCTGGAATTCGGCGTAGTTGTCGGCCGCGTCCTCGATTTCGGTCGGGCAGTTGAAGGTGAAAGCGGCCGGCATGAAGATCAGCACGGACCACTTGCCCTTGAGGCTCTGCTCGGTCACTTCGATGAACTTGCCGTTGTGGAAGGCTTGGGTCTTGAACGGCTGGACCTGGGTATTGATCAGAGACATCGTTTCCCTTTCGTTTAAAAGACTGTCGCTTGCGCGATGTTGAAAAAAACTATCGATTTTTAAAGATCATTGATGAAATAGTAAATCGGGCAGTGCGCCGCGTCAATTGGATATTTCAATCGGGGCGATAGGTTTGCCGTTTATATGCATTCCAACCCAGCCAGATGGTAGAGTTGCATGCGGCCATGGCGGCCTGTCCGCCGAGAGGGCGGCTTTTTGGGATGATGCACCGCCGGAAGGCGGGGTTCCGGGCGCTGCGTCTCACTGAGACGCAGCCGGGGAGGTGGCTTACTCCACCGAGATGTCCTTGGCCTTCACCAGCTTGGCCCATTGGGCCATCTGCGCCTGGATGAAGTCCTGCGCGGCCTTCGGGCCGCCCCTCTGGATTTCGCCGCCGAGCTTGGCGATGCGCGCCTTGACCTCGGGCGAGTCCATCGCCTTCTGCATCGCGGCGGCGGCCTTCTCGACGATGGCGTCGGGCGTGCCGGCCGGCGCGAAGACCGCATTCCATTCATAGACCTCGGCGCCGGGAACGCCGGCCTCGGCCAGGGTCGGCACATCGGGCAGGATCGGGCTGCGCCGGGCGGCGGTCACCGCCAGCGCGCGCAGCTTGCCGGACTGGATATGGCCAAGCGTCGAGACATGTTTCAGGTCGGCGTTGAGTCGCTCATCCAGATTGAGCTCCGGGCTGTAGCTTGGCAGGTAAAAGACTTCGATGTCGGCTTGGTGCTCGGCAAGCCATGCCTTGACCGGCTTGCAGTGATGCACGCCGAGGTTGCCGAGGATCAGGAACACTTTCTTGCCCGCGCGCTTGCCATCGGCCACCAGCGCCTCGAAGAACTCAATGAGCTTCTCGTGGTTAAAGGTACCATCGATGATCATCCAGCTTGCCTTGCCCTGATTGGTCACTGTGGAAATCATCGACAGCTTCTGTCGCGTACCTCTAACCGCCATCGTGACCGGGGTTTTCCCTTTGGGAGCATAACTGCGGCCCCGAACATCCGTATTCACCAACGCGGTTTCGTCACCCCAGTGAATCTCGCCACCTTTGGCCTTGGCACGCTTCTCGATGGCCGGATACTCCTGATCGATCCACTGCTTGACAGACTCCGGTCGCTGTTCGTAAGCGCGCTTGATCGGCTTTTTCGGCGTGAAACCCCATGACTCCGTATCCCTTCCGATGCAACCTCACGACCTGCTTTCGCCTCTCGTGCAGCTGCTCCAGTTTCTGGTATTGAGCGTCTTCTTTTTCCATGCCAATTCGCATGCCAGAAATGATAATAAGTTCAATCTTTATATTGCCGTGTCAATAGCGCATGAATGCACCGCAGTCAAAATTTTTCGTCGACAGCCACTTCCACGTCTTCGACGCCGGCGTCGTCATGCCCGGCGCCCGCTATGTGCCGCGCTATGACGCTCCCCTGAGCCGCTGGCAGGCCGCCGCGCAGGGAGCGGGCGTCACGCGCGGCGTGCTCGTGCAGACCAGCTTCCTTGGCGTCGACAACAGCCGCATGCTCGAAGACCTACGCCAGCATCTGGCGCTTCTGCGCTGCGTGGCCGTGGTGGATCCGGACTGTGACCGCGCCTCGCTGCTGCGGTTGCACGACGACGGCGTGCGTGGAATCCGCCTCAACCTCGCGGGCGTCCCGCATGCAATCGGCGGTTGGGCGCGGGCCGGCGTCATCTGGGACGCCATCGTGGAACTGGGTTGGCACGTGGAGCTGCACACCGACATCGGCGGCCTGCTGGAGACGCTCGCGCAATTGCCCGCCACGCTGCCGGTCGTCGTCGACCACATAGGCAAGCCGGACGCCGTCTCCGCCGCCGACCCGACCGTGCCCGGCCTCGTCGCGCGCGAATCCTAAGTGCACGTCAAGCTCAGCGGCGCCTATCGTCTCGGCGGCAGGGACGCCAATGCGCTGGCGCGCCTGTGGCTTGGCGAGCTGGGCGCAGGCTGTCTGCTCTGGGGCAGCGACTGGCCTTGCACCAACCATGAAGACCAGGCCGACTATCCGGCCCTGGTGCGCACGCTGCACGAATGGTTGGAGCCAGCCGCCGCGCAGGCGGCTCTGTGCGTCAATCCCGCGCGGTTGTACTGGGGCGAGGAAGCGGCCGGGGCGCGGTGATCCCGCGCCGGAATGAATACAGCCTGAAAACTCATTACTTCCCTGTCCGAGCTGCTGGCTAGAATCCCGCGGATCGGCGTAAACGTCGAACGCGCGGGTGGCGGCGCGCCGCACATCCGCATCGAAGAGGATGAACATGAAGAAGTGGGAGGTCTGGGCATGTCGCGCCTGGGATTTCTGGGCGCGGCGCTGGCCGGCGCGCTCGCTCCAGGACTGCCCGCCGGCGCGGCGCAGGGCGCGGAGCAGGAGAGCCTGCCGCCACGGGGGGAATTTCTGATCCGCCACGCCTGGGTCCTGACCATGGATCCGGCCGGCGGCGATTTCGAACGTGGGGACATCCACGTGCGCGACGGCCTGATCGTCGCGGTCGGCCAAAAGCTGACCGCCGTGGGCGCGGAACTGATCGACGGCGAAGGCATGATCGCCATGCCGGGCTTCGTCGACACCCACTTCCATCTCTGGAGCAGCGTCCTGCGCACTTCCACTGAAAGCTATTTCCCGTTGACGCTGCGCCTCGGCCCCTTTTTCACGCCGGACGACGCCTACCGGAGCGCACGCCTGGGCATCGCCGAATCCCTGCTCAGCGGCGTGACCACGGTGCACAACTGGTTCCACAACGTGATGAGCCCCGTGCATGCCGACGCCGAAATCCGCGCCATGCACGGCACCGGCGTGCGCGGCCGCTTCTCCTAAGGCTGTGGCCAGGACCTCGCGCCCGAGGCCGCGATGGACCTCGCCGACCTTGCACGGGTCAAGCGGCAATGGTTCGCACATCCGGGCCTGCTGACCCTGGTCGCGGCCATGCGCACGCCCGTCGCCTATCAGCGCGGCAACATTGGCATCGACGTGCTCAAGAAGGACTGGCTCGAAGCGCGCGCTCGGCCTGCCGATCACCATGCACAGCCGGCCCGGCGCCGCGGCCCTGCTGGAAAAGGAAGAGCTGCTCGGCCCGGACGTGCTGCTCGTGCATCCGCAGGGCTTCACCCCGGAGGAGATCGGCGCGCTCGCGCGGCGCGGCGTCAAGCTCTCCAGCTCGCCCTTCGGCGAGAACCGCAACGGCGTCAACGGTCCACGCGGGCCGGTCCAGTTCGCGGAGTTGTCCGAGGCCGGTCTCGTCCAAAGCCTGTCGGTGGACGAGGTTGTCACCAACGGCAAGGTTGATTTCTTCGCGGTGATGCGCGAGGTCCTGCGCGTCTATTAGCAGCGGCCCGGCGAAAAGAAGATGATCGCGCCGCGGCGCATCCTGGAAATGGCGACGCGCGGTGGCGTGCAGGCCCTGGGCCTCGAAGACCGGATCGGCTCGCTGGCGGCGGGCAAACGCGCCGACATCGTGCTGGTCCGCCGCACCGATCTCAACCTCAGCCCCGCGCTGGGCGATCCCGCCCAGACGCTGCTGCTCTCGGGCGAACCTGGCAATGTGGACACCGTCTTCGTCGACGGCCGCAGGCTGGTGCGCAAAGGGAACCTGGTCGCGCTCGACGCGGCCGCCGTTGCGCGGGACGCCGCCCGGACGGCGCGCGAATTCAAGGCCCGGGACCAGGCTCGCGGCGCGAAGCCAGCCGCGGGCTAGGCGCCGCGCGGATGCTAGAGCGGAGCGGCCTCGCTGGCTTCCAGCGGCGAAGCCTGCGCGCGGCGCATCGCCGGCCACGTCGCGGATCGCCGCGATCATCGCCTGGGCGCCGGTCGACAGCGTGCGCGATTCCGCTGTGATGATGCCCAGCGGGCCTCTGGGCATGGGCATGCTCACCGGCATGCTGATCAGCCCACCGCCTTCTTCCAGATAATGCGCCACCGTCTCCGGCACCACGCCGATGCGGTCGGTTTCCCGCAGCAGGGTGCGGTCCGACACCGGGCAGTCCGATTCGACGAGATCGGCCGGCGGATTGACGCCCGCCTGCCGGAACGCGGCTTCCAGGCGCAGCCGGTACAGGGCGCCCGCGCTGGGCCAGATCCACGGCACCGAGGCCAGGTCAGTCAGGGCCAGATTCTTCTTCTTGCTCAGCCGGTGGCCGGCGCGGGCCACGACGCGAATCGGTTCGTCGAGCAGTGTCTCGTAGCGGACGCCCTCGCTGTCTCGGTCCGGCGAGATGCGGACCAGCACGAGGTCCAGCGAGCCGGCACGCAGCTCGGACACCAGGGATTCGATCATGCCGCAGGAGATCGAGACGCTCAGATAGGGATGGCTTTCCTTGAGCCGGGCGATGCTCCTGGGCAGCAGCACGGCCGCGCCCGCCATGATCGAGCCGACCCGGATCGTGCCCTTGCTGCCAGCCCGCAAGGCGCTTATGTCCTCGCAGGCCGTGTCGAGCGAGGCGAGGATGGAGCGGACGTGCTGGATCAGCGTGTCGCCGTAAGTGGTGGGCGTGATGCCGCGGGTCGTGCGGTCGAAGAGCCGCACCCCGACCAGGCCCTCGATATCCGCCAGCAGCTTGGTCGCCGCCGGCTGGGTGATGTGCAGCGCCGAGGCCGCCTTGTTGATGCTGCGCAGGTCGTCGATCGCGACAATCAACAGCAGGTAACGCATCTTCATGCGCCCGCGGATGTATTCGCCGGATGGAAAGTGGGTGGAATCGTCCATCTTCGTTCTCATAGGGGCGCGGCTAAGTCTACGCCAGCACCTGGCCGGTGTACACGAGGGTAAGTCCCGGCTTCGCTGCGCGGGCCGGTGGGCCGGATAAGGAATAAATCCACGTCGAGAACTCATTATCCGGGATGGTCACGATCTTGTAATGTTGCCCCGAACCAATCCGCCGAGAGTGGAGCAAAATTTGGACCAGGAGCATCCCGATGCGCAAATTCCCGCCGACGCAGGTGGAGATTTGGGCGATTGCCGCCGTGACAGAGAAGTGAGCTTGATGACTCGCAAGGCATTTCTCCTCTGCGCCGCGCTCGCTCTCCAGCTGCTGTTTGAGCAGCCCGGTCTGGCGCAGGCCTATCCGGCGAGGCTGGTGCGCGTGGTCGTCCCCTATCCGCCGGGCGGCGGCAATGACGCCCTGGCGCGCCTGTTCGCGCAGCGGCTCGGCGAAAAATGGGGCGAACCGGCCATCGTCGACAACTGGCCCGGGGCCAGCGGTAACATCGGCGCCGACTACGTGGTCAAATCTCCCGCCGACGGCTACACGCTGCTCGTCATGCCGACCGATCTCGCCATCAACCCCGGCCTGTACCGCAAGATGCCCTACGACGCGGCCAAGGATCTCACCCCCATCGACATGATGGCGAGAGTGCCGGAGATGATCGCCGTGCATCCATCCTCGGGGATCGGCTCGCTGGCGGACCTCGTCAAGCAAGACAAAGCCCGGCCGGGCGCGCTCAGCTACGCCTCCTGCGGCACCGGCACGCCGACGCATCTGGCCGGCGAAATGCTCAAGTCCATGGCCGGAATCGAACTGCTGCACGTGCCCTACAAGGGCTGCAGCCCCGCGCATCTGGATGCCGTGAGCGGCCAGGTGCCCATCGTGATTAGCACGGCGGCCAATCTGCTGCCCTTCATCAAGACCGGAAAGCTGCGCGCAATCGCCATCACCTCCCGTGCGCGCAGCCGTCTCGCGCCCGCCGTGCCGACCGTCGCGGAGCAGGGCTTTCCGGATTACATGATCGAGAACTGGTTCGGCCTGCTCGCGCCCTCGCACATACCGGCGCAGATCGTCGGCAAGGTCAGCGCCGACGTCGCGGAGATCCTCGCGGATCCGAAGTTCATCGAAAAGCTGACCGACAACGGCTTTTAACCCATGCCGGGAAATCCACAGGCGTTCCGTGACCTGATCGCCAGGGACACGCGCCGCTTCGGTGTGCTGATCAAGAAGATCGGCGCCGCCGCTGAATAACCCATCAGCCCAGGAAAAAAGGATCAGCATGGGAAACCTGTATCTGACGCTAGCGATCGGCGACTATGACCATACACGCGACCTGGCCCTGGGCCGGGTCAGGCCGGACGGCATCGACCTGACCGTGTTGAACAACAACGTCGAGGAAATCTTCTTCCGGTTTTTCGACGCGTTGGAATGGGAGGTGTCGGAGATCTCGATGGGCATGTACGTGTCGCGGCTGTCGCGCGGCGACACGAGCATGATCGCCATTCCCGTCTTCCCGTCGCGCGGGTTCTGCCATTCCGCGATCTACGTGCGCGCGGACGTCCCCATCGCCAAGCCCCAGGACCTGCGCGGCAAGCGCATCGGGCTGCCGCAGTGGTCGCAGACCACAACGATCTACATCAAGGGCTATATCGCCGAGACGCTCGGTATCCCGCTCGGCGGCATTCAGTGGGTGCAGGGCGGCGTGAACCAGGCCGGGCGCGACGAGTGGACCACCCTGCGGCTTCCGGAATGGATCTGCCTGAGCGTCGAGCGCGAGTGCAGCCTCAACGACATGCTGCTCGCCGGAGAGATCGACGCGCTCATCAGCGCGCGCGTCGGCGGCCTTCGTGCAGGGCGATCCCCTGGTTCGGCGTCTGTTCCCCGACAGCCGCGCGGAGGAGGAGGCGTATTTCGCCTCCTCCAGCATCTTCCCGATCATGCATACCGTCGCGATCCGCCGCGACGCCTACGAAGCCAACCGCTGGATCGCCCGCAATCTCACGCTCGCCCTGAACAAAGCGAAGAACCGCAGCGTCGCGCGCCTGTTCGATGTCACCGCCTCCGCGGTTCCGGTGCCCTGGGCCGTCGATCACGCGCGGCAGGCATCGGGCGGCCTTGTGTTCAAGGACGGCGAGCCCTGGCCCTACGGCGTGGAGTCCAACCGTAGGACTCTCGACGCGTTTCTGCGCTTTGCGTTCGAACAAGGCGTACGCCATCGGCGCATGGAGGCCGAGGAATCGTTCGCGCCCGAGGCGCTGGCGGAAATCAAGGTCTGAGCACAAGCCCATTTTTTAAACCATAACAACCCTACCACATCAACCACACCACTATTGATCCGACACTTAAACATTGAACTTATTGAGTGATATAGAGTCGGATGTTGCATGGACAAAATCGACTCGAGAACGCTGCCGGTAGCCGCCCTGAACGAACGGCGCCGACGTGCGGTGAAAATGCGGCTGGATGGCGTGAGCCTGAAGGACGCGGCGGCGCAATGCGAGATGTCGCGCACGACGCTCATTGCGGCGGTGAAGGCGTATCGCGCGGGCGGGTGGAAGGCCCTCGACGTTGAGCGCCCCGGGCGCCCGCAGGGTACGGGCAGAACGCTGACGGCGGAGCAGGAGCGCGAGGTTCAGCGGCTGATCCGCGACCGCACGCCCGACCAGTTGAAGATGATCTATGCGCTGTGGAGCCGCCAGGCAGTGGCCGAGTTGATCCTTAACCGATACGGCATCAAGCTGGCCGTTCGCACGATGGGCCTGTATCTGGAGCGTTGGGGCTTCACGCCGAAAAAGCCCATGAAGAAGGCCTACGAGCAGTCGCCGGCGGCGGTGAAAAAGTGGCTCGACGAGGACTACCCAGTGATCGCCGCCTGCGCCAAGGCTGAGGGGGCTAAAATTCACTGGGGCGACGAGACCGGCGTGCGCCGCGACGACGTGCGCGGGCGCAGCTATGCCCCGCAGGGCCAGACGCCCGTGATTCGCGTGAACAACAAGCGCCACGGCTTGTCGGTGATCTCCACCGTCACCAACAAGAGCCAGATGCGCTGGCAGGCCTTCGACGGAGCGTTGAGCGCCGACATCCTGATCGACTTCCTGCGCCGGCTGGTCAAGGATGCCGGCCGAAAGATCTACCTGATCCTGGACAACCTGCGTGTGCACCACAGCAAGCCTGTGAAGGCCTGGCTGGCCGAGCACAAGCACGAGATCGAAGTCTTCTACTTGCCCAGCTACAGCCCCGAATTGAGTCCCAACGAAATGGCCAATGCCGACCTGAAGCAGGTCGGCACCAAACTCGCTCCAACTCGCTCGAAGCTGCAACTGGTGAAGGCCACGCGCCAGCATCTGCTCAGCGTTTAGCGACAGCCCGAGCGCGTCAAAAGCTACTTCGAACATGCGCCGGTTCGGTATGCTGCTTGAGTTCATTGTTTCAATGTCGGATCAATATAAGGCTTTCCAACCGGCGCCAGACACAGCAGGGGGCTCAGTGCGGCTGGAAACCCGCGAGGAATTGCTCCGCCTGTTCCTTGATCTTCGCGTTGCTCTCGCCCGCCGCAAGCGGCTCGATCACCACGACCTGGTACGCATGTCCGTTCCGCGCCATCAACCTCGCATACACACGCCGGCGCTGCCCGTCGCCGCGCGCCGTGCCGGTCGCGGTGAACTGCAGCGCGTCCACCTGCTGCTGAGGGGCCGCGGCCGTCTGCACCTGCGCGCGGCTCTCGCTCACGCGCAGATCATCGAAATTTGCCAGCAGCCCCTGCTTCATCGCTTCGAGCACTTGCGCGCGCAAGCCCTCCGTCGCCCCCTGTGGCAGCGTCGCGGCGCCCACCGCGAACAGCGCCCCGCCGGCGCTGGCCGCCTGCATCTGCATGTCGAACCGCGCACCGGCCATCGTCACCTTGCGCTGCTCCGCGCCCGGCTTGCCGGGAAACATCGCCGCATAGCCGCCCTCGCCGTTCTGGATCACCCGCCAATCTAACTCGGGCGAACAGGCCGCCAGCAGCAGGCATGCCAGAAGCAGCAAGCAAGGGGAAAAACGGGAAACAAGACGCATGATCGAAGCAGGATTCCGTGGAAAGCCCCGCCAAGAAAGGCCGGACGAGTTGGAGTAGCATTACGCCCTTGGATTTGGGTCCAGAAGCCCCGGCAATGTAAGCCTTCTAACGTGGATTGATCAGCGATGCAAACCTCGACACTCAAAACCGGCTTGATCGGCCTGAGCCTTGCCATCGCGGCTTTCCTGGCCTGGCTCGGCTGGCATGCGATGACGCCCGCCACCCCGGTGCCGCAGACCGTCTTCACCCTCCTGTCCGGAGAAAAGGTTCGTACGGCTGATCTGCAAGGCAAGGTCGCCATCGTCAACTTCTGGGCCACCGACTGCTCCACCTGCATGCAGGAAATGCCCAAGATGGTCGACACCTACTCCAAGCTCAAGGGCAAGGGGCTGGAATTCGTCGCCGTGGCCATGGCCTACGATCCGCCGATGTACGTGGTCAACTTCGCCCAGACCCGCAAGCTGCCCTTCCGCGTCGCCCTGGACGCCGACGGCGCCAACGCCAAGGCCTTCGGCCAAGTGCAGCTCACCCCTACCACCTTTGTGATCGACAAGCGCGGCAACATCATCAAGCGCTACGTCGGCGAGCCCGACTGGGCGTCCTTCCAGGCTCTGCTGGAAAAGTCCCTGGCCGAAGCAGCCTGACCCGGCCGCCCACCAATCCTCACTGCGCCGGCTGCGTCTCCACGCCGCGCAGCTGCAGCGTCATCGCCAGCACCTCATCGAGCGTCGCCCTCTGCGTGACCATGCCCATGTGGTCGCCCCCCGGCAACACCCGCACCTGCACCTTGCTCAGCACCGACGACAGCGCCGCGGCAAATCCCTCGGCGAAGAAGGTCTCGTCCTTCTGACCCGCGATCACCAAGACCAGCGCCGGGCTGCGGCGCACGTCGCCCAGATAGCCCGCATGCGGCTGCATGTTCTTCATAAAGCGATACGAATACGAGGGCACGAGGATGCCGTGGTCGGCCTGATCGATGGCGAAGCTCACCACCTGCAGCCCCTCGAACCAGTGCAGATGCATGCGGTCGAGCAGGCGCAGCACCAGCAGCCGCGGCGTGGAGACCGACAGCCAGCCGCCACTCTCGGGGCGTTGGCTCGCCGAGTTGTAGCTCAGGAAGGGCGCGAGCAGGACATAGCGGTCGAACAGCCCGCCCAGCTTGCCGCCCGCGATGCGCAGCGCCAGACCGCCGCCGGCACCGTGGCCGATCAGCACGAACTTCGCGTCCGGATGATTCTTCTTGGCTTGCGCCAGGAAGTCCTCCATGTCGTCTTCGAGCTGGCCGATGTAGGCGATGTCGCCGTGCACGCCCGAATCCCAGTGGCCGCGGATATCGAGCGAAAGCTCCGCAACGCCACCCTGGCTCAGCGCGCGGCCCAGCGCATGCATCGAGCGGCTTCTGGCCGAAGCCCGGTGCAGCAGCACCGCCACGACCGAAGGCGCCGCGCTGGGCTGCGGCGCGTCGACGTCCTCGGCGCGCGTGAAGGCTGGATACATGCGGTAGGCGAGCAGGATGCCGTCGCGGGCGGTGAAGAAAGACAGGCGGGGCATGTCGGCACGGTCGATCTTCATCGTGCCATCGCGGATGGAGCGCATGACCGGCAGCGGATCCGAGGTGCCGAATCCAATCACCAATCCCAGTACAAGCACCGCCAATATCGCCAAGACCGCGAACGCCGCGATCGGTGCAACCCAGAAGCGTTTGCCCATGCCCAGCTTATCCGTCTCCGTGACCCCCGCGAGCGCGGGACTTCCTGCCGGCAGGCATCGCATAAATGATAAAAAGCGCAGAATACCAACACTCTGAAGGAATCGTCTTGGACACGACACTGGTGCTCGCCAGCATACTCGGCGCCCTGGCGGTCGGCGTGGTCAGACCCGGCCCCAGTTTCATCCTCATCGTGCGCACCGCCGTCGCCCGCAGCCGCGCCGACAGGCTGGCCGCCGCAGCCGGCATGGCCTTCGGCGCGCTCGCGCTGCTGGGCATGCATGCGCTGCTCACCCACCTCGCCTGGCTCTACATGCTGCTCAAGATCGCCGGCGGTCTCTATCTGCTCTACCTCGCCTGGCGCCTCTGGCAGGGCGCGGGCCGGCCGCTGCAGGCCGCCGGCATCGAAGCCGGCGCCGAAGCCGCGGACGCCCTCCCCCCCCTGGCGCTCCTTCCTGCTCGGCCTCACCACCCAGCTCAGCAATCCCAAGACCGCCGTCGTCTACGGCAGCATCTTCGCCGCCCTCCTGCCCGCGCATCCCTCCACCGCGCTCTACGTCGCGCTGCCGCCGCTGATCTTCCTGATCGAGACCGGCTGGTATGCGCTCGTCGCGCTGGGCTTCTCCTCCGAACGTCCGCGCGACGCCTACCTGCGCGGCAAAGCCTGGATGGACCGGCTGGCCGGAGGTTTGATGGGCTTGCTGGGTCTCAAACTGATTTATCATGCGCTTCTCGAACAGGCGCCATGAGGCCCAGCGCGGACACTGACATCACAGCGGCCCCCAAGTCGCGCATCACGCACACACAGCCATGAAACGCATCGTCATCATCGGCGGCGGCCACGCCACCGCCCAGCTCTGCGCAAGCCTCGTCGAAGCCAAGCAGGCCGGCCAGGAATACGAGGTCGCCGTCGTCAGCGCGGAAACCGAAGTCCCCTATCAGCGCCCGCCCCTGTCCAAGGCCTACATCAAGACGCCCGACGCCATGCTCACCCCCATCCGCGCCCGCGCTTACTACGACGAGCACGGCATCGCCCTGCACCTGGGCGAGATCGCCGTCTCCATCGACCGCGCCGCGCGCAGCGTCGCGCTCGCCTCCGGCAAGACCCTCGCCTACAACTGGCTGATCCTCGCCACCGGCTCGCGCGCCCGCAAGCTGCCCGGCGTGCCCGACGCTACCCAAGACCTGCACTACCTGCGCAACGCCGCCGAAGCCGCCGCGCTGCGCGCCGCGCTCAACGCCGCGAACAAGGTCGTCGTCGTGGGCGGCGGCTTTATCGGCCTGGAAGTCGCCGCCACCGCGCGCGGCCTGGGCAAGGACGTGCTCGTGCTCGAAAGCGCACCGCGCCTGCTGGCCCGCGCCCTCTCGCCCGAGATGTCCGGCTTCCTGCTGCAGACACACTGCGCCGCCGGCATCGAAGTCTGCCTCAACGCCCGTCTGGAAAAAGTCCTGATCGAAGGCGGCAAGGTCACCGGCGTGGCCGAAGCCGGCGGTGACGCCGCTGCCGACCTCATCCTCGCCGGCATCGGCGCCGAACCCGAGATCACCCTCGCCAAGGAATCTGGCCTCGAGACCGGCAACGGCATCGTCGTCGATGCGCACATGCGCACCAGCGATCCGCAGATCCTCGCCGTCGGCGACTGCACCCTCTTCCCCCTGCACGGCGCGGGCTGCAGCATCCGCCTCGAATCCGTGCAGAACGCCAACGACCAGGCGCGCACCGCCATCGCCACCATCGGGGGCAAGAAAACGCCCTACACCGCGCTGCCCTGGTTCTGGTCCGAGCAGGGCGCCGTTCGCGTGCAGATCGCCGGCCTCGCCGGACCGAACGCGACGCGCCATCTGCGCGGCGATCCCGCCAGCGGCAAGTTCTCCGTCCTGCTCTACGAAAACGGCAAGCTCGCCGCCGTCGAATCGGCCAACCTGCCCGACGACCACCTGGCCGCGCGCAAGCTGCTCGAATCCGGCGTCTCGCCCGCGCCCGAAGCCGCGTCCAATCCCGCGACCGCGCTCAAGGACTTCGTCCCCGCCGCCTGAGCGCAGCGCGTCCGAGCCAGGATGCCCACGCCTCCCGGGCCAGTCAAGCCGGCCAGCCGCGCACCCCAGGTGCCGGCCCCCGGCACCCTCGCAGTGCAGCCATGCCCGCCGGCGGCGCGCAATCCAACCGCGGCTACCGCTCCTTTCCGCCCGTCCTATCTGCCCGCGAGCGCCCCCGCGCGCGGCAAACTCAATATCCATGCAGCCCGCGCCCTCTCGGCCTTATCCGGCGGCCCTACGCGCGCCGTCTTGGCGCGCGATTTGCGTCCCAAACTGCTCAGAGTAGAAGCGGTAGAGACCTCCCAGCCTTGGACATTGCTTTCACGGCCAGCCCGATCCCGGTCCGGCCGTGCGCCCCACGGGCGATTGAATCTGGCTCTGACCGGCCACGAACAATAGAGAAAGGAACGCCGTGCTCTTCGCACAACAACCCATCCTGCGCCGCTTCTGGTACGCGCTCATGCCCACCGCCCATCTGGACGACAGCCCCAAGCCCTTCACCCTGCTCGGCGAGCCCCTCATTCTCTTCAAGGGCGTCGACGGCAAGCCCATCGCCCTGCAGGACCGCTGCTGCCACCACACCGCCAAGCTCTCCAAGGGCTTCGTCGAAAACGGCAACATCGTCTGCGGCTATCACAGCTGGACTTACGACGCCACGGGAAGCTGCGTGCGCATCCCGCAGAACCCCGAGGGCAACATTCCCGCCGGCGCAAAGGTCAAGTCCTATCACCGCGACGACCAATACGGCTACGTCTGGGTCGCGCTCGAGGATCCGCTTCAGCCCATCCCGCCTTCCCCGAGGACGGCCCCGGCTACCGCCGCATCTTCCAGTTCTACGAGACCTGGAAGACCAGCCCGCTGCGCTTCATGGAAAACTCCTTCGACGCCGCGCACTTCAACTTCGTACACAAAGCCACCTTCGGCATGATCGACAAGCCGCGCCCCGTCATCTACGACCTCATCCCAACGCCCACGGGCTTTCACACCGAGGGCCTGGTGCCTGTCGCCAACACCATGCCGGGCGCCGACCGTATCACCGGCTCCAAGGAAGCCGTCACTAAACGCAACCTCTCCAACGAATGGTTCCTGACGGCGGTGCGCAAGTTCGGCTGCGTCTATCCCGACAGCGGCATCCATCACATCATCTACAACTGCGCCACGCCCATCGACGACGAGCACATCTAGCTCGTGCAATGGCTCTACCGCAACGACAGCGAAGAGCAATGCTCGACCGAGGAGCTCATCGTCTGGGACACGCCCATCACCATCGAGGACCGCGACATCCTCGAAGCCACCGACCCGGACGCCTGCGTGGACACGCGCCGCCGCGTCGAATTCCACATGGAGTCCGACCGTCCCAGCCTGATGATGCGCAAGATGCTGCACGAACTGCTCAAGGCCCACGGCGAGGAAGAGGTCTACCGCCAGGCGCCGGAGCCGCGGCTGAAACTGGCCTCGCGGCCCGCCGCCGGACCTTGCGCCGGCGCAAATAAAAAGGACTCCCGAGGGAGCCCTTTTTTCATCGCGGTCCGCGTTCAGACCGGATAAATGATCGAATTCGGAATCATCTCGCTGTCGTAGATGCATTCGCGCACGGCGAAGCGCAGGCCCTGCGGCGTGCGCACCACCAGATCGAGATAACGGCCCACATTGAACACCGTGGACGCCTCGCTCAGCTTGGTGCGGATCACCGCGTAGTTGGCCTCGCAGCGGATGCCCTGCAGCCCCACCGAGAGAATCCGCGGCGCGCCCACCACGTGGCGTTGATAGTAGGGATCGTGGAGCAGCGTCTCGCGGATGCCGTAGACCCGGTCCTTGAGCATGCCCTTGCTCTCCAGCGACAGCGTGGCCAGCGGAAAGCCGCGCTCATGGTTCTCGCGCGGCTGCACGCGGTAGACTCAGTCCTCGACGAACAGCTCCACCCAGGCGTCCTAGTCGCCCGCGTCGACCACGACCGCGTAGTCCGCATGCAGCCGCGTCAACGCCAGATAGTCGGCGAAACCGATCTCAGACTCGCCGCCACCCGGAGCCAGCTCCGCAACCTCCTTGTCCGCGCCGCCCATCATGCCTCCATCACCTTGCTCCAATACTGATACATGCCCCGGATCAGCGTCTCCGTGACCATGTGATCCGTGTCGCCTACCTCGCGCCTGCCCAGCTAGGCCACCGCGCGGTGGAAAGGCTTCTGCTCGAAGCCCTTCTGCGACAGCTCGATCACCTCGCCGTCGTCCTCGAAGGCGAAATGCATCTAGACGAAATCAAAGGACCCGTGGCCGCTCTGCTGGATATGCCGCATCGACACGCTGTTCACCTGCTGCGGGATGATCAGGCTCGGGAAGATCGTCGTCATCACCGCCGTCGGACCGCCCCACCATGGCTCCGCCACGATGTCCAGGAAGCGCGCGTCGTGCAGCGTAATCGTTTCCTTGAAGCTCGACACCGACGTCACCTCCGCGCTCTTCTCCTTCGCCTTGCCCGCCGAGCCGCGCGTCGAGATCATCGCCGCGTGCCGCCCCTGCGCATCCATCTTCAGCTCCGACTTTTTGTCCGCGCGCCAGAGCCCGAAGGTCACGAACCAGGTGTGCAGCAGGCCGGGGTGATACGGGTCCTTGATGTTTTCCTACATCAGCTTCCAGTTGCCCGGAATCCGCTGCCGGTTGTAGCCCAGGATCTTGAGCTTGCGGCCGTTGAACACGCGGTCGAAATAACCGAAGATCGCCGGCCCCAGATAGTCCTCCAGCGGCTCCACCTCGCGGTCGAAGGAAGCGAAGATCACGCCGCCGCGCGTCGCCACCTTGAGCTTGGTCAGGCCGTGTTCCTTCAGGTTGAAGTCCGCCGGCATGCCGCGCAGCTCGCCCTTGAGGCTGTAGTTCCAGCGGTGATACGGGCAGGTGAAATTCTGCTTGTTGCCGTGGCGCTCTCGGCAGAAGCTCATGCCGTGGAGGGAGCAGACGTTCTCGAAGACGTTCACGCCGCCCTCGTTGTCGCACGCCAGGATCACCGAGCGCTCGCTGACCACCGTGCGGATAAAGTCGCCCGGTTTCGGAATCTCCGCCCCCAGACCCACGTAGCACCAGTGCTTGTTGTAGAAAAAGCGCTCCAGCTCCTTGTGGTGCTGGTCCTCGCCCGTGTAGACCGCGAAGGGAATCCGGCTGCTGCCGGTGCTTTCCCAATGGGGCGCCTCGGGGAAGATGGCGTATCCGCCTTCCATGTCCGTCTTCTGCGTTGTTCGATTGGCTGGGCGCCATCATCTGGCCGCGAGTTAAATAAGTAAATAGAATGGCGGAAGTACATCCCATCAATTCCGTGAATATCGAAACGGCCGCCGCATGGAACTGCGCGACATCGACTTCAACCTGCTCGTCGTCTTTCACCACCTGCTCACACAAAAGCGCATCTCGGCGGTGGCCGACAGCCTGGACCTGACCCAGCCCGCCGTCAGCAATGCACTCGCGCGCCTGCGCCGCCTGCTCGACGACGAACTCTTCCTGCGCACCACGCGCGGCATGGAGCCCACGCCCTTCGCCCTGCAGCTCACCGAGCCGGTGGCCGAGGCGCTCGCCACCCTGCACAGCGCCATCAACGCCCGCGCCTCCTTCGACCCCGCCTCCAGCAGCCGCGCCTTCAGCATCGCCATCAGCGACATCGGCGAAATCTACTTCCTACCCGCGCTCATGGAAGAACTTGCGCGCTTCGCGCCCGGCGTGACGCTGCGCACCATGCGCCACAACGCGGTGGATCTGCGCGAAGAAATGGAAACCGGCCGCATCGATCTCGCCGTGGGCCTGCTGCCGCAGCTGCAGACAGGCCTCTTCCAACGCCAGCTCTTTCGCCAGCGCTACGTCTGCATGTTCCGCAAGGACCATCCTCTGGCGAAGAAACGCAGCCTCACCCTCAAGGACTTCACCACCGCCGAGCATGTACTCGTGGCTGCCGCCGGCACCGGCCACGGCAAGGTCGAAGAAGCCCTGGAGCGCGCCGGAATCGTGCGCCGCGCGCGGCTGAGCGTGCCGCACTTCGTCGCCGTGGGCCACGCCCTGGCGGCCACCGACATTATCGCCACCGTGCCCGAGCGCTTCTCCGAACGCACCGCCGCGCCCTTCGGCATGACCTGGGCTGCGAATCCCGCGCCCATCCCCGACGGCGCCATCCACATGCTCTGGCACGCCAAATACCACCGCGACCCCGGCAACCGCTGGCTGCGCGAGCTGATCTTCCAGCATTTCGGCGACGCGGGGAAAACGCGGCGGCGGACCTAGGCCGCCGCCTGCGCGCCCCCGGTCCTGAAATCTATAAAACAAGACAGGAGGCAAAGGCGTGAATTTCACTTTCCAATCTGTGCGTTCCATCTTCGTCGAAGCCGGCGCCTCGGCCAAGCTCGGCGAGATCATGCAAGGCCTCGGATCGCGCACCGTGCTGCTGGTCACCGACAAGGGCGTGCGCCAGGCCGGGCTGATCGACCCCGCGCTCAAGAGCTTCGCCGACAAGGGCATCGACTGTCTGATCTACGACGACGTGATGGCCAACCCGCCCGCCTCCGTCATCGAAGCCGCCGCGGCCTTCGCCGCACAGAACAAGGTCGACGGCGTCGTCGGTCTGGGCGGCGGCAGCTCCATTGACACCGCCAAGCTCGTCGCCCTGCTCGCTCCCGGTAAGGAAAAACTCGCTGACATCTACGGCGTGGGCATGGCCAAGGGCCCACGCCTGCCGCTCGCGCTCGCGCCCACCACCGCCGGCACCGGCTCGGAAGTCACGCCCATCTCCATCGTCACCACCGGAGAAGGCGAAAAGAAGGGCGTGGTCTCGCCCGTGATCCTGCCCGACTGCGCCGTGCTCGACGCCGACCTCACCCTCGGCCTGCCCACGCACGTCACCGAAGCCACCGGCATCGACTGGTCCACGCCATCGAAGCCATCACCAGCAAGCGCCTGCGCAACCCCGTCTCCGACTGCCTCGCGCGCGAGGCCCTGGCCCTGCTCGGCCGCAACATCCACATCGCCTGCAAGCCCGGCGTGCAACGCGCCGCGCGCGAAGCCATGCTGCTCGGCGCGATGCTCGCCGGCATGGCCTTCGCCAACGCGCCGGTCGCCGCCGTGCATGCACTGGCCTATCCCGTGGGCGCGCGCTTCCACGTGCCGCACGGCCTCTCCAACGCCCTGGTGCTGCCGCACGTGCTGCGCTTCAACGCCGCCGCGCCCGAAGCCGAGGCCGCCTACTCGGGCATCACCGACATCCTCATCCCCGGCGCATCCGGCGGCGCCGCATCCAAGACCGCCGCCCTGGCGCTCTACGTGGCGAGCCTCTCGGCGGATCTCGGATTGGAGATGCGGCTCTCGCAGGTTGGCATCACCGAGCGCGACATCCGCCGGCTCGCCGACGACGCCATGCTCCAGACCCGCCTGCTGGTGAACAACCCGCGCGAAGTCCGGCACGAGGAGGCGCTGACGATTTATCATTAGGCCTTATGAGCCGAGTCAAAGCCGCCGAAAAAACCTCCTACCACCACGGCAACCTGCGCGACGCCCTCGTCGAGGAGGGCATGTCGCTGCTGGAAACCGAAGGGCTCAAGGCCCTGAGCCTGCGTGAAGTGGCGCGGCACACCGGCGTGAGCCAGACTGCGCCGCTGCACCACTTCGCGGGCAAGACCGGGCTGCTGGCGGCCATCGCCGCGCTGGGCTTCAGAAGGTTGTTTGAATACCGCACGGCCGCGCTCAAGAACAAGCGCGATCCGCGCGTGCGGCTGATGACGGTGATGCTCGCGTATCTGGAATTCGCGAAAGCGCATCCCTCGCTGTTCTACCTGATGCACGGCCCCGAGATCCCGGAAAAGACCACCTTCCCCGAACTCGACGAAGCCGCCACGCGCTCCTACAGCGTGCTGGAAACCTGCGTGGCCGAATACCTGCAGGCCACCGAAGGCTCGGCCGAGTGCAGCCGCGAAGCCACGCTCGCCGCCTGGACCGCCTGCTACGGCCTGGCCGTCATCCTAACCAGCCCGCAGAACACGCCGCGCATGGTGCTGCGCCGCGACCAGATGGGCATCGCGGAGAAGATCTTCGAGATGTTTATCCACGGGCTGGCGCAGAAGGACTAGCCAGGCCCGCGCGGCCCATCCTCAGACCGGATCCCAGCTGAACACGTCACCCGAGCGGTCGAGCGGGATCAGCGAGGCCTTGAGCACGGGCATCGCGTGCTCAGCCACGGTCTTCGGCGTCCAGCCTTCGCCGCGGTGCACGGAGCGCACCGGACGCGGCTGGCTGATCAGGAAGATTTCGTTGTTGCGCACGGCGAAGATCCGCGCGTTCACTTCCTTCGCCTCGTCGCTCAGCAGATAGACCGCCAGCGGCGCAATCTTGGCGGGCGTCATCTGCTTGAGGCGTTCCACGCGCGCCAGCTCGGCCTCGGTGGTCGTGGGGATGGAGCTGGTCATGCGGCTCCAGGCGAAGGGCGCGATACAGTTAGAGCGCACATTGAGCTTGGCCATGTCCAGCGCGATCGACTTGGACAGCGCGGTGATGCCAAGCTTGGCCGCCGAATAGTTGGCCTGGCCGAAGTTGCCGATCAGGCCCGAGGTCGAGGTCATGTGCACCAGCGCGCCGCTCTCCTACTCCTTGAAATGCGGCGCGGCGGCCTTGCTCATGTAGAAGGCGCCGTGCAGATGCACCTTGAGCACCGATTCCCAATCGTCCACGCTCATCTTGTGAAAGATGCGGTCGCGCAGGATGCCGTCGTTGTTGACGATGCCGTCGATGCGGCCGAAATTGTCCGCCGCGCACTGGATGATCTTCTCCGCGCTCGAGGCGTCGGCCACGCTGTCGGTGTTCGGCGCGGCCTTGCCGCCGGCCTTCTTGATCTCGTCGACCACCTGCTGCGCGGGGTCGGCGCTGCCGCCCTCGCCGCCCAGGCTCGCGCCGATGTCGTTGACGATCACCGCCGCGCCCTCGGCCGCCATGACCATCGCGATGTCGCGGCCGATGCCGCCGCCGGAGCCGGTGACGACGACGACCTTGTCCTTCAGCATGCCGTTGGGATTGGTGCTCATGCCTGTTCTCCTGATGTCTGGTTTTACGTGAGTTGCTTGAGATGACGGCTGCTTTCGCGCAACGCGCACAGCGCCTCGGTTTCGCTGGTGTAGGCCGCCATGCCGCGCTCGGTGAAGCGCTGCCGCACCCGGTGGTCGGGCGAGACCGCGGCCACCGGCTTGTTCGCGCGCGCCATGGCCTCGGCCGTTTCCGCGGCGAAGCGCGGCACGTTGTAGCCAGGCCCCGCCTCCGCCGTGAGGCTGAGCATGGCGGCGTCCGCGCCAGGATCGGCGAGCACGGCCTGCATCACCTTGCCGACCAGCGAAGGATCGCTGAGCAGCATGGCGGTGAGATCGATGGGATTGCGGCTCAGCGAGAACGGCGGAAGCAGCGCATCGAGCGCGGCGCTGGCGTCGGCCGCGAGCACGCAGGACGCGCCCGAATTGCCGACGACGCCCACGTGCTGCGTTTCCGCCGCCGCGCGCGGCCCGACTACGGCTCGCGCCAGTAGCTGCGGCGCGTGATCGAGGCGCTGGCGCGCCTCGACGGCCAAGCCCGAGGAAATTGCCGCCGGCCGCTGCTACGGCGCGGCGGATATCAAGGAATGCGAACTCGCCTGGCACGTCTACGAATCCGCGCGCCAGGCGCAGCCCACCCTCGTGCTCGGCAGATTGACCAACGGCCGGATCGCGGCGGTGTGCGACGAGACTTTCCCCTGCATCGACAGCCATCTCGTTGGCAACATGGACATCATCGGCGAGCTGGTGTCGCCCGGGCGCGCGGGCAGCGTGTTATGCGTGTCGCAATGGAGCCCCGCGGTGAACGACGCACTGATCCTGGGCGCGATCCACGGCGGCAAGGACATTCTCTTCGCCTCGCCTCGCCGCGCTGCGAGGAAAACATCTGGGGCGCGAAGGCGGACCGCCTCACGGTGAACGGCCGCGAACTCGTGGCGGTGGACGCCTGCCGGCGCTACCGCATCGTCGCCGCGCAGGACTGCGGGCGGATTCTCGGCGAGGGCGCGCGCTTCATGCCCGCGGAGCTGGCGCTGCCCTTCGGCTTTCCGGAATATCTGGCGGCCATCCGCCGCTACCTGGACAACCGCAGCCTGCTCGAGGGCCTCTGGCTGCGTCCGCCGGAGCGGCTCGATCTCAACGCCTGGTGTCTCGCCGCCTCCGGCCTGCGCGAACGGCATGCCTCCGAGCCCACGCGGCGCGCCTTCCCGGCCTTCGCGCAGGACACCGTCTCCACGCCGCGGCGCCACACGGAAGCGCGGCGCGAGATGCTGCGGAAAGTGCAGCGGGAGCTGCGTCAGGATATGACGCCGCGCTTCAATTCGGCGGATAACCCGCCTGCTTGAGGGCGTCGACGATCTTTTCCTTGTCCGCCGTGGTCTGCACTTCCACCTTGTGGGTGGGCAGGTCGACCTGGTCCACGCCCTGGATGGCCTTGGTGAAACGGCTCACGCAGTGGCTGCAGCTAATGGCGTCGATGGTGAATTCCATGATTCGCACTCCTGATTTCATTGGATTGGCCGCCAGTGTGAAGCTTCCCATGGAGGGACGGTCAAGCATTCGGGCCGTTGTTTGATCCGGATCATACGATTTACCTTGTCACCATGGTAAGGTTCGCCATCCCTCGCATCGCATCCGCCGATGCATCCACCGGGCATCCAACATGAACACCGCCGCCGTCCCCAATACCGTCCCCAACCCCGCCGCGCACGCGCTGCGGCTGAACATCGAAGGCATGAGCTGCGCATCCTGCGTCGCCCACGTCGAAAAAGGGCTCAAGCAGGTGCCGGGCGTGGTGTCGGCCGAGGTGAATCTGGCGACGGAGATGGCCGAGGTCGGTCTCGCCTGCGCCGGCCCCGTCCAGGAGCGGCCCGCGGCGCCCTGGTGGCCGGTGGCCCTGGCCGCGCAGCTCACCGCGCCGCTGGCGGTTCTGATGGTCGCCGAATTCTTCGGCGCGCACTGGATGCTCGGCGGCTGGGTGCAGTTCGCCCTCGCCACGCCGGTGCATTTCTGGCTCGGTGCGCGCTTCTACCATGCGGGCTGGAGCGCGCTCAAGGCCGGCAGCGGCAACATGGACCTGCTCGTCGCGCTCGGCACTTCCGCCGCCTACGGCCTGAGCGTCTACGAACTCCTGCGCCACGGCGCGCACTGCATGGCGCATTTCTATTTCGAAGCCTCCGCCGTGGTCGTCACGCTGGTGCTGCTCGGCAAATGGCTCGAGGCGCGTGCCAAGCGCCAGACCACCGAGGCGATCCGCGCGCTCAATGCGCTGCGCCCCGAGACCGCGCATGTGCGCCACCACGGCGCGGACGCCGAAGTGCCCATCGCGCAGATGCGCGTGGGCGACCTCGTCGTGGTGCTGCCCGGCGAACGCGTGCCGGTGGACAGCGAAGTGACCGAGGGCGCGTCGCAGGTGGACGAGGCGCTGATCACCGGCGAAAGCCTGCCCGTGCCAAAGCCGCCCGGCGACAAGGCGACGGGCGGCTCGGTCAACGGCGAGGGCCTGCTGCTGATCCGCACCACGGCCATCGGCGCGGAGACCACGCTCTCGCGCATCGTGCGCATGGTGGAGTCGGCCCAGGCGAAGAAGGCGCCGATCCAGCGCCTGGTCGACCGCGTGAGCGCGGTCTTCGTGCCCATCGTGCTGGCGGCCGGCGTGCTGACGCTGCTGGCCTGGGGCCTGAGCGGCGCGGGCTGGGAGACGGCCATCCTCAACGCGGTCGCTGTGCTGGTGATCGCCTGCCCCTGCACGCTGGGCCTCGCGACGCTGACCGCCATCATGGCTGGCACCGGCACGGCCGCGCGGCACGGCATCCTGATCAAGGACGCCGAGGCGCTGGAGACCGCGCACGAAATCAAGACGGCGGCCTTCGGCAAGACCGGCACGCTCACCGAAGGCAAGCCCGAACTGGTTTCGCTCGAAGGCGCGGCCTGCACGCGCGTCGAGCTGCTCACGCTGGCCGCTTCGATCCAGGCCGGCAGCGCGCATCCGCTCGCGAAGGCTGTGCTGGAAAAGGCGCAAGAACAGAGGATCGCGGCCCCGAACGCCGAGGCCGTCATCGCCATCCCCGGACGCGGCATGCTGGCCTTCGGCGACGCCGTGAAGCCCACCGCCGCCGAAGCGATGCGCAAGCTCAAGGCGCTCGGCGTGTGCACGGTGCTGATCACGGGCGAAAACCGCGGCGCGGCGGAAGCGGTGGCCGCGCAACTCGGCATCGACGAAGTGCATGCGCAGGTGCTGCCCGAGGAGAAGGCCGGCATCCTCGCCCGGCTCAAGGAGAGCGGCCGCGTGGCGATGGTGGGCGACGGCATCAACGACGCGCCCGCACTGGCGGCGGCCGACGTCGGCATCGCTATGGGAACCGGCGCCGAGGTGGCGATGCACGCGGCGGGCGTGACCCTGATGCGCGGCGACCCGGCCCTGGTCGCGGACGCCATCGACATTTCCCGGCGCACCTACGCCAAGATCCACCAGAACCTGTTCTGGGCTTTTGTCTACAACGTGGTCGGCATGCCGTTGGCGGCCTTCGGGATTCTGAGCCCGATGATCGCCGGCGCGGCCATGGCCTTCAGCAGCGTGAGCGTGGTGACCAATGCGCTGACGCTGCGCGGATGGAGAGGAAGCGATGCCTGAATCAAAACACATAATGCCGGCCGCCGCGCCCCTGGGTCCGCTCAATATCGGCCAGGCCGCCGCGCGCTCGGGCGTGACGGCCAAGATGATCCGCCACTACGAGGCCCTCGGCCTGCTGCCCAAGGTGAGCCGAACGGACTCGGGCTACCGCCAATACGGCGAGGCCGAAATCCACACGCTGAGCTTTATCAAGCGCGCGCGCAGCCTGGGCTTCAGCATGGCGGAGATCGTCGCGTTGCTCAAACTCTGGCAGAACAAGCGCCGCGCCAGCGCCGACGTGAAGCGCATCGCGCTGGAACACGTCGCGGACCTGGAGCGGCGCATCGCCGAGATGGCCGCGATGCGCGACACGCTCGGCTATCTGGCCGCCTGCTGCCACGGCGACCACCGGCCGGACTGCCCGATCCTCGGAGAATTGGCGGCCTGAACAAACCGTGGCCGGGCGCACCCGGCCACGCCTGCTTCAGCCGTGCCCCCCCATTCCCGCCGCCCGGCATGCGCATCGGATCGGGCCGGCCCGAGGGCTCGGGTAGTTCCGCGTCGGGGCCGTCCCACTGATAGGCTAGCGAGTCCTTCGGATGCCGGTACCAGCCGGGGTCCTTGAAGTCGTTGCGCGCGAGGCCCTTGCGCACCTTGACCATGGTGAACATGCCGCCCATCTCGATGCCGCCGAAGGGGCCTTCGCCCATCATCATCGGCAGCGTGTTCTCGGGTAGCGGCATGCGCATGCCGCCCATCGAACCGCCGCGCTCGCCCATGGCCATGTAGCCGAGGATCAGGTTGTTGATCTTCTCGGCCACACTCGCATGGTCCACGCCGAGCATGTTCGGCAGGTTGTGGCCCATGGCGTTAATGGCGTGGTGCGACTTGTGGCAATGGAACGCCCAGTCGCCCTCCTCGGTGGCGTCGAATTCGATGGCGCGCATCTGACCCACCGCGATGTAAGTGGTCACCTCGGGCCAGCGCGCGCTCTTGGGAACCCAGCCGCCGTCGGTGCCGGCGACTTCGAACTCGTGGCCGTGCATGTGGATCGGATGGTTGGTCATCGTCAGATTGCCGACGCGGATGCGCACCCGGTCGCCCTGGCGGCAGACCATCGGGTCGATGCCGGGAAAGACGCGGCTGTTGAAGGTCCAGAGGTTGAAGTCGAGCATGGTGCTGACCTTGGGCCGGAAGCTGCCGTGATCGATGTCGTAGGCGTTGAGAAGGAAGACGAAGTCGCGGTCAGCGCGGTGCTGCGCGGGGTCCTTGGGATGGGTGATCCACATACCCATCATGCCCATGGCCATCTGCATCATCTCGTCGGCATGCGGGTGATACATGAAGGTGCCGGGGCGCTTGGCGACGAATTCATAGACGAAGGTCTTGCCGGGCTGGATGCCGGGATGGGTCAGGCCGGTGACGCCGTCCATGCCGTTGGGCAGGCGCTGGCCGTGTCAGTGGATCGAGGTGTGCTCGGGCAGCTTGTTGGTGACGAAGAGGCGCACGCGGTCGCCCTCCACCACTTCGATCGTCGGCTCCGGCGACTGGCCGTTGTAGCCCCAGAGCCGCGCGGTCATGCCGGGCGCGATCTCGCGCTCCACCGGCTCGGCCACGAGGTGGAATTCCTTGACGCCGTCCTTCATGCGCCAGGGCAGGGTCCAGCCGTTGAGCGTGACCACCGGCGAATACGGCCGGCCGTTGGGCGGCGCGAGCGAGGGCTGCGTCGCGGCCTTGTCCATGAGAGGCGCCTCGGGCAGCGAAGCCGCGCCAACGCGGCTCACCGCCGCCGCCTTTGAAGAAGTCTCTGCGGGTCACCATTTCGTTTCCTTCTGATTCGTGTCGCGGGCGAGTTCGGCGTGCGCGGGACCGGCCCCGGTCAGGGCGGCCTGCAGCGCGGAATCGGCCATCCAGAAATCGCGCTGCGCATCGATGGCGGCGTTCACCGCCAGCACCTGGGTGCGCGCATCGGCCAGCAGCTCGAATACGCTGGCGAGCATGCCGTTGTGGCGCAGCAGCTGTTCGTCGGAGATGCGCTTTTTCAGCGGCACCACTTCGTCGCGGTAGAGCTTGGCCAGGCCGTAGGCGGAACGGTAGCCGGTGTAGGCGTCACGTGCCTCGGAGCGGGCTTTGACGGCGAGCTCGGCAGCGCGGTTGAAGGCGCCGCATGTAGACGGTCTCGGCGCGCGCCACGCGCGCGCTTCCCCAGTCGAAGAGAGGCAGCTGGAATTCGATCTCGTAGCCGGACTGGCGGCTGCCGTCGTTGAAGCCGTTACGCTGGTAACCGGCGTTGAGCACGTTGACGAAGCGCGTGGCCTTGAAGAGGCAGAGCGCGTCGACGGTGGCCGAGAGGTCGCGCTGCGCGGCGAGCAGGTCGAGCCGGTTGGCTAGGGCCTGCCTACTCCTCGGCGTCGGCGGCTTAGCGCGACGCGGCCGGCAGATCGGGATGGCGCTCGGGCAGGCGCTGCGCGAGGGCGGCGGACTGCGCGTCGTCCATGCCGAGCAGGCGCGCGAGGCGTTCGCGCTCCGCCGTCTGCGCGCGCTCGAGCTGCGCGGCGGCCTCGCCCTGGAAGGCTTCCTCGCGCGCCTGCTGCAGCCGGCTCCAATTTCCCGCCGCCGCCATGCGCCGCGCGAGTTCCGCGCCGGCCTGGGCGGCTTCGCTGACCTGCTCCAGGTAGGTGACGTTCTGGCGCGCGGCGACGGCGGCGTAGAAGCTACTGCGCGTCTCGTCGGCGATGCGCAGAACCTCGCCGGCGGCGCGCAGCTGCGCCTGCTTGAAGCGGCCGAGTTCGATGCGCGTGGCCATGGGCATAGTCAGCAGGCTCAGCACCGGCAGCATCGGCTTGCGCTTGAGTTCGATCTCGCCGCCGCGCACGAGGCGGCCGAAGGTGAGGCTCGGGTTCTGGATGCGCCCGGCCTGCACGAGGTCCGCCTCGGCGAGGCCGAGTTCGGCATAGGTGGCCTGCAGGCCTTTGTTGTTCAGGATAGCGATCTGCACCGCGTTGTCGGCGCTCAGAGGCGCAGCGGCGGGCGGCGTCTTTCCGTTCAGCAGTTCGGCGACGCGCGCGTCCATTGCGCGTCTTTGCCGATGCGCTCGCACGCGATCTTCTCCATGGAGGAAAAGCCGCCGTCGGCGGAAAAGCTGGCGCAGCCCGCAAGACTTGCCGCCAGCGCCAGCGCGGGCAGCCTGGCCGCCCGGATGGGGATATGCATGATGACATCGAGTCGTTTGCCGCGGACGGCGCGCGCCGTCCGCCAATCCGGGCGCGATCAGCCTCAGGCTGGGCCGCGAACGGGACGGTTCAAACGGGAAGAGGTCTGGGAGGACGCCGCATGCCGGCGAGGAAGACCGCCGGCATGGCCGCCGCGCGGTAGGGGATGGCCTGGGGCGTGGCCGCCGGCAGGCATTGGAAAACGGGAAGGGCCGGATCGGCCAGGGCGAACGAGCAGCAGGCGGCTTCGTGGTCCGCCGCCTTGTGGTCCGCCATGTTGTGATCGGAGGACGCGCTCGGCGCGGCCGGGTCGGTCTGGGGCGCCGCGTCCGCCGCCGGCGCGGCGTGATGATGCGCATGCGCGTCCGCCCCGGCGGCCGCCACGCTTTGCAGCGGCAGCGCGAACAGGAGCAACCAGAGGAAACAGCGCCGGAACATGGATGGGCGTGAGGCTCGTCGAAACAGTCATCGATACGGGGTTGCCGATTATATGAGAAGGCGGCGCGACAACCCTCCAACGCCCCGCGCGGCGAGCGCCATCACTTTTCCTGATGGCCAACCAGGGCGAAATCCTATTTCCACGCGCGGCGTCGCTGCTGCATGCTGCTACCCAAAAACAAGGAGGAGATATGCACGTCATGCTGCGGATGCTTATTCTGGCCGTCCTCGCCCTGTTCCCGCTCGCCGTCCGCGCGGCGGGACCCTGGCCTGAAAAACCGGTCAAGCTCGTCGCTCCCCTCGCGGCAGGCGGCCCGGTGGAAATCGCCGCGCGCATCCTCGCCGAAAGCCTGGGCGCGCAGTTGGGCAAGCCCGTCATCGTCGACAACCGGGGTGGAGAGGGCGGCAAGGTCGGCGTGGAGGCGGTCACCAAGGCCGCGCCCGACGGCTACACGCTGCTGCTCGCGCTCGATTCGATCCTCGCGGTCAATCCGCTGCTCTACGGCAAGATGAACTTAGACATGAACGCGGACCTCACGCCCGTTGGCCAGATGGCCAACCTGACCAGCGTGCTGGTGGTCAACGCCAAGCTGCCGATCAAGACCGTGCCCGAGCTGATCGCATGGTCCAAGACCCACCGCATGACCTTCGGCTCCGGCGGCAACGGCACCGCCGGCCATCTCTACGGCGAGCGCCTCAAGGCCGGCTATCAGCTCGACTGAGAGCACGTCCCGTATCGCGGCAACGTGCTGGCGGTGCAGGACCTCGTGGCGGGCAATATCGATCTGATCGTCTCGCTCATCCCCTCGGTGCTGCCGCATATCCAATCGGGCCGGCTGCGCGCCCTGGGCGTGACCTCCAATCATGAAGTGCCGCAGCTGCCCGGCCTGCAGCCGCTCTCCAAGCTCGGCTTCGAGAACTTCGAGGGCGTGTCCTGGCTGGCGCTGCTGGGCCCGCGCGATCTCACGCCCGAGGCGATGGCCGCGCTGCAAAAGGCGCTGCCGGTGGCACCCCGGCAGGCCGAGCTGGGACAGCGCTTCCAGAAGGTGGCGCTCGAACCGGCCTGGGCCAGCGGCGCGGCGGTGAAGACGCGCATGAACGACGACGCCGCGCGCTGGAAGCGCCTGCTCGCCGACCGCACGATTTTCATGGATTGAACGACAAGGCAAGACGATGATCGACCACCGCGGGGGCCAGCGCCCTAATTTGCTTTTCCTGATAGCCGACCAGCTCACCGCGCTGGCGCCGAAGATCTACGGAAACGGCGTGTGCAAGACGCCCAATATCGACCGGCTCACGGCGCGCTCCACGCAGTTCCGCAACATGTACTGCAACTTCCCGCTGTGCGCGCCCTCGTGCGTGGCGCTGCTCACCGGCCAGCTGTCCAGCAAGGTGAGGGTCTACGACAACGCCACCGAATTCGCCGCGTCCACGCCGACCTTCCTGCACTTTCTCAAGCTCGCCGGCTACCGCACCGTGCTCTCGGGCAAGATGCATTTCGTCGGCCCCGAGCAGCAGCACGGCTTCGACGAGTGGCTCACCACCGACATCTATCCCACCGACTTCGGCTGGACGCCGGACTGGCGCCAGGCCATTCCCATCGCCCCCACCGGCATGAAAATGCGCAGCGTGGTCGAGGCCGGCGTCTGCAAGCGCAGCATGCAGCTCGATTTCAACGACGACGTGACCAACCAGACGGTGCAGAAGGTCTACGACCTGGTCCGGCTCGAGCGCGACCGGCCGTTCTTCCTCTGCGTCTCGCTGACCCATCCGCACAATCCTTACTCGACCACCGGAGAGTTCTACGACCTCTACCGGCATGAGGACATCGACATGCCGGCGGTGGACGATCAGGACCCGGCCACGATGGACGCGCACAGCCGCCGCCTCTGGTACATGTTCCGCTGCGACGAGCACAAGGTGACGAGCGAGCACATCCGAACCGCGCGCCATGCCTACTACGCGATGATCAGCTATGTGGACGCCCAGGTCGGCCGCCTGCTCGACGCGCTCGAGGCGATGGACTTGAGCGAATCCACCGCCATCATTTTCACCTCCGACCACGGCGACATGCTCGGCGAGCGCGGCCTCTGGTACAAGTGGGTGCACTACGAGAGCGCGGTGCGCATTCTGCTGCTGATCTCGTTGCCCGGGCAGACGCAGGGTCAGTCGCGAGAGCAGCAGGTCTCGTTGGTGGACCTCTTCCCGATGATCCTCGATCTGTGCGGCGCGAGCGCGCCCGCCGCGCAGGCCGCGCGCGTCGCCGGCCACACGCTCGCGCCGCTGCTCGCACCGCAGCGGGCCGGCGCGGCGCAACCTGCCTGGGACGACGTGGCCTTCGGCGAGATGAACGCCGAGGGCGCGCTCTCGCCGCGCCGCAGCTCTACGACCTGGAGCGCGATCCTCACGAACTCGACAACCTGGCCGGCCGCGCCGAGACCGCGAAGGTCGAGGCCGAACTCAAGCAGCTGGTGCTCGCCACCTGGAACCCGCCGCGGCTGCACGAGGACATCCAGCGCAGCCAGCTCGACCGGCTACTGATCAAGTAATGCCTGCTCACCGGCCAATACCGCCCCTGGGACTACCAGACGCACAAGGACGCCGCGCGCAAGTACGTGCGCTCGGGCCCGCTCTCGAGCCCCTCGGTGGTCAAAGGCAAGCTGCGCTACCCGCCGGTGGCGCTGGCGCCGATGGACACGCCGCGTCCGCCCGACATGATGAGCCTGGATTGAACATGCCCATTTCCATGCGCGGGCTCGCCGCCCTGCTGGTCCTGCCGGCGCTCGCCGCCGACACCGACACGCACGCTCAAGGCGCCGCCGGCTATCCGACCCGGCCCCTGCACTGGGTGGTGCCATATACGCCGGGCGGCGTGACCGATTCGGTGGCGCGCGCGGTGCCCGACGGCTACACCTTTCTGCTCTCCACGCCGCCGATCTCGGTCAACGGCCTGCTCTATCCGAACCTGGGCTTCGATCCGGCCAAGGACTTGAAGACGGTGGCGATGATCGCGCGCAAGCCAAACGTGCTCGTGGTGCCGGCCGCCTCGCCGCTGCGCAGCGTGGCTGATCTGATCGCGGCCGCCCGGCGCGAGCCCGGCATCGGCACCGTGCCGCATCTGGTGAGCCTGCTGCTGGCGGCCAACCTGAATCTGGCGGTGACGCCGGTGCCGTACAAGGGTAGCGCCGCGGTGCTGCAGGACCTGATCGGCGGGCAGCTGAGCGCGGCCCATGGACAATCTCTACGCGCAGATGCCACATCTGTGCTCAGGCAAGGTGCGCGTGCTGGCGGTGCTCTCGCCAAAACGCTCGGCGCTGCTGCCCGAGGTGCCGGGCATGGCCGAGCTGGGGATCCCCACGCTGGCTGATTTCGACGGCACCGGCTGGATCGGTGTGGTGGCGCCCGCCGCGCTACCTGAGGACGTGCAGCAGAAACTGGGCAAGGCGGCGGCGATGCCCGACGTGATCGCCAAGCTGGAGGTCTACGGGCTGGAAATCGACGAGCAGGCGCCGGACGTCTATGCGCGCACGCTGCAGGGCGAGGCCGTCAAATGGCAGGGGCTTATCCGCCGCGCCGGGGTCAAGCTCGACTAGCGGTGCGGGACGCGGGCCCGCCGCCGGATGCGCCCTCGGGAGAGATGGTGTGCAGGATCGCGCGCACCGCGGCGACGCTGTCTTCGTTGCGCTGCTTGGCGCGCACCGCGCTGACGAGGGTGCGCACGATGGAGGGGCTGCGGATCGGGCAATGTGAGAGCAGGCCCTGGCGCAGCTCTTCCCTCACGACCAAGGGTGCGAGCACCGCATAGCCCGCGCCTTGGCTGACCAGGTACTTGATCTCGGTGACGGAGTCGAGCCGGGCGACGACGTTCAGGCGCAGCTTGTGCTCGGCCGCCGCCTGCTGCATCACCTTGCCCAGGTCGTGCTTGGAGGTGGAGATCAGCAGGGGGTACTGCGGCAGGTCGTCGAGCTTGATCGCGCGGCCGGGACGCAGCGCGCCGGCCTTGCCGACCAGAGCGAGCTTCTCGGTGAGAAGCTCCTCGACGTCGAGCCGGCTCAGCGACTGCGCCGAGAACAGCACGCCGATGTCGATGCGCCCCGAGCGCAGCCATTCGAGCACGAAGCCCGACATGCCCTCGACGATCTCCAGGCGGATGCCGGGATGTGCGCTTTCCGTGCGCCGGATCAGTTCCGCCGCGAAGGGCGCGATCACCGAATTGGGCAGGCCAACGCGCACCGTCTCGCGCCGCGCGCGCGGCCGCCCGGCCGGCTGCTCGGAGGCGGGCTGCGCGAACAGGCCGCGCAGTTTCTCCGCCTGGGTCAGCACCGTCTCGGCCTGGGCCTTGACCCGCTCGCCCTCGGCCGTCATCTGCACGCCGAGCGAATGCCGCTGCAGCAGCGTCATGCCCAGCTCAGCCTCGAGCACCTGGATCTGTGCGGTGAGCGCAGGCTGGACGATGTGCAGGCTGGCGGCGGCCCGCGAGATGCTGCACTGGCGGGCGGCTTCGATAAAGTATCTGAGTTGGCGCAGCTCCATGCGGCCTATCCTAGCAGCCGGCCGGCGGACCGCGAAAGATGGATTACCCCAATGCAAGCGCCGCGATTCACTGGGGCCGCTCGGCCGCGCGCCACTTCCTTCACCACCTCGGCGAAGAGCGTGCACAGCCAGATGTGCGCCGGGTCGTGGCGGTAGCGCGCAGCCAGGCCATCTCCACCGGGAAGGTGCCCAGATCGACGGGCGCGGGCAGGATCTTCAAACGCGCGTCGCCGGCCAGGGGGTGGCAGATCAGGCCGTGCAGCGTCGCGCAGTAGTCGGTGACCGCAACCATTTCCGGGATGGCCAGGAAATGCGTCACCGAAACGGCGACCTCGCGGCGCAGCCCCTGGCGTTCCAACGCCTGGAAGAGCCCCGCACGGAGCCGCCCGGGCGGCAGCACGTTCACATGCTTGAGCTGCTCGTACTGCGCCTTCGTGATGCGGCGCTTGACCAGCGGATGGTCGGCGCGCACCACGCAGGCCAGGCTCTCCTTCATCAAATGCTGCACGATCAGATTGTCGGGGGATCGATGACGAGCCCGAGCACCAGCGCCATCGTGTCCGACATGACGCCGGTCTCGGTAAGGTCCGCACCGAATGGCGTGAGGCGCAGCCGGATCCCCGGCGCGCGCTCGCGCAGGCGCGCCACGATGGCCGGCACGAAGACGAACTCCACATAGCTGTTCGGGGCGATAGTGACGAGCATGTCGGCCTTCGCCGGATTGAATTCCTGTTGCCCCAGGATCACTTCGTCCAGGCTGCTGAGCGCCTTCGCGCTGCACTGGCGGCTCGCGAAGCGCATCCGCGAAACGGCGAATTGATCGGATAGCCAAGCGGCGCGAAGGATCAGATCGATTGCAAGAATATCAAGAGGGGAATTTTGGTGCGCTAAGGGGCACAATCCAATAAAGCTTGCTGACGTTTTGTCGGCCAAAGATGGGGCCCGCCTCCGTAATCATGCTCGCGTCATGCACCCGTGAGACTGGAACCCCCAACCTTTCCGCGGCCGCGGCAAAGAATTCGGAGTCTGCTATCGGATCAATGTCTTGTCCCTGGCCAGGCGCGCGGGCGAGGAAGAGCTTTCTGAATACAGGGAGATCAAATCCTTACGCGTTGGCGGTTCTGGCCAGCCATGACGAGAGAATTTCGCCATCAAAGCGCTGGGGATGGAGGCCAGGCGTGGATTTGTGCCTCAGACATGCAAGTCGTAAAAAACTGCGTCTGGAGAGAATTTTTGGTGAAACTCTTTTATTTATAAGGGACTACGAGGATTTTTACTAGCATTCAACATTGATCCAGCATTGAAACAATGAACTCAAGCAGCATACCGAACCGGCGCATGTTCGAAGTAGCTCTTGACGCGCTCGGGCTGTCGCTAAACGCTGAGCAGATGCTGGCGCGTGGCCTTCACCAGTTGCAGCTTCGAGCGAGCTGGAGCGAGTTTGGTGCCGACCTGCTTCAGGTCGGCATTGGCCATTTCGTTGGGGCTCAGTTCGGGGCTGTAGCTGGGCAAGTAGAAGACTTCGATCTCGTGCTTGTGCTCGGCCAGCCAGGCCTTCACAGGCTTGCTGTGGTGCACACGCAGGTTGTCCAGGATCAGGTAGATCTTTCGGCCGGCATCCTTGACCAGCCGGCGCAGGAAGTCGATCAGGATGTCGGCGCTCAACGCTCCGTCGAAGGCCTGCCAGCGCATCTGGCCCTTGTTGGTGACGGTGGAGATCACCGACAAGCCGTGGCGCTTGTTGTTCACGCGAATCACGGGCGTCTGGCCTTGCGGGGCGTAGCTGCGCCCGCGCACGTCGTCGCGGCGCACGCCGGTCTCGTCGCCCCAGTGAATTTTGGCCCCCTCAGCCTTGGCGCAGGCGGCGATCACCGGGTAGTCCTCGTCGAGCCACTTTTTCACCGCCGCCGGCGACTGCTCGTAGGCCTTCTTCATGGGCTTTTTCGGCGTGAAGCCCCAACGCTCCAGATACAGGCCCATCGTGCGAACGGCCAGCTTGATGCCGTATCGGTTAAGGATCAACTCGGCCACTGCCTGGCGGCTCCACAGCGCGTAGATCATCTTCAACTGGTCGGGCGTGCGGTCGCGGATCAGCCGCTGAACCTCGCGCTCCTGCTCCGCCGTCAGCGTTCTGCCCGTACCCTGCGGGCGCCCGGGGCGCTCAACGTCGAGGGCCTTCCACCCGCCCGCGCGATACGCCTTCACCGCCGCAATGAGCGTCGTGCGCGACATCTCGCATGCGCCACCGTGTCCTTCAGGCTCACGCCATCCAGCCGCATTTTCACCACACGTCGGTGCCGTTCGTTCAGGGTGGCTACCGGCAGCGTTCTCGAGTCGATTTTGTCCATGCAACATCCGACTCTATATCACTCAATAAGTTCAATGTTTAAATGTCGAATCAATAAAAGGATTTTTTGCCGAGAAAACGGCGAAAGGTGCATTTCACGCTTTTATATTATGACCGAACTTTAATATCTCTCATTACTGCGGATTCAAAGGAACGATCATGAGCGAAGCACGGTGATGGGCTGCGCGGTGCATTCAACACTCAAGCCCGGGCAGATCTACACTACCATCGAGATGAAGACGGTCTTCGTGCGCCCGGCCTTCGAACACACTGGCCGGCTGCGCGCCGAAGCCAAGCTCGTGCACGCGTGCAGCTGCGTAGCGAGCAGCGAGGGCCGCATCGTCGACGCCAAGGGCAAGCTGATCGCCTACGGCTCGGAGTCCTGCCTGATCATGGATGCGCCGGGGGCACCGAAGGCGGCCTGAGCAGAGCCGGCCTCAGGCCGTCTCCGTCACAACTTCTTCATTGCCCAGGAAGCCTCCGCTCTGGTGCGCCCACAGGCGCGCATAGAGCCCACCGCGCGTGAGCAGCTCAGCATGGCTGCCCTCCTCGACGATGCGCCCCTTGTCGAGCACGATGAGGCGGTCCATCGCGGCGATGGTGGACAGCCGATGGGCGATGGAGACCACCGTCTTGCCCTGCATCAGCTCCGCCAGACTCGCCTGGATGGCGGCCTCCACTTCCGAATCGAGCGCGCTGGTCGCTTCGTCGAGCAGCAGGATGGGCGCGTCCTTGAGCATGACGCGTGCGATGGCGATGCGCTGGCGCTGGCCGCCGGAGAGCTTCACGCCGCGTTCACCGACGTGCGCGTCGTAGCCGGCGCGACCCTTGAGGTCGGCGAGCGTTTCGATGAATTCATGGGCTTCGGCGCGCCGGGCGGCGGCGACCATCTCGGCCTCGCCCGCGTCGGGCCGGCCGTAGAGGATGTTGTCACGCACCGAGCGGTGCAGCAGCGAAGTGTCCTGCGTGACCATGCCGATGCTCGAGCGCAGGGAATCCTGCGTGACCTGCACGATGTCCTGACCGTCGATGCGGATGTGGCCCGCCTCGGTGTCGTAGAAGCGCAGCAGCAGGTTGACCACGGTGGACTTGCCCGCGCCCGAGGGGCCGACCAGACCGATCTTCTCGCCGGGGCGGATATGCAGAGAGAGATGGTCGATCACCTTGCGCTGGCCACCGTAGGCGAAGCTGACGTTTTCGAAATGGATGTCGCCGCGGTTCACTCGCAGCGGCTCGGCGCCCTCCGCGTCGGTGACGCTGACCGGACGCGAGAGCATGTTCACACCGTCCTGCACCGTGCCGATGTTCTCGAACAGCGAAGCCGTCTCCCACATCACCCAATGCGAAATGCCGTTCAGGCGCAGCGCCATGGCGGTGGCCGCCGCGACCCCGCCGGCGCCGACCTGCCCCCGCGTCCACAGCCAGAGCGCAAGGCCGGCGATGGCGGCGATGAGGAGCATGGCCAGTATGTGGTTGACGATCTCGAAGGTGCTCACCAGCCGCATCTGCCGGTGCACCGTGCCGATGAAGTCCTGCATGGCCGAGCGCGCATAGCCGCCCTCGCGCCGCGTGTGGGAGAAGAGCTTGACGGTGGCGATGTTGGTGTAGGCGTCGGTGATGCGGCCGGTCATCAGCGAGCGGGCGTCGGCCTGGGCCGCGCCGATGCGCGCCAGACGCGGCACGAAGAAGAGGATGCTCAGCGCATAGAGACCGAGCCAGCCCAGGAAGGGCAGCATCAGCCAGACGTCGAGCCCGCCGGCCAGGGCGACCATGGTGACGAAGTAGATGGCGACGAAGACGAGGATGTCCATCACCACGAACATCGTGTCACGCACAGCCAGCGCGGTCTGCATCAGCTTGGCGGCGATGCGCCCGGCGAATTCGTCCTGGTAGAAGCCCATGCTCTGGCGCAGCAGATGGCGGTGGAAGATCCAGCGCAGGCGCATCGGGAAATTACCCGCCAGGGTCTGGTGCTTGAACAAGGTCTGCATGGCGACGAGCACGGTGCTGCCGAGCAGGATGGCGCCGAACAGGAGCAGCTTGCCGCTTTCGTCGGCCCACAGCCGCTCGGGCCGCATGTGGGTGAGCGCGTCCACCACGCCGCCGAGCATGCTGAAGAGCAGCGCTTCGAACACGCCGATGGCGGCGGTGAAGAAGGTCATGCCTGCGATGAAGGGCCGCATGCCGCGGGTGCAGGCCAAGATGAACGCCGGCAGGCGCCTTGGCAGTGCATCGGGCAGTTCGTCCGGATAGGGATGAACCAGTTTTTCGAACCAGGCGTACAAAGAAAAATCCCCGGGTGGTAAGACCGGGGAGTTTACCCGCTATGCCAACCCTGGAGAGGGGGCGGCCTTTATGCGGCAGCGGCCTGCGCTGGAGGCGCGTACTTGCGGTTGATCTGCAGCACCAGAACGGCGGTGACGATGCACAGGCCGCCGCCCAGGGCGGCGAAGGCGGCGCCGAGCTGATAGCCCGCGACGATCCAGCCGAAGATGATGGGCGCGTCGCGGCTGCCGAAGCCGTCGGTGGCCAGGCGTACGGTCGGCGGCACGGTGGCGATCCAGTCCAGCCCGTAGAACAGCGTGAAGATGGGCAGGCCGAGGAAGCCCAGGCCGAAGGCATAGGGCAGATAGATCAGCGCCAGGCCGCGCAGACCGTAGTACCAGAACAGCAGCACGCGGGAATTGATGCGGTCCGAGAGCCAGCCCGAGGCGGTCGTGCCGAACAGGTCGAAGAAGCCCATCGCGGCGAGGATGCCCGCGCCCTGCACCTGGGTCAGGCCGTAGTCGCCGTAAATGGAGATGAAGTGCGTGCCGATGTAGCCATTGGTGCTCGCGCCGCAGACGAAGAAGCTGGCGAAGAGCAGCGAGAAGTCGCGCGACTTGGAGGCCTTGGCCAGCGCGCCGAAGGCGATGGCGATGGGGTTCTGCGTCTGCACGGGGGCGGGCGGCGCGTCGTGCGCCTCGCCGTAGGCGCGCAGGCCGATGGATTCAGGCCGCTCTGGCAGCAGGAAAGCCATCAGCGGCAGGATCACCGCGGCCACGGACGCCACCAGCAGCACGACGGGGCGCCAGCCGTGATGGTCGGTGATCCAGGCGAGCAGCGGCAAGAAGACAAGTTGGCCGGTGGCCGAGCTGGCGGTGAGCAGGCCCATGGCCAGACCGCGGTGCTCCTTGAACCAGCGGTTGACCACGGTGGCGCCAAAGGTCATGGATGTGGCGCCGGTGGCACAGCCCACGGCCAGGCCCCAGAGCAGCTGCAACTGCCAGGTGGACTGCATCAGGCTGGAGAGCGCGACCGCGCCGGCCAGGATCGCCAGCACGCTGAGCACCGTGCGGCGCAGGCCGAAACGCAGCATGGCCGCCGCCGCGAAGGGGCCCATCAGGCCGAAGAGCGCGAGGTTGATCGACAGCGCCAGCGAGATCATCGAGCGGCTCCAGCCGAACTTGTGCTCCAGCGGCACCATCATCACGCTGGGCGTGCCGCGCGTGCCGGCGGTGATCAGCATGACGAGGAAGGTCACGGCGATCACGACCTAGGCGTAGTGGAGGCGGCCTCTGGCCCAAGTGGCGACGGACTGCATGCAAGGCTCGTTATATGGCAGGGAATGCCGGCGGGGATAATTTTCGGGGTGCTTTTGTGTTACCTGTCGGTAAAAACGCTTGCCATGCTGCGTACCGCTCGGTAACATGTCAAGCATTCGAACCTACATTTTGGGCAAATAGACCGATCATGATGAAAACCGTACCAGGCGCAGGGGCGAGACGGGCGGCGGCCAAGGCCGGCGCCAACAGGGCGCGGCAGGTGACCCAGGGACCGGAGGCTTCGGCGCGCATCCTCGACGCCGCCGAGGAGTTGTTCTACCGCGAAGGTGCGCGCATGGTCGGCGTGGACGCGGTGGTGAAGAAGGCGGGCGTCAACAAGATGAGCCTCTACCGCCAGTTCAGCTCCAAGGACGAACTGCTGCGCCAGTATCTGCTGCGCCGGGAGGACAAGTTCTGGTCGTATGTGGACGCCTCGCTCGACGCGCATCCCGAAGACCCGCGCGCGGCGGTGGAGTCGCTCTTTGTGAATCTCTCACGGGGCACCTGCGCACCGGGCTACCGCGGCTGCCCCTTCGTAAACGTCGCAGCGGAGTATCCGGACCCGGCGCATTTCGCGCGCCAATCGATCGCGCGCCACAAGCACGAACTGCTCGAGCGCCTGCATGCGCTGAGCGCCGCCGTGCTGGCGCACGCCGGCGTGCCGGCGGACCGTGCGGCTGGGAGATCGCTGCAACTAGCCAAGTCGCTCGCCATTCTGATCGAAGGCGCCTACGCGGCAAGCCAAATGTATTCGGCCAAGGACGCCTTGCTCGAAGCCCTGCCCGCGGCGGCGGGCGCGATGATCGACGCGGTGCTGCAGGAGGCCTGAGCCAAGCCCGGCGCACGGTCACGCGCGGCGAAGGCCCGGCGTCCGCCCCGTGAAAGTCAATGCGTCGCGTGGTGGTGCGCGGGCTGCGGCGTGAAGAAGCGGTGCTGCATCTCCTCCAGCCCGACCCCGCGCAGCACCTCGTTGAGCCGCTCGGCCGGCCGCTTGCGCGGGAGGTCCTTGTAGGTGGCGATGATCAGTTCATTCTTGAGCGAATGCTCCCAGCCGACCAGTTCGGTGACGTTGACCTGATAGCCGTGCGACTCCAGCTGCAGGCAGCGCAGCACGTTGGTGACCTGACTGCCGAATTCGCGGGTGTGCAGCGGATGGCGCCAGATCTCGGCCAGCGTGTTCTGCGCCAGCGAGCGCGCCTTGTTCTTGCGCAGCAAGGACGCCACTTCCGCCTGGCAGCAGGGCACGACGACGATGTACTTGGCGTGCTTCTTCAGCGCGAAGCGGATGGCGTCGTCGGTGGCGGTGTCGCAGGCGTGCAGAGCGGTGACGACGTCGATGCGCTCGGGCAGCTCCGGCGTGTCGATGGATTCGGCCACGCTCAGCTTGAGAAAACTCATGCCTGGGAAGTTGAATTTCTTCGCCAGTTCGCGCGACCGCTCCACGAGGTCTTCGTGGGTCTCCACGCCGTAGATGTGCGAACCGGCGTAGCGGTCCTTGAAGAACAGGTCGTAGAGGATGAAGCCCAGGTAGGACTTGCCGGCGCCATGGTCGACGAGGTGGACCTGGCCGCGCTCCTCGGTGACGTCCTTCATCAGCGGCTCGATGAACTGGTACAGGTGGTAGATCTGCTTGAGCTTGCGGCGGCTGTCCTGATTGAGCTTGCCGTCGCGGGTGAGGATATGCAGTTCCTTGAGCAGTTCGACCGACTGCCCCGGCTTGATCTCTTCCATCTTGCATCTCCTTCTCTATTTCGGGACGGCGCTCGCCGCGCGGACCGTGCCTTGCGCAGCCCGCCGTCCTAGGCGGCTTTCTACCACGCCGGCCGCCTTTGTTCAATGCGGCGCAGCCCCCGCACCGCGGCGCCTGTGGAACGCCGGCCGGGTTACAATCACCACTCCGCCAAACCCGTCCGAACCCGACGCCGTTCCATGAGCCTTGCCACAACCGAAGAAATCATTGCCGAAATGCGCGCCGGCCGCATGGTGATCCTCGTCGACGAAGAGGACCGCGAGAACGAGGGCGACCTGGTGCTGGCGGCCGATTTCGTCACGCCCGAGGCGATCAATTTCATGGCAAAGCACGGCCGCGGCCTGATCTGCCTGACGCTCACGCCCGACCGCTGCCGCCAGCTGAATCTGCCGCTGATGGTGAGCCGCAACGGTGCCGCGCACGGCACCAATTTCACCGTCTCGATCGAGGCCGCCGAAGGCGTCACCACCGGCATCTCCGCCGCCGACCGCGCCCGCACCGTGCAGGCCGCCGTGGCCCGCGAGGCCAAGCCATCGGATCTGGTGCAGCCCGGACATATCTTCCCGCTGATGGCCCAGCTCGGCGGCGTGCTGATGCGCTCGGGCCATACCGAGGCCGGCTGCGACCTTTCCGCCCTGGCCGGCTGCTCGCCCGCCGCCGTGATCTGCGAGGTGATGAAGGATGACGGCAGCATGGCGCGCCTGCCCGATCTGCTCGAATTCGGCGCCCAGCACGGCCTGAAGACCGGCACCATCGTCGATCTGATCCACTACCGCAGCCGCACCGAGAGCATCGTCGAGCGTGTGGCTGAGCGCAGCCTGCAGACGCCCTGGGGCGCGCTGCGCTCCATCGTCTACCGCGACACGCCAAGCGGCAACGCCCACCTGGCCCTGATCAACGGCAATCCCGAGTCGGGCAGCGACACCCTGGTGCGCGTGCACGAACCCCTATCGGCGCTCGATCTCCTGGAGGTCAGCGCCACCAGCCATTCCTGGAATCTCTCGCGGGCGCTGGAAGCCGTCGCCAAGGCGCCGCGCGGCGTCGCGGTGCTGCTCAACTGCGCCGGCGGCGCGCAGGCCGACGCCACGCAGCTGCTCGACCAGTTCAAGGCCCTGGGCCAGCCCGGCGCCGGCAAGGACGGCCGGCGCAAGACCGATTTCCGCACGTACGGCATCGGCGCGCAGATCCTGCGCGATGTCGGCGTCGGCAAAATGCGCGTGCTGTCCACGCAGCAACGCATCCCCACCGTGGCCGGTTATGGTTTGGAAGTCACCGGCTACCAGACTATGGAATGACAAGATGGAATACGGACACTACCGCCCCAGCCCCAACGGTGAAGGGCTGCGCATCGGCATCGTGCAGGCGCGCTTCAACCAGCCGGTCTGCGACGCGCTGCGGGAAAACTGCATCGCCGAACTCGTCAACCTGGGCGTGGAGGGCGAGGACGTGCTGCTGGTCACCGTGCCGGGCGCGCTGGAGATTCCCCTGGCCCTGCAGAAGATGGCCGAGAGCGGCCAGTTCGACGCGCTGATCGCGCTGGGCACGGTGATCCGCGGCGAGACCTATCACTTCGAGCTGGTTTCCAACGAATCGGGCGCCGGCATTACCCGCGTGGGCTTGGATTTCGGCGTTCCCATCGCCAACGGCGTGCTGACCACCGAGACCGACGAACAGGCCGAGGCCCGCGTCGAGGAGAAGGGCCGCGACTGCGCCCGCGCCGCCGTGGAGATGGCCAACCTCGTGGCCACGCTCGAGCAGCTGCGCGACCAGGGCGAGGAAGGCGACGACGAAGACGAGGACGAGCGCTGATGGCCGCTTCCGATGCACCGAAGCCCAAGGCCGCGAAGAAGGCCGCCGTCAAGCCAGAGGCGGGCAAGGCCGAAGGCCGGGCGCCGGCGAAGGCGCCCACCAAGAGCGCCCGCCGCCGGGCCCGCGAGCTCGCGCTGCAAGGCATCTATGAATGGCTGCTCAATCCGAGCGGCGCAGCGCAGATCGAAGCCAATCTGCGCACCGGCGACAGCTTTGGCCGCGTCGACCAACTGCATTTCAACGCCGTGCTCGACGGCGTGATCAAGGGCGAGCCGGAGCTGACCGCAGCGATCGCGCCGCATCTGGACCGCCCGGTAGAGCAGCTTTCGCCGGTGGAGCGCGCCGCGCTGATGATCGGCGCCTATGAACTGACCCACTGCCTGGACATTCCCTACAAGGTCGCGATCAATGAGGCCGTGGAACTGACCAAGACCTTCGGCGGCACCGACGGCTTCCGCTTCGTCAACGGCGTGCTCGACAAGCTGGCGCTGAAGCTGCGGCCCACGGAAATCGCGAAGGGTTGAACGCCGCCCCACCCCGGGTGGCTGCTTCGGGCCGGATCCCGCGCGGTGTTTCCGAAAGCTGGACTTCCCATTCCAACTTTCTATGCCGGGTTCAGCTCCCGCCTCAGGGCTTTGCGCAGGCCGGCATCCTCCAGGATCACCGTCACGGATCGCACGACCTCCACCAGCCCATCGGCGTGCAACTGGCTGGCCGGCGTCACGAACATAAGGCACAGCCTCTGGCTCTCCGGATCGATGCCGAACCAGGCAGGCGCCGTGACCGCGCCCCCCAGCGTGTAGTTCAGATACATGGCCAACAGAATCTGCTGGCCATCCCATTCTGGCCTCAATTCCATAAGCTCGACGCAGCCCAAGGCCACGCACGTCTCTTCGGCTCTGGCGACGATGCGGATCCGATAGCAGTGGCCACTCAGTCCGAGGAGCGCCGACTCCCAGCCGGCGTCCACGCCCAGGGCTTTCAGGAAATTGGCGAGGAGTTCGAGGGAGAGCCTCTTGAAGGTCTGGCTCAGCACGCCGGGACTCTTCCCCTTGGCGGGTTGCAGGCCATTGCCTCCGAAGGATTCGCCATAGAGCGACGGGAGGCGGGACATCTCATCCTGCGCCTTGCGGATTTCGATGTGATTGAGCATGAGCCGGCCCCCGTTGGCCAGCGCCCCCGCCACCGTACTCACCACGGTGCTGGCGACGAGGTTCTTGGCGCCGCTGATGACCTCAGGGCTGATGTTTTTGGCGACTGCGCTGCCGAAGGTTCTCATCATCCCGACCGCGGCCTGAGCCGCCGGGCCTGCCACAAAGCCTTGGATTGTCATTGCACTCTCCCATTCAGATGCATGCAAACCGGGCCGGCCCATGCCGGCCGCTTTGCATGATGTCCTGGGTGACGAGATCCGCTGAGCGGTTCAACCCGGCGCGGCGGCCGGTAGGTCTTTCCAGATGTTCACAAACCGTCACCGGCACGCAGAAATGGGCGGTTAGAATACGCCGGTGATAAAAACCATCCTTCTTACCGGCGCCGCCGGTTATATCGGTTCGCACACCTGGGTCGAGCTGCTGGCGGCCGGATACCGCGTCGTCGGCCTGGACAATTTCTGCAACAGCAGTCCGCGGGTGCTGGAGCGGATCGGGCGGATCGCCGGCGGGAAGCCTGTCTTCGTCGAGGGCGACGTGCGCGACGCGGCCCTGCTCGACGCCCTGCTCGATGAGCATAAGGTAGATGGCGCGGTGCATTTCGCGGCGCTCAAGGCAGTGGGCGAATCCGTCGCCCAGCCCTCGCTCTACTACGCCAACAATCTCGGCGGGCTGCTGGCCCTGGCCGATGCCCTGGAGCGGCGCGGCGCGCGCCGGCTGGTGTTCAGCTCCTCGGCCACGGTCTACGGCGATCCGCATGCGGTGCCGATCCTCGAAGACTTCCCGCTCTCTGCGACCAATCCATACGGCCAGACCAAGCTGATGTCCGAGCGCATCCTGCGCGACGTCGAAGCGGCGCAGCCGGGCTGGGCCATCGGCTATCTGCGCTATTTCAATCCGGTGGGCGCGCATGCGAGCGGCCTGATCGGCGAAGACCCGCGCGGCGTGCCCAACAACCTAATGCCCTATGTGGCGCAGGTGGCCGTGGGCCGGCGCGAACGGCTGCAGGTCTTCGGCGACGACTATCCGACGCCAGACGGTACGGGCGTGCGCGACTATATCCACGTGGTCGACCTCGTGCGCGGCCACGTGGCGGCGCTGGGCCGACTCTTCGGCGAGGCGGACTCGTTCACCGTCAACCTCGGCACGGGCCGCGGCTACAGCGTGCTGGAGGTTGTCAAGGCTTACGAGCGCGCGAGCGGCCGCCCGGTGCCTGTGGCGATCGCGCCGCGCCGCACTGGCGACATCGCCGCCTGCTACGCCGACCCGGGCCTGGCGCAGGCGCTGCTCGGCTGGCGCGCGGAAAAAACCCTCGACGACATGTGCGCCGATTCCTGGCGCTGGCAAAGCATGAATCCACAAGGATTCGGCGCGGAGTGACGCGGCGTGCAGCCGTCCGATCGAGCAAATACAACAATCCCTATCTGATCCTGAGCATCCCATGGCCATTTCGCCCTCCATCTTCAAAGCCTACGACATCCGCGGCATCGTCGGCAAGACGCTGGACCGCGAGGTTGCGCACCAGGTGGGCCGCGCCTACGGCAGCGCCATCCGCGCGCTGGGCGAGTCCACCTGCGCGGTGGGCCGCGATGGCCGCCTCTCCGGGCCCGACCTGCTCGCCGGCCTGACGGCGGGCCTGCTGGAGAGCGGCGTGGACGTGATCGACCTGGGCATGGTCGCCACGCCGATGACCTATTTCGCCACGCAGATCCCGCTGGGCCAGGCCAGCCAGCGTGCCAATTTCTGCGTGATGATCACCGGAAGCCACAACCCGCCTGACTACAACGGCTTCAAGATGGTCCTGGGCGGCCAGGCGATTTACGGCGAGCAGATCCAGGCGCTGTATAAGCGCATCGCCGCAGCCGACTTCTTCCAGGCCGCCGCGCCGGGCAAGCTCAGCCAGGCCGACATCGCCCGCGCCTACCAGGACCGCATCAGCGGCGACGTGAAGCTCGCGCGGCCGATGAAGGTCGCCCTGGACACCGGAAACGGCGTGGCCGGCGCCTTCGCGCCCGCACTGTTCGAGGCGCTGGGCTGCGAGGTGGTGCCGCTCTTCTGTGAGGTGGACGGACATTTCCCCAACCACCATCCCGACCCGGCCCACGTGGAAAACCTCCAGGACCTCGTGCGCTGCCTGCGGGAGACCGACTGTGAGCTTGGCCTGGCCTTCGATGGTGACGGCGACCGCCTGGGCGTGGTCACCAAGGACGGCCAGGTCATCTTCCCCGACCGCCAGCTCATGCTCTTCGCCCAGGACGTGCTCGCCCGCCACACCGGCGGCCAGATCATCTACGACGTGAAATGCACCGCCAAGCTCGCCCCCTGGGTGCGCGAACACGGCGGACAGCCGCTGATGTGGAAGACCGGCCATTCCCTGGTCAAGGCCAAGCTCAAGGAGACAGGCGCGCCGCTCGCCGGCGAGATGAGCGGGCATATCTTCTTCAAGGACCGCTGGTACGGCTTCGACGACGGCCTCTACACTGGCGCGCGCCTGCTCGAGATCGTCTCGCGCGCCGCCGACCCCAGCGCCGTGCTCAACGCCCTGCCCAATTCGCTGTGCACGCCCGAGCTGCAGCTGCCCTGCGCCGAAGGCGAGCCCTTCTCTCTGCTCGACAAGATCAAGGCGAGCGCCCGCTTCGAAGGCGCGCGCGAGGTGCTGACGATCGACGGGGTGCGAGTGGAATATCCGGACGGCTTCGGCCTGGCGCGGCCTTCGAACACGACGCCGGTGGTGGTGATGCGCTTCGAGGCGGACAACGAGGGCGCGCTCAAGCGCATCCAGGAAGACTTCCGCCGCGTGCTGCTGCAGGCCAAGCCCGACGCTGCCCTGCCCTTCTGAGCTTGCCCTTCCGAGAATAAAAAAACCGGCTGGATAGCCGGTTTTTTTATGTCCGGCGCCAAGGCCGGTAGCCTATCAATGACCTGCGGAGATCAGCTCGCCTGACGCGCCGACACCGGCGTCATCGCATGACCCGAATCCGCCACGCCCGACGATTCCGCCGCGGCCTGCTGCTGGCTTGCGCTCGGCAGCGGCGCGCCGCCGACGGTATGGCGCAGGCGCTCGCGCTCGGCCAGCACGCGGGTGCTGTAGGAGCTGTCGTTCTCGGCGGTGGAGCCCACGTACATCTTCAGGCCTCCTTCCACCGATCCGGCACGCTGCACGTAGTCCTTGAGAATCTGCACGCCCACGCGGATGTTTGCTTCCGGCGTGAAGGCCGCCTTGACGCCGCCCAGGTTGGCGTACTTCTCTTCGTGCACGCGGGTCATGACCTGCATCAGGCCCTGCGCGCCCATGACGCTCTCGGCGTACGGGTTGAAGCCGGACTCGATGGCCATCACCGCCACGATTAACAGCGGATCGACGCCGTATTCCTGCCCGACCTGGAACGCGGCGCGCACCAGTTGGCCCGTGGGCGCCGAAGCGATACGGTATTTACGGGCGACATAAGCGACCACCGCACTTTCCTGCTTGCTCTTCAAGGCCGCCGGCACCACGGCTGACTGCGCCGTGAATAGCGACGAAGCCGTCTCGCCTTCCGGCGTGCGCATGCGAACGCCGACTATCTCAGGCAGGCCCTCGACCGCCTCAGCGATCGAACTGAAGGCATACTGCGCGGATTCGGGCAGCAGCTGGTAGGCCAGCTGCATGCGCCAAACGGGATTGAAGGCCAGGGCCAGTCCCAGAACCAGGGACGAAGCGCCAAGCAGGCTCAGCAGACGCCAGCTCCAAACTGCGAGACCACCGCCGGTACGGGTCAGCTGCACCGGCGCGGCCGGGTCATGACCCAGCCAGCCGAAGGCTGAAACCGCATTGGCGCGGACATCCTGCAGCCGGGCAAAACTCAACCAAGCTTTCATCAGATTTATCTCCAAGCCTTCTTTGTGCAATGCACAATTAAGCAACTTGGGCGGATTTTAAGAACAGTGTTATACATCGTCAAGCATATGAAAAAGTGTTTTCATAATAAAAAATTTGAAAAATATAGGCGTGGTCCTGGCAAAGCCTGATGAATAGAGGACGCATCGGGACATGCACCACTAAAATTCAGAACTTCACGATGTGAAAAAGTCTTGGATGCAAGAATGTTTACGTTTAGCAATTTAGGACAATAGGCCTTCCAACTGATTTTTTCTATGAAATACAAGGGCCTACGCGACCTCATCAAGCGATTGGAAGAGAAAAACCTGCTAAATCGCGTCTCTGTCGCTGTATCGCCACATCTCGAAATGACGGCGCTGTGCAACAAAGTTTTGCGCGCCGGCGGACCTGCCTTGCTCTTCGAAAACGTTGAAGACCGCGGCTGCGGAAAGACGCGCGGCTATGGCATGCCGGTGCTCGGCAATCTCTTCGGCACGGTCGAGCGGGTGGCGCTGGGCATGGGGATCGACGCCGGCGATGGTGGCCAGAAAACCCAGTCTGGAAAAGGCTCCACGGGCGAGAAGGCCGCGCTCGCCTTACTGCGCGACGTCGGCCGTCTGCTCTCCGCGCTGAAAGAACCGGACCCGCCGCGCAGCCTCAAGGACGCCGGCAAACTCCTCAGCCTGGCAAAAGCCGTCTGGGGCATGGCCCCCAAGCAGGTCTCCGGCCCCGTCTGCCAGGAGCAGGTCTGGGAAGGCGCCGACGTCGACCTCTCGCGCATCCCTGTGCAGACCTGCTGGCCCACCGCGGCGGCGCGCTCGACTTCCGCGAGCATGCGCTCACCAACCCCGGCAAGCCCTTTTCCGTCGCCGTCGCCCTGGGCGCCGACCCGGCCACTATATTATTGACGCGGCAATATAAAGATTTAACTTATTATCATTTCTGGCATGCGAATTGGCATAGAAAAAGAAGACGCTCGATACCAGAAACTGAAGCAACTGCACGAGAGGCGAAAGCAGGTCGTGAGGTTGCATCGGAAGGGATACGGAGTCATGGCCATCGTGGAGTTGACAGGGCTGAGTTACCCGGCGGCTCGACTGGCCATTGATCTCTATGAAGAAGGGAGCGCGGCGGCCATGAAGCCGCACCCACAAGCTCGTACGCCAGGAGAAGGAAGACGGCTGAATGCGGATCAAGAAGAAGCAATCCGGCGCACGATCTGCGACAAACGTCCGGAGCAGTTGAAGATGGAATCTGCGCTCTGGACGCGAGGCGCGGTCATGCTGTTCATCGAACAGGAATACGCGGTCAGACTCTCAATACGTGCGGTCGGAGACTACCTCAAGCGCTGGGGTTTCACGCCGAAAAAGCCGATCAAGCGCGCTTACGAACAGCGACCGGAGTCTGTCAAGCAGTGGATCGATCAGGAGTATCCGGCCATCGAGAAGCGTGCCAAGGCCAAAGGTGGCGAGACTCACTGGGGTGACGAAACCGCGTTGGTGAATACGGATGTTCGGGGCCGCAGTTATGCTCCCAAAGGGAAAACCCAGGTCACGATGGCGGTTAGAGGTACGCGACAGAAGCTGTCGATGATTTCCACAGTGACCAATCAGGGCAAGGCAAGCTGGATGATCATCGATGGTGCCTTTAACCACGAGAAGCTCATCGAGCTCTTCGAGGTGCTGGTGGCCGATGGCAAGCGCGCGGGAAAGAAAGTGTTCCTGATCCTCGACAACCTCGGCGTGCATCACTGCAAGCCGGTCAAGGCATGGCTTGCCGAGCACCAAGCCGACATCGAAGTCTTTTACCTGCCCAGCTACAGCCCGGAGCTCAATCCGGATGAGCGACTCAACGCCGACCTGAAACATGTCATCAGCACACGAGTCCCCGTCAGAACAAAGGCCAAATTACACGCCGCAGCAAAGAACCACATGGCGTTCATCGAAACCCATTCCGAACGCGTGAAATCCTACTTCCAGGATCCCCGCGTCAAATATGCCGCATGAAAACTTCTTCCTTCCGGATCAATAAAACCCCAAGCCGGAGGCCGGGACCGAAGGCAATTACAATAGTCAGTTCGAGCCGCCACGAGGCGGCTGCCGCAAGCCCGGCCCGGCCGCTTTCAGGATGCCGACCTGGTTCGCGGCCAACCAATGGAATCGCATATGCTCACTCCCTCCCTCGGCCAGCAGAACCTGGACATCGCCTCCGGCCTCCTGCTCAAGCCCTACGGCCTGGACGAAACCAGCCTGAACCGCGCGCTGGGCCAGATCTTCACGCACAAGGTCGACTACGCCGACCTGTACTTCCAGTACACCCGCAGCGAAGCCTGGAGTCTGGAGGAGGGAATCGTCAAATTGGGCACCTTCAGCATCGACCAGGGCGTGGGCGTGCGCGCCGTGTCCGGGGAAAAGACCGCCTTCGCCTATTCGGACGAAATCAGCGCCGAAGCCATCGCCGAGGCTGGCGCGGCCACCCGCGCCATCGCCAAGGCGGGTGCGGGCAAGGTCAAGCTGTCCAAGCGAATGGACGCCGCCTGGGGCCACAGCCTATACCGCTTCGACGATCCGCTGGACACGCTGGACGCGGCCGCCAAGGTGGCGCTGCTCGAGCGCGTGGAGAAGATGGCGCGCGCCAAGGATCCGCGCATCGTCCAGATGATGGCCGGCATGGCCGCCGAGCACGACGTCGTGCTGGTCGCGCGCAGCGACGGCAAGATCGCCGCCGACGTGCGCCCGCTGGTGCGCGTCTCGGTGACCGTCATCGCCGAGCATAACGGCCGGCGCGAGATGGGCTCCTCGGGCGGCGGCGGCCGCTTCGGCTACGCTTATTTCACCGACGACATCCTCGCCGGCTACGTCGACGAGGCGGTGTCCGCCGCCCTGCTCAATCTGGAGGCGCGCCCCGCGCCGGCCGGCTCCATGACCGTGGTGCTCGGGCCGGGCTGGCCCGGCGTGCTGCTGCACGAGGCCATCGGCCACGGCCTGGAGGGCGACTTCAACCGCAAGGGCTCCTCGGCCTTCTCCGGCCGAATCGGCGAGCGCGTCGCTGCCAATGGCGTGACCGTGGTCGACGACGGCACCATCGCCAACCGCCGCGGCTCGCTGAACATCGACGACGAAGGCAACCCGACCTCCTGCACCACCCTGATCAAGGACGGCGTGCTGCGCGGCTATATCCAGGACAGCCTGAACGCGCGCCTGATGAAGATGCCGCTCACCGGCAACGCGCGCCGCGAAAGCTATGCCACGCTGCCCATGCCGCGCATGACCAACACCTACATGCTCAACGGCAACAAGGATCCGCGCGAGATCATCGCCAGCGTGAAGAAGGGCCTCTACGCGGCCAACTTCGGCGGCGGCCAGGTCGACATCACCAACGGCAAGTTCGTCTTCTCCGCCTCCGAGGCCTGGATGATCGAGGACGGCAAGCTGGCCTATCCGGTCAAGGGCGCGACCCTGATCGGCAGCGGCCCCGAATCGCTCAAGCATGTGAGCATGATCGGCAACGACATGCGCCTGGACTCGGGCATCGGCGTGTGCGGCAAGGACGGCCAGAGCGTGCCGGTGGGCGTGGGCCAGCCCACGCTGCGCATGGAGAACATGACCGTCGGCGGTACAGCCTGAGCCGCTCCAGGCCGCCCGGAGCGGCTCTGGAAAAGGGCCGGGCTTGTCAAAGCCCGGCAAAAACGGTATAAACGAAACTCGTTTGAAAAATTTGAGCGATTCGTCATGCAAATGCTGACCGCGAACAAGCTCTGTTTCTTTTGGTTTTACTTCGATCTCGACCCCATGGCGGCCGGAGAGGCTTGGTAGCACCCTAAAGATTCCCGAAAAACCGCCAGGCAGCTGGCGGTTTTTTTTTGCCCCCGATTTTTTTGCGCCGACACCAGTCAACAGTAAGACGGAGAAGAACATGCCCAAGAACACCGACGATTTGCGCATCCGCGAGCTCAAGGAACTGCTCCCGCCCGCGCACCTGATCCGCGAGCTGCCCTGCTCGTCCTCGGTGACCGAAGTCGTCTACGAGTCGCGCAACGCCCTGCACCGCATCCTGCACGGCATGGACGACCGCCTGAGCGTGGTCATCGGCCCGTGCTCCATCCACGATCCCAAGGCCGCGCTCGAATACGCGGGTCGCCTGCTTGAGCAGCGCAAGCGTTTCGCCGGCGAGCTGGAGATCGTGATGCGCGTGTACTTCGAGAAGCCGCGCACCACGGTCGGCTGGAAGGGCCTGATCAACGATCCGTACATGGACAATAGCTTCCGCATCAACGACGGCCTGCGCATGGCCCGCGACCTGCTGCTCAAGATCAACGAGATGGGCCTGCCCGCCGGCACCGAATTCCTCGATGTCATCAGCCCGCAATACGTGGCCGACCTCGTGAGCTGGGGCGCCATCGGCGCGCGCACCACCGAGAGCCAGATCCACCGCGAGCTGGCCTCCGGCCTGTCCTGCCCGGTGGGCTTCAAGAACGGCACCGACGGCAACACCAAGATCGCCATCGACGCCATCAAGGCCGCCGGACAGCCGCACCACTTCCTCTCTGTGACCAAGGGCGGCCATTCGGCTATCGTCTCCACCAGCGGCAACGAAGACTGCCACATCATCCTGCGCGGCGGCAAGGCGCACAACTACGATGCCGCCAGCGTGCAGGCCGCCAGCGAGGACATCTCCAAGGCCGGCCTCGCGCCCAAGGTGATGATCGACGCCTCCCACGCCAACAGCAGCAAGAAGCACGAGAACCAGATTCCCGTGTGCGCCGACATCGGCAAGCAGGTGGCGGGTGGGGACGACCGCATCATCGGCGTGATGGTCGAATCGCATCTCGTCGCCGGTCGCCAGGACCATGCCGCCGGCTCTCCAGTGGACAAGCTGACCTACGGCCAGAGCGTCACCGACGCCTGCATCGGCTGGGAAGAATCGGTGCGCGTGCTCGAGGCACTGGCCGAATCGGTGGCGCAGCGCCGCCGCCTGCGCGACCGCAGCGATCTGTCGGTGAAGTAAAGAGGTAAAGCGCGGCCGCGCACGCGGCGGTCCGTGCGACGGAACGCCCGACGGTGTTCCGTCCACCTTCCCTCCTCCCGCGGCTCCACCATGGAGCCGCGGGAGGAGGAAACGATGAAGCATCTGATGGTTGCCGCGGCGCGCTCGGAAGTGACGTGCAGCGCGTCCGAGCAGGGCATGCGTGACGGCGTGGTCAACGACGCCGTGCGTAGGACGGTGGAGCTGTGCAGCATGTCCGCGCCCGGCAGGACCGTGTCCGAGGCATGCAAGCACCAGGTCCGGGTGTATTGCCGGGCCTACGAGACCTGGCGCTCCCATGCCATGGCCTGCAGCATCCTCGCCGCACGGCCCGACCGCCTGCCCTGGACCCGGCAGCCAACGCCCTTAGGCTCCAACTACAAATCCTGTTTTGCATATGCTGAGCCGCTGGCCTAGCGGCTCAGCATTCGTGCTTCCACAGCACGTCGCTGCCGCCGTTTGCGCGGTTGAGCACGCGTGCCAGCACGAAGAGCAGATCTGAGAGCCGGTTGGTGTAGAGGCGCGGCGCTTCGTTCAATGTCTCGGCCTTGCCGAGCGCGACGATGTCCCGCTCGGCCCGCCGGCACACGGTGCGGCAGACGTGGGCCAGGGCGGCGGCGCGGCTGCCGCCCGGCAGGATGAATTCCTTGAGGCGCGGCAGATCGGCGTTCCAGGCGGCGAGCCAAGCGTCGAGCTGCGCGACGCGCTCTTCCTTGAGCAGCGCATAGCCCGGCACGGAGAGCTCCCCGCCCAGGTCGAAGAGGTCGTGCTGGATGGAGAGCAGGGCCTCGCTCACGTCCCCGAGCAGGTTTTCCGCGAGGAGCATGCCGAGATTGGAGTTGAGTTCGTCGACGTCGCCGATGGCCTGGATGCGCAGATGGTCCTTGGGCACACGGCTGCCGTCGCCCAGGCTGGTGCTGCCGTCGTCGCCGGTGCGGGTGGTGATACTGGAGAGGCGGTTGCCCATGGCTGCGTCGCCGGTGCGCTCAGAGCACGCGGTGTTCGAGCGCCGGCAGCTTGGCGCGGATGTCGGCGGTGCGCGCGGTGTCGATCTCGCCGGCCACCAGGCCTTCGCCCTCGGGAAGCTGGGCGACGATCTCGCCCCAGGGGTCGATCAGCATGGAGTGACCCCAGGTGCGGCGGCCGTTCTCGTGCGTGCCGCCTTGCGCCGAGGCCAGGACGTAGCACTGATTCTCGATGGCGCGGGCGCGCAGCAGGATTTCCCAGTGGACCTTGCCGGTGCCGTAGGTGAAGGCGGCGGGCACCATGATCAGGTCCAGCGGCTTGTCCGCGCCCATCGCGCGGTAGAGCTCGGGGAAGCGCAGGTCGTAGCAGACCGAGAGGCCCACGCGGTAACGCGCGCCGTCCGCGTCCACCTCGGCGACCACCGGTGTGTCGCCGGCGGAGATGGTGCGCGCCTCGTCGTATTCCTCGCGGCCCGAGGCGTAGCGGAAGAGATGGATCTTGTCGTAGCGGGCGTGGCGTTTGCCATCCGGGCCGTAGACCAGCACGGTGTTGGCGACCTTGGCGGGATCAGGCACGGCCAGCGGTATCGTGCCTGCCAGCAGCCAGACCTTGACCTCGGCGGCGAAGGCGGCGAGCGCGGCCTGCATCTGGCCTTCGCCGTCGGCCTCGCGGATCGCGACCTTGTCGCTCTCCTGGCGGCCCATCAGGCAGAAGTATTCGGGCAGCAGGATCAGCCGCGCGCCGCCGGCAGCAGCTTGGCGGGCGAGCTCGAGGCCGCGCTGGAGATTGGCGGCGGCGTCGCAGCCGCTGACGGTCTGCACAGCGGCGACCTTGAGTCTGGAGGAAGCTTGGGTGGCGCTCATCATTTCTTGCCGGCTTCGTTCTTGGCGTCGGCCGGTTGGGATTTGGTGTGTTGGATCTGCGGATCGGCCCAGGAGCCGGTGATAGTGTATTCCTGACGGAAGGCCTGGCCCAGCGAGTCACCAAACACAAGCTGCGCGAGCAACGTGCCGATGCCCAGCACCGGGTTGACCACCGCATAGGCGATCGATGCCGAGCCGGCGTTGATGTTGGGCAGCACTTCCACGGTCAGATCCTGCGTTTCGCGCGGGATGTCGGCCTTGCCGGTCATCTTCAGCGTGGCGTAGGGCGTGAGCATGATGAAATCGTTGGTCTGCGCCAGGCCATTCTCGATATTCGCCGTGGCCGAGACGCTGTCGAAGGCGGTGCCCTGTGCGGCCAGGCCCTTTAGGTCGAAGATGGCCAGACGCGTGAGGCCCTGGAAGCTGAGCACGCCGAGCAGCTTGGCGATGCCCGGGTCGACCTTGAGCAGCATGCCCTTGTTGAGCTCGAGCGCGAGCAGACCGCCGACCGTCGAATAGTCGATCAACAGCGGCGAGCCCTGCCACTGCAGCCGGCCCTCGAGCTTGCCGTAGCCGCCCGAGAGGGTCTTGGGCATGCCCAGGTGGTTGATCAGTTCGCCGGCGTCGGCGAGGGTGAGCTTGAAGGTCAGGGCGGTGCGCTTGCTTTCCTTGCCGCCCAGGCTGCGCGGCACACGCCAGTTGCCGCTGGCGCTGAGCGTGGCGGCGCGCTGCGAGATGCGCAGGTCGGAGAGCTCCCATTCGGGTTCACCGTCGCGGATGATGCTGCGCGCCTTCACCTCCAGCTTGCCCAGGGGCATGCCGTTGAGGTTGAACTCCTCGGCTTCCAGGTCGATCGAGGGGATTTCGCCCGAGCCGGTGGCGACGACGTTGCTCAGGTCTTCGTCCGCGGCCTGCGGAATGTTCAGGCGTGCGAGCCGCGCAGTGAGTTCGCCAAAGGGGATGGAGCGGCCCACGGGGCGCCAGCGCAGATAGCCGCTGACCTGCGGCGACTCGACGTTGGCCTGCCAGTTATTGTTGTTGCGCGAGATGCCGGCCACCACTTTGTGGAGCATGCGGTTGAAGAGCCTGAATTCGCCGGCGTTTAGGGCGATGCTGGTGGGCAGAAGGCTTTCGCCGAGGCTGACCGGGCGGCGCACGCCCGGCGCACTGGACGCATTCGGCGCGGCTTCTTCGTCCTTGCCCATGGCGTCGGCGATGGCCGTCCGCCAGCCGTCGACGTCCAGCATGTCGATGGCGACGTTGGCGCGCACACCGTATTCCTCGTCCGGCGTGGGCTGGTTCACGCCGATGCCGCCGCTCAGCGCGCGCAGGCCGTCGGGGCCGCGTTCGAGTTCATAGCGCGCATTGAGCAGGCCGCCGAGCTGCAGCAGGATTTCCTCGCGCCGGCTGCCGCTGGGCTGGCGCCATTCCAGGCGCGCCGGAAGCAAATTGGGCGCAGACTTCTCGAGCGGCGCGGGGAAGCTGCTGCCCAGGCCGCGCAGGTCGCTCTGCACGACGGCCTCGACGCCGGTCTTGCGCACCCGCACCACGCCAAGATAGCCGGCGCCGCCCTCGAGCTTGAGCGCGGCGCGTTCCAGCGCGCTGCCGGGCAGCGCCTGGCGCAGGCCGGCCACCGGCATGTTGCCGTTGAAGCTGATCTGCGCGGTGCCGTCAGCCAGCCCGCGGCCCGAGGCGCGGATGTCGCCGCCGAGCAGCCGGCCGCGCAGCTCGAAGGTGTTGTCGGTGAAATGGATTTCACCGCGCACACTGGTGAAGGGCGGCAGGTCTGGCGTCACGGCGACGCTGTTGTTGGCGACGGTGAAGCTGCCGTCGATCTTGCTGTGGCCGTCGTTGAGCGGCACCTTGAGCTTGAGCGCGAGCTTGCCTTGGCCCTGGACGTGGATGTCGGCGACCTGCGGCTTTTGCAGCGAGCCGTCCAGCGGCGTGGCGTGCATGAAGCGCAGGAAGCCTTCGGTGGGGCCGTGGGCGCCGACGTCGAGCTCCAGCGCTGCGGTGCGCAGATAGAGGTCGGCGATGCGGCCCTTGGCGTGGTCGATGACGACCGTGTTCGCCTTGCCTGCGCCGAGCGCCTCGCCGTGGTTCAGATCGATGTGCATCGCATGCTCGTCGAATTCGAGCTGGCCGTCGATGTTGTCGATCACCGGCCAGGGCCTGCCCGGGCCGGTGAGGATCTTGAAGCTGACCCTGGAGAGCGGCGCGGTGATGCGGAAGCGCCCGGTGGATGGTGTGGCGAAGGGGAAGTGGTCGATCTCGCCGGAGAAGTCGAGCTTCAGGCCGTTGGCATTGCCGCCGACGAGGGCGTCGGCCAGATATTGCTGCGCATGCTTGTTCAGCGTCGCCGGAAGATAGCGCCAGGCCTGGCTGGCGGCCACGCGCGGGAACTGGCCCTTGAGCTCGAGCGTGCCAGAGCCCTTGCCGCCGGCGTGGCCGTAGCTGCCGCTGAGCACGGCCTCGACGTCCTTGTTGGCGAGCTCGAGCTTCTTGGAGCTGACCTGGATCGCCTCGCCGGAGAGGCTCCAGAGCACGTCGCCGCGCAGCGTATCGAAGCGCAGGTCCTGCGGATCGAAGAGGCCGGGCAGGGCGAGCGTGACGCCGGTGGCGTCGAGCGCGAGCGTGCCGTGGTCCTGGTCGGCATCGAGCTTGCCGGAGAGGCGGGTGAAGCCGGGCAGGGCCGGATGGCCGGGCCGGGCGCCCTTGCCCGCCGCCATGCCCACGCCGCGCAGCGTGGCCTGCAGGCGGAAGTGCGGGCGCTGCGCGCCGGCGCTGCGGTTGCCGATCAGCTTGCCGGCGTGCAGCAGGTCCATCAGGCGCGACAGGCTCAGGCCGCTGGCCGGCGCCTCCCAGCTAGCCTTGAAATCCTCGATGTCGCCGCTCAGCCCCGCGGACTGCAGCCAGCCGCGCACGCCCTTGCCCAGCGGCAGCGCGGCGGCGATGCCGGCGAGCGGTTCGAGTTCGATCATGGGCGCGGCCAGGCTGGCCTTGCGCGGCGTTGCGATCTCTTCGTCGGCGCCCGCGGCGGCATCGGCCGCAGCAGGCGTTGCAGGCGCGGTGGCCTTGGCCGAACCCGCGGCGCCCGCAGCCTTCGGCTGGACCGCGCCGGGAAGCCAGCCCAGGGTGAGCTTGCGCAGGGTGTGCGAGCCGGCGTCCGACTGCCAGGCCATGTCGCTCACGGTGATCGTCAGCAATTCCTTTTCGACGGATAAATCCACCTGGCCCTGCGCATGGCGCAGCGGCAGCGCTGGCAGCTCCTTGCCGAGCTTCAGGCCCTGGGTCTCGAGCTGGAAGGCGGTCTGGCCGCGCGACACCGCGCCGCCCGCGAAGCGCAGCTGACCCACGCTGCTCAGGCGTCCGGCGCCGACTTTGGCGGCGAAGGGCAAGTAGGCGTTGAGTGCCTTGAGGTCCGCGCCCGGCAGCCGCCAGCGCGCCTCGCCCGACCAGCCGCGCCAGTGACCGGGGCGCGAAAGCAGAGAATGCTGGAAGTCGGCTTCGAGATGCAGCGCGCAGGAGAGCTGCGGCGATTGCGCTTCGAGCCGGGCCACGTGGGCGTAGCCGTCGCGGCTCAAGGAGAGGTCGGCCACTTCCACCGCCAGCGGCGGCGCGCCGGTGACCGCGTCGCGCCAGCTCAGCTTTAGGCCCGAGATCATCGCGTAGTCCGCTTCCATCAGCCATTCGGGCAGGTCGGCGTCCTCGCCGGGATGGCGGTTGAGCTGGATGCCAGCGAGGCGGATCACGCCCTTGGCGTCGCGCTCGAGCTGCATGTCCGATTGCTTGATTCTCAGCCAGTTCAGGCGCGGCGCGAGCCAGAAGAGGGTGCGCCAGGAGAGGCCGCCGTCCAGGCTACCGATGGTCAGGCGCGGCGCCTGCTGGCCGGCGCGCAAGGAGATGTTGCGTGCATGGAAAACGGGCTGCAGGCCGTCCCAGCCGGTTTCGAGTTCAGCGATGCTGAGGCTGGCGCCGAGCTGGCGCGAGGCGAGGTCTTCGAGCCAGGCCTTGTTCTGTGCGAGTCTGGGCCAGGTGATGTGGATCGCGGTGGCGCAGAGCAGGAGCAGGCCGACGGAGCCGCGCAGCAGCCAGCGCCGCCCGCGCACGGAACCGGTGTACAGAACGGACCACCGCCGCTGCGGCGCGCCGGACGGCGGCCCAGCGTCTGGCGCGCGGCCGGACTCTACGCCGGTGTCGCTGCTGGGCCTGCGTCTTGGCTGGGAGAGTTGCTCGCGACTCGACATGCACTATGTGGTTCAATAGTACTCTCGAATGTACCACACGCGGAATTGCCCCTGTGACCCCGCCCAACCCCGATTCGCTGCTCGCTCCCGACTATTCCCGTTATGCCCGCCGTCTGCTCCAGGCGCGTCCCACCCTGACGGCGCGGCTCGAGGAAATGGCCCTGGGCCCGTGGAGCGCTCAAAGCCTGAAGGAGCGGCTGCTGGCGCTCGAGGCTGAGGGCGCGGAGGTGGATGGCGAGGCGCGGCTGATGTGCGCGTTGCGCCTGTTACGCGCGGAAGTTATGCTCAGCCTGATCGAGCGCGACCTGCGCGGCGCGGCCGACCTGGCCGAAGTGACCGAAACCATGACGCTGCTGGCCGAGCTTGCGGTGCAGCATGCGCTGAAGTTCACGCACGCCGCGCTGACGGCGCGGCACGGCCGGCCGCTTTCGCCCGCCGGCGATGAAATGCCCCTGCTGGTGGTGGGCATGGGAAAGCTCGGCGGCCGCGAGCTCAATGTTTCCTCCGATATCGATTTGATATTTCTTTATGAAGAGGAAGGCGACACGGCGGCCGTCGAGGGGCAGATCGCGCTGTCCTGCCATGAATTCTTCGTGCGGCTCGGCCGCCGGCTGATGTACATCCTCTCCGAGACCACTGCCGACGGCTTCGTCTTCCGCGTCGACATGCGGCTGCGGCCAAACGGCGCGTCCGGCCCGCTGGCGGTGAGCCTGACGATGCTGGAGGAGTACTTCCTCGTGCAGGGCCGCGAATGGGAGCGCTACGCCTGGATCAAGGGCCGGCTGATTTCCGAGACCGTGTCCTCGGGCGCGGTGCGCGCGGCGGCCGAGCTCGACAAGCTGGCCGGCGCCTTCGTCTACCGGCGCTATCTGGACTTCGGCGTGATCGACGCGCTGCGCGGCCTGCACGCCCAGATCCGCGCAGAGGCAACCAAGAAGGAATACGGCGCGCCGGGCGCGCTCTTCGCCAAACCCGGTGCGCACAACGGTGCGCACGCCGCCCACGGCGCGGCGGCCAACATCAAGCTGGGCCGTGGCGGCATCCGCGAGGTGGAGTTCATCGCCCAGGTCTTCCAGTTGATCCGCGGCGGCCAGGAGCTGGCGCTGCGTGTGCTGCCCACGCTCGAGGTGCTCGCGCGGCTGGCCGAGCGCGACCTGCTTCCCGCCGACTGCACCCGCGAACTCGACCAGGCCTACCGCTTCCTGCGCACCGTCGAGCATCGGCTGCAATATCTGGACGACGCCCAGACCCACACCCTGCCCAACGATCCCGCCGATCTGGAGCGCATCGCCAAGTCGCTTGGCCATGCCTCCTCCGCGGACTTCCTCGAGGCGCTGGCGCGAGTGCAGCAGACGGTGCAGACGCGCTTCGACGACATCTTTGCCACGCCCGATCTAGGCGAGGGCTCCGACAACCCGCAGGAAGAGCTCGCCCTGGCGCCCGAGGCGGTGCTCAAGCGGCTGGAGGCCTGCCGCGCCTCGGCGCGCTACCGCGCCCTGTCCGACGTGAGCCGCGCCCGTTTCGATAAATTGGCCGACTTGTCCATCCAGATGGTGCTCAAGCAGCATCAGAGCGAGGAGTGCACGGGGGAGCGCGCCGCACGCGTGATCGCCTTTCTCGAGGCGATCGGACGCCGCGCCTCCTATCTGGCGCTGCTGGCGGAATATCCGCAGGCGCTGGCGCGCGTGGTGCACGTGCTCTCGGCCTCGCGCTGGGCGGCCGGCTATCTCACGAGCCATCCGCAGCTGCTCGACGAACTGCTCGACGAGATCGACCTGGCCGACGACTTCGACCCCGCCACCTACTGGAGCGACTTCTCCGCCCAGCTCGGCGGCCGGCTCGACCAGGCCGAGGGCAATATCGAACTGCAGATGGACCTGCTGCGCCAGGCGCAGCACGCCGAGACCTTCCGCATCCTGCTCCAGGATCTGCAGGGCCGCCTCGCGGTGGAGCAGATCAGCGACCGGCTCTCGGAGCTGGCCGACACGCTGCTGCGCATCACGCTGGACGTCGTCTGGTGGCAGCTGCCGGCGCGGCCCCGCGCGGCGCCGCGCTTCGCCGTCATCGCCTACGGCAAGCTTGGCGGCAAGGAGCTGGGCTACGCCTCGGACCTCGACCTGATCTTCCTCTATCACGACGACGTCGAGCGCGCAGCGGAGATCTATTTCTCCTACGCGCGCAAGGTCATCAGCTGGCTCACGAGCCACAGCGCCGCCGGCACGTTCTACGAAGTGGACACGCGGCTGCGGCCCAACGGCGAGGCCGGCCTGCTGGTCACAGAGATGGACTCCTTCCGCCGCTATCAGCTGCGCGAGGGCGACAACAGCGCCTGGCTCTGGGAGCATCAGGCGCTCACGCGGGCGCGCTTCGCCGCCGGCGACGCGGCGCTGGGCAAGGAATTCGAGGCCGTGCGCGACCAGGTTCTGCGCCAGCCGCGCGACGCAGCGACGCTGCGCGCGGAGATCACGGCGATGCGCCAGCGCGTGCTCGACGGCCATCCCAACCGTGGCCAGCTCTTCGACCTCAAGCACGACCGGGGCGGCATGGTCGACATCGAATTCATCGTCCAGTACCTCGTGCTGTTGCAAGGCGCGCGCCATGCGAAGATGACGCGCAACAGCGGCAATATTGCGCTGCTGCATCAGGCCGGTGAGCTGGGTCTCGTGGACAAGGCCCTGGCCGACGAAGTGGCCGACGCCTACCGCAGCTTCCGCGCCCTGCAGCATGCCGCGCGCCTGGACGGAGCGGAGCATTCGCAGGTGGAGCCGGAGACGGTGGAGGCGGGGCGCGGGGCGGTGCTCGCGCTGTGGAAGGCGGTGCTGGAGCCGGCGGGCTGAGGCTGGCGCGGTTCAGACCGCGCCGAGCATCTCGGCGGCGTGCTTGCGCGTGGTCGCGGTGATCGAGGCGCCGCCGAGCATGCGGGCGATCTCCTCGGTGCGTTCCTCGCCCAGGACCGGCGCGATCCGCGATTCGGTCTTGCCCACCTTGCTCTGCTTGCTGACTTGAAAGTGGTGGTGACCCAGGGCCGCGACCTGCGGCAGGTGGGTCACGCACAGCACCTGACGCTCCGCGCCCAGGGTGCGCAGCAGGCGGCCCACCACTTCGGCCACCGCGCCGCCGATGCCGCTGTCGACTTCGTCGAAGATGAGCGTGGGCGTGGGGCTGGCGCGGCTGGTGATCACCGACAGCGCCAGGCTGATGCGCGCGAGTTCTCCGCCCGAGGCCACTTTCGCCAGCGGCCGCGGCGTGACGCCGGCGTGGCCGGCCACCAGGAATTCGATCTGCTCCAGACCGTGGGCGCCGCCCTCGGCCGGTGTGAGCGCGATGTCGAAGCTGCCGCCGGCCATCGCCAGGGTCTGCATCGACTGCGTCACTTCCCCCGCCAGTTTCTTCGCCGCGGCAGCGCGCGCCTTGCTCAGCGCCTTGGCGGTTTTCAGATAGGCGGCATGCGCGGCTTCGCGCTCGGCCTGCAGAGCTTCGAGATTCTGCGCGCGCTCAAGGCTCGCGAGGCGTTCGCGCTTTTCGGCGTGCAGGGCGGCGAGGCCTTCGGGTGCCACGCGGTATTTGCGCGCCGCGCCGTGCAGGGCCTGCATGCGGGCCTCGGCCTCGGCGAGCTTTTCGGGATCCAGGTCCAGGCGCTGGGCGTAGCGCGCCAGCGCATGCGCGGCCTCCTGCACCTGCACCGCGGCGGCGTTGAGCAGTTCGGCCGTCTCGCCGAGCTGCGGATCGTAGCCGGCGAGTTCACCGAGCTTGGCCTCAATGGTCTCGATCTGCGGCAGCGCCGCGCCGTCGGCCTGGGTCAGCACCTCGAGCGCGCCGCTGGTGCCTTCGATCAGACTGGCCGCATTCGCGAGCCGGCTGTGCTCGGCATGCACCTGCTCCCATTCGCCTTCCTGCGGCGCGAGCTTGTCGAGTTCGGCGAGCTGCCATTCGAGCTGCTCGCGCTCGAGGGCGAGTTCGCGCTCGTGCTTGCCGGCGTCGGCGATCTGCGCGTCGAGCGCGGCGAGCGCCTTCCAGAGTTTGGCCATCTCGGCGGCCTGCGGCGCGAGGCCGGCATGCGCGTCGAGCAGGCAGCGCTGCGCGCCGGGCTTGAGCAGCAGCTGGTGGGCGTGCTGGCCGTGGATGTCGACGAGGCGGTCGCCGGCTTCGCGCAGCTGCGCGAGCGTGGCCGGGCTGCCGTTGATGAAGCCCTTGGAGCGGCCGCCGGAGTCGACCACCCGGCGCAGCATAAGCACGCCGTCCTCGGCGTCGAAGGCGTTCTCGGCGAGCCAGTCTTTGAGTTCGGGATCGTTCCCGGGCAGGTCGAATTCGGCGCTCAGGTCGGCGCGGCCCGCGCCCTCGCGCACCACGCCGCCGTCGGCGCGCCCGCCCAGGGAAAGCGCCAGCGCGTCGATGAGGATGGACTTTCCCGCGCCGGTCTCGCCAGAGAGCACGGTGAAGCCGGCGTCGAATTCCAGGTCCAGGCTGGCGACGATGACGAAGTCGCGGATGGTGAGGCTGCGCAGCATTCGCTAGGGAAGGGGGCTGGTCAGGCCGAGGGATATTCGTGCCAGTGCAGTTTCTTGCGCAGCGTGGCGAAGTAGCTGGTGCCCTGCGGATGCAGGAAGGTGGCGGTGTGCGGGGAGCGGCGCACGATCACCCGGTCTCCGGGGATCAGCGAGGCCAGCGACTGCATGTCGAAGTTCACGCAGGCGTCGCGTTCGCCGCCCAGCTCGATGACGACCTCCACGTCCTGCAGCAGCACGATCGGCCGGTTGGAGAGCGCATGCGGCGCCACGGGAACGAGGACGATGCCGCCCACCTCGGGATGCAGGATCGGGCCGCCCGCGGCCAGCGCATAGGCGGTGGAGCCGGTAGGCGTGGCCATGATCAGGCCGTCGGAGCGCTGGTAGTACATGAAGCGGCCGTCCACGGTGACCATCAGCTCGACCATGCCGCCGGGGCTGGTTCGGTTGACGACCACGTCGTTGAGCGCGGTGGCGGAAAAGATCTGCGCGCCGTCGCGCAGCACGCAGCCCTGCAGCAGGCTGCGGTTCTCGCGCTCGTAGTTGCCGTCGAGCATGGCGCCGAGCACGGTGGGCATCTCGGCGAGCGAGATGTCGGTCATGAAGCCCAGGCGGCCGAGGTTCACGCCGATGAGCGGCACGCCGGCCGGCGCCAGATGCCGGCCGATGCCGAGCATGGTGCCGTCGCCGCCGAGCACGACCGCCACTTCGACCTGGCTGCCGAGGGTCTCGGGCGGTGCGATCGGGTAGCCCTGGATTTCCAGGGCTACCGCGGTGCCGGCCTCGAACACGACCTTGCGGCCGGTCGCGGCGATCTCCGCAGCCAGCTTGCCGAGCAGTTCGGCGATGCCGTTGGCCTGCGGCTTGCCGACCAGCGCCACCGAGCCGAAGGGTTCGAAGGGCGACGAGCCGACCGCGGTCGAGGTCGCCAGGGCCGTGGCGGAGAGGGAGACGGAAAGCGGGCTGGACATGGCGCGATTAGAACACAAGCGATTCTCCGTTGTCAGCCGCTTTCACTTACAATATGAGCATGCTTGACCAGCGTGCAAAATCCCTGCTGAAGATCCTAATCGAACGGTATATCGCCGAAGGTCAGCCCGTTGGTTCGCGCACGCTTTCCAAATATTCCGGCTTGGAGCTTTCGCCCGCCACGATCCGCAACGTCATGGCGGATCTGGAGGAGATGGGCTTCATCGCCAGCCCCCATGCCTCGGCCGGGCGCATCCCGACGCCGCGCGGCTACCGGCTCTTCGTCGACACCATGATCACGGTGCAGCCCAAGACGCAGAGCGACGAGCTGGTCCAGGAGGTGGGCGCCTCGCTGTCCACGGACGCGCCGCAGCGCATGATCTCCAGCGCCGCGCAGGTGCTCTCCAATCTGACGCAGTTCGCCGGCGTGGTGATGATCCCGCGCCGCACCCAGTCCTTCAAGCACATCGAATTCCTGCGCTTGTCCGACCGCAAGGTGTTGCTTATCGTGATCGCGCCCGACGGCGACGTGCAGAACCGCATCATCCAGGCCGACCGCGACTATTCGCCTGCCGAGCTGACCGAGGCGGCCAACTTCTTCAACGCCAACTACGCGGGCCTGTCCTTCGACGAGGTGCGCGCGCGCCTGGCCGGCGAGCTCGACCAGTTGCGCAGCGACATGTCCTGCCTGATGCAGGCGGCGGTGCAGGCCGGCAGCCAGGCGATGTCGGGCGAGGACGAGAACGTGGTCATCTCCGGCGAGTGCAAGCTGCTTCAGGTGGAGGACCTGTCTTCGAGCATGGACAAGCTCAAGCGGATGTTCCAGGTGTTCGAGCAGAAGACCGGCCTGCTGCAGCTGCTCGATGTGTCCAGCCGCGCCCAGGGCGTGCAGATCTTCATCGGCGGCGAAAGCCAGCTTGTGCCGGTCGAGGACATGGCCGTCATAACCTCACCGTACAAGGTGGAGGGCCGCATCGTCGGCACGCTCGGCGTGATCGGCCCCACGCGCATGGCCTACGAGCGCGTGATCCCCATCGTCGGCATCACCGCTAAGCTCCTGACCCAGGCGCTCAGCCAGCACTAGTCCGCCGATGCAAGATGCCAAGACCCCGCGCACGGGGCTGCTGCTGATCAACCTTGGCACGCCCGACGCGCCCACGCCGGCCGCCGTCGGCGCCTATCTCAAGGAATTCCTCTCTGATCCGCGCGTGGTGGAGATTCCCCGCGCGGTCTGGCTGCCGCTGCTCTACGGCGTGATCGTGCCGCTGCGCTCGCGCGCCTCGGCGAAGAAATACGCCAGCGTCTGGATGAGCGGAGGCTCGCCGCTGATGGTCCACACCCAGGCCATGGTCGAGGCGCTGCGCAGGCGCTTCGCCGCGCGTGGCGAGGACGTCGCGATCGAGGTCGCGATGCGCTACGGCAACCCCTCGATCCCGGCGGCCCTGGACGCGCTGCTCGCCAAGGGCGTGGACCGCGTGCTCTGCCTGCCGCTCTATCCGCAGTATTCCGCCACGACCACGGCCACCGCCTACGACGCCCTGTTCGCCGCCCTGGCGACCAAGCGCGACCAGCCGGCGGTGCGCACGATCAAGGACTACTGCGCCGACGCCGGCTACATCTTCGCGCTGGCCTCGCGCATCCGCGAAGCCTGGCGCGAGGGCGGTGCGCCGGATTTCGCCGCCGGCGACAAGCTGCTATTTTCCTTCCACGGCGTGCCCAAGCGCACCATGCTCAAGGGCGATCCCTACTACCATCAATGCCTGGAGACCGGCCGCCAGCTGCGCGCGGCGCTCGGCCTGGATGAGCGGCAGGCGCTGCTGACCTTCCAGTCGCGCTTCGGCCGGGAGGAATGGCTCCAGCCCTACACCGCGCCGACCCTGGCCGATCTGGGCCGGGCCGGCGTGCGCCGGGCCGACGTGTTCTGCCCCGGTTTTCCGGAGGACTGCCTGGAGACGCTGGAAGAAATCGCCATGGAGGGCAAGCAGAAGTTCCTCCACGCCGGCGGGAAGGACTACCGCTACATCCCCTGCCTGAACGATTCTCCGGACTGGATCGCCGCGCTTGATACCATTGCGGGTTTGCATTTGCGGGGCTGGGCGGGAAATCGCTGAAAATCGGCGTTTTTCCTTAAAAACCGGACTTGAAATGCGGTCTTTCATCCCAATGTGGGCGTCTAGTCGAAATCAGGTGTTGGAGGAAGCATGTCGGATCAGGTCAAGGACCAGGAAAATCAGTCGCCCGAGCCCAAGCCGGCCGAGGCGGCCGCGGGCTACCAGGAAGCCGGGGCCCAAGGTGAAATCAGCCTGAGCGAGCAGCTCTCCCAGGCGCAGGCCAAGGCGGCCGAGCACTACGACGCCTTCCTGCGTTCCCGCGCCGAACTGGAGAACCTGCGCCGCCGCGCCCAGGAAGACGTGGCCAAGGCCCACAAATACGCCATCGAGTCCTTCGCCGAGCATCTCGTGCCGGTCATGGACAGCCTGCAGGCAGCGCTAGCCGACGGCTCGGGTGAGCTGGCTAAGCTGCGCGAAGGCGTGAAGCTGACCGCCAAGCAGCTGGCCGCGGCCTTCGAGAAGGGCAAGATCACCGAGATCAACCCGGTCGGCGAGAAATTCGATCCGCACCGCCATCAGGCCATCTCCATGGTGCCCTCCGAGCAGGAGCCCAACACCGTGGTCACCGTCCTGCAGCGCGGCTACGTGATCGCCGAGCGCGTGGTGCGGCCGGCCCTGGTCATGGTGTCGGCGCCCAAGTCCTGAGGCCGGCGCTGAAAACAATGTCCGATTCCGGCTTGAAAACCCGGCCGGAATCCCAAGATTGAAAACAACTTTTTAAATGAGTAGACGACAGTCCCACTGACGCCGACAGGGGCCACGGGATGGTTGAATCCAGGAGAAAGCAAGATGGGCAAGATTATCGGCATCGACCTCGGCACGACCAATTCGTGCGTGGCGATCATGGAGGGCAACACGCCCAAGGTCATCGAGAATTCGGAAGGCGCACGTACTACGCCTTCGATCATCGCCTATATGGAAGACGGCGAGATCCTCGTCGGCGCGCCGGCCAAGCGCCAGGCCGTGACCAATCCCAAGAACACGGTGTATGCGTCTAAGCGCCTGATCGGCCGCAAGTTCGCCGAGAAGGAAGTGCAGAAGGACATCGGTCTGATGCCCTACGCCATCGTCAAGGCCGACAACGGCGACGCCTGGATCGGCGTGCGCGACAAGAAGCTCGCCCCGCCGCAGATCTCCGCCGAAGTGTTGGCCAAGATGAAGAAGACCGCTGAGGACTACCTGGGCGAGCCCGTGACCGAAGCTGTGGTCACCGTGCCGGCCTACTTCAACGACTCCCAGCGCCAGGCCACCAAGGACGCGGGCCGCATCGCCGGCCTCGACGTCAAGCGCATCATCAACGAGCCGACCGCGGCCGCGCTGGCCTTCGGCCTGGAAAAGATGGAAAAGGGCGACCGCAAGATCGCTGTGTATGACCTGGGCGGCGGCACCTTCGACATCTCGATCATCGAGATCGCCGACGTCGACGGCGAGAAGCAGTTCGAAGTGCTCTCCACCAACGGCGACACCTTCCTCGGCGGTGAAGACTTCGACCAGCGCATCATTGACCACATCATCGCCGAGTTCAAAAAGGAACAGGGTGTCGACCTGGGCAAGGACGTGCTCGCGCTGCAGCGTCTGAAGGAATCCGCTGAGAAGGCCAAGATCGAGCTCTCCTCAAGCGCGCAGACCGAAATCAATCTGCCATACATCACGGCCGACGCCTCCGGTCCCAAGCACCTGAACCTGAAGATCACCCGCGCCAAGTTAGAATCCCTCGTCGATGAGCTGATCGAGCGCACCATCGCGCCCTGCCGCGCCGCGATCAAGGACGCCGGCGTGAGCGTGGGCGACATCCACGACGTGATCCTCGTCGGCGGCATGACTCGTATGCCCAAGGTGCAGGAGAAGGTAAAGGAGCTCTTCGGCAAGGAAGCGCGCCGCGACGTGAACCCCGATGAAGCCGTGGCCGTGGGCGCCGCGATCCATGGCTCGGTCCTCTCGGGCGACCGCAAGGACGTGCTGCTGCTCGACGTGACCCCGCTGTCGCTGGGCATCGAGACCATGGGCGGGGTGATGACCAAGATGATCACCAAGAACACGACCATCCCGACAAAGTTCTCGCAGACTTTCTCGACCGCCGAGGACAACCAGAACGCGGTGACGATTAAGGTCTTCCAGGGCGAGCGCGAGATGGCCGCCGGCAACAAGCTGCTGGGCGAATTCAACCTCGAGGGCATTCCGCCCGCGATGCGCGGCACGCCGCAGATCGAAGTGACCTTCGACATCGACGCCAACGGAATCCTGCACGTGTCGGCCAAGGACAAGGCCACCGGCAAGGAGAACAAGGTGACGATCAAGGCCAACTCCGGCCTCTCGGAAGCCGAGATTGAGAAGATGGTGAAGGACGCCGAGGCCAACGCTGCGGAAGACCACCGTCTGCGCGAGCTGGTCGAGTCGCGCAACCAGGCCGACGCGCTGATCCACGCGACCCGCAAGTCGCTGACCGAATACGGCGACAAGCTCGACGTCGGCGAGAAGGACGTGATCGAAGCCGCGATCAAGACGCTCGAGGAAACGGTGAAGACCGGCGACAAAGCCGAGATCGACGTCAAGACCGAGGCCCTGACCGCCGCCAGCCAGAAGCTGGGCGAGAAGATCTACGCCGACATGCAGGCCAAGCAGGCCGCGGCCGGCGCCGGGGCTGCTCCCGGCGCGGATGCGGGCTCCAAGCCGCAGGATGAGAACGTGGTCGACGCCGAGTTCAAGGAAGTCAACGACAAGAAGTGATCGGCGGGAAGTCAGCGTTAAACCTTCGGAGTTTTAACGGGACGCAGGCGGCGCGGAGGACATTCTCGAGCCCCCTGCGTCGATTGCATTTCAAGGCAGCCACATGGCAAAGCGAGATTTTTACGAGATTCTGGGTCTGGCGAAGAACGCCAGCGATGAGGACATCAAGAAGTCCTATCGCAAGCTGGCGATGAAATACCACCCGGACCGCAACCCCGGCAGCAAGGAAGCCGAGGAAAAATTCAAGGAGGCCAAGGAGGCCTACGAGATGCTGTCCGACGCGCAGAAGCGAGCGGCCTACGACCAGTACGGCCATGCCGGCGTGGACCCCAACGCGGGCTCGGGTGGCTTCGGCGGCGGCGCGGGCTTCGGCAATTTCGGCGACGCCTTCGGCGACATCTTCGGCGCGGCGGCCGGGCGTAGCCGCGGCGGCCCGCAGGTCTACCGCGGCGCCGACCTGCGCTACAGCATGGAGATCACACTCGAGCAGGCGGCCAGCGGCTACGACACGCAGATCCGCGTGCCGAGCTGGGACGAATGCGGCGCCTGCCATGGCAGCAGCGCGGAGCCCGGCACCCAGCACGAGACCTGCCCAACCTGCAACGGCATCGGCCAGGTGCGCGTGGCGCAGGGCTTCTTCAGCATGCAGCAGACCTGCCTGAAGTGCCACGGCAGCGGCCGCTTCATCCCCAAACCCTGCCAGGTCTGCCGAGGCAGCGGCAAGATTAAGAAGCAGAAGACGCTCGAGGTGAAGATTCCCGGCGGCATTGACGAGGGCATGCGCATCCGCTCCTCGGGCAACGGCGAGCCGGGCATCAACGGCGGCCCCCCGGGCGACCTGTACGTCGAGATCCACATCAAGCAGCACAGCGTGTTCGAGCGCGACGGCGACGACCTGCACTGCCAGATGCCGATCAGTTTCGCCGTGGCGGCGCTCGGTGGCGAGATCCAGGTGCCGACGCTGCAGGGCAAGGCTAGCTTCGCGGTGTCCGAGGGCACGCAGTCGGGCAAGACCTTCCGCCTGCGCGGTAAGGGCATCAAGGGCCTGCGCGCGAGCTACCCGGGCGATCTGTACGTGCACGTGCAGATCGAGACGCCGGTCAAGCTCACCGACAAGCAGAAGGACCTGCTCGAAAAGCTCGAGGCCAGCCTCAAGGAAGGCGGCGCCAAGCACAGCCCGCAGTCCAAGGGCTTCTTCGACCGCATGAAGGACTTGTTCAACTGAACGCGGACAACTGAACCCGGGGCCGGCGGCGGCCCAATCGGCTCTGCCGACTCGACCACCGCCGCCGATGCCTTGCCCGCCCCTGTCCGACGCCCCTTCCGACGTACCACACAACTCCACCTCGGGCATTGTCCCCGGCCCATCCTTTTCCGTTTCCACTGTCGCGCCCTTCGCGCTGCTCGACGACGCGCGGGGCCTCTCCCGGCTGTACCGCGATCCCCTGGATTATCTTTCCTGCAAGACCTTGCCGGAACTCGACGGCGTGTTGGAGCGGGCGCGGGCGCATCTGGCCGCCGGCTGGCATGCCGTCCTCGCGCTCGGCTATGAAGGCGGGCGTCTGCTGCAGGGCCTGACGCCCGACCCCTGCGCGGCGGACGAGCCCTGGCTGCATCTCCTGGTCTTCAGCGCGCCGGCGCTGCTCGACGAAGCCGGCGTGCAAGCTTTTCTGGCCGGCCTCTGCATCCGAGCATCGGCCGCGCCGGCTTCGACGCAGCCTTCGCGCGGCTGCATGCCTACCTCGCCGCCGGCGACGCCTATCAGGTCAACTTCAGCCTGCGCCTGCGCGGCCAGGCCTACGGTAGACCTGCGGGGCTCTATCGCCGCATGCGCGAAAGCCATCCGGTGTCCTACGGCGCGCTGATCCATCTCAGTGGCGTCCAGCGTTGCGGCTGGGATGGCGCGGAGCGCGGTGAAACGGAGCATGGCGTCTCCGAGCGCGGCGGCGCAGCCGGCGTGCAATGGCTACTGTCCCATTCTCCGGAGCTCTTCGTGCGCCGGCGCGGCGCGCTTCTCGAGGCGCGACCGATGAAGGGCACCGCGCCGCGCGGGACGCCGCCCGCGGCGCTCGCGGCCGATCCGAAGAACCGCGCGGAGAATCTGATGATCGTGGACCTGCTGCGCAACGACCTGGGCCGCATCGCGCAGGTCGGCAGCGTGCAGGCGACGGCGCTGTTCGAGGTCGAATCCCTGCGCAATCCCTGGCAGATGACTTCCACCGTGCGCGCCCGTGCGCTGCCGGGCCTGCACCGGCTTCTCGAGGGGCTGTTTCCCTGCGGCTCCATCACCGGCGTGCCCAAGCGGCCCGCGATGCCGATCATCGACGAACTGGAATCCGCCCCGCGCGGCTTCTACACCGGCGCGATCGGCTGGATTGCGCCGCCGCACCCGGCGAATGATCCTGATGAACCTCTCGGCGACTTCTGCTTTTCAGTGGCCATCCGCAGCCTGCTGCTCGGCGTGGCCGAGCTGGGCGTCGGCGCGGGCGTCAAGCATGATTCGCAGGCCGGCGCCGAATGGGAGGAATGCCAGCTCAAGGCGGGCTTTCTCCACGCGCTGGAGCCGCGGTTCGGCCTGTTTGAAACACTGCGCGTCGAGGACGGCGTCTCCGCCATGCTCGACGCGAATCTGGACCGCATGGAGGCGTCGGCGCGGGCGCTGGGCTTTCCGTAGGAGCGTGTGCGCGCCAAGCAATGCGTCGCGCGGGGATTGAGCCTGCATCCGCCGGGGAAGGCCGCGTCCGTGGGTGACGCCTGCCGGACCAGGATGGCTGCGCCGGGCGTGTGGCGCGCGCGCTGCAACGTGTTCGCACGGATCGGCGGCGAGTGGCTGACGCCGTCTTGCGCGGCCGGCCTGCTGCCCGGCCTGATGCGCGCCGCGTTGATGCGCAGCCTGCCGGCGCGCGAGGCCGTGCTGCGCCCGGAGGACCTGCGGCGCGCCGAACGCCTGCTCGCGGCCAACACCTTGCGCGGAGCGCTGCCGGCCGTGCTCGCCTAGTCGGTGGTCACGCCGCAGTGCGCGAGCAGCCGCTTGTAGTGGCGCAGGGTCTTGTATTCGTCGCTGAGTCTGTCCCGCAGCGGCTGCAGCATCAGCCCGGCGACGCCCGCGTTGGCTGGCGTCCGCAGGACGGCTTTCCGCGATGGCGATCTTGAGCGTGGACCGATCGTGCAGGGCGCGGCGAAGGCGGGAAGGGTGGCCGCGAGAGCGGTCAGGGCGGCGAGGATTGCGGGCAGGCTCGCGCTTGCGTGGGTGCGCATCGTGTCTCCTATAGGGTTGATGTTCTATGAAGAGAGCCGCGCATGCGCACACGCGCCGGACCCTCCCGGCAGGGGAGGTGTCCGGAAACCGGAAAAAGTTTAGCTGGCAGCGGCGCCGGAAGGATTCAGTCGAACTTGCGCGGCTTGCCGTAGCTCGTGTACTGGGCGTGGACCTAGCTGGTCTTGGCCGGACCCATGCCGGTGATCTGCACGATCACCTCTTCGTCCTTCGCACCATCGAAATGCACGGCGCCGGCCGGATGGATCATGAAGCTGCCGGGCTTGAGGCCGATGGTCTTGTCCGGGTCTCAGTCGCCGGCGGTGCCGGTGTACCAGGTGCCCTTGACGACGACGAGGGTGCGGTCCTGATCGTGGGCGTGAGGCGCGCTCATTATGCTGGGTGGGAAGGTGTTGCGCACGACGTAGAGGCCGGGCTTGGACGGGTCGCCGTAGAGCACGACGTTCTTCACGCCCAGATCGTTGACGGTGCGCCAGGCGATCTGTTCGGGCGCGAAGTGCACGAAGCCCTTGGCGTCGGTCTCAGCGCGCGCGGCCAGCGCCAGCGCGCAGACCGCGGCGAGCAGGACGGAAAGCGCATGGGAAATGGAAATGGGATGGCTGGCAAGCATGTCTGTCTCCGGATCGTTTTTATATTGAGAGGTGCTGCGACTGCCATTGCGACTACGACTGCCACTACCGCGAGGCGCCGCCCGCCGCCGCCGCGATGCGGCTTAGATGAAGCCGTGCTCCGCCGCGGGGAAGGTGCCGGCCTTGACCTCGGCCACGTAGCCCGAGACGGCGGCCTGCACCGAATCCTTGCCCTGCATGAAGTTCTTGACGAATTTGGCGGTGTGGCCGGGGAAGACGCCCAGCATGTCGTGCATGACCAGAACCTGGCCCGAGCAGCCGGCGCCGGCGCCGATGCCGATGGTGGGGATGTGCAGCGCCTTGGTGACTTCCTCGCCCAGGGGGGAGGGGATGGCCTCGATCACGATCATCTGCGCGCCCGCGTCCTGCACGGCCTGCGCGTCGGCGATCAGCCGCTGCGCTTCCTCTGGCTTCTTGGCCTGCACCCGGAAGCCTCCCAGGGCGTGCACCGACTGCGGCGTGAGGCCGACGTGGGCGCAGACCGGCACGCTGCGCTCCACCAGGAAGCGGATCGTGGGCGCGACCCAGGCGCCGCCTTCCACCTTGACCATCTGCGCACCCGCGCGCATGAGCTTCACGGCGTTGTCGAAGGCGGACTCTGGCGTGCCGTAGCTGCCGAAGGGCATGTCCGTGATCAGGAAGCAGCCGCGGTTGCCGCGCGCCACGCAGGCGGTGTGATAGGTGATGTCGTCGATGGTGACCGGCAAGGTGGTGCTCTGTCCCTGCACGACGTTGCCCAGCGAATCGCCCACCAGAATGGTGTCGACGCCGCACTGGCCCATCAGCGAGGAGAAGCTCGCGTCGTAGCAGGTGAGCATGGCGATTTTCTCGCCGCGCGCGTACATGGCCTGGATCTGGCGGATGGTCGTCGCGGGGCGGCCGGGAGGCACCGAGGTGGAGGCCGAGGTCGACATCGGCGAGGGTGCGGAGCCGGGGTCCTGGAGATAGCTCATGGTCATCCTTTTCGGCAGGGGCAGCAGCCGGGGGAGATCTTTTCGATGGCCTGCATGGCGAGCGTGGGCTGGGAGAGCAGCTCGCAGACGTTGCGGTCCAGGCCGGGAATCACCAGCTTGGGATCGAGTTCGGGCAGCGGCGCGAGCACGAAGGCGCGCTTGGTGAGACGCGGATGCGGCACGGTCAGGTCTTCTTCAGCGAGGGTCTGGTCGCCGTAGAGCAGGAGGTCGATGTCGAGGGTGCGGGAGGCGTGGTGGTAGTGGCGTTCGCGGCCGAAGTGCGATTCGACCAGATGGCAGGCGGCGAGCAGTTGGCGCGGACTCAGCGCGGTCTGCACCGCGACCACCGAGTTGTAGTACTCCGGGCCCGGCGCGTTCACCGGCGCCGTGAGGTACAGGCCGGACTTGGCGATGACGGTGATGTCGGTCTGCTGGGCGAGGCAGATCACCGCGTCTTTCAGCGTTTGCCCGGCGTCGCCCAGGTTGGCGCCCAATCCAAGATAGGCCAGCGTCATTGCACGTTGCCCTCCGAAGACGGACCCGATTCGGGGTCCGTCTTCGGAGCTAATGTAGCGGAATTTTCCCCGCTGCGCTTGCGCCGCGGGCGGCGTTTGCACCCGCTCCCGCCGGCCGCCGCGCCGCCGCCAGAGCCTTCGATCTGCCGGCCGGTCTTGAGCAGCTCTTCGCGCTCGTCGGGGTCGGCGTCCTGGAAGTCGGTCCACCACTTGCCCAGGGCTTCGGGCAGTTCGCCCGATTCGCAGCGCAGCCGCAGGAAGTCGTAGCCGGCGCGAAAGCGCTGGGCTTCGAGCAGGCGCAGCGGCATGCGTCCGCCGATGCGCTCGAAGCGCGGCTGCATCGACCAGATCTCTTTCATGTCGCCGACGTGGCGGCGCTGGATGGCGAGCTTCTCGGTCTGCGAATCGAGCACGTCGTCCATGGCAGCGTGCAGCGAGGGGATGGGCGTTTCGCCGGCGGCCTTGCGGACGTTCCAGCGTTCGAGCACCTGGTGCCAGAGCAGCGAGGCAAAGAGGAAGCCCGGCGAGACGGGCTTGCCGGCGGCGATGCGGCGGTCGGTGTTGGCGAGCGAGAGCTGCACGAAGCGCTCGCCCATGGGCTGCTCGAGCACCACGTCGAGCAGCGGCAGCAGGCCTTCCTGCAGGCCCGCCTGGCGCAGTTGCTGCATCGACGCCCAGGCGTGGCCAGAGAGCAGCAGCTTGAGCATTTCGTCGAAGAGCCGCGAGCTGGGTACGTCGTGGATGAGGTTGGCCAGTTGGGGGATCGGCGCGTCGGTGTCCGGTTCGATGGTGAAGCCGGTCTTGGCGGCGAAGCGCACCACGCGCAACATGCGCACGGGGTCTTCGCGGTAGCGCGTGACCGGGTCGCCGATCATGCGCAGGGTTCGCGCGCGCATGTCCGCCATGCCGCCGTGGTAGTCGTGCACGGTCTGGGTGGCGGGGTCGTAGTACATCGCGTTGATGGTGAAGTCGCGCCGCGCCGCGTCCTCGGCCTGGCTGCCCCAGACGTTGTCGCGCAGCACGCGGCCGCTGGCATTGGTGGCGTGGCTGTGCGCGTCGAGCTCGCCCTTGCGGCCGCGCTTGCCGGCGGCGAGGTTTGGCACCTGGGCGCTGGCGTCGGCGTCGACGAGGGCGCGGAAGGTCGAGACTTCGATGATTTCCTGCTCACGCCCGCCGTAGAAGTTGACGTGCACGATCTGGAAGCGCCGGCCGATCAGGCGCGAGCGGCGGAACAGCGCGGTGACCTGCTCGGGCGTGGCGCTGGTGGCGACGTCGAAGTCCTTGGGCGCGATGCCCAGCAGCAGGTCGCGCACGGCGCCGCCGACGATGAAGGCCTGATGGCCCGCCTGCTGCAGGGTGCTGGTGACTTTGACGGCATTGCGCGAGATGAGCGAGGGGTCGATGTGATGCTTGGAGGCCTCGATGATCTTGGCCTCGCTGCGCAGGGACGAGCCGCCCTTGCCCCGGCCCTTGGCGGGCTTTTCGGATTTGGCGGCGGCTTCGCCGTCCTGGCCGAAGAGCTTGCGGATCAGCTTGGTGATCACGGGAACAGCTCCAGCACGGGCCAGCCGCGCACCTGGGAGAGCGAGCGCAGCCGCTCGTCGGGATTGGTTGCCACGGGATGGGTGACCTTCTCGAGCAGCGGCATGTCGTTGGCCGAATCGGAATAGAAATGCGAGGCGCCGAAGCTGCCCCAGTCCAGGCCCAGGGAATGCAGCCAGTCCTCGCAGCGCGTCACCTTGCCTTCGCGGAAATTGGGCAGGCCTTCCACCTCGCCGGTGAAGCGTGCGCCGTCGGTGGCGGGCTCGGTGGCGAGCAGATGCTCCACGCCGAAGAGTGCGGCGATCGGGCCGGTGACGAAGCTGTTGGTCGCGGTGACCACGGCGGTCAGGTCGCCAGCCTTGCGGTGGCGCTCGACCAGATCGCGGGCCTGGGGCTTGATCTCGGGCAAGATGATCTCGTCCATGAATTGTTTGTGCCAGGCGGCGAGCTGCTCGCGCGGATAGGCGGCGAGGGGCGCCAGCGCGAAGCGCAGGAAGCCGTGGATTTCGAGCTTGCCGTCCTTGTACTCCTGATAGAACTGCTCGTTCTTTCGCGCGTATTCTTCGGCGTCGACCGAGCCGATGCGGGTCAGGAAGCGGCCCCACTCATGGTCGCTGTCGATGGGCAGCAAGGTGTGGTCCAGGTCGAAGAGGGCGAGATTGCGGGCGGCCATGGGCGGCGGAACGTACTGCGTCAATGCTGTGCGGAAACCGGTGAGTAAACGATAAGGGCTTGAATTTCAGGCCCGGATTGTACCCGAACTGGCCATTTCGCCCGACTTGCCGCCGAGCCCCGCTCAGGCCCCGGCGGCCCAGATTTCCTTAAGCAGGTCGCGGACCAGCGGCAGAGTGATGGCACGCTTTTTTTCCAGGGAATAGGTGTCCAGGGCGTCGAGCAGGCCCATTAGGCTGGGCAGGTCGCGGCGGAAGTGGGTGAGCAGCCAGACGGGCACGTCAGCCGAGAGGTTCAGGCCGCGGTCGTGGGTGGCCTGGCGCAGGGCGGCGATCTTTCCCTCGTCGCTCAGGGTCTGGACGCGGTGCACCATGCCCCAGCCCAGGCGGCTGCGCAGGTCCTCGCGCAGGGTCTGGGTGAGCGAGAGGGGCGCGCCGGGGCCGGCGGCGACCAGGCCGTGGCCGGGCTGGGCGAGCACCTCGTTGTAGAGCCGGAACAGGGCCATCTGGCGGCCGGCGTCGAGCTGGTCGACGTCGTCCACCGCGTAGAGGGCGGCGTCGGGACTTAAGTCGAATTCGGCGATGGAGCTGTGTGGACCGAGATAGCGCGCGCCCAGGCTCAGCTCCTGGGTTTCGGCGCAGCAGGCCTGCAGCAGATGGCTGCGGCCGCTGCCGGGCTCGCCCCAGAGATAGATCATGCGCTGGCCCAGGGCGCGGTCGCCGATGGCCAGCCATTCGGGCAGCGCGCGCAGCGCCGTCAGCGCCTCGCTGTTGGCGCCGCGGACGAAATTGGAGAAGCGGGCTGGCGGCGGCGTGCCCAGGTCGAGTGCAAGCTGCATCCGTTAGCCGTTGTAGAACTCGCTGTCCAGATAGCTCCTGCGCAAGCGCCGCAGCAAGACGAGCAGCTCGCCGAAGGCCAGCAGCAGGGTCACGGAATAGTAGGTGGCGAGCACGACCATCACGGGCAGTTGTCCGCGCAGGTATTGCGAGAGCACTTCGTCGACCTCGCCGGCCAGACCCACGGTCTCGGCGCGCCAGCGCGGCGGGATGGCGCCGCGCACGTTGCGGATGAATTTGTGCCAGTCGGTCAGCAGGTAGTAGAGCACCAGGGGCATGAGGAAGACGGTGGCCAATGTGGCGATGGCCGCCGAGCCGGAGACGTGCAGCGTGGCCAGCAGGCGGTTGGCGATGTCCTCGGGGCTGGCGGCGATCTGCTCGGTGGCCAGGGTGCGCAGGCCGGGGAAGTCCAGGCGCATGTGGATGCCGAGTTCGGCGAGCTTGGGGCTCAGGAACTGGTCGAGCCGGGTGAGCAGCGCGGGGATCTGCTGGCGCATCGCCGGGATCTCATGCTGGAGCACGGAGATCGCGAGCAGGGTCAGGGCGGCCACGGCGAAGGCCAGGGCCACGATCATCAGCAGCGTGCCCAGGGGGCGCGGCAGTCCGCGCCGCTCCAGCGCGTCCACGCCCGGATTGAGCATGTAGGCGAGGATCGCGGCGAAGGCGAAGGGCGTGAGCATGGGCCCGAGCGCATAGAACAGACAGCCCAGTGCCAGGACTCCGGCGATCCAGAGCAGGGTGCGGCCCGGCGTCAGGGCGGACCCCTCGGGGCCCTCTTGCTCGGCTTGGTCTTGCGGCGCTCCCGGTGCTTGGCTCATGTATCGCTGGTTGAACGTGGAAATCGGGTCGGAACGTCGGGGTGAAACAATGGCGGAACAGGACAATGCAGGCCAGGGAAATGGCGTATCCGCTAAAATTGCGATTTTACTTGACCCCCGCTCCCGGCGGGCACAGACAATGAGCGCAGGCAACGATAAGCAGGATTCGGCAACAAAACCTCACGCTGGCGCCGCGGATGGGAAGGATCAAGGCCTGTCCTACCGGGACGCCGGGGTGGACATGGACGCCGGGGACGCGCTGGTTGAACGCATCAAGCCCATGGCCAAGCGCACCCTGCGCGAGGGCGTGCTTGGCGGCATCGGCGGCTTCGGCGGCCTGTTCCAGGTGCCGGCGCGCTACAAGGAGCCGGTGCTCGTCTCGGGCACCGACGGTGTGGGCACCAAGCTCAAGCTGGCCTTCCAGCTGAACCGGCACGACACGATCGGCCAGGATCTGGTGGCGATGAGCGTCAACGACATCCTGGTGCAGGGCGCCGAGCCGCTCTTCTTCCTCGACTATTTTGCCTGCGGCAAGCTCGACGTGGATGTGGCCGAGCGCGTGGTGCGCGGCATCGCCCAGGGCTGCGAGCTCTCGGGCTGCGCGCTGCTGGGCGGCGAGACGGCGGAGATGCCGGGCATGTATCCGGCCGGCGAATACGATCTGGCCGGCTTCGCGGTGGGCGTGGTGGAAAAGAGCAAGCTCATCGACGGCAGCCGCATCGTGCCGGGCGACGCCATCCTGGGCCTGGCCTCCAGCGGCATCCATTCCAACGGCTATTCCCTGGTGCGCAAGATCATTGACCGCGCCAATCCGGACCTGGACACGCCCTTCGACACGTTCGACGGCAAGGGCCGCACCCTGGCCGACGCAATGATGGCGCCAACGCGCATCTACGTGAAGCCGCTGCTTGCGCTGATGGGGAAGTTCGACGTCAAGGGCATGGCCCACATCACCGGCGGCGGTCTGGTGGAGAACCTGCCGCGCGTGCTCGCCGACGATCTAGCCGCCACGCTGCATGCCAAGTTCTGGACCATGCCCCCGCTGTTCACCTGGCTGCAGCAGCACGGCAGCGTGGCCGATGCGGAAATGCACCGCGTCTTCAACTGCGGCATCGGCATGGCCGTGGTCGTGCCCGCGGCTCAGGCGGACGCGGCGAAGGCCGCGCTGGAGCAGGCCGGCGAGACGGTCTGGCGCATCGGCGAAGTGCATGCGCGCGCGGGCGGCGCGCCGCAGACCGCCGTCCAGCGCTAGGACGCGCCGTCCGGCGCTCTGGACGGCTAGCTGTACAGGTGGGCGCAGACCTGCCGGAAATTCGGGGTCTGGGCTTCCCAGTAGCCGAGTTCGCGCTGGGTGACGCCAGAGCCCGGCTCCTTGACCTTTCTCTGCGCGGCGGCCAGCCCGTTCTCGAAGTAGACCAGGTTGACCCGCGTGCAATATCCGAATTGCGGCGCGGCGTGGAACCACAGCTCCAGCGGCGTGCGCGCCGTGCTCCATGCGCCGGCCTCGCCCAGCATCAGCGGGCTGAGCAGGACGGCGGCCGCCAGCATTTTCCTTATTTATTTCAAAGACTTGTCTCTGCGACTGAGCTAGGCCGCGCCTGCGCGCGCCCGGCGGTGGGCGTCTTCATGAACAGCGTGGAGCAGTGTAAGGAGAACAGGGCGCGCCGCAGTGTGCGGCGCCGCTCGAAGGGCGCAAGAAATCTGCGGAATCCGCGGCCGCGCTCAGGCAAGCGCGAAACCGGCCTCGCGCCAGGCGTCGATGCCTCGGAGCAGCGGGCGCACCCGCGAGAAGCCCATCGCCATCAGCATCTTCGCGACCTTGGCCGCCGAGACCTCGTTGTGGCAGGCGCAATAGATGACCACTTACCGGTCCTTGTCCACGCAGGCCACGGCGGCATGCGGATCGACCAGCGTCACCGGCAGCGCGCCGGGGATGCGTCCGGTCCCGTGATCGGCGGCGCTGCGCACGTCGAGGATCAGCGCCGCCGCGATCAGCGCCAGGCCGATGCGGCCAAGCCGGTCGAGGGTGATCAGGGTGTCGGACACCGCGTCGCGGCCAGCGAGACGAAGCCGGGGATGAACTTGGCGATCGACAGCGACTTTGGGCCCCAGCGCAGATAGATGTTCTCGGTCTGGCGGATGCAGTTGTCGGGCGAGAGCGAGAGCCGGCAGATCTTGCGCAGCATGCGCGCGCCGTAGCGCCTGCCGATCCAGTACCAGCCCATGTCGGCAGCGAGCGCGGCCAGCACCGCGACGAGCAGCAGCCAGGAGCCCGCCGCCGAGCCTGCCAGCGCGCTGGCGACGACCAGCGTGGGCCAGGACGGCAGGGGCAGGCTGCCCTGCTGCAGGAGGACGTTGAGGAAGACGAAGGCCAGCCCGTATTGGGCGAGCAGGGGGATGAGGCTGTCCATGGCAGGACTTGCGCCGGCGGCGCTGCGTCTCCTCGGGGCGGTTAGAGCGAACCGACCTTGCCGATGAAATCCATCTTGCCCAGGGGCATGCCGTTGTGGCGCAGGATGTCGTAGGCGGTGGTCAGGTGGAAGTAGAAGTTGGGCAGCGACATTCTCAGCACGTAGGAGAGCCGGGTGAAGCGCACTTCGGTGCCGCGCATCTTGATCATGACTTCCTTGTCCTCGGCGCCGTCTAACTGGGCGCGGTCGACGCTGCGCAGGAATTCCAGCGTCTTGGCGATGCGTTCCTGCAGCTCGGGGAAGGTGGTCTCGGTGTCGGGGAAGCTCGGCGGGGGGGACGCCGGCGCCGCGCGCCGCCCTTGGCGGCGTCGCTGGCGACCTGGATCTGGCCAGAGAGCGGATACATGTCCTGCGCCAGGCGGACGTTGACCAGGACCGCCGGGTCGAACTTCTTTTCCTCGGCCCAGGCGAGGGCTTTTTCGAGGATGCGGGCCATGTTTTCCAAGCCGTGGATGTAGACGGGGATGGTGACGTCGTAGAGGGATAGGGACATTGGCCTCTCTCCAGCTTGTTGGTATTTGGGGGCTCTCACCTTATTGATCCGGCAGGAAGAAGTTTTCATGCGGCGTATTTGACGCGGAGATCCTGGAAGTAGGATTTCACGCGTTCGAGATGGGTTTCGATGAACGCCATGTGGTTCTTTGCTGCAGCGTGTAATTTGGCCTTTGTTCTGACGGGGACTCGTGTGCTGATGACATGTTTCAGGTCGGCGTTGAGTCGCTCATCCGGATTGAGCTCCGGGCTGTAGCTTGGCAGGTAAAAGACTTCGATGTCGGCTTGGTGCTCGGCAAGCCATGCCTTGACCGGCTTGCAGTGATGCACGCCGAGGTTGTCGAGGATCAGGAACACTTTCTTGCCCGCGCGCTTGCCATCGGCCACCAGCGCCTCGAAGAGCTCAATGAGCTTCTCGTGGTTAAAGGCACCATCGATGATCATCCAGCTTGCCTTGCCCTGATTGGTCACTGTGGAAATCATCGACAGCTTCTGTCGCGTACCTCTAACCGCCATCGTGACCGGGGTTTGCCCTTTGGGAGCATAACTGCGGCCCCGAACATCCGTATTCACCAACGCGGTTTCGTCACCCCAGTGAATCTCGCCACCTTCGGCCTTGGCACGCTTCTCGATGGCCGGATACTCCTGATCGATCCACTGCTTGACAGACTCCGGTCGCTGTTCGTAAGCGCGCTTGATCGGCTTTTGCGGCGTGAAACCCCATGACTCCGTATCCCTTCCGATGCAACCTCACGACCTGCTTTCGCCTCTCGTGCAGCTGCTCCAGTTTCTGGTATCGAGCGTCTTCTTTTTCTATGCCAATTCGATGCATGAAATGATAAAAAGTTAAATCTTTATATTGCCGCGTCAATAAGAGATTTTCGATGACTTGGTTATTATCCCACCGCATAAGTGGCTATGCGGTCCGTGGCGGGCGGCTCCTCAGGGCTTTGTCGATTTCGGCCAGGGCGCGGGCCGTGGCGTCGGGCGCGTCGCAGGCGATGCGCACCAGCTCGGGCATGGAGCGTAGCCAGGGGAGCTGGCGCTTGGCGAGCTGGCGGGTGGCGGCCACGCCCTGCTCGCGCATCTGCACCGGGCTGATCTCGCCGCCGAGATGGCTCCAGACCTGGCGGTAGCCGACGCAGCGGATCGAGGGCAGGTCGGGATGCAGCACGCCGAGCCCCGCGTCGGGGCCGCCGGCGCGGCGCCGGTACAGGCGCTCGACTTCGGCGACGAGCCCCTGCTCGAGCATCTGGTCGAAGCGCGCGGCGATGCGCGCATGCAGCCAGGCGCGGTCGGCGGGCTCCATGGCGATTGGCAGGAAGGCGGGCGTGTCTGACGCCTTGGTCTTCTCGACGCGGATCAGTTCGGTCATGGTCTTACCGCTGATCTCGATGATCTCCAGCGCGCGCTGGATGCGCTGGGCGTCCTTGGGCTGGAGCCGCCGCGCGGTGTCGGGGTCGAGCGCGGCCAGGCGCGCGTGCATCGCCAGCCAGCCGGCCTTGGCGGCCTCGGCTTCGAGGCGTTCGCGCACGGCGGGATCGGCCTGCGGCAGGTCGTGCAGGCCTTCGGTCAGGGCGCGGTAGTAGAGCAGGGTGCCGCCGACCACGAGGGGGATCTTGCCGCGCGCGCGGATGCCGGCGATGGCGACCAGGGCTTCGGCGGCGAACTGCGCGGCCGAATACGACTGGACGGGATCGATGATGTCGAGCAGATGGTGGGGGACCGCCGCGCGCTCCTCGGGCGTGGGCTTAGCGGTGCCGATGTCCATGCCGCGGTAGACCTGGGCGGAGTCGAGGCTGACGATCTCGATGGGATGGCGCGCGGCGGCAGCCATGGCGGCGGCGCTCTTGCCTGAGGCGGTGGGCCCGAGCAGGCAGACGACGGGGGGAGCGGCGCCGGCGGCGCTCATGCCGGGCGGCCTGCGCCGCGCGCACGCCCACTGGATACACGGCGCGGCGGATCCGTGTTGACCGCCTGGGAGAGCAACGCGTCGGCCACCTTATTGGCCACGCAGAAAGAGGCGGTCGAGATCGGCCACGGTGATCTGCACCCAGGTCGGGCGGCCGTGGTTGCACTGGTCGGCGCGCTCGGTGGTCTCCATCTGGCGCAGCAGCGCGTCCATCTCCGGCAGGGTCAGCGCGCGGCCGGCGCGCACCGCGCTGTGGCAGGCCAGGGTGCCGAGCAGTTCGTTCTGGTGCTCGGTGAGCACGCGCGAGCCGCCCCATTCGCGCAGGTCGCGCAGGACGTCGCGGGCCAGCGATTCGATGTCGGCGTGCGCGAGCAGGGCCGGCACCGCGCGCACGGCGAGCGTGATGGGCGAGAGCGCGGCGATGTCGAAGCCGAGGGCGGCGAGGGTCTCGGCCTCATCCTGGGCGGTGGCGGTCTCGAGTTCGTCGGCGGCGAAGGAGAGCGGCAGCAGCAAGGGCTGCATGGCGATCTGGCTGGCGTCGAGCGCGGTCTTCATCTTCTCGTAGAGGATGCGTTCGTGCGCGGCGTGCATGTCCACCAGGACCAGGCCCTTGCGGTTCTGGGCGAGGACGTAGATGCCGTGCAGCTGGGCGATGGCGTTGCCCATGGGATGCGGATCCTCGGCGTCGGCGGCGATCGGCGCGTGCGCATTCGGTGTGGCGTAGGGGGAGACATAAGGGGACGCGTAGGCTGGAGCCGCCGCGGCATCGCCCGTCTGCGGCGCCAGATGCGACGCATGCTGCGGCTCGAAGCGGCGTTCGAACATGGCGAGGTATTCGGCGCGCGGCTGGACTATGCCAAGCGGCTGCTGGCGCGGCGGCTGCGCGATCCAGTTCAGGGCGCCGCCGCCGTCGGACCTGGGGCCGCCGCCCGCGCCTTGCGCCACAACGGCTGCCGGGCCCGCGCCCTGCTCCGCGTCGAGAGTGCCCGGATTGGTCGCCCGGGCCAGCGCACCGTGCACGGCGTGGAAGACGAACTGATGCAACGCGCGGCTGTCGCGGAAGCGCACCTCGATCTTGGCCGGATGCACGTTGACGTCCACCGCTTCGGGCGGCAGGTCGAGATGCAGCACGTAGGCCGGGTAGCGGTCGCCGTGCAGCACGTCTTGATAGGCGCTGCGCACCGCGTGGGTGAGCAGTTTGTCGCGCACGAAGCGGCCGTTGACGAAGAAGTACTGCGAATCGGCGCGGCCCCGGCTGGCGGTGGGCGCGCCGCTCATGCCGTAGAAATGCAGCGCGCCGGCGCTGACGTCCACGGGCAGCTGGTGTGCGGCGAATTCGTCGCCGAGGATGGCGGCGCTGCGCGCGGCCGCACCTTCGAGCAGATCGCCCTGCTTGAGCGCGGGCCAGTGGGCCACGGTCTTGCCCTGGTGGCTGACGGTGAAGCCCACGCCGGGACGCGCCAGCGCCATGCGGCGCACGACTTCGAGGCAGTGGCCGAGTTCGGTCTGTTCGCTCTTGAGGAATTTGCGGCGCGCGTGCGTATTGTAGTATAGGTCCTGCACGTCGACGACGGTGCCCACGCCGCCGGCGGCCGGCATCAGGCCTTCGACGCCGGCTTCGATACAACTGGCGTGGGGCGCTCCGGCCGTGCGGCTGGTGATGGAGACATGCGCCACGGCGGCGATCGAGGCGAGCGCCTCGCCGCGAAAGCCCAGCGAGGCGACGGATTCGAGTTCGGCCAGGGTGGCGATCTTGCTGGTGGCGTGGCGCTGCAGGGCGAGCCGCAATTCCTCGGGCGGAATGCCGCCGCCGTTGTCGCTGACCTGGATGCGGCGCATGCCGCCGTCCTCGAGGCGCAGCTGCACGGCAGTGGAGCCGGCGTCGAGCGCGTTCTCGAGCAGCTCCTTGACGACGGAGGCGGGGCGCTCGACGACTTCGCCGGCGGCGATCTGGCTGATCAGCCGATCGGGCAGTGCGCAGATCGGGCGGCGGGTTGGCATGGCGGAGTTCATGCCGCGATTATAGAGGTGTGGGCATGGCGCCGCCGGCATGCGGCCGCCGGCAGTCACGGACGATCCGTTATCATCACGCCACTTTCCGAAAGGGCGCGCGATTTGGACACCTTGATTGAATTGGCCAGCATGATCCTGCACATCGACCAGAGCCTGGGCCTGGTCGTGGACCGCTACGGCATCTTGGTCTACGGCATGCTGTTTCTGATCATCTTCGCGGAGACAGGGCTGGTGGTGTTTCCCTTCCTGCCGGGCGATTCGCTGCTGTTCATCGCCGGCGCGTTCTGCGCGGCGGGCACGATGGATCTGCTGCCGATCAATGTGCTGCTGCTGGTGGCGGCGGTGCTGGGCAATACGCTGAATTATTGGATCGGCAAGCGCGTGGGCGCGAAGATCTGGGAGATGAATCCGCGCTGGATCGACCACAACGCGCTGCGCAAGACGCACGATTTCTACGAGCGCCACGGCGGCAAGACTATCGTGCTGGCGCGCTTCATCCCAGTGATCCGCACCTTCGCGCCCTTCGTCGGCGGGGTTTCGGACATGCCGCACGGCCGCTTCCAGCTCTACAGCGTGGGCGGCGCGCTGCTGTGGATCGTTGGCCTGTCGGTGGCCGGCTATTTCTTCGGCAACCTGCCCTTCATCAAGCAGTACCTCAACGTGATCGTGCTCTCGGGCATCGCCTCGGCGGCAGTGCCGGTTGCGCTGGGCGCGCTCTGGCGGCTGTTCAAGCGCCGGCGCTGAGCGCCCGCCTCAACTGTTGGCCGGCTTGCGGGTCAGCGCCAGCGTGCGGCGCAGGACCGGTTTTCCGGCCTCTGCCTTTTCCTTGATCTCCGCCAGTAGCATGCGGCTGTCGGGCGCGAAGCGCAGGGTGCGCTTCTTGCGCATGTCGATGAGCTGGACGTCGAGCGAGCGCATCGCGTGCTCCTTGCTCTTGGCCGAGCCCGGCAGCGGATTGCGGGCCAGGGCTTCTGGCATCTGGCGAGCATGCGGCCGTCCGGCGAATAGAACAGCCATTCATCATGAGCACGCGCCGCCGCCGGCATCGCCGAGGTATAGGCCGGCACGCTGTGGTCGCCGCGCGCGGCGCCGGCCGCGACCACCGCGGGGGCGCCGTCCTTGTCGCTCCCGATGAAGGCGAACTGCCTGCCATCGGGAGAGACGGCCACGGGATGCCTGTGCATGTCGGCCGCGCCGTTGCTGCGCAGACTCTCCAGGCTGCGGCCCGGCTCGGGGCGCTGTCCAGACGCAGCGTTGCCTCGCGCGGGAAATTGCAGCGGCGAGGGCGCGGCATGGGTGTGGCTTGGGGAGGAGTCATAGAGCAGGGCGACGCGCTTGCCGTCGCGGGAGACTTGCATGCCTTCCAGATTGAAGCAGGGATCGTCGAAGACCTGAGCGTCTTGCAGATGCCAGCGCCCGTCCTTGTCGGCGTGCCGGTATTCAAGCAGATGGCACTGATGCCGGGGCAGCCCCTTGTCTTCCCAGATGCCGGAGGTCAGCGCGAAGAGCCGCTTGCCGTCGTCGGCCAGGGCGAGCTTGATGTCCTGATGTGAGAGCGCCGCGTCGCGCGGGAAACTGGCGACGGGCAGCAGCGCTGCCTTGGCCGGCTTGGCTGGATCAAGCACGGCGATCTGGTAGCGGCCCTCGGTCCAGGCGTTTCGGGCGATGGCCAGGGCCCAGCCCTGCATGGCGGCATGGATTTCGCCGACCGATTGGCCCGATGCGCTCAGGCCGAACAGCGGATTGAGTTTGACCGTGGCGCTGGCGCTGCTGTTCAGGCACAGAAACTCCATCGGCCTGTCCAAACAGGGCAGACGGCGGTCGATCAGGTGATTGATCTGCACATTGCCTTCCAGGCGGCTTTCGCGGCCGGCGGGGGACGTGCGGGCAGAGCGGTAGGACACGGCGATGTCGCCCTGCTGCTCGGCGCGGAGCGCGGTGGGGCCGCCCTAGGTGCGCGACGCGGCCGGGCCGGGGCGGGGGACGGTGGAAGACGCGCGGGACAGCGGGGGAACGGGCGAATGTGGCGCGGGCGTCCAGAGCGAAGGGGAAGCGGCGCGCGGCCAGCAGGGAGGCCTGGGGACGGACAATTTTCATTTGCGCTCCATGCGGCTGGGTATCGCGTATGGGTAGCGCGGGGGCGTGGAAGTTCGGGGCTGGCGCGGACGAATCTAAAAAGAGTGCCGTCGTACAGCCCCGGCGCGGAACTCCGCCGCGCCGGCTTTATTGATCCGGCAAGAAGAAGTTTTCATGCGGCGTATTTGACGCGGGGATCCTGGAAGTAGGATTTCACGCGTTCGGGATGGGTTTCGATGAACGCCATGTGGTTCTTTGCTGCAGCGTGTAATTTGGCCTTTGTTCTGACGGGGACTCGTGTGCTGATGACATGTTTCAGGTCGGCGTTGAGTCGCTCATCCGGATTGAGCTCCGGGCTGTAGCTTGGCAGGTAAAAGACTTCGATGTCGGCTTGGTGCTCGGCAAGCCATGCCTTGACCTGCTTGCAGTGATGCACGCCGAGGTTGTCGAGGATCAGGAACACTTTCTTTCCCGCGCGCTTGCCATCGGCCACCAGCGCCTCGAAGAGCTCGATGAGCTTCTCGTGGTTAAAGGCACCATCGATGATCATCCAGCTTGCCTTGCCCTGATTGGTCACTGTGGAAATCATCGACAGCTTCTGTCGCGTACCTCTAACCGCCATCGTGACCGGGGTTTGCCCTTTGGGATCATAACTGCGGCCCCGAACATCCGTATTCACCAACGCGGTTTCGTCACCCCAGTGAATCTCGCCACCTTTGGCCTTGGCACGCTTCTCGATGGCCAGATACTCCTGATCGATCCACTGCTTGACAGACTCCGGTCGCTGTTCGTAAGCGCGCTTGATCGGCTTTTTCGGCGTGAAACCCCAGCGCTTGAGGTAGTCTCCGACCGCACGTATTGAGAGTCTGACCGCGTATTCCTGTTCGATGAACAGCATGACCGCGCCTCGCGTCCAGAGCGCAGATTACATCTTCAACTGCTCCGGACGTTTGTCGCAGATCGTGCGACGGATTGCTTCTTCTTGATCCGCATTCAGCCGTCTTCCGTCTCCTGGCGTACGAGCTTGTGGGCGCGGCTTCAGGGTCGCCGCGCCCCCTTCTTCATAGAGATCAATGGCCAGTCGAGCCGCCGGGTAACTCAGCCCTGTCAACTCCGCGATGGCCATGACTCCGTATCCCTTCCGATGCAACCTAACGACCTGCTTTCGCCTCTCGTGCAGTTGCTCCAGTTTCTGGTATCGAGCGTTTTCTTTTTCTATGCCAATTCGCATGCCAGAAATGATAATAAACTCAATCTTTATATTGCCGTGTCAATAAGGAACATGAACATGGACAACAACATTCTCACACGCCTGCGCCATTACGATCACGCACTACTACAGGAAGCCGCCAATGAAATCCAGAAGCTGCGCAGCCAGCTGGACTTCCTGGCTGGACAAGAATTCGATGAACGCAACTTCGTCGCCATGCGTTCCAAGCTCGAGGTCTGGAAGCAGCAGATCGCCGACGCGCGCAAGAACGGCGAAGCCGAAGCCGCCTCGCTGCTGCGCATCCTGGGCTACACCTGGGAAGAAAGCCGCTGGCGCGATCTGCCCAAGCCCGTGGTCAAGAAGGCCCAGGACGTGACCATCCTGCACGTGAGCAACGGCGGCAAGAACATGGGCATTAGCCTCTCGGGTCTGCAGAACATCGGCTACGGCGACCACGTGCTCTACGCACAGAACAAGAGCTAGCCCGAAGCCCAGCTCGACTTCGTCACGCGCGAGGAAGAGCTCGAGGCTTCCAAGCTGCGCAGCGAAGCCTGAGTCGGCGCGCCCAGGGCGCGCAAGCGCGCGGCCCTGGAGCCATCCTCTGGACGGCCTGAAGCCTGGTGGGAAATGCGCTGGGAAAATCAGGAGAGAGGTGGAGGCGCGGGCGGGAGTCGAACCCACCTAAAAGGATTTGCAGTCCTCTGCATAGCCGCTTTGCTACCGCGCCATCGTTAATGCGGACGCAAGCTTAACGCGTATTTGAAAACGCTGCTTGCTCCAAACAAAAAGGGAAGCTTTGGCTTCCCTTTTTGTTTGGAGCGGGAGACGAGTCTCGAACTCGCGACCTCAACCTTGGCAAGGTTGCGCTCTACCAACTGAGCTACTCCCGCGTGGAGCTTGTTGCTATACTTCCGTCGACCACTGCATCGCTGCTTACGTTGCCGATTTCGATAAATCGTGAATTATGGCAAAACAACTTAAATGAGTCAAGCCGATTTTGCTTTTGATTTTCAGATCGGCTTCCCGGGGCGCCGCTCAGGAGACCTTGCCTTCCCGCCGGACCTTCTCCGACGCGGCCTGGCTGGCGCGGATGGAGGGCAGCGCGAGGCGCAGGTAATAGATCATCGAAGCCACCGTCAGCACCGCGGCCACCCACACCAGCACCGTGCCCGGCATCTGCGTGTCATAGCGGCCGAAGAGCAGGCCGTCGAAGAGCAGCAGCGGAATGGCGATCATCTGGAAGGTGGTCTTGAGCTTGCCCAGGAAATTCACCGCGATGCTGCGCGAGGCGCCGATCTGCGCCATCCATTCACGCAGCGCCGAGATGGTGATCTCGCGGCCGATGATGACCAGGGCCACCAGCGCGTTGACGCGGCTCATCGAGAGCAGCACCAGCAGCGCCGCGGTGACCATCAGCTTGTCCGCCACCGGATCGAGGAAGGCGCCGAAGGCCGAGGTCTGGTTCCAGCGCCGGGCGAGAAAGCCATCGAGCCAGTCGGTCAGCGCGGCGAGGATGAAGAGGATGGCCGCGATCAGATTCTTGGACTGCGACACAAGCAGGCCGTCGGGCAGATAGAACACGCCCACGATCAGGGGGATCGCCGCCACCCGCAGCCAGGTCAGGAAGATGGGAAAGTTAAGGGGCATGGCAGATGTCTCAGGGTAGCATATGTTAACTGAGGTTAATTGCCACCGCGCCGGATTTAGTCTCAGTGCAGTTGCTTGTAGATCGACTCCGCGAGGCTCTTGGAAATGCCCTCGACGCTGGCGAGCTCCTCGACGCTGGCGTTGGCCACCCCGCGCAGGCCGCCAAAGCGCGCCAGCAGCTTCTGCCGGCGCTTCGCGCCGATGCCGTCTATCTCCTCGAGCCGCGAGGACTGCCGCGCCTTGGCGCGCTTGGCGCGCATGCCGGTGATGGCGAAGCGGTGGGCCTCGTCGCGGATCTGCGCCACGAGCATCAGCGCCGCGCTCTCGCGCCCCAGGGCCACGCTCTCGCGGCCGTCGGCGAAGACCAGGGTCTCCAGCCCGACCTTGCGGTCCTCGCCCTTGGCCACCCCGACCAGATTGCCGATGTCCAGGCCGAGCTCGACGAAGACCTGGCGCGCCACCTCGACCTGGCCCTTTCCGCCGTCGATCAGCACCACCTGCGGCATCTGCGCGCCCTCGGACTCGACCTTCTCGTAGCGGCGCGTGAGCACCTGTCGCATCGCCGCGTAATCGTCGCCGCCGACGATGTCCTTGATGTTGTAGCGCCGATAGGAGGAGGGCTGCATTGCATTGGCGGCGTAGACCACGCAGGAGGCCTGGGTGGCTTCGCCTGCGGTGTGGCTGATGTCGAAGCATTCGATGCGAAGCTGGGAGAGGTCGTCGACCTCGAGCCGCAGCAGATCGACGAGTTCGCGGGTGCGCGCCTGCTGGCTGCCCTGCTCCGAGAGCAGCCGCGTCAGCGCCAGCTCCGCGCCCTGGCGCGCCATCTCCAGCCAGGTGCGGCGCTGGCCCTGGGGCTGTCGCACGAGCTGGATGCGGCGGCCCGTCTGGGCTTCGAGCATCTCCATGAGCGCGGCGTCGCGCGGCGCATGGCTGACGATGAGTAGCGGCGGCGAAGGCTGGCCGATGTAGTGCTGGGCCATGAAGGCTTCCATGACTTCGGTTTCGATGTCGGTGGCCGCGGCTTCTTCGGCGTCGGTCTCAGCAGCGATCGCCCCGGCGGCGGCTTCATCGGCCAGCGCCGCTTCGCCCAGCGCAGCGGCACCGGCATCCGAACCGGCGGGAACGTCGCCGCCCTCGCCGGCCACCGCGCCGCGCACGCCTAGCAGGCCCGCGGCCGCGTCCACGTGCGTCGGGAAATATGCCTTGTCGCCAAGATGCCGGCCGCCGCGCACCATCGCCAGGTTCACGCACACGCGTCCGCCCTGCGCGGCCACAGCGAGGATGTCGGCGCTGCTGTCCGAGCCGGTGTCCATGCTCTGCTGCGCGAGCACCTTGGACAGCGAGGCGAGCTGGTCGCGCAGCACCGCGGCCAGCTCGAATTCCAGCGCCTCGGAATGCTTGAGCATGCGCGCCTCGAGCAGCTCCATCACCTCTCGCTGCCTGCCTTCGAGAAAGCCCGCGGCGTTCTCGACGTCGGCCGCGTAGGCCTCCTCGCTGATGGCCTTCACGCAGGGGCCGCTGCAGCGGTGGATCTGGTAAAGCAGGCAGGGCCGGCTGCGGTTGGAAAACACGCTGTCCTCGCAGGTGCGCAGCAGGAATGCCTTCTGCAGGATCTGCGCGCTCTCCTTCACCGCCCAGGCGTTGGGAAAGGGGCCGAAGTAACGTGCGCGCTTGTCCACCGCGCCGCGGTAGGTGCTCAGGCGCGGATAAGCGTGATGCGAAATCTTGAGATAGGGATAGGACTTGTCGTCGCGGAACAGGATGTTGTAGCGCGGAGCCTGACTCTTGATGAGATTGCTCTCGAGCAGCAGCGCCTCCGCCTCCGAGAGCGTCACCGTCGTGTCGATGCGCACGATGCGCTCGACCATCATCGCCACGCGCGGAGACTGCTGGCTGCGCGTGAAATAGCTCGACACCCGCTTCTTCAGGTCGCGCGCCTTGCCGACGTAGAGCAGCTTGTCCTCGGCGTCGTAGTAGCGGTAGACGCCGGGCAGGCTCGGCAGGCTGGCCAACACGGGCTTTGGATCGAACGCCGGAAGCGGCTCGGCGGGGGCGGCGGAGGGAGAGAGCTCTTCGGGAGCGTCTTGCGCTTCATCCATAATGGTGCAGTGTAGCAAGGGCGAAGGAAGGGTGGAGAACGGATGCGGGGCTGGGATATTTTCTGCGCGGTGGTCGACAACTACGGCGACGCCGGCGTCTGCCTGCGGCTCGCGCACCAGCTCATGCGGCTGCAGGACAAGCCGGTGCGGCTCTGGATCGACGATCCGGCCAGCCTGCGCAAGCTGCTCGGCGCGCAGGGCGAGACGGCGCTCGGCTTCGAGCTGCGCGCCTGGACGCCCGAGGCCTTCGCCGCGCCCTTCCCCGCCGAGGACGTGGCCAACGCGGTGATCGAAGCCTTCGCCTGCGAACTGCCCGCTAACTATCTGGAAGCGATGGCCGCGCGCGCCGCGGTGGGCGAGCCGCCCGTCTGGATCAACCTCGAATACCTTAGCGCCGAATCCTGGGTCGACGGCTGCCACCGCATGCGCTCGCCGCATCCGCGCCTGCCCCTCGTGCGCCATTTCTTCTTCCCCGGCTTCACGCCCGCCACCGGCGGCCTGCTGCGCGAGCCGGGGCTGGAGGCCGCACGCGAAGCCTTCGTGCGCGATGGCGCCCCTTGGTGGCGCGCCTACGGCATGGCCGCGCGGCCGGCGCCGGAGGCGCTGCGCGTCTCTCTGTTCAGCTATGCGAACACCGCCCTGCCCGCGCTGACCTCGGCCTGGGCGTGCGGCGTGCGCGACACGGGGCGGCCGATCGCCTGCCTGACGCCCGAAGGTCCTGCCCTGGACGCGCTGCGGACCGTCGCGGACGTTGAGATCGCCGGGGCTGAGGCGTCGGCGGACAGCGCCGGCGCGGTGTCCACTTGCTCCGTCGTCGCCACGCCCCTGCCCTTCGTCTCCCAGGACGGCTACGACCGCCTGCTCTGGGCCTGCGACCTCAACTTCGTGCGCGGCGAGGATTCCTTCGTGCGCGCCCAATTGGCCGGCAAGCCTCTCGTCTGGCACATCTACCCGCAGACCGGCAGCGCGCATTTCGAGAAGCTGGATGCCTTTCTCGAGCGCTACGCCCCGCCCGAGCCGCTGCGCCGGCTCAATCTCGCCTGGAACGGGGCGGGCGCCCCCCTGGACGCCGCCGGCTGGCAGGCGCTCTGGGCCGACTGCGAAGCCGCCTGGCCGGCGCTCCAGGCCTATGCCGAACGCTGGCGGGAGGCGGTCCACGGCCTGCCGGAGCTGGCCGCAGGCCTGATCACCTTCGCCCGGGAAGCCAGCAATACAGCAAACCCGAAAAACTAGACTTTCTGCGACGACCTATTGATGCGGCAATATAAAGATTGAGTTTATTATCATTTCTGGCATGCGAATTGGCATAGAAAAAGAAAACGCTCGATACCAGAAACTGGAGCAACTGCACGAGAGGCGAAAGCAGGTCGTGAGGTTGCATCGGAAGGGATACGGAGTCATGGCCATCGTGGAGTTGACAGGGCTGAGTTACCCGGCGGCTCGACTGGCCATTGATCTCTATGAAGAAGGGAGCGCGGCGGCCCTGAAGCCGCACCCACAAGCTCGTACGCCAGGAGAAGGAAGACGGCTGAATGCGGATCAAGAAGAAGCAATCCGTCGCACGATCTGCGACAAACGTCCGGAGCAGTTGAAGATGTAATCTGCGCTCTGGACGCGAGGCGCGGTCATGCTGTTCATCGAACAGGAATACGCGGTCAGACTCTCAATACGTGCGGTCGGAGACTACCTCAAGCGCTGGGGTTTCACGCCGAAAAAGCCGATCAAGCGCGCTTACGAACAGCGACCGGAGTCTGTCAAGCAGTGGATCGATCAGGAGTATCTGGCCATCGAGAAGCGTGCCAAGGCCAAAGGTGGCGAGATTCACTGGGGTGACGAAACCGCGTTGGTGAATACGGATGTTCGGGGCCGCAGTTATGATCCCAAAGGGCAAACCCCGGTCACGATGGCGGTTAGAGGTACGCGACAGAAGCTGTCGATGATTTCCACAGTGACCAATCAGGGCAAGGCAAGCTGGATGATCATCGATGGTGCCTTTAACCACGAGAAGCTCATCGAGTTCTTCGAGGCGCTGGTGGCCGATGGCAAGCGCGCGGGCAAGAAAGTGTTCCTGATCCTCGACAACCTCGGCGTGCATCACTGCAAGCCGGTCAAGGCATGGCTTGCCGAGCACCAAGCCGACATCGAAGTCTTTTACCTGCCCAGCTACAGCCCGGAGCTCAATCTGGATGAGCGACTCAACGCCGACCTGAAACATGTCATCAGCACACGAGTCCCCGTCAGAACAAAGGCCAAATTACACGCCGCAGCAAAGAACCACATGGCGTTCATCGAAACCCATCTCGAACGCGTGAAATCCTACTTCCAGGATCCCCGCGTCAAATACGCCGCACGAAAACTTCTTAATGCCGGATCAATAGTTTCGTGGTCCAGTTTCGCGGCCTAGTCCCGCGGACAGCCTGCGCGATTGATTTGTACTGGCGTACTGCATCGCCGCGCCACCGTGTCACGGCGCTGACACACAAGACTTCTGGGCACCGCGAAGCCTCATGCTGCCTGGGTTTGCGGCCCTCAGCCTCCGCCTCCGCCCTTCCATCCGGGCCCCTCCTGGATCGGCATCGTACGCATCGCGCTCAGCAGGCTATACACCTTCATCGTATTGGCGCTGCTCATCCTCATCATCGGACCGCTGTCGGCGCTGCGCACGCCCACCGACATCTTTCCCGACATCAAGATCCCCGTGATCGCCGTGGTCTGGCAATACACCGGCCTGCCGCCCGACCAGATGGCCGGCCGCATGACCACGCCCTTCGAGCGCACGCTGACCATCACCGTCAACGACATCGAGCACATCGAGGCCAACGCCCAGGTCACCGCGATTTCGCAGACACTGCTCAAGCAGATGCCGCCGGGCGCCACGCCGCCGCTGATCCTGAACTACAGAGCCGTCACCGTGCCCATCATCCAGCTCGCGCTCTCGGGCAAGGGCCTGAGCGAGCAGGAGCTCGCCGACCTGGGCATGACCACCATCCGCAGCCGCCTGGTCACCGTGCCCGGCGCGGCCATCCCGCTGCCCTTCGGCGGCAAGCAGAGTCAGGTGCAGATCGACCTCGACTACCAGGCTCTGCAGGCGCGCGGCCTCTCCGGCCAAGATGTGGCCAACGCGCTCGCCGCGCAGAACCTGCTAACGCCGGTGGGCATGCAGAAGGTGGGGCAGTACAAATACACCATCCAACTCAACAGCGCGCCGGCCGACATCGCCGCCCTGGGCCGCCTGCCGATCAAGATGGTCAACGGCGCGATGGTCTACTTGCGCGACGGCAGCGCGGTGCAGACCAACATCATCCACGTCGAGGGCGGCCGCTCGGTGCTGATGCAGGTGCTCAAGAACGGCTCGGCCTCCACGCTGGACATCATCGACGGCATCAAGAAGATGCTCGTCGAGGTCAAGCCCGCGCGGCCCGATGCGCTGGAGATCAAGCCCATCGGCGACCAGTCGCTCTTCGTGCGCGACGCCATCTTCGGCGTGGCCAAGGAAGGCGTGATCGCCCCGCGCTCACCAGCCTGATGATCCTGCTCTTCCTGGGAAGCTGGCGCTCCACCGTGATCATCGCGGTGTCGATCCCGCTCTCCATCCTGGGCGCCATCATGGCGCTCGCGCTCGCCGGCGAGACGCTCAACATCATGACACTGGGCGGCCTGGCGCTGGCCGTGGGCATCCTGGTGGACGACGCCACGGTGACCATCGAGAAAATCAACTGGCACCTCGAGCACGGCAAGGACGTCAAGACCGCCATCCTCGACGGCGCGGCGCAGATCGTCACGCCCGCCTTCGTCTCGCTGCTTTGCATCTGCATCGTCTTCGTGCCGATGTTCTTCCTCGAGGGCGTGGCGCGCTTCCTCTTTTTGCCGATGGCCGAGGCGGTGATTTTCGCCATGGTCTTCTCCTTCGTCCTCTCGCGCACCCTGGTGCCGACGATGGCGATGTACCTGCTCAAGCCGCATGCGCCGCACGGCGCCGAGACCGAGGTGCCGCGTAACGTGATGCAGCGCTTCCAGCGCGGCTTCGAGAAGCGCTTCGAGCACGTGCGCGCCGTCTACCTCGAGCTGCTCGTGCTGGCGCTGGCCTCGCGCCGGACCTTCGTCACCGGCTTCCTGATCTTCGTCGCCGCCTCCTTCCTGCTCGTGCCCTTCCTGGGCAGCAACTTCTTCCCGGCGGTGGACGCCGGCCAGATCCTGATGCACGTGTGCGCGCCGGTGGGCATGCGCGTGGAGGAGACCGCGACGCGCAGGACGGCGACATCCAGATTTCGCTGCGGAGGACCACAAGCCCACCGAGGACTACGTGCGCAAGCTGCGCGAGGAGCTGCCGCGCCGCTTCCCGGGCATGTCCTTCTCTTTCCTGCCCGCCGACATCGTCAGCCAGATCCTGAACTTGGGCGCGCCAGCGCCGATCAACCTGCAGGTGCGCGGCGCCGATCTGAACGCCGACTTCGCCTATGCCGGAAAGCTGCTCGCGCAGATCCGTGCGGTGCCCGGCGTGGCCGACGCGCGTATCCAGCAGTCGCAGAGCAATCCCGTGTTCAACGTCGACGTGGACCGCAGCCGCGCGCAATACGCCGGCGTCACCGAGCGCGACGTCACCAACAGCCTGGTGGTCAGCCTCGCCGGCTCCAGCCAGGTCGCGCCGACCTACTGGCTCAATCCGCAGAACGGTGTGTCCTATCCGATCGTGATGCAGACGCCGCAGTACAAGCTCGACACCCTGGCCTCGCTGCGCAACCTGCCGATCATCGCGCCGGGCGCGACCGGCACCCAGGTGCTGGATGGCATCGCCGACATCAACCGCGCCACCAGCAACGCCGTGGTCTCGCAGTACGACATCCAGTCGATGGTGCAGATCTACGCCGCGACCCATGGCCACGACCTCGGCGCGGTGGCCTCCGACATCCAGAAGATCATCGACGCCAACGCCGCCACCAAGCCGCGCGGCAGCCAGGTGGTGCTGCTGGGCCAGGTTCGCACGATGAACAGCGCCTTCGCGGGCCTGCTCTTCGGCCTGCTCGGCGCGATCGTGCTGATTTACTTCCTGATCGTGGTCAACTTCCAGTCCTGGTCCGCCCCCTTCGTGATCATCACCGCGCTTCCCGCCGCGCTCGCCGGCATCGTCTGGATGCTCTTCGCCACCCACACCACGCTCTCGGTGCCGGCGCTGACCGGGGCGATCATGTGCATGGGCGTGGCCACCGCGAACAGTGTGCTGGTGATCAGCTTCGCCCGCGAAAAGCTCGAGGAGCTGGGCGACGCCACTGCCGCCGCGCTCGAAGCCGGCTATGTTCGCTTCCGGCCGGTGCTGATGACCGCGCTGGCCATGGTGATCGGCATGGCGCCGATGGCCCTGGGCCTGGGCGAGGGCGGTGAGCAGAACGCGTCGCTGGGCCGCACCGTCGTCGGCGGCCTGATCTTCGCCACCATCGCCATCCTCATCTTTGTGCCTGTGGTGTTCAGCATCGTGCACCGCAACCACGGCCGCAAACCCGCTTCTTCCGCGTCGGTCCAGCCTTCGCCTTCCGCTTCCGGATAACCCCATGCAGCCTGAGCAACCCAAGGCCACCACTCCCCTGCTGTCCAAGCGCAAGCTGCGCACGGCCGGCCTGGTCGGCGCCGGCTGCGCCGCTCTCGTCGTCGCGGCGGGGCTGGTCAGCCGCGCCAACGGCAACAGCGAATTGCGCGCCTGGACCGACGCCCAGATCGTGCCCACCGTGTCGGTGGTCTCGCCGGGCCGGCTCGAAGCCTATTCGCGCGCGCCCATCTATGCGCGCATGAGCGGCTATCTCAAGACCTGGAACGTCGACATCGGCATGCAGGTCAAGGCCGGCCAGCAGCTCGCCGAGATCGAGACGCCCGATCTCGACCAGCAGCTTCTGCAGGCCCGGGCCGACCTCGCGACCGCGCAGGCCAACGCCAACCTCGACCGCAACCTCGCGCTCAAGGCATTCACCTGCATCGTCTCGCCCTTCAACGGCATCGTGACCGCGCGCAACACCGACGTGGGTGCGCTGATCGCCGCCGGCAACGGCATGGGCCAGGAGCTCTTCGTCGTGTCCGACGTGCACAAGCTGCGCGTCTACGTGAGCGTGCCGCAGAACTACGTGCCCAGCGTGCCGCCCGGCACCAAGGGGCTGATTTCCATGCCCGAGCATCCGGGAAAGACCTATTCGGCCGTGGTCGAGGCCTCCTCGCGCGCGGTCAGTGCCGCCACCGGCACCACGCTGATGCAGCTTGTGGTGGAAAACGCCGCCGGCGGAGCTGATGCCTGGTGGCTACGCCAACGTAAAGCTGGCCCTGCCGCCAAGCGCCGCCGCCGCGAGCGCGCTGATCTTCAATGCGCAAGGTCTGGCGGTGGCGGTGATCGGCGCCGACGGCAAGGTGGTCCTCAACCCGGTGACGGTCAAGCGTGACCTGGGGCAGGTCATCGAGGTGGACGGCGGGCTCGCCGCCGGCGACCGCGTGATCGGGAATCCGCCCGACGGCGTGGCCGCCGGCGCAACGGTGCGCATCGCCGAAGAGGGCAAGAATGCCAAGCATTGACATCCTGGCCGTGGGCGCGGCGCGCAGCCGCATGCCGGCCGACAGCCTGCCGCGCGACGCCTGGTGGCGGCGTTTCGGCGACGCCGAACTCGACGCACTGGAGCAGCGCCTGGCGCAGAACAGCCCGAATCTGGCCGCCGCCCTGGCGCGCTTCCAATAGGCGCAGGCGGTGGGCGTGCAGCTGCGCTCGAGCCTGTTCCCGAGCATCGCCGCGAGCGTCGGGGCCGAGCGCGACCGCCAGTCCGACATGAGGCTGCTGCGCGGCACCACCGCGCCCGAGTACAACAACTTCACCGCCGGCGTCGGCATCTCCTACGAGCTCGACTTCTGGGGCCGTATCCGCGGCCAGTTCGCCGCCGGCAACGCCCAGGTCGCGGCCTCGGAGGCAGATCTGGAATCGGCGCGCCTGAGCCTGCAGGCCGAGCTGGCCGACAGTTATATCCAGCTGCGCGGCTACGACCGCGAGGCCGCTCTGCTGCAAGTGACCGTCGCCACCTATACCAAGGCGCTGGTGCTCACGCGCGAGCGCAACGGCGGCGGCATCTCTTCCGGCCTGGACGTGGCCCGCGCGAAGAATCATCTCGAATCGACGCGTTCGCAGGCCGAGCAGGTGCAGGCGCAGCACCGCATCGAGGCTGCCAACGCCGACGTGGGCGTGGTGCGCGCTGGCTACTTCCCCTCGGTGGTGCTGGGCGTGACCGGCGGCTATCAGAGCGTGGACGCGAGCAACTGGATCAACGCGCCGAGCATCTTCTGGGCCATCGGCTCCTCGCTGGCGGTCAACCTCTTCGACGCCAGCCGCCACCGCGCGCAGGAGGCGCAGGCGCGCGCGGTGCTCGACGAGATGGGGGCGAACTACCGGGGCGTGGTGCTGACCGCCTTCCAACAGGTGGAGGACAACCTGACGCTGCTCAACCACTATCACACCGCCGCGCTGGCCGAGAAGGACGCCTTGGCGGCCGTGCGCAATTCGCTCGAGTACGCGACCAACCGCTACCGCAAAGGCACGATCAACTATCTGGACGTCGTCGCCTCGCAGACCGCTGCGCTGCTGGCCGAGCGCAATGCGCTCGACCTGGAGACGCGCCAGCGTGCAACTGATCCGCGCGCTGGGTGGCGGCTGGAACGCTGGCGAGGCAGACTCAGTCGCCCGCCCGGCGCCGGCTTCCTGAGTGTTTCCCGGAGTTACTGCCGCGCCAGCACCGGCGCCAGGGCCGCGCCGGTGTGGCTGGCCTTGATCTTTACCAGGCTGTCTGGATCGGTCGCGGCGACGATGCGTCCGCCGCCCGAGCCGCCTTCCGGTCCCAGGTCGATGACCCAGTCGGCCTCGGCGATCACGTCTAGGTCATGCTCGATCACCACCACGCTCTGTCCGCCGTCCACCAGCCTGTGCAGCACCTTGGTCAGCTTGGCGACGTCGGCCATGTGCAGGCCCACGGTCGGTTCGTCGAGCACGTAGAGCGTGTGCGGCGCTTTCTGGCCGCGGCGCGTAATGTCGTCGCGCACCTTGGTCAGCTCGGTCACGAGCTTGATGCGCTGCGCCTCGCCGCCGGATAGCGTGGGCGAGGGCTGGCCCAGCGTCAGATAACCCAGGCCCACGTCCTGCATGAGTTTCAGCGGATGCGCGAGATTGGGCATGCTGGAGAAGAACTCCACCGCTTCGTCCACTTCCATCTGCAGCACCTCGCCGATGTTCTTGCCGCGCCAGGTGACGGCGAGGGCCTCGGGATTGAAGCGCTGACCGTGGCACACGTCGCAGAGCACCTTCACGTCGGGCAGGAAGCTCATGCCGATGGTGCGCATGCCCTGGCCTTCGCAGGCCGGGCAGCGGCCCTCGCCGGTGTTGAAGGAGAAGCGGGCCGCCATGTAGCCGCGCGCCTTGGCTTCGAGCGTCTCAGCGAAGAGCTTGCGGATGGTGCCCCAGAAGCCGATATAGGTCGCGGGGCAGGAGCGCGGCGTCTTGCCGATGGGCGTCTGGTCGACTTCGAGCACCCGGTCGATGCTCTCCCAGCCGGTGAGCGCGTCGCAGCCCTTCCAGGTCATCGCCACTTCGGTCTTGCGGTCGAATTTCTCGCCCTTGGCCTGCGCGGTCTTGCGCGCGCGCTTGACCGCCGGCGAGGACATCACCGAGCGGCCCACGGAATCGAGCAGGTTTGCCATCAGCACATCGCGCGCCAGCGTGGACTTGCCCGAGCCCGACACGCCGGTCACGGCGGTGAGCCGCTTAAGCGGGAAGCGCGCGTCGACGCGGAGCAGGTTGTGCAGATGCGCGCCGTGCACGGTGAGCCACTGCAGCGGCTCGTCCTTGGCGGGCTTGCCCTCGGCGGGGACGGCGCGGCGCGGCTGGATCGGATGCACGACGGGATGCGTGAGCATCTTCCCGGTGAGCGAATCGGCATGCGCCGCCAGCTCCTTCACGCCGCCCTGCGCGATCAGGCGCCCGCCGCGCTTGCCGGCGCCAGGGCCGATGTCGATGATGTGGTCGGCGCGGCGGATGGTGTCTTCGTCGTGTTCGACTACGACCAGGGTGTTGCCCTTGCCGCCGAGCTTGTGCAGGGCGTCGAGCAGGATGCGGTTGTCGCGCGGATGCAGGCCGATGGTGGGTTCGTCGAGCACGTAGCACACGCCCTGCAGATTGCTGCCGAGCTGCGCCGCGAGGCGGATGCGCTGCGCCTCGCCGCCGGAGAGGCTGGGCGCGGCGCGGTCCAGGGTCAGGTAGCCGAGGCCGACTTCCTCGAGGAATTCCAGGCGGCTGCGGATTTCGCTGACCACGTCGCGGGCGATGTCTGCGTCGCGGCCCGAGAGCTTGAGGCCCTGCACCCATTCACGGGTTTCGCTCACCGTCCATTGCGCCACCTTGGCGATGGAGAGTTCGTCGAAGGTCACGGCGCACGCCACGTGGTTCAGGCGCGTGCCGCCACAGTCCGGGCAGGGCTGGTCGCTCAGGTCCTCGGGCTCGGCCTCCTCGGAGGGGATGGTCTGCTCGCAGCCGCGGTTGTCGTCGGCGTTGAGGATGGTGTCGTCGAAGACGGCGCGTTGCTCGCGGGTGAGCGCCAGGCCGGTGCCAACGCAGGTGGTGCACCAGCCGTGCTTGCTGTTGTAGGAGAAGGTGCGCGGATCGAGCTCGGGATAGCTGGTGCCGCAGACCGGGCAGGCGCGCTTGGTGGAGAAGACCTTGATCTTGCCGACGTCGGACGTGGGCAGACCTTTTTCCATGCGCTCGCGCAGCTTGTCCAGCGGCGCGAATAGATGCATCACGCCTTTGCCGTGCTCCAGCGCCTGGGCGAGCATCGAGCGCAGCGCGGCTTCGAGGTAGGGGCTAACGATGAGGTCGCCGACCGGCAGCTCGATGGTGTGTTCCTTGAAGCGGTCGAGCTTGGGCCAGTCGGTGGTGGAGACGAATTCGCCGTCCACGCGCAGATGGGTGTAGCCGCGCGCCTTGGCCCATTTGGCCAGGTCGTTGTAGACGCCCTTGCGGTTGACCACCAGCGGCGCGAGCATGCCCACGTGCTGGTCCTTGTGGTCACGCAGAAGCTGGGCGGCGATGGATCCCACGCTCTGCGCCTGCACCGGCGCGCCGTCGTGCACGCAGTGCTGCACGCCGAGCTTCACATAGAGCAGGCGCAGGAAATGCCAGACCTCGGTGGTGGTCGCCACCGTGCTCTTGCGGCCGCCGCGGGAGAGGCGCTGCTCGATCGCCACCGTGGGCGGGATGCCGTAGACGGCGTCCACCTCGGGCCGGCCGGCGGGCTGAACGATGGAGCGCGCGTAGGCGTTGAGCGATTCGAGATAGCGGCGCTGGCCTTCGTTGAAGAGGATGTCGAAGGCGAGGGTGGACTTTCCCGAGCCGGACACGCCAGTGATCACGCTGAATTTGTCGCGCGGGATGGCGACGTCCAGGGCCTTGAGGTTGTGCTCGCGGGCGTTGACGATGCGGATGGAGCCGTCGGCCGGCGCACGCGCCGCCGCCGGCTTGGCAGCCCAGTCTTTGCCGATGGGCGACACGCCCGTGGCCATCGCCTGCTTGTATTCGAGAAGGGCGGCGCCGGTGTGCGAGGCCTTGCAGTGCGCGATGTCCTCGGGCGAGCCAGCGAAGAGCAGCCGGCCGCCGCCCTCGCCGCCCTCGGGGCCAAGGTCGATCAGCCAGTCGGCGGCGCGGATCACGTCGAGGTTGTGCTCGATGACGATCAGCGAATGGCCGGCGTCGAGCAGCTTGCGCAGCGCCTGCATGAGCTTAGCGACATCGTCGAAGTGCAGGCCGGTGGTGGGCTCGTCGAACATGAAGAGCTTGGGGTCGGCGGTCTTGATTTTTTCCTTGCCGCCGGCGACGGCTTCGGCGAGAAAGCCGGCGAGCTTGAGGCGCTGGGCCTCACCGCCGGAGAGCGTGGGAACGGGCTGGCCGAGCTTCACGTATTCCAGGCCCACGTCGATGATGGGCTGTAGCACGCGCAGAACTTCCTTGTCGCCGCCGAAGAGGCCGGCGGCCTCGCTCACCGTGAGGTCGAGCACGTCGGCGATGCTGAGCTTGCGCAGCTTGGCGGGCTCGATCTTGGCGTAGTCGCGGCGCTCGATCTTGACCTCGAGGATTTCCTGGCGGTAGCGGCTGCCGTCGCAATCGGGGCAGCGCAGATAGACGTCGCTGAGGAATTGCATCTCCACGTGCTCGAAGCCGGAGCCGCCGCAGGTGGGGCAGCGGCCGTCGCCGCTGTTGAAGCTGAACATGCCCGGGCCGTAGCCGCGCTCCAGAGCGAGCGGGGCCTTGGCGAAGAGCTTGCGGATTTCGTCGAAGGCGCCGACATAGCTGGCGGGGTTGGAGCGGGTGGTCTTGCCGATGGGCGACTGGTCGATGAAGACGACGTCGCCGAGATGTTCGGCGACGTCCAGGCTGTCGTACACGCCGGGGGATTCCGTGGCCTTGCCGAAGTGGCGGGCGAGGGCGGGATGGAGCACGTCCTGCAGCAGCGTGGACTTGCCCGAGCCGGAGACGCCGGTCACGCAGACCAGGCGCTGCAGCGGGATGTCGACGGTGAGGTCCTGCAGGTTGTGCTCGCGCGCGCCGCGCAGAGTGAGCCTGGGCGTGGCGGCGTCGACTGGGCGGCGCGCGCGGCCGCTTTCGATGTGCTTGCGTCCGCCGAGGTAGTCGCCGGTGAGGGTGTCAGCCGAGCGGATGCCCTGGGGCGTGCCGTCGTAGACGATGTTGCCGCCGCGTTCGCCGGGGCCGGGACCGATGTCGATCAGGCGGTCGGCGGCGAGCATCACTGCCGGATCGTGTTCGACCACGACCAGGGTGTTGCCGGCGTCGCGCAGGCGGTGCATGGCTTCGACGATGCGGTTCATGTCGCGCGGATGCAGGCCGATGCTGGGTTCGTCGAGCACGAACATGGTGTTGACCAGGGAGGTGCCGAGCGCGGTGGTCAGGTTGATGCGCTGGACTTCGCCGCCGGAGAGGGTGCGGCTCTGGCGGTCGAGCGTGAGATAGCCGAGGCCGACGTCGCAGAGATATTTGAGCCGGGCGCGCACTTCGTCGAGGAGTTGGGAGAGCGCCTCGTTGAGCACGGTGCCGGACAGGCTCAGGCTGTCGAAGAACTGGCGGATGCGCGCGATGGGCATGAGCATCAGGTCGTGCACGGTGAGGCCGGGCAGGGCTTCGAGCTGGACGCGCGACCAGTCCACGCCCTGCGGCAGGAAGCGCTGGGCGGGGCTGAGCACGGCGCCGGCGTTTTCCTTGCTGCCCAGGCGCCAGAGCAGGGCCTCGGTCTTGAGGCGCGCGCCGGCGCAGACGGTGCAGGGCGTGTAGCTGCGGTATTTGGAGAGCAGCATGCGGATGTGCATCTTGTAGGCCTTCGACTCGAGATAGTCGAAGAAGCGGCGCACGCCGTACCAGGCCTTGTTCCACTTGCCCTTCCACAGCGGCGAGCCGTTGATGACCCATTCGCGCTGGGCGTCGGTGAGCTGGCCCCAGGGCGTGTCGCGCGGGATACCTTCCCGGCCGGCATAGCGCATCAGGTCGTCCTGGTATTCCTTCCAGGCGGGCGTCTGCATGACCTTGACCGCGCCGTCGCGCAGGGTCCTGCGCGCGTCGGGCACGACCAGGCCCATGTCCACGCCGATCACGCGGCCGAAGCCGCGGCAGGCGTCGCAGGCGCCGTAGGCGGAGTTGAAGGAGAAGAGCGCGGGCTGCGGGTCGGCGTAGCGGATGTCGCTCTGCGGGCAGTGCAGGCCGGTGGAGAAGCGCCAGATCCTGGGCTCGGCGGGCGCAGCTTCCTCCGCGGACTCGGGCATGACGTAGACGTCGAGCCGGCCGCTGCCGCGCTTGAGACCGGCTTCGATTGCCTCGATCGCGCGCACCTTCTCCACGCCCTGGATGCGGAAGCGGTCGGCGACCACGTCGAGCACCTTGCGTTTGCCGGTGGGCGAGGCGATTTCGCGCTCGGCCTGCACGCGGGTGTAGCCGCTGGCGGAGAGCCATTGCTCGACTTCCTCTGGCGAGATGTTGCCAGGTAGCTCGACGGGGAAGGTGACGACCAGGCGCGGATCGGCCTCCTTGGTGCGCGCCATCAGCTCGGCGTAGATGGTCTCGGGTGAATCGTGCTGGACCTTGAGCCCGGTCTTTTTATCGAAGAGCTCGGCGGCGCGGGCGTAGAGCAGCTTGAGGTGGTCGTTGAGCTCGGTCATCGTGCCCACGGTGGAGCGCGAGCTGCGCACCGGGTTGGTCTGGTCGATGGCGATGGCCGGCGGCACGCCCTCCACCTTGTCCACCTGGGGGCGGTCCATGCGGTCGAGGAACTGGCGGGCGTAGGCGCTGAAGGTCTCCACGTAGCGGCGCTGGCCCTCGGCGTAGAGGGTGTCGAAGACCAGACTAGACTTGCCCGAGCCCGAGGGGCCGGTGACCACGGTCATTTCTCCGGTGCGCAGATCGAGGTCGAGTTGCTTGAGGTTGTGCTGGCGTGCGCCGCGGATGCGGATAAGGCCTGAAGACATGGAAGATGGATCCCAGAATAAGGCGAAATCGATGCGAAATTGCAGCGAAAACGCTAATCATAGCGGGTCGCAGACCCTGCCGTCGATAAGGAGAGCCGGCTTGGATGGCTCGGCATTTATGTATAAAAGAATTTGATTTTTATCAGGGAAACCCAGATTTTTTCGCTTGAAAATGGGCTTTGAAATTATTTGTGTATACATTCAATCGAACCGACCCGGCAATCCCTTCGAATCACCGTCATGGACTCCAACGCTTCCGCACCGACTTTCCCTCTCAATGCCTGGTACGCCACCTATGACGTCGAGCTGCGCCGGGAGTTGATGCTGCGCACCATCTGCAACAAGAAAGTGGTGATGTACCACCGCGCCGACGGCACGCCGGTGGTCCTGGAAGATGCCTGCTGTCACCGGCTTCTGCCGCTCTCGCTAGGCCGGTTGGAAGGTGACGACGTGGTCTGCGGCTATCACGGACTGGTGTTCAACCCCAGCGGACGCTGCATGAGCATGCCTTCGCAGGAGACGCTCAATCCCTCGGCCTGCGTGCGTTCTTACCCGGTGGTGGAGCGCCACCGCTTTATCTGGATCTGGCCGGGCGATCCGGCCCTGGCCGACCAAGCCAAGGTGCCGGACATTCATTGGAACGATGACCCGCACTGGGCCGGCGACGGCGAGGTGATCCATGTGAAATGCGACTACCGCCTAGTGATCGACAATCTCATGGACCTGACCCACGAGACTTTCGTCCACGGCATCAGCCTGGGGAACCTGGAGGTCGCCGAGGCCCCCTTCGATGTGACGCACAACGACGAGACGTTCACCGTCACGCACTGGATGCATGGCGTGCCGCCGCCGCCTTTCTGGGCCGAACAACTGGGCAAACCCGGCGAGGTGGACCGCTGGCAGATCATCCGCTTCGAGGCGCCGTCGACCGTGGTGATCGATGTGGGCGTGGCCCCGGCCGGGACCGGCGCGCGCGAGGGCGGCCGCTCGCAGGGCGTCACCGGCCACGCGCTCAACACCATCACGCCGGAAACGGGCACGAGCTGCCATTATTGATCCGGCATTAAGAAGTTTTCATGCGGCGTATTTGGCGTGGAGATCCTGGAAGTAGGATTTCATGCGTTCGAGATGGGTTTCGATGAACGCCATGTGGTTCTTTGCTGCGGCGTGGAATTTGGCCTTTGTTCTGACGGGGACTCGTGTGCTGATGACATGTTTCAGGTCGGCGTTGAGTCGCTCATCCGGATTGAGCTCCGGGCTGTAGCTGGGCAGGTAAAAGACTTCGATGTCGGCTTGGTGCTCGGCAAGCCATGCCTTGACCGGCTTGCAGTGATGCACGCCGAGGTTGTCGAGGATCAGGAACACTTTCTTGCCCGCGCGCTTGCCATCGGCCACCAGCGCCTCGAAGAACTCGATGAGCTTCTCGTGGTTAAAGGCACCATCGATGATCATCCAGCTTGCCTTGCCCTGATTGGTCACTGTGGAAATCATCGACAGCTTCTGTCGCGTACCTCTAACCGCCATCGTGACCGGGGTTTGCCCTTTGGGATCATAACTGCGGCCCCGAACATCCGTATTCACCAACGCGGTTTCGTCACCCCAGTGAATCTCGCCACCTTTGGCCTTGGCACGCTTCTCGATGGCCAGATACTCCTGATCGATCCACTGCTTGACAGACTCCGGTCGCTGTTCGTAAGCGCGCTTGATCGGCTTTTTCGGCGTGAAACCCCAGCGCTTGAGGTAGTCTCCGACCGCACGTATTGAGAGTCTGACCGCGTATTCCTGTTCGATGAACAGCATGACCGCGCCTCGCGTCCAGAGCGCAGATTACATCTTCAACTGCTCCGGACGTTTGTCGCAGATCGTGCGACGGATTGCTTCTTCTTGATCCGCATTCAGCCGTCTTCCTTCTCCTGGCGTACGAGCTTGTGGGTGCGGCTTCAGGGCCGCCGCGCTCCCTTCTTCATAGAGATCAATGGCCAGTCGAGCCGCCGGGTAACTCAGCCCTGTCAACTCCACGATGGCCATGACTCCGTATCCCTTCCGATGCAACCTCACGACCTGCTTTCGCCTCTCGTGCAGTTGCTCCAGTTTCTGGTATCGAGCGTTTTCTTTTTCTATGCCAATTCGCATGCCAGAAATGATAATAAGTTAAATCTTTATATTGCCGTATCAATAGCGGCGCTGACAAGAAAACTTCAAAGGAACGCACATGGCCTCGATCTTTCAATCACTCGGTAAAACCGTCATCGCAGACATCGTCCTGCTCATCGTGATTCTGCTTATCGTCTCCGGCACGGTCGGTTCTGCGGTGAGCTTCTCGCATCAGTGGTTCGCCTTCCTGTTCCGCTGACTGCACGTGCTGTGCGGCGTGATGTGGATCGGACTGCTGTTGTACTTCAACTTCGTGCAGATTCCCTCGATGCCCAAGATCCCCGACTAGCAGAAGCCCGCGGTGAGCAAGGTGATCGCCCCGACCGCGCTATTCTGGTTCCGCCACGCCGCACTGTGGACCGTGATCACCGGCCTGATCCTGGCGACCGCCAATGGCTACATCGTCCAGGCCCTGACGCTGCAGCAAGGCGTGCATTCGATCGACATCGGCATGTGGCTGGCGCTGGTGATGGCCTTCAACGTCTGGTTCATCATCTGGCCGAACCAGAAGAAGGCCCTGGGCATCGCCACCGTGGAAGCCGCCGAGAAGGCCAAGGCCGCCCGCACAGCGATGCTGACCTCGCGCTTCAACACCTTCTTCTCGATCCCGATGCTGTTCTGCATGGTCGCCCAGCAGAACGGCGGCCTGTAAGCAGGGACCGACGCGCGGGCCGGCGCCTGGCCGGCCTGAACGAAAAAGCTCCGGAATCGCTTCCGTAGCTTTTTGCTTTTTGGGCGGCGCGCCGCACGGCGCGCGCCTGCGGCTCCCGTCGCTCCCGCGGTCAGGCGGTGCGGATCCCCATCGCGCCGGCCAGGCGCACGCGGATCGGATAGCGCTCGCGTCCGAACAGGCGGGCGAGCGCCGCGCGCCAACGCCGGGGCGCGGCGTCGCGGCTGTCGTGATACTCCACGCGGAATTCGGCTTCTCCACGCAGGGCGTTTACCACGAGCTCCTCGCCGCAGGCAAAGCGCAGCACGTCGCCGGAGTTTAGGAACAAGTCCTCGGCGCGGCCCGGCAGGGTGGCCAACAACTCGCCGCGCAGGCAGCGCACTTCGGCGCCCGGCGCCGTGCGGATCAGCGCCGCGGCGCGGTGGTCCAGACGGACGGCGATCTGCTTCTGGCGCAGCTTCAGATGTTCTGTATGCATGACGACCTCCACATGATTTACACTCTGGCTGCCATTTGAAGCTTTTCCCAGATGGCTTTCCAACGATATTTTCTGATGCTTGGCATTCGGTTTTGGAATGGCAACGAGGAACAGGAGACGGGCATGGGCCATTCGCTCGCGCAATTGCCGCCGCTGGATCTGGTGAAGGGCTTCGTCGCCGTGGCGCGGCGGCTCAGCTTCACGCGCACCACGGCCGATCTGTGCGTGACGCAGTCGGCGGTGAGCCGGCAGATCGGCACGCTGGAGGATTATCTGGGTGTGCATCTGATTGTGCGCCATCACCGTTCGATCGAGCTGACCGAGGAGGGCAAGCGCCTGTTCCGCGCGGCCGACGGCTTGCTCGAACAACTTGGGGGCGTGACGGCTGTGCTGCGTTCGAGACCGGAGCGCAGTCAGGTGACGATCACGGCGAGCATCGGCGTGGTTTCGCTATGGCTTCTGCCCAGGCTGGGCGCTTTCCAGTCGGCGAATCCGAATGTCGACGTGCGCGTCGCGGCGAACAACACGGTGCTGAATCTGGAGCGCGAGGACATCGATCTGTCGATCCGCTATTGCCCCGCGAGCGCGGTGTCCGGGGAGGCGCTGCGGCTCTTCGGCGAGACGGTGGCGCCGGTGTCGCATCCATCGCTCAAGGCGGGCAAGGACTTGCACGCGTTTTTCTCCAAGCAGATTTTCCTCGAGCTCGGCGATCCGAACCACCCCTGGCTGCGCTGGGGCGACTGGCTGGCCGCCGCGGGCATGAGCGGCGTGCTGACCTCAATCAATATGATCAGGTGATCCATGCGGCGCTGGCCAGCCACGGCGTGGCGCTGGGGCGCATGGAGCTGGTGATGCCGATGGTGAAGGAGGGGCGGCTGGCGCTGGTGGTCGGACGCGAGCAGCCGACGAGCGATTTCGCCTATTGGCTGATCCGCCGCGAGGGCCGGCTGTCGGCGGAGGCGAAGACGCTGGCGACCTGGATCGAGTCGCAGGCCCGCGACAACGTGAATGCGTGAACGCCGGCGCCTGGGCCAGCGCGGGGAACCTCAGCGCGGCAGGCCGCCGAGCTGCGTGCCGGCCTGGATGCCTTTCTGCTTGTACCAGCCCTGGGGCATTTCCAGCGCGTAGCGCACGGGCGCCTTGGGACAGTGACTGCTTTCGTCCATGGGCTTCATGTCGGCGATGTTGACGATGGTGCCGTCGTCGTCGAGCCAGGCGATGGACAGCGGGATGAGCGTGTTCTTCATCCAGAAGCAGTGCCCCTCCTTTTCCTGGAAGACAAAGAGCATGCCGGTGTTGGGCGGCAGGCCCTTGCAGTACATCAGGCCTTGCTGACGGGTGGCGTCGTTGGCGGCGACTTCGGCGCGGATCTGGTGGATGCCGGCCGAGAGCGTGATTTTCGGAAGTTCCGCGCGGGCCGCGGCCGACAGGCCGAGCGCCAGGACGGCGGCCAGGCAGAGGCGGATCAATGCGCGGACTTGTCCGGAGCGCGGTGCGGAGACGGTGAGCAGGTTGAGCATGGCGATGGCGTGATTGGCCGATGTGGCGTTGGCCGCATCATAAATAAAAAAGGCAGACCCGGTGGGCTGCCTTTTGATCGAGGACGCTGAATTACTTCTTCTCTTCAGCAGCCTTCTTCTCGGCCTTCTTTTCGACCTTCTTTTCAGCGGCCGGCTTGTCGGCGGCGGGAGCGTCGGCGGCGAAGGCAGCGGTGGCGAACAGGCCGGCGATCAGGGCAGCGATCAGTTTCATGTTGCAATCCTTTATCAAATCAATTGGGAAAACAGCCAACCGGGGAATCCGGTAACCCTTTTCGAAAGAGTTGCCGCCAAGAACGCGGGCCGTCGCCAATCGGTTGACAGGTTTTTGTCAGGTTCGGGGCTGGGGTTTCCCTGGGCGGCGAAAAAGCGCAAAGGGGTGGAAACATGGCATATCCGGCAAAGATGATGCATAATCCGGACGTCTTATGTCTTATATGAGGCTTTAGTCCATCTTGTCCCGATAATTGCCTATAATCCTTGTGCTATCTGCAAGAAGCATTTCAACTGAACAAACCAACCGTCTCTACTGGAGATGCGATGATCCAGCATATCAAAGTACCGGCCGGCGAAAAGATCCTGGTCAACAAGGATTTCTCGCTGAGCGTTCCCAACAACCCGATCGTCCCCTACATCGAGGGCGACGGCACCGGGTTCGACATCACGCCGGTCATGATCAAGGTGGTCGACGCGGCAGTGGCCAAGGTCTACGGCGGCAAGAAGAAGATTTCCTGGATGGAAGTCTATGCGGGCGAGAAGTCCACCAAAGTCTATGGTCAGGCCGTCTGGCTGCCCGAGGAAACGCTGGCGGCGGTCAAGGAATACGTAGTCTCGATCAAGGGCCCGCTGACCACTCCCGTCGGCGGCGGCATCCGTTCGCTGAACGTGGCTCTGCGCCAGGGGCTGGACCTCTACGTCTGCCTGCGCCCGGTGCGCTACTTCAAGGGCGTTCCCTCGCCGGTGAAAGAGCCAGAAAAGACCGACATGGTGATCTTCCGCGAGAACTCGGAAGACATCTACGCCGGCATCGAATGGGAAAGCGGCACGGACAACGCCAAGAAGGTGATCAATTTCCTGACCAAGGAAATGGGCGTGAAGAAGATCCGCTTCCCGGAAACCTCGGCCATCGGCATCAAGCCGGTGTCGATCGAAGGCACCTCGCGCCTGGTGCGCAAGGCTATCCAGTACGCCATCGACAATGACAAGCCCTCCGTCACCCTGGTGCACAAGGGCAACATCATGAAGTTCACCGAAGGCGGCTTCCGCGACTGGGGCTATGCCCTGGCCCAGAAGGAATTCGGCGCCGAGCTGATCGACGGTGGCCCCTGGATGAAGTTCAAAAACCCTAAGATCGGCAAGGACATCGTGGTCAAGGACGTCATCGCCGACGCCTTCCTGCAGCAGATCCTGCTGCGCCCGGCCGAGTACAGCGTGATCGCCACGCTGAACCTGAACGGCGACTACGTCTCCGATGCGCTGGCCGCGCAGGTGGGCGGCATCGGCATCGCGCCGGGCGCCAACCTGTCTGACTCCGTGGCCATGTTCGAAGCCACCCACGGCACCGCGCCGAAGTACGCCGGCAAGGACTACGTGAACCCCGGTTCCGAAATTCTTTCTGCGGAAATGATGCTGCGTCACATGGGCTGGTTTGAAGCCGCCGACCTGATCATCTCGTCGATGGAAAAGGCCATCCTATCCAAGAAGGTCACCTACGACTTCGCGCGTCTGCTCGAAGGCGCGACCCAGGTGTCCTGCTCTGGCTTCGGTCAGGTCATGATCGACAACATGTAAGCACCCGATCTGGTTTCCCGGATCACGAAAACCCGGCCGCCCCGCGCGCCGGTTTTTTTTCGCCCCGCAGCAGAAAATGTGTGGCACGGCGATTAATCGGACGTAAATTCGTGGCGCGGCCGCCGCAAATGGCGCTCGAGGTAGTCTGGAAGGTAAGGTTTGGTAAAGATAGGGAATAGCCGACTTAATCGCGAGTAAATGCCGTGCTTAATGCGCAGTTAATCGGGTGCGTGGATATCAGGAAAAAGAAAACCTATATGCGGGGGAGCGTCGTGGGGATTTTCCAGGCCGATACTTATGGGTCTTATAATGATGTCGATGGTGGAGAAACCACTGCGAAAGAAGAGGGTGGACGCGGAAAATAAAAAAGCCCGGAAAACCGGGCTTTTTTACTGATGCCAGATGCGGCGTTTGACGGCCGCGTCCTCGGGTTAAGCAGCTGCGCGAATATTCGTCGCTTGCTTGCCCTTCGGGCCTTGCGTGATCTCGAAAGACACGCGTTGACCTTCCTTCAGTGTCTTGAAACCGTTCATTTCAATCGCGCTGAAGTGAGCAAACAATTCATCTTCGCCTTCATCCGGCTTGATGAAACCGAAACCCTTAGCATCGTTAAACCACTTGACGGTGCCAGTAGCCATAAAACTTCCCCCAACAATCTTTAAAGCACAAACGCGCCCGTACAGGGACTCAGATGCCGCGCTTGCAATTGCCAGCTAACCACCTATCCTGCCTGAGCACTCTCTCGCCATTTCTTATAATACTGCCATAAGAAATGCTACTCGGATTGTTTGGTGATTCTTAACACCTGTCAAGCGGAAAACCCCTTATTTCCTCAGAAAATCCGGCCCAATAATGAAAAATTGCAAAATGCCGGGGTAATCCCCATGTATTCCAAAAATTAATGGCGCACAAGCCAGGTGCGCGGTGAGCCAAAGGGGTGGAAATGCACCCAAGCTTGGGGAAACGGGGCTGTGGTTCTGGCATCTTTTTCCGTCAGGGGAAAAATTGCAGAGTTTCATGAACTGATTAGAATAGGCACATGACCAAGCGACTCGCCACAACCCCTCACCACGAGACAAGCACCGTGGTGGAGCGGTAAGAGCAAGCGCTCGAGCCGCCTGCCATGTACAAGGTAGTGCTTCTGAACGACGACTTTACCCCGATGGAATTCGTGGTGCAGATGTTGCAGGAGTATTTTCATAAGGACCATGAAACCGCGACCCAAATCACGCTATTGACGCCGCAATATAAAGATTGAACTTGTTATCATTTCTGGCATGCGAATTGGCATGGAAAAAGAAGACGCTCGATACCAGAAACTGGAGCAGCTGCACGAGAGGCGAAAGCAGGTCGTGAGGTTGCATCGGAAGGGATACGGAGTCATGGGGTTTCACGCCGCAAAAGCCGATCAAGCGCGCTTACGAACAGCGACCGGAGTCTGTCAAGCAGTGGATCGATCAGGAGTATCCGGCCATCGAGAAGCGTGCCAAGGCCGAAGGTGGCGAGACTCACTGGGGTGACGAAACCGCGTTGGTGAATACGGATGTTCGGGGCCGCAGTTATGCTCCCAAAGGGCAAGCCCCGGTCACGATGGCGGTTAGAGGTACGCGACAGAAGCTGTCGATGATTTCCACAGTGACCAATCAGGGCAAGGCAAGCTGGATGATCATCGATGGTGCCTTTAACCACGAGAAGCTCATCGAGCTCTTCGAGGCGCTGGTGGCCGATGGCAAGCGCGCGGGCAAGAAAGTGTTCCTGATCCTCGACAACCTCAGCGTGCATCACTGCAAGCCGGTCAAGGCATGGCTTGCCGAGCACCAAGCCGACATCGAAGTCTTTTACCTGCCCAGCTACAGCCCGGAGCTCAATCTGGATGAGCGACTCAACGCCGACCTGAAACATGTCATCAGCACACGAGTCCCCGTCAGAACAAAGGCAAAATTACACGCCGCAGCAAAGAACCACATGGCGTTCATCGAAACCCATCCCGAACGCGTGAAGTCCTACTTCCAGGATCCCCGCGTCAAATACACCGCATGAAAACTTCTTCCTGCCGGGTCAATAGGTTCCAGCATGCACACAGACATGCCTCGAACGGGCGCACCAAGATGAACAAGACCCTTCTGATCCTCGGCGCCGAACTGGCCGCCGCCGCGCCCCTGGCGCAGGCGCAGACCACCGAATACGCGCGCATGATTTCCGCCACCCCGATCAACGAACTCGTCCCCGTGCAGCGCCCCAACAGCGGAGCGGGCGCCCTCGTCGTCGCCATCGCCGGCGACGGCATCGAAAGCGCGGGCAAGGCCCCGGCCGCGGCGCCTGTGCAGCGCTGCCAGACCGCCACCAGCTACGAGCAGCGCGTCACCGCCTACAACGTGGTCTATGAATATGCCGGCCGCCAGTTCTCCAGCCGCCTGTCCTACAACCCGGGCAGCCGCATCGCGGTGCAGATCGAAGCCGGCACCGGCTATGCACGCCAGATTGAACAAGATCCGGCCTATTCCGCCACGCCGGCCACGGTGACCTACACCTCCCCGGTGTACACCACGTCGGTCTATGCCTCTCCGGCCGTGGTCTATGCGCCGGTGGTCGTGCGGCCTTACTACGGCGGCTGGCACCGCCACTGGTACTGAGCCGCCGGCGGACTCCGCCAAGCTTTGCCTAGTACGCCGTCTTCATCCAGGCGCTGAAGGCGGCGCTGCCCGCCGCGATGTTGGCCGCCCAGTCGCGACCGGCGTTTTCATCGGCCAGATCGCTCACGTATTTCAGCGAACGCCAGGGCAGCCCGTGGTGCGCGCAGGTGCGCGCCAGCGCATACAGCTCCATGTCCACGATCTGCACCCCGGCCTGCTCAAACCAGGGATCGGGGCCGCGCACGAAGCTGTCGCCCGTGCCGCAGACCACGCCCTCGCGTCCTGAATCGAAGCGGTGCAGGCCTTCGTGCATGGGCGTCACGCCGCGCGGCGCGAGCGGCTCGGCGTCCATGTCGCGTTGGAGCACCGAGGCAACTTCCATCATGCCGTGCAGACCGGCACGGACCGCGCCGGCGGTGCCATAATTCAGCACCATCGCCGGGCGCAGCCTGAGGATGGCGTCGGACAGGGTCAGCGCGGCATTGAGCTTGCCGATGCCGGTGTAGACGATGGGAACGCCCTCGGGCGCCTGCCATTCGGAAGGCAGGGCGACGGCGACGAGATAAGGAATGGCTGCGGCAGAAGTTAAAGCGGAAGTCATGGGAGTAGAGGCGGTCATGATGAACGGCGCCCATTATCACAGAGGATGAACATGAAGAGACATTTTTACGCCTGGGCCGGCATTGCCGACATCTACACCATCATCCTGACCGGCAGCCCGCATGCCGCCGACGTGAGCAGCATGTTCAAGACGCCCGCGCCGGCCGCCGACGCGTAGAACTCCCCCATGGCCCTGGGCCGCAAGGCGGTCGACAAGAAGGAATGGAACGAGGCGCTCAAGCAGTTCACCGCCGCCGTCGAGCAGAAAATGCTCGCCTACACCAACCGAAAGCTCAAGCGCTACGACACCGCCTTCCTGCACTACGGCCTTGCGCTGTAGATCGATCCCAAGCACCTGGGCGCGCACGAATACATGGGTGAAGCCTATGCCGAGACCGGCAAGCTCGACCGCGCTGAGGAACACCTCAAGGCGCTGGAGCAGATCTGCGGCAAGCAGTGCGAGCAGTACCGCGACCTGCATGAAGCCATCGCCAAGGCGAAGAAGAAATCGGGCTGAACGGCGCCGCCAGCCTTGCTCGGGACAGGGCCGCGCGCGGGCGCTGTAAGGAATCGGCGCGCGGCTTTTTTATTGATCTAGCACTTAAACATTGAGCTTATTGAGTGATATAGAGTCGGC